>NZ_JBALOA010000042.1:968-48396 GCF_036962125.1 Neobacillus drentensis
ATTCCGGTCCTCGGCACCATTTAATTTAGTAAATTTTATATGCGCCCTTAGCTCAGCTGGATAGAGTGTTTGACTACGAATCAAAAGGTCGGGAGTTCGAATCTCTCAGGGCGCACTTTTACGGGAAGTAGCTCAGCTTGGTAGAGCACTTGGTTTGGGACCAAGGGGTCGCAGGTTCGAATCCTGTCTTCCCGACCATGCTTCCAATATTATATGGGGTCTTAGCTCAGCTGGGAGAGCGCCTGCTTTGCACGCAGGAGGTCAGGGGTTCGATCCCCCTAGACTCCACCAAGAATTTTACAAATACCAATATGGCGGTGTAGCTCAGCTGGCTAGAGCGTACGGTTCATACCCGTAAGGTCGGGGGTTCGATCCCCTCCGCCGCTACCAAATATTACTTAATTTACTTGGACCTTTAGCTCAGCTGGTTAGAGCAGACGGCTCATAACCGTCCGGTCGTAGGTTCGAGTCCTACAAGGTCCACCATTAGCTTCATAATATTTCGGAGGAATACCCAAGTTTGGCTGAAGGGATCGGTCTTGAAAACCGACAGGCGGGTCATACCGCGCGGGGGTTCGAATCCCTCTTCCTCCTCCATAGTTTTTAATAATTTAATTTTTAATAACTTAATTTTTATTATCGCGAGGTGGAGCACGTTCGAATATGCTACTTCGAATAATCTACAGCGCAACGATTGAGCCGCTGCTTGAATAAGCTTTCTGAAATCGGGGCGGTCAGTAACAAAACATGGAGCATGCTCTAAAATTAATAATTTTTATTATCGCGGGGTGGAGCAGTCTGGTAGCTCGTCGGGCTCATAACCCGAAGGTCGCAGGTTCAAATCCTGTCCCCGCAATTGGTCTGGTAGTTCAGTTGGTTAGAATGCCTGCCTGTCACGCAGGAGGTCGCGGGTTCGAGTCCCGTCCAGACCGTGTTTGGCTCAGTAGCTCAGTCGGTAGAGCAAAGGACTGAAAATCCTTGTGTCGGCGGTTCGATTCCGTCCTGAGCCACCTTTAGTTTTTTGCCGGTGTAGCTCAACTGGTAGAGCAACTGAATCGTAATCAGTAGGTTGGGGGTTCAAGTCCTCTCGCCGGCACCATAAGCTGGCAATGTGAATAATATATGTGGAGGGGTAGCGAAGTGGCTAAACGCGGCGGACTGTAAATCCGCTCCCTCCGGGTTCGGCGGTTCGAATCCGTCCCCCTCCACCATTTATAGGGGTATAGTTTAAAGGTAGAACGAAGGTCTCCAAAACCTTTGGTGTGGGTTCAATTCCTACTACCCCTGCCAATTTTATAATGGCGATTGTGGCGAAGTGGTTAACGCACCTGATTGTGGTTCAGGCATTCGTGGGTTCGATTCCCATCAGTCGCCCCATATTATCAAATTTCCTATTTTAAACGTTGGGCTATAGCCAAGCGGTAAGGCATCGCACTTTGACTGCGACATGCGTTGGTTCAAATCCAGCTAGCCCAGCCAATGTGCGGAAGTAGTTCAGTGGTAGAACACCACCTTGCCAAGGTGGGGGTCGCGGGTTCGAATCCCGTCTTCCGCTCCAATATTTATGGCGGCATAGCCAAGTGGTAAGGCAGAGGTCTGCAAAACCTTTACCACCGGTTCGAATCCGGTTGCCGCCTCCATAATTCATTTGCTAAGTAACTAGAAATTCGCCGGGGTGGCGGAACTGGCAGACGCACAGGACTTAAAATCCTGCGGTAGGTGACTACCGTACCGGTTCGATTCCGGTCCTCGGCATTATATTCTCTAAATACTTTAATACGCGCCGGTGTGGCGGAATTGGCAGACGCGCACGACTCAAAATCGTGTTCCGTGAGGAGTATCGGTTCGACCCCGATCACCGGTATTAAAAAATTAGTTAATTGACGATCTACATTAATTGTAGATCGTTTTTTTTGTATATAAAAACTGTATTCGATTCCCATTGAGCGAGAGAAATTAATACATCATTAATCAGAAGGAGCGTCTAATGCCCGGAGAGTGGAAAAAATCCGCTCAACGGTAATCAGAAGGAGCGTCTGATGCCCGGAGAGCGGAAAAAATCCGCTCAACGGTAATCAGAAGGAGCGTCTGATGCCCGGAGAGCGGAAAAAATTAGCTCAACGGTAATCAGACCCCTCATTTCCCGTCTAGGTCTATTTTTGCTCCGCACGGTAAAAGAAATCCCCCCTCACTTCCCGTCTAGGTCTATTCATGCTCCGCACGGTAAAAGAGAGCCCCCCTCATTTCCCGTCCAGGCCAAAATTAGCTCACCACGGTAAAAGAGAGCTCCCCTCATTTCCCGCCCAGGCATAAATTTGCTCCATACGGTAAATGAGAAGCAGCCCCTGATGCCCGATGAACTAAAAATTTAGCTCAATGGGTTCTGGAGATGGCTTAGATACTTTGAGAAGATAAGTAGGAGTACAATCCCTTCAAATGTATTAAGTTAACCTAACCTTAAGTGATTTATTTCGACAAATTCTGCAATATTCCCTTGACTTTACTAAAATTAATGTGTAATATTATAAAAGTCAGTTGCCTATTATAAAGAATCATCTTAAAAATGCGGGTGTAGTTTAGTGGTAAAACCTCAGCCTTCCAAGCTGATGATGAGAGTTCGATTCTCTTCACCCGCTCCATACATAATAACTAACGCAGTTTATCGTTACATAAGAGAACGATGAATTGCGTTTTTTCCTATATAAAAAAAAGATGCCCTATGGACACCTTACGATTTCAAAGGAAGCTTCTCCTCCATGGATTTGGGTGAACATGTTCATTAATGACTCTGTTAATCTCTTCGAGTTTTCATCATCGGTTAAGGGTCTCAAATAAATAATTTGCAGGGCATTCTTGGTAGCTAAAGTTACAGGTGCTCGATCAGAATCAACGAAGGGACTTCCGAAAGGACCCTGAATATCTGAAGATACTATCAGATGATGCAAAGAATTTATCCGCCCATTCAATCCAGTATATTCATCTCCCTCTATTCCTAAACGAATACAAACAGGCCCATTCAAGCTATCCAAATCGTAAATTCCTATAGGTACTTGATATTGTAAAGAGAAAAAATTATTAATATCAATGGCACTTTGAACGGATGAAAGGTAATTTTGTTTTTGAACTCTTCTGTATAACGCTTCAACGGAAGGACGATAGCGATTCGGGTCTTTCCCAAACGTTTTGAAGATTGTACGCCATTCCTGAATCCCCGGGAGGTCACTCACATTTTTATTTTCTAAATCAAAATAAATAGATTCTTGGAAAAGCTGGAGTCTTCCTCGAATCATTTGTGGAGAATCACCAACAATAATATTTTTATATTCAATGATTCCCACTTTAAAGTTAGGTATCCGTTCGGTTATTTCCCTTGAGAGTATAATTTCCAACGATTCCACCTCCAAAATTCAATGAAAATAGTTTATCATAAATAGATGCGCAACAAAAATAAACCTATTTAATATTAATTATAGATGACTTCTAGAGAAGGAGGTTACTAAATGAATGTCCAAAAATTAAAGGAAGAGCTCATCGCTTTTAGTAAAGAGATTGGAATCGATAAAATCGGGTTCACGACGACTGACACGTTTACTGAATTAAAAAATCGATTAATAAGGCAGCAGGAACTAAACTACCAGTCAGGATTCGAAGAACCAGATTTAGAGAAAAGAGTGACCCCCTCCTTATTACTAGAGAAACCTCAATCAATCATATCTATTGCTATTGCTTATCCTTCCAAAATGAAAATTCGTGTGGAAAGCAAAAAAGGGGAGAGGAGGGGGATTTTCAGCCGGGCATCCTGGGGGCTCGACTATCATCATGTGCTAAAGGATAGGCTGAAAAAACTAGAGGAATTTATCACAACCAAGATACCTGAGGCAAGGTTAAAATCGATGGTTGATACTGGAGAACTCTCAGATCGCGCTGTAGCGGAGCGGGCAGGAATCGGTTGGAGCGGGAAAAATTGTTCGATTATTACCCCCGAATTTGGTTCTTATGTTTATTTGGGAGAAATGATTACAAATATTCCTTTTAAACCGGATACACCGATGGAAGATCAGTGTGGGTCATGCACTAAGTGTTTGGATGCATGTCCAACAGGTGCCCTTGTTCAAGGGGGACAGATTAATGCACAGCACTGTATTTCTTTTTTAACCCAAACAAAAACATTCATTCCAGATGAGTTTAGGGAGAAGCTTGGAAACCGAGTCTATGGCTGTGACTCTTGCCAAACGGCATGTCCAGTTAACAAGGGCAAGAACTTTCATTTACATGAAGAATTAGAGCCTAATCCTGAAGTGGCTAAACCTTTATTAAAGCCAATCCTTAAATTAAGTAATCGGGAGTTTAAAACTAATTTTGGACAAGTAGCTGGTTCGTGGCGAGGGAAAAAGCCGATTCAAAGAAATGCAATTATTGCACTCGCACACTTTAAGGATGAAACTTCGATTCCTGATTTGATAGATATTTTAGAGAATGAGGCAGGCCCTGTTTCAAGAGGTACAGCTGCATGGGCTCTTGGGAAAATTGGTGGTGAAGCAGCCTTCTCCGCCCTAAAAAAAGCACAAGAACGTGAAACTGATCCTGAAGTACAAACTGAAATAGAAAAAGGCTTACGTTTATTTAGATAGTAACCAGAGCGAACTCAGCTAGTTCGCTTATTTTTTTTTGATATAAACCTTTCTTTTCTCATATGAATGAAAGAAAGGGGTGAGAATATGCTTCATTTGATTCAAGATTTATTTGAAAAGAGAGTTAATCAATTTGTGTCTGATAAAAGATCTCATAAAGTTTTTTTTCCAAAAGCTGAAAAGAAACAAAGTGCATTAGCTAAAAGGTCTGCAGAAATTGTGAAAGTGAAAACTACAGGCAGAATTATAGAGACAGTGAAAGAGGATGAATTTCAGACTGTGAGATATCAGGCACATTACCAATACTTAATCAAGCAAAAAGAGTTGCTTTACATGGAAGAGGAAGTAGAAGAAAGATTAGCTAAGTTTTATAAAGAGGCTTTAGTGATGGATGAGGAAATCAATTCATTTGAGCAAAAAGAAGCTAGTCAGCCCCCAGACTTAGATAATCATGATCAAGAGGAAAGATTAAGTTTTCAATACGATCGTTTAAAGGCTGTACAGTATGCGGAACGCTGGTGGAATAGCTATAATCCCGCTTATAAAAAGTTTGAAAATGATTGCACTAACTTTATCTCCCAATGCCTACATGTTGGTGGAGCACCAATGAGGGGTTATCCCAATAAGGGAGCAGGCTGGTGGCTGCAAAATAATAATTGGAGCTATAGCTGGGCAGTCGCAAACTCACTTAGGATCTACTTAGCCAATTCAAAAAGCGGATTGCAGGCTAATGAGGTGAGCAGCCCAGACCAATTATTATTGGGTGATGTTATTTGCTACGATTTTGAAGGAGATGGACGGTTTAATCATAATACGATTGTTACTGGAAAGGATGCGTATGGAATGCCATTAGTTAATGCTCATACGTATAATAGCCGTATGAGGTATTGGGCATATGAAGATTCATCTGCATACACACCTAAAATTAAATATAAATTTTATCACTTACTCGGTTAAAAGTGCTTCATTATTGAAAGGATAACTCATAGTGGTATAATGGCATGTAGAGTTTTTTATTGAGGTGAGAAACGTGTCAATAAATGTAGTATTATATCAGCCACAGATTCCTTCTAATACCGGAAATATCGCAAGGACTTGTGCAGGAACAGATACAAATTTACATTTAATCCGTCCATTGGGTTTTTCGACGGATGACAAAATGTTAAAAAGAGCAGGCTTGGATTATTGGGAATATGTTAATATTGTCTATTACGATTCTCTTGAAGACTTTTATGAGAAGAATGCAGGCAGTGAATTCTTTTATATTACAAAATTCGGAGAAAAGACGTATAGTAGTTTTAATTATAGTGATCCAAGTAAAGATTATTACTTTATTTTCGGACGGGAAACGACGGGGCTTCCGAAAGATGTAATTGAAGCTAATAAAGATACTAGCTTGAGGATTCCGATGACTGAAAATATTCGTTCCTTGAATCTTTCAAATACAGCTGCCATTCTAATTTACGAAGCGCTTCGTCAACAAAATTATGCTCATCTAAAATAATTAAAGGAGGTCCAATCGGGCCTCCTTTTGATTAAATGAAAGGAAGGTTTTTATGAATAAAGTGATTGAAACGATTCAAAACCATCGCTCACTCCGGCATTTTGAGGACAAACCATTAACAGATGAACAAATCAAAACAATTGTTACTTGTGCTCAATCTGCGTCCACATCGAGTTTTATTCAAGCCTACTCTATTATTGGTGTTAAGGACAAAGAGAAGAAGAAAAAATTAGCTGAGATTGCTGGGAACCAAGAATATGTTGAAAAAAATGGCCACTTTTTTGTTTTTTGTGCGGATCTTTACCGCCATACGATAATAGGAGAGAAGGAACAAATAAATGTTACTCCTTCCATTGAAAGTACGGAAAAGTTTATGGTAGCTCTTATTGATGCTTCATTAGCTGCTCAGAATGCAGCAATTGCAGCTGAATCGATGGGGTTAGGAATTTGCTACATAGGTGGAATTCGCAACAATCTTGATGATGTGAAAAAGATTTTAAAAACACCTGACCGTGTTATTCCTTTATTTGGTCTTGCTGTTGGGGTGCCAACCAAAAAAACTGAAACAAAACCAAGGTTGCCGTACGAACATGTGTATCATGAGGATCAATATGAACAAAATAAAGAGATTTATGTCAGCCAGCTTCAAGAATATGATCAATTAATTTCTAGCTACTATGAAGAGCGGACAGGCGGAAAAAGAAAAGACCGCTGGACAGAACAAATGGCTCTCATGCTTGATCGGAAAAGTAGAATGTATATGAGGGAATTTGTACAAAAAAATAAACTTGATCTTCACTAAAAAAGCTGCCAATTTGGCAGCTTTTATTTTGTTGAACCTGGTTTGTCATTATAACCTGCTGTGAAGATTGCCGATAAAAATGCAACCATTACTAAACAAACGATGAACGTATTCATATTTATGTAATCCTCCTTCGTCATACATTTTTCATTTTTATCACACATATAGTTTTATTATAGCCTATCTTATAAAAATGAAAAGAGGAAGATGTTTATTACTGAAACAAAAAAGATAGATGCTATCTCACATTGGTTACGCATGTTCAAAAGCTCAGGAGCATAGAGTATATTAAACGTCTCTTGATTAACCTACAAGGGGAGGGCCTTATGGATATTCTAAAAAAAATCGAGATGTATCGCGAAGAAGAAGAAAAGTTACGTTGGGAAGGGTCATTCGCAGACTATTTACAGTTGCTGAAGGAGAAGCCATGGGTTGCACAGTCGGCACATTCACGAGTTTATAATATGCTTAAGGATGCGGGAATTACCGAAGAAAAAGGGACTAGAAAGTACGAATTCTTTAGTAATCAGTTATTTGGGTTAGAGGAATCGCTTGAGAGGCTTGTAGAAGAATACTTCCATCCGGCTGCAAAAAGACTGGATGTCAGGAAGCGTATTTTATTGTTAATGGGCCCAGTAAGTGGCGGTAAGTCCACCCTTGTTACTATGCTAAAAAGAGGACTCGAAGCCTACTCACTCACTGATCGAGGCTCAGTGTTTGCCATTAAGGGATGCCCGATGCACGAGGATCCACTTCACTTAATTCCACATCATTTGCGAAAGGATTTCCATGATGAGTATGGTATCCGAATTGAAGGCAACCTTTCACCACTTAATTTGATGCGCCTAGAACAGGAATATGGTGGACGTATCGAGGATGTTTTAGTTGAAAGAATCTTCTTCTCCGAAGATAAACGAACAGGGATCGGAACATTTAGCCCATCTGATCCGAAATCACAGGATATTGCCGATTTAACAGGAAGTATCGATTTTTCAACGATTGCGGAATATGGCTCTGAATCCGATCCACGTGCTTATCGATTCGATGGTGAACTGAATAAAGCTAATCGTGGAATGATGGAGTTCCAAGAGATGCTAAAATGTGATGAGAAATTCCTCTGGCATTTGCTTTCTTTAACCCAGGAAGGGAATTTTAAAGCAGGGCGATTTGCGCTGATCTCAGCGGATGAGCTTATTGTTGCCCATACGAATGAAACGGAATATCGTTCCTTTATCTCCAATAAGAAAAATGAAGCACTTCATTCAAGGATTATTGTGATGCCAATACCGTATAACTTAAAGGTGTCACAAGAGGAAAGAATTTATGAAAAGATGATCAATGAAAGCGATGTTTCCGATGTACACATCGCACCGCATACATTAAAGGTCGCAGCGATGTTTACGATTCTAACTCGTTTAAAGGAACCGAAAAAAGGCGATATTGATCTACTTAAGAAAATGCGACTTTATGATGGTGAAAATGTGGAGGGCTTTAATACGGCGGATGTCGATGAACTCAAGAAGGAATATCCAGATGAAGGTATGAGTGGTATTGACCCGCGTTATGTGATTAACCGGATTTCATCAACCATCATTCGTAAAGAAATACCATCGATTAATGCTCTGGATGTATTGAGGTCATTAAAAGATGGGCTTGATCAACACCCGTCCATCACCACAGAGTTACGTGAACGTTATATGAATTATATCTCATTAGCAAGAAAAGAGTATGATAATATTGCCAAGAATGAGGTCCAAAAGGCATTTGTGTATTCGTACGAAGAATCTGCCAAAACATTAATGGATAATTATCTTGATAATGTTGAGGCATATTGCAATAAGAATAAGCTCCGCGATCAATTAACTGGTGAAGAAATCAATCCAGATGAGAAGTTGATGAGATCGATTGAAGAACAAATTGGTATCTCTGAAAATGCGAAAAAAGCCTTTAGAGAGGAAGTCCTGATTAGGATTTCAGCGTTTGCTAGAAAAGGAAAAAGATTTGACTACAACTCTCATGATCGTCTTCGTGAAGCCATTCAAAAGAAATTGTTTGCTGATCTAAAGGACGTAGTGAAAATTACCACCTCTTCCAAAACACCTGATGAACAGCAACTGAAAAAAATCAATAATGTGGTTGCTAGGTTAGTGGATGAACACGGCTATAATACCACTTCTGCTAATGAACTATTACGTTATGTTGGAAGCCTTTTAAATAGATAAGTTGGGGTTAAAATAGCTAGGACTGGCAGAAGGATATCTGTCAGTCTATTTTTTTCCTTATTCAGTTTCGAAAGTAAATTTCTTCTGCTCTCTTAATCTGATCCATACCATAGGCGAAGGCACAATTGTCAAAATAATTTGTAAATTATTCTCTGATTCTGCATAGGATAAAGTAATCCATATTTATCTTAATTTTTACACTCGCGTTATCATATGTGTTGGATGAGAATTTGTGCATTTTTGAAGCTAATAAATTAATAAGGAGGGGTTTACATTGTCAACTAATAACCATCAATTTATCATTTCAAGAGAAGATTGGTCCCTCCACCGTAAAGGCCACGATGACCAGCAGCGGCATCAAGAAAAAGTCCAGGAGGCTATTCGTAACAATCTACCAGACCTAATTACAGAAGAAAGTATAATCATGTCTAATGGTCGAGATGTAGTAAAAATTCCAATTCGTTCATTGGACGAATATAAAATTCGCTATAATTATGACAAAAACAAACACGTGGGCCAAGGTGATGGTGACAGTCAAGTCGGTGATGTTGTAGCACGTGATGGCTCTAGCGGACAAAAGGGACCAGGAAAGGGTCAAGGAGCTGGGGACCAAGCAGGGGAAGATTATTTTGAGGCAGAAGTGTCCTTAATGGAACTTGAGGAAGCATTATTTAAACAATTAGAACTGCCTAATTTAAAGAGAAAAGAAGAACAAGAACATCTGGTTGAAAACATTGAATTTAATGATATTCGGAAAACCGGGTTAATGGGGAATATTGATAAGAAACGCACGATGATGTCAGCTTTTAAAAGGAATGCGATGACAGGGAAGCCGGCATTCCACCCAATTTACAAAGATGATTTAAAATTTAAGACCTGGAATGAAGTCATCAAACCAGATTCTAAAGCAGTTGTAATTGCGATGATGGATACAAGTGGTTCGATGGGTATCTGGGAAAAGTATATGGCACGCAGCTTTTTCTTCTGGATGACTCGCTTTTTAAGAACTAAATATGAAACAGTGGAGATTGAATTTATTGCCCATCATACGGAAGCTAAAGTGGTTACAGAGGAAGATTTCTTCTCGAAGGGGGAAAGTGGCGGAACGATTTGTTCTTCTGCTTACCGGAAAGCACTTGAAATTATTGATGCGAAATATAATCCACGAAAGTTCAACATCTATCCTTTCCACTTTTCAGACGGTGACAATCTGACTTCGGATAATGCCCGCTGTGTGAAGCTTGTTGAAGAATTAATGAAGGTGTCAAACATGTTCGGTTATGGAGAGGTAAATCAGTACAATCGCCATTCTACCTTAATGTCTGCCTATAAGAACATTAAAGACGACCAATTCCGCTACTATATTCTGAAGCAAAAAGCAGATGTCTTCCATGCGATGAAGAGCTTTTTCCAAGCAGAAGAAACGAAATTATTCGCTTAACAAAAACGACTGGTGTCAAGCACCAGTCGTTTCGTTGATATGATAGGAAAATATTCACTTGGTATTGCGTAGTTTTAAAATTTCATCTGCAACGAATTGTACATTCGTTCCTACAATTACTTGAATACTTTGCTTTCCAACGATATTTATTCCTGGGACACCAGTCGCTTTAATTTTTTGTTGATCGACGGCATTCATATTTTTTACTTCCATTCTTAAACGCGTAACACAATTGTCAACAGAAGTTACGTTGGCGTCTCCACCTAATCCTTCATAAATCTGTGCAGCCATAACTGCAAATTTACTTTCACCTGTTCCAACATTGATCTCAGGAGATTCTTCATCATCGTCTTCACGTCCAGGAGTCATCAAGTTGAACTTTGTAATGATGAATCTAAATAAGAAATAATAGATTACAGCAAATACTAGGCCTTGAACTATTAACATATAAGGGTGGTTTGCTAACGGTAATCTAGAACTTAAAATAAAGTCAACAAGACCTGCACTAAATCCAAATCCAGCCGTCCAATGGAAAGCTGCTGCGATGGCTAAGGAAATACCTGTTAATACCGCATGCACCACATAAAGCATTGGAGCTACAAACATAAAGGCAAATTCAATTGGCTCTGTTACTCCTGTAAAGAATGCTGCAAAACCGGCAGCTAACATTAAGGATGCAACTGTCTTTTTCTTTTTGTCTTTTGCAGTATGGTACATTGCAAGTGCTGCTGCAGGTAAACCAAACATCATGACAGGGAAGAATCCTGCTTGATACATACCAGTAACACCCTTTGTCCCTTTTCCAGCCCAGAAATTACCGATATCGTTAATTCCAGCTACGTCAAACCAGAAAACTGAGTTTAAGGCATGGTGCAGACCTGTTGGAATCAATAAACGGTTAAAGAATCCATATAAACCTGCTCCAAAGGCGCCTAAATGAGAAATGCCTTTACCGAATGAGACTAGCCCTGTAAAAATAACTGGCCATAAGAAGAATAATACCGCAGAAACCACAAGCATTGATACCGCTGTCATGATTGGCACAAGCCGTTTACCAGAGAAAAATGCCAAAGCATCAGGTAATTTAACGTGGCTAAAGCGATTGTACATCATCGAAGCAACAATACCGGAAAGAATGCCAACAAATGCATTTCCAATCTTTCCAAAGGCAGGATCAACGTCTTCGGGTTTAATTCCTTGCAGCAATGAAACTGACCCTGTTGAAAGTAAGGTTGTCACAACAAGGTATGCGACTAAACCGCTTAATGCGGATGAACCATCCTTTTCTTTCGCCATCCCAAGTGCTACCCCGACGGCAAATAAGATTGGGATATTATCAATTATTGATGCACCGGCTTTTATGAGGAAAGCAGCCAGTGGACTATCCGCTCCCCATCCTGTAGGGTCGATCCAATAACCAATCCCCATCAAAATGGCTGCAGCGGGTAAAACAGCTACAGGTAACATTAATGAACGACCAATTCTTTGTAAATATTTCTTCATTTTAAACCTCCTAAAAGTCGTTTTAAAAAAACAAATAAGGTAATTATTTCATTAAATCTGGTGTAAGCGCTTTTCCATTTCTAACTATATCATTAAGTATTTACAGATGTCTATACCAATTTTAATCATTTTATAAAATTGATAAGACTGTATTCCATTAAAATTTGAAATCATTTGGAGCTCCAGATAATAGATTTATCTAAATTGGTATAGACAACTAGAAAATGGTGATGATATTATAAAGATGTTGAAATACCTGAAGGGAAGTTATATTTATGACTCAAATCAATCCTATTTTACTTAAAGGAATCCAAGTCTATGCTGAAGGAATAATTATTGAAGACGGGTTTATTAAAATAAATGATGGAAAAATAGTGGAGATTGGTTCGATAAATGCTCTTAATGATGAGACTGAATTTGAGGTAATTGAACTTCCTAAACATTTTAAAGCAATTCCTGGCTTAATTGATGTTCATATTCATGGTGTCAATGGTGCTGATACCATGGACGCAACAAAGGAAGCACTAGACACTATGGTTTTGGCTCTGCCGAGAGAAGGGACGACAAGCTTTTTAGCCACAACTATGACTCAAGAAGGAAAACAAATAGAGAATGCTTTAATCAATGCTGGTCAATACATTCAGAATCAGAATAAAAATGGACAAGCCGAAATATTGGGGATTCATCTCGAAGGTCCGTTTGTAAATGCTAAAAGAGCAGGGGCACAGCCAGTTCAATATATTGTTGATCCAAACCTAACCCTATTTAAAGAGTGGCAAAAACTCACGAATGGAAATATTAAACTGGTCACACTTGCACCCGAACAGCCGGGCGGGTTAGACATGATTCGTTACTTAAAGGAGAATGGGGTTATTGCATCTATTGGTCATACAGATGCGACCTACGATCAGGTTAACCATGCAATAGATGTTGGTGCAAATCATGCCACCCACTTGTTTAATCAAATGAGGGGGCTTCATCACCGCGAACCGGGTGTTGTAGGCGCTGTATTTTTACGGGAAGAATTAAAGGCTGAAATAATTGTTGATGGGGTTCATGTTCGTCCGGAAATGGTAAAACTTGCTTTCAAACAAAAGCAAAGGGAAGGGCTAATTTTAATAACCGACTCGATGCGGGCAAAATGTTTGAAAAATGGTAAATATGATCTAGGCGGACAAGAGGTAATTGTTAAAGATGGTAAAGCAGTCCTTGATGACGGAACTCTTGCCGGAAGTATTTTGAAATTGGGGCATGCTCTAAAAAATATCATAACATTCACTGGTTGTTCACTTGAAGATGCTATAGAAATGGCTTCAGCAAACCCTGCAAAGCAACTTAATATTTACCATCGAAAGGGCAGTATTTCTGTTGGAAAAGATGCAGATATTGTTATTTTAGATTCGGAATTGGAGGTCTATCAGACAATCTGCCGTGGGGTTCAGACATTTAACAGGGAGGAAAACTCAAAATGAAGATTATCGAAGTAAATGACTATCAACAAATGAGTACGACAGCAGCAGAATATATAATTGAAAAGGTAGTTCAAAATCCAAGTATTAAACTGGGGTTGGCAACAGGTAGTACCCCAATTGGCACATATCAGAGGTTAATTGAGGATCACCGAAAAAACGGAACTTCTTATCAGAAAGTAACTACTTTTAATTTGGATGAGTATATTGGGCTTGCTGGTGATAATCAGAACAGTTATCGCTATTTTATGGATCATCAACTTTTTAATTATATTGATATTAACAATGCGAAAACAAATATTCCGAGCGGCATGGCTGCAGATTTACAAGAAGAATGCAATCATTATGAGGATCTACTAACAAAGCATAGCGGAATTGATTTACAAATCCTCGGTATTGGAAGTAACGGACATATTGGATTTAATGAACCTGGAACTTCCTTTGCTTCAAAGACGCATATTGTAGAGTTGGCTTCCTCGACTATTCAAGCAAATGCAAGATTTTTTAACAGAATTGAAGATGTTCCCACTCAAGCTATTACGATGGGGATTTCGACCATTTTGAAAAGCAAAGAAATTCTGCTTCTTGTGTCAGGTGAAGAGAAAGGAGAAGCGCTATTTAGATTGGTAAATGGGGAGATTCATGAAAGTTTTCCTGCCTCAGTGCTGAAAAATCATCCTTGTGTTACAATTATTGCAGATAAGGCGGCAATAGCAAAACAAAGGGTTTATTGCTAAAAAACATAACCTTAGTTCCTATATAGAGGAAAGGATGCAGTAGGAGGAAAATGATTAAAAAGAATTCTCCCATTCCGATTTATTATCAAATTGAGGAAAATATTAAAGAGTTAATTGAAAACGGTGAGTTACGTCCAGGTGATTCTCTTCCTCCAGAAAGAGAATATGCAGAAAGATATCAAATAAGCCGTATGACAGTAAGACAGGCATTTACACAACTAGTAAATGAAGGATTCCTTTATCGATTGCAAGGGAAGGGTACTTTTGTTGCAGAAAGAAAGATCGAACAGCCCCTTCAAGGATTAACAAGTTTTACTGAAGATATGAAGGCAAGAGGATTCGAACCTGGAAGCCAATTAATCCACTTCGAACTTATTCCTGCGACAAGACAAATAGCAGGACAATTGCTGATTTCCGAATATGGACCCGTATATGAAATCAAACGGATTCGCATGGCAGATAATGTCCCAATGGCCCTTGAAACGAATTATATATCAGCAAATTTGATTAAAGGACTTACAGAAGAAATTGTAAATAAATCCCTGTACGCATATATTGAAGAACAATTAGGCTTAAAAATTGATAGTGCTTCCCAAATCATTGAATCATCAGTTGCAAGTCAAAGTGAAGCCAGTCATTTAAGAATAAACAACGGTGCACCAGTTATGTTAATCCAAAGAAACACATTTCTACAAGACAATACCCCTGTTGAATTTGTTAAATCAGTCTATCGAGCCGATCGATATAAATTTATGATACAAATGAAACGTTGAAATCAAGTAATGGAGGTTATTTAGTATGTTCAGTCAATATTTTCATAAGCTTCAGAATTTATTAAGCTTAGTCGAAAAGGATGAAACTGAGCGCCTCAAAAAAGCGGCAGAGAAAGTTGCCGAGTGTATCCAAAACAATGGAGTT
Organism: Neobacillus drentensis; assembly: GCF_036962125.1. Taxonomy (GTDB): domain Bacteria; phylum Bacillota; class Bacilli; order Bacillales; family Cytobacillaceae; genus Neobacillus; species Neobacillus drentensis_B. Next base: position 16,196 of record NZ_JBALOA010000042.1, read on the forward strand.
GTACATGTTTTTGGGTGCGGACATTCACATATTCTTGGGGAAGAACTTTTTTATCGAGCAGGTGGATTGGTCCCGATTAACCCTATCCTAATTGAAGATTTAATGCTTCATAAAGGGGCTGTTCGTTCATCTCAATTAGAAAAGAAAAATGACTTTGCCAATAAATTTATGTCTAATGTAGATATTGGTCCGCAAGATGTGGTCATTGTTGCCTCCACCTCTGGAAGGAACCCCGTCCCAATCGATGTTGCTGAGTTTGCTAAAAATAATGGTGCGTTTGTCATTAGTATTTCCTCATTCGTTTACACAAAAGCAGTGGCATCTAGACATAAAACTGGTAAATATCTGTATCAGACAGCTGACCTCTCTATTGATAATCATATAATGGTTGGGGATGCCTTAATGAAGCACGAGTCCCTCGGACTAACCTTTGGTTCTGGTTCAACCGTTATCGGAACAGCGATCGTTAATGGAATCATGGTTGAAGCGATAAATATAATGGTTGAAAATAACTTCGAACCGCCAATTTTTAAAAGTGGGAATGCAGATGGTGCAGAAGAACATAATCGTGTGCTAATTAACAAATACAAAGAGCGCATTCCGATGTTGGAAAAATAAAAGCCGACAATTATTATTGTTGGTTTTTTGTTGTAAATAAAATACGTTTATTTTCCACCAATACTTTCTTTGAAAATCAAGAAAAATAAAGGGGTAAGATGATTTTTCTAAAGGAGGTATTTCAATTGATAAAAAAACCTGTGGGGATGCTTTTAACAGCAGTCTTAACAATGGGACTTGCTGCTTGTAATAACAATGATAAAAATGACATTAATGACCAAACGACAAATCGTGTTGGGATGAATAACACGAATATCAGAAACAACACCCCATATATGGATGTCCGTAACGGGCGTGATAATGGGATTGACCATAATGGTCCCTTAACCGAGGATTACACGAACACTAATAACAATCAATCAGATCTAGATGTAAATTTGTTCAATACCAAACGAAAAAATAAGAAAAACTACAACAACAATGATGATATGATATCTGCCTATCAAACATCGTTGAATAGTGACCAATATCCTCATACAAGAGCAGTATTGATCAGAGATGCGAAATATCAGTATATTACCATCGACCCAAGAAATTGGGCGTTCCAGCAGATACAACCATATATCAATCAACAAGCACCGACTGGCCAGGCACCAATTCAACAACCAAAGCAAGCAACACCAGCACCAAAACAAACAGCGCCAACGCCTGCACCAGCACCAAAACAGACTACACCAGCACCAAAACAACCTACTCAAACGCAAAATGCTCCAACCACTGGAGCTGTTAGTCAATACGTTCAACAGGTGATTGACTTAACAAATGCACAACGTAGTAAAAATGGGCTGCCTGCTTTAAAGGCTGATACACAGCTTAACGGAGTAGCTCAGAAAAAATCACTGGATATGCAGCAAAAGAATTATTTTTCACATACCAGCCCTACGTACGGGTCTCCGTTTGACATGATGAGAGACTTTGGGGTGACCTATAAGTCTGCAGGTGAAAATATCGCTCAAGGACAACGTACACCTCAAGAAGTGGTAACAGCTTGGATGAATAGTGAAGGCCATCGAAGAAATATCTTAAGTTCAAAATTTACTCATATTGGGGTAGGATATGAGGCAACAGGTAAACACTGGACACAAATGTTTATAGGGAAATAAAGTAAAAAAGCAAACCGACAGAAGCTAGTTCTCCTGTTGGTTTGCTTTTTGTACCTCGTTTTTCGCAATGGACGGTATGGTGGGAAATTTAAAATAAAAAGTGGTTCCTATACCGACTTCACTTTCTGCCCAGATCGAACCATCCATGGCACGGGCTATGCTATATACAACCATCATTCCTAAGCCTGTACCATTTTTTCCTTTTGTTGAGTAAAAGGGTTCTCCTAAACGCTCAAGCTGCTCCATCGTCATGCCAATCCCTGTGTCCTTAACACTTATTGTTACATAATTTTTACTAAATTCAGTTGTTATTGTTAGATAGCCGCCATTTGGCATTGATTCAATTGCATTTTTGATAACATTGACAAAGCATTGCCTAAACTTTTGTCCATCTCCCTTAATAAATCCAATCACTGAAAAATCAGTAATAATTTCGACTGAATTTTGGTTAGCTAATGGCAGAAGAATATTGATGATTTGTCGTAGTTCACTTTTTACATTTAGTTCTTCGAACGCATTTAAGGATGGCTTAGCGAAGGTTAAATAATCTTGGATGACACGTTCAGCAGATAGTAACTCATCCTTTACAATCATTAAGTACTCTTTTCTTTTTTGTCTTGAAAGGTAGTCATCCTGAAGGAGTTGAACAAAACCACTAGCTGCCGTTAGAGGATTCCGGATCTCATGGGAAATGGCTGCTCCCATTTGTTCAACGGCTTTTAGTTTTTCTGCTTTTATAAGTTGCTGCTGCATTTCATTATTCCTATGAACAAATTCAATCCCGTAGGAAATAATGCCAACCCCAAGTGAAGGAATAATTAGGAATGCAATCCAAGCGTCGAGCCAATAAGCGTCTGGATTGGCGAAACCCATTCCTATCACAGTTAACACGCCAAGGACTATTCCCATACATATCGTAACAAAGATACGGCGTGCAGGAACTTGCTTTAAAAACCAAGGGTATAACCGCCAGAAAATTACAGCGAGAGGTACGTAAAGGATACAGGTTAGAAGAAAGCCGAAATCAAAGCCATACAGGCCCCTGATAAATAAAGTAGCGGCAATAAGAATAGGTCCGATTCCGATATAAAGAGCCCCCAAGACTAAAGGAATAATCCTTAAATCATATCTGGCATTTGGAACCGGATTGTATGAGAATTGAATGCATAGCCAAAGCATGGCAATAAACAAGATAATTAGAGAGGATTTGGAAAGAGTCAGTTTTTTACAATTATCGAAAAAAATTAAACAGATAAATACAAATATAATAAATAGTGAGAGGTTTAAAAAAAGATGTTTTGTTATTTCCATTGACTTCACCATCCAATAAATGCTAATAGGAAAATATTACATGTATACTCCACATTATACAACAAAATATACGAAATTTTGTGAAAATAAGTAGGATTCGATAATATTTTTAATAAAATGGCAATATCTAATAATAAAAAAGGAAGGCTTTTTTTACAAACCTTCCACACTTAAATGACTAACAGATATGGTATTTCTTCCTTTTGTCTTTGATAAATAAAGAGCTTCGTCAGCCATTTGTATTAACTCTTGTGGCTTAACAGAATTATTTGGTAAAACGGAGGCAATTCCAATACTTAATGTAATAATATCTGCTATATCAGAACTAATATGAGGGATTCTTAGATTTTCAATTGTCCCTTTAATATGTTTTGCCATTTTCTCTGCTTCAATAATCCCGGTCGAAGGTAAAATAAGGGCAAATTCTTCACCGCCATAACGGCAAAAAGTATAATTCGAGTTAACATTTATTTGATTATTAATGGCCTGTGAAATGGATTGTAAGCAAAAGTCTCCATTTAGATGCCCGTACGTATCATTGTATTTTTTAAAGTAATCAATATCAAACATAATTAATGTAAGCGGGGAATGAGTTGAACATGAATTTGACCATTCTTTTAGAAGAGTTTCATCAAAATATCTTCTATTTGAGATCCCTGTAAGACCGTCCATATAGGAGAGTCGATTAAGAAGTTCATTTGCCTCTTGTAATTTTTGTTCAGTTATCTTTCGTTCGGTTATATTTCTTGATACAATGATTACCTTTTTGCTTCCATCTTCCTCGAAGTGAACACTCTTTAGCGCAGATTCGATCCAAACAAAGCCTCCCATTTTAGTACGGTAACGGTAGGTTGAATTAGCCGCACCTTGTTCAAGTGCTTTTTGAAACATTTCTATTGTTTGACTAATATCATCTGGATGAATAAACATCTCCATTTTTTTACCTAAAAGCTCTGGATACTCAAAATGAATAATTTCCTTAACTGCAGGTGAAATATAGTTATATTCTGTATTTTCATTGTGCATAGTAATCATATCACTAGAGTATTCAGCTATCAGACGAAATCTCTCTTCCGTTTCTTTTAATTTAATTAAACTATGTTTTAGTTGATTTTGTGCTTCATAAGAATTTATCACAAACACAAAGAAATGATAGGCTAAAAAGCCGCCAATAAGAGAGATAAGATAATGCATCATTAATACCTCTTTAAGAATTTGAAGATTTTCAACTCTAATGATGAAAATAATTGAAACGAAAACTAGACCAATTAGGTTCATGAGGAATGCTTTTAAGGTTCTTGCCATGTTGAGATTTGAAATAGCCCCACAAAATATTCCTGTTAGAATTGCTCCGATTGCTCCTAGTAATGACGATTCATTAATACCAAATAGAATGATTCTTCCTGCAGCTATAAGTATTGCAGCAATTAATGCGGGGATGTAGCCGCCAAAAGTAGCTGCGATAACAATGGCCAAATGTCGTAGGTCGGCGATTGTATTTGAATTTATTTGAATACTAAATGACATTAATACATTGCCCAATACCCCAAAACAAAGACCCCAATAGAGCTTAGAGGAAAGTGGAGAGTTAGTCTTGAATGGCTTGTCCTTTAATACCACACCCATTATAGAAAAAGTAGCAATTAATATTGCTGCATTTGAGACAAAATCTTTTAACATGAATACTCTCCTAGTATAGTGAATAAGATTTCAAGTGTTATTTTAAAATATAAAAAAGATAATTAAAGCATCTCTCCAATTATACAATAAATTAGATATTTATGACAAAGCAAGAAAATAAAAAAGGGATTCCCATATAATAGGAAACCCAACATTTTAATCTATCTTAAACCAAAGCAGGCGTGTGGGCGAAATCTTTAGCAGCAAGCTTGGCGTTTTCGATTCCTTTTGCAAGAATTTCTGGTACCTTTACAGGATTAATATCAAATCCCTCCGTAATAACTGAATCCCTAACCTCTATTCCTAAGAAACCAAGAGCAATTTTTAAATAACGGTCACCTGATTCCAATGCTTCCATTGGAGTTCCTGTGTATTGACCGCCTCTTGTTTGGAGGTGAATTGCCTTTTTATTGGTTAGAAGTCCTTTTGGACCGTTAGCGGTATGAGCAAATGTCTTTCCTGCAATAAAAAGATTATCAATATAAGCTTTTAAAATAGCAGGGGAGTTTAAATTCCACATAGGCGAAACAAAAACAAAGTAATCATAACTGATGAAATCATTGGCTAGGTCATGCATTTTTAAGATTTTTTCTCTTTCAATGTCAGTTAGTTGATCCATAGTATATCCGTAACCAGCAAGTTTCCCTCTTGCGGAAACTAAATCCGCATCCATTTGAGGGAAATCTAAAGAAAATAAATCTACTTTCTTTATAGTTACTTCGGGACGCTCTTGTTGGAAAGATTCAAGAAAGGCTTCTCCAATTTTTAATCCTTTTGATTTCTCGAGCCCTTTTGGATTTGCCGTTATATAAAGTAATTTCTCCATAAAATAATTCACGACCCATCTTAAAATATTCAATCACTATATCTATTATAAAAAAAATAACTTTGTTCAAGATTGAACATCTGGTGACGTTCTTGAACAATAAGTGTCTAATTTAATATTTATCAAGGGGAAAATCTTAAATTCTTACAGGTTCCTAATATATTAAACTTCCAAAATTTATTATTTAAACGCTTTCAAAAATCTATTGACTGAATAATTAGAGGATGATAAGATACAAATATATTAATTAGTTCATCAAACTAACTAATTAACCGCAATAATATTTTTTTAATTCTTAATGAAAAGGGTTTCAATGCGTTGAATATTTAGTTATCTCTTCAGGGGGAAAATGCAAGTCAATTTGTAACACCAATAAATATATAGAAGATGGAGGAGTAAAAAATGGGTCAACCTGCAAACAAGACAGCTGTAGAACAAGGATCTACAAATGGCTTCAGAAAGTTTGGCATGAAAGATAAACTGGGTTATATGTTTGGTGATTGGGGAAATGATTTCTTCTTTATTCTAGTAGCAGCATTCTTAATGGTTTTCTATACTGATATTTATCATTTGAATCCGGCCGTAGTCGGCGGACTATTCTTTTCTGCACGTTTGTGGGATGCCGTAGCAGATGTTTCGTGGGGACGCTTTATTGATACAAGAAAAGCAGGGAAAAACGGAAAATTTAGACCATGGATTTTTAGAATGTCATTTCCACTCGTAATCGTTGGTGTGTTAATGTTTGTTCACATTCCGGGAATGTCAAATGGATTTTATCTTGCTTATGCTTACGTAACATATATTCTTTGGGGAACTCTTTATAGTACAGTTAATATCCCTTATGGATCAATGGCTTCCGTTATTACTGGAGATGCTGTTGAACGCACTACACTTTCAAGCTGGAGAACTTTAGGTGCTAACTTGGCAGGTTTAATTATTAACGTAGTTGGACCGATGATTCTATTTGTTAACAACAGACCAGATGCTAATCGCTTCCTATTAGCCGCAATCATTTTTGGTGTACTTGCACTTGCTTGTTACATGGCTTGTTATAAATTATCGGTTGAACGGATTAAAATGGATGAAACAACTAAACCAAAGATGAACTTAGGACATACAATGAAGGGTCTTGTAAAAAATAAACCATTAATATGGTTCCTTATTGCTTCATTATTATTCCTGGTTGTTTTTATGTTAATTGGTGCAGTAAACGTTTATTTATTTAAGGATTACTTTGGAAATGCTAAAGCATTAAGTATGGTTGGTCTTTTCCAATCTATTGCAGTATTTGTAGCGATGCCATTTATTAAACCATTGGTTGGGAAATTTGGCAAAAAAGAAGTGGCTTCTGGTGGCTTATTACTTGCTACCGTTGTCTATGGAGTTCTATATTTCCTTCCTAACCTAACAGCAACACAATTTATCGGAGTTTTAACCGTTGGAATGCTTGGCTATGGTATTTTTAACCTTGTCATTTGGGCTTTCGTTACGGACGTTATTGATTATCATGAGTATTTAACTGGCTTACGTGAGGATGGAACTGTTTACTCAATCTATTCTATGGCACGTAAAATCGGTCAAGCAGTTGCCGGTGGTGTTGGTGGTGCAGCAATCGCAGCAGTTGGTTATAATTCATCTGCTAAAGCACAATCAGCAGAAACTTTGCAAGGAATTCATACACTTGGCACATTAGTACCTGCAATTGCACTTGGTGTAGTATTCCTAATCATTGTATTCTTATATCCTTTAAATAAAAAACGCACACTACAACTTACAATTGATCTTGCTGAAAAAAGAAAAGGTAATAATTAAACATAATAATTCAGAAAGAAGAGAGCTAAAAGCTCTCCAGATTGTCGAGAAAGGGTGCTTTACTCGGCAATTTTTCTTTTCATCGCTACAATTTATTGATTTTGTCCCTGCTAATGATCTTGTTGATAATTTAAAGAGCTCTTAACAATAAAGGCCCCTTTTAGCTATTGCTAAAAGGGGCTTTTATTGTAACTGGGAGGCAATCACACGACTAAATGATTGCGTTTTCAACTTTTTTGGTTTTAAAATCAAAAGATAAATTTAACATAGGGACATCGAGAAATTGTTTTATCGCAAGTGCGCATGCCCCAAGGAGGCAAGATTCTTTTCCGATTGTTGAGATCATCAGTTCACGGTAATGACTGATGGAAGAGGTCAGATTTTTACTAATTTTATTAAGTGAATCAGGATACATACGTAATAGTTCACTATCAATCACCAGCACGTCTGGGTTATACATGTTAATCATATTATTCAAACCTATTGATAGGTAGAAAATGAATTGCTGCATCAAGTCGTGTACTTCCTCATCGCCTTCATCAAGCCACTTTTGAATATGCTCGTAAGACAGATTGTTGATTTGCCTTTTTTCGGCCAGGTATTCAAATATGCTGGATTCGGAGGCATACTTTTCCCAGCAGCCTTTATTGCCACAATTACAAGGTTTGCCTCCTGGCACTACGATCATATGACCAATTTCGCCCGCATAGCCTTCATGCCCTCGGAAAAAATCATCGTTCATCATCATGCCAAGACCGATACCTGAATAGAGGGTAGCACAAAGCAGATTGTCTGTTTCATGATGTACATAAACACGTTCGGCAAAAGAGCTTAGATTTGCATTGTTCTCAAGATGTATAGGTATATCGATTTCTCTTTCTAAATCACTTTTTAAGTGGATATTGTGCCAATTTAACTTTGGAATATAGTGAATAACTTCATCTTTTGCAACCAGGCCATGGATTGCAATGACAATTCCTACAATGCCATAACGACTGTCTTTAAAATTAGCTTGGTACTTTTTTATTTGGTCAACTAAAAGGTTTAAAATCTCTGTATATTCTATATTACTAATTTTAATAATATTAGATGATATAGGATAGCCCAGAAGATCTGTTAATGTAAATGATATTTGTCCATAATCAAGATCAATACCAAGTGCATAGCCAGCCTGTCCGTTTAATGAGAGCATAATGGGTTTTCTTCCAACCGTGAAATGCTCAAGCTGTGTTTCTATGATTAGCCCATCTTCTAGTAAGTCTGCAACCTGAGCTGAGATTGTTGCTCTCGTCAAGTTAGTGACCTTGGATAGATCTGCTCTTGAGATCATTCCTTCTTTAATAATTTCTCGTATGATTAAAGAGCGATTAATTTTCTTTATATATGCTGCATCACCGGTAACCATTTATATCCTCCATATCGGGAATTTCTTGTTCATAATCCTATTATATCAGTTCTTTCATTAAATAGGTTTATTATTACTAATTAGTTAATTGACTAAACCTATTAATCGTGATAAATTAATTATGTAGTTAATTTGTTTATTAAACAAATTAAAATATTGAATTTAGAAGTGTGACTTATATATTTCTGTAAGGGGTTTCAGATGTGCATGAACCAGAATGAACTCTATTTAAAGGAGAGATATTAGATGAAGAAATTTATGGATCAACATTTTTTACTTAATACAGAAACTGCAATTCAACTATATGAACATGCAGCAGTGTCTTCACCAATTTTTGATTTTCATTGCCACTTAGATCCAAAGGAAGTTTGGGAAAATAAGACATACAAAAATATTACACAAATCTGGCTTGGTGGAGACCATTACAAATGGCGGACAATGCGGATGAACGGTATTGGAGAGCGGTATATTACAGGAGATGCAGATGATTGGGAGAAATTTGCAGCATGGGCAGAGACAGTTCCTCACTTAATAGGAAACCCAGTATATCATTGGACCCACTTAGAATTAAAAATGTTTTTTGGGATTGATAAAGTATTAAGCCCAGAAACAGCCCGTGAAATTTGGGACGAGTGTAATGAAAAATTACAAAAGCCTGAATTCAGCGCAAGAGCTTTGATTGAAAGGTCAAATGTGAAGTTTATTGGAACGACTGATGACCCGATTTCTACACTTGAATACCATCAATTATTGAAAAATGACGAAACTTTTCAAACGATGATTGCACCAACTTTCCGACCTGATGGGGCGATGTTTATCGAACGGCCAACATTCACAAGCTGGATTGAAAAATTGGCGCAAGTTTCAGGGGTAACTATTGATTCATTTGATGGATTTTTAGCAGCGTTGAAACAACGAGTAGAATACTTTCATGAACATGGGGGCCGTGCTTCGGATCATGATATTCAAAAAATGGAATACGTGGAATCAACAAAACTAGAGATTGAAGCAATTTTTAATAGACGATTAAGTGGCGAAGAGGTATCCAATGATGAATTAGTTGCCTACCGTTACTTCCTACTAAAAGAGCTTGGCAAAATGTATGCTGAGAAACAATGGGTTATGCAGCTTCATATGGGTGCAATGAGAAACAACAACACTAGAATGAAGGACCTGCTAGGAACGGATGTCGGATTTGACTCCGTAGGAGAAGCAAATATGGCCGAAGGTTTATCTCGATTCCTTGATGCTCTTGATCAAGAAAATGCCTTGCCAAGGACAGTTTTATTCAACTTGAATCAAAAAGACAATGTAATCTTAGCTGGAATGATGGGGAACTTCTATGAAGAAGGCATTCCAGGAAAAGTTCAATTAGGCTCTGGCTGGTGGTTTGTCGATCATATCGATGGTATGGAAAGACAAATGAGAGATTTTGCAAATGTAGGTTTACTTAGCCATTTTATCGGTATGTTAACAGACTCACGCAGCTTCCTATCTTATGCGCGTCATGATTACTTCCGTCGAATACTATGTAACCTCCTCGGTGATTGGGTTGAAAAAGGGTTAGCACCGAATGATATGAAACATATGGAGCAAATGGTTCGTAATATTTGCTTTGAAAATGCTGAAAAATTCTTTTTAGTTCGTTAATTTAGTAAAACCAATAGGGTGGGGTTCTAAAATACGATCCCCTCCTTAATTCCCTTGGAAAAATATGTGTTAAACCTTTTAATTAGAGCAAACTATAAAGTGCCAGCAGATTGGGAAAGAATTGTCGGCATTGATGAGTACCTGCCGCCAATTTGCATTTGAAATTTATGGTCATAGTGGCTGAATTACTTGATGTTATTACATTTAATCGTTATTATGGATGGTATGTTTATTGGACCATTAATTAAATAAAGAAAGAAGAGGTACTTTAATATGACAAAACAACAAATTGGTGTCATTGGCTTAGCAGTAATGGGAAAAAATTTAGCTTTAAATATTGAAAGCCGTGGCTATTCTGTAGCTGTTTTTAACCGTTCCTATGACAAAACAGAAGCATTTTTAAAAAATGAAGCAGAAGGTAAAAATTTTGTTGGAGCACAAACAATAGAAGAGTTTGTTAATTCTTTAGAAACACCAAGAAAAATTTTATTAATGGTTCAAGCGGGGAAGGCAACAGATGCTACAATTGAATCTTTAAAACCATTTTTACAAGAAGGCGACATTCTTATCGATGGAGGGAATACATTCTTCCAAGATACAATCAGACGTAACAAGGAACTGGAGAATGCAGGTTTTCACTTTATTGGAACTGGTGTATCAGGTGGAGAAGAGGGTGCATTGAAAGGTCCTTCAATCATGCCTGGCGGTAAAAAAGAAGCCTATGATCTTGTTAAGCCGATATTAGAAGCGATTTCTGCAAAAGTAGAAGGAGACCCTTGTTGTACATACATTGGTCCAAACGGTGCAGGTCATTATGTGAAAATGGTTCATAATGGTATTGAATATGGGGATATGCAATTAATCTCAGAAGCCTATTTTATCTTGAAAAATGTTCTTGGCTTAAGTGCAGATGAACTTCATTCTGTATTTGCAGAATGGAATAAAGGCGAATTGGATAGCTATTTAATTGAAATTACTGCAGATATTTTTACCAAAGTTGACGAAGAAACTGGTAAACCAATGGTGGACGTAATTCTAGATACTGCTGGCCAAAAAGGCACAGGCAAATGGACTAGCCAGAATGCCTTAGATTTAGGTGTTCCACTTCCAATTATTACTGAATCCGTATTTGCTCGGTTTATTTCAGCTATGAAGGAAGAGCGTGTTAAGGCAAGCGGTATCCTAAATGGTCCAAAACCAACTGCGTTTGAAGGCAATAAAGAAGAGTTAATTGAATCTGTTCGTAAAGCCTTGTATATGAGTAAAATTTGTTCTTATGCCCAAGGGTTTGCCCAAATGCGCGTGGCATCTGAAGAATATGATTGGAATCTTCGTTATGGTGATATTGCGATGATTTTCCGTGGTGGATGTATTATTCGTGCTCAGTTCTTACAAAAGATTAAAGATGCCTACGATCGTGATTCTGAATTAAAGAATCTTTTATTAGATCCTTACTTTAAAGATATTGTTGATAACTATCAACAAGCGTTACGTCAAGTTTTAGCTATTGCTATTGAGCGTGGTATTCCTGTTCCATCATTTGCTAGTGCCATTGCTTACTTTGACAGCTATCGTACTGAAACACTTCCAGCTAATCTGTTGCAAGCTCAACGTGACTACTTTGGTGCGCACACTTACCAACGGATTGATAAAGAAGGCGTATTCCATACCAATTGGATGGAATAAGCCGTTAGGAATTATAAGGTAGGATGAATGTGTTCCTTTTAAGAGACGAACTAGCATGAAAAAGCTGGGTTTGTCTCTTTTTTTTGTTAATTTTGACTAAGGTTACAAAATATAAAGCAATATCAGTCAAATTAAGAGCGAATTTGCGCATTTTTAGCCAATGTTTTTTGGCGTTATTTGCAATAAAATAAAAGTATGTTCAGTAAACGAACTAATTTTGTTAGCGCTTACCTGAAGGGTGTGAAAGTAATGGATAAGGGGAATTCATCTTCTTACAATATGAAAGTTACAGAGGATTGGATTAGTGCATACTACCATATGCAGGGAGTAGAGTCCTTATTTAATTTCCACTCACACCAAGAATATGAAATTTATTTTTTCCATTCAGGTGATTGTAAGTATTTAATCAACAATCGGATTTATGATTTACAACCTGGAGATATTATACTTTTGGATGGCATGACCCTGCATAAAGCGAACCCGCAGGTTGGGGGTACCTATACTCGAAGCATGCTACATTTTTCTCCGACCAGGCTCCAGGAGATACTGTCTGTTTTGGGATTGACGAATTTATTAGACCCTTTTCAAAAATTAAACAATTATTTGATTCGAACAGGGTATGATGAATCGGGTCTTTTTGTTGATGGAAAGATCAAGCAAATAGCTGGCTCTTTGGCGCAATTGGACGAAGAGATGCAGCGGTCAGGTAAAAGGAACGACTTGTTAGAAGCGGAAGTAAAGCTTGAATTAGTTCAATTGCTAATAAAAATTTATCAAATGAGTCAAAAAGAATTGTCCCATGTGACAAGTAAAAAGTCAGATAAGGAAATCCATGCCGAAGAAATTGCCTCTTGGATTAATGAACACTATATCGAAAAAGTTAGCTTGGATCGAGTGGCAGCAGAATTGAATCTTAGTAAGTATTATGTATCCCATGTATTTAAGGAAGTCACAGGCTTTACAGTGATGGAATATCTGATGGGCTGTCGGCTTAACCAAGTGAAGTATCTATTGGAAATAGAGCCGAATCAAACACTAACAGAGGTATCGCAAGCAACAGGATTCGAGAGTGTTGCACATTTCAGCCGCTATTTTAAAGACAAGGTGGGCATGACCCCTTCAAATTATCGTAAAACTAAAATTGGAAGCACCATTCCTGTAAAGAAGGAGGACCATAATTGATGATACCGGATTTATTGATTTCAGGATTTTCAGATGAAATATCATCAGATTTTGATACACAACTTGAAGTTGTTTCAAATCTAGGAATGAAGTATATATCCCTTCGTGGTATTGATGGGAAAAATATTGGGGACTTTTCTGTTGATGAAATTAAGGAAACAGTTCAGCCAAGACTGCAAGAAGCGGCAATTGGTGTATCATCCATTGGTTCACCTATCGGTAAAGTCTTCATCAATGATGAAGAAGGTTTTGCCAAACAAAAGCTTATGTTGGACACGCTTTGTCAAATTAGCAACCTGCTTGATTGCAAGTATATAAGAATTTTCAGCTTCTATATTCCTAAGGGCGAGGATGCAGATCAATATCGCAGTCAGGTTGTTAGCAAGTTAAAGGAATTTGCAGCCATTGCAGAAAACTACAATGTGATTTTGCTGCATGAAAATGAAAAGGATATCTTTGGTGATATCGGTAAACGTTGTCATGAGATTTTGACAGAAGTAGGTTCTCCTTACTTTAAAGGAATTTTTGATTTCGCAAATTTCGTACAATGCGGTGAGGATACACAGGAGTGTTACAATCTCTTAAAAAATGAGATCGTTTATATACACATAAAGGATGCTGTAACATCGGATAGCCAAAATGTTGTCTGTGGAACTGGCGAAGGAAAAATACCGGAATTACTTGCTCAGTTTATTAAGAGCGGTTACAAAGGCTTTTTAACTCTTGAGCCACATCTTGTTCTATTTGATTCATTAAAGGATTTAGAACTAGAGGATGCAACTGAGATTATTAAGGACAACAAAGGGCTGGATGGTGCCGGCGGCTACAAGCTTCAATATGAAGCACTATTAGATATTCTAAAAAAATTGAAAACGGGGGAATTTAATTATGACAAATGTAAGATTAGGGATTATTGGATTAGGTGCAGAAGGTGGTATGTATGCTAATTTCATAGCTGAAGGCAAAGTTAAAAACATGGTGATTGGTGCGATCTGTGATAATGATCCTGCTAAAAAACAAGGAGCAGAAGAGAAGTATCCTGGTGTTCCTTTCTACGATAACTATATCGATATGCTTGAAAGCGGTGATGTTGATGCAGTCGTTACAACTGTTCCGCATTACCTCCATCCTGAGATGGGAATTGAAGCACTAAAAAGAAACCTTCATGCATTAGTGGAAAAACCAGCTGGTGTTTATACAAAACAAGTGAAAGAGTTAAACGACTTTGCAGCATCAAAGCCTGAACTTAAGTTTGCAATCTTTTTTAACCAGCGTACAAATCCACTTTATAAAAAAGTAAAAGAAATTATTGATAATGGTGAGATTGGCAGAATCCGCAATACCAACTGGATTATTACTACATGGTGGAGACCTCAAGGATACTACAATCAAAGTGAATGGAGAGCAACTTGGGGCGGAGAAGGCGGAGGTGTCCTTGTAAACCAAGCGCCACACCAAATTGACTTGCTTCAATGGATGTGCGGCCTGCCGAAAAAGGTTTATGCAAAATTAAACTTTGGCTCTCAAAGAGATATTGTGGTTGAAGACGATGTGACTGCAGTATTTGATTATGGTAATGGTGCTACCGGTGTATTCGTAACTCGTACACACGATGTAATGGGGACAGACCGTTTAGAAATCTTAGGTGATAAAGGAAAAATCGTGGTAGACGATAGTAAAAAGGTAACTATCAAACGCCTGAAACAATCTGAAAATGAAATGAGCGCTTCTATGGATATGTCAGATGTAATGAAGCTGTTTATGGGCGGCGGTGCAGGTGATATTTTCACTGAAGAGGTACTAGACTTTGGCAATGTTTGGGGCGAACAACACATTGCTGTATTAGAAGACTTTGCTTCAGCAATCGTAAAAGGTACAGAATTATTAGCACCAGGCAGCGACGGTATTAATGGAGTTAGACTTGCAAATGCAATGCACCTGTCAAGCTGGTTAGGCAAGGAAATTGAAGTCCCATTTGATGAAGATTTATTCCTAGAAGAATTAAATAAACGGATTGCTGAAGAAGGTAAATATCCGGTTAGAAAGTAATCATCCACATGAAACGATTGTCATCAGAGAAAAAACAATCAATACAAATGGAGGTATTTCTATGAAAAAGGGAAAAATCGGCGTTCAAATGATGATGCTAAAGGGGAAAGTTGAAGAACTAGGTGCCTATGAAACTATGAGACAAGTGAGTGAACTTGGCTATCACGCTGTTGAAATTTCTCAAATCCCTATGACTCCAGAGAACGTAGCGGAGTTAAAAAGGGCGAGTGAAGATTTTGATATTAAGATTGCAGCTCTTTCTGCTGCGGTAGAGCCAATGCTTCCTGGAATGCCTGGTGAGACATTGACAAGTGACTTTGAAAAAATCGTAGGCGATTGCAAGACCCTTGATTGTAATTATTTACGAATTGGCATGATGCCGTTAATGGCTATGGGTAATATAGATAAAATCATGGAGTTCATTTCCAAAGCGGAAGAGATGGCTCACAGATTAGCAGAACATGGAGTTGAATTGTATTACCATACACATCACTTAGAATTCCAAAAGTTTGATGGTGAATATTTATTGGATATCATTAAAAATAATACCACTAAGCTAGGATTTGAATTGGATGTTCACTGGATTCAAAGAGCAGGCGTAAATCCCGTGGAATTTGTTAAAGGCTATACTGGCCGTATATCACTCTTACACTTGAAGGATTATCGAATTGGACAAATGGATCTAAGCGATATTGACTTTAAGGACATGGCTAAATTCTTTGACATATTCACGAATACGATTGAATTTGCTGAACTTGGTGAAGGAAACCTTGATATCAAATCAATCATGGAAGCAGGACTTGAAAGCGGAGCACAGTATTTCTTGGTAGAACAAGATGATACCTATAGTCGCGATCCTTTCGAATGTCTCGAAATCTCAGCTAATCACTTGAGAAAATTAGGGTTTGGGGAATGGTTTTAGTATAAAATGGTCATAAGAAGATAGTAAATAATTGGGGTGTCAGGCACTATGGTGTCAGGCACCTTTTTTATTAAGCAGGAAATTTAAGCAAAAAAAAAACAATTCATATTTTATTTACGTGAATTGTTTCTGACAGGTTCGGATAGATGAAATGGAATGTACTCACCTTGTTTCTGATTTACTCGCTTTTTTACTATACTCAAGTAACTTGATACCATCAATTTAAAAAGCCCTCGGAATTAAGGGCTTTTCAATAGGTTTCTGCTAATAATTTTTTTTGAAATATTCCTATCACTCTATAGTTAAACAAAGTTCAGAAACCCCTAAAAAGTTTTGAATGGCCAAGGCGCAGGCTCCCATGATGCATGCTTTTTTTCCAAATTGAGAGATAACCAATTCAGAATAATGGCTAATTGTAGAATTAAGATAGGTTTTAAGTTCTTGGACAGCATTAGGATACAAACGAAGGACCTCACTATTAACCACTAAAATTTCAGGATTATATAAGTTAATCAGGTTATTTATCCCTATAGATAGAAACTTTATAAATTGATCCATTTCATTAATGATAGTAGGTTCGTGTTCCTTAATCCGATTTTGAATATCTTCGTAGCTAATATCTTGACTTTCTTGATACTTTTTTAATTGAGTAAAAAAACTCAATTCGGAAGCGTATTGTTCCCAACATCCTAAATTCCCGCAACGGCAGGGCAAGCCATTAGGAACGACAATCATATGTCCAATCTCACCTGCATAGCCGTGGTACCCTTTGAATAATACACCATTTATCATGAAACCAATCCCAATTCCAGAATACAAACTAACAGATAATAAATTGTTACTTTGATGGTGTTTGAATACCTTTTCCGCAATTGAGCAAAGGTTAGCATTATTTTCGATGTAAACACTAACTCCAATTAAATCCTCTAAGTCTTTTTTTAAGTCTTTGTTTTGCCAGCCATGTTGCGGGACATAATCCACCATTTCAACTTTATTCACAATTCCATGGATTCCAATCGCAATGCCCACAAGGCCGTAACAGAAAGGAGCGAACTTAAGTTTATATCCTTTGATTTGTTCAACTAACAACTTAAGAACGGTATCATAAGCGGATATATTCAGTTTTATTTTTTCTGTCTGAACGGAAGTACCGATTAAATCCGATATGGTAAAAGTAATTGAATCTTTATCTAGGTCAATTCCGAGGACAAAACCCGCCTCGCGATTAACAGAGAGCATGACAGGCCTTCTCCCTAAACTTTTGTGTTCTTGTTGTGTTTCAATAACTATATTTTTGTCCAACATATCCGATACCTGTACAGAGATGGTAGCTTTATTTAATCCTGTAATTTTTGCCAGCTCTGCTCTAGATATTAGTTTATGCTCAACAATATTACTTAAGATTAACGATCTGTTCATCTTTTTGATAAATGCTGCATCCCCTGTGAGCATAAAGAACCTCCTTGATTATTTAAAAGGAAAAAGAACTCATATTTATTGACGTAAATTGTCCATAATGTTATTATACAAGTAATTAGTTTGTTTGGTAAACAAATTAAATTAAAACTATATTATTTAATTTAATTTGTAAGGGATTACAAAGGGTTAGCATTTAATTTCATAAATACATGGAAATGGATTAAAAGAGGAAAACTTTATTCATAGTAAAAGGGAGTGAAGCAAATATGGGCATTTTACAAGAATTATTAAAAGATATTCCGGTACCTAAAATGGCAAAAGTTAAAGTGAACTTTGATAACCAAAAGATCAATGACCTTGGTTCAACCCTGATGAAAAAGTTACAACGAGTTGATATTCAGGAAAAGGTTAAACCTGGGATGGAAATTGCACTTGCTGTTGGCAGCCGTGGGCTCGATCGACTCGTTGAAATGACTGCAGTAACTGTCCAATTTTTAATAGATTTGGGGGCAAAACCTTTCATTGTCCCAAGTATGGGAAGTCATGGCGGTGCGACAGCAGAGGGCCAGCGCGAAGTTTTAGCACATCTCGGGATAAACGAAGAAAGCGTTGGATGTGAGATTCGCTCTTCAATGGAAGTAGTAAAAATTAGTGAGCTGCCGAATGGCTTACCTGTATATGTAGATAAATTTGCTTCCGAAGCAGATGGTATTGTGGTCATTAATCGAGTCAAACCACATACAGCCTTTCGTGGTCCTGTTGAAAGTGGGATGATGAAGATGATCAGTATTGGATTAGGAAAGCAAAGAGGTGCAGAAGCATGCCATCAAATGGGCTTTAAATATATGGCTGAAAATGTTCCAGCTATGGCGAAAATCATCATGGAAAAGACTCCCTTCCTATTTGGTGTTGCCTCAGTTGAAAATGCATTTGATAAAGTAGCCATCATTGAAGTCCTTACTTCAGAAGAGATTATAAATAAAGAACCTGAGCTTCAAAAGAAAGCAAAAGAGTTATTGCCAAAGCTTTTCTTTGATCAATTAGATGTCTTGGTCATTGATGAAATCGGTAAGAATATTAGTGGGGATGGAATGGATCCTAATATTACCGGACGTTACCCAACTCCCTATGCTTCTGGTGGACCGGATGTAAACAAAATGGTTGTCCTTGATGTAACACCTCAATCGGAGGGAAATGCCAATGGAGTAGGAACGGCAGACTTTACGACACAAAGGCTGGTAGACAAAATGGATAAAGAAGGAACATATGCAAATGGCTTAACTTCAACAGTTGTGGCACCTACTAAAATAGCTACTACCTTACCAAATGACAAACAAGCGATTCAAGCGGCGGTTAAAACATGTAATATTTTAGATTTTAAAAATGTTAAATTAGTTCGTATTAAAAATACCTTAGTTTTAAGTGAAATTGAAGTGTCTGAGCATTTACTAGAATATGTGAATCAGCATCCAAATATGGAACAAAGTTCAGATTTATATGAGATTCCGTTTAATGAAAGTGGAAATTTATTTTAGTAGTAAAAGGGAGAGAATAAATAATGGCACAATTATTTGATTTAAGTGGAAAAGTGGCAGTAGCAGTTGGTGGAAATGGTGTTTTGGGATCAGCAATGGCAAAGGGATTGGCTTCCCACGGTGCAAAAGTTGCTATTGTAGGACGTAATCTTGAAAAAGCAGAAGAAGTGGTCAAAGAAATTATTGAGAGTGGCGGGGAAGCCAAAGCGTTTTCTGCAGATGTTAGTTCTAAGGATTCATTAATTAACGTTGCCAAAGAAATTGAGCAATGGGCTGGCGGCTGGGATATTCTTTTAAATGCACCTGGTACAAATAGTGCGACACCATTCTTTGAACTAGAAATGGATGAATACGACAAAATTATGGATATAAATTTAAAAGGAATTGTGTTAACCTGTCAAATCTTTGCAAAGAGAATGATTGAGCAGGAACGAAAAGGCAGCATTATTAATATCTCTTCTGTATCTTCTACGACACCACTTTCAAGGGTGTTTACGTATTCGGTATCAAAAGCAGGTCTTAATAGTGTTACACAGTTTTTAGCAAGTGAATTTGCACCAAATGGTATTCGTGTCAATGCGATTATTCCTGGATTTTTCCCTGCTGAACAAAACCGAAAAATTTTAGATAAAGAGCGAATTGAATCAATCATGAGACATACTCCAATGAATCGTTTTGGTGAGGCGGAAGAGTTACAAGGTGCTACGGTTTGGCTCGCCTCTGAAAAAGCGTCAAGTTTCGTAACAGGAACACTCATCCGAGTTGATGGCGGTTTTGGGAGCATGACTATATAATCCAAGTTACACATAAATCTAGAGTCTATTAAATAAATTAACAATGGCTAAATTGTTATTTAGAAAAGGGATAGGGGGAGAAAAGGGCTATGTTAACAGAGAAATACAAAAAATTAACATCTATTCTCCGCGAAATGGAATCAGTGGTTGTAGCATTCTCAGGAGGAGTGGATAGTACCTTTTTATTAAAGGCTGCTGTCGATGCATTAGGCCCTGAGCAAGTTCTAGCCGTGACAGCAGACTCTGAAAGCTACCCATCTAGTGAGCTTACAGAAGCAAAAGTACTTGCAGAAAATATTGGTGTCAGGCACCAAGTGATTGAAACTTCAGAACTCGCTATTCCAGGATACGCTGAAAATAATAAAAATCGATGCTATTTTTGTAAAAGCAGTTTATTTGATCATTTGATTCCAGTCATGGAAGAAAAGGGCTTTCAAAATGTGGTTTATGGTGTCATAGCAGATGATATGAATGAATTTCGACCAGGTATGCAAGCCGCTAAAGAAAAGGGGATACGCGGCCCGCTCCTAGAGGCTAATTTGTTTAAACAAGAAATCAGAGAGCTCTCGCGGGAGTTTGATTTGCCAACTTGGGATAAACCTTCATTAGCGTGTCTTTCTTCAAGAATTGCCTATGGTGAGTATATTACAAAAGAAAAGCTAACGAAGGTAGAAAAAGCTGAGGCTTATTTAAAATCACTGGATATCTATCAGGTACGGGTGCGAACACATCAGGAGATCGCAAGGATCGAAGTAGAACCTAAAGACATGCAGAAAATCCTTGAAAATCATGACTCGATTGTTAAAACACTTCAAGGATATGGCTACAAATATATCACCTTAGATCTAATTGGTTATAAGAGTGGCAGTATGAATAAGGTTCTGTCTGAATAGGTTTTATATGTGAATTTTTCACATGGTACCTGACACCCATTCTTTCCAGCTTACTTAGGAATTTATAGTGGGAAAATGGCTTTGGAACATCCAAAGCCTCTTATTTTAATGATAATAAAACTAGCAATAACGCAATATTACTTATTGTTATCTGAAAAGGAAGATGAAACATGTCAAGAGAAGTTGTACTCGGACTTGATATCGGAACGACGAGTGTGAAAGCATGTATATTTGATTTGCAAGGTAAATTAATTGCAGAAGCAGAGAAAATGAACACATTTCATTATCCACAACAAGGATGGGTAGAACAAGACCCAATTGAGATTGAACATTCGGCTGTACTAACAATAAAAGAGGCAATTGAAAAAGCAGGTATAGAGAAAAATGAGTTGATTTCTATTGGGTTCTCAGCCGCTATGCATTCACTTATTTGTGTAGATGAGAATGGCAATCCTATATCTTCAGCACTAATATGGGCGGATGGACGAAGTTATCTTCAAGCAGAATCTGTGATTAAGTCAATGGGTAAAGAAGTTTATTCAAAGACGGGTACTCCGGTTCATCCAATGACACCGTTCGTTAAGTTATTATGGATGAAAGAAACAAAATATGAACCTTATCTTCAGGCAAAGTATTTTATGTCAATTAAAGAGTATGTACTCCAATGCTGGTTTAATCAGAGGGTGATTGATTATTCAATGGCATCTGCGACAGGGTTATTTAATCCTGACACTCACACCTGGAATCAAGCATTATTATCACTAACTGATATCCATGAAGCTCAACTTTCTAGAATTGTCCCTCCAACTGAGATATTAACAGGGATTAATCCTCAAATTGCTGAGGCAATGGGAATTGACCCTGATCTTCCTTTTGTCGTTGGTGCGGCTGATGGCCAATTGGCTAACTTAGGAATAGGGGCGATTCTTCCAGGGGAAGTTGCTGTTTCAGTTGGCACTAGTGGAGCCATCCGGCAAATCACAAAAGGTGTTAAGATGAGTGAAAACCAAGAAACCTTTTGTTATTCCTTTACCGAAGATTCGTCTATCATTGGGGGACCAACTAATAATGGCGGAATTGCCTTACAATGGTTAAAAGACCTTTTGAACGACCCTAGGGACTTCTCCGAATTCCTTGCAGATGCAGAAAAAGTTCCTCTTGGCGCTGATGGTATTCTGTTTCATCC
This sequence comes from Neobacillus drentensis, assembly GCF_036962125.1. Taxonomy (GTDB): domain Bacteria; phylum Bacillota; class Bacilli; order Bacillales; family Cytobacillaceae; genus Neobacillus; species Neobacillus drentensis_B. The sequence goes on from NZ_JBALOA010000042.1 coordinate 38,267, forward strand.
ATATATCAATGGCGAAAGAGCGCCAATTTGGAACCAACGGGCAAAAGGGAATTTCTTTGGTTTATCTATTACACATAAAAGAGAACATATTATCCGCGCCGTTTTAGAAGGTATTACATTTAACCTCTTCCAAATTGGCAAAGCTTTAGAGAGGTTAGCTGGGAAGCACCAAAAGATTTTTGTTAACGGTGGGTTATCTAGATCTCCATTGTGGTTGCAAATGATGGCCGATGTTTTCGATGCGGAAATTTATGTGCCGGAGAGCTACCATAGTGCAGCGTGGGGAGCAGCATGGACAGCATTGGTAGGAACTGGTAAAGTTTATTCCTTTGAGGATATTAAAAATAACATTCCAATGGGAGAAGCGATTGTACCAATAAAGGAGAATGTTGAGAATTATAAAAAGGTTTATGATAACTATGGAAAGATTGGTAATGGAATGTATAAACATTTTTGATATGTATATTAAGGGGGAGAACGTATGCTTGAAGATATTTTAAAGCAAGTTCAGAATGGTACCCTAAGCGTTAATGAAGCTAAAGAGCAGTTGGCAACATTTGAAAATTTGGGATTTGCAAAAGTTGACCATCATCGCAAGAAACGTCAAGGTTTTCCAGAAGTCGTGTACGGGGAAGGAAAGACAACTGAGCAAATTATTTCGATTATTAAAGTGCTGCGGGCTCGAAACAACCAAGTACTTGTTACACGAATTTCTAAACAAAAGGCAGAAATTGTCCAAAAGGCATGTCCTGATTTTATCTACAAAGAAGATGCACAAATTCTGTTTTGGAAAGAGGAACAAATAAATCAAGAGGCTTTACATGGTTACATTGCTGTAATTTGTGCTGGTACTTCGGATTTACGGGTTGCGGAAGAAGCAGCGGTTACTGCTGAAGTATTAGGCAGTAAGGTTCATCGTATCTATGATGTCGGTGTTGCCGGAATTCATCGCTTGTTAAGTCATGCTGAGGAAATTCAAAATGCCACAGTTTCTGTTGTTGTTGCAGGGATGGAAGGGGCTCTTCCAAGTGTTGTGGGGGGACTTGTATCACATCCAGTTATTGCTGTGCCTACAAGTGTTGGGTATGGAGCCAATTTCAATGGATTATCTGCTCTATTAACCATGTTAAATTCATGTGCATCAGGGATAAGTGTCGTGAATATTGATAATGGATTCGGCGGAGGATATAACGCGGTATTAATTGATCAACTTGCACAAAAAGGGGCAGGGAAAATTGAAAACACTTTATTTTGATTGTTTTTCAGGTATCAGCGGGGATATGGTTATTGGTGCCCTAATCGATGCTGGAGCAGATCCTAATTTTTTAGTAGAAGAATTAAAGAAACTTCATATTGAAAATGAATATGAGCTGAAGTGGAAAAAGCTTGTGAAAAATGGAATAACGAGTAGTAAGTTTGATGTGCAGTTATTAAACAATGTTCATTCCGATAACCATGATCATAACCATACACACAATCACGACCATGTTCACAATCATGATCACAGCCATGGTCATCATCATGAACACCGTGCGTATAAAGATATTGTTAAATTAATTGAAAATGCTGGTTTTGCTGAGCCTGTGAAAAAAACTGCTTTAAAAATCTTTAAAAGAATTGGTGAAGCAGAAGGACATATCCATGGAATTCCCTTAGAGCAGGTTTATTTTCATGAAGTTGGGGCAGTAGATTCGATTATTGACATAATTGGTGCAGTTATCTTAATTCATCAATTAGAAATAGACGTAATTAAATCATCGCCGATTCCAGTTGGAACAGGTCGAATCCATATTGCGCATGGCATCTATCCTGTCCCAGCACCTGCGACATTAGAAATATTAAAAGGAGTGCCAATTGATCAGTCTGAGATTAAAGCCGAGCTAACGACACCTACAGGTGCTGCAATCGTCTCTGTTCTTGCGGAGGAATTTTGTTCAATCCCTTCGATGAAGATTAAATCAATTGGTTATGGGGCGGGAACCAAAACTTTTAAAAATCATCCAAATGTTCTTCGTGTCATTATTGGTGAATAAGGTCTGTCTTTACTTTAATCGTAAAGGGACCAACTGGATACATAAAAATCCTGTTATGAAAGGAGTTTTGTCTCGTGGTATCACATCCTGAAAATCATGAACATATCGATGATCAGATGTTCAAAATGGAGGTTAACCTTGATGATATTCCTGGAGAATGGCTTGGCTATGTAATGGACTTACTTTTTGAGGCTGGGGCAAATGATGTTTTCTATACACCAATCTATATGAAAAAAAATAGGCCAGGTGTATTGTTACAACTACTTTGCTCACAGAAAAGTATAAATAAAATAAAGCAAATTCTTTTTAAGGAAACCACAACACTTGGGGTTCGTTATTATCACTTAACGGTACACCGATTAGAAAGAAAATTTAGGAAGGTTTCGACCGAGTGGGGTCCTGTGACAGTAAAAGAGGGAATGCTGGATGGACAAGTTGTGCAATGTGCTCCGGAGTTTGAGGAATGTAAAAGCATTGCACGACTTCATGACATTCCCGTGAAAAAGGTTTATGAAATGGTTTGGAAGGCTTTGGGAAGAGAAGAATAAGCCCAAAGTTTCACTTCCTTTTAGGGGAAAATTCGCAACTAAATTTAATAGATTTGGAGTGTAATAGCATATGACAACATTGCTTAATGAAACCAAACTTGATCAATTAGCTATTAATACAATTCGTACATTATCAATTGATGGGATTGAAAAGGCAAACTCTGGTCATCCTGGCATGCCGATGGGATCAGCGCCAATGGCTTATACGCTTTGGGCAAAAGAAATGAATCATAACCCAGTAAATCCTAAATGGTTTAATAGAGACAGGTTTGTTTTATCAGCGGGACATGGATCCATGCTTTTATATAGTTTATTGCATTTATTCGGTTACGATGTAACCATTGACGATTTGAAAAACTTCCGTCAATGGGGAAGCAGAACCCCTGGCCACCCTGAATTTGGGCATACACCTGGCGTCGAAGCAACAACTGGTCCATTAGGACAAGGTGTTGCGATGGCTGTGGGGATGGCAATGGCGGAAAGACATCTCGCAGCAACATACAATCAAAAGGGATATGAAATTATTAATCACTATACTTATAGTATTTGTGGAGACGGCGACTTAATGGAAGGAGTATCTGCGGAAGCAGCATCTCTTGCAGGTCACCTTAAACTTGGAAGACTAATCGTCATGTATGATTCGAATGACATATCATTGGATGGAGATTTACATTTATCATTCTCTGAAAGTGTGGAAGACAGGTTTAAAGCCTATGGCTGGCAAGTGCTTCGGGTTGAAGATGGAAATGATACCGATGCTATTCAAAAAGCCTTACAAGAAGCAAAAGCCGAATTGAATCACCCTACATTAATAGAGGTTAAAACAGTAATCGGCTACGGATCACCTAATAAAGCTGGTAAATCTGCTTCCCATGGTTCTCCACTTGGAAAAGAAGAAATTAAGTTAACAAAAGCTGCCTACGAATGGGAGTCTGTTGAGCCATTTTTCGTTCCAGAACAAGTAAAAAAGTATTTCAACGAATTTACCCTAGAGGGACAACGAAAAGAAAATACTTGGAATGAATTATATTCCGGCTATCAGAAGGAATATCCTGACCTAGCTGAGCTATTGGAATCGGCATTAAATGATAAGCTTCCGGCAAATTGGGAAGAAGTATTGCCTGCTTTTACAGAAGGTGAAAAATTTGCGACTCGTGCTTCATCAGGGAAAACATTAAATGCAATAGCCAATGTGGTTCCACAATTTATCGGGGGCTCTGCTGATTTAGCAGGATCAAACAAAACAACCATTACAGCAGAAAACAATTACTATATTGATAGTTTTGCAGGTCGTAATATTTGGTTTGGTGTTCGTGAATTTGCAATGGGTGCTGCCTTAAATGGGATGGCACTTCATGGTGGTGTGAAAGTATTCGGGTCCACCTTCTTCGTATTTTCTGACTACTTACGTCCAGCGATTCGATTAGCGGCATTAATGAAGCTTCCGGTAACTTATGTGTTTACACATGATAGCATCGCTGTTGGTGAAGACGGACCAACACATGAACCAGTTGAACAACTAGCAGCATTACGTGCAATGCCGGAAATTTCCATTCTCCGTCCTGCAGATGCGAAGGAAACTGTTGCTGCGTGGAGATTAGCCATTGAAAGCAGAGACACTCCAACAGCCCTTGTATTAACACGTCAGGACCTGCCAACCCTAGCACTTCCGCAACAAACGGTTTATGAAGGTGTTAAAAAGGGTGCATACATTGTTTCCAAAGCAAACGGCGAGAGTAACGGATTATTGCTTGCAACAGGTTCAGAAGTATCCTTAGCTATGGCTGCTCAAAAAGAGCTTGAACGTGAAGGGATTTATGTATCAGTAGTCAGCATGCCAAGCTGGGATCGTTTTGAGCAACAGTCGCCAGAATATAAAGAAGCCATACTGCCTAAAAATATAAAGGCACGTCTTGCTATTGAAATGGGTTCAGCAATCGGTTGGAGAGAATATATCGGGGATGCTGGCAGTGTTATCGCTATTAATCAATTTGGTGCATCCGCACCTGAAAGTGTACTACTTGAGAAATATGGATTTACAGTTGAAAATGTCGTTAAACGTTTTAAAGAACTTAGTAATTAAGTAAAAAGCTGCTGCTAGGAAAACCCTAGCAGCAGCTTTTTTAAAATTTTTCAAAAGTCCTTCTGTTTTCATGAAATTGTTAGAAATCAAAAATAATAGCAGGAAAAACAGATTTACAATATAATTAAGATTTGTTTAGCCAAAGGCGGGATCATTTAGTGAGCCAACATTCCCAAAAAACTGATGACATTGAAATATTAAAATCAAGGATAGCAGAGCTTGAAAAAAGAGAACAAGAACTTTCAAAGGAGCTCCGTCTTAATTCCTCACTACACTCTATGGTTCTTGACGCCTTACCTATTAATGTCTTTTTAGAAGATCCTGAGGGGAGAACCATTTTTGCAAATAAACAAGCATGTGAATTAAATGGTATGAAACTTGAAGAGTTAGTTGGTAAGACGGTCTTTGATTTTTTTCCAGAGCATATTGCTCAAGTAAACCGGAAAATTGACCTTGAAGTATGGAGGAAACGCAGTATGATTACCTCCGAAGCACTTGCAGGTTTCCAAGGCAAGGAATACTATATGTACTCTGGTAAAACGATTATACAACTTCCAGAATCAGAGGAAGAATTTCTACTAGGCTTTAGTTTGGATATTACCGAGTTAAAACGGGCAGAGAAAAGGATAGCGCATATGGCCTATCATGATGCATTGACTGGGCTGCCCAATCGCTGGTTTATTAAATCATACCTTGAAAAATACCAATTGATTCATGAAAATGCGAAACCCTTGTTGGGGTTGTTTCTTCTCGATTTAGATCATTTTAAGGTAATTAATGATAGTTTGGGACACCAGGCTGGTGATGTGTTATTGCAATCAGTTGCTGAGAGATTAAAAGCGGCGCTCGGTGAAGAGACAATACTGGCAAGATTCGGTGGAGATGAATTTATCATTTTAGTTCCTAATTTACGGAATGCTGAAAAAGCATGTGAACTATGCAGGCAACTATTAATGGTGATGTCTGAGCCATTTACGGTATATAATCAAAAATTTAACATTTCACCCAGTGTTGGTATTAGTTTATACCCCCAACATGGAGAAGATATAAATACTCTTATCAAAAATGCAGACCTTGCCATGTACCACTCCAAGGAAAAGGGGAGAAATTGCTATTCATTATTTACTCCCAATATGAAGGTCCATGCAATGGTTCGAATGGATATGGAAATTAATTTACGTCAGGCTTTAGAAAAAGATGAATTTATCCTTCATTATCAGCCGAAGATGGATTTAAAGACAGGAAAAATTTATGGAATGGAAGCACTAATACGCTGGAAAAGCAACGATAATCAACTACTCTTCCCAGATTCCTTTATACAAATAGCAGAGGAGTCTGGACTGATTGCCCCAATTGGGGAGTGGGTATTAAGAGAAGCATGCACACAATGTAAGCAATGGCATGATGAAGGATTCTCAGAGTTATCTGTTAGTGTAAATATTTCACCACAACAATTCCATAAACAAAACCTAGAAGAAGTGATTAGGACCATTCTGACTGAGACTGGTTTGCCACCCTGTTCATTAGATTTAGAATTGACCGAGAGCACCATTATGAAAAGACCAGAAGAAGCAGCAATTGTTCTAAATAACCTTAAAGCGCTTGGAATAACCATTTCTATAGATGATTTTGGAACTGGTTTCTCCTCATTAAGTTATTTAAGAAACTTCCCGATTGATGTCTTAAAAATCGATAAATCATTTATTATGAATTTGGAAATGGATGATGCAAACTTAGCAATTACTGATGCAGTAATTTCACTTGCCCGTACGTTGAAATTAAAAGTGGTCGCAGAAGGTGTAGAGACTTTTGAGCAATTAAAGTATTTGCAACGAGGTAATTGTGACTCTGCCCAAGGTTACTACATCGGTAAACCAGTGGAAATACATTCAATAAAGGAATTATTTATGACAATTCAATAATATAGATAAAAGGCTGCCATAAGGAAGGCAGCCTCTTATTTATATCCACTTAATCTCTTGGATAAGTTGTTGTCGAAATAATTCGATGATAAATTCATTATAAAAATCTTTTCTTACAATTATTTGAAATCTATTATTCGGGTGTATATAGAAATGAATATCAGTTAAGATGTTATTAGCATCAAAATGCTCACGGATTTTTTCCATTTTGCTTCTTCCATCTTTTGCAACCAGAGTTAGAGAGAATTCAAAATCTTCCTCGTTTGCCGTTTCCTGCAGACTAAGAAGCTGCTCGTCAAATGTATAAGATACCCTCATCATTAGGCCCCCTAAATTAAATATCTTAAATAAATATAAACGGTACAGATGATTATCGATAAAATCATTAACGGAAAAGCAATTAATAAGAATTTGCCAAACGTAATCGGATATCCTTCCTTTGCAGCAAGCCCAGCAACTATTACGTTTGCACTTGCCCCTATTAATGTACCGTTTCCACCCAGACATGCCCCTAATGAAAGGCTCCACCAAAGTGGTTCTAAATTATTAATTCCGAGTTCCCCCATATCCTTGATCATTGGAATCATGGTAGCAACGAATGGAATGTTATCAATAAATGCGGATGCAATTGCACTAACCCAGAGAATTAACAGAGAGGTTGATGTCACATTACCCCCCGTAAGGTGGACTGAATAATCTGCTATTAATGAAATTACCCCTGTCTCTATCAATCCTGATACCAATACAAATAGACCAATAAAGAAGAAAATCGTTGTCCATTCTACTTTTAAAAAGGCTTTATCTAAATACTTTTCTCCTGTAAGGAGAAGGAGTAGAAATGCACCTGCCAATGCGACGGTTGCGGATTCAATGTGAAGAAGTTGATGAAAAAAGAAACCCAGAATAGTCAGAGAAAGGGAAACTAAAGATTTAATCAACAATCTTTTATCGGTGATTTCTTCCTTTTCATCTAAATCCATTAGATTTGCTTTTAGGTCATCAGATGTTCGAAGCTGCTTTCGATAAATAAATGCCAATATTCCGATATTAACAAACAGAACAAAAAATGAAATAGCTGTAAGATTATTAATAAATGCCATAAAGGTGAGTTCTTTCACGGCGCTTCCAAGCATAATATTTGGCGGGTCACCTATAAGTGTAGATGTTCCTCCAACATTCGATGCGATAATTTCTGTAATTAAAAAGGGTATTGGATTGACACGCAGTTGTCTTGTGATACTGAATGTAACCGGAACCATTAGTAAAACGGTTGTTACATTATCTAAAAAGGCTGAACCTAATGCGGTGATGGTTCCGAGTGCCAGTAAAATTTTTAAGGGATCGCCTTTCACTTTTTTTGCGGCTAAAATGGCTATGTATTTGAATAGGCCTGTCTCAGTTGTAATTGCCACAATAATCATCATACCAGTCAGTAACCCTAGTGTATTAAAATCAATATGGTGCAAGGCCTTTTCCTGCCCAACAATTCCTAGCAGCACCATCATAATTCCACCAGTCATTGCAATGATGGTGCGATGGATTTTTTCAGTGACGATAAAGGCATAACTAATTAAGAATACACCAATAGCAATTAGTGCTTGTGTTGACATCCAGCAACCTCTTCTCCCAAGTATTTATATAGTGAATTCTTGAAAAATGACAAAAAGGAGCCTGTTTGACAGACTCCCCCTAGTAAATACACCATATATTATTTATATAATTTTATAAGAGTATACTATGAAAGTAAAGAAAATATTCCCTTTAAAGCCCTAATTTATTAATAAAATCAACCGTTTCTTGATGCTCAGGATTAACTAAATGAAAGAGACGTTTATCCCTTTTAACAAGAGACTTTCCTAAATCATTCGCAATTGGTCTAGTTTCGGCTATCCCTTTTACCACCTTCCATTTGCCATCCCTTTTTTTGATAGTAAGGTCAATAATCCCAAGACGGCTTCCGAAAGCTCCTGCCATCACAACTGGTTTTCCATTGATTTGTCCCGTTTTGATATTGGTGTTGGGAGAATTTCCATACGCTGGACCTGGAAAGATATTATGGGAATGTCCTGCTAAAATGACATCGATTCCAGGTATCTTTGTTAAATAATAGACGGCATTTTCTGAATCAGTATTATATGGTTCGTAGCTAATACCTGTATGGGCAAGAGCAATAATAATATCCGCTCCTTTTGTTTTTAGGAGGGGAATAAACTCTTTGGCTGTTTCAACAATTGGTTTTGCAATAACCTTACCTTCAAGGTTCGCTTTGTCCCACTTCATTATCTGGGTTGGCATAAAAGCTATTACTCCAATGTTTAGATTTTGAGTTTCCCCATTTTGGTCAACAACCTTCCTTTTCAAAATGACATATGGAGTAAAGTAGGGCTTTTTCTTTTTAACTGAATAAACATTCGCATTCAGGACCGGCATATTTGCCCCTTTTATAGCAGTATTTAAGAAGGCTAATCCGTAGTTAAATTCGTGATTACCAATTGCAACAGCATCATAGTTTAACGAATTAAAAGCACGATAAACAGGATGTATCCTTCCCTTGTGGAGCCCTCGAATTCTTGCTAAATACTCTCCTAATGGATTTCCTTTTAAGTGATCACCATCATCAAATAATAATGAGTTTGGTACCTCTTTTCTAGCCCTCCGGATAAGCGTTGCTGTTTTTACAAGGCCAATACGATTGTCTATTTTTGTTTGATAATAATCATAATTCACTAAGGATGCATGTATATCAGTTGTTTCTAGGATACGTAAATTGACAGCTCCCGCTTGAATTGGAACAGTCTCAGCGTTGGGAACTGAAGGATGAGATATTTCAAAAAGTGAAAGGATAATAAGGAAAATAAAAATCTTGGTATTCAATTAGCTTCCCCCCATAGTTTTACTTTAAAATTTCTTTTAGTATTTGTTTTCCTACTAGAATTATGATAGCTGGTAATATTACTTATAGTGTTGTACTTTGGAGGGGGCATTTATTTGAAAAAGACAGTAAATTGTCAAAAATATATGTATAAAAAATGAAAAGAACGCTTTCAATAGGTTTCATTTATAAAAGTCTTTTATAATGAAGGAAATTAATGCTGGAGGTAAAATGAAAATGAATATCACAACAATTATTGAATTAGAAAATAGTGAAGTAGAAAATATTGCAGGAGCAAAATTGGTATTTACCCAAGAACAAATAGATGAGAATATTATTGAAACATGCGTGGAATGTTTCAAAATGGACGCTTCAGAGGAAACACTCACAACCGAAGAAGGAATGCAAATAGTATTTGAGGAATTACAACAAAAGGGCATAATCCCTCAAAACGTTGAGGACTTTTCATATGAAATGCCTTCTTGTGAGCGTCTAAAAAGAAAGAACAATAGTGTACCAGACCTTCCTCAGAAGGTAATACTCTCCTACATGATGTAACAGAAGAAGTTCCTTGGAACTTCTTTTTTTCTGTGATAAGTATAAGTATTTGAACTTAGACTACTGTCTAGCGCAAGCGCCCTAGCGGCTATTGTCCTTCGCTCTCCGCCCTAC
>NZ_JBALOA010000042.1:48489-63055 GCF_036962125.1 Neobacillus drentensis
GGGCGCTTCCGCTTTTCTTTTTGACAATCCCGTGAATTGTGACTTTCATCAAAGCGGTTTGAGTAATATATATCATATAATGTAAGGAGAATAATTTTCCATATAATTTTGGAATTTGGTATTGGAAACGCTTACATGTTTTTGAGGAGTGATTCAATTAGTGAGTCCACATAAAAGGATTACCATCTTATCTGGCCATTTTGGCAGTGGGAAAACAGAGATAGCTATTAATTTAGCAATAACAGAACGCCAAAAGTATAAAAAAGTGGCAATTAATGATTTAGATATAATTAACCCTTACTACCGATCACGTGATGTAGCAAGTACATTTAAGGAGCATGATATTGAATTAATTTCACCAAAGAGTCATCTCGCTACGTCAGACCTACCAATTGTATCAGGTGAGATTTATCGTGTTATGCACGATCATAGGTACAGAGTCATAGTCGATGCAGGTGGTGATAAGGACGGCGCAACAGCTCTCGGACAATATTATCATGAATGGAAGGGCTATAGCCCTGAGCTTCTATTTGTTCTCAATAAGAATCGTCCTTATGTAAGTACATTAGAGGGAGCTCTTTACACTATTGGACAGATTGAAGATGCTTCTCGACTACAGGTAACTGGAATCATAAATAATTCTAATATTGGGTGTGAAACCACCATGCAAGATATTGAAAATGGTTTTGAATTATCTGGTGAATTGGCAGAAAAACTTCAAATTCCATTTTTATTTACGACTATTTCCAAACACATGCAAAAAGAAGCAGATAAATTTGCGAAAAGTCATAACGTTGTCTTTATTGAGCGCTATATGAAATTACCTTGGGAAAGGTAAAGGGGAGGATTCATCATGGAAAAAAAGGTTATTTTTAATGAGGATATCTGCAAATCTTGTAGTCTTTGCGTCCAAGTTTGCCCAACAAATGTCATTTTTCTGGCAGATTATTTGAATGGCAAAGGGTATCGGCCAGCAGCAGTGACCGACCAGGAACATTGTATTAGTTGTGCTAAGTGTGCGCAAATTTGTCCTGATGCTGTTATTGCGGTTTATCGTCCAGTAAAAATATTGCAAACGGTGTGAATTGAAGGGAGCGTTATCAATGGGGAAAGTGTTAATGAAGGGAAATGAAGTAATTGCTGAAGCTGCCGTTCATGCGGGGTGTAAATATTTCTTTGGTTATCCTATTACACCGCAAAGTGAACTGGTTGCCTATATGGCTAGAAGGCTTCCAGAAGTGGGAGGTTTATTCCTCCAAGCAGAAAGTGAAATTGCCGCTATCAACATGGTATATGGTGCAGCTAGTACGGGCGTCAGGGTAATGACTTCTTCTTCAAGCCCAGGTTTTAGCTTAAAACAGGAAGGCATTTCTTATTTGGTCGGTGCCGAACTTCCTGCTGTTATTTGTAATATTGTTCGTGGAGGTCCGGGCCTAGGAAACATCCAGCCCGCTCAATCAGACTATTTTCAAGTGACAAAAGGGGGGGGACATGGCGATTATAATATCCCAGTACTAGCCCCAGCAAGTTTGCAGGAAATCGTTGAATTGACACAGGATGCTTTTGATATCGCTGACCGGTACCGTACTCCGGTAATTTTAATGGGCGATGGAATGCTTGGCCAGATGATGGAGCCGGTTGAGTTTATGGATCGGTTAGAACAACAAAAGATGGAAAAGCCGTGGGCAACAACAGGAACACGTGGTGATGGCGGTCCGAAAATCGTTACCTCACTGGAGCTTGATGCCGAAGGTTTAGAAAAACGTAATTGGAGTCTGCAGCAGAAATTTGCTCGAATCAAACAAAACGAGGTTCGTTATGAAACCTATCAAACTGATGATGCGGAAATTGTCATGGTCGCCTTCGGAACAGTTGCTAGGATAACGATGAACGCCATAAATAGGGCTAGACAAAATGGGGTTAAGGTTGGCTTAATCCGGCCCATCTCACTTTGGCCATTTCCTGAAAAACCATTTATTGAAACTAGGGAGCGAATTAAAGCTTATATTTCTGTTGAAATGAGTGCTGGGCAAATGGTTGAGGATGTTAGGCTTGCCGTAAATGGGCATGCACCTGTGGACTTTTTTGGGCGGACGGGTGGAGTTGTTCCAACCCAAGAAGAAATTTACGAGAAGCTTATTTCAGTGGCAGGAGGAGGGGTGTCAGTATGACAATGAAAACTGTGTTTAAAAAAACAAGCGGGTTGACTGATAAACCTACACATTATTGTCCTGGCTGTACCCATGGTGTCATTCATCGTCTAGTTGGAGAGGTTTTAGAAGAGATGGATATTTTAGAAGATACCATTGGGGTTGCATCGGTCGGTTGTTCAGTGTTATCGTACGAGTATTTTAATTGTGATATGACACAAGCAGCTCACGGCAGAGCCCCTGCAGTAGCAACAGGGGTGAAACGGGTTTTGCCTAATCGCTTTGTCTTTACTTACCAAGGGGACGGTGACCTTGCTTCAATCGGTATAAGTGAAGTGATTCATGCAGCTGCTCGAGGGGAAAATATTACCGTTATTTTTGTTAATAATGCCATTTATGGCATGACAGGTGGACAAATGGCTCCAACCACACTGATAGGTCAAAAAACTGCTACAACACCATTCGGCCGGGATGCAAGCATCCAAGGGTCGCCAATAAAAGTTTCTGAAATGATCGCCACACTAGATGGTGCTGCCTATATAGAGCGGGTCTCCTCCCATGATGTCCAGCATATCCAAAAGGCAAAAAGAGCAATTCGAAAAGCATTTGAAACACAACAAAAAGGGTTAGGGTTTTCAATGGTAGAAATATTATCTACTTGTCCAACCAACTGGGGACTAGACCCAGCCGAATCGCTTGAATGGGTGAAAGATAGTATGGTTCCTGTGTATCCTCTTGGTATTTATAAAAACAAAGAGGGAGTGAAATGATCTGATGCTTGAAGAAATGATTATTGCAGGCTTTGGCGGTCAGGGAGTTATGTCGATGGGACAGCTTATTGCTTATGCAGGGATGTTAGAAGGTAAAGGAGTTTCGTGGTTACCTTCTTATGGACCAGAACAAAGGGGAGGAACAGCAAATTGTGCGGTTGTGGTAAGTGATCAGCCGGTAGGGTCGCCCCTTGTTACCAATCCATCTACAGCAATTGTTTTAAATAACCCTTCATTTGATAAATTTGAGCCTCGAATTCGTCCTGGTGGTTTATTAGTGATTAATTCATCTTTGGTGGTAAGAAATTCTAACCGTAAAGATATAAAGATTATTGAATTAACTGCAACAGATTTAGCTAACGATCTTGGAAATTCCCGAGTTGCAAATATGATATTATTAGGAGCATTTTTGGAATATACGAAAATTGTTTCTGCTGATTCAGTAATTGAATCCTTAAAGAAAGTTCTTTCAGAGGATAAACATCATTTACTTGACATAAACAAGCTGGCCTTAAAAAAGGGAGCTTCACTTGTTACAGTGGGAATTTCTTAAGTGAAAGTCAGCTGCAAAGCTGGCTTTTTATATTAAAATAAAATCATTGTGAAATAATATGTAAAGTGATGTGTCTCACTTAGTTGAAAATCGTTTTCAATTAAAATGTAAATATAATGAAGCTGGAGGAATCAATAATGGAAAAGAATTCAGTTAAAGCTTATATGGAATATAGTGAAGAAAAATTTACAAAAAGAATTATCTATAAAAAAGGTGAAACGACTGCCTTTATGTTGAATTTTTTACCAGACCAGCAATTGCCCAAACATAAGCATCCTGGAACAGAAGTTTATATTTATGTAGTTAGTGGTAACGGTACAATTATTATTGATGGGAAAGAAACAGAAGTAGCAGAGGCAGATTTGATCCATGTTACTAGCGAAGAAGAAATGTCCTTTAATAATAGTGGAAAAGAACCAGTCAGCTTGTATGTTGTTTTAAGTAAATTTCCGAATGAATTATACGCAAAGAACATTTAAGGAAGACCTTCCGATAATTTATCGGAAAAGTATAAAAAGAAGTCAGCCTATTTTCAGGCTGGCTTCTTTTTCATTCTAAACTGTTTTTTATAATCAAAGCCAAAAAACCACCAATTCCAATCACCCAGTAATTTCATCAATGCAGGAACTAAGACCATTCTAACAATTGTTGCATCTATGAAGATCGCAATGGCAATACCTACCCCTAGTTGCTTGACAGGCATAACGCCAGTAAAGGCAAAAGCACCAGTGACGACGATCATAATCGCGGCGGCTGAGGTAATAATTTTACTAGTAAAAGTCAACCCAGCGATTGTCGCTTCACTATTATCTCCTGTTTTTAAATAAAACTCTTGAATTCTCGCAATGAGAAACACCTCATAATCCATTGATAGTCCAAAGACCAAAGTGAAAACAAAAACAGGTAAAATTAGCGCAATATCCACTGGTGTTATTCCAAAATGACCTTGCTGGAAAATCCAGACCAAGATTCCAAATGTGCACCCAAGGCTTAAAATGTTCATTAAAATTGCTTTTAAAGGAATGAGAATAGAACGAAAAGCTGCCATTAGGATTACAAACGTAGAAATAATAATCATTAAGAGCCCCTTGGGAGCCTTTTTGTATATCTCAGCAAAAATTTCTTGTTCGAATTTAATGGACCCGCCAAATGAAGCCTGTAAACCTAAATCCTTCTTTGACCAATCACTTACCCATTGTCTGGCTTTAGCAGAATGTTCCTCAGTTTTTAAATAGACCTCTAAGAGCATCTTATTATCTCTAATAAAATAGTCGATAACTGGAGATAGGTTTGTTTTATTCCCGTAGGTAAGGACTTGATAAAGTTGATTTACATCCTTCAGTCCAGTTGCAGAGAAAGGTGAATTGATGGCATTCACAAGCGGATCTTTTTCAAGCTTGTGAATTAGCTGATTAACTTTTACAAGATTGTGTTTTTCCACCATACTACCGTTCGATTCCAGGACGATTGTCACTTTTTTTTCCTCGCGTTTTTCTTTGTTATCAAAATGGTCTTTATAAATTTCCAAAGCAGTCCTTGAGGGATAATCTGGTGGCAGGGATTCCGTCCCAGGTATTGCTAAGACCATTTGTTTAAGAGGAATTAATCCTGCTAAAAGAATTGTAAGTGCCGCTACAGACATAAGAACCGGCCGTTTCATCACAAACTTTGCAAACCTATACCAAAAACTTCTTTGTTTGTCTACAGAATGAAAAATACTTAATCTGTTGATTTTATGTCCCAATAGGCCAAGCAGCGCAGGAAGAAAGGTTAATGCACAAACGGCAGAAATTAATACAACAGTCATTCCGCCAAGTGCAACATTTTGAAAAATATCAATTTTGATGAACCACAAAGCTGATAAACCAATAAATACACAAAGTCCTGAAAAGATTATCGCACGGCCTGCAGTTGCAACTGTGGTTTCAAGGGCGGCTTCAATGGATTTCGATGTCAATTCTTCTTTATAGCGATTAATAAATAACAAGGCAAAATCAATACTTAGCGCCAAGCCAATCATTGGAACAATATTTAATATAAAGATAGATAAATCCGCGCGATAACTAAAGAAGTAAACTGTTCCCATCGTACAAAGGATAGAAACGACACCAATGACAATTGGGAGAGATGCAGCAATAAGACCTCCAAATGCGAGAATAAGAACGAGTAGGGCAATTGGAAGCCCAATCATTTCGGCTTTTGCTAAATCTTCCTGGCTTGCCGTGTTAAGGTCTTGAACAATAATGGGCTCTCCAGTCATAGTAGCCTTAAGTCCCGGTTTATTTTGAAGCAGAGTCTTTAATTCGGTGATTTCTTTCCCAAGGCTTTCGGCATTCTTGTTAAAAGTAAGAATCCCATAGGCGTAATAATTTTTTACCATCCCTTCCCGGTCCATTGGGGAGATTATTTGATTAGCATCATCAAAATCATTTAATCGGTCAAAATATGTTTGAATAAATTTTCTAAAATCCTCATTACTAACAGTTTTATCTTTTTCGAAAACAATGATAATGGAGGATTTAGGATGTCCAAAATCTTGCTCCAGAAGTTTACGTGTTTGATTATATTCTCCTTTATACTCAAAACCGTTTCCACTTAGAACGGTGGGTAATCTTAAGGCAAAAAATCCTAGTAGTAGAATTATTAGAACCCAAATTAGGAGTACCGACTTTCGATATCGATAGATATATCCACCCAATTTCTGCACAGTAACGCCTCCTTAAAAAGGAATGATTTTCCTGTAATATTAAACAGAAGAATTGATAAGTCGCGGATGACGCTTTCGTGTCTATATTCTTAAGTCCAACCAGTGATTTCTTTTAAATGTTCCCCACATAGATACTGAAAATGCATTTTCTAATTGAAATAAAATTCATAGAAACTTTTACAAATGTAAATAACCGTGATAAAAAATGCTTTTTTTGCTACAATTAAGAGAAAATATAAATCAAATAAGGTGATAACAGTGGATCGTGAAAAATTATCGAAAGTCATTGAAGCAGCCAAACTATATTATCTATTGGATTATAATCAAAATGAAATTGCTAAAAAACTAGGTGTTTCCCGTCCAACTGTGTCTCGATTATTGCAGCAGGCGAAAAGTGACGGTATTGTCCAAATCAATATTTTGGACCCTCTCGAAGACGTTGAGAATCTTGCAAAACAACTTGAGAAAAAGTTCAAACTGAAAAAAGCAATTGTCTCTTCCATTCCACAATATGAAGACCACATGATAAAGAATTATCTAGGGGAAAAAGCTGCCATTTATCTTGATGAAATAATAAAGGATGATGACATCATCGGTGTGACATGGGGAACAACGCTCAATCATATTGCCGTTGAACTAAGGCAGAAACTTGTAAAAGGGGTAAAAGTTGTTCAACTAAAAGGTGGGGTAAGCCACGCTGAAACAAATACGTATGCATCGGAGATATTATATCTATTTGGTAAAGCTTTTCATACGACCCCGCATAATCTTCCACTGCCAGCAATAGTCGACCATGTTGTTGTTAAGCAGGCAATGGAGGCAGACCGTCATATACGGAAAATCCTCGAGTTAGGCAGTCAGGCAAATATAGCCCTATTTACGATTGGACCAATGAAAACAGATTCTTTATTGTTCCAGTTAGGATATTTTACAGAGAGTGATTTGGATTCTCTTTATGGAAAAGCTGTTGGTGATATTTGCTCCCGTTTCTTTGACGAGAATGGGAACATATGCAATGAGAGCCTAAATGAAAGGACATTAGGAGTGAATTTGGATGATTTAAAGAAAAAGGATCATTCTATTCTTGTAGCAGGTGGACCTAATAAAATTGAAGGAATATACGGAGCATTAAAAGGAGGGTATGCCAACGTGCTTGTGACGGATCAATTTACAGCACAATTTTTACTTGATAAAGAGTAAATATCAAGTTTTTGTGAAAATTATTTTACATTTGTTCATAAAAGTATTTACAAATGTTCAATGTATTTGATATAGTTACATTGTGATAATCGACAATAACATCTTATATAAAAATTTTACTTTTTGGGGGACGAGAGCATGACACAAAATGTAGTTAATATGATTGACCATACATTATTAAAAGCAGATGCAACAAAAGAAGAAATTCTAAAATTAGTTGAAGAAGCAAAGGAATATTTATTTGCCTCTGTGTGTGTAAATCCTACTTGGGTTAGTACCGCTGCAAAACTGCTGACCAATACACCTGAAGTAAAAGTATGTACAGTAATTGGTTTTCCTCTTGGTGCAACCACACCTGAAACAAAAGCATTTGAAACAAAAAATGCGATTGAAAATGGTGCCAATGAAATCGATATGGTAATTAATGTTGCCGCACTAAAAGATATGCAAGATGACTTGGTTGAGAGAGATATCCGTGCGGTTGTCGAAGCTGCTAAAGGGAAAGCATTGGTAAAGGTCATCATTGAAACTTGTTTGTTAACAAAAGAAGAAAAAATTAGAGCATGTGAAATTTCTGTTAAAGCTGGGGCAGACTATGTTAAAACATCTACTGGTTTTTCGACCGGTGGAGCAACTGTTGAGGATATTCGCTTAATGCGTCAAACCGTTGGACCAGAGGTTGGAGTAAAGGCATCAGGCGGGGTTCGCAGCAGAGAAGATGCATTAGCCATGATTGAAGCTGGAGCAACACGAATTGGTGCAAGTTCTGGTGTTTCGATTAGTAAAGGTGAACTATCTTTAAGTAATTACTAATAATTTTTAATGTGAGGTAATTTAGATGAGAGATGTAGTATTGGCTTTAATTGCAGGATTACTTGTAGGTATGTTGTTTAAATTTCTAAAGCTTCCAATCCCAGCACCTCCAGTATTGTCAGGAGTAATGGGTATTGTCGGGGTTTACCTTGGCAGTATCATACTTGATTGGGTTACGAAACTAGTTCAGCATTAATTATTGTTGGAGTGTGAAAAGGATGGAAAAGAAAGACCTTATCGTTGAAGCAAATAAAGCAAGGGAATTTGCTTATGTCCCTTATTCTAATTTCAAAGTTGGTGCGGCCCTAGTATCAAAAGATGGTCAAGTATTTCATGGCTGTAACATTGAAAATGCAGCCTACAGTATGACAAACTGTGCTGAACGAACTGCATTGTTCAAAGCATACTCCGAGGGTGTTACTCAATTTGATTCGCTCGTTGTTGTGGCAGATACTGATGGACCTGTATCACCTTGTGGGGCGTGTCGCCAAGTGATTTCCGAGCTTTGTGATCCAGAAATGGATGTTGTCCTAACAAATTTAAAAGGTGATCTTTTAAAAATTAAAGTTAAGGAACTTCTTCCAGGAGCGTTTTCACCGAAGGATTTAAATAAGTAGTTGTAAAGAAGTTTATCCATTTGTGATAAACTTCTTTTTTCTTAGTTCAAACTAAGAATTATGTGTTCATTTATAGAGCATATTATAGATAGTAAATTTTAGGGATGATGCTATGATTTATATCTATAATGATTTTGGTGGGACACATACAACCTCATTAGCCGCGGCCTACCATTTAAAACAATTACCACAATCTGAACGTAAATTGACAAAAGATGAAATATTAAAGGTACCCTATTTTAACAAGTTAACAAAAGATGATTTTGGCAAGATTATTTTTCATGGGATTGATGAGGATGGGAATTCTGTTTATACAATCGGAAGGAAACGAAACAAATATGTCGTTCCTGCATTAAAGGACATGAGTTTATTGCTGCAAGAAAAATTTAAATTTGACGAAAAAATCATCTTCTCCAATACCTCTCCAACTGTGCCCTTTGCCATGTCTATGGGTGGATTGTTCTCAAGAGGTTTGCATATTGATTTCATCGGTGTGCCGCTATTAGTTCTAGGTGCTAAACAATGTTGTGATAATATATATAGGTTGGTTGAAAATACCAAAGAAATAGGGAGAACGAAGTACGCAGAAAACATCATCGTACTAGAAAATGAAATGTATAAATAGGTGGGGAGTTTAATTTGAAAAATAAGATAGGTTTTATTGGGGCAGGAAAAATGGCTCAGGCAATGATGGAAGGCATGGTAAAATCACAAACGATTTCAAAAGAAAATATCATGGCAAGCACTAAGACAGAAGAAACAAAGAATATAGTCGAACAAAAGTATGAAATAGTTACTTCATTAAATAATAGCGATGTTGCTGAGTTTGCTGACATCCTTATTCTTGCGGTAAAACCAGATCTTTACGCAGCTGTCATAGAAGAAATTAGGGAACATATAAAATATTCAACTATCGTAGTAACTATTGCTGCTGGAATAACATTAAAGGATATTGAGAATTCATTCGGCTTCCGTGTGAAGGCTGTTAGGACAATGCCTAATACACCATCCGTAGTTGGAGAAGGCATGAGTGTGATTTGTGCAAATGATGAACTCAGTGAAGCTGAGGTCGTTCAGGTGGAAAAAATATTTCAGACCTTTAGTAAGACGGAACGATTAGACGAAAAGCTTATGGATGCCGTCCCTGCTATCAGTGGATCCTCTCCAGCATATGTCTATATGTTAATAGAGGCAATGGCTGATGGCGGGGTCAGGCAAGGAATACCTAGGGATCAATCGTATCGGCTCGCTGCTCAAGCAGTTTTGGGGTCGGCAAAAATGGTTCTCGAAACGGGGAAGCATCCTGGAGAGTTAAAAGATAATGTTTGTACCCCAGGCGGAGCAACAATTGAAGCCGTTGTTACCTTAGAGGAAAAGCAATTTAGGGGTTCCATTATGGCGGCTATGGACAGTTGTACAAGCAAAGTTAAGAACTTGCTATAATAGTAAATTCGGATCCATTTAAATGGGTCCTTTTTTTATCCTTTTGAAGAAAAATTGACAAAAAAGAATATTTTTCGACATTTAAAGTGAATTTAGGTGACACACAGTTTTATTAATAATAAACTTTAAATACAGAAAAAACTGCACCGTAAAAAGGGCATAGTAAAAACAAAGAACCGAATTTGAATGATTTCAATCAGGGAGTAGATTTCTAATGGAGATAAATGATTATAAAAAAGTTGAAAATGTTCCCCTCATCCAAATCATTGATGAAGATGTTTCAATGTTGATCAAAGTAAAGGAAAGCCTTGAAGGACAGGGCTGGATGGTCGTAGCCAATACAGAACCCAGAAAGGCTATAACACAGTATTTCGATTTAAATCCTGATTGTGTAATCATTGATCTGCACTTACAAGATATTAGTGGTTTTCAAATTTTGGGTGATTTCCAAAATCATAATAATCAGCAATTCGTCCCTAAAATTATAACGAGTAATATAAATGACCGGCAAACAAGAATTACTGCCTACAAATTGGGTGCAGATGATTTTATTGAAAAGCCACTGGATATGGAGGAATTGACTGTTCGAATTGAACGTCTTTTAAAGAGAAAGAAAATATTTGACCAATCTGTCTTGTTGGATGAATTAACCCAACTATACAATCGTAAATTTCTTCTTGATGTTTTTGAGCGAAATATCAAAGACTTAATAAGGACAAAACAAATTTTTAGTATTGCCATCTTAGACCTCGACCATTTTAAATACATAAACGATACATTTGGCCATCTTTCAGGGGACAAAGTCCTGAAGACCTTTGCTAACTTTTTAAAACAAGCGACCAGAAGTTCTGATACTGTTTTTAGATATGGAGGAGAAGAGTTTGTCATCCTTTTTCAAAACACCAATCAAAATGAAGGTGTAGAAATAGTTACAAGACTAATAAACGATTTCTCTAAGGTTCAATTCGATAAAGAAGGCGGGGTTTATTCTGTCACATTCTCTGCTGGAGTGTTTACGGTGAATCATCCGGAAATATTATTGGAATCAGCCCTAAAAGCAGCGGACCTTGCCCTATACAAAGCAAAAGAAAATGGTAGAGCCAGAGTGGAAATAAGTAATTTAACTCCACTTGAACAATTCAAAAAAACCTTGTTTGTTTCTGTCATAGATGATGATGCGATTATTCGAACAATGCTAACGAGAATCCTTAAGATTATGAATTTTGATCATTATGAATTAAACCTTGAAGTATTTGAAGATGGCATTCAATTTTTTGAATCTAACCGTTTAGCAGAAATAGGAGAGCATTTTTTAATACTTGATGGTGCTATGCCTGTCATGGATGGAATTGAAATTCTTCAAAAGGTTAAGACGATAGAAAAAAGAAGAGATATTCATGTTTTTATGCTCACAGGCAGAAAAAGTGAATCGGATATTGAGCGGGCGTTAAAGCTGGGAGCAGATGATTATATGACTAAGCCTTTCAGTATAAAAGAATTTCAAGCTAGGATAGAACGGTTAATTAAAAGGATGAGATAGAATGCTGAAGAATGAGTTATATTTCCTATCTATTCTATCTCTTACCATTTTAGGATTATTAGTGGTTTTATTAATGTATCTATCCATAAGAAAAGCAATAGATATTAACAACAGGAAGAAAATCGAGCGATATATAGAAAAGTATCAATTAATCCTGTTTACCATGTTAACAGAGGGAGGGTATTCTAGGGGGCTGAGTCCTGAATCCATTCTTGAACAGAAAGCAATCGAGGAGCTTCTAAGCAGGTATAGTAAAATATTAGAAGGCGAGGACGAAAAGAAACGATTATCAGATTTAGCTTCTTTGTATTTAATTGACTACTATCGTAAACGGTTAAAAAGCAAAAGGTGGAGCCAACGGATGAATACACTCTATCATATTGAGGATTTCAAACTTAATCTCCTTATTGAAGATATCTTCATGCTAACAAAAAAGAAACGGCTTTCCCGCGAAGAACTTATCCATACCCTTCGGATTCTTGCTTTATTTCAATATGAAAACATGTTTGAGATGTTAACCACAGAGTACAATTCCTTATCTGAATATGAGTATCGAAATATACTAGGACGCCTCGTGCAACAACAATTTGAACAATTCATTTTTCATTTTCATAAAAGTAGCCCTTCTCTGCAAAAGGCCATTCTGGATGTTATTTCGTTAAAAAGAGAGCTAAATTATTTGCCGTTTCTAGAAAATATATTTTCGGCCTATAAAGGGGAAATAAGGCTTCGAGCTCTAAAGGCATTATCAGAAATAGGTTATGTAAAAAATACAGAACCCTACCTGCAACTTCTTTACTCTACAAAATGGGAAGAACGAATGGTGGCTGCCAAACTAATTGGTTCATTAAAAGAAGTAAAAGGGATTTCCAGATTGATTGAACTTTTACATGATCAAACGTGGTGGGTTCGTTCCCAAGCTGGACAAGCAATCAGCCAATTTCCAAATGGGCACCAGATTTTACAAGAGGTATATGAAACTTCTAAGGATGTATTTGCAAAGGACATGGCATGGGAATGGCTTCACAAAGGGGTATAGCTATGATGATTTTTGCGTGGGGAAATATTGTATCGGTTTTCGGATGGTTTATTGCCATATATATGGTAATTGTCATTTCGTTTTATTCTGTGATTTTGGTGATCTCTTTTTTTCAACTACGAAAGGAGTACCAACTAGATAGAGTTCAAGCATATGAAGATTATTCCGATGAATTTTATACCAAGCCAGTATCCATTATCGTCCCAGCCTATAATGAGGAAGCTGGTATTATTCAAAGTGTCCGTTCGTTATTAAGTGTCAATTATCCCAAGTTTGAAGTGATTGTGGTGAACGATGGTTCAACCGACTTCACACTTGAAAAAGTAATTGAGCATTATGATATGAAGGAAATAAAAAAAGTAGTTAGAAAACAAGTGGAAACCAAACCAATTGGCAGGATCTATCAATCAAACATTTTAGCTAATTTGTTTTTGATTGATAAGGAAAATGGAGGGAAGGCGGATGCACTGAATGTGGGTCTTAACTTTTCTCACTATCCTTATTTTTGCTCATTAGATGGTGATTCTGTTCTTGAACAAGATGCCTTTTTAAAGGTAATGAAACCGATAATTGACTCCAATGAAGAAGTGATTGCCTCAGGCGGAAGTGTCCGAATTGCCAATGGCTGTCAAATTAAAAATGGCCATATTCAAAAAATTGCATTATCAAATAAACCCTTGGTTGTTATGCAGATTATCGAATATTTACGGGCCTTTTTAATGGGGAGAATTGGTTTAAGCCGGCATAATCTATTGTTAATTATTTCAGGGGCATTTGGCGTTTTTTCAAAGCACTGGGTGATTTTAGCTGGGGGATATAAAACAGATACTGTCGGAGAAGATATGGAATTAGTCGTTAGAATCCATCGACTTTTAAAGGAAAAAGGTATAAAGAAAAAGATTGTTTATGTTCCAGACCCTGTTTGTTGGACAGAAGTTCCCGAGGATCTAACTTTTCTACGTAGGCAAAGGAGACGTTGGCATAGAGGCCTGTTCGAAAGTTTATGGACACATAGGAAAATTACATTTAACCCGAAATACGGTTCCATCGGTTTTATTTCTTTTCCTTACTTTTGGATTGTTGAATTTTTCGGTCCAATCATTGAGTTCTTAGGTTACCTTTTTATGATATTATGTTTATTCCTAGGGGGAATCTATGTTGAATTTGCAATCTTGTTATTTCTTCTATCGTGTTTATATGGGTCTATTTTTTCAATGACAGCGGTCCTTCTAGAAGAGTGGAGTCTCACAAAGTATCCAAGGGTATCAGATATCATCAAATTATTTTTATATTCCTTAACTGAAACTATTTGGTACAGGCCGATGACCGTATATTGGAGATGTGAAGGAATATGGCAAATGATCATCGGTGATCGAAGTTGGGGAGAAATGAAAAGAAAAGGTGTTTCTGAATGAAAAAACCAATCTATTTACTTTTTTATACGATTCTTTTTTTAATAATAATCACTAGCCCTTTTTGGTTATGGCAAATGCAGCCCGCGAAAAAACTAAACGTATTAATCGTCGACAAGACTGTCCCAAATTCTTCTTACAGAGAACATAAGGGACTTGTATGGATCTTAAATAATGGTAAATATTTTAAAAATGGACAACAACCCTATTCAGTTACGGATGATTACAGAGGATTTGAACCGAAAGAAGGACAGAAATTTACGATTGCTCCGATGCCGAAAAATTTAAAAGACTACGATGTCATCTATTTAACCGATCAATA
>NZ_JBALOA010000043.1:0-49931 GCF_036962125.1 Neobacillus drentensis
GTTTTTGATTTACATCTAATTCATTTGAAATAAATTCCATTTCACTTTCAAGTTTTAACCTTTTTTCATTTAACCCTATGTATCTTAAAAATTCATTTACTTTTTTTTGCTTTATAGAAAAATTATTTAACTCTAATTTCTTATTACTTATTAAGTCATTATTTTTCGATAAGGTTTCTTCTACGTTAATTATTTGTCTACTGATAAGCTCTAATTCCTCGAGTAATACATTTTTATCATTTTTAAGGTTATTTTGTTTCTTTTCTATCTCTTTTACTTCTTGATGATGAGTCAATAAAAATGTAATATCATTTAATCTACTCTCAAGACTGTTTAGATTTATTATAATTTCTTCTTTAGTACTTTCTTTAGTTTGAAATAATTCCATACTTTCTTTTGTTTTTATTAACTTGTTTAGTAACTCCTGATTTCTTTCTAACTCAGTAAGCTTATTTGAAAATGATTGGAAATTTTCTAATAAGAAATGTATATCTTTACTCTGATAATTTAACTTATACCAGAACTCTTCATTTATAGATTTTTTGGTAATAGCTTGTTTTAAAACAATTTCAGCATTTTTAGTTTGACCATCTAAAATTTCAATTTTTGATCTTTTGTCTGAGGATTCATTTATGGAAGAAATTTTTTCATTCAAGCTCAACAATAACTTATTATCTAACTGATATTTTTCTAAATCTACCTCCACTTCTCTAATCTTTTCATTAACATCTTTTATCCCTATTTCAATCTCTTGTAAAATAAATGCTAAGTTTGTGTATATAGAAGTCTCATCATTAAAATCCCAAAATACTTTTAAGGCCTCATACCTTTCTCGTGAATTTTGAAACCTTAAAAACTTATCTACTTGATCATGTGTTAATAAATTTTTATTTATAAAGTCTTGAAAATATCCATTTTGAATTTCTGTATTTTTATATAAATTTATACCGGGTTTATAGTCTGTTTTTCTATTTCCTTTTAGTTCTCTTGTAGATATTTTTAATTTTTTGTCATCAGAAAAATTAATTTCAACGGAACCAGTGGTTAAATGACTATACTTGTTTTTTAAAATATATCCTTTTTCTAACTCTGCTATTTCTTTTACACGAGTATTATTAGAAATTCTTCTAATTTCCCCAGATAAAGCCCATTCAATTGCATCAAAAAAAGAGGTTTTTCCCGAACCATTAGGTGCATAAATTACAACAAGATTTGCAATGTCATCCGAAATACTCATATC
This sequence comes from Neobacillus drentensis, assembly GCF_036962125.1. Lineage (GTDB taxonomy): Bacteria > Bacillota > Bacilli > Bacillales > Cytobacillaceae > Neobacillus > Neobacillus drentensis_B. The sequence goes on from NZ_JBALOA010000043.1 coordinate 1,241, forward strand.
AAATATTTCTTTTTCCTCATAAGCGCGGAAAGATTCAATCTCAACCCTTTTAATTTTTCGAGACATTCTTTTTCACCTCCAAGTAACTTTGTATATAGGGCAACCCTTTTGTACGTAACTTCCTTTGATTATCATCACTAATTCCCTTTACTTCCATAATTAATTTTAATAAGTATGGATCCTCCTCTTTAATCAATTCAGAAAGTTTGGATTTTACCTCTGTTTTACTTGATGGTGAGGTTCTAATATTTAGTCTAAATAATTTATCGAAAATAATATCTTTTTGTTCCTCTTCAGATGGTTCCTTGCCTAAATGTTTATAAACAATTTTTCTCGTAGCATATTTATCTTGTTCTATCTGAACCTTTAGTTCTTCAGAAATATCTTCTTTTACAAAGAAAAAGATATAGAGATTCCACTTTTCAATATCTAAAAGTAATTTTCTTTGGAATTCAAATGCAATAATATCATTTAGGGATTGATAATTCCGCTCTAGCTCAGATTCAGTATTACAATAAGATGTGAATAAATAAAAATTATAACTACCTTGGTCGGATGGGTATTGAAAGCAATTAATCTTAAAGGTTTCTTCGTCATAAGATTCAAGAATCTCATGGATGTTCTCTATTTTAATTAATTTCAATTTTAGATGCCTCACTCTCTTGAGTTGGTGATTCGATTTCAGCAAACAAACTTATTAAGCACTCTACACATTTTTCTTGTAATTGTTTTGTAGTAGTTGTCGAAGTGATAAATCTAATTAATTCCGTCTCCAATTGGTTATAAATATGGTCAATATGTATTATTTTTACTTTTTTATATTCATTTTCATTTGTTATATCAATTCCATTTTCGAACATTACGCTATCAATACATTGAATGATATTATGTATATCTCCTTGTCCTACAGATTGAGGGCCTGCAAATTTCTCACTATTCACAAAAATATTGTCATTATTGGAAATATCCCGATATGCCTCTGTATATAATTCTCTTACAAAGGTTGCCATCCTTTTTGCCTCTGAATAGTAAAATCTATTGTTTGACTCACTGCTACTCCCAAGAGAGATATGTTGCTCGATAGTGTCCGTTTTTATTTCTACACCCTTATAAATACATATATAGATAATTAATCTAAGCCAACCTTCCCATAGTTTCACATTCAAATATTGTCCATCAAAGTTATAAGGAATAAAAAGTTTGTGTTTTAATTTTTGATAAATATATAGTGGTTTTAAATCAATAACATTTTCTTTAAAGTGTTTTCGAAGAATCACTTTTACCTTGTCATCTTGTTCGTTAATAATTAAATCTAAATACATATCGAAGGCACTTAACTCATAGGGTATTAACTCATGCATATTTTTTTCTTTTAAAAAGTTATTAACAACTTCTATTTTTAATGCTTGCAGCTTACCATGCTTACCTTTAACTCCTCGTAATCTTATTACTATTCCAATAAGGTGTGGTTCGTTATTCCCGATTGTATAAAGCCCCGACCCTGAAAAACCTACAGTATTTTCTTTTGCATCGGATTCACTATCATCTAAGTTCCCATTTCCATTTTGAAGAGTTACATGTTCATCTAAAACTTCAATTATATGTCCCGCCATAGGTTCACCTGGATTATTATCAGCCTCAAGATATTTCGGGAAACCAAAAAAAATACAATCCATTCCTCTTGTTGCACTCTCTATACTAATATTTGGATACACCTTTTCTGTATTGATTTCTATAACTGCAAAGTCTAAATTAACGTTTATAGGTACTTTAACGTCACAGATAGATAGCTTTGTCCCTTCAAAATCTCTAATCTCAATATTACTTATTTCATCTTCTGTGAAACTCCTTTTATTCTTGTCATTTGTTAGACAATGTTGGGCAGTTAAAACATACTTATTTTTACCATCATTTGAAATTTCGTATAACATTCCACTACCGCGTGAGTTATTCAATCCATTTACCTTAACCGCTAAATGCCTAAATATTTCCACATCCTAAACCTCCAATTGATCCTCTTTCTCTGTTCCTAGATAAATACATTCAAAATTATATGTTTCCATTTCTTTTTCCGAGAAAATATAGGAAAAGTAATCTGGATAATTAAAGAAAAGTTTAGTTTTTACATTTCCTGTTTTACTAGTTTCAAGTATTCTCGCAAGCGCTTCTTTATTTGGTAAACCATGTGATTTTCCATTCGTACTTACAAGATAATTTTTACAATCTATTAAGTTCAAGAACTCATAATTAGTATTAAATTTACTAGCATGATGGGATACTTTTGTTAAATCAATTTTGACTTTTTCTTTTTCTGCTAGATAAAAGGCTCGTATGTATTTAATAACTGTGGAAGGAAACGAATCACCTAACATAAGCATTTTCTTTCCTTTGTATTCAATTGAAAAGGCAATACTACTCCCATTTGATAGTTGTGTATCTTCTTTAAATGGTTTTAGTATTAGCTGTTCTATAGTTTGTCCGTAATCAGTATCCTTACTAGAGATAGTTTCACCGTCAGATACCACGGAAGGAAACTCCTTTTCCCAATCTTTATAGATTTTCTCAAGATCTTTGATATCGGGAGACAAGACTTTTATTACTGCCTCTCCTAGGGAAAATACTTGTCCACCAAATACAAGGTTTTTATCGCTTAGTCCAAGAACATGAAGTAATTTACCGAATGATATCCCTTGCTGATAGCTAATATTGCCATCATTATGTTTATTGGATACTATTAATTTTTCATCCAACTGTTCTTGTCCGTTGAAATAGATAGAAAGATTTTCTTTTGAATTAAACCAAACCTTTTCTACAATTGTCTTATCTACCTCATCTGTCTCAAATAATTTTAATATCCCTTGAATATGATCTTCGTCAATGTGCGTTACTATCAATAAATCCACTTTTTGATTATTGGTTTTAATTAAATCCAATTCCTCTTTTAACCTTTTTCTCACTGGCTTTCTTCTGCCACCATCAACTATTATATTTTTTATTGAACCTGGCTCTCCGAAACTAATGATAAAACAATCCCCGTCATGTGCGGGCAGTGATTTAATATGAATACTCATTTGTAATACCTCTTATAATTTTTTTATTCTGCTACTTTCCAGTATAAGTAAGCGATTTATTTTAGTCGAGAATCTTTTAAAACCAGTTAACATTTTATTTCTATCCTGCTTCCGAATGTTCACTTCAACAGAAAAATGTGTTCCTATAAAATAACCACTTAAAAAAGCTGCAATCACTCCTGACTACCCTCATCTACATGACCTTCGAAATTGCAAGATGTAAGTCTCCTATCAAATGGCCCATTGTATTTGAAAAAAAATGGCTCCTCGCATTGAGAGCCATTAATTAGTTTATTAATTCATAAATAAGTCCGGTATTGAAATAAGGCCTTCTCTTTGTCCAATGATGCGACTGATTTTGCTGATGGATATAATTGCTTTCAATCCAGTAAGATATTCAAGTAATGCCCCCGTTACTTTAGGTACAATACTTCACAATATCTATTTATGGCCGAACTTCGGATAAGAAAAAAGCTGTCAATATACAGGTTTCATTAATATTTATACGAAATAATGTGATGATATAGTAACACGCTTCATCTCTTCTTTAAATGCTTCTACCATAGACCTTATACTCTCTCTAAACTTCTCAACACTTATGTTCTTAATTTGAAATGAGTTAATCCAAGTGAAAAAAGGATTGGTACAGTATGTCACTGGTAATGTGATGGTAGCGGACCTGGATAACAAGCTGTCAGACTTCCAAAAAGCCGTTTCAATGGTGAAAGTAATGAGCACCTTAAAAGATGAGGATTATCAATAAGCTTTTAGTCAACATGTATTAGTCGATTCTAAGACCATTATCAAAAATGTCTGAAGGGTGATTTTGGCTAGAAATACAGTAACCGACTTAACCAAATTGATAACCTCTAATCCGACAAAAGACTATACCTCAATTATTAATACTGATGCCTTATTTCCTCAAGCTGCCGAAGATAGCTTTCCTTAAGCTCTTCCGGAAATTCAATCTTCACATGCTTTCCATAAGAACAAAGATAATGCGTCATATAACCAAGTTCTTCCTCATTATAACCACCGGTCAAATAAGCAGCACCACCATCTTGCTCCTCCAACACCATATTCGGATAATGATGCTTCAAAAATAACTCTTTTCCAAATAAAGTTAATCGGGCACGAAAAGGGATTTTATGATAGTTCTTTTCATACTCCTCTCGAAAATTCTTCAGCTCTTGCATTGAGTAGGTATGTTCAATTTCTTCAAGAATCTCACAATCAGACATATAATCACAGCGATAAGTCCCCCACATTTTTTGGTTCATATCATAAGCACTACAAAACCAAATGCCATTTCGATAAAACAATTCATAAATTTGAAGCTCAATTTTGATTGTTTCATATTGAGAATAAATCATGCGAACAATTTTTTCATCCATAATAGCTGTTAATATAAGCGCAAGAGATCCTGGTGAATTAATTGGAGCAACACCATAGTAGTGAACCACTTCAAGCATCCTATCAAGATATTCTTGCTGATTCTGAGGTAACGTAGCTAATAATTTTTGCCGGATATGTGTATAAGATTTTTCAAAGGGCGTGCTTGAAAGCATATTTAAAGCATTTAACGCGAAAAAAATCGCTCGAATCTCATCATTGTTAAAATAAACTGGAGGTAGTAGGGTTTGGTTAATTAATTTGTATCCCCCATATCGACCACTTTCTGTGTAGTATGGCAAGCCCATTGCAGCTAGTTCTTCAATATCTCTTAGTGCTGTTCTTTTTGATATTTGAAATTCTTCCATTAAATCTTTTAATTGAAATTCATGTTTATTACTCAAGAAAATGAGCTCTTGATTGAGTCGTTCTGCTTTTTTCATTTATTTCTCCGTTTCAGTATAATGGTGTCGTAAATTGTCACCTTTTGATAGTACACTAAGTATATCAAAAATAAAGGAGATTTTATATGAAAACACTGCTTATTAATGCACACCCAGATTTTACAAACCACAATCATTTTTCTGTTCAATTGCAAGAGAAATTTGTGGAGAAATATAGGGAGAAGTTCTCAGATGGTGAACTGACCGTTATTAATCTTTATGAAATGAATATTCCGCGAATTGAAGCCGATGGGTTGCTAGCTATTTGGGATAAACAGCGAGTTGGGGAGATGTTGAGTCCAGTTGAAACGGTTATTGCACAACAATCTGCTGCTTTTTTGGCTCAGTTTAAGGAGCATCATCGTATTGTCATTTCAACGCCATTGCATAATTTTAATATTACTTCTCGGTTAAAAGATTATATGGATAATATTTTAATTGCTCGTGAAACTTTTAAGTATACTGAATCTGGTTCTGTGGGATTGATGACGGATGATTATCGGTTGCTTTTGATGCAGGCTTCTGGTGGGATTTATACTAATAATGATCGTTATACTGCGTTGGATTTTGCGCCCAATTATTTGAAAGAGGTGTTTACTAATATTATGGGATTTAATCAGTTTGATTTGGTGCGTGCGCAAGGGACGAATGTTTTGTCCGCAGATGAGGTTTGGGAGACAGCGGATTTGAGTTTGGAGGAAGGTTTTAGGCATTTTTATGAGGAATGATTTTATGGTCTTAGGTTAGACTGTGAATTTTTTGAAGAAAAAGCCATAGTTTTCACTCCATAAAACGCCCCCTACAATAAAGTTATAAATAAAATAGTGCAGGGGACGTTGGAATAATGGACAGATTATATTTTTAAGTGGCGGACTTGCATAATTAAAATAAGGAGGGATGATAATGACTAGTAAAGAAAAAAAGTTATAAGGTATAACAGGAGCTTCAAGTGGATTTGGTGTTTTTACCGCTCTAGCACTTTCAAGAACTGGACATATTGTCTTTGCGGATATGCAGGAAACAGATTTTCCTTCTTTAGAAGAGACTATTAAAATTGAAAGGTGTTTTAGATTATGCTTAATGAAGTAGCAGGTATTAAAATTCCGGATACTATATTAGCAAGGGATGCACAAGATATTTTAAAAGAACACGGAGGTGATTTATTATGGAACCATTCAAATCGTGCATTTCTATTTGGTGCCATTACCGGTAAAAGGGCTAATAAGAAATTTGATTTAGAGTTACTATATATCAGTGCATTATTCCATGATTTAGGGTTAACAAAGGAGTATAGTAGTCCAGATTTACGATTTGAAGTAGATGGTGCAAATGCTGCAAGAAGCTTTTTGCTACATTATCAAGTTCCAGAAGAGTCAATCCGTCTTGTTTGGGATGCAGTGGCATTGCATACAACAGTTGGTATAGCGGAACATAAAGAATCTGAAGTATCATTACTGAACTCAGGTGTATCTTTAGATGTTGTTGGGAAAGGTTTTGAACAATTTCCAGTTGATTTGAGAGAAGGAATTATAAAAGCATTCCCACGTAATAATTTCAAACAAGATATGATTCCTGCTTTCTATGAAGGTTTTAAGCACAAACCAGAAACCACCTATGGTAATATGAATTCTGATGTCATTAAATTCTTTGAACCGAACTATAAACAAAAAAATTACTGTGAATTGTTATTACACTCACCCTGGAAAGATTAATCATACAATAAAACACAAGGGTCTGATCTAGGTTTATATTACTTGCGATTGCTGGGGCTACAACTGCCTCTAGTGATGCAGGAAACCCGATTACCGCTTTAAATGAAGGTTTTCGACAAGCATTTTTATGGTTTGGTATAGTTGCGTTCATAGAAACAAATAGTCCTAAAGAAGCGAAATACCAAATTTCAATCGAATCAAGGTTAACGTACAAAATCAAGGACACGTTCCTTTATAAAAAAAATAACTTAGAGTTTCATCCTAGCTTTGATCAGACCATTTTAAGACCCATTTAAGGGTCTTTTTTGTTATGTGTCAATGCTCCTTCTTTTTATACCCTTCTTTAACTAAACTGCCCCGTTCAATAAGAAAAGGCAATACTGTTGTTCAAGTAATGCACCTGTTAGCTGAATAAGAACATTTGTTTATTTCTGTTGTTTCTTTAGAATGGGTCATAAATGTTCATATTCAACTAGCCTGCTTACGTTTGCACAATAAGAAAACTGCCACAATTGGCAGCTCTAATATTTTGCTAATGCACCCGTTTGTTTAAATACATCTCTTCACAATCTTGAATTCAGTCATTCGCCTGCCAATGCCTCAATTCTTTTCTCTTTTATACTTAAACATAATCTCATTACAAAAAGACGCCTTCTTATTAAAGAAAAGCGCCCGATTGCGTAAAACTTATTCTAGTAATACTGCACATTAATTTTATTGTCTACTTATTGGGTTATTATCATTATTCTGGTTTCAGGAGCTGTTTCATTTCTAAGTGGATTCAAATGCGCTAAGTATTGAAGAATGTAATCTTGAATAACGGAATTTCAAATCCTCTTTTCTTATAAATAGAAAACGGTCGGTACCTTGGACTCACACTCACAATTTCTACTTCCCATAAATACTTAATGCAGACAATACGGTTGTTAGACGAATATCTGCACGACAGCATGAAACTACAGTTTTAACTGCACATACATATCATGTAGAGAATCATCTTAAACGTTAGTTAGATGAGCTTGAATCAAAAGCATTGCCGCGTTATAAAAATTATCGCTACCTAATTCAGGCTTGTGAATATAAGTATCCACGAGAGCTCCACTATATAGCATTTCCAATTGTGCAGCTAAAGCCTCAGGATATTTTGCCCCAGCTTCGCGGGCAATTTGTGAAATCGTGCCCTCATGATTTATACGACATTTCAAAGCAGCCTGGTGACCAGGATGCGTGGTATCTGGAAACTCAAGGAGCGTATTCGTATAGGGACACCCGCGAAAATCAGGTTTCTGTATAACTTCTGAAAAGTTTTTAATCAAATGATACAATTGCTTGACTGGTTCGTCTGGGTAATTTTTTCTTGTTTCTTCGATCCTGTTGAGGTTTCGACTATGACGAAGTTCCAGAAAAGCTATCACAAGATCATCCTTTGTTGCAAAGTTTCTGTAAAAGCTGGATTTGGCAACCCCAGACTCGGCTATAATCCGATCTATTCCTACAGCACGTATTCCCTCTGAATAGAATAATTCTTCTGCTACTCGTAAAATACGTTCCTTAGCAGATTCTTTTGTCATAATAGTGCCCCTCTTCTTTTTAGGTTATTAAAATTTAGTTGACACAGGACAGAACTGTCTGTATCATGTGGGTATGCGCAGGACAGACCTGTCTCCTCTATTTTAATGAAGAGTTCAGAGACTGTCAATTTCATTCCATGGTAGATGGGGGGAGCAGCACAGAATAATCTTTAGGAAAACGTGTATGTTATAGGTGCAAAACCAAGAAATAAAGACGAGGATTCATTCGCTCTTAAGATGCGTATAAGCGATTTATGGGTAGTGATATGTTATCAATAGTCTTGGAACGGATAATCATATCCTTTGAAAAATATGCCAGCAGGAAATTTGAACCAATTGATGGAATTGGGCCTGCTGAAGATGAATAGTTGATCACTTACTAATATTGGTAAATTTATAAAAGGAGAAATGATATGAAAAGAATGCTTTGGATTATGCTAATGATGTCCTGTGGGGCTACATTTATTTCCTCATTGTTCCCTGTATACGGGAAGCATTATCAGCTTAGCAGTATGGAAATTACTATTTTGTTTGCCGTTTATGCCGTTTTCTTACTACCGACCTTGCTTATCGTGGGAGCAAAAGGGAGCTCCTGGGGATTAAAAAGGGTGCTCCGAGTCAGTATATTGATATCCATCGCGTCGACGTTGCTCTTTATAGTCAGTCAAAACGTCTGGATGCTCTATGCCTCAAGGATATTAGAAGGCATAGCATATGGCGCTTTTACAGGTACTGCCAGCGCTTTTTTATTAAAACAAACCTCTCACAATAAAGTGAGCACTGCAATCAAGTTATCAGGAGCAACGATCAACGTTGGTTTTGGTTTGGGTCCGGCCATTTCAGGTTTAGTTGTGCAATATTTACATTTTCAACCACTTCGTTTACCGTTTTGGTTTCTACTTGTCATGCTATTGAGTTCATTGATATTTTTGGAAATGTTACCAAAAATCGAAGATTCCCAATCGCAGAAACTGGCTAAAGCTAAGATTTCACTCGGTGTACCTGAAAATATTCGTTCCCAATTTTTTTCTTTTATCGCACTTCCATCATTTACTTTTTTCATGTTAGGCGGAATTGTATTTTCTCTTATTCCTTCTTTCGTCAAAAATGTCATTCAAACCGATAATCTCTCCATTGCAGGGTTATTTATATTGATGCTTTTAGGCGTGGGTTCATTGATGCAGTTCTTTCCTTGGGTGCAAAATCCCGTTACACGAATGCGTTTAGGACTCGTGCTTCTCGGCATGGGACCGTGGATCATTGTTATTTCTGGCCAGTCAGCGAATATATTTTTACTCTGTATTGGTATGTTAATTCAAGGAATTGGCGCCGGATGGTCTTTTCAAGTTTCTTTAAGGTTTGCCGGCCAATTGCCGAAACCCGAAGAACGTCCGCGGGTCATTTCGGCACTTTATTTATGTGCGTACGCTGGATTCATTGTTCCTCCTATTGGAGTCGGAGTACTTACCCGATTTTTTAGTTTGAACAACTCATTGATTATTTTAAGTTCATTGGCTGCGATAATTATTATCTATATGTTGATTTATTCAATCAAATTTAATCATTATTATCAAAAGTTACAGCACAATAGATAAATTTATTCTTATAGGGCTGGAGAAAAGATAGGATACCAAAGGAAATAGCTTTTCAAATCAGGGACACTCATGCTGATAACAGTAGAGGCAACATGTATTTTCGCAACAGGACTGGTGGATAGGGGGGCAGAGGGTCCCCTGTCCGACAGCTTCCGCATTTAGAACAAAAAAAGAAAAGAATATTTTGCTCCCTTAAACTTGAGCAAAACCTTAGAACCTTGAAGCGTTCTTCAACTTACCTCATCCATTATCGGGAAAAAATAAGCCGCAGCTCCTTCTCCTTTTTAAACTATATCTAGCCGTTTATGTGAAATCATGTACAATGCTTCATATTAAATCCTATGTTCGATTAAGATGTTTCTATAATGTGTGCGCCTGCTATCAAAATAAGATTATGTAGCCCATTCACCGTTTTTTGTATATACCTTAAAATTGGACTCCATCTAAAATAGTAGCAGCATTAATACTTACCATATCAAAACTAGAACCCGGTGGGCTCCGAAAGTTTTCAAATTGTATTTAATAATAGATAGTATGCGCCTTGAAAAATATAATCTAAAAAAGTCCCTATTAGGCGTCGAGTTAGGAGACAAATATCCTTATATGAAGATATTAAATACCTAAAAATTCACTGGGTTGTAATTTGTCTTTGTTTTATCATTAACTCTTTTACCAGGCGAAAATCATCAAAACGAAAAAAGACCAAGCTATGCTGGTCTTTATGTATAAGGGAGCCCGAAATATTCAGTTTGCAGTGTTAATTGGAAATGGCGCCGGTTGCATGCCACACACGGACAGCTTTGAAGACTGTTCTATATAACCCGCTAAATCATTCCGATCAATCAGCGTCAACATCAGCGTTGAATCGATCACTTACACAGTTTATATTCAAACACCGTAACAGTTTTCGTTCTTCCTTTACAGTTTAATTATAGAAGAAGGTACCATAATATGTCAAAATAAAACAACTGAATTATAATCAATGTTTCCACATTCCACTGTCTGGACTGCTGATTGTAGATAATGAATTTAAGTGATAGATGTAGCTTTGTTCACCTATAAACAAGCCATATTTATTACGTTCTTTATCTCATATATATATAAAATGAAGAAAAACGGAAAAAAACTTTTCCTGAAAAGCCAGTTATCAGGCTTTTTTTTAGTTCCTTTTTATAATGGAATACTTAACCATTCTATATGTTCTGTGGTCAAAATGTGGTCAAGCTCTTTGAAATTTATTACATCATGCCGCCCATTTATCTTTATATTAAATACGGATAAATACCTTTTAAAATATGGCTTTAAATCAAGGGTTTAGGGATATTGGTCTGAACTCAAACAAATATTGAACAAATAGAACGAGGACAAATAAGAGGACAAAATTAACCGCTTTTGTCCTCTTTACAAAAACTAAACAACTTAGAAAAGGGTTTAAGCTACAACGCTACTTTTTAATTTTCAAGCTGTTAAGGACAATTGGGATGCGTTATAGAGTTGTTAATTCCAACAGTAAAAGCCCCTTAGAAATTAAGACACACGGTCGAAAGGTATTAATGATTTCCTGTAGAATTAATAGCAGTATCGAAGGCATTATGGTCATTCGATATGAGAGAATAACTAATTTGACGAAGAGGTGTTTTAAAATGGCATTAATGTCCTCATTCACGAGCTTCAACCTGCCTGTAAAAAACGTAGAACAATCGAAAGCGTTCTTCACCGGACTCGGATTCGAGATCAACCCGCAATTCCCCGAGAACGAGAATTCGGTAGCCATCGTGATTGGCGACAACCTGCAGGTCATGCTGATCAATCAAGCATTCTTTAATACGCTCACGGAGAAGGAATCCGTTGATACGAGCATGTATGCGCAGATGACAATCGCATTGGCCTTTGAGAGCCGGGAAAAGGTCGATGAAATCGTGAATACCGCGGTCTCCTTGGGCGGGAAATTACACGCTGAACCTGAAGATCATGGGGTCATGTATCATTGGGGCTTCGTGGACTTGGACGGCCATCTGTGGGCCATTAACTACATGAACATGGATGCGGCACAAGGTTAAGGCTAACGGAGAGTACGCTCGTACTAGTGTTCAAAAAAAAGACGCCGGGCATCTTCCTAACGGGTTCTCTTTTAGGAGGGAAAACTTAAATTTACCCTCTAAATCGCAATGAAAATAACAGTTAAAATATCATTTAAAACACCAAAAGAGGAAGCAAATATGCTTCCTCTTTCTAAATGGCTTTAATATCCAGCCCAAAAACCATACTCATACTTATTAAAATCCATCTTATGTTTCAAGTATTTTTGGAAAAAATCCATTTGCTCTTGTTTTATATCATAAGAGCCTGTAACTGGATGCTCAGCGAATAAATTAAAAATTCTCCGATAATCATCTAGTGAGATACCTGTAAGTTCCTCTTCACCCACAACTACTTTTGTTTCATCGCCAATTTCATTCCATTGAACTAATCTTGTAGTTTCTTCCTCAGTAAAAAAATACGGCGACATACACTGCTCAACAAAAAGACCGTTTTTTTTGGCAATTTCAATAGCTGATGAGCAATTAACATAGGACCCGATAAACATATAGTAATCCCAACCAAAATGCACAAAAAATTTATCTTTTAAGTATAACTGGCAACCTAAGAAGTTTCGCAAAACCATTTTACAAATCAGGCGTATTTCACTCTTGTTTACTAACTTGTCTTCCTGAAGTACCAATTGCTCGAATTCAACTTCATATAAGGGGGATGTCTTATCTTCTTCCGAGATGTTCCATTGTGACAGCATTAAAACTCTTAATGAGTCAAAGCCGCTTTCCTCTATGAAATTAATTACAGCATTAACATAAGCAGCCTCAACTTGAAGATATTCATCCAAAGTGAATTCTCTCCCATTAAGGATTTTCCCTAATTCGGAAGGACAAGTCCATTCCTCAGTTAAAGTATAGGAACCATTTTCATCTCTAAAATCAGGATTGTATTTTGTGACACGCCACTGATATTTTATTTGATTACCCAACTTACTCCTCCTCAATCTATCTTAAATAAATTATATCATTGATATTGAATTTCTTATTTGTAATTCCAAACCTTTGTGCAGGAGTAAGTTTTTCACCGTCAGGGGTTTTATACGGAAAGCAAAAGTTGTAATAGGTTCTTAAAATAGTTAATGCCATTTGAGCGTACTTTGGATTGAAATTTGAATAGATATAGCTTTTTCCATCACCACGAGCTGTTGTAAGTGGTCTTTCAAGAATGGATAATCTTCTTCTTATTTGTTGGATGAAGAAGTTACTGGCATTATCATTTATGTTCAGAATCATTGAAGCAATTTGGTCCGGTTCATTTGATGAAAGGTCAGTGGTGCAATCCTTAAAGTTAACCTACTTGATTTAGCAGGAGAGCTGATTGCCGATGGACTTTCCGATAAAGAAAACGCTATAAAGCGAATAATGAAGATAGTGGAATATATTGATGAGTCTGACGTAAAGGTTAAAGATATAGATTTATCTTGCCATTAGCGTACTGGTATGACCGTTAGCCTAATTGAATTAGAGAAATTAATCATATTCAACTGACTCTATAGTGCCTATTCTAAGACTGCCACTCCGACTATATCTTCGAAGGCCATCCTTTCATATTCACCAGGCTTTACTTCAACATTCAGTTGATGTGTAATCGGATCAATCCGCTTGATGTTGCCAGTCATCTCCGAAGTTAATCGTCAGCCCATACGGATAGTTTTACCGCTAGATTCAAACTCCTCTATATCGAATTCGCTGAGTAACGGCCGTTGCTGGCGCTCTTGGTCCTTAAACAATTTCACGCTGCATTTTGAATACCTCAGGCATAAAGGAAGCTGAATTCCATTTTATCTTTCCTCTATCACGTATTGTCATCGGGAACATCTCCTTTCTTTCATCATTATATACAAACGAATGTTCTGTTTACGAATAAAAAGAAAAAGACCAAATTTAATCGGTCTTTAGTTATTCTTATTTAATTAGAGCCCCCGCTACTTTAAGTAGAACACTTCACATTCTATTCGCTCTATTTCTATTAAACCTCATTAGGAAAAATCTCAATAAACTCGAAATTTTCGAGGAGTATCGTACAACCTCCAATCGTTATGGTTGCTAAAAAACTGTCAGATGAGCTACTCCATTTTGTCGCTACGCACTCTAAAAACTTAATAAATTGTTCATCTGTTAGGCTTGTTCCTTCCATTTCAATTTGAAAGCTATCATTGAATTTCCAGTACGGCTCGAAACTTGTTACCTTTAATTTTAAATGTACCTTTTCTGCCAAAACAAACAAATTCTTCAAGAATGTTTCAGCTTCAATTTTCGTCTTGGCTTGAATAAATGCTCTAATAAACATTGTTTTTTCTCCTATATTCTTGAAGTAAAGCACCCTATAGTTTAAGTAGAAACCATCACAATCTCTTTTATACTTTAAAATAATTCAATCCTATAAATGTATTTTTCTGGAATCTGACTCATTACAAAAAAACACCTTATTATTAAAGAAAAACGCCCGATAATTGTAGATCCCTTTAAATATGGATAGTTATTGAAACAAAATCATTCGTCTTTATCAAAACCAAGATGAACAGAATCCGCAATCCTTTCATAGCCAATTTCTCTATAAATCTTATTTGATGTCGGATTCATCATATCTGTGTAAAGAACGCAAAAGTCGAAGTCTTTGAGTAGTTCTCCTGAAATCTCCGTAACAAGTGTCCGAGCATATCCCTTTTTACGCTCTTCCTTCGGTGTAAAGACAAAACTAACGGTTACACCGTTCTTTGTCGGACGTGACTTCTTCATCATAGATACTATCTTTCCTTTATCCTCCCAAAGAAAAACCTCCCGTTCCTTTAAAAACATGGCAACACGTTTTTTCAAGTGCTCGATTGGCGAAATCGGCAATCCAGTATCACTTTCAAATAAGTTGAACCACTTCTCGATAAGTGAAGAATCACTTTCTTCTGCATAGCGCCAAGTACCAGGACTATGTTCAAGCGTTTCATTTACCTTATTTAATCGATACAATCCCTGATCCATAAGTAGTTGATGTGTTTTACCAGTTTTTATTTCCCATTTCTTCGCGAATTTGTATCCCCACGGTTTCAAACTGATGATTGAAGTAAAGTTAATTTCAAGTTCGACCATTATATTTATAAATACATCCATTATTTCTTCTAAACGGATTTCATCGACAAAAATAAGATTTAACGGATGCGGGGGTGTCATTTGGAAAAGAGCTAATACTCTTCCATCCTCCTCAATTGTCGCCATAAATGGATTCTCATAATTACCAGCTTTAATTGCTTGAAGTACACCCCAAAAAAGACTAAATACATCTTCCCTTTCCGATAAAATCGGTTCTATCTTTCTCTCAAAGTCATAAGCATTATCATAAACTTTAAATTTCATTTCCATTATTTATCCCTCCCTAAAATTGGATAAATTACTATTTCTATAAGTAATTTTATTTTACCTTTATTCTAAACAATTTGGACTAATTGCTGATCAAAGATTAATCTGGACTCTTTCACTAACACCTACTAACTTATATTCAAACTTCATTTTTTTAACATCCTTCTAGTTTATTTTGAAATACTTATAGCACTATAATTGAACTATACTGCCCCTCTAGTTGCAAAAGTAAAGCAGCCAATAATGGCGGATGGATCTTCAACTATTGCCTCCGTTAGTTTAATAGCTATTTATTTTCCAAAAATAAAGAAATACAGTGCTATTACATATATACAAATATATATCCAAGAACCTATTATCATTAAAAAATTAAAACATCCTTTATCTTTTCTATTTAGTAATACATTTAAACTGGCGAGTATTACCACTACAATAAATTTAGGTGACACCGCTAATTTTGACAAAAGTTCTGGAAAGGGAATTTCCATTAATTTATCATCCATATTTTTCTCCCCCAACTTAACTCTAATATAAGCATAATTATCTAATTTCTTGTTCAACTATCATGCCCGTTACTTCAATAAGAATAAGCCGCCGAAATGGCAGCTGGATCTTCAACTCTTGCACACGTTAGCTTAATAAGAGTCTTTATGGGAACCATTAAATTCGATACTTTTATCAATATCATCTAAGTCTAATTTACTTATATTATCGTCTTCAAGTTCTCCTATTACAGCAATCAATCTTAAATCTTTATTTGGCGTTCCTTTTAATATTGTTTTTGAACGAAAAGTGTCAAACCCGTTTTCTTCTGCAAGATATTCAGACAATAATTCTAATATATCATCCTCATTGTACTTAAAGACTTTTCTTTTATCTTTAACACTCAACTAAATCACTCACTGATTTTATTAAAGCCCTCTTTAGTTCAAAAAGAAAAAACTGCCGAAACAGCAGTTCAAATCTCTATTCGTGCACTCGTAACTACAATAGGAGAATTAACGTTACATGATCTTTAATTTCAACTAAAAATCTTAAACAATAAAAATATTCCTCCAATAATTATTGCTAACATCAAAAAAAGAAGAATTAAGCCTGGTAGACCTATATTTGAAAACATTTTTATCACCTCTCATCGGTAATTGCCGTATCCGTAATTAATACCAATGATAACCTAATGTTATTATCTATTGACAAAAAGTCTTGAAAATTTTGGTACAATTTTCTTCAACTACCTGCCACGTTAGCTTTATAAGAAGATGAATAAATCTTATCTCTATCAGTTTTGATCAATTTTATTCTTTACTATTAGGGCCTTCTTAAGTTTTAAAATGATCTTAAACACCCAATTAAAGAAGAAAAAGTTATATATAAATCCTAGAGAGCTAAAGGTTAGATCCCAACCGTCCCGATAAACAAAACCTTCAGCAGGAAAACCAAGGTGATACTCCCACAAATCTTTATCAACTTGATTATCAATTGTAGGAATGAAACTGAAAATAATTGTAGAAATAAGACTTAATATAGATAACCATTTCTTATCTCGGTTTATTTTTCCATAGAGGCTTAGTAATGCCATTATTATTAATGCGTTCATAGAAATCCCAAATAAAAAGTCAAGCACTCCTTCCAACTCATTCATCTAATACGCCTCGTTTCAAATATGGACAATTTAAGCGAAAGTGTTTCTATATATGTCAGCATATCGTCTGATTATTTGATTTTCTCAGCCAACTCCAAAATAATTCCCTCTGGACCACGCACGTAGCATAATTTATAACTTTCTTCATATTGCTGTATCTCACTAAAAATATCATTGCCCTTCGTTTTCAATTTGGCAACAACAGCATCAATATCCTCAACAGCAAATGCAATATGTCGGATACCTAGTGTATTTGCAAAGGGTTGCTGAACATCTTTTTCATCTGACGGCGAATAAAATTTGATTAGCTCAATCCATGTCTGACCTTCTGGCGTTCCCAATCCTACACACGCTACTTTAACGTCATTAAGGCCAACTGCATATCCCATCAAATCTCCTTCCATTTCCCATTCCCCTTTTACCTCAAGCCCAAAGTCGAGAAAAAACGCTTTCACTGCTGACAAATCATTTACGATTACACCCACATGATCTATTCTATTGATCTTCATATCCCACATCTCCTATGTTCTGTTTGTTTTACAATACTCCGATTCTTAGTTTCTTTTATTCGATGGTTTACTTCACAATTCCTTCATGCACTTAACTGCTTCGTTTGTATATAAGAAAAGAGCTGCCGTCGCAACTCCTTGTTGAACTCTCGCACCTGTTCGCGGAAGCCCCTTTTTATCTGAACAGGGAAACTATTAAATGTAAAACTCCATATGTGTTTTTTCCTTCCTATAATAATCCAGCCTGTCTTGTAAAGTACCTGTATGAAATTCAAACTTATGGCCATCAGGGTCAGTAAAGTAAATGGACTTTTTATCTTTTTCGTCTCTTGGACGACCTGAAAGGATGTGTACATTCAATTTCTCAAGTTTATGATACATATCATCAAACTCAGCTTCTTCTATTGAAAATGCAATATGTGTGTACGACTGGCTGATTTCATTACGGGGAATATCTTTTTGTTCATTAAGAGCAAGCCATATTCCATTCAAATCAAAATAGGCTGTACTTCTGCCCTTGACTACCAACTTTGCATCAAACACATTTCTAAAGAACTCTATCGATTCCTCTAAATTTGACACAGAAAATAAGAAATGATTAAGACCTTTTACGGACATAATTACACCTCAAAAGTAGATTTTTTAAAATTTCC
This sequence comes from Neobacillus drentensis, assembly GCF_036962125.1. GTDB lineage: Bacteria > Bacillota > Bacilli > Bacillales > Cytobacillaceae > Neobacillus > Neobacillus drentensis_B. The sequence continues at coordinate 19,273 of NZ_JBALOA010000043.1, forward strand.
ATCATACAAAGGAAACAAATTTTTATTGAAGTATTCTACCCTTTCATCAATAAGAAAAAGCGATCCTTCGTTATTGAAACATCGCACCCGTTACTTTAGTTATATTGCTTCTCAAACTTTTCATCTTCCATATTTATTATGTAAACATCATTACCCCCTGTTCATTCAATATTACACGGTTATTTGCATACCCCATTATATATAAATACGCTGTGTAAGTGTTAAATGTTGATTTGTTACTATTAAATTAGGCTGCCATAAAATGACAGCAAAGCGGTTAATTTCCTTGTGATTAGAGTAGATTCTACTAAATTACCCTTGTTAGAATCAAAAAGCTTATCAAAAGAATTGACACACATAAATATGTAATATAACATACACCTATGATTACTATGCATAGAAATAGTATGTATTGGAAGGAGACTGTTATGAAGATTAGTAAAGAGTTGCTAAAAGGTAGTACCACTACTCTTATTTTAAGCCTACTTAATTCAAAACCAATGTATGGCTATGAAATTATTAAAGAGTTGGAAATGAAGTCTGAGGGAATTTTTAGTTTTAAAGAAGGAACGATTTATCCCATCCTGCACACCCTTGAAGATAAAGGACTGATTATTTCTTATTGGGAAGAAGGCCACGGGAAGAGAAAGAGAAAATATTATAATATCAATGGAAAAGGTAAGGAATTTATAAAGGAAAAAAAAGAAGAATGGTCAATCTTTAAGACTGCAGTGGACGAAGTGTTGAAAGGAGAGAAAATCGTATGGGATTAGAAATCGATTTTGAAGTATATATTAAAGAATTGTGTAAACAAATAAGAAATAAAGATGTACACTCTAGTATAAAACTTGAAATAAGTGATCATCTTCAGACACTTAAAGAGGAAGCCTTGCTTGCTGGACTCTCAGAAGAAGAGGCAATCGATCAAGCATTGGCTCGTATGGGAGATGTAAAGTTGCTTGGAAAGCAGCTTAACGTGACCCATAAAGCCCCAATGGATATCAAAACCATACTTCCAGTAATGATAGCTTCACTGTTTGGATTACTAGTAATGTATTATTTACAATTTCATTCTATTTTTACAGAGATTCAGGATATGAAAGTATTTAATAAAAGTCTTATCTTTTACTTGTTAGGAATTCTGCTGATGCTAAGCTTGTCTACGTTTGATTATAGAAAGTTATTAAAGTTCTCCAAACACCTATATGCGGGAACGGTCCTAATTCTATTAATAACTGTTCTTTTTGGTGTTAGAGTCGATGGTGTTCCTTTTTTAATCTTAGGTTTTGCTAATATTAATTTTACCGAGATTACTCCTTTTCTCCTGGTTATGTCCTTTGCTGGAATCTTTCATTCTTGGAATTGGAATGATTATCGAAAATCTTGGCTTGGAGTAGGTATTCTGGCATTACCTATCTTATTGTTATTAACAACAAGTGCCATAGCAACTTCTATCATTTGTATTATTGGCTGCACAGCCATTATGTTTGGATCTAGAGCCAGTTTTAAACAAGCAATAACATTCGCAGCAGCTGCCTCTATATGGCCAATCTTCAACCTGTTGGTTCTATCTCAAAATTATACATCGAACGGTACCAAGGATATTAAAAAATTAGGTGCATCTGATTTTATTGGAAATAGTCTTAATCTAACCCCAAATTTAATTTCTGAAGTACATACAGATTTTATATTCACGTACATCATCTATTCATTTGGCTGGTTAGCCGCGATTATTGCTTTCGTATTGGTTGTGTTTTTTATTTGGAGAATATTGAGTGCTGCGAAAAGCGTTAATTTCATTTATGGTAAAATGCTGGCTATAGGGTTGGCAGTAACCTTTGCAAGCCAATTTATACTAAGCATCCTGACAAACCTGGGCTTATCACCTTTACCTGGTGTAGCCATGCCATTCATGAGCTTTGGAGGCTCACATATATTGTTGGAGATGATTGCAGTAGGTCTGATTTTAAGCATATTCAGAAGACGAAAAGCAGCTGATAAACTCTGGTTGGACGTAAAAAATAATACCTAAACTATTATAGTGATATTCCCTTAATTCAATGAAAGGATGATATTAATGGTTTATTACATATTTTTGCATCACTACAATACATGGTATAAACCAATTATGGGTTCCATTTATTCCTCCACCACCGGTACCACCAGCTGCTGTTACCTATTGAAATCTGTTGAACAAAAGTTGTTTAAAATACCCATATTATACTAGGCAGCCGTAAAAGCAGCTAGATCTTTCAGGAAAGATCCCGATAGTATATGTATGCTTCACAAACACTTTTGGCTCCACAAAAAAACCGTCAGTAGAAAATGGAAAAGGCGATGCAACTTTAGGACATCGCCTCCTATTATGAACAGATACTGAATAAATTAATATCTATTTAATTATTTTTTAGAATAAGAGGAAAGACCCCGTCCGATAAGATTTGCAGAAACAGGCTTTCTTCCCAATTCTCTTGCCCAAATTGATAGTTGACCAATATGGTGAATTTCGTGAGCAATGGTATGTCTCATAATTTCGCCCCAAGTATCCGTTACAATTCTTCCATCTGGCATGGTATCGTAAAATAATTGATTTTCCATACTAGCATCCCAGTTGTTCACAAAGTTCTCCACTTCTAAATGAAATTCTGCGTCCAATTCTCGAACTTTATTCAAGCTTTTATAATTATCGAAACTCTCCTGAAAATCAGTCTTCCCCTGCAAGAGACGTATCCAGCTCCACTCGACATCAACAATATGGAAAAGTGTATGTAAAATATTTCCCATTCCACCCGTTCGGTTTTGCAAAAGCTCTTCTTCACTTAACTCTTCACACCAACGATACCAGTCTTCTCTAACCATCCAGTTATATCTAAAAAGTAATTGCAATAAAACCCCTCCATAATAAGAAAATAAATAACCGTACAAATATACTTTAGAAATATTAAAACATCTTATCATATTTAGATTTTGGAAGTTTTATACCCTCTTATTACATATCCTAAGAAATTGCAATTACTATTGAAAGCCTATGAGGTAAGCCAATCATTAGTGAGAGCAGACCTGCTCCTAAATCAGGCACGTATGCTGGATAATGAAAAGAACATCCCATTTCCCTACATTCCGAAAACCCCTTATGCACTGACGAATAAGGGGTTTCCAACAAAATCAATTAGAAAGCCCAATTCCCTTTACGAAAGATTGGCTCACGTGTACCATCAGGTAATTTACCATCAATATCCATATCCGCACAACCAATCATGAAATCAACATGAGTTATGCTCGAATTAAGTTCTACTTCCTCAAGCTGCTCCTCCGTCATTTTCTCTCCACCTTCAATACAGCTAGGGAAACCGAATCCTAATGCTAAATGGTTTGCAGCATTTTCATCAAATAATGTATTTAGGAAAAGTAGGTTTGTGTTAGAAATAGGTGAATCATGTGGAACCAGGGCTATTTCACCAAGATAATGGGAGCCTTCATCTGTTTCTACTAAGTTCTTTAATACTTCTTCTCCCTTCTTAGCTGTAATTTCAACAATACGACCATTTTCAAAAGTTAATTTGAACTCATCTATTAAATTACCTGCATAGCTAAGTGGTTTTTTACTCGAAACAAAACCATTAACACCTGAACGTAATGGCGAAGTGAATACTTCCTCCGTAGGCATATTCGCAACAAATGGAACACCATGTCGATTTTTGGTTCCACCACTTCTCCATAGATGGAGGGGATGAAGCTCAATCGTCAGATCTGTGCCTTCAGCTTTGTAATGTAACTTCTTATATTTCTTTTCATTCAAATAAGTAACTCTTTGGTGCAAGTTTCCAATATGATCTTTCCATGCCTTTACAGGTTCAACTTCCCCTATCCGTACTGAACTGAAGATTGCATCCCAAAGTTTGTCCAAACTATTCGTTTCCCCTGTAAAAACCTTATCTGCCCACGCTTGACTTGGAGCTGCGCAGATGACCCAACTAACATCATCATGCTGCTCACGCCATTTTACCATAGCTTCTCCGCTTACTTTTTGGTAATTCGCAATACGATTAGGATCAGCTTTGGACAATAAATCCGGATCGTCGGAAACTATAAATAAAAATGCCGAATCCTTATCAATCAACATCTCACGTTGAATTCGCTCCCATTCAGGAAACTCAGTAAAAACATCATCTGATGCTCTCAAATAGCGTGAAAGTGTGATTTCAGGATCAATATAGTCCACATACACATTTTTTGCACCTGCATTGTAAGCCTCGTGTGCGACAGCTCTAGCAAATGGAATCGTATCCACACTAGCTCTTACATAAAGGATTTGGTTCGGTTGAACGTTTAATCCCACTTTTACAACCAATTCTGCATAACTTTTTAATTTTTCCTCAAACGTTTTCAAAAATATCCCTCCATTCATTGTTATTTTATCAGAGTTGTTTGAAAAATTGTACTTTAGTAATGAATCGTGGCAGCGTCCCCATCTTTTGCTCAAGCACCCGTTAGCTTAACAAGAAAAAGCCGCCTAAAATGGCAGCTGGACTATAAATATTAGAATCATTTAATTTAATCAATCATTAACAGATTTGACTCAATATATTCTCTCTACTTTAATTATACAATTATTTGTATTTTTTTTATAGAGTGTTTTTTTTGTTATTCCTACATTATACTGAACTCTAAATACAAATCTAAAAATAGAAGAGGTGTATCTGTATGAAAGACAAAAAAGATGTCTTAGATAATGGACCTTTTTTTCATGGTACTAAAGCCGAATTAAAAATTGGTGATTTATTAGAACCGCAATACTTATCAAATTACCAAGAAAAAAAATCTAACCATATATACTTTACTGCAACATTAAATGCTGCCAAATGGGGGGCTGAATTAGCAAAATCTAATTCAAAGGAAAGAATCTACATTGTAGAACCATTAGGAGATTTTGAAAATGATCCTAACTTAACTGATAAAAGATTTCCTGGAAACCCAACACGCTCATATAGATCTAAATCACCTCTAAAAATAATAGCTGAATTAGCTTCATGGGAAAGACACTCCGATGAAGAGATAAATCATATGCTTACATCTTTAAAGAAATTAAGTGAAGAAGGAAAAAATGTGATATACGATTAATTTTCGAATATACACTTCCCCTCAATGAGGGGTTTTTTTCTTTTTGAATAGTTAGAATATTCTTTACCAATCATTCTAAAAATGATAAAATTTGTTAAAAGGGGTGAAAAAAATCGCTAGATACAAAGAATTTGATGAAGCCAGTTTTACGAAAGGCAATGGTCCTTTCTTGGAGAAATGGATATGAAAAAACGTCTATAACAGATTTAGTAGACTTATCATTGATTCCACTTTAGCGTATTTAGATTAACAATTTTAGAATGAACGTTCTAAAATTGTAATGATTTTGTCTAATCTTTTTTATTGAATATGGAGGGTGAAAGAATGAATCATTCAGAGGTTTTAAAAAAAATTGCGGCCGGTGAATTACCTGGACCTCCTGTTGCGGAGGTATTAGGTTTTAACGTAACCGAAGTGGAAGTGGGCAGAGTTGTAGTTGAAATCGATGCAACTGAAAGGTTACATAATCCAATGGGTACGCTACACGGCGGAATTTTATGTGACATAGCCGATGCTGCAATGGGCTTAGCATTTGTAACTACATTAGCTGAGGAAGAACTTTTTACGACAATGGAAATTAAATTAAATTTCCTAAAACCTATTTATAAATCTAGACTTCGAGCTGAGGGAAAATTAATAAAAAAAGGTTCTTCAGTCGGATTGCTGGAGTGTCATGTATATGATGAAAAACAAAGTCTCGTGGCACATTCTACAAGTACATGTATGATTTTGAAGGGTAACCCTACCGGAAAAAGATTGAGAATATAATATAATAATCAATCTCTTGTCCCGTTTGCGACATAAATAAAAAGCTACCCAATTGGTTGCTATATCTATATAAGGAAGCACATTATTGTTCAACAAGAGTTCTTCCATGTATTTAAATTTTGGATTAGAAGGTTACAATAACCTTTCCTTGTGAGTGTCCAGTAGAAACTTTTATTAATGCTTTGTTAATGTCATTAAAATTATAAATTGAATCAATAGAAGGAGTGATATTTTCTTTTTCAACAAGATTTGTGATTCTTTGTAATTGACTGCCATTTGCATGCACGAATAAAAATCGATATTCATTTTTATGTTTACGTGCTAAAGAATCTACGCGAGCACCCACTAAACCAAACAATAATTTTTTCCACATTGGAAAATTATTTTCAACTGCAAAGCGATAATTTGGTACTGCTTTCAATGATACTAACTTTCCTTGAGGTTTTAAGATACCAAGTTCTGCTTTTATCTCTTTTGTTCCCAAGGTGTCGATAACATAATCTATATCAGATAGAACGTTTGCATAGTTTTCCTCATGATAATTTATGAACCTATCAGCACCAATTGAAAGTGTACGAGATCTACCTCTTTCACTGCCGCTTGTTATAACATATAACCCCATTGATTTGGCGATAGGGATTGCCATAACACCAAAGCCGCCGGTTCCTCCAGGGATAAATAGCTTTTTGTTTGGCTGAGCATTGAGTACGTCATTTAATGCTTGATAAGCAGTCAAAGCTGTGAGAGGAACAGCGGCTGCTTCAATAAAGGATAGATTTTTAGGCATTATGGATATGGCATCTTCATTGACGACCGCATATTCAGCAAAAGCTCCAATTTGATTAACTGGCAACCTCGTATAGATGTGGTCACCAACTTGGAAGTTCTCAACGTCTTTTCCAACAGCCTCAATAACACCAGATAGTTCATTTCCTAAAGTTAATGGTAAATCATAATCAGAAATCAAACGAATACTTCCATTTAAGATGAGGATATCTAATGGATTAACACCTGCTGCTTTTACTTTAACGAGTACATCCTGGCTGTTAATTTCTGGTATTTTAATATCATTCAATTCCACTTGAGTTTCTTTTGAATATTTCTGCATTTGAGCAGCTCTCATTTTTTCATCCTCTTCCTTTACAATTTCCGTTACCACCAAAGACTGTTTTACGGTCTGCTTCATTTAAGTATACATGTGTCCTTTTACCTTTTGTTTGAAATCTCAGGCAAATCACTGTATTAGTAATTTGTATTAGGAGAGATGTGGGTATATCGCAGATACACCACCGGCAAGATTTTTTTGGATCTTTCGGCTCACGTCATCAGCAACAATTTCAAAGCTGTCGGATTCTAATCCATCAACAGCAATTTTTGCGATATCCTCAGGGTTGGATTTGGGAACTTCTAAGCTCGATGTCATGTCTGTCTCCATGAATCCTACATGCAGTCCAGATACTCTCACATTTTGAGGATAGAGATTTAAACGTAGGTCGTTTGTCAATGCCCACTCTGCCGCCTTTGCAGCTGTATAAGCGCCAACAGTTCCCGAACTGACCCAAGATAATGCGGAAAGAATATTCAGAATCGTTCCTCCCCCATTATTTGATAGAATCGGTGCAAAAGTACGAACCATGGAGAGTGTACCAAAGAAATGCGTATTAAACTCCAAATGTATTTTATCGAGATCACCGTCAATCAAAGAAGCACCTGTAGACGATCCTGCATTGTTAATCAATAGCGTAACATCCTTAGCGACCATAGCAGCTGCAGCTACCTCTTGAGGGTTGGTAATATCAAGCTTTACAGGAATTACACCTGGAATGTCAATGGACTCCGGATTTCGGGCACCAGCATAAATCTTAGCCCCTCTTGATAGAAGTTCAAGTGCTAAGTGGCGTCCAAAACCTCGGTTCGCGCCTGTGACAAATGCGACTTGTTCAGAAATTTTCATTTTTATGTGCTCCTTTTATTATTTAATTTTGGTACAACAAAATGTCTTCCTCCTCAAAACTATGGAAGGACTTTCCTTAAGGAGGAAGGTTGGACATATGCAAGTCCACTTTACGAGAATGGTCATTCTAAAAAGCTCAAAAGAATGTCCCTTCAAGAGAGAGAGATTTTTAAGTAAGGCTAAACTCATATACAAGAACGATCATTCTAAAAAGTGCAAAAGAATGACTCCTTCAAGGGAGAGAGCTTTAAGTAAGGCAAGACTCATATACGAGAACGATCATTCTAAAAAAACGTATAAGCAATTATATGTTCATAGGAGTAAGCTTTACTACAACTCAGGCTTACTCTTATAATAACTATTTATCTAAAAGTTTTATCGATAAGTTGGCTATACGGTGTAGTTTTTCTTTGGGCATGGAGGTTCTTGTCATTACCCTTAACCCAACACATACAGTATGCAAATGTTCCGCCATTTCGCCGGCATCGTTATCTGAGGTAAATTCTCCCTCGTCCTGCCCCCAAATAATAATATCCTTGAATAGCTGCTCTGATAGTGTGAACGATTCTGTGGACTTTGAATCCACATCGACATCGCGCATTGCCAATTCCACAGCAGAATTCACCATTAAACAGCCTGAAGGCGAATTCTCTTCATCATATATCATGTAATTAAAAATAAACTTAAGAGCCTCCGCTGCAGTCTTTGACCGTTTAACTTCTCCCGTAAGCTCAGCACTGACTTTATCGCGAAATCGATCCATAGCTTTCAAAAACAGCGTATGTTTGTCGCCAAATGTGTCGTACAAACTCCTGCGATGGATTCCCATATGCTCAACCAAATCTGACAAGGATGTCTTCTCATAACCTTGCTCCCAAAAGAGCTTCATCGCCTTGTCTAATACTTCGTTCTCTTCGAATTCTTTGCTTCTTGCCATTCTATTTTCCTCCTCCCATTTCAATATAACATAATGAGAACGTTCGGTAAAGAAAGTAAGTTGATAATACTTAATCTAAATATTGCTAAATGCAGAAAACTATCTTAAGCTTAAATATTATAAAATTGCAAGAGAGTACCTCATCAAAAGACAGTTGGTTTGAACACATTGCAATCACTGCTGGTTCACCGGAATGGTTGGAAACAGTATCGGATGAGGAATATAACAAAAACTCAACATTCAATTGTTTTGGATGTGTTTGTGGTTTTAGAAAGAAATTCTTTTCAATAACTTTGTGAAGAAATGTACTTAAACAATATATATAAGGAGGATACAAATGGACATTCATGATTTCTTAGAGTATTTGAACCAAGGTAAAGTAGTTGAGGGCGGTTCGGAAATACACCAAATGATGCATAAAGTCTCGCAAGAAGCATTGAAATTAACTTCCGAGTTGAACGGACAATATCATACCCCTGAAAAAATTCGGGAGCTGTTTTCTCTGTTGATAGGCAAGAACGTAGACAATACTTTTGCTTTGTTTCCTCCTTTTTATACGGACTGTGGGAAGAACATTACTGTCGGTAAAAACGTCTTTATCAATTCGGGCTGCCGCTTTCAGGATCAGGGCGGCATTACAATTGATGATGGAGTCCTTATCGGGCACAATGTCGTGCTGGCGACCCTAAATCATGATATTAATCCGAAAAATCGCAGCACCATGCATCCTGCACCAATTGTAATCGGTAAAAATGTCTGGATTGGAGCAAATGCCACTATCATACCTGGTGTGACCATCGGTGAAGGGTCCATCATTGCAGCGGGTGCAGTTGTGACCAAGGATGTTCCTGCAAATGTCATTGTTGGTGGAGTGCCTGCTAAAATCATCAAAATTATTGAAACCGATTAAGGGTAATCCTCAGCTTTTTTAGTCCCCCTATCCCTTCTCCGTATAAGAAAAAGATATTGAAGTGGGAAGATTTATACAGAGAAACTCTTGTGCTTATAAAACGTTGCGAATTTTGGTTTTAGACCGAGGGCGGGATGATATAAAAAAGCTGAAAATATGCAAGAAATCAATAAAAACTAGCATATCTTCAACTTTTTATAAACAAAGCACCCGTTTATTTAGGTACATCTTTTTACAAACTAAAAACCTTGGTCACTTGTAATTTCAACGCCATTAGGGTCAACAATTGGTGATGTGTTAAGGTTTTTTATTACCGCCTTTTTGATTGTTACCACTTCTCCAACTTCTGAACTAATGTTAAATGCAGAATTACCGAACAAAGAAAAAAGGTCGCTTTCTAATCCTCCTTTTATTGTTGTTAATTTTAATCCCTGGATTTTCTCCTGGTGATTAAAGGAATCTACTGCATTTTCATAGGTTTGAAGTTCAATTCTAAAATTGTATGGCGTTGCAATAAAGGTTCGACGTTCCCCTTTATCAACCTCCCAATTCATTTTTGTTGCATTTTCACATATATCACCTTGTTCTTCTTCTGAAACTAAAAGGCCAATATGGTCAAACATAATCTTCTTTCCAAAACCAAAAGTAATATTTACTGCTCCTTTTCTTGCCTCTATAATACGAAAAAGAATTTTTTTTTCACGAAAATCATCCCACGTTAATGGAGGATTAAAGGCTTGAAAATCGCCATTGTATTTTCCTATGCGTTGTGAAATACGGAATCCGTTTTCTAAATAAAATTTTTCTGTTTCTTCTACATATGGGGTCCAAAAATGATAATGAAAAAGCATAAGATCTCCTTTTATAAAAATATATTTCTATTATGTATTCGATACAAAAAATCGGATTTCCTTGTTGAATTAACCTGCCCATAAGTTCAATAATCAAAAAGCTGGCTTGTGCGATTAAAGCATAACAAACGAATAAGAAATGACTAGGTACCTTGGTCATTTTATCTTAAGGCAGTGACATTTGGAGCCGTATCTACATAGGATGGCAGAAGCGGAGGTGTCATGAATGAAGAAATGGTTAAAAGCTGTCATTTTGATCTACCTTTCCCTTCTGTTTTTTGGCAGTTTCCTTGCTGTCGGTATGTTGGGTACCGGTGCACTAGAAAATTATTTTCCATTCATTTCTGATATCAAAGTCTTTTTGTACTATTTTTTCGCTGGGGCCATCGGCGGTTCCCTTAGGCATCTATATATGTTCTGTACTCACTATATGGAAGACGAATTACAAGATTATCGAAAATGGATTATGTATATTTTTTATCCGATCTTTGCTACTGGTACGGCAGTCGTGGCCGTTACTCTTATCCAAAGCGGTATACTTTTAGTTCAGTTTACGGATTATCAAGATACTCCGTATGCACCGATTAGCATTGCTTTCTTTGTAGGATTTGGGTTTAATCGCTTTGTCAATAAGCTTAACACCGTTTCTAAAGATATTTTTCAGACGAATAACAAAAAAAGGAATAAAACCGAAGAAGCAAGTGAAGAAATGGAGGAGGCCTCTAGCGAACAAATGGTAAGCCCCAACAGTTCTACCCACCAAAAATAAAAAAGGCCGTCATGTGAAAAGTCACATGCTGGCAATTGGTTTTATCCATTATCTTTGTTTCAAATTTAATATTGATTAAATTTCTATGCTATGTGTTCTGTTTTATTGATTACCTTGAAATATCGGTCCCACAGGGCCACTCTATGTTACCTGAACCTTTAATTCTCCCTAGTTTTGGGCACGTAGGGCCACTCTACGTTACCTGAACCTTTAATTCTCCCTAGTTTTGGGCACGTAGGGCCACTCTACGTTACCCAAACCCTTAATTCTGCTTAGTTTTGGGCACAAGAAAACGAGTTCTAACCGATGGGCAAGAACGGCACAAAGGTACGGGATTGGTTATATCGCAGCTCTTTTTACAGGGGTTATTTTTGGGATCTTGTTAAGATTGGTTATGGGAATCATTGCTTTTTTCTTTCCTCCACTTGCGAGTGGATTTCATTTATCGGGAACACTGTTAATCGTCATACTCGGTATTGCAGTTACCTTAGCAAACAGTATTTTATACACCCTCATTTTCCATCGTTCAAGAAAAAAATGGTTGGTTAAAGGGTTATTATTCGGTTTATTCTTATTAATTATCTATGGTACTCCATTGTTTTTGTCCAATCCTGACAATGAATTGTTTGGGCCACAAGCACCGTTAGGAATCACTTTATTTTCCATCTCGTTTTTTATTGGTTCTCTTACTCTTGCATTCCTAATTGAGTACATGACGGACTGGTTCGACCAATCAAGGGGCAGGCTGAAACTTGCCTTTATCAGTTTTGTTATTCTTTCCATCCCAGCAATAATCATTCTAGGATCGATGTATGTCGAGATTTTCACTGAAATGCTGCCGAAAATATTAAACAACTAACAAAATCGGTGGAACGGGAAATCAGAAAATGGGGCCATACCCTCAGGGCGGAGGATCTGACCCTATCTTTGTTTGTCTATCCCTTGATATTTACTATCAGTCTTCGTGTTTTGTATCTATGTATTGTTTCCAAGCGGTAATCCCGCCCTCAAGTAAGGTAACTTGGTAATCTTTTTGGGATAAAATTTCTGCACATTTTCTGGCCGAATTTCCGGTAGTACATGTTACGACAATCTCACCGTTTTTTGGTAAAGATTGCAGCCCTTCTTCTCCATTCCCCTCAAGATCAAAAATTATATTCTTAGGGATATTCTGATTCTTGATATTTGGATCTGTAATATGATACTCATTGTACTTTTCCTCAGCACGTACATCGAGGAGGAAGATAGGTTCCTTTTTTTGAAGCTTCTCATCAAGAGCTTTCGGTGAAATTACTTTAAGCGCCATGTTCATAACCCCTTTAATAGTTTTTGGTCAATAGTCAGCATTTACAATCTCCTTTGCATCCCTTTTGTCTACCATTATTTGATGAAACCCTTAAGGTATTGATAGAGTTCTTCTAATTCTTGCTCTTTTGCAACGACACAATTGGGATACTGTTTAATTTCAGGTATGCTGGTTATTTTGAAATCGTTAGGCGAAGGTAGTCCAGATGCACAGATTACCAAATAATCCGCATAGTAGATCAATCCAGTTAGCGCTGACATTTTGATGGTCATTTGTCCCATCGCTCTTCCGGCGAATAAACCTTTCATGGCGCTTTTCCCGCCAGATCTCTCAATAATGATCTGAGTCTCGTCTACCATTACTTTGGTGCCCGATTTAAAGTCGAAGATTTTCATCGTTTATCCCTCCCACTTTACTATAGTGGTTTTATTTCCCAGATTCAATATTTCTAACACTGCCCTTAATCGAGTAACTGGCAAAAATAAAATGAGTGGAAATTTCCCCTAAATTTTTTAAAGAGTTTTTTTTGTAAAAAAGATAGTCTATCATTAAAGAGGAAAGGATTTTACATAAATAGGAGGAAGTAGAATGAAAGCTATTCAAATGTCGTCTTTTGGGGAACCCGAAGTGTTAAAACTGGCAGAAGTCGAAGAACCAGTACCTGCAGAAAATGAAGTTCGTGTAAGGCTTTATTGTGCTGGGGTAAATCCGGCTGAAACGTATATTCGGGCAGGAGGTTATGCCTTTTTCAATCCGGAGCTTCCATATATCCCCGGATTTGATGGCTCAGGTGTAGTGGATGAGATTGGCCCCGGTGTTACTAGGCTCAAGACCGGCGATCGTGTTTTTGTTGCCTCAGCTTTAGCAAAAAGAAAAACAGGAACATATGCAGAAAAAGTAGTTTGTGATGTCACCGCCGTGCATAAATTACCTGAATCGTTAAGCTTTGAACAAGGGGCAGCACTTGGCATCCCTGTCACTGCTGCCTATCGCTCACTTTTTCACCGGGCACATTTAAAACCGGGTGAAACGGTTTTGATCCATGGTGCTTCAGGAGGTGTAGGGATCTTGGCAATACAACTGGCAAAATATGTAGGTGCACAAGTTATCGGAACTGCCGGCACAGAAGAAAATATGGAATTGGTTAGAAAATACGGTGCCGATGCTGTCCTTAACCACAATCAAGCTGATTATTTGAAGGCAATTCCGTCTATTACGAACGGGGGAGGAGTTGATGTTATTATTGAGATGCTGGCCAATGTAAATCTAGAAGATGACTTACAGCTGATCAACAAGTTTGGCCGGCTAGTCGTAGTAGGCAACCGCGGATCATTGGATTTCAATCCCCGCCTGATTATGGCCAAAGAAGTCGATATCTTCGGCATGGCCGTGTGGAATGCACCATTGGACGAATATAATGAAAGTTTGATCGCTGTTGAAGCTGCATTGATTAACGGGGGACTTCAACCTTTCGTAGGAACAATTATACCGTTGGAAGAAGCGGCCAAAGCACATACCCAGATTGTAAGCAGTAAATCCAATGGAAAAATGGTATTGAAAATTGCAAAGAATTAATGGAATAGATAGTTGTAGATTTGGTTGGCATTCAACCATTCAGTAGAGGTTTAAAAATCGAGGACAATCCTCCAGTTTAGTAAAGCGTTACATCACTGGAGGACCCCAAACCCCTCAATAATTTGCTATCGAATGCTAATTATAGTCTACATTCTCTCTTACTTTTTAATTGTTTTGTTGCTTGACCAGTAGCCTTGTCCTTGGTAGTGCAACTAGCAAAATAAAATAAGCGGAAATTTTCCGGTTAAATGCAAAATGGAGCTTGTATCGGGGAAAATAAGCGGAGGGATTCCGCCTATGCAGATCAAAATCTCCAATTTTCGAATTTTTCAAGCTAATAGACAGAATTTCTCCGTCTATCTAAGCCTTTTTTAATAATAATTACGAAATAAGCGGAATTCTTCCGTCTATTTATTAACATGGTGGCTAAACCTGATTGCAAAGCCGATCCAATATGTGCGGACCGGACCCTCTTAAATTCATGTGTCTCAAAATAAGAAGGCACCGGAAATCGTATTACTTTGGCACGGTCCTCCCCTTTATTCCCTATCACTCACACCCAATGAACCCCTTATACGACACATAGTCATTCCTGCTCCAAATCTTTAATCTGCTCTTTTTTGCAAGCTTTTGATCTGATCTAAATAGGTTAAGATATTTATAGGGGGGATCCATGATATACGCTACCCGTGCATATCCTTCCTTAATCAGTGTTTCCTGCACAGATTGTCCATCCACGTATACATATGCAAGCAGTCGGCCGTAGGAATCTCTTGTCGGTCCCTCCACTACCTCCAATGATAAACTTCCTTTTCTTAGCAACTCGTTATTTCTTTGGTAAGCTTCCTCTGCAAAGGACTGGACGCACAACCCTGGCTTTTTGGATTCAGGGGTATCAATTAACAAATACCGGACGGTTTCAACCTTGCCATTTACTCTTGCTTTAATCGTATCGCCATCTATGGTTTCTACAAGTGTGATTGGAACTTGCTCAGATGTCCTGTGAACCACTATCCCTGTGGTCGTCTCATTGATGGTTTCGTGGACCGGGTTATTCTCCGTTGTGATTGTTTCTGAGGGTTGAACAGCAAATAATGCTGCTGCTACGATGAAAGCCCCTCCCGCTAATTTCTTCCTCTACGATTCCTCCTCCTTCATTTACCCTTCCAAATTGACAAACTGCCCATATTGTTTGTTAAGGCCCAGTTCCACTGTGCCTGTCGGACCATTTCGGTGTTTGGCTAGGATAATTTCCATTTTGCCTTTGTGCTGTGAATCCTTGGTATAGTAGTCATCACGGTAGAGTAGGCCAATCAAATCAGCATCTTGCTCAATTTGACCACTCTCCCTTAAGTCTGAGAGGATTGGCCGTTTGTCTTGGCGGCTTTCCACGCCACGGCTCAGCTGGGACAGAGCAATAACAACCACGTTTAGTTCCCGCGCCATGGTTTTTAATGCCCGGCTTATTTCACTGATCTCCGCTTGCCGGTTATGCTTATATTTCGGATCCCCGCCAATCAGCTGCAGAGAATCGATCACGACGAGGATCCGTTTGTCCTGGTTGTACTCTCGGCGAATCTTCCGAAGCTTTGACCAGATATAGTGGACATCCATCCCCGCCCGGTCAAATAAATGTAAATTGACTTTCGATAACATTCCAATCGAATCGGTGAAATGCTGCCAATCTTCCTCTTGAAATTCTCTTTTCGGGTTTTTCAGTTTGAGACTGTCAATCCCCCCCGTAAAACCAGCGATTCGTTTCAAAAGTTGTTTCTTTGACATTTCTAAGGAGAAGACCACACTCACATCATGAATAGCCGCATGGAACGCTAGATTCATGGCCAACGCCGTTTTCCCCATGCTTGGACGGGCGCCAATAATCACTAAATCTGATTCTTGAAATCCACCAGTTAGCCGGTCCAATTACCCAAAGCCAGAAGGGATACCGACGATGTCGCCCAAATCTTTTTCGCAGTCCTCAAACAAATCCACTAACGATGGCGTAATATCACCGTTATCGTCATCGGTTTGATCCTCATCTACGGCCATTAATTCGGATATCCCCTCACTTAAGGTTTTGGTGATATCTGCTTCGAGGGCTTGCCCGATAATCTTTTCAGCAACCTGAATGGCCCTTCGTTTCTGGTCATATTCTCTGACTAATTTCTCATAGGAATGGAAGTTGGCAAGATTGGGGACTTTGCCTGCTAATTGGTAAATGTAACTAGCCCCACCATAGGAACCTATCTTCTCATCACCGACTTCATCCATTAGTGTGATGAGATCGACGTGCTTTCCTTTCTCATCTAAACGACGAATCGCCGTATAAATTTGCCTTAGTTCCCAGGTATAGAGTTGTTCAGGACGAATGGTGCATTCTTTAAGCAACTGGTGATCTACGAAAAATGCTCCGACCAATACTTCTTCTGCCCTTTTATTAAATAACTCAAGTCCGTTCATCACTTGGCCTCCCTGGTAATCCCCAAAATTGTTCTCATTTTCGCTAACTCTCTTTGAACAACTGATTCACTCGCTGGCATCAGCTTGGAGGTTGTATGCCGGGTTTCCTCCAAGTGGGAACCCTTTTCATGCGGTTATCGCAAGCAATTAGCTCGGCCAATTTTGGTGGGTAGGAGGAATTCCTCACAAACGTTAAGAGGTTTCCTTGAATTTCGGTTAAGGGATACTCCCTTAGAACTTCATGCCACAGATTCACTTTTTCCTGATTGACTTCAAACTGATCATAAAAAACAGCAATTCTTGTTAGTAATGCAAATGTCTCTCGCTTAATCATTTAAACCAAAATCCTCCTCCCTTAAGGATTTCTTCACAGGCTTCTGGTTGAGATAGGATTCAAAATTGGTTCCAAACAAGGTTATCGGTCGAAGGTATTTGCTCATCCGAGGATTACTTAGCCATTCGGCTGTCTTCAAATCAATTACTCTCTTAAAATCCTCGACGGTAAAGCCTTCTCTTAATCGTGCTTTGATTAATTCTTGAGTTTTATATGTACTTGGTTTGTAATCGGTTTTGGTTTGTTCATTCAGGTAGTTGATGATTTCTATAACAGGGGTTTTTTCTTTGAAGTAATCTCTGAAGTAATCTCTGGTATTGCTTGGTTCATACTGGTCTGCTCAGCAGGTCCTCCTGAACAACTGACTGGCTCAATTTGAATCGATTGGTTGTCATTTTTAGCTAATCGTGGTTCGCTTGGTGTATCGACTAGTTCTGCTAGTTTCTCATAATTAATCGTGTACCACTTCGTTTGATCGAGGATTACCTTATTCCAATTCCCTGAGATCAAAAAGCCCTGCCGTTCAAGCGAATGGATCGTCCGCTTGATCGTACTCACCTACCAAAAAGGCAGCTGCTTCTGCCAATCCGAGTAAGTGTTATACACCCAGCGATTCCCCTTGATTACATGCTTGCTAAGCGTGAGCCAAAAATGAGTCTGTTGCAAAATCACTGCCTCATTAAGGCCAATCTTTACTGCCAACGACGGGATAATCATAACGGGATTTTCTTGAAATAACAATTTGCTCATTCCAATCACTCCTACTATTTTTTTATTTGGATGTGCGAAGTCCTCGATTGGGTCAACCACCTCTCACCTTTTATATAGAAATAAACAGTGAAAAACGACAGGGCGTTGAAAATATTCTTTCAAAAAAGATAGGTAAATTCTTCCCTATTAAAATACCCAGCGATCGCCGCAAAGCTTGTGAATTCCTGTCTCATCTCATGAAAGGAAATCACAGCATTATCTCTATCAAACTGGAAATCTAGTGAATATTCGTGACAGTTTAATGGTTTTTGATGAAATCTTTTCCTATAAAATTGGATGGCCTCTTGCTGACAAGCCGCAAAGATAAAGACAAAATCGTTATTGTTCATCTTCAGCGAGTAGATACAAATCTTATGAAAAGCTAAGGTGTTGGTTGTAATCATTTCTGCTACCTTCTGATCATTTGCTTGTTCAAAATCTATTTTAGATATGTAGTCTTCTAGAGAAATTTTCTTCTCTGCTAGTAAATGGTGGAGGTAATGGGCCAATGAGGATTCTTCATAATAGAAACAATCCATGTACAGTTCTTTGACATTCATGGAAAACACACCTCAATCTACAATTTTTTCAACTAGAGATGTTGGTACGAGCCCGCATCCTCTTGCTTCCTAAGATACCGAGTTTCACAGGCTAACGCGAATCACCAAAATTCACTTTTGAGGGCCTTTTTAGCGTGTAAACGTCAAAAAACGCCATCAAATGTGTAATTTGATGGCGTTTTTTACAATTTAGGTCATTTTTCAATCTATTTTCCCCGATACTTTTAATGAGCAAATCATTAACTCCTGGGTCCGTAGACTGATTTTGTAAACTGTCGTCACCAAAAAAAATCGTCCATAGGTGGAATCGGTTTAATTAGTTACCCAATCCTTAAACAATTTCATATATGCTGCTTCATTTATATTTGAATTTAGGTGGGCTACCTCCCAGAACAAAAATATACACGAATCATTGAACTCCTTGTTATTCTTTTCGGCTAAACTCTAAAATATTTAAACCCTCGGATGCCTCTGGTGCTTCAAAAAATTTAGTCACATGCATAAACACCGCTTCCGTGTCAAAAGCTGCTCTTTCGGGTTGTTCGTTACGCCTTTGTGTAATTTGACGCAAGCATTGCTCATTATTTAGATTAAGGAAAATTAGTTGATGGTTTGCATTGACCTCTGACGCCATATCCAAAAACCACTTTCGCAGTTTTTGAGTGTTAGCTGGAAAATCCATCACTACATCTGTACCGACTCTTAATAGGTCTTGGACATGCTTTTTCACCAACGGCTGGAGCTGCGCTGAGAATTTTAGATAGTCCTCAAATGATGCAATCTGATTGGGATAAAGTGATGAAAGCCATTCATCCTCAGACAACAGTACCGCATGTTTATCTATCGCCAATTGTTTTGATTTAGTTGATTTTCCAGCTCCCATTTTTCCACAGAAAAAGTATAGCGTCCCCAATTGTTTCATATTTTTTAACCCCCCGCGCTTATTTTAGTTTAAACTTTTTACTTCGTTAGTTTCCATAGACATTCTCTTATTAATATATAGACGTTAAGATTTATATCCAATTGACTTATTCTACCAATTTCATTTATATTCCTTCTTTATCAAACCTGCTCTGCTACTTCAATAAGAAAAAGCATTACCGTTGTTCCAGTAATGCACCCGTTACTTTAAGTGAAATGTTTCACAATATATTCACTTATACAAACACGAATCTTTTTAATGCTGTTTCCTTTCGGCTCTATTGAACGTGTGAAATGAACAAAGCAGCATAAGACATACATATTAGAGTGAACCAGGTAAGCCGATTTTCATAATACATTCCATTTTTCTTCTTTTATTTTGGATATTTCACTTGATTACATTCCTTACAAAAACAAGAATAAGAAGAGGGACAGGACACAAACTATGCTAAAAAGGAGAGTGTATATCATGGATGAAAAGGGCTTAAAACAGAACGCTAGTAATACTTTACATACGAATAAACAGAAAAATTTAAATATAATAGCAAGTATTGATGAGTTGAAAAAAGAGCATGAACCAGAGTATGTCTTTTTATATTGGGATGAATGGAGATAAGAATCTTTAAGAGAAAATGAAATGGATATTGGATAGAATAATACCAAAATAAAGCAATTCTCCTTATAGAGAATTGCTTTCAATTTAAACAGAAATAAGCCCCAGACAGACCGCTACTCATTAGGAGATGGGGTCTATCATCTTATCTTTACTTAAATTCTAATTTATTAGGAGGAAAGAAAATGCATACATTAGGATGGATTGGATTAGGTAATATGGGTGCACCTATGGCAAAGAATCTTTTACAAGAAGGCTACAAAGTGAATATATATAATCGTTCCCCAGAAAAAACATTCTCCTTAGTAGAATCTGGAGCAACTAAACTAAATTCACCAAAAGAAGTTGTAGATCAATCTGATATTATTTTTATTATGTTATCCAACTCTAATGCTGTAAAAGCAGTATTAACTCAAGACAATGGAATATTAGATGCTATTCATCCAGGAAAGGTTTTAGTAGACATGAGTACGATTTCACCAGAAGATTCATTATCATATGCGAAATTGGTATCTGAAAGAGGCGGCATATATTTAGATGCACCAGTTTCTGGTTCAGTTGGAGCTGCTATAGCAGCCCAATTAGTTATTCTTGTGGGTGGAGAAGAAAAAGCTATTGATATTTGCCAGCCTTATTTTAATTTATTAGGTAAAGAAACAATTTATTTTGGTTCAAGTAGCAAAGGTAGCTCTGCAAAATTAGCCATTAATTTGTTACTTGGCATTATTGGACAAGGTATTGGAGAAACATTATTATTAGCCGAGAAATCAGGGTTAGATAAAGAAAAAGTATTGGAGATGATTTCACTTTCTGGAATGAATACACCTCTATTCCAAGGAAAAAAAGAGATGTACCGTCAAGAGCAATTTCCTTCTGCATTCATGCTCGAACTAATGTCTAAAGATTTAGGACTAGTAAAAGCCGAGGCAGATCGCCTGGCAACCAAATTACCACTTGCTGAAGTAGCGAATACTACTTATCGTTCTGCAAATGAAAATGGAAAAGCAAAGCTCGATATGGCTGCAGTTTATTTAGAGTTGAAGGAAATAAATAATTTATAGTATGTTTAGCATCCTTTTGGGATGCTTTTTATTATGTTGTCGAAATAACTTTAATGATGTCTCTCTATACAACTAACCTGCTTCGTTAGTACAACAAGAAAAATGACCGCCGCAGCGATCCAAATTGGGACAAATAAAGAAGGCTATAGCACGATACAAAGCTATAGCCTTCTTATTGTATTATTTATAACTCACATATATAATGAACTAAGTCCTAATGATAGAGTTTACCACACAATACAAAACGCTATCTTTTTATATGATAACCTCGTTCATATTGTTTCGGTACATTTAACTGCTTGCTACGTAGTTCAATAGCTGCATGGGTTGACCAATATGGATCCACTAGCATTCCACGGGCAATTGCCACCAAGTCTGCATCTCCATTCCCAATCACTGCCTCCGCTACAGCAGGTTTCTCGAGCATTCCTACTGCAATTACCGGAATGCCGACTTCCTCACGAATCTTACGGGCAAAAGGAACCTGGTAGCCTGGGTAATTTCCTGGCTTTCTTTCACCTGGAATTGCTTCACCACCGCTACTAACATGAAGAATATCAGCACCTGCTTCTTTATAGGCTTTACTTAGCATAATGGCATGATCTAAATCGTAGCCTCCATCAGCGTATTCTACTGCTGTGATACGGACAGATAAGGGCATGTCAGATGGTATTTCTTTTTTAACAGCTTGGATAACCTCTCTTCCAAAAAGGGAAAGATCCTCGCCGTATTGATCCTCACGTTTATTCGTAAGCGGTGATTGGAACTGATGGATCAAATACCCGTGAGCGGCATGAATTTCAATCATGTCTACCCCCGCTTTAACTGCCCTTCCTGCTGTATCAGCAAACAACTGAACCATTTCCTTTACTTCCTCATTGGATAAAGCACGTGGAGTTTTATAGCCCTCATCAGGGAATTTTATAGCCGAGGGGGCAACTGGATTAGCAGCATCCTCGGCTTTTCGTCCAGCATGGGCAATCTGTATGCCTATTTTTGTACCATAGGCATGTACCTGGTCAATAATTCTTGAAAAGGCTGGAATTTGGTCATCTGACCATAAACCCAGGTCATAGTCCGTAATTCTTCCTTCAGGATCTATATCAGTCATTTCCATGATGATTAGACCAGTCCCTCCGATGGCTCGGCTGATGTAATGAACATAATGCCACTCGTTAGGCTTCCCGTCCTTTTCAGTAACCGAGTATTGGCACATCGGAGCCATAACAGCCCGGTTCTTTAGTTTTAAAGATTTCAGTTCAAAAGGTGAAAATAATTTATTACTCATTCCTTTTCATCTCCAAATAATTTTTTAATTTTTGGATCAGCTTTTTCTGTTCCTTTTTTCCTTACAAATCATATAAAAACATCCGTGTAAATTATGAAAAAATAATCAAATAATCTCTATTTCCTTTTTTAACTATTTTTCACTTATTAAGGTACACTTATTCTGACATTAGCCTTGTTAAGCTAAACTGCCCCTTTAGTTTAAGAATAAAAAAGGCTGCCAAAATGACAGTAAGTAGTTCCGATAATGTGGAGAAAACTTAAAAAATAGGTCAAATAACACATCATTTAGAAATATAATTGACAACTAAAATAAATAAAAAAACCGCAAAAATTTAGTTAACGGGTTTACTTGTGAGGTGCAAAACGTTAAATCACCCACCTAATCACACAGCAAATAACATAAATTTAACAACATAAATCGCAGTATATTTCACAGTCAAAAGGCTTAGAGTTTAACTCTAAGCCTCTCTTTGTAATATTTTATTCCACCAAAGCCCCTGTTAATGAAAAAACATAGTTTGAATAACAACATAAATTACAAACGCTGCAGTAATGAAATAAAAAACACCTTTAGCTTTTTGATTGTTTCTTAGTTCTGTAATGCCCCAAAAAATCATTATTACTCCTAATAAACCCATCATATATGGAAACAACGCATTATTATCTGTTATTAAGCCATAAATGCCTCCTACCATTACAAAAATTGAAAGTAATATCCTTATAATCTTTAGCATCCTTCTCTCCCCTATTTGAATGTACTCTGAAACCCATTATTCTGTAATCGATGATAAAATTCCTTCTTCCATTAAGCTTCTCCGGTAGTGTAAGTATATTTTTTCACAAACTATTAAATGTTCCAAACAAAATTTTAACATAAATATCCAATAACCTTCGTGATTGCAACTAAATTCACTCGCTATATCACAAAGAATTCACACGCCCTCTAATAATTATTTCATACTCTGTGTTATGCTGTGTGAATTAGGACAAAATGAGCGACTGAAATTCGCCAAAATGTTGATAAATCAGTAAAAAACGCACTGTGAACTATACTGTTAATTCAAGTGCGTTTCCTATGTGTTTTATAATGTTTGCACCTCTAAGTAAACCCGTTAAAATTTAGTTTGCGATTTTTTATTTATTTATCATTTCGTCGAACTGTTTATTATTCAACTTTTTTCAGTACAACTGTTTGAGTAGCTGCTAAAAATCGAGCGTTTTCTATACTCAGTTCATATTTTATTTCATCAATAAGTAGAGTGGAAATCTTATTACCTGTCACTTTATCAGCAATTGAGATTGTTTCTACTTTCTTCCCCTCTTTTGCAAGGTGCGAAACAACCGCATTATGAAACTTCTGAGGTTCTTTGTACCACTTATACCAATCATCTAACTCAAATCGGATAACATTCCCACTCTCAAATAAAGATTTCTTGAATTTTTCAAACAATTTACTTCTCCTTTCTTATTTCATAAAAGAAGTCCTTTTTTCATTTACATTATTATACAAAAACTTTATTCTTTGAAGAATTTATAACTATAAATAGCAACTTAATTAACGTATTAATTTTTATATTGACAATAGCTATTGTCATCCAATTATTTTCTATGCTAATTCAAGTGTCAATATGGAGGTAAATAACATTAAAATCCCTCAATATCAATAAAAAATCCTACAGAAATTCTGGTGTGAATTGGTGTGTTGTTTATATGCTATTTACAATTTTTTTCACAAAAACGGAACCACTTAAAATGACAGCCGAGATCTTAAACAAAAGCCCCCTATAGTTTAAGTATATTTTTTCACAAACTTAGCTTTATTACAGAAATACCTCCATTTATTCACTAAGGAGTTTCAGTCGTTAATTCATATGGACAAACATACCCATTGTCAATCCCAAAACAATCGCTCCAAAAATAAAAGCTGCTATATGTAATATAATCTTGTATCCCAACTTAGTTGTTTTTAAAGAAAAATATAATAAAAAAACAAAAAACAGTATCACTAAGTTTATAGATGACTCAAATAAAGCAGGAAGAAGCCTATTTTTAATAGAAAAGGTTGTGTCATATACATATTCTCTAAACAGAATATCATTCGCAATACCCATATATGTTAGTATGACTTGATAAGTGAAAAACTTAAGTTTGTTCATTTTATCAAACCTCTTATTCATAACCACTGAGGTTCGTTCAATGATTCCACAATGTGATAGTTTCAATTTAGCACCTCTTTGCTTAATAATGTACCTTATTTTCTATTTACATTTTACTATATATCCCCATCTTTTCTGTGAACTCTTATTGAAATAAAATGCTCTTAGTGGAACAAGAAAAAGAGCGCCGCAGCAACCCTTTGTTGTTAAAAATACGCACCCATAAGTTGAAGTACATAAACTTGTAATCATTTTCTTTTTTTCTTTAAATACAATAATTCAAAGATGAAACCAATTAGACATAGTACCATCACTGAATCAATTATATTTTTAACTAAGATTGAATCAATTTTTAGGATACGAGTGATAATATCAGAAAATAAAACAATAAAGAAAATCGACCTTATTTTTTGCTTTTTAGAAAGATTAGATACAGGCTCAAAAAAAGTCGTTAATTTCATAAAAAATCTCCTATTTACCTTTTATTCATCTATTTCAATTATATCAACAAAAAGTGATAACCCCCATTTTTTTACTAAATAATCATATTCCTTCTTCAACTAAACTGCCCAGTTAGTTTAAGTACATTTCTTCACAATCTCAATAGGGTTAACCCTTATTGGGGTAACGTCAGGAAAATGCGTATTTACAAAGTTAAGGATATTCCAGTATTAAAAATCCCAATCTCCCATTTATATCACTGAGAGATTGGGATTTATTCAACAATCGCGCCCGATTATTGAAGATCGTTAATAAAACAAAGACCCTTTTTAAGAAGTATTAAACATTACTAAAATAAAGATAATTCAATTGGGACTTTAATCTACGACTATAAAGTCAGAACATTGCTATATGTTTTGGCTTTTTGACTAAACGATTGTTCACCACCTTCTAAAATGGTAAGTATATGCTTAATAATTACTCGATCACCAGGATAACCTTTTTTAACTAACCATCCGTTCGTATTATTTGATTCCAATACAATCACTTGTTCAGCATCAGCATTCGTTACTATTGTAGAACTATGGGTAGAAATTATTACTTGTCTGGAATTCTTAACTTTTTTTAAGCTTTCTACTAGGTTTTTATATATATATTGATTGTCCAAATTATCCTCAGGTTGATCAATTACGAGAGGAGTACTATCTAAAGAGTGTTCACCAAAATTGAATAGAAACGTAAGTATCGCAACTACTTTTTGCCCAAGGGATAATGTTTCAATTTCCCTCATTAAAACGCTTGTTGATTGGACAGATTCTTTAGAATTTATATTAAACATTAGCGTATAATCATCTTGTAAATTTAAAAACCTCGATAAACTAGCTGTCATTTTATCTACATCTTTAAATATTCTCAATTCAATACTATTATATATTTTTCTTATTTTACTGCTGTTAATCTCGTCAAATCCCCCCATAATTTATGTTAATAGCCTCTTCTAATACATTATGTTTTTTATTTAAAAGCAAATCTAAAAACTGCAAGTAGTTCATTTTTTTTACTATCGTATAAAGGTATTTTTCAATATCATCCCAAGTTAAATAAGTGTTAGCTACATGTGATTTACCATTTATTCCAAAAACATCTAAATACTCTGAGGGATCGAGACTAGTAGATGAACTGGTTACTTGTATTAATTTAGAATTTTTTTCATTAAACTCTTTAATTACAGTATAGACTTGTTTATTCCTATCAGCTAAATCATTAATTATATTTTTCATTTCTGATCTTAAAACTTTTCGAAAATTATTGTTATTGCATTGTTGTAGTAATGAAGTATATTTTTTAATAGAATTGAATTTATTACCGTTTAAAATAATTTCCCTAATAAAATCACTTACATTTCCTGAGTTAATTTGCTCAATTATGTTATTAATTGAAAAGCTCTTCTTATAAACCTTATTAAGCAATATAATTGCTTTATTTTGTTCAATTTTATTAAATGCTACTTCATCCTTTTCTTGAGTAACAACCTTATACAATTCTATCCAATGTGGAGCTAAACTTAAGCCTTTGTCTGTTACTAAACCCTCTTTAAATGCCTTTTCTAGAAAAAAAGATTCAGTATAACCAGTTGAACCAATTTGAGGGATGAATTGTACAATATAATCTTCTCCTTTAAAGTAAAACACAATGTAAATTACCCTATTTTTACAAATGAATTTAAGGTTTTTTTTATCCTTTACCTCTAAGGTGAAGACTGTTTCTAATATATTTAAAATTGTACTCTTACCAACACCTCGTCCACCTATAATACAATTTAAGTCTCTAGAAAAATCAACAATAAAAGGCGAATTTGAGTCTTCCTTTGAAATAAGGAATCCACCATCATCTCCTGGAACAATATATAGACCTTTAATAAACTTGTCGTTATTTTTGGGCCTTTCGCGGTATACACAGACATGATGGTCTATAAACGCTTTTTTTAATGAATTAAAATTAATAGAGTTAAATTTAATCCATGAATTCCTAACACCTATTTGACTAAGTTCGTGAGAATCTCCTTCATTAATGCAACAAAAATTCTTTTTAACATTAGAAGAAAAAGGTTCAATTCTATCAAATGTTTTTTTATTACTATCTGAATTAGTTAAGCCCACTATAAAAAGTCCACTAGCGTCAAATAATGACCTCTTATATAGATCTGTCCCTAATAAATCATTTGAATTAATATGAGCAATATAGGGAATACCATTATGATCAAAAACTTTTTTCACCATATCTAAACAAGAAATATAGGTTCCGTCTTCTTCAGAATGAATATATTTTTCAACAAACCTACTAACTGTGGGGTAATTTTCTTCGTTAAAAATTGCTACTAAGTGATACCTATCTGAGCAACTAATCTCAATTCCAAGAAATAACCTTATACATTTTTTTTGTTGAGCCTTGTATTTGGTCTCATATAACCTAATTAAAGCATCTCTTAAATTTTTATACCCGTTAATCGTGTTGTGATCTGAAATAACAGCTATTTCTATATCACTTTTATATAATTTGTTAGCTATTAATTCATATGCAATTATTTCCCTTAAATCCTTATAACTCGTACCTGACTTTTCATTTAAATTATTGACCAATTGTTCATTTTCTTCAGTTGTATTTTGTTGTATTTTTAGTATTAGCTCATCACTTAAATATTCTTCATCTCTAGCTATCTCAAGAACATCATTTAGTGCCATATTTTTAAATTTTTTCCCCGTACTAAGTCTATAATCATAGGAAGCCGGAGTATGAATATGAAATTCACACTTATGTAATCGACCATATGACTCCTTTAATAATTCAAGTTCTTTATATACTTTTTTTAAGCCTATATTTGTACTCACTTTTACACCCCAGCTTAAAATATAAAATTTCTAACACTACAAAACTATTTCAAGTAATTATAAAAGATATTATAAAAATTTAATTGCCTCTCACCATCATAACCATCTTAATAATTTAAACTACTGATATCTCAATAGATTTGAGTTTAAAAAACGCTCAAATTTACACATAATTACATTATAATACAAAAAAGTAGAACTTTTGACCCGATTTATAGAACAATTCCAAAATTATATAGAAAATATAATATTGAAATGTTCTACCTTATTCAACAATCTGGCCCTTTAATGAAAAAATGCACTTTCCTTATTCAAGGATAGCGCCGATTGTTGAATAAGAGCTAATGACATTCTCCCACCGTTAGTGGAGCAAGAAAAGCTGCCTAAATGACAGCTTCGATCTTGAACTATTGCCCACGTTAGTTTAAGTGAAAGTATTCACAATATAAAAAACAAAATTAAGAGCGACCTGCAGTGCAAATCGCTGTTAGTAATTTAGGTTTATCATTAAACACTTCTATTCCTTAGTGCTTCTCTGTCCACATTTTGTGGTGGTTGCTCAAGCCACCTGTTATTAATCATTAGTTTTACACCATCATTTCCATATTGCAGTATTTCAGCCTCTAGTCTTGTGTAGTGTCCGCCCAAATCTTTTCTAAGACTTGCTCCCATCGCTGCCCCGTATCCCGCTACACTAATAGAGGTCAGGCTGGTTGTATGAAACATCATTAACTTATCTGAAAATGGTGCATCGATGGATTGGGATATAGTGGAATCCCAAGAACTTGGAAGGGGAACTCCGTCTTCAATTAATATTTCTCGAAACACAGTTTCATGCTTTGCAGCAAGTTCTACGCCTCTCTCCATATATTTTCTGACTTCAGGCACTTGGGCAACTTGAGAAAAGCCTGCGACAAACGTTCTTCCAAGTGAGTTTGTCTCCGTGTTTTTCGATATATGAGCTAATTCAACGACGGTAAGTGGTCGATGCTTCCCTATTAAACCTGATAAAAAGGAAACATCTTGAAGATATTCCGCTCTTTCCATTGGGGGAATGGTTGGAGAACGAATAAATGCCCCTTTTTGAAGTAGCATGTCACAGGTATTATTATATAATTGCATAAACCTTTGAGAAACAATTGAAAAAAGGTCTCTGACATCTTTTCTTGCTAATACTTCAAGTAATGCAGCGGCAGCAGCTGTTCCAGCGGCAGCCATATATTTTATATAACGTAAGGTAAAGAGGTCTGAATAAAGTCTCCCAGCTTTTAAGTTTACATCATCTTGAGTAAATCCAATAGGTACGGCATGATTCTCCATTTCAAATATACGCTTGACTTCGCTTACAACATATTCACAATCCGTTAAGGCTGTTTGGATAATGTTTGTGGAATCTTCATCTTCATTGACGCTTTGAAAATGTTGGAGTATGCAAAAAGTCATTGAATTTTGCATATACGCTCCCCATAATGCTGCAACTTCTGAAGAAACAAGTTTTGCGTTATGATTCATTTTTATTCAATACTCCTTTTTTTATTAGTATGCACAAAAATGAATTTATTAAAGGAAAAGAAGAGATAAATTTGGAAATATGACTATATGGTGAGTAAGCCTTCTTCCACAAACCTGCCACGTTACTTCAATAAGAAAAAGCATTACCGTTGTTCCAGTAATGCACCCGTTAGTTGAAGATCATGAATAGATTCGGAAGCTTATTCAAGTAACTAGCAATTTAGTTCAAAAATAATTTGTTAGAATTATGCAAATTGAGATTAATTATAACTTAACCTAATTCACCAAATATGTATAGAAAGGCAATTAGTATAACCATTCCGAATGTCCAAGCTAATACTTGTTTTAAGGTAGGTTTAGGTTTTTGATTTATTAAGTTCAATCCAAGAGGTGTAAATGTAATAGCTAGCCCTAGTACAGCAATGATTGAAAATGCAGTAGTACCCTTCAATACACCTAAAGGTAATCCACTCATTAGAGCTAATGAAATGGAACGGAATAGTCCTAATGTTTTCGAAATGTATCCACCAATTGCAAGAATTATCCATCCAAACATAATTAATGGAGCTAGCGTATGAAATATATGATACGCACTATATGAATCCTGAATAATCTTTGTTGCTGTATCAACACCTTGGATACGAACGATTTGAAAAGCTAAATGATCGACTCCTGCATGAAAAGTTCTAACAAATAGCCCAAACACCGCAAAAGTACCGCCCCATAATGCCCACCCTGGTTTCTTTACACCAATCATTCTTGAAAGCGAGCTTACAGCAGGCCACATTATTATATTACCACTAATAAAAAAGCTATAAGAGAAAAAGATTAGTGTAGGATGATTTTTATATGCAACAAGCTGGTCAGGAAAAAAGAAGTGATATTTACTTCGAAGAACTACACCTATCAATAACAAAAGTGGACCTAAAATCATTGTAATCCCGCTTATCCAACGACCTGGAAACCAAAAATTTTCATTATTAAACGGAATTGCTAAATTCTCTTTCATATTTATACTCCTTGTATTTTATATATTTTCTTTAGTTTTAACTTTATCATAATTCCTTTTAATACAATTCACACTTTCTTGTTCAACTAAACAGCTCCGTTAGTAAAAAAACGACTGCTCATATTGAACAATCGCACCCGTTAGCTGAATAAGTTACCCTTTTTCGCAAGGATTTTATAAACATCTATAATTAATTAATGGAATACCACAAACAAGAAAGATAAAAAATCAAATATATCGAAAAATCATTGCAACAATTTCATTAATATCCATCCAAAAAAGAAGCCTGGAATTGGTACAATCAGTAAAGCAAAACCAATCATTAACCCGTAAAAAAGTGTTCTTTATCTATCCATTTATAAAAACTCCCCAAATGTAGAATTTGCCTGAATTGAATAATTCTACATTTTTAGATTTAAATCCTTCTTCAACAAAACTTTCCTGTCAGTACAATAAGAAAAAAGCCACCAAAA
>NZ_JBALOA010000044.1:0-24662 GCF_036962125.1 Neobacillus drentensis
AGTTCAATTACAAACACCCCAACTACTTTAAGTTAGGGTGTTTGTAATTGAACTGGTGAATAGATAGACTCTTCAACTTCTCTTTGGCCGGATGAGCCAGCTATTTTCAGGATTTGTTCTAGTTCCTAAACTATTTCGGAAGCATTCATATTGATGATTAAACCAACTGATACG
Organism: Neobacillus drentensis; assembly: GCF_036962125.1. Lineage (GTDB taxonomy): Bacteria > Bacillota > Bacilli > Bacillales > Cytobacillaceae > Neobacillus > Neobacillus drentensis_B. The sequence goes on from NZ_JBALOA010000044.1 coordinate 175, forward strand.
TTTATTTTTGATGATCTTCTAGGTTACTAAAATTAAATTTTCCTTGATTCTCTTTGGATAGCGGCTGCTTTCTTGAGGGATCGAAATAAAAAAGGATTGGCTCTGGCTGACTTACTCCTTTCACCGTTATCTGCATTAATTGTTTGGCTTGGAGAATCTTATTATTAAAGGAAGTTAATCTTGTATCAACGATAATCGAATGACCGTTACTTAATTCAACCTCCGTTTTTGCCCCTATCGCTTTTGTTCTCACGATATGTTCAGGATTAAACCAAATACAGTCGGACTTATATGGTGATTTGTTTGGAAACAGACAAATACCTAAGTAAGGGTTAATGATTATTGGGCACCCCACGCGCTCTCCTAGAATGTTCTTTGCACTGGACATTGCCCCTCTCAGGTCATAGCCTATGTATACTAAATTATCATCTAATAGTTGTAAGGGGGTTTGGTCGACAAGAAAAGACACTCCTCCTGTCACAACTCGCGTACATAGCGTACCATAACCATCATATTCTCCTGTTAATAAGATCATTTTTTTTTCAACAAAATAGCTCTTTTGAATAATAATAGTCTTCCTCTCCTTTCAATCTGATTGATTTGGAAAAAGGCTTACCTACTACTATAACTGTCATGTACTGCTGGGTGGAAAGGAAGACTGTGCGCTCATTTAGTGTGTGGACGATCCCTAACTACCTTGGCAGCTTGCGGGTAGATTGCTCACTTAGCATGTAAGATTCTTTCACTATTTGCTTTGCCGAGATTATTCTGTGAATGAAATCTGGTTTGTCTCTCATATTAATTAAATAATAAATAGGACTTTCTGACCATAGACTATAGTGCGAAAATTCATCAAAATCCCCCTATTTTTTGACAATCTAGTGACAAAAACTGCGGCTGGCCCTCAAAGGATTGTCAATAAAAAACCATGCTGTTTTTTCAGCATGGTTAAGATAGTTTATGATTCTGGTAGGGCTAACAATAAGCCGTGAAATTCCTTAACGGCTAGCATGACGCTTCCTTTTTTCGTTGAATGGAATCCAGTTCCTATTAAATAATCAGGTTGAATGAAGCTACAATTTGCGAAGCTTTTGTAGCCGCCTGGGACGGTGAATATTTCGACCGTGATGATGAAGCCGCTGCTTATGTACATTTTGATAACTTCAAGTTCGTCACATTTTACTTTTGTCACTACTCGCATACAATAATCCTCTCCACCCTAAGGCTTTTGTAACTTTCATAACCCCTTCATCATCTAGTATAAACGAAAATACAATCCCCAGTTCAATGAGGATTTGACAATTTTCAAAAATTTTCGAAATTTATATGCACTGATTTTAAAAAATAAACGGAAAAATTCCGCTTATATTGGGAAATACCCATATTTCCTTAAAAATAAGGGGAGTTTTTCCGCTTATATGAATCAAATCTTTGGATTTTATCATAATTAGACCAGGTAACCGGAATATCTCCGCTTATTTCTGCTTCTTAAGCTTCCTCTATATACATTAGCCGGAAATACTCCGCCTATGGATTCTCATACCCAAATTTTTAAAAAAGGAACATAGTGTTTGATAATTTTATTCAAGGCAGGAAAATGGTAGAATAAACTTTAATTACTTTTTTTATGTTAGATGTAGGAATGGAGAAAGTCATGTTGAACCATCGAAAACTCGGTTATCTTTTACCATGGATAATAGTAGTCCTAATGATGCTGCTTATCTTTAACCTATCTGCACAACCAGCACAGAACTCAGACCATCTTAGCTTAGGCGTAACCGAACGAGTGATTGAACTCTTAAATCAGATTTTTCCAAGCACGGAATGGAACTTAGATTACCTAAATCATGTGGTAAGAAAAAATGCACATTTTTTTATTTACCTTGTGCTTTCTATATTGGTGCAAATTGCAGTAAAGAGAAGTAAGATCATCGGCTTTAAGAGAATTTTGTTTGTCCTGGGAATCTGCGTTCTTTATGCGTCTTCTGATGAAATACATCAGCTATTTGTATCTGGGAGAGGGGCGCAAGTGAAGGATGTATTCATTGATAGTGCAGGGGCATTGTTGGGAATCGTTATTTATTGGACTGGAACAAAACGGTCATCACTCCACTCCGCTAAAGTTTAACGTGTTAAAGGGGAAGTGTCCGACACCCACTACCAAAATCAGAAATCCCCTCCACGCCATGTGGAGGGGATTTCTTTTTATATAATTAGAATTTTTTAATATAAATACCGTTTTTATCGAACAAGTAAACGCCCGAGCGGTAAAAGAGGGACGGTCTCATTTACCGGAGAGGAGGAAAAAGTAAGCGAGAGGTAAAAGAGGGACGGTCTCATTGACCGGGGAGGGGAGAAAAGTGGCCGAGCGGTAAAAGAGGGGAAACATGAACCTACAATGGCTAGCTTCAATAGGGATTTATTAGCGATCGGATACTGGACACCATCATTGGGGTGATTATCACCCTATTGATTCACATGCTGTTCGCACCGCCAGACTTTACGAAAAAAGCTGTTGCCTCCACCGAAAAATTAGCTCTTCAGCTTTCTGAAATACTTATGGAGCTCTCCGAATGGGTCAACATGGAATGGGGAGGAGAGAAGGGAAATGTAATGGTGGATAAAGTCAATCAACTATTACAGGAAATACATACAACGAAAAATACGCTATACCTGGCAGTAAAAAGCTTCAAATTCAATCTTTTTGGTAAAAAGCATGCGGCCACTCTTACCATTTACCAATCGAATATGGAAAAGATAAACAAGGGATACCAGTATGTTTCAACCATAGTCGGAACTTTAAAAGACTGGGAAAAGGCGGGGGATTATTAGAATTCTGTAGGTTTTGGAAAAACTTATCTGATCTTGTAGTGAAAATCACTATTTTCCTGTTGTTAGCTATTTGGTTAAGTGATGTTTCGCTGTCTTAATGGAATGGATGGATACAAATTTGAAACCGATTGACACAAGTGAAAATATATGTCCAATAAATATCCACTTTTATATGTATGTGTGCTACATTAAGGTAAAAGAGTTTTATTCAAATGAGGTAGTCAAAAGTGAATTCGCATTTAACGGCTTATATAGCTCTTGTTTGTACATCAGGCGTACTTAATTTGTATTTATGCTTAAAAGTATTTGTAAAGCGTCCTTATTATCGGAATATCGCTCATTTTTTCATTCTCTATACCGCGTCCATCACCATTTATTGTTTTGCTTCGGCATTTGGCTTAATGGCAACGTCGCTTGAGCAAATAAAGGTATCGACCATGATTCAATATATTGGCATGCCAGTTTCATCCCCTTTGGGATTATTGTTTATCATGCAGTATTTAGGAATGGAACTAACGAAAAAAAGGTGTATAGCTCTTCTTACCATCCCGTTCGTTACTTTGGTAATGATGATGACCAATGATTTTCATCATCTTCATTATCGAGTGTTTGAAGTGGATCCCGTCTTGGGAGCTCCTTATATTCATCAGGAGATTGGCATATGGTATATCATCCATGGCGTGTTCACTTTTGGCTGTATGTTTGTTGCTTTTTTATTAGTTCTTTCTCGTTGGAATGAAACAGGAAAGGTTTATCGGCCACAGTTAATTTCGTTAATGTGGGGTCAACTCATTCCAATGCTAACAGCTTTTCTTTATTTAATCGGATTCACACCTCCAGGGATTGATCCAGTACCTATGGTTTTATGTCTATCCTCTCTGTTATATTTATGGTCTATTAACTCATCCCGTTTGTTTACGATTATGCCGATTGCGAAAGACACGATTTTTAATAGTATAAATGATGGTGTCATTGTGCTGGATGAATCCAATCGACTCATTGAGTTTAACGAGGCGTGTAAGAATATGTTTCCACTATTAAATAAATCCATGTTTGGGATGGACTTTGAAAAGGTTTGGTTATCACTAGGAGGCAATTCCTTTCCTTTTCAATTAGAGACGGCATCGTTCATGGGGGAGATACAATTAATTGACGATCACTCGCAGCATATCTATCAGGTTCGGACCTCTTCCTTGCAACATGCCCATAATAGTAAAGGTGTACTAATTATTTTTACCGATATCACAGAGCTAAAAAGTCTCCAGGTAAAGTTAGAGCATATGGCTTATTATGATGAACTTACCCAAATTTATAATCGACGAGCCTTTTTTCAGAAATGCGAGCAACAGCTTGCCGAAGCAAAGAAGCTTTCTTCGCCGTTAACGATTATTTTGATTGATATCGATTACTTTAAAAAAGTGAATGATACCTTTGGTCATAACGTTGGAGACCAAATGCTTAAACATGTAGTAAACGTTTGTCAAACGCAATTGAAGGAAGACGTGCTGTTTGCTCGCTATGGCGGGGAGGAGTTTGTCCTTGCGCTGAAGGGAAGTACGGGATTAGATGGAGAAGCGCTAGCCAATCAATTGCGCAAATCTATAGAAACACAGCCTTTATTGACTACCGAAGGAGTTATTTCTGTGACTTTCAGTAGTGGAGTCGCTGAGGCAACGGAAGAGACAGAGGAGACACTTTATCAAATTTTGAACAGAGCGGACCAAGCTTTATATTTAGCAAAACGAGAAGGACGTAATCGAGTGCGGGTTTATGCATAAATATGGTGTCGGACACAAAATGTTAAACTTTGTCGATAGAAGTCGAATGGTTCATCTATCAAAAGTAATCCTACAATGCTACTATCTAATTAGATATGTAAACTATCTCTGATAAAGGCAAACCTATTGAAAAGTAGGGACGCAAAGTCACAGGTCTAAGGTGAAACTATGATGGCTGGGCTGCCGGATTTATTCATTCAAAAGGAGTTGTTCTATTTGAATTTTAAATCCATCCTGTGTTTCTTTCGTAGGCGACATAAGTATAGTTATTACACTAGTAAATGCATCAGATGTGGTAAGCCAAGTAGAACTATGTATGATTAATTTGAACCTTAGGGTTCTTTTTTTGTTTACGACTTTTAGAAAAAGAACGAATAAAAGAGGACTAGTAATTAGTCCCCTTAGACGTGCTAATCAAATGCTTCTAGCCCTTTTGAATTGGACTAGAGCCCTTTTAATCCACCATTAAGTTATTTGCCCATTTAAATGCTTGCGAATAGCAATCCAAGGCAACATGATCTGGTATTTGCAGCTTTTTACACCACAGACTAACCTCTTCCCATGCACCTCTTCCAATCGAAGTAATTAAATCTAAGGTGTCTTTCATTTGATTTGATTTTCCTAATAAGGCTTCACAAATGTCCTCTTGAAGGGGCATCAAATGCAGGATCTCATCCATCTCCATCCCTAACAAGGCATCCATTAGTGAAAACAATCCGGTTAAGAAATAGGAAGAGGATTCTTTGCGTTTCCTTTTATGTAACGAAATAAGTTCACATACCTTTGCCCGAATGAGACTATCGTTGAACAATTCTCTAGACCACTCATTTTTTTCCGTGATGGTTCCCCTTACGAAAAGAATATAGAGCCATTTTTTGAGTTCTTTTAAGCCAATCCGGATAATCGCTTGTCTAATTGAATTTATTTTACTAATCGAACCGTATGCAGTGGAATTACTTAATTTCAGTAGCTTATAAGATAATGATACATCTTGTTCAATTAACTGGGTGATTAAATCGAGATCCGGTTCATTCTGTGATAAATGATTGATGATGATAAAGTAATTTTGGAAATACTCCGGTACTTCATGCGTAGTTAGAATCTCAGGTTTGGAAAAATAGTACCCTTGAAAATATTTATATCCGTATTTTACCGCTGATTCAAATTCCTCTAATGTTTCGATTTTTTCGGCGAGCAAGGAATAGTCGTATTTCTGGGAAAGCCTTTCGAGGATTCCCCTCATGTGAGGCTTAGTACTTCTAAAATCCACTTTTACAATATTAGCGAGCTCTAATAGTTGAAAGTAATAGGAATTATCCTTTTTTAAGACAAAGTCATCTAGGGCAATTTGGTAACCCTTACATTTTAGTTCTTTGCAAATATCCACTATTTCTGGTGTTAGCTCTACGGTTTCTAATATCTCTACGACAATTTCATTTGGGTTGAGATAGGTTGGTAGCCTTAGTTTCAGTAGATTGTCAGTAAAGTTAATAAAACAAATTTTTCCATTCGAAATTTCATTTATTCCTATATTAATAAAACTATTAATGATGACTTCGGTCGTTGCTGCATCTCCATTAATAGCAGGAAATCTATTCTGTTGATTGTTCCGATATAGTAATTCATAAGCAAATATTTCTTTTGTTTTTGTGAATATTGGCTGTCTGGCAACAAAAACCTCCATCATACACACCTCAATTTCTCGCATCTAGACTATTATAATCACGGAATTTTATTGATAACTCTTTCTCAATATGCAGAGAATATTACAATAACATTATCTATAAAGTAAATATATAGTAAAATTTGCATCAACTCAAACGATTTGTGAAAATTTTGAAAAATATTGTCAAAATGGAACTAATGATATCGAATTTTCATGAGAATTTAGAAGGAGAAAGTTATGGGTCTGTGGAACTATTAACTATTAACATCTTAAAGTCTAAGGAGTTGACGAATATGGAAAATTATTTAAATGTTTTAATTTGTGACGATTCTTTATTAATACGAAAAAAATTAAGAGATACATTGGCTAAGTGTAAATTCAAGGAAATATTCGAGGCTGAGAATGGGAATGTAGCGGTTGAAATGGTGAAGGATCATAACCCTGATTTAATCTTTATGGATATTGTCATGCCAGAAAAGGATGGGATTGAAGCATTAAAAGAGATTAAGTCTATCTATCCGAACACTAAAGTAGTCATGGCTTCCTCTGTGGGAACTAGTGAACTTCTCAAAAAGGCACTTGAAAATGGTGCGTATGATTTTATTCAGAAGCCGATCAAACAGGAAGCTGTTTTTAATTTAATTGAAAAGGTTTTGAAGGAGGGACGGGTGAATGTTTAGTCAATCTTTCGGACACTATTTATTAAATCATGGCTTAATCACAAGAGAACAATTAACAGATGCCTTAGAGTTTCAGAAATCTGTTCATGTAAGGTTTGGGGTTATTGCTGTTGATGAGGGCTATATGATGCCTGCACAGGTAGAAGAAGTCCATATGAAGCAAAAGCAGGTAGATAAACGCTTTGGTGAGATTGCGACAGAACTTGGCTATTTAACCGATAAACAAGTGGAGACGCTAGTATCTAAACAGAAGCAAAATCACTTATTCTTAGCTCAAGCACTTGTTGACCGTGAGTATATGACGATTGATCAATTCGGGGCTGCTTTAAATGATTTTAAAAATGCGTATAGCCTATCAGATGATCAATTTGAAGCCATTAAGAGCGGTAATATTGAAACTTTAGTGGAAAAATTTCTCGATACACAAGGTGCTGAGAAAAAAGTTATTTACGGAAAGTATCTTTCCTTGTTTGCAAAACACCTGATCCGGTTTGTTGATGACCAAGTATACTTAGAGGTAGCAGCGCAAATGCTTCCGCGGCATGCAAATTGGTTTGTTCATCAGGAAATTATCGGAGAATCACCACTTTTCACTGCCATCGCTGCGAATGAAGAAGTGTTTTTGCATATAGCTTCCCAATTTGCAGAGGAAAAGCTAACCGAAGTAGATGAACTTGCGAAAGCATCGGTTTGCGAGTTTTTAAATTTAACTAACGGTGTTTATTTAGTGAATATGTCGAATTGGGGCATTGAGCTAACTATGAAGCCGCAAGCGGCTCTTGAAAGTGCACTTGTAGATGGGGAGTCATTTGTGGTGACCGTGAATACTTCGAAGGGTGCCTTCCAGTTACTTCTTTCGGACCAGCCAGAGCGTATTTCAATCGAGCCGAAGATCAAAAGTGAACAGACAGTGTAAAGGGTAAAATACATTGTGAAAATACTGAGGGGATACTCCCTTGGTATTTTTTTGTTTTCCGAAAGGATTAAAGGCATTGAAGAAGCACAATTGTTTATGGTAGGAATTCTTCTATTCTATTTTACGCGCATAAATAAGCATTGCAATGAACGTCTTGTCACTTTAGGCAAGGCGTTTTTAGTTGCGGGTGTAAACTGGGGGATGGTTCTGGTGATTTTTGCATGAGAACCTTCCCAGTAGTTTATTGTCAAACTAAATAAAAATAAACATATGTAATAGAAATATTCCTAGAAACACAAACGCTGTGATGAGGTGGAATTTGCGGCGGAAGCCGGATGCTTTTTTATGGCGTAGATAACCAGCAACCAAGGTGAACGAAAGGGATGCTATAGCAAGGTAACCAGTTATCAGCTTTAAATGAGTAAATCCAATAATTGGGCCAAGTTTATATAGGTTGATGAATGCATGCCCAATAATGATTGTCGTCGCGATGAGCGCAATCTTAATATGCCACTTCATTAAATAGCGGGAAAACTTGGCCAGGCTGATTTTCACCTTGCGAACTGAGGTTTTTCGAATCACTAGAAAAATGAAATACATATTGAGATTAACTAGAAAGAGAATCATGCCTATCTGCGCTAAGAGCTGTGCTGCAATCAACAGGGAGCTATCATGCGGGCGGAAAAACCAAATATAAACCATTGAAAAGACGATTGCAGCAAGGTTTCCAAACATCCAAAGTCTATAGTGCACCATGAATCCCCCTTCCTATATATTATCTTTACCCAGGGCGGGAATATCTCTTACCGTTATTTTACCATGGACATGGGAAAATTGCCCAAGAGGTAAAAGAGGGGGTGCTTCATTGACCGGGGAGATAAAAAAAACGGCCTCTCGGTAAAAGAGAAGCCGAGAGGCCGTTCCTAATGGTATAATAACCAGTCGACCCCATCCCTGTGGCAACATTATGCTGCTTTCTTGAGTACGACTTCCTGTTTTCTTGTTTCTGGGAAGGTCGCAACCAAAAAGATGTACGCGCTGGATACGGCGATAAAGAAGATCATTGCCGGCGTGTAGCCGGATGCGCCTAGAATGAAGCTCCACACAATTGTTGCTATCGTTTGGCCCGCATAGGCGATTGCCCAGAATAGGCCGAACATAATCGTCAATTTTTGTGGCGTCATCCCCTTTAACTCATGAGGCAGATTCAAAAAGATTGGGTACTGGATGTACATGGCAAAGCCCGAGATTGCAATCAGTGTGTACGAGAGAAGCGGAACTTTATTCGCAAACACGATTGCTAGGGCAAAGGTTCCTACCATGACGATTCCTGAAAACAGGAGCGTCGGCTTCCGTGCTACCCCTTTATTCCCGATTCGAATTCCGGCGAAGGTACCGAGTATGCCGAAGCCAGAGATTAGCAGATTCGTAACTGATCCATTTAATAACGTATATTGATCGAATATGGCTTTAAAGCTCACTAGCGATAAGACATACAATGTTAAAAAGGAAGCAAATGCTAGGCCGTAGCGCCAAAGGAATCCGTCCTTAAGGGCGTCTTTATAGCCATATTTCTCAGCTTTTCCACCATTATCTCTTGTTTCAAAGGTCTCCGCTTTCCAGAGCCAGGCGATAAAAAACAAGATGGTTAATGAAGCAAAAAATGTTAATGTTAAACGCCAGTTGGCCACCATTTGCTTGGCGAAAACCGTAAACAAGACGGCCACAATAAAGGCACCTGCATTATAGGCCACTGTATTGGCCGCATTAATGCGCAGTTTAACTTGAGAATTTTTAACATAGTGGGCGACGATGGGATTCATGTAGACAATGACCATCGAGCCGCCTACAGCCATTACCATTCTAGCTGCTGTATACGCCCAATAATTAGGCAGGTAAATCGCGACAAGCCCCATCATTAAAAGTCCAATCGCGACACCTGCTGCTTTTCTGGGTCCTAATTTCATGAGGACCATCGCTGCTAAAATATTCGCAAATACACGAGCGGTCGTAATCGAATAATTTACTAATTGAGATATAATCGGATCCACTGGCCCACCGAAAAAGGTTTCGGTAATTTGCGGTGTCAATGAAGAACCGGCTACCCAGTTCATCGCAAAGGTTACATACGCTAGCCATAAGACGGCCATCATAAAATAACCTTTTTTTGTATGATTGATCGTTTCCATATCTTCATCTTCTTTCATGAGTGCTTTCATCTACTTTTTTTAAAATGCAAATTTCTAGAGGACCGGTTTCATTGTTTCTTTTAATACCTTGACTGAGTGGTTAAATTGTTCCTTCTCTTTTTCATTAAGATTAATTTCAAGCACTTCACGGATTCCGCCACGGTTAATAACGGCAGGAACACCGATAAATACATCCTGTTGTCCATATTGTCCATCCAGATAAGAGGATACTGTCAGGATACAGTTTTCATTGTTTAAAATTGCCTTCGTGATTCGAACGAGGGACATTCCGATTCCATAGTACGTGGCGCCTTTTCGTTCAATAATGTGATATGCGGCATCACGGACATTCACGAAAATATCTTCTAAGGATTGTTTATTTATTTTTTCAGGTGGTAGTTCTTCCAGTCTTTCCACACCCACTGCCGCACGGCTCCAAACGGGTAGTTCTGTATCGCCGTGTTCTCCGATGATATAAGCATGAACGTTTCTGGTGTCCATGTTGAAATGCTGGCCCAGCGCAAAGCGGAGGCGCGCAGAATCTAGAACAGTTCCGGAACCTATCACACGTTCTTTTGGCAGCCCGGATTCTTTCCAAGTCACATAGGTTAAAATATCAACAGGATTGGTGGCGACTAGAAAAATTCCGTCAAATCCACTGTCCATAATGTTTTTGACAATTTGTTTAAAAATTTTCGTGTTCTTTTCTACTAAATCTAATCGGGTTTCACCAGGTTTTTGAGCCAATCCAGCGGTAATCACAACTAAGTCCGCTTGTGCACAATCTTGATAAGAACCGCTCCAAACCTTGATAGGGGACGGAGCAAATGGAATACCGTGGTTAAGGTCCATCGCTTCACCTACTGATTTTGCCTCATTCACATCAATAAGAACTAATTCTTCGGCAACGCCTTGATTTATCATCGAATAAGCATAACTGCATCCTACAGCACCAGTTCCAACTAAGACCACTCTGTTTACTTTTTTATTACGATTTTCCATGATGTTAATCTCCTTTATCAGACGATTTTTTTTTAGTTGCTTTTTCATACCTGCTAGATTAGTAATTTGAACTGCTGATTAACAACTTCACGGTGTTAGTATATCACTAAGTTTGTGAATGATTTCACAAGTAATGTGACAGTTATATGAACTTTTTTAAGAAAGCCTTTACATTTTCAAAAGTATGGTTACGGTTTCATAAGAGGTAGGGGGAGGAAGTTTACTTTTCGTTCAACCGAGCATTTATCAGAGACTTTATTAGGGATTCGAGAAGGTAATCTTGGATCTTGGTGGTGTTTATTACCTATTAGTGAAGACTTATGACATGTAATTGACTGCTTATTACATCTTTTTTGAGATAAATGACATCAATTCAATCACTTATTACCTATATACCAAAACTTACGACATTTGTTGGAAATCCACTGGAAAATATCAAACTTTTAAGCCACAATGGTATGTAAAGAATCTAGTATGGAGGAATGAGGATGGGAGATTTGAATATGTTCGATAAAATCAAAGGTGGTCTTTTTGGGTTAGCAATTGGTGATGCGTTAGGTGCGACAACAGAATTCATGTCTCCAGATGAAATTAGGAAAGAACATGGTCAGGTGACTGCGATTATTGGCGGGGGAGTCTGGAAAGTGATGCCGGGGGAAACCACGGATGACACGGCCATGACGATGGCTGTGGCTAGAGGAATCATGGCGAACCCCGGTAATCCCATTGAAGAAATAGGCAAGCACTTTTTAAAATGGCGCGATACCAAGCCGAAAGATATTGGCATCACGATTAGTGTGGCCTTTGGAAATTACCATGGTGACTGGTTTGAGGCTGCGGAAAGGACTCACCAGCAGTTGGATGGAAAAAGTGCGGGAAATGGGAGCTTGATGAGGTGCCTACCGATTGTGTTTGCTTTTTCAGACCAGAAGCGGATAGATGAGATATCGGTCCTGCAGTCGAAGATGACTCATTATGATGATGTAGCCTCGGAGGCTTGTGTGATTTACAACCGGATTGCTAGAAGAGTTTTAGAAGGGGAAGAATTAAAAGCTTCTATAGTAACAGAAGTGAAGAATACGCGGTATGAACAGGGGCTTTTTGAAAAGCCAGATTGCCCGCCTGATGGGTTTGTTGTTCATACGATGAAGTGGGTATTATTTTGGCTCCTCACTAGTAAAAATTTTGAGGAAGTGGTCATTGGTGCCGCAAATATGGGGAATGACAGCGACACGATTGCCGCTATCGCTGGTGGTCTGAAGGGAATTGAAGTTGGATATAATCAATTGCCATACGAGTTCAAAAGTAAACTTCTCGATCGTTTACAACTTGAGGAAATCGCAACCCTCATTTATGAAAAGAGAGTCCATGGCACCTCATTGACTGAGGAGGCGGAAAAATGGACCGAGCGGTAAAAGAGGAGTTGTCTCATTTACCGGGGAGGCGGAAAAATAGACCGAGCGGTAAAAGAGGAGCCGTCTCATTTACCGGGGAGGTGGAAAAAACGTCCGAGCGGTAAAAGAGGAGTCTCTCATTTACCGGGGAGGCGGAAAAATCGCCCAAGCGGTAAAAGAGGAGCTGCTTATTTACAAAGGGACCTCTTCCCTTGCAGTTATTGCAAATATTTGGGATTCGTTTTTTGTGGATGATTGAGTTCATCAAATAAATTGTTTCCGCTACTTGCTTCAGCTTCCTGACTTCTTTTATCTATTGTTGCGGTCATCTCGTTGTCATTAAGGGCCTTAGCTAAATAGGTATCCATGAGCTTTTTAAACTCTCCCACCGTTAACGGCTTGGCGTCATCTTTCAATTCATATCCAAGCAAGCCGTTCGGTTCAATGGTTGCATACTTAATATCCTCCATTTTAGTAATTCCCGCGTTCCTCATTCTCATTTCGAGCTGGTCAACGGTTAAACGAAGCTTTTTTAAGTTTTGCGGTACGAGTACACCATTCTCAATGACAATTTTAGATTTACCAGTAATAAACTTTTCAAACGCATTGGACTTAAGTTGGAAATAATCAAATATCCAGACTGATGCTACAAAAACGGCAGCCCCTCCAATCGCCTTAAACAAACTCTTTTCAACGATTGGTTGAACAATGATGGTTCCAATTGATAACATAAGAATCGTTTGAGAAAGAGTCATTTGTGCAATCGATTTTCTTCCGGAAATTCTTAACAATAAAATTCCTGCGACAATTAAAACGAAAGATTGCCAAATAAACGATAAATCCACGAAAATCACCCTTTTTAAGATTATCTTATTATCATGTCAAAAATGGTTTATAATTATGAGTCATTAAGGTATCGCTAAAGTCACTTCAATTTTAGAAGTGGGCGGGTAGGGGATTGCCAGCAAATCATCCCCTTTGGGAACCCAATTTTTATAGGAGGATTTTCATGAAAAAGGCTATTTTTATGATTGTTATTATTATGTTGATTTTTAGTTCAATTGGTATTAATGTGGGGCAGGCATCATCAAAGGGACCGAAAACCATTTGTATTGACCCTGGGCATCAAGGTCATCAAAACCTGGGTAAGGAGCCGATTGCCCCAGGTTCGAAAATTCGTAAAGCCAAAGTATCTTCAGGAACGATGGGTGTGGCCACGAAGAAACCAGAATATAAACTTACTCTGGAGGTCGCGCTTAAATTACGCGATGCCTTAAAGAAAAAGGGATATAAGGTGTTTATGACACGAACAAAGCATACCGTAAATGTCAGCAATGTTCAGCGGGCCCAATATTGTAATCAGAAGCGCGCCGATTTAACGATACGAATCCATGCGGACGGAAGTACAAATAAGAATATTCAGGGTCTATCCGTTTTATATCCAACGGGAAAATCGACCAAAAAGGTAAATCAAACTAGCAAAAAGGCAGCTCAATTTATGCTGGCTGAATCCATTAAGGCTACGAAAGCCAAAAAGGCCTATCGAACGGGACTGATGCCAAGAAAGGATCTATCCGGTTTTAATTGGTCGACCACCCCTGTGATCCTCGTTGAAATGGGCTTCATGACCAACCGGTCTGAAGATCGAAAACTATCAACAAGCAGCTACCAAAAAAAGCTTGTTCAAGGGATGGTTAATGGTGTTGGGAGATATTTTTAGGAGTGTAACAGTGGGGCAGTTCTTATATTGAAGACCGGCAGCTCCCAAAATGAGCCAACGGGGTAGCCAATATGGCTCATTGACGACTGTAAGCTCCCAAAGTGAGCCAACGGGGTAGCCAATAGGTCTCATTGACGACCGTAAACTCAAAAAGTGAGTCAACAGGGTAGTCAATCGAGTTTATTGACTACCGCTTGCCTCCAAAAATGATGCAATTGGGGAGTCAATCGGAAACCCCCAGCCAGATTTTGGGATGCAATGATTTGATTCTTTTATGTATAATAGGTTAAGAGTTTACTATTGATTACATATATAGTATAAATAGGTACTTTTTAAAGGAGAGTTTATAAAATGGCTATTTTAGTAACAGGCGGTGCTGGATATATTGGCAGTCATACATGTGTAGAGCTGCTATCGGCTGGATATGAAATTATTGTTGTTGATAATTTTTCTAACAGTAAGCCAGAATCCTTGAATAGAGTGAAAGAGATTACGGGCAAAGACCTCACCTTTTATGAAGTGGATTTGCTGGACCAGAGTGGTCTTGAAGATGTGTTTAAAAACCATTCGATTGAGGCCGTCATTCATTTTGCCGGGTTAAAGGCGGTGGGGGAGTCCGTTTCGATCCCACTCCATTACTATCATAATAATATTACAGGCACACTTATTCTTTGTGATGTGATGGAGAAATATGGTGTCAAGAATCTTGTGTTCAGTTCTTCGGCAACTGTATATGGCATGCCAGACCGGATGCCGATTTCTGAGGATTTCCCGCTAAGTGCAACTAATCCCTATGGCCGGACGAAGCTAATGATTGAGGAAATCCTTCGCGATTTATATGTGGCCGACTCTAGTTGGAGCATTGCATTATTGCGTTACTTCAATCCAATTGGTGCGCATGAGAGTGGCCGAATTGGCGAAGATCCGAATGGGATACCGAATAATTTAATGCCATTTATTACGCAAGTGGCTGTTGGGAAAAGGGCAGAGTTACAAGTGTTTGGTCACGATTATCCAACGGTGGATGGCTCGGGTGTCCGTGATTATATTCATGTCGTGGACCTTGCCTTGGGCCACTTAAAAGCACTTGAACGAGTCAATTCTACGACCGGTGTCGATGCTTTTAATCTAGGAACCGGGACTGGATATAGTGTATTAGAGATGGTCGCCGCATTTGAAAAAGCAGCGGATGTGACCGTTCCTTATAAAATTGTCGAGCGCCGCCCTGGAGATGTGGCTGTTTGTTATGCCGATCCTGCGAAGGCAAAAAATGAACTGGGCTGGACCGCCACAAGGGGAATCGAGGACATGTGCCGAGATTCTTGGAAATGGCAGAAAAACAATCCGAATGGATATGAAACTGAGAAATTAGTAGAGACCAATAAATAATGTTAAAAGGAAACAGAAACACCAAAGTGGTGGGGCTGTTTCCTTTTTTTGCAAGAGGTGCCAGGGGCCGGTCTGGTGGCAAAAACTTCAACCTCAAATCTAGCATGAAACCCGTTCCTATGATTTAGGATGGATACCGTTTTAATCTGATTAAACCTAACCATTAATAGGGAAGGTTGTTAATAAATTGTAAAAAAATAAGATTGCATTCGTCCTATAAATAAGTAAAGTTAGAATTAAAGCTTTCAATTATTAAGGGGGACATTATGTCTAAAATGAATGCATTATTACAGCCATCCATTGAGAAGGATTGGAGGGAAACGAAAAGCTACGATATACAACGCCTATTATGGGTTGCTTTTATCGGTGGACCTATTCCTTTGATGGTGTTAGGAACAAGAAACGCAAAGTGGTTGAATGTTCGACAGCTGCATATTAATCTGTTAATCTTCCTTGGCATTATTATGGAAATTGGTGAATGTGCCATCATTTATTTATTTGCCAATGGAACATTATCTGCCGAAGACAGAGTCATGAGATACCTCTTGAAGCTGGCATCGATTCTTCTCTTTCTGGGTTATCGAGCCGTTCTGACCAAGCCATTCCAACAGCATATGGTGACGAATGGAAACATCACCAAAATATTAAAACCCGCAATTGTCTGGATTCTGCTGGGTGGGGTACCGGAACTGATTGTTTTGGCCCTAGGTTTATTGGGATGATCAAAGAAAAGGAAACGAGGATTATCCAACATTATTTTGAACTGGATCGCTACGAAGAGGCAGTTCCTTCCATTGAAAAACTGTTTACAAACGATCCCCTCGATCCTGATGCTTTTTACTATATGGCTGTTGTTCACTTTTCAAAATGTGATTATGAGTCAGCCAGAAAAATGTGTGAGCAGGCGCTTTACAACGGTTTTGATTCTGTCCCATGTTATTACCTAATTGGACAGGCGTATGAAGAGGAAGGGAATTTCCAAGGTGCTGAAGAAGCTTATTTATCCGCACTTGAGCTTGAACCTGAAAATGGTGATATTCTTGCCTCCTATGGATACTTAATGGTAAAGGTCGGTTTTGAAGATAAAGCACTTCAATTACTGGAAGAGGCAAGAAGGGTTGCACCATCGAGTGAAAGAGTCAATCAGCTTATTCTTCAGTATTATTTTGCGAAATCTGACCAAAATCAACAATTGCTTTATATCCAAAAAGTAATGGAGAGTGCAAGCAGTGAAATTGTAGTTCTGGTAAATTTGGGTTTTTTTCATGCCTTGAAAAATGAGGACAAAGCGGCCATGGAGTACTTTCGGCAAGCTTTTTTACAGGATCCAACAAATACGGATCTCCTTAAAATTTTGGAAGAATACAATCAGTTGACCCATCCATTATTTTTCCCCCAGCGCGTAATCAAAAAAGCTGGTGGACCTGCTATTATCTACACGCTGTTTATGGTAATCGCCATCCTGCTATTTTTCTTGAAGCAATATCTTGTGCTTTTGCCATTCGCAGCAATATATATTGTGTTGTGTATCTACACCTGGATTACCCCATTCTTTTATAAGAGGTTTCTCAATGGAAAAATATGAATTATATCGTGTCATGATCGAAAGAGATCCGGAAAATGCGCAAGCTTGGTTTTTATTGGGGGAAGAATGTCTTGAACAGAATCAACTGGCAGAAGCCTTGAATGCCTTTTCCCTTTCTATGAAGGATCATAAAATGAAAAATTTAGTAATAACCAGTCTAAGAAAATATTTGCTTGAGAGCGAGCCTGAAACTGTGCTAGAACCCGAGCCGGAACCAGAACTGGAACTAGAAACAGAACTAGAAACAGAACTAGAACCCGAACCTGAGCCCTTACCCGTTCAATTAAAATTGATTCAGGGGAAGGTTGTTTCCATCGAGGAGCGGCTGCCTAAAAAGGTTACTTTTTCAAATGTTGGCGGACTTGAAGAACTGAAAAAAACAATCGACATGAAAATCATCAAACCCTTTGTCAATCCAGGTCTGTTTGCAAAGTTTCGTAAAAAGTCGGGGGGAGGCATCTTATTATATGGACCTCCCGGATGTGGAAAAACCTTTATTGCTGAAGCGACGGCCGGGGAATGCGGAGCCACTTTTTATCCAATCCAAATAGCTGATATCTTGGATCCCTACTTTGGTGTCAGTGAGCAAAAGCTTCGCGATGTGTTTGAAACCGCCCGTGCCAATCGTCCAGCGGTATTGTTTTTTGATGAGGTGGACTCTTTAGGCTACAGCAGGTCCAAAGCGCATTCCGAGCATACGAGTACACTAGTGAATACGATGTTGGCCGAGATGCAAAGCATCCATACTGGAATGGATAAACTGCTTGTTATTGGTGCTACCAATATGCCATGGGATGTAGACGCTGCCTTCAAGAGACCAGGCAGATTTGATAAATTGGTTTTTGTCGGCCCGCCAGATCAAGAAGCCCGAAAAGTCATTTTTAAATTAAAATTAGCAGGAAAGCCCGTCGAGAATGGATTGGATTTAAATCTTCTTGCTGAAAAAACTAAGCATTTTTCCGGAGCAGATATTGAAAATGTAGTGGAAAATGCCATTGAAAATATCATAGTGGAGATTATTGAAAATGGTGCAGAGCGTCTTCTACGTATGGAGGATTTGCTTCAGATTATTGAAAACACCAAGCCTACAACGGTGGAATGGCTGAACACCATTAAGAATTATATTAAGTTTTCCAACCAAAGCGGCTTGTACAATGATGCTGCGAAATATCTAAAGGAAAATTATTTGTAATAAGCATAGAAAAATGTGTGAAGAAACGGGTGCACCAAAAGATTTACTCTTGGGCACCCTCTTTTATAAAGCTATTCATTTTTCTTAGCAAAATTACCAAGAAAGGTATTGACTTCAAAGCCATTAGCACCTAAAATAAAAATGCAAGCGATTACAAAATAATTATTCGTTCTATTAAAATATTTTTTTGATCAGTATGTAACGGGTTACATAGGTAGTTAGTACAAATTGAACCACTTTTTTTTACAAAGTGTGTAACGGGTTACATAAGTAGATTAGTATAGATAGAAACCTTTTTTTTAAAAGTGTGTGTAACGGGTTACACACTTTGGAAATGTTTCATTAATAGGAAAGGGGGAACAGCATGAGCACTATTAAAGATGTAGCAGCTGCAGCGAACGTGTCTGTTGCCACTGTTTCTAGAGTTTTAAATAATAAAGGATATATCAATGAGGATACCAGAAAGAGAGTTCTGCTCGCTATTTCTGAATTAAATTATGTGCCCAATGAAGTGGCAAGAAGTCTTTTTAAGAAACAGTCAAAGACGATTGCCCTCATTGTCCCGGATATTAAAAATCCATTTTTTCCTGAGGTCGCACGAGCGATTGAGGATGTGATGAGCAGTCAGGAGTATACATTAATCCTTTGCAATTCCGATGGGAAAGTCGAAAAGGAAATCATGTACCTGGATGTGATGAAGCAGAAATATGTGGATGGGATTATTATTGTCACGAGTACGTTAACGCCTAAACATATTGAAAAGAGGGACATCCCGATTGTGGCGCTGGACCGTCCAATTAGTAGCGACTTGCCCTCTGTTTCCGTTAATAATCTGGAGGGAGCGAGGGAAGCCGTTCAGTATTTGAAAAAGATTGGCTGCAAAAAAATCGCTCATATCCGTGGGCCGCACGCGATTAGCAATGCGGACGAACGGTATAAAGGCTACTTAGCTGAAGTGGAGCACGAGCCATGGTTTCATCCTGATTTAGTGGTCGAAGGAAACTTTCATGTGGAGCAGACGACGGAGGCAACGACAAGATTATTAATTAAGAACCCCGATATTGATGGAATCTTTGCGGGGAACGACTATATGGCGGTTGGAGTATTAAAGGCGGCAACCAAGCTAGGGATCCGGGTGCCTGAGGATCTATCGTTAATTGGCTTTGACGGGATCCAACTGAGTCAATTAACTAGTCCCGAAATTACCACGATGGCCCAGCCCATCTACGAGCTAGGTTTTACAGCCGCAGAGTTATTGCTGCATTTGGTTGAGGGAAAAACGGTTCTAAAGCTTGATCATCAGTTTCAAGTTTCATTGAGGAAAGGCCAATCTACAAAGGCTTTAGGAGTGAATACAGTTGAAAAATAAAAAAATAACAGTTATCGGCAGTATCAATATGGATTTAGTGACGAGTACCAATCGTGTCCCAATCCTTGGGGAAACAGTGATGGGTGAATCCTTTCATACAATTCCAGGAGGAAAAGGTGCAAATCAGGCGGTGGCAGCTGCAAGGTTAGGCGCGGATGTGACGATGATTGGTTGTGTCGGCCAAGATTTATTTGGTCAAGACTTATTGAAGCATTTAAAAGCCCAGGGTGTAAATGTGGAGCATGTGGAACCGGTTACAGATTCTTCAACAGGTATTGCCGCGATTACTATCTCTAATGGTGAGAACCACATTATTGTGATTCCGGGTGCGAATTATCATGTGACACCAGTGTTTGTTGCATCGTTTGAGGACGTGATTGCTGCTAGCGACATCTTGTTACTTCAACTCGAGATTCCACTTGAAAGTGTAGAAAAAGCCGTCGAACTTGCAAGTAAGCATCGGGTAAAGGTGGTCTTGAATCCGGCACCGATTCAGCCGCTTCCGAAGGCATTATTAGAAAAGGTTGATTATCTGACTCCTAATGAGTATGAACAACAATTGCTCTTTGATTCGATTGAATGGACAGAGGAAGAGCGGCAAGAGATGCTGAGGAAATGTATTATTACCAGAGGCTCAAGGGGGATTACTTTTTATCAAGATGAAAAAGTGGAGATACCCAGCTATAAAGTAGACGTAGTGGATACTACGGGTGCAGGGGATTCCTTTAATGGGGGATTCGCGTATGCCATTTGTCAAGGGGCGTCTTTGAAGGAGGCTTGTCAGTTTGCATCGGCTGTTGCGGCCCTTTCTGTTACAAAGCTTGGAGCCCAGGGCGGCATGCCAACAATGCAGGAAGTTCAGGATTTTTTACGGGAAAGGAATGAAATCGTATGAAGAAAAACGGCATTTTAAATAGTCACATTTCCGAAGTTCTCTCTAAACTTGGTCATACCGATACCATTGTCATTGCTGATTGCGGGCTGCCCATCCCTGAAGAGACGATCCGAATTGACCTTGCACTTGAAATAGGGACTCCTTCTTTTATGAAAACACTGCAAGTGATTTTAGCCGATATGGCAGTAGAAAAAGTAACGCTTGCCGATGAAATCAAGGAAAAGAATCCTGTTGTTCTGAACCAGGTTAGCAATCTAGTAGATGGTATTCCCATGGAGTATCTCTCTCATGAGGATCTAAAGTCGTTAACGAAGAAGGCAAAAGCAGTGATTCGGACTGGGGAAGCAACTCCCTATGCCAATATCATTTTACACGCAGGAGTGATTTTCTAATATGAACCTCACACCTATCATTGAAATGAAGGGCATCAGCAAAGCGTTTTCTGGAAACAGGGTTTTGGATCGAGTGGATTTCCGGCTTTTACGAGGGGAAATCCATGCCCTGATGGGGGAAAATGGAGCAGGGAAATCAACGCTGATTAAGATTTTAACCGGTATCTATGAACGGGACGCTGGTCAGGTTTTTATCAAAGGAAAAGAGACTCATTTTAATAATCCGAAGGAAGCAGAGCAAGCGGGGATTGCTGTGATTCATCAGGAGTTAAATATTATTCCTTATCTCACTGTCTATGAAAATATGTTTCTTGGCAAAGAGCTTACGGTAGGTAGGTTTGGGATTACTAGAGATAAAGAAATGAAGCGAAGGACGAAAGAATATCTAAATCGCTTAGGAATAGAGATTGATCCGAATACGGAAGCAGGAAATTTATCCGTCGGTCAACAGCAAATGATCGAAATTGCTCGGGCGGTTGCGGCCAATACCGAGGTCCTTATTATGGATGAGCCAACAGCTGCACTGACTGATCGGGAAATTGAGGCGCTTTTTAAGGTGATTTCCTCGTTAAAAGAACAAGGTGTCGGGATTGTCTATATTTCTCACCGGATGGAAGAGATTTTTCAAATCTGTGACCGAATTTCTGTCCTTCGTGATGGACAGTTCATTGATAGCAAAGAGGTAGCCAAGACCAACTTTGATGAAATTGTCAAATTAATGGTCGGACGGCAGCTGGGCGAGCGTTTTCCAGAGCGCGATACGAAAATTGGCCAAGAACGATTCAAAGTTGAAAATTTAACGAGCAAAGGCTGCTTTGAAAAAATAAGTTTTTCCGTTCATCAGGGGGAAATTGTTGGTGTCGCGGGTCTGATGGGTGCGGGCCGCAGTGAAATCATGCAGGCCATCTTCGGTTATCGCTCCCTTGATGACGGTAAGATGTTCATTGATGGCAAGGAAGTAACAATCAAGTCACCGCACGCGGCGATTAAAGCTGGAATTGCCTTTGTGACGGAGGATCGAAAAAGCCAAGGGCTGATTCTCGACCTCTCTGTTCGTGAGAATTTCACGATTACCACACTTGATAAAATTTCTAAAAATAGTGTGATATCGACAAAAACAGAAATGAACCTGGTCGATGAAATGATTGAAAAGCTCCATGTCAAAACCTCCGGCCGGGAAATTACTGTCAAATCCTTAAGTGGCGGGAATCAACAAAAGATTGTCATTGGTAAATGGTTAGGAATCGAACCGAAAATATTAATTCTTGATGAGCCAACACGCGGGGTCGATGTGGGGGCGAAGAAGGAAATCTATCAATTAATGAACGATTTAACGAAACAAGGAGTTTCCATTATTATGGTTTCGTCTGAGTTGCCTGAAATTTTAGGGATGAGTGATCGCGTGCTCGTGATTCATGAGGGGAAATTAGCTGCCGTTCTTAACAAGTCTGAAGCAACGCAAGAAAATATTATGCAATCTGCCACTGGAGGGAGTAACGAATGAAGTCCTCAAAGTTCCAAATCATACAAAAGCTAGGTCCGTTAATTGGATTAATCGTCATTACAGTCATCCTATCAATCGTCAGCTCTAGCTTTCTAACCTTAGATAATATCTTTAATGTGCTGCGCCAGGTGTCCATTAACGCGTTAATTGCTTTTGGTATGACATTCGTCATTCTAACAGGTGGAATTGATTTATCCGTGGGCTCTATTTTAGCCCTATCGTCAGCAATCACTGCCGGGATGTTAGCCAATGGGATGGACCCTACGCTCGCAATGCTGATTGGTTTAGGAGCAGGTGCGGTTATGGGTGCGATCAATGGTCTATTTATCACTAAAGGAAAAGTTGCTCCGTTTATCGCGACACTGGCAACAATGACGATTTTCCGCGGGCTTACCTTGGTTTATACGGATGGTCGACCGATTACCGGCCTTTCAACGAGTTCATTTTTTGAAATCATGGGCAGAGGGTATTTTGGCTGGATTCCAGTTCCTGTTATTTGGATGCTCGTCTGTTATCTGATTCTTTACTTTATCTTGAAAAAGACCACCTTTGGCCGCAGAGTTTACGCAATTGGCGGAAATGAAGAGGCATCGATCTTATCTGGAATCAAGGTTACGAATGTGAAAATTTGGATTTATTCGATTACAGGAACACTTTCTGCACTAGCAGGAATCATTCTTGCCTCGAGATTGGATTCTGCGCAGCCTACTGCTGGTACCTCTTATGAACTGGATGCGATTGCATCAGTTGTTTTAGGCGGGACAAGCCTTTCTGGCGGTAAAGGATGGATTTTCGGAACATTGGTTGGGGCACTCATTATTGGTGTTTTAAATAATGGTTTAAATTTAATGAATGTCAGCTCCTTCTACCAACAGGTAGTTAAAGGAGGTGTCATCCTACTAGCTGTCTTGCTTGATCGTAAAAAAACTGCTTAATAAAATTATGGGGGAATATAAAGATGAAAAAGCTATTTAAAGGATTTCTGTTTTTAACATTACTTATGGTCGTTTTAGCAGGTTGTTCTACAAAGGCACCATCATCTTCTTCAGAAAAGCATTCATCGAAAGACATGAAAGACGCTAAATTAAAAGTTGGTCTATCCATTTCAACTTTAAACAATCCTTTCTTTGTTTCATTAAAAGAGGGTGCGGAGAAAGAAGCAAAATCACAAAATACTGAGATTATTACAGTTGATGCACAAAATGATTCTGCTAAGCAAGTAAGTGATATTGAAGACCTTATTCAAAAAGGTGTCAACGTATTAATTGTCAATCCAGCTGATTCTGATGCGATTAAAGCAGCAATCGAATCTGCAAATAATGCAAACATTCCAGTGATCACGGTTGACCGTAGTGCAAATGGTGGAACGGTTGTATCCCATATCGCTTCTGACAACGTGGCTGGCGGTAAAATGGCTGGTGATTTTATTCTTGAAAAGTTAGGCAAAAAAGGTAAAGTCGTCGAATTAGAGGGAATTCCAGGTTCTTCTGCAGCACGTGAACGAGGAGAAGGATTCCACAAAGCAATTGATGGTGTTACTGATATTCAAGTGGTTGCCAAGCAAGCAGCAGATTTTGACCGTGCTAAAGGTTTAACCGTAATGGAAAATATCCTTCAAGGCAATAAAGATATCCAAGCAGTGTTTGCTCACAATGATGAAATGGCGTTAGGAGCTCTTCAAGCATTAGAGGCAGCAGGATTAAAAGATGTTATTGTTGTCGGTTTTGATGCAACAGATGATGCGGTAAAAGCAGTTAAGGATGGAAAAATGGCAGCAACAGTAGCTCAAAAGCCTGAGGAAATCGGCCAAAAAGGCGTACAAACAGCTATGAAGGTATTTATGAAGGAATCCGTTGATAAGTTTGTTCCCGTGTCATTGGATTTAATTAAAAAGTAATTGATTAAGATATCGTAGTTTCAAAGGAGAAGTGTTCAAGCACTTCTCTTTTTTTTGATAAAAAATAATGTATGATGCCCGTGAAGTC
>NZ_JBALOA010000045.1:0-14459 GCF_036962125.1 Neobacillus drentensis
TTAGTTTTCAAAGAACAAGCTTCTCTATCGCCAAAAGCGACTTTATAATCATATCAAGTTACTAACTAAAAGTCAATAATTTTTTTGTTTGTTACCTGCGTCTCAGTGACGACTTTTAATATATTACAGCATATCAACTCATTGGTCAACACTTTTTACTAATTAATTTTCAAAATAAAATGTTGCTTCTCAAAAAAGAATAAACCGCCTTTTTTCAGCGGTTTACATTGTTAAATTACCCAATGTTGAATTGCCACTAATGCACAAAGACCAGGGATGCCTAGAAAGCCAGAGATAGCTGAGGTAGCAAAATTGATTGGAACATGAATACCATAGCGGTTTCCTGCTGCATTTAAAAAGAATAAAAATAGGGCTCCAATGACTAACTTGATTGCGGCTTGACCCACAAAACGAGCAGGCTTAAAGGGAGCTCCCGTAAATAAAAGAATGATTACTAAGCCTCCGAGGATGGAAATAACGATAATTGGTTCCAAAAAAGCTATCCCCCTTCTTAAGTCACTTTGTTTACAACTTATGTACAAGTTGATAAGAATAGACCTAAAAAGGGAAATAGCTTGTCATTATTTCATTAAAGTAACATTCCGCTGCTTTGCTTCTCTTAATAGGAAGATATATTTTGCCTCAGCTATTTTCGTTTGGCAGATTACTTCCTCGGAAGGATCAAAGCTTTTTTCTAAAAGCAGCTTTTCTTGCTGCCAATGTTCTTTAAAACGATTCAGCTGCAGTAATAGCTTTTCATTATACTCTTTGCGAAGCCGCCCTTTACGCTGAAAAAACATCATTGATTCCTCCGCGTCTTCTTAAAATTCTCTTCGGCCTTCAATCGCTTTCGATAAGGTTACCTCATCCGCGTATTCAAGGTCCCCGCCTACTGGAAGTCCATGGGCAATTCTTGTGGTTTTAATTCCTGAAGGTCTTAGTAATCGAGAAATGTACATTGCTGTTGCTTCTCCCTCGATATTAGGATTTGTCGCCAGGATTACTTCCATTACATTTTCATCTTGAAGACGCTTTAAGAGGTTAGGAATATTGATATCCTCTGGTCCAATTCCATCCATTGGAGAGATTGCTCCATGGAGAACGTGATACAAACCGTTGAATTCTTTCATTTTTTCCATTGCGATTACATCTTTAGGATCTTGGACCACACAAATGACACTCTTATCGCGGCGTACATCTTCACAAATGTAACACGGATCTTGATCCGTTATGTGGCCGCAAACAGAACAATACGTTAAATTCCGCTTAGCATTGACCAGTGCTTTGGCAAAATCAAGCACGGTATCTTCTTTCATACTTAAGACAAAAAAAGCCAGACGGCCGGCCGTTTTAGGACCGATCCCTGGCAGCTTCATAAAGCTGTCAATCAGCTTTGAAATTGGTTCTGGATAATGCATCTTCTGCTATTCCACTCCTAAAAAGGAAGGTTCATTCCTTTTGTAAATTGCCCCATTGTACTATTTGTTAACTCTTCTACCTTTTTAAGGGCATCATTTGTTGCGGCCAACACAAGATCTTGAAGCATATCAATATCATCTGGATCAACAGCTTCAGGTTTAATTTTGACATCGACAACTTCCTTATGACCTGTTACCACTACAGTAACCATACCGCCGCCAGCGGACCCTTCAATCTTCTTTTCACCCAATTCTTCTTGTGCCTCAGCCATTTTCTTTTGCATCTTTTGCATTTGTTTCATCATATTTTGCATATTACCCATTCCGCCGCCACGCATCATTGCGATCGACCTCCATATAGTTAGTTATTAATCAATAATTTCTACAAATTCTTCGCCAAATAATTTTTTCGCTTCAACAATATGTGATTCTTCTTCCTTAGGGGCATCACTCGCTTCTCCTTCAGCACTTTCATGGCTGTTCAAAAAGTTTTCGCGAATTGGCAGCCATTGATCTTCCGGAACCCCTAAGAGGACAAATCTTTTACCGGTTAATTTAAATAGGGCACCATTAACTGCATCGAGGAAATCTGCTCGACTCAATGCCATTTGACAAATCATCTCATGCTTAAATTTTATAATAAAAGCAGACGCTGAAGCCGCAATCGGTTCCGCATCGTTTAAGAGAGCAGCCTGCGATTTTAAAAGACTTGCCCGCAGTTCAGCCCAATTAGATTTTATCAGATTGAGATCGCCCTTTGTTGCCTGCTTTAACACTTCATTAATTTTCCCAACCGCCGGTTGAAAAGTCTTTTTCGAAGATCTTTGCGCTGGCTTTTGTGATTGTGGTGCTGTGTCCTGAACTGATGCAGTTACACCATGGGCTTTTAAATGCTCAAGCTCCATTTCCAATTGGCCAATTCTTGTTAATAACTGGTCAATTTGAGCAGGCTGTTCCTGCACCGCTGGCTTCGCTTCCATTTGGCATAGCTTTACAATTGCTACTTCAAGAAAGATCCTTGGATGATTGGTCCAACGCATTTCCTGTTGTGTTTTATTCAATAGATCAATGAGTTGATAAATCTGATCCATTGAAATCGTTTCAGCCATGTGGCGAAAATCATCATCCAGCAGTACTCTTTCCAAGGATTCTTCCAGATTTGGTGCTGTTTTATAAAGCAGCATATCGCGATAAAATAAAATTATATCTTCTATAAAGCGCATTGGGTCTTTACCATGAAATAAAAGTTCATCCAATGCCTCTAATCCGCTTGCAACATCCTTTTCGTGGAAGGCCAATGCCAGCTTATTCAAAAATCCCTGTGACACCGAACCTGTAACCGTTAATGCATCCTCAACCGCGACATGGTCCTGACTATACGAGATTGCCTGGTCCAATAAGCTAAGCGCATCCCGCATCCCGCCATCTGCTGCACGAGCAATCAATTGAAGGGCTCGCTCTTCACAATTTACTCCTGATTCCTCAACAATTAATTTCATCCGTTTCACGATGGCTCCAGCTGTAATTCGTCTAAAGTCAAACCGCTGACATCTTGAAATGATTGTTAATGGGATTTTATGGGGTTCAGTTGTCGCTAATATAAAGATTACATGCTTGGGCGGTTCCTCTAAGGTTTTTAACAAGGCATTAAATGCGCTAATTGAGAGCATATGTACTTCATCTATAATATAGACTTTGTAGTTCACAGATGTAGGTGCAAATCGAACCTTATCAAGAACATCGCGCATTTCCTCGACACGTGAGTTTGAAGCGGCATCAAATTCTAGTACGTCTGAAATGGTCCCATCGGTAATTCCACGGCAAGCCGCACACTCATTGCAGGGTTCTGAAACTGGTGACCGCTCACAGTTAATCGCCTTAGCTAATATTTTTGCCGCACTTGTTTTCCCTGTTCCTCTTGGTCCAGAAAATAGATATGCATGTGATATCTTTTGTTGAAGCAGGGCGTTTTGCAATGTCTTGGTTACATGTTCTTGTCCTACTACATCGAGAAATGTTTGAGGCCGCCAAACACGATATAACGCTTGATATGCCAAAAGACACCGCCCCCTTCAAATGTTCCAACTCTATTTTTGTCTAACTCAAACGCCATCTGCGAGTCTCCCTCGCTAAGCAGGCAATTCCACTTTTCTTATTATACCTTAACCATTTTGCTTTTTACAAAATGAATCTAGTTAATGTACAAAAAAACTCACCCCAAGTCTGAGATGAGTTAATTTATGTAATATAACTGCCGTGCACCTTCCGTCGACTAACGCCCATAAGCGTTACTTAAGCAGTTAGCTCGGCCCAGGCCACCCTGCGGCACATGGGAGCGTCCACTTAATGCTGCTTCCTTCCGGACCTGACATGGTTCATGGATTCCCATTGCGCAGGACCCGGGCGTCAACACCACTTACTTAAGGCAGACCCTACAGGTCGTTAGCCTCGGGAAGGGATTCAGTCCCGCTAGAGCGGATTGCGGGTACAGGGCACCGCTACCTCCCCACCTAGCACGGCAAAATTGATACCAAAGTTTAGTGCGTCTCTATGACGCCTTTTTAGTATACAAATAATCTCGTAAAAATGCAATTGTTATTCGCTGTCAATTTTTGTAAGACTATTGGAGCGCATTTTTCTCTCTTGTTTCTTTCGTTCCCTTATTTTTCGAAAAAAGTCAGATAGCAGCTGCCCGCACTCATTTTCCAATACACCGGCCGTCACCAAACTTTGATGATTAAATCGGGCATCCTCTAAAAGATTCATCAGAGTTCCGACACAACCGCCCTTAGGGTCCGCTGCACCATAGACCACCCTTTTCACTCTTGATAAAATAATTGCCCCCGCACACATTGGACAAGGCTCTAAGGTGACATATAATGTAGAATCTTCAAGACGCCATGTGCCTCGCTCCTTGCAGGCTTGGTTGATTGCTAAAAGCTCAGCATGGGCAACGGCATTTTGTTCACTCTCTCGTAAATTATGAGCCCGCGCGACGATCTTCCCATCAATCACAAGGACCGCACCAATCGGCACCTCGTTTAATTGCTCTGCTTTTTTAGCTTCCTCTATGGCTTCCTTCATAAAATTTTCATCTTGGCTGAAATCAATTAACATAATATTTTCCCCTTTTCTAATCTAGGCGCCGGGATAAAAACGATTCTTTCACTGCAAAATAGGAGGTGAAGGAGAGAGACACATGAACCAAACCCGACCCGCACTAATCATAATCGATATGATCAATAATTTTGATTTTTCCCATGGTCCCATTCTTGCCAGAAAGGCATTCCGTATTGCAGAGTCGATTAAAAATATAAAGAATCAATTTAATAAAAATAATTTACCGGTCATTTTTATTAATGACCATTATAATTTATGGCAGGCTGATTTAGATAAAATAATTAACGTTTGCCAAAATCAATACAGCGAGCCAGTCTTTGCAAAGCTTCTTCCCGAAGACCAAGATTTATTCTTAATCAAACCAAAGCATTCCGCCTTTTTTGGTACAGCACTTAACACCTTGCTCCACCAGTTAAAAGTAAATACCCTGATTCTTACGGGAATTGCCGGAAATATTTGTGTACTATTTACAGCCAATGATGCCTATATGCGTGAATACGAATTATTCGTTCCTTCTGATTGCATTGCTTCGGCTGATGATCACGATAACCAATATGCTTTAACTATGATGCAAAATGTTTTAAAGGCACGGATAAACCCCAGTACAGATGAAATTTATCAACATTATATCATTTATCCACATCCACCTTCATAGAATAGTTGCAACGCATATTTGCTAAGGAGGGGTTTGGGATGCAAATCCATGTCGTAAAAAGTAATGAATCCTTAACTACGATTGCAAGGACCTACCATACAACTGTTCAAGATATTATCGAAGCCAATGATTTACCTAATCCAAATAACCTTGTCATTGGTCAGTCACTTGTGATTCCGATAATCGGCCATTTTTACTTCGTACAGCCTGGTGATTCTTTATTTTCGATTGGCCAAAAGGTTGGGGTCCCTTATCAGCAGCTTGCCACCATCAATCGGATTAGCCCAACACAGGCACTTAATGTCGGTTTTCGTCTTTACATTCCCCAGGGCAAAAAAAGAAATGCTGAATTTAATGCGTACGTTGAACCGCGCGGCACCACCGTAGCCCCTATCTTAGAATCAAGTGCCCGTGAGGCCGCACCCTATCTAACGTATTTAGCCCCATTCAGCTTCCAAGTACACCGCGATGGCACCCTGAAGCCACCATTATTAAATAACTTTCCTGCTATAGCCAAAGCTAACCGCAATGTCTTAATGATGGTCATTAACAATCAGGAAAATGATCAATTCAGTGATGAGCTCGGACGGATTTTATTAAATGATATCGCCATTCAAGATAAATTTCTAAATAACATTGTCGCGACTGCGAAAAGGTATGGATTCCGTGATATTCACTTTGACTTTGAGTTTTTGCGTCCTGCCGACCGTGAGGCCTATAATCGCTTTTTACGAAAGGCCAAACAAAGATTTGCTAAGGAAGGCTGGCTGATGTCAACCGCCCTTGCCCCCAAAACGAGTGCAGATCAAAAGGGGAAATGGTATGAGGGGCATGATTATAAGGCACACGGGCAAATAGCTGACTTCGTTGTGATCATGACCTATGAGTGGGGCTATAGCGGCGGCCCCGCAATGGCTGTATCACCAATTGACCAAGTAAGAAGAGTGTTAGAATACGCGGTAACCGAGATACCTTCTACTAAAATAATGATGGGACAAAATCTTTATGGCTATGATTGGACCCTTCCATTTGTGCAAGGGTCCGTAGCCAAGGCCGTGAGTCCACAGCAGGCCATACAGCTGGCTGCAACGCACAATGTTCCGATTCAATATGATATGAAAGCCCAGGCTCCTTTTTTTAGATATTCAGATGCAGGGAAGCAGCATGAAGTTTGGTTTGAGGATGCCCGCTCGATTCAGGCTAAGTTCGACTTAATTAAAGAGTTAAATATTAGGGGAATGAGCTATTGGAAACTCGGTCTTGCCTTTCCGCAAAACTGGCTGTTAATTGTTGACAACTTTAATGTCACAAAACGAGGAACATAGAAATGCGGTCTGACATAAATATTTCATTTCTCCAAAAACTGCCGTAATTCGGCAGTTTTTTCATATATTTGACATAAAACATATTACTTCTAAATATTCCTTATCCCTTCCTCCGACAGATTATGATAAAATAAACATTGCGTGTTTTTAGTTGATTAAAAAATCCAGGTGCGCTGGTGAATCATAGAGTGAAGGCAGCTTTCGAAGGAGGACTTGCAATGGGGGATACACCCTTTATTACCGTTGAAGGGCCGATTGGTGTAGGTAAAACATCTCTCGCAAAAGCCATTTCAGCACATTTTGAGTTCGCATTACTAAAAGAGATTGTTGATGAAAATCCATTTTTAGGGAAATTCTATGAAAATATTGAGGAGTGGAGTTTTCAAACGGAAATGTTTTTCCTCTGCAATCGCTTTAAGCAATTAGGGGATATCAATACCCATTTTTTAAGTCAAAATCAATCAGTGGTCGCGGATTATCATATCTTTAAAAATTTAATTTTTGCTAAGCGCTCATTAAGTAATGACGAGTATCAAAAATATTATAAAATTTATCAAATCCTTACTGAAGATATGCCAAAGCCCAATGTCATTATTTATTTGAATGCCAGCTTAGATACACTTCTAAAACGTATCAAAATAAGAGGGCGTGAAGTGGAAAAAAATATCAGCCCCTTATATTTAGAGCAGTTATCGCTTGACTATGAAGAAACAATGACGATTTTTGAAAAAGAACATCCAGAAATCCCCGTTCTTCGTTTTAGCGGAGATGAATTGGATTTTGTCAAAAATGAACAAGATTTAAATTATATTATTGAGCAATTGTCCTTGGCATTAAAAAAGAGCAGTTGGAGTACAACATTATAGAACAGGGGGATGTTAGTGAGTATCGTAATTGGTGGTATGATTGGTTTAGGAAAAACAAGTGTAGCAGACACATTGAATGCCCACTTTCAAAATAAAGGAATCGAAAGTAAAGTGTTTTATGAAGCGGTGGATGATAATCCAATTCTTCCGCTTTACTATGAACTGACACCTGAAGAGTTAGATGCAAAAAGAATTCCTTTCCTTCTTCAATTATTCTTTTTAAATAAACGCTTTAAAACCGTGAAAGAATGTGTAAGCTGGAGAGAACCTGTTTATACGATTCAAGACCGTTCCATTTATGAAGATTGGTATTTTGCTTATGTTAATAAATCATTAGGCCGGATATCTGATTT
The DNA here is from genome assembly GCF_036962125.1 of Neobacillus drentensis. Lineage (GTDB taxonomy): Bacteria > Bacillota > Bacilli > Bacillales > Cytobacillaceae > Neobacillus > Neobacillus drentensis_B. Next base: position 7,738 of record NZ_JBALOA010000045.1, read on the forward strand.
AGAATTTAAGATATATGAAGAATTAGTGGAAAACATGCTCGAAGAGTTAGAAGAACTTCCACGAAAAGCACCAGATTTAATGGTTTATTTAAAAGGATCATTTGATACGGTGATAGACCGGATTATGGCACGCGGTCGCAGCTTTGAAATTAACCCTGAACTGAAGGAATATTACTTCGAAGTATGGAAGGGTTACGATGAGTGGGTTATGAATCAGTACGCTGCAAGCGAGGTCTTAGTCATTGATATGGATACGACAGACGTGGTAAAAAGCGATGAGGATGCCACTAGGGTTTGCCTGGCGGTTGAAGATAAGCTTAAAGAAATCCTCAATATGAGAACAGCACATATTCGATAATATGTGCTGTTTTTTTTATTAAAAAGCGGAAGCCCCGTTCAGCAGTGTATGGCTTGGATCTGCATTTAAGAACAAAAAAAATCCGTTACATGTAAATGTAACGGACCTTTATCTCCAGGTTTTATGCGCGATTATTAAAGTATAATGGAGGAGGAAGAGGGATTCGAACCCCCGCGCGGTATGACCCGCCTGTCGGTTTTCAAGACCGATCCCTTCAGCCAAACTTGGGTATTCCTCCGCATCAACAGAATCTAATTTAACATACTGTTTTTACTATGTCAACATACTAAATAAAAAACTGGACAAATTTTTTATTTGCCCAGTTTTTAAGATCTTACATTGGTGCAATGACCTCACGGTTGCCCATATATGGACGTAGCACAGTCGGGATGATCACACTTCCATCGGCTTGTTGGTAATTTTCCAGGATTGCTGCCACCGTACGGCCTATCGCAAGCCCAGATCCATTTAACGTGTGAACATGCTCTGGCTTTGCCTTCGGCTCACGACGGAAACGAATGTTCGCTCGTCTAGCCTGGAAGGCCTCAAAATTACTGCAAGAAGAGATTTCACGGTAGGTTCCATAGCTTGGGATCCAAACTTCGATATCATACTTTTTCGCAGCGGTAAAGCCAAGATCTCCCGTACACATGCTTAACACGCGGTAAGGCAGTTCTAATAATTGTAATACTCGTTCTGCATCATTAGTCAGTTTTTCAAGTTCTTGGTAAGAATCCTCAGGCTTCACAAACTTAACAAGCTCCACCTTATTGAATTGGTGCTGTCGAATCAAGCCTCGTGTATCACGACCGGCAGAACCCGCCTCAGAGCGGAAACAGGCACTATAGGCAGCAAAGCGGATGGGCAGGTCTTCTCCACTTAAGATCTCATCACGGTGAAGATTGGTAACAGGGACCTCAGCTGTTGGAATGAGGAAGTAATCTTCATTTTCAATCAAAAAGGCATCTTCTTCAAACTTAGGCAGCTGTCCTGTTCCAGTCATGCTTGCCCGATTTACTAAATATGGCGGCAATATTTCGGTATAACCATGCTCATCGACATGCAGGTCTAACATAAAGCTGATTAAGGCACGCTCTAAACGAGCTCCTAACCCTTTGTAAAAGACAAAGCGGCTTCCAGTTACCTTGCCAGCCCGCTCAAAATCAAGAATACCCAGCAGTTCCGCAACATCCCAGTGCGGCTTTGCCTCAAACTCAAAATCACGTACCTTGCCCCATTGTCTAATCTCAATATTATCATCTTCTGTTTCGCCAACAGGAACACTTTCATGCGGGATATTCGGGATGCTTAGCATTAATAGCTCTAAAGACTCCTCGACTACTCGTAATTCATCATCAAAGGTTTTAATCTGATCACCGACCTCACGCATTTCCTTAATCAAATGATCCGCGTCCTGCTTTTCACGCTTTAAAGATGCGACCTGCTGGGATACCTCATTACGGCGGCTTTTTAATTTTTCAGTTTCGACAATCAATTCACGTCTTCTTAAATCCAACTCTTCAAATTGATCGAGCGCAGATAAATCTTCGCCTCTGTTTTGAAGCTTTTCCTTTACTTCTGCAAAATTGGCTCTTAACACTTTAATATCTAGCATAATCCTAGCACTCCTTTTTATAAGATTATTAATATTAGACATGCATGCTGCATGGGCGTCTCCGCTAAAAACAAAAAAACTCCCGCCCCAAAAACAGGGACGAGAGATACTCGCGATACCACCCTGGTTGACAGAAAAGACTGTCCACCTCGACAAAACGTTAACGGTTTCTACCGAAAGTACTTACTGACCTCTCAATGAGGTGTTCCGCACCTTGCTCGAGGAGGGATTCACAAGCTTCATTCGCCGATTCACACCAACCACCGGCTCTCTAGAGAATGAATTTCCTGTTACTAGTTCCTCTCATTGCTTTAATCATTATTTATGATTTGTAGTTCTTAATTTACTATATATATTATCCAAAAGCAACCATTTTAAAACAATTTGTTTAGTTAAAACCAACCCTTAACAGTAGTTGAAATCCCATGCCAAACATCGCCAAAGAAATGACCGATGCCTTTCATCATTAACACAAACCAGTTTGATTTTTCTACATTATTAGCTGCGATGACATCAGCCTTAACCTGCTGTTGACCCTCTGCTGTTAAGAACTTAACCTTTTCACCATTCTTTGGTGCAATCGTTACATAGCCGACCTTTTCACCCTTTTTAATTGGTGCAGTGAGTTGGCCCTCTTTATTCAGTTTCTTTTTATCTAGTACAAGGACAGTTTTATAATTTTCTTTCCCGCCATTTTGTATCATCATGTTAATTGCTGATTTAGTATAAATCTTAACTTGATCCTCTTTTCCCTTTGTAACAGGAACAGTTCTTTGTCCTTTCACTTGGTAATGTTTAGGAACAAGTTCTTCTTTTGTAAAATTAGTAAAAGCATAATCGAGCATTTTTTTCGTTTCACCAAAACGCGCTTTATAACCATCATTTTTTCCGCTAACATCTTTAGCGTTTTGAACAACCGTGATAAATCGTTTTCCATTACGAGAAGCAGTTCCGGTAAAACAATAACCAGCAAAATCAGTCGTACCCGTTTTTAAACCGTCCATTCCTTCATAGCCATACACCAATGATGGAAGCATCCAGTTCCAGTTTTGCATGACAATTCGGTCATCAGTTCCCTCACGAAACACCTTTTTTGGTGTGCTGGCGGTTTTTAGAACATCTGGATAATCATTGATAAGGTGAAATGCCAGTGTCGCCACATCATGAGGCGACATTACATTTTCCTCCTCAGCACCGGTTCCTTCCGGTTGCTCGCCATTATAATCTTTATTATTCAAACCTGTTGAGTTTACAAATTTACTATTTGTTAATCCTAGTTTTTTTGCCTTGTCATTCATCATCTTTACAAAATTTGTTTCTGAGCCGCCAATGACTTCAGCTAGCGCAATGGTTGTCCCATTGGCAGAATAAATAGCCATTGCCTCATATAATTCACGCACATTATATTTTTCACCTAGGCGTAATGGAACATTTGATAAACCAGTCGGTTGAGAGATTTTATAAACAAGATCACTTACCGTATATTCTTGGTCCCATTTGACCTTTCCATGTTTCACCGCATCAAGTAAAAGATACTCTGTCATCATTTTCGTCATACTGGCAATTCCGAGTGGACTGTCAGCATTTTTTTCATATAAAATCTTACCTGTTTGTCCATCAACCATAATGGCTCCGTCTGCATTCACATTTAAAGCTGCATCTGCCTTCGCTATATCAACACCAGCAAATAGTCCAAAAAACAAAATAACTGCCAGCGCACTGGCCATACATTTCTGATAAAAATGTTTGTTCACTTTAACGCCCTCCATGAATTTATACACCTTGGTTATTTTAACATAAGTGGGTGGCAAATCATAGACGGAGCAATGAACCATTCTTTAGCTAATTTTGAAAGTTTCCCAAACTTTATTAGGTCTAATATCATAAAAAAATCAGAGAAGGCTGTGCTTCTCTGTTTCATCACTTTATAAGGAGTAATTAGGAGCCTCTTTCGTAATTTGTACATCATGTGGATGACTCTCTTTTAATCCCGCACCTGTCATTTTAATAAATTGAGCTTTGGTTCGTAACTCCTCTAAGTCTTTGGTTCCGCAATATCCCATACCAGATCTGAGTCCGCCTATAAGTTGATATATAGTTTCTGCCAAAGGCCCTTTATAAGGGATTCGACCTTCAATTCCTTCTGGTACAAACTTTTTATTATCTTCTTGGAAATAGCGGTCCTTAGAACCCTTTTCCATTGCTGCTACTGAACCCATCCCGCGGTAGACCTTAAAACGGCGCCCTTGGAAGATTTCAGTTTCCCCAGGGCTCTCTGTTACCCCTGCCAATAAACTACCGAGCATAACGGCATGTCCGCCCGCTGCCAGGGCTTTTACGATATCCCCAGAGTATTTGATGCCGCCATCAGCAATAATGGTCTTACCATGCTTCATCGCTTCTCCTGCACAATCATAAACGGCAGTAACTTGTGGAACTCCCACACCCGCTACGACCCGTGTCGTACAAATGGAACCAGGCCCAATTCCTACTTTGACAACATCAGCCCCCGCCTCAATTAAGGCTTTGGTTCCTTCAGCTGTAGCCACGTTTCCTGCAATAATGGTGAGATCGGGATAAGCAGTTCTAATTTCCTTTACCATATCAAGAACACCTTTTGAATGGCCATGGGCGGTATCTAGAACAATCACATCGACATTGGCTTTAACAAGTGCTTCTACCCGTTTCATCGTATCGCTAGTTACTCCAACAGCAGCTCCGGCTAATAAACGTCCTTGACTGTCCTTTGCAGAGTTTGGAAATTCAATCACCTTTTCAATATCCTTAATTGTGATTAACCCTTTTAACACACCCTGCTCATTGACAAGCGGTAGTTTTTCAATTTTATAACGCTGCAGAATTTTCTCTGCTTCTTTTAACGTCGTTCCAACTGGGGCAGTTACAAGATTCTCCTTGGTCATAACGTCGGAAATTTTAAAGGAATAGTCTTGGTCTTGGATAAAACGAAGATCTCGATTGGTGATAATACCAATCAACTTCTGTTCCTCCATGCTATTAACAATTGGTACCCCAGAGATACGGTATTTTCCCATTAAGTGTTCTGCATCAAATACTTGATGTTCAGGTGTCAGGAAGAAAGGATCGGTAATCACTCCACTTTCTGATCTCTTTACCTTCTCTACTTGCTCTGCTTGCTGCTCAATGGTCATATTCTTATGAATAATCCCTAAACCGCCTTGACGAGCCATTGAAATGGCCATTTCTGATTCTGTTACGGTATCCATTCCAGCACTTATAATTGGAATGTTCAGCTTTACAGTTGCTGATAATTCGACTTGCAGGTTTACATCTCTAGGCAATACATCAGATTTACCAGGAATTAATAACACATCATCAAACGTTAAACCTTCTTTTACAAATTTACTTTCCCACATTTTTAAGGCCCCCAGGAAAAAAATATTATTTGTAGGTTATCAATTGGACAAAATACTGTCAAGGAATAAATATTAGTCTGATTCTTCTGAAAAAGGTGATATAGTCTTGAGTATTCAATATAAGGGTTGGAAAAGCTTCGCTTGTTTCTTTTCAGCAGAGTATTGTCAGCAGTTTTTAAAAAATTGTTATCAAAAACGCAACATCGAGAATCCAGAACAAAAAAGTTATGAAAACTGCTATGCCTTTTTATATTATCTTGAACACGGTCAAGTTTATTATAAACAAGCTGAAAGCTCTCCACTTATTATTAAGCCAATTTTACTTTTTTATGGTCTTGTCCACTTAATTAAGGCCTGTATATTAACAACAGATCCTTCTTATCCTGAAACAACTGCTGTTTTGGCCCACGGAGTATCAACTAGGAAAAGGAAGAAGCAAAATTATCATTTCTTTCAAGACGAAGTTAAATTTCAAAAAAATGGACTTTTCCCCTTCATTTCTGAGAAATTGTTTCACATGAAACAATTGGAAGGAGAAAAAGTCATTATGGAGGAATTACTAAAACTTATACCGGAATTAGATGAATTATTCTTTTTACTTGAGGGAAAAAGGACATTTATTAAGGTACCAACTGAAAACCAAAGGTTTTTAGTACCTGAAACAATCCTAGACCATTTTCACATGACAGAGAATCGGTTTAAGGAGTTTTTTACCTCCAAAATTGATAACAGTGTGGAGTTCTCAGAAGAAGACCTTTCCTTTACAATGGACACACCATTTACTTGTGGAGTTTCTCCATTGAAGTTCCATTTTGAGGAGAATTATTATGCGCTGCCCCTCACAAAGGACGACTATTATAATTTTCCTGAGCTTTTGATCCATTATTTATTACTTTACAATCTAAGTATGATTGCCCGCTATGAAACGGAGTGGTGGAGTGAATTAACGAAGATGATGCCAAATCGGGATTATCCCTTTATTTGTTCATTCCTTGATGTCACAATGCAAAAAGGACCCTATTTGGTTTATCAGTATTTGATGAGGTAACAAGGGAAATTGACTTGAAGATTAATCTGACAAATTTTTATTATAGAACGCATGAGAAATAATCTTTCATAATGACCGCTCATCACCCTTTCCCAATGTTCGGCCATCGTGGTCGGTATTTACTTACCATCTAGGGAATTTTGTCCCATATTAGTGCATTTAAGGAGCTCTTTAGTTACCGTCCAAGGCTCTTTATCCCTCGTTCGGGCATTAAAGGAGCTCTTTAGTTACCGTCCAAGGCCTTTTATCCCTCGTTCGGGCATTAAAGGGGCTCTTTAGTTACCGTCCAAGGCTTTTTATCCCTCG
>NZ_JBALOA010000045.1:14498-14765 GCF_036962125.1 Neobacillus drentensis
CCTCGTTCGGGCATTAAAGACCGACTATTATTTTTCACCCCTTAGCAATGATCTCCATTAGTCAATAATCATATTTACTAATATAAAAACAAAAAAACAACCTTTTCAGGTTGTCCTTCATGTGCCTGGCAACGTCCTACTCTCACAGGGACGCGTGTCCCAACTACCATCGGCGCTGAGAAGCTTAACTTCCGTGTTCGGTATGGGAACGGGTGTGACCTTCTCGCCTTAATTACCAGACTATTTAATTGAGGTTTCATTCCCTCA
>NZ_JBALOA010000046.1:0-2076 GCF_036962125.1 Neobacillus drentensis
AGAACAATTCATCTTGTCAGAAGCGACATTGATTATTATATCGTATCTCTATTACTATGTCAATATAATTTTTTAACTGTTTTTCTATCACTTTTAACTAATAAAACCTTCGTTAAAAGCAACTTTTATATCATAACACCTACTATTGAATTATGCAACAGAAAGTTTATATATATAGGTGCATCTCCATTCTATCCTTATCTACTATTTAAAATCATTTATATTCTATGCCTTATAGGAAAATATCAGTTTTTCACCCTATTACTAGCATTAACACATTCCTTGTCCATTTTTCAGCAAATTTCCCTATCAATCAATCGTTTGTTTAAAACGGTGTTATCCCTCGGTAATTCTGTTTCATTCATGTATAAGCCAAAAATAATTTGTAGAAACATAACAAAAAATTAGTAGATTTTTTGAAGGACGAATCCAGGAGCGATGTGAGCTGGAGGCACTTTAGGTCAATAACACAGAAAAACCATGCTAGAAAGAATAGCATGGTTTTGTGTGTTCAATCACCGAGGCGTGACAGGCACCGATATTAACTCGTTTTTAAAAGTATAGCTTAAATCTTTAATACCGCCACTTTTGAATAACCACTATAAACCTTTGTTTTACCAATCAAGCGATAAGCGCGTACCTTAATGTAGTATGTCTTTCCTCTAGATAAACCAGTAATTGTACCTGTAGCAGATGAAACTTCCGCCTTTTTAGCAAATACTCCTATGCTACTTGTAGCAACCCATACCTCGTATTTGGTTGCACCAGTTACTACAGTCCAAGTTGCTTTGATGCTGGTAGTTGTCGCTTTTACTAGCTTTAATCCTACAGGTGTTGAAGGTATCGGTTTTGCACTTACTACAACTGACCAACCGCTATACACTTTTGTTGAGCCAACCAATTTATATGCTCTTACTTTATAGTAATACATATTGTTAGCAGTCAGTCCTGTGTTGCTAAAACTATTTTTTGTTGTAGATGTTAATAATGAATAGTTTCCACCGCTTGAAGTTGCTCGATAAATTTCATATCCAGATGCTCCAGTTATAGCTCCCCAACTAACATTCACACTATTGTATGAAGAAGAAACTGCTTTCACATTAGTTGGATGGGTCGGATTTGCAACCCATTTTGCATAGAGAGTTGTATTATTCAATACCTTTTGTGTCGCAAAGCTCCATACATTTACACCAGAAGGCTCTTTGTACCAACCAACAAACGTATAACCGGCCCTTGTTGGAGACGTTGGTGTTTGAATAAGAGAATTGTAATTCACTTTCACGGATTTAACAGTACTTCCCCCTTGGCTGTTGAACGTAACTGTGTAAGAATTGATATTCCACTTTGCATACAATGTTGTGTTATTTGAGACTGTGTCATTTGCAAAATCCCATTCCGTTGTACAGGCTGCATCCTTGTACCAACCTCCAAATGTGTAACCAACCTTAGTTGGGGCTGTTGGTGCTGTAATTTTTGAATGGTAGTTTGCATATATGCCGGTTATGGCACTACCGCCCTGACTATCAAAATTCACTGTATAATTATTAGTTATCCATTTGGCATACAACGTGATGTTGGTTGCTGGGACTATGTCGTTCATAAAATCCCAAGCCGTTGTGCAGTCTCCATCCTTGTACCACCCTCCGAAGGTGTAGCCAACTTTAGTCGGCGATTGTGGGGCTGTAATCGTTGAATGGTAATTTGCATGAATGTCGGTTACTGCACTGCCACCCTGACTATCAAAATTCACCGTATAACTATTAATCGTCCATTTCGCATACAAAGTAATATTGCTTGCTGTTATGGTATCATTCGCAAAATCCCAGGCCGTTGTGCACGCTGCATCTTTGTACCAACCTCCGAATCTGTAACCTACCTTAGTTGGTGCTGTTGGAGCCGTAATCTTTGAATTGTAATTTGCATTAAATCCTAATACTGCACTGCCATCCTGACTATCAAAATTCACCGTATAGCTATTAGCTGTCCATTTGGCATACAACGTGATGTTGGTTGCTGGGACTATGTCGTTCACAAAATCCCAAACCATTGTGCACGCTGCATCTTTGTACCAACCTC
>NZ_JBALOA010000046.1:2286-2474 GCF_036962125.1 Neobacillus drentensis
GTAATCTTTGAATGGTAGTCCGTATTAATGCCAGTTACTGCACTGCCACCCTGACTATCAAAATTCACAGTATATCTATTAATGGTCCATTTTGCATACAATGTAATGTTGTTTGCTGGAACTATGTCGTTCACAAAATCCCATGCTGTTGTGTTGGATGTATCTTTGTACCAACCTCCAAATGTGTA
>NZ_JBALOA010000047.1:0-3047 GCF_036962125.1 Neobacillus drentensis
TCGCGCTCCGCCCTACGATAAGTCAACATCGAATCGCTTACGCTCTCCGTGTTTCCTTTATCTCAGTTGGAGTGCTCCAGGCCATAAGCTGCTGAACAGGGCGCTTGCGCTTTTCTTATTTCTCCCTATAATCCACTCATTTATGACGATTTTCTTATAAAACTAATATTAATATATAAAATTTGATAGGATTTCTTATATCTCACGTCTTACTTTTATCTTTTTGTGGTAAAATAGGACAAAATGTGGATTTTCGGAAAAAAAGAAAAGTGGAGCGCCCGTTGCGCTGGATTATATAGGAGTAGGTGGACGTAGTGAAGCTTTTAGTAAAAGCACCGGCCAAAATAAATTTAGCATTAGATGTTTTACACAAACGACCTGATGGATATCATGAAGTGGAAATGATTATGACCACGATTGATTTGGCTGACCGGGTCGAGCTCTCGTTATTAAACGAAGATAAAATACATATTCTTTCTCACAATCGCTATGTTCCTGATGACCAGCGTAATTTAGCTTTTCAAGCTGCCCAGCTATTGAAAGACCGATTCAAGGTCAAGCAAGGTGTGTTGATTTCAATTGAAAAAACCATTCCGGTTGCAGCTGGACTTGCAGGAGGAAGCAGTGATGCGGCTGCTACTTTAAGGGGCTTAAATAAACTATGGAATCTTGGGCTAACAATGGACGAATTGGCTGAACTTGGCAGCGAAATTGGGTCAGATGTTTCCTTTTGTGTCTATGGAGGTACAGCCTTGGCTAAAGGCAGGGGGGAAATCATTACAGAATTACCTGCACCGCCGACATGTTGGATTATCCTCGCCAAGCCGTTCATAGGGGTATCGACTGCTGAGGTTTACCGAAGACTTGATGTGAATGAAATGTCTCATCCCGATATTTCGGGAATGATCGAAGCGATCAAAGGACATGATTACCAACAGGTATGCAAAAAGGTCGGAAATGTATTAGAAGATGTTACATTAAATCTTCACCCTGAAGTTGCGCTGATTAAAGAACAAATGAAGCGATTTGGAGCCGATGCTGTATTAATGAGCGGCAGTGGACCGACAGTCTTTGGCATTGTACAACATGATTCAAGAATGCACCGAATTTATAATGGATTAAGAGGATTCTGTGATCAGGTATTTGCTGTCCGCATGTTGGGGGACCGCCACTCACTTGATTAAATACGTACGAAAATGGTATTCTATATCTAGAATATTCGTGTTTTTGGGGGCTTGTTATGAAATTTCGCCGCAGTGAACGTTTAATTGATATGACTAATTATTTACTAGACCATCCTCGCCAATTAGTACCGCTTACTTTTTTTGCTGAGCGATATGCATCTGCGAAATCATCGATAAGTGAAGATTTGGCAATTATCAAAGAAACGTTTGAAAATAGAGGGATTGGCACCATCCAAACCGTGCCTGGGGCATCAGGAGGGGTTAAATTCTTTGTTAAGGTAAGCCGTGAACAGGCTGAGCCGTTTATCAATGAATTGTGCGAATTAATAGCCAATCCCGATAGGTTGTTACCTGGTGGATATTTATACTTAACAGATATTTTAGGAAATCCACAAGTAGTACAAAAGGCCGGTCGAATTATTGCCTCTGCTTATACTGAAACGAAAATAGATGTAGTCATGACCGTTGCTACCAAAGGGATTCCGCTTGCTTATGCAGTGGCCAGTCAGTTGAATGTTCCTGTTGTAATTGTCCGCAGAGATAGCAAGGTAACAGAAGGACCAACCGTAAGCATTAATTATGTGTCCGGATCAACGAAGAGAATTCAAACCATGGTCCTATCGAAACGCAGTATGAGAGAAGGATCACGTGTCCTCATCGTTGATGATTTTATGAAAGCCGGTGGGACCGTAATGGGAATGATTAGCTTGCTTGAGGAGTTTAATGGACATCTAGCAGGAATTGCTGTTTTAGTGGAGGCAGAAAAAATTCAAGAGCGGCTCGTCGATGAATATACTTCCCTCGTCCAATTATCCGACGTTGATGTGAAGGAAAAGGAAATTAATGTCCAACCTGGAAATTTTCTAAAAAATAAATGGAGGGAAAAATAATGAATGTTATTCAAACAAATCAAGCACCTGCTGCAATTGGCCCGTATTCACAAGGAATTGTCGTTAATAACTTGTTCTATAGTTCTGGTCAGATTCCATTAACTGCAGAAGGATCTCTAGTTACAGGTGATATTAAAGAACAAGCTCACCAAGTGTTTAAAAATTTGCAAGCTGTATTAGATGCGGCTGGTGCATCGTTAGAGACAGTCGTCAAGACGACAGTATTTATTAAAAATATGGATGATTTTGCAGCATTAAATGAAGTCTATGGTGAATACTTCTCGGTCCATAAACCTGCTCGGTCGTGTGTTGAGGTAGCGCGCTTGCCTAAAGATGTTCTAGTAGAGATTGAGGTAGTGGCACTCGTTAAATAAATGTAATCTTTCAATTTATTTCCATATTTTCATGATGTTCACTAAATTGCCCTAACTTTTCAAAAATATTTTGAATATAAAGAAGGATTTCAAGGAATATTGTTGAATTTATTTACTTAGCTTTTTATCTATGAGAAAAGGGTGTGAGCACATGGAAGTAACTGACGTAAGATTACGCCGCGTTAGCACTGATGGAAGAATGAGAGCGATTGCATCAATCACTTTGGACAATGAGTTTGTAGTCCATGACATTCGTGTTATCGACGGAAACAACGGTTTATTTGTAGCTATGCCAAGCAAACGTACTCCTGATGGAGAGTTTCGTGACATTGCGCATCCGATCAATTCGGGAACACGCGGTAAAATCCAAGAGGCTGTCTTGGCTGAGTATCACCGTCTAGGTGAATTGGAAGTAGAATTTGAAGAAGCCGGTGCTTCCTAAGGAATTTTACAACTAGGGCCTTTCTTCTAGAAGGCTCTTTTTATTGTATAGGAAATTATAAAATAATTAATTGTGGATATATTGATTTAGTCTCTCTGAATCCAGCTCCAGCGCCCAACGGCTAGTGTCCTTCGCTCTCCGCCCTACGATAAGTCAA
>NZ_JBALOA010000048.1:0-1262 GCF_036962125.1 Neobacillus drentensis
GTTCGAGGACTTAACCAAATAATAAATATGATGATTGTCAGTTATCTAGTTTTGAGGGAATAAAACCTCATATAGTCTGGCAGTAATGGCGAGAAGGTCACACCCGTTCCCATACCGAACACGGAAGTTAAGCTTCTCAGCGCCGATGGTAGTTGGGACACGCGTCCCTGTGAGAGTAGGACGTTGCCAGGCTAGCCCCATCCTTATGGGGCTATTATTTTGCTTTATATGATTTAGATGGCCCCTTGGTCAAGCGGTTAAGACACCTCCCTTTCACGGAGGTAACACGGGTTCGAGTCCCGTAGGGGTCACCAAAGTTTTTCACACTGTGAAAATAACTTTCAATATTGTGGAGGATTAGCTCAGCTGGGAGAGCATCTGCCTTACAAGCAGAGGGTCGGCGGTTCGATCCCGTCATCCTCCACCATAATAAATCTAATCTTTGGCGGTGTAGCTCAGCTGGCTAGAGCGTTCGGTTCATACCCGAAAGGTCGGGGGTTCGACTCCCTTCGCCGCTACCAATTGTTTTTAGTTGTATTTTATCTGGAGGAATACCCAAGTTTGGCTGAAGGGATCGGTCTTGAAAACCGACAGGCGGGTCATACCGCGCGGGGGTTCGAATCCCTCTTCCTCCTCCATATTGCTTTTATTATTATTATTGTCGCGGGGTGGAGCAGTCCGGTAGCTCGTCGGGCTCATAACCCGAAGGTCGCAGGTTCAAATCCTGTCCCCGCAATTTGGTTATTTTCAAGCATAGCTTGAAAAAACTCTGGTCTGGTAGTTCAGTTGGTTAGAATGCCTGCCTGTCACGCAGGAGGTCGCGGGTTCGAGTCCCGTCCAGACCGCCACTTTTTTACTAGTAGGTTTCCCTGCTATTGATATATAGATTTTGGCGATTGTGGCGAAGTGGTTAACGCACCTGATTGTGGTTCAGGCATTCGTGGGTTCGATTCCCATCAGTCGCCCCATATGTTTTTAAAATATTGGGCTATAGCCAAGCGGTAAGGCATCGCACTTTGACTGCGACATGCGTTGGTTCAAATCCAGCTAGCCCAGCCATATTTTTGCCTGCGGGTGTAGTTTAGTGGTAAAACCTCAGCCTTCCAAGCTGATGATGAGAGTTCGATTCTCTTCACCCGCTCCAATTAAATTTTTGGGCCTATAGCTCAGCTGGTTAGAGCGCACGCCTGATAAGCGTGAGGTCGATGGTTCGAGTCCATTTAGGCCCATCACATACACCTTTTAAAAAAGACTTGGAAGCT
>NZ_JBALOA010000005.1:0-373 GCF_036962125.1 Neobacillus drentensis
GCGCTTGCGCTTTTCTTATATGAGGTTATTTTCTGATAACTACTATATTATATTGAAAAGAAACGTTTTAATATGCTAGACTTAGTTAAAATGATGGTTCTGGTGAAGGGGAAAAAAGTATGTTTGTTCAAAGACAAGGATTGGTTGTTTGGTTGTACTCTTTAAAACAAGCCAAAATGCTTAGGCGCTTCGGAAATGTACATTATGTTTCAAAAAGGCTGAAATATGTTGTATTGTATTGTAATCAACAAGAGGTAGAAGAAATAATGGAAAAGCTCAATTCCTTTTCGTTTGTAAAAAAGGTAGAACCTTCATATAAGCCATTCTTACGAATGGAGTATGAAAATTCGGCTCCAGATAAAGCAAAAGAATA
>NZ_JBALOA010000005.1:431-118274 GCF_036962125.1 Neobacillus drentensis
TGTTTCCTTTATCTCAGTTGGACCGCTCCAGGCCATACGCCGCTGAGCAGGGCGCTTCCGCTTTTCTTATTGTAACGGCAGTAAATAATGATTTAGCCTCAGGATACCAATTAGGTATTGATAATATAGGTCTCTTTCATAAAAGATGGTAGAGGGCTTAACCGATAATTCAGAAATTTGCTTACTGTACTTATTCGCTGTTTCAACAAATAGGTCATACCTTTTATTTGGCAAAAAATGTGGGTTTGGTATACCCTCACGACAAATATAAAGAGGTTGGAACTTGCCAGGGTCCGTTGGTTTTAGAATGACGACCAAGGATGTTAGTTCTTTATTATCAATCTTTGTGTGAAGTGCAAGCATGTGCACAAGTCGGTGTTGATTGGCATTTGTAAGTTCTATCAGTTCATATATATCTGAATATCCTTCTCCTAATTCGATAAAACGCTGAATCAATTAAAACGCTCCTTTAAAATAGGTCAATTCAAAATAACTGTAACACTTATTTTTTATTTTTTGAATAAAAAATAAAAAAAACCTGCAGAAAATTCTGCAGGGTCCTTCCATATCCTCATAAAGGATAGAAGGCAAAGGGAGAGGAGAAACCGGAGGAAGAACTTATGGGGAAACGTAAGTCTTCTCCGCGGTTGGCAACAACATCCTCGAATTGATGTTGTTAATTACATTATTTCCACAACGCAAAAGCTTATACGTACTTTATAATAAAAATTCTTAAGGACACAACTAGTTTGTTTAGCTTCTATTTAATATAAAGTTATATTCCATAAGAATTGTCTACTTTTTAAGAATTATGGTAGGATGTATTAAGATATTATTTCTGAAAAAATGTGGTGATTAGTACGTGCGAGTGGTTTCAGGAATTTGTAAAGGAAGACATTTGAAAGCAGTCCCTGGAAATACAACGAGACCGACAACGGATAAGGTCAAGGAAGCCTTATTTAATATGATTGGTCCTTATTTCAATGGCGGCATCGGCTTGGACCTATTTGCTGGAAGTGGTGGATTAGGCCTGGAGGCACTAAGCAGAGGATTAGATAAGGTAATCTTTATTGACCGTGAGACAAGAGCCATTCAGGTGATTCAGGAAAATATTAAAGCTTGTAAATTTGAGGAGCAAGCTGAGGTTTTTCGGAATGATGCGGATAGAGCTTTAAAGGCGCTTATTAAAAGGAATATTAGCTTTGATTACATATTTTTAGACCCTCCTTATAAAAAGCAGCAACTGGTCAGTTTAATGGAAAAAATGGATAAGCAGGATGTCGTAAGAAAAGATGGAATTGTCGTCTGTGAACATAGCTTTGATGTTGAATTACCGGAAGAGGTAGGACGATTTAGCCAAATTAAACATGAAAAGTACGGGATTATAGCAATAACAATTTATATACGGAATGTTTCTGATTAAGGGGGAGTTATTTTGGCTAGTATTGCTGTCTGTCCAGGTAGTTTTGACCCAATTACCTATGGTCACTTAGATATTATCCGTCGTGGGGCTAAGGTATTTGATAAAGTATATGTTGTGGTTTTAAACAATTCAGCAAAAAATCCAGTTTTTACAGTTGAGGAACGGTTAAGCTTAATTAAAGAAGTAACCAAGGATATTCCAAATGTAATAGTTGATGAATTCTCAGGGTTGCTTATTGATTATGCAAAAACTGTGAATGCCAATGCAATTCTGCGCGGGCTGCGTGCTGTTTCAGATTTTGAGTACGAAATGCAAATTACTTCCATGAATAGAGTGCTGAATGATGAAATCGAAACCTTTTTTATAATGACCAATAATCAATTCTCCTTCTTAAGCTCAAGTATCGTTAAAGAAGTTGCGAAATATAATGGGAACATTTCCACACTCGTCCCACCAATTGTAGAAAAAGAATTGCAAAAGAAATTCAAGGCATAAGAAAGCGCAATGGACCTTTTCAGCACCTAATGGCCATGCGATGGAAGTTTACAAAAAAAGAGCTGTTTAGCTCTTTTTTTATTGTTTTTTTAAGCGGGAATATAAAATGAGCACATACACTAAGAGTGAGAGGATGGTAAAGAGTGGTCCTATGGAAATCAGCTGATGATAAAGCTGATTAACCCAGGAACCATCCCCAAAAAAACCTACTGGCAAGGCATTAGATGGTCGATCATTACTGTTATAACGTAAGTAAACCGGCTTCCACAAAATTAGTGTAAATATACTTGCGAAAACACCTTGAATAATTCTTGCAATGAAAAATGGTTTATATCTGATATCTGTTTCTGCCAGAATGCTGGCAACTTGTGCTTGAACACTAAAACCACTAAATGCGAGGATAAAGCTAGTAATCATTGCTTTTTGTAAAAGAGTAGCATCCACTACTTGACTAGTAAGTTTACTGCCTAAAGTAATTTCAAATAACCCTGAAATAAACGGAATGCTTAACATTTCTGGAAATGACATGGAAGATAGTAGGAACTCAACTGATTTTGCTAATGTCGCCGTGATATGTAAATGATAAAGTAATTTGTTAATCACAGAAAATAAGATAATAAACCCTCCCACCATCAAGAGAGTTTGGATCGAGGAATTGACAGCATCACCCAAAAGTTTCCCGATGGGCCGATTATCTTTTAATCTTGTTTGATGTAAAGCGGAAAAGGCAGAACGGATTTTGAATTTTTTCTTTAGCTGCGTAGAGTCTTTAGGTGATTCCTTTCCATAAAAACGCATGATTAATCCAACACATATATTTCCTAAATAATGAGCTAATGCAAGGGTAAGTCCTAAATGGGGGTTATAAAAAAATCCAACTGATACCGCCCCAAAGATAAATAACGGATTGGATGAATTGGTGAAAGAAACTAGCCTTTCCGCTTCAATTTGTGATAATTGACCTTCCTGACGCAGTCTAGCTGTAAACTTTGCACCTGCTGGGAATCCAGAAGCCATACCCATGGCCCAAACAAACCCGCCTACTCCAGGAACCTTAAAAAGAGGTCTCATCAGCGGTTCCAGCAATACACCGATAAATTTAACCACACCAAAGCCAATTAACATTTCAGAAACTATAAAAAATGGTAACAAGGATGGAAATACAATTTCCCACCACATATTTAGTCCGCGAATCGAGGCATCTAATGACTCCTGTGGATAGAATATTAGTGAGCCGGCTAATATGGTGACAGATATAGATAAAAGTATTGTTTTTAATTTCGATTGTAACAATTAAGGGACCTCCTCCCGAAGGGATCGATGAACTGTGCATTCAATTAATTGAATGGTAAAATAAAGAAATATTCTATCCTGACTTGTCCTCATATAACACAAATATACTCATAGAAAGTTTATTTAGACCATAAGATTGAACGAGATTTCACTTTAAGCAGGAACGTTGTTTGTCATGCCCGTAATACAGAAATCAGAAACTTCAATAAGGTATTTTTAGGAGGTTTAACGGTATGGAGCACCCTAAAATAGGATTGGCACTTGGTTCTGGAGGTGCACGCGGGTTTGCTCATTTAGGTGTCATAAAAGCATTAACAGATGCGGGAATTCCGATTCATTTGATTGCAGGCAGCAGTATGGGAGCACTGGTTGCCAGTTTTTATGGAGCGGGAATCGAGATGGGACGGTTATATAAATTATCCACCGCCTTTAAGAGGAAATACTTTTTGGATTTTACCGTACCAAAAATGGGCTTTATTTCAGGAAAAAAAGTAAAAGAGTTTATTAAGGTTTTTACTCATGGGAAAAATATTGAGGATTTATCCATTCCGATTGGAATCGTTGCAACCGATTTATTGACGGGGGAAAAGGTGGTATTTAAAACAGGTCCTGTCGCGGATGCTGTACGTGCAAGCATCTCTATTCCAGGAATCTTTGTTCCAGAAAAGTTTAACGGCAGAATTCTTGTTGACGGTGGGGTTTCTGATCGGGTTCCGGTTTCCGTTGCTAAAGAAATGGGCGCAGATATTGTGATTGCTGTTGATGTTTCTAGGGTTAAGAGAAATGCTGAAATTACCTCAATCTACGATGTTATCATGCAGAGTATAGACATTATGCAAGCAGAAATAATTAGCAATAGGGAAATTGCAGCGAGTGTTATGATTCGACCGCCGGTTGAAATATATAGTTCACGAGCCTTCACAAATATTGAGGAGATCATCAACTTGGGTGAGGAAGAAGCAAAAAAACATCTCACGCAAATTAAAACTGTGATTGAACAGTGGAAGGGATAAAAATTGCCATGCGTAAAAAAATATATATAGGTTCTGCTTTATTTATTACTGTCATTTTAATTTGGGGAATGTTTTATTCATTACCTTATTATGTCTCGAAGCCAGGAATGGCGAAGGAATTGGCACCAATTATCACTGTCGATGGCGGGGATAAAGATGAAGGCAATTTTATGCTCACAACAGTTAGAATGGGAAGAGCTAATATTTACTCTTATTTAGAAGCAAAGATTAGAAAATATGAAGAACTGTATCCATTAAAGATGATTTTAAATAAAAAAGAGACAGAGGAAGAATACAATGCTAGGCAGCTTCACCTTATGGCGGGAGCAAAGCTAAATGCAATAGAGGTTGCCTACCGAAAAGCGGGATTACCTGTAAAATATAAATATAAGGGAATTTATGTGGTACAAGTGATTCCAGGAATGCCGGCTGATGGGACTCTTTTAACCGGCGATCGCATATTTAAGGTGGACGGAAAGAAATTGCCTTCTTCAGAAAAATTCATCGATTATGTTAGTAAAAAACAAGCAGGAGACAAGGTGGCATTAACTTACCAGCGAAATAAAGAGACAAAAATGGTTACTTTAAAGCTAAAGCCTTTCAAAGAAGAACCACAAAAAGTTGGAATTGGTATTTCACTTGTCGATGATAAAGAAATTGTCGTTGAGCCCAAAGTAAAGGTGAAAACGGATGAAATTGGTGGACCATCTGCGGGGTTTATGTTTACCTTAGAAATTTATAACCAACTAACAAAAGGAGACTTAACAAAAGGGTACCAAATTGCTGGAACCGGGACAATAGAAGTAGACGGGACGGTTGGACCTATTGGCGGAATTGAACAAAAAATTGTTGCAGCAGACAAAGCAGGTGCGGAAATCTTTCTAGCACCTAATGAAAAGGGAATAAAGAATTCCAATTATCGAGATGCGGTAAAGACTGCCCGTGATATAAGAACAAAAATGAAGATTGTTCCAATTGATACATTTGATGAAGCGGTTAGTTATTTAAAAAAGCTTAAGAAAAAATAAAAAGATGGTGCCTTGGCATCATCTTTTTGCTTTATCCCGCTTTAACTGTCAGTCAGTAAAAGCCTGATTGGATCAAGTAGTGGGGGATGGAACGCCCCCACTGATGGAAGTTTCACTTTATCTAATATAAATTGGCGGGTGCTCAAATTCCTGATGCATCATAGCAGCTTTTAAATGACTTGGGATTCCAAGCGAATAAATCCGTGCAGCCCTAATGTCAGGGTATATTTCTTTTCCTTTAAAAGCGGAAAGTTTAGATATAAGTGGGAGACTGAGATGAGATTTTGTTTTATTTAAGTATTCCCTGCCCAAAGGAGTCATTCCTAAAAGTCTTAAATAGGAGGCTTTTTCCGAAGTTAATGCCATTTCTTCTTTTTTAGTATTTGTTAAGATATGAACACAAAGCCTTTGCAGTCTTGTCCAAGTATAACGCTTCGTTTTAATCATCTCCATAAACTCATGAAAGGTGTTAGCTTCTCGTGCAGCAGATAATAGTCTGTATTCAAGACCTTCTTCCATTTCATAAATGTCCCTCAGTTCTTCAGGACTAGAGTGAATTAATCGAAATTGAAGATAACTCCAATAATTTTCCCATTGGTGATATACTTGATAAGATTGTAAATATTCTTTAAGCAATTGTTTGGTCGGCCCTGGGACATATTGGTCAATCACAGAATTTTCTTCGCTGTCAGTAAAAATCGCTTTCCGAATACTCGTTGCACTTGCAATCGTTGCAGACGCAAAATCTTGGTCATGATAATTAGCATTTTTCCGAGGAATTGTTAATGGAATAACATTGGATTTTTGCTGGTTAATTGCTTTTATATATTCAATTCCAAGAATATTATTTGGTTTTCCTAAATCTAAATACCTTTCTGAATCTGGCAATTGCTGAAATGCAAGGGCTAGAGCTCTTGGGTAACTCACCCCTGTTTCAATATAGTGTTTAATATTTTCATTAAATGTACTACCCATTTCATCTAGGTACTCAATGGTCTGAATGAAAGATGATAAATTTCCACTCTCGCTTCCAAAACAAAGGTAATTTGAACCCACAGCATCCAAAATTGAAACGGCGCCATTTGCGAAGGTCTCCGCTTTTTGAGTGGCGAAACAATAAGGTAGTTCAAAAACAATATCCACCCCATTTAGTAAGGCCATTTTCGTTCGCTGCCATTTGGATACTAGTGCAGGTTCCCCGCGCTGTAAAAAGTTACCACTCATTACGGCAATGACAACATCCGCTTTTGATACTTCCTTAGAAGCTTGTAAATGATGGGCATGTCCATTATGAAAAGGGTTATATTCCACGATTAATCCCACAGCTCTCATTCTTTCTCTCCCTTTTTTAAAAACTACTAACATTATAACAACATTTTAAGGAAACCAATCAAATAATATGGTAAGATATTAAGTATGTTTGCAAAAGGCTTATCTGGTTAAACTAGTATAGGAAACAGATAGGAGCGTTTTGTTTTTTAAATCCTGATAGGGTGTAAAGAAAAAACATTGACAAAAAATTTATCGAAGGCTATAATTACCTTTGTTGCCTTGGGGTGATTCAATTGAAATGGACATTAAGTCAATTACAAAAATATCGAAACAAGGAATTTATGATTGATGAGATGGTTCGTGTGGACGAGGTCAAACAAGATGATCCAACCATCCGAGAAGTTTCTCCGATGCATATAACCGGTCGGGGAGATATCGATTCAACGAAAGTAACATTCCATTTAAAAATTGAAGGTTACTTAATACTTCCATGTTCTCGTACTTTAGTGGATGTTAAACTTCCAATTAATGTCGAAACAACTGAAACGTTCCTCTTACATGGTTCAGCATATGAATCAGAAGAGGAAGCATATCAAGTAAAGGGTGAAGTGATTGATATTATGCCAATCCTTCGAGAAATTCTTTTACTTGAGGTTCCAATGCAAGTTTTTTGCGAAGATGTTAATCGTGAAGATGCTGCTCCACAGTCTGGCAAGGATTGGGAAGTAGTTCATGATGAAGATCAATCTAAAAAAATTGACCCGAGACTAGCAGGTCTCGCAAAATTTTTTGATGAAAACAATTCTTCTTCCGAATCATAATCGACAAATCTAAGAAGCAAAGTGAAGACCTGGCATTCCTGGACTTCATTACTTTCTTAATACTCTTTAAGGAGGTGGGAAGAATGGCTGTACCTTTTAGAAGAACTTCTAAAACTGCAAAAAGAAAACGTCGTACTCATTTTAAATTAAACGTACCTGGTATGGTAAGCTGCCCAAACTGTGGTGAAATGAAACTTTCACACCGCGTATGTAAAGCTTGCGGAACATACAAAGGAAAAGACGTAGTGAACGACTAATTTCCGATAAGATAGAAAGCACAAGGGTTTTTAACCCTTGTGCTTTTGTCGTTTTTAGATTATACATAGCTTAACCTATATAATAAAAAATTTGTAGCTGGAAAGGACTTGAAGAATGTTCTCGTACACGATTGAAAGACAGGAAATGGGTTATTTGTTATTTACGATTACTAGAAGTGAAAAGAGAAATGCAATAAATTTTGACGTCATGGAAGGATTAGCTGAAGCAATCAAGAGATGTTCTCAACCTGATATAAAGGCTCTTGTAATCACGGGGAAAGACGATCGTGCTTTTTGTTCAGGTGGAGACTTATCTGTTTTTCATCAACTTCGTACAAAAGAAGAGGCGTATGGAATGCTCTCTAAAATGGCAAATATCCTTTATTCACTGCTTACCTTGCCTATTCCGACCATTGCTCTTGTTAACGGTACAGCCATTGGCGGTGGTTGTGAGCTTGCTGTGGCTTGTGATTTTCGTTTGGCACGAGAAGGAATAAAAGCAGGGTTTGTCCAAGGAAAGCAAGCGATAACCACAGGATGGGGCGGTGGTTCGATTTTAGCAGAAAAGCTTCCAAATTCAAATGCACTGAAGCTTTTAATGGATGCTGAACAGGTAACAGCCCAACAATTAAAAGAAATTGGGTTTATAGATGCTATATATAAAGATGATTCACTTCGGGCATGTGAATCATTCATTGAGAAAATGATAGGTAATGATATAAATGTCCTGAAATCCTATAAACAGATATGGATTAGAAAGTGGGAGCAGGCAAAACTTCGTGAAAGAATCGAAGAGGAGGTAAAAAATTGCTCCGTTCTTTGGGAAAGTGAACTTCACCATGAATATGTAAAAACTTTTATACGTAAAAAAGAATGAATAAAGATGAAAACACGGTGCTTGATTAAGTCTATCTTTTCTAGTAGATGCATATGTATTATAAAAACACTAGGAGGGATGTTTAATGTCACCGACTCGACAGGATGCGTGGTCCCAAGACGAAGACTTGTTACTTGCTGAGGTTGTGTTACGACACATCCGCGAAGGCGGGACCCAACTGCAAGCTTTCGAGGAAGTAGGGAAGCAGCTGACGCGTACCTCTGCAGCTTGTGGTTTTCGCTGGAATTCATTTGTAAGAAAACAATATAAATCGGGTATTGAGCTTGCTAAAAAGCAGCGGAAGGAAATGAAGAAGCAACCAGTCGCAAATGAAGTAGAAACATTCCGAGAGGCAGTTAAAGTAGAGGTAGATCCTCCCCCGACAACAACTGAGCAAGGAAGTGCAATTACGTTTCCTGCTGTAATTCATTTTTTAGAGGCGCTCCAACAAAAAGCGCAAGCTTCATCCAGCATGGAAGCCGATCGAAAGAAATCACAAGAAAAAATCAAAGAGCTGGAAAAGAAGGCATACTATTTGGCTGCCGAAAATGAAAGATTATCTAAAAATTTGAAGGCAATCGAAGAGGATTATCGATCTTTAATTGAAATTATGGAAAGAGCTCGGAAAATGGTTGTCCTCCAGGATGAGGACAAACAACAAAAAGTGAAATTCCAAATGGACAAAAATGGTAATCTTGAAAGAATAGAAAAGTAGAAAAGCGGACATATTGTCCGCTTTTTCATTTATTTATTATGATGTTGTGCCTCGACACCTCTAGGATACCAAACTAGTGGATTCTCACCGCGGTCACGTTCCATTTCATAATCTACATTTGCAAAGCCCATCTTCTCCCAAAAACTTCTTGATTGTACTCTTGGGTTCGTCTTAATTGGGAGATCGAAGCTTTTCGCAAATTCTACAAGCACTTTGCCGTACCCTTTTCCTTGGTAATCAGGTAATACCTCTAGTTTCCATAATTCCAAGTAGTTTTGCGGAGGATAGAAGTAGCGGTCAAATTTTGCATCAATTTGATATAAACTCATTCGTGCTACTAATTTGTCCCCAAAGTAAATTCCGTAAAATGGGGAGTCCATATCGTCATCAATCATATTTGCTTCTAAATCTTCAAGCATGGATAATTCTTGAATTCCATATTCTTTAAATTTTTTAAACTCTTCTAGTGTTTTAAAGTTTACTTTGAGTCTCTCCACTTTTGCTGCCATAGTCGACCTCCTAAAAATGATAACCTCATAATCTTGTATATATTCATTTGTTCTTGAATAATATGAAGTGAAATAATTTTTGCACTATTCAAATGAATTATTTTAATTATATAACAAAAACTCAAAAAATTCTTCAAATATGTTCAGGAAGCGTTTTCATTAATTGCAGGAAATTTAGAGAATGATGTAGAAACATATAAATGATGGAATAAAAGGGGTATGAAAGGGGAAAAAGTGTGCAAAAAATTTTAATTGCCAATCGAGGAGAAATTGCCCTTCGGATTATTCGAACCTGTCAACAGATGGGGATTGAAACAATTGCGATTTATTCCGAAGCAGATAAGGAAATGCCCTTTGTTAAAGCGGCAACATTGGCTTTTTGTGTGGGGGAACCACCTGTTAACAAGTCATATTTACAAATTGATAAAATTCTAGAAATAGCAAAACGAGAAAAGGTAGATGCAATCCATCCAGGCTACGGTTTCTTATCTGAAAATAGTGACTTTGCACAAAGAGTAATGGAAGCGGGAATTATTTTTATCGGACCTAACCCTTCAACGATTGAATTAATGGGCGATAAGATTGTTTCCCGTCAAACAATGGAGAAAGCAGGAGTTCCAGTCGTCCCTGGAAGTGGACATGGTTTAAAGACAGTTGAGGAAGCATGCGCGCTTGCAGAATCAATCGGCTATCCTGTGATGCTTAAGGCAAGCGGCGGCGGCGGCGGTATTGGAATGGTGTATTGCGAGGATGAGCAAGCGCTCGTTAAGTCTTTTTCCCAAACCAAAACGAGAGCAATGACCTATTTTGGTTCAGATGAGGTTTTTATTGAAAAATATATTAAAGATGCAAGACATATTGAAATCCAAGTGTTCGGTGATAATTATGGAAACATTGTTCACCTGTATGAAAGGAATTGTTCGATTCAAAGAAGACATCAAAAGGTAATTGAGGAATCACCTTCACCGTTTCTTTCGAATAATGCACGACTCAAAATGTATGAAACAGCTATAAAAGCTGCAAAAGCAGTGGATTATTCAAATGCTGGGACCGTTGAATTTATAGTCGATCAAAACGAAGAGTTTTATTTCCTTGAAATGAATACTCGGCTGCAAGTTGAACATCCGGTGACAGAAATGATTACTACTTTGGATTTAGTCAAATGGCAAATCCTCATCGCCCGTGGTGAACGTTTACCACTACTTCAGGATGATATTGTTATATCGGGTCATGCCATTGAATTTAGACTTTATGCTGAAGACTCTGTTCGCTTTTTACCATCACCTGGTAAAATCAGCACGCTGACATGGAAACAGGAAGAAGGCGTTAGGGTTGATTGGGGATATGAAGAGGGAGGAACGGTTACGCCCTTTTATGATCCAATGATAGCAAAAGTCATTATTCATAATGAATCCCGGCAAATCGCCATTGAAACGGCTATTCGCTTCTTTAATGAGATAAGGATTGAAGGAATTAAAACTAATGTACCACTATTCCAAACTATATTAATAAATGACGAGTTTCTAAATGGAACTTACTCCACCAGTCTTTTAACCAAAAAATTAGTGAAATAAGGAGAGAAAAAAATGAAGGAAATTATAGCTAGCATGGCAGGGACAGTTTTAAATGTTTTTGTAGCCAAAGGTAATCAAGTCCAACTGGGGCAGGAAGTTGTGATGCTTGAGTCGATGAAAATGGAAATTCCAATTGAAAGCGATATAGAAGGATCTGTATTTGACGTTAAGGTTAATATTGGCGACTTCGTTAATGAAGGTGACGTACTGATTGTTTTAGAATAAATGTTTTTGAGGGGGAGAATGATGGGTACAATTAATACACTGAATGATCAATTAAACCTGAACCGGAAAATAATTGAAGCCGGTGGACATCCGAAATATCACGACAAGGCTAAGGAACAAAAAAAATTATATGTTCGTGAGCGACTCTCGCTTTTGTTTGATGAAGGGCAATACGAAGAAGATGGTAAGTTTGCTAATTTTAAAGCTGGTGATCTTCCTGCGGATGGTGTCGTAACAGCGATTGGTAAAATTAATGGCCAAACGGTTTGTGTGATGGCAAATGATTCGACGATCAAAGCAGGTTCGTGGGGGGCCAGGACTGTTGAGAAGATTATTCGCATTCAAGAAGTGGCTGAAAAGCTAAAGGTTCCATTATTTTACCTTGTTGACTCTGCGGGGGCAAGAATTACCGATCAACTTGAGATGTTTCCAAATCGTCGCGGGGCAGGAAGAATTTTCTACAATCAAGTCAAACTTTCGGGGATGATTCCTCAGGTTTGTATTCTGTTTGGACCATCCGCGGCAGGCGGTGCATACATCCCCGCATTTTGCGATATTGTTATCATGGTCGATCAGAATGCATCTATGTACTTGGGGTCACCACGAATGGCTGAAAAGGTGATTGGCGAAAAGGTAACGCTTGAAGAAATGGGCGGTGCGAGAATGCACTGTTCTGTCAGCGGGTGCGGGGATGTTCTCGCCTATAGTGAACAAGAAGCAATTGAATCAGCAAAAAGATATATTAACTTCTTTCCAGCTAGTTTTAAAGAGAAGCCAAAAGTAACTGCGGGAGTTGATGCAAAACAAGGACGCGAACTTGAAGCGATCATTCCAGAAAACCAAAACGCACCATTTGATATGTATGAATGTATTGATAGACTTGTGGACCATGCTAGTTTTTATGAAATAAAGAAGCTGTTTGCACCAGAATTGATTACCGGATTAGCTAGAATGGATGGCAAACCAATTGGCATAATTGCTAATCAGCCTAAAGTAAAAGGCGGCGTTTTATTTGTGGATTCTGCTGATAAAGCAGCCAAGTTTATTCAACTCTGCGACGCCTTTCATATTCCACTATTATTTTTAGCAGACGTACCGGGCTTCATGATCGGAACCAAGGTAGAACGGGCTGGAATCATCCGTCATGGGGCTAAATTAATTGCGGCAATGAGTTCAGCGACTGTTCCTAAAATCTCGGTAATCGTAAGAAAAGCTTATGGTGCCGGTCTCTATGCAATGGCGGGTCCAGCTTTTGAGCCGGACTGCTGCATCGCTTTACCAACCGCTCAAATTGCTGTAATGGGGCCAGAAGCGGCTGTGAATGCCGTCTATTCCAATAAAATTAATCAGATTGAGGACCCGAAAGAAAAGATCGCTTTTGTCCAAGAAAAGCATAGGGAATACAAAGAACATATTGATATTTATAAGCTGGCTTCAGAACTTATCGTCGATGAAATTGTCGCACCTTCTGAATTAAGGGATGTTCTAATAAAACGGTTTGCCTACTACGAAACTAAGGAATTAAAATTTAGTAATCGTAAACATCCTGTTTATCCAGTTTGATTTTTTAACCCTATTCGCTGATAAGCGAATAGGGTTAAACTTTTTTTCTAAATCTTAGTAACAAACTATCGACAGCATCTGATAAAATATGGGTAAAGACGACTAAAGAAGAGGGGTTACCATGAGGGTTGGAATTATTGGTGCTGGGTCCATTGGACTATTATTCGCAGCTTATATTAGTAGAGTTTCAGAGGTAACGATTTACACTAGAACAGTTGAACAAGCTGCAGAGATAAATAAGTTTGGAATCCTTTTAAAAATAAGCGAAAAAGAAGACACGTTATCCTTAATTAAGGCCTTGCCAATTAAGGAGTGGAAGGGGGATGAAGAACTTACGATAATTGCAGTCAAGCAATATCAACTTCCAGTAATTGTTGAAATGGTAAATAAGTTAGCACTCGTTCCAAAAAATATCCTTTTTCTACAGAATGGTATGGGTCATTTAAAACTACTTGAAACTATTCCGTTTACTAATATTTTTGTAGGTTCCGTGGAACATGGTGCATTGAAAGAAAATCCTTCTACTGTTGCCCATAATGGTGAGGCTGCAACAAAGGTGGCTGTTTTTAGAGGCGATCCCGCAATTTTGTTAGAATTTATTCATTCAGCACCTCCCGAATTTCCACTAGTTTTTAAAGAAAATTATTTTTCAATGTTGATAAGTAAATTAGTTGTCAATGCAGTCATTAATCCATTAACAGCCACCCTACAAGTGGAAAATGGCGAATTGATAAAGAACCCATTTTATTTTCAAGTACTAAAAAACCTATTTTCGGAGATTTGTTCAATCTTACATTTGGACAACCCCAATGCACATTTGCAGCAAATCATCGGTATATGTAAGAACACTTCCACAAACCGGTCGTCTATGTTGAAAGATCTTGAAGCATCAAGAATGACAGAAGTGGATGCAATCTTGGGGTTTATCTTAGATGAGGCCAAAAACAAAGGTATAACAGCACCACTAGTAGAAAATTTATATTATTTAATTAAAGGAAAAGAAATAATAAAGGGGGAATATGCTTGATTACTGTTCTCTCATCGATTATTTCCATATTTATTGCCTTACCCTTTTTAGGGTTCATTGTTGTATTTTTTGCTATGAAATTTATTACTAACAACACGCAAAAGTCTGTCCATGTGGCACTAGATTCAACAACCATTTTATTTATCATTTCTGTACATTTTTTAATACTAACTATTTGGGATAAATCTTTTTTTTGGTTCATAATACTACTAATGATTTTAATAGCTATGGTTTTTGTGTTTGTTCACTGGAAGATAAAGGAAGAAATTATCTTAAAAAAGGTGATAAAGGGGTTTTGGCGTTTTAATTTTATACTCTTTCTCTTTACTTACCTTAGCCTGACCGTCTATGGATTAATTTATCGGGCATTGATTTTTACCTTTTCCAACTGAATAATAAGCCAAAGTTTTTTTCAAATGTGATTGGTAGTGGTATACTCTTAACAGAATGAATTTGGGTGATCAGAAAGGAAGTACAATGAATGGAGATTTTAAATCTCTCTTTACCAGCAACCAACCGGTTTGCTTCGAATTATTTGGAACAATCTCGGGAAATCCAACCATTTTTTCATTACCGGTTTAATGAGGCAGCCGATGATGCTAGACGGGTGGAAGAACTAAGTAACCGATTGTTTCCTCGTACCGAGGTTGCTGAACATATTGAGAGCTTTATGAAGCGGTTTCCATCGTCTGAAGCTGTTGTTAAGTCAATCGATAAACTTAAAACAAATCAAAGCCTTGTCGTTATTGGGGGGCAGCAGGCAGGTATCCTTACAGGACCGCTTTATTCAATACATAAAGTTATTTCAATTATTAAATTGGCAGAACAAAAAGAGGCACAGCTAGGTGTACCGGTTGTTCCTGTCTTTTGGATTGCTGGGGAAGATCATGATTTTCAAGAAGTTAATCATGTCTTTGTACCTGTAAATAACAAGGCAGATAAATGGACGTACCCTGAAAGGGTTCATCAAAAGCTAATGGTATCTGACATTCAGTTAAATAGAGAGGAATGTCTTATTTGGGTGCAGAATTTAATTGAGAATTTTGGTGAGACAGAACACACGAATACACTTTTAGAATTTGCAGAAGAACAAATTTCAAAATCCACCACCTTCGTTGATTTCTTTGCCAATCTTATTATGGAATTGTTCAAGGATTATGGACTATTAATTGTTGATTCTGGTAACAAGGAGTTTCGTGACCTTCAAAAGGAATTTTTTAAACAGCAAATTCTTCACCACAAGGAGATTACGTACCATTTATTGGCACAACAAAGGGAAATAGGCGAAAAAGGGTTTCCGATTACGATTGATGCAAGTGAAGAAAATGCTAACCTTTTCTTCTATGATCAAGAGATGAATGATCGGATCTTGCTTGAATATAATCAGGAAAATGATTGTTTTGTGGGGAAAAGTGGAACTTTAACCTTTTCAAAAGAACAATTAGTGGAGTATGCCGAGGAAAATCCGGCAGCATTAAGTAATAATGTGGTGACAAGGCCGCTTATGCAGGAATGGTTATTTCCGACAATCGCTTTCATTGCTGGTCCGGGAGAAATTTCATACTGGGCAGAACTTAAGCAAGTTTTCGAACATTTTGATATCAAGATGCCGCCAATTGTACCGCGCTTGAATATTACCATCCTTGATCGCTCAATTGAAACAGACGTGAGTGAATTACAGTTAAATCTTGCCGATGTGATAAGCAATGGTACAGCAAAGGAAAGGAACCAATTTCTAGAAGAAATTAAAGATAAAGAACTGGTTTCGTTATTTTTACGTACCAAAGAACAACTGCTAAATCAATACCGACTAATCGAAGTAAAAACAGCTGATGTGGACAGAGGCCTACTACCGCTGTTAAAGAAAAATGAGAGTTACTTACTGAAAGAAATCGAGTTTATGGAAACAAAACTTTATGATGCAGGAAAGTTAAAACACGATATTTTACTGAAAAAATATGACCGTGTTGATCTTGCATTAAGACCTGACGGTTTTCCGCAGGAAAGGGTTTGGAATATATTTTACTATCTAAATCAATATGGAATGAATCTGATTCATGATCTAATGTCAGGGACCTTTGAATTCGATGGGCTGCATAAAGTCATGAAAATGTAAAAACTTCACAGTTGTGAAGTTTTTTTTTTGCGAAATTAATGGATAAAAAAGGATTTACAGGTTTTAAGAAGAATAGTTTAAAAATAGGTGGTGGAAAGTGGGGGAATGTGGTACATTTTTAATAGAAAGTGGGGGTCGAAGGTATGTTCATGGGTGAATACCATCATAGCATTGATAATAAAGGCCGGATTATCGTGCCCTCCAAATTCCGTGATGATCTTGGTGACATGTTTATCATTACACGTGGATTGGATCAATGTTTGTTTGGTTACCCGTTATCAGAGTGGGCGCTTATTGAAGAGAAATTAAAAGGCTTACCTCTGACAAAAAAAGATGCCCGGGCTTTTACTAGGTTCTTCTTTTCAGGAGCAACAGAAAGTGAACTTGATAAACAAGGAAGAATTAACATCCCAGCACCACTTTTACAGTATGCAAAATTGGAAAAAGAGTGTGTAATATTAGGTGTTTCCAATCGAATTGAAATTTGGAGTAAACAGATTTGGGAAGAATATTTTAACCAGTCCGAAGAATCTTTTGCAGAAATTGCAGAAAATATGATTGGCTTTGATATATAATGGATAAATTATGTTAATATATTTTCTATTATCTATCGTTCGATTGGAAAAGGTGGTTACTACATGTTTGAACATACAACTGTGTTATTAAATGAAGCTGTTGATGGACTGAATATTAAGTCAGATGGAATTTATGTGGATTGTACTTTGGGTGGAGCCGGGCATAGTTCCCTTATTCTTTCAAAACTCGGAGTTAATGGGAAACTTTATGCATTTGACCAAGATGAAACAGCGATTGTGAACGCAAAAGAAAAGTTAGCTGAATATGGAGATCGATTAGAAATCATTAAAAGTAACTTTTTATATTTAAAAGAAGAACTTGAAAATCGGGGAATTTTTAAAGTTGATGGCGTCCTTTATGACCTTGGAGTTTCTTCTCCGCAATTGGATACACCAGAAAGAGGGTTTAGTTATCATCACGATGCACCACTTGATATGAGGATGGATAATGAGGCCGATATTTCCGCATATGATGTGATAAATCATTGGGCATATGAAGACTTGGTTCGTATCTTTTTTCGCTATGGTGAGGAGAAATTCTCTAAACAAATAGCCCGAAAAATAGAAGCGGCAAGAATGGTAAAACCAGTTGAAACTACGGCAGAATTAGTTGAGTTGATCAAGGATGCTATTCCAGCACCTGCAAGAAGAAAAGGTGGACATCCTGCCAAGCGAGTATTTCAAGCAGTCAGAATTGCGGTCAATGATGAATTAGCTGTATTTGAAAAGTCGCTAAATCAAGCAATTGACATGTTGAAGCCTGCAGGAAGGATAAGTGTGATAACCTTCCACTCGCTTGAGGACAGGATTTGCAAAGCAGCCTTTAAAAAGGCAAGTGAAACCCCTAATTTACCTCCAGGTTTACCAATCATTCCAGATGAGTATAAACCGATATTAAAGCTAATCTCACGGAAGCCGATCCTTCCAACTGAAGAAGAATTAGAACAAAACAATCGTGCCCGATCTGCAAAACTTAGGATTGCAGAGAAACTATGAGAAGAAGAAATCCGGCGTTTCAAACCTGGATTTAGAAGAAGATATTAATCTGGAGGGGAAAAAGTTTGAGTAATCTTGCCAGGAAGAAAGTAGAACAACAGCAACAAACAGAGCAGAAAGTCCAAATAAAGAGTCAAATCATAATTAAGAAATCCTGGCTCACTCCAGGTGAAAAAATTATCGGATTAGTCTTTGCTGGATTTGTATGTTTTGGCGCTGTTCATATTATTTCAAATCAAGCGCAAATATACAAAGTCAATAAAGATATTCAAATTATCGAGTCTAAGGTGACTGAGCAGCAGAAAGTGAATAGTGATTTGCAAGTTCAGGTAAGCGAAATGAGTGCTTATGACCGGATTTATAAAAAGGCCAAGGAAATGGGTCTTATTAAAAACGAAAATAATGTCAAGGTAGTGCATTAAAAATGAACAAGAAACAGCCATATATGAATGCAGGAGCAACCATTTTATTTGTCATTTTTGGTTTGCTCTTTTTTGTATTAATCTTCAGGTATTTTTCAATTCAAATCACTGGAGAAGTCGATGGACAGCCACTTGCAGCGAAGGCACAAGAAAAATATAGCAGGGAAGGGAATTTGGCGGCCTTAAGAGGAGATATCTTGGACCGGAATGGAGAGGTCATTGCTGAAGATACAAATGCATATAAACTAATTGCTATTTTGGATAAAAAGATGACCACAAATCCAAAAAAACCCCAACATGTTAAAAATCCGGCCAAAACGGCTAAAGAACTTGCAAAGTATTTAGACATGGATGAACTAGATATTTATAACATCTTATCAAAAGGAATAAAAAATCATAAATTTCAAGTTGAATTTGGCAAAGCAGGCACCGATATTAATCACCAAAAGATGAAAAATATTGATGACCTGAAGCTACCGGGGATAACCTTCATTCGTGATTCCAAACGGTTTTATCCTAATGGTGTATTTGCATCCCATGTAGTTGGGTATGCAGACCGGATCGAGGAAAAGGATAAAAGCATTACATCTGTGGGGAAAATGGGAATTGAAAAAATCTTAAATGATAAGTTAACAGGGACGAATGGGAAAGTTAATTTTGAAAGTGATTTGTGGGGTTATATCCTACCTGATGAAAAGGAAAAAATCACTCCGGCACAAAATGGAAATGATGTTTATTTAACAATTGACCAAAAGATACAAACCTTTTTAGAAGATGCCATGAATAAAGTCGCAAAAGAATATAAACCTCAAAAAATAATTGCGATTGTCGCGGATCCGAAAACTGGTGAAATCTTAGCGATGGGACAAAGACCATCTTTTGATCCTAAAACAAAAGAAGGAATTGAAGATGGCTGGCATAATGAAGCGATTGAAACCTCGTTCGAACCTGGTTCAACTATGAAAATTTTCACACTAGCAGCAGCAGTGCAGGAAAAGGTATTCAATCCGAATGAAATTTATCAATCAGGTTCATATCAAGTTACGAAAAGGGATAAAGCAATCCATGATCATAATTACTCCGGCTGGGGTAAGATTACCTATCTTGAAGGTGTACAGCGTTCATCAAACGTTGCTTTTGCGAAAATTGCAAAAGAGAAACTTGGTTTTGAAAAGTATCGAGAATATTTAACAAGGTTTGGCTTTGATAAACCTACAGGTATTGACCTTCCCAATGAAACATCTGGGAAAATCCAATATACTTATCCAATTGAAAAGATTACCACCGCTTATGGGCAGGGGACTGCAATTACAGCAATCCAGCAAATCCAAGCGGCAACTGCCATTGCGAATGGCGGGAAAATGATAAAACCACATATAGTAAAAAAGATTGTTAACCATGATACTGAAGAAATAATTAAATCAGCAGCTCCTGAAGTAGTTTCTACGCCAATTTCGAAAGAAACGGCCAAAGAGGTGCGAGATATCCTTGAAACAGTTGTAACCTCACCAAAAGGTACGGGGGGCCGCTATAAAATTGATGGGTATAGTGTCGCTGGGAAAACAGGAACTGCCAATATCCCTGGACCAAATGGAAGGTATTTACAAGGTGTGAATAATTACATGTTTTCATTTTTAGGGATGGCTCCAAAGAATGACCCAGAATTAATCGTTTATGTTGCCGTACAGCAGCCGGAATTAGAAGGTCTTGAAGCTGGCCAAGGGGCGATTCCTGTCTCAGCTATCTTTAACCCTGTCATGAAAAACAGCCTTCATTATTTAAATATACAACCATCCAAGAGTCAAAAAGCTCAATTAAATAAATTGCCGGATTTTAATGGATATACCGTCCTCGATGTTAAAGCTAATTTGAAAGCAAGGGGCATTGAAACTGTAGTAATTGGTAAAGGAACAAAAGTAGTCAGGCAGCTGCCAGAGTCTGGGACAACTGTTTTGGAAGGGGAGAAGGTAATCATCCAAACAGATGGTGAAATATTTGCTCCAGATATGACAGGCTGGTCCCTTCGAGATGTAATGAAAGTTGCCAATATTGCTGGATTAAAATTAAACGCAAAGGGAATAGGGTATGTAACCGGGCAAAGTATTAAACCTAAAACACTTTTACGAAATGGAGATTTTTTAATAGTAGATTTAAAAACTCCTGAAGACCAGTGGAACGACGAAAAACAGTCTACAACAGACGCTCAAGGACAAACTGGTGACAGTACAGAAGAAATAGTTCAAGACTAAAAGAAAATCCCGCTGTCAACGCGGGATTTTCTTTTATTTAAGGATTTTGCCATACGTTCTAAGAAAAAAAGTACAAGCATATAAATGAACGATAGGAAAAGGAGGGTCGTTCAAACATGCGCGTTTCAAATGTAACTGTCCGTAAACGATTAATGATTGCACTATTCGTTGGTATTCTTACCTTCTTGATTATTGATGTCCGGCTTGGATATGTACAATTTGTTCTTGGTGATTGGTTGACTGCAGGTGCTAAAGACTCATGGAGTCGTAATATCCCTTTTGAACCTGAACGAGGAGAAATTGTGGACCGTAATGGAGTACCATTGGCAACGAATATTAGTACACCCACTGTATGGGTCGTTCCAAGACAAATTAAGGACCCAGCGACAACCGCCGAAAAACTAGCCTCGGTGTTAAATATGTCAAAAGAGAAGGCATATCGGGATATTACCTTAAAAGAGAGAATTGTACGGATTAAGGAAGGAAGAAAAATTTCTCATGAAAAGGCCAAAGAAATTCGCTCTTTAGGTCTTGAAGGGGTCTATATAGGAGAGGATTCAAAGCGGCATTATCCTATGGGAAGTTATCTTTCGCATGTGCTTGGGTTTGCCGGAGTGGACAACCAAGGTCTGATGGGATTAGAACTATACTATGATAAAGAATTAAGCGGTGAGCGGGGGTCAGTTAAATTCTACGCAAATGCCAAAGGTGAAAGAATGAACGATATGGCAGATGATTATGAGAAACCAACTGACGGTCTTGATTTAAAGCTGACGATCGACTCGAAAATACAAACAGTTGTGGAGAGAGAATTGGATATCGCACAAGCAAAATACAACCCTGACGGAATTGTTGCGCTTGCAATGAACCCGAATAGTGGAGAGATTCTAGCGATGTCGAGCAGACCAACTTTTGATCCAGCAAACTTCCAAAATGTTCCGCAAGAGGTCTATAACCGTAATCTCCCAGTTTGGTCCACTTATGAACCAGGGTCTACTTTTAAGATTATCACCCTAGCAGCTGCACTGAATGAGGGGAAAGTAAATCTTGAAAAAGAGCATTTTCATGATTCTGGCTCTGTTCAGGTAGCTGGTGCACGGTTAAAATGCTGGAAAAGAGGCGGACACGGCGATCAGTCCTTTTTAGAGGTAGTACAGAATTCTTGCAACCCTGGGTTTGTGGAATTAGGGCAAAGACTTGGGAAAGAAAAGTTGTTTAAGTATGTGAAGGATTTTGGTTTTGGTCAAAAAACAGGTATTGACTTGCAAGGGGAAGGAACAGGGATTTTATTCAATTTAAATCGCGTTGGTCCTGTGGAACAAGCAACGACAGCCTTTGGACAGGGTGTATCAGTAACGCCAATTCAGCAAGTCACAGCTGTATCTGCAGCGATAAATGGCGGGATCCTGTATAAGCCATTTATCGCAAAAGAGCTAATTGACCCAGTTACTAAAGAAATAGTGATGAGAAATTCGCCGGTTGAAAAAAGACGCGTTATTACGGAAAAGACATCGAAAGAAATTCGTCATGCTCTTGAAAATGTAGTTGCCAAGGGTTCAGGCGGGAAAGCATTTGTTGAAGGGTACCGAGTCGGAGGCAAAACAGGTACTGCCCAGAAAGCGAAAAACGGAAGATATTTAGAAAATAATTTTATCGTATCATTTATTGGTTTTGCCCCAGCAGATGATCCGCAAATTGTCGTTTATGTGGCAGTAGATAATCCGAAAGGAGTCACAGCCTTCGGTGGTACAGTCAGTGCACCAATAGTTGGTAATATAATGAAAGATGCATTGAGCGGAATGGGGATTAAGCCGCGTAAAAATCAAATTGAGAAAAAACTGAAATGGCCAGATACACCGTTAATAAAATTACCTGATTTCACCGGTCTAACCAAAATGGAACTAATGGATCAACTAATTAACCTGAAAATTGATGCAAGTGGCGAGGGAGATGTGGTCGTTAGACAATCTCCAGAAGCAGGTACCAAAGTAAAAGAAGGATCAAAAATTAGACTATATTTTGGTAAGGATGAATAACATTTACAAAATTATTACTTGGAGGCGGTCGGAATGATTTCCGCCGCCTAATTTTTTTATTAAGCTTATATTACTAAATAGCAAAATGAAATATTTTAATGTAAAATAAGATGGAACTTTCTTTAGAGGAGTTTCTAGGCAGATATTGGTAATATGTATGTACGGTTATGAGAGGATTTGAGAGAAATGATTCTACAAAAGCTGCTTGAGAATTTGCATCTTCTAGTTCCTTATCAAGGTGTGGATCCAGAAATTACTTCCATCGAAAACGATAATCGGAAGGTGCAAATGGGGAGCTTATTTATTTGTATTAAAGGATACACAGTAGACGGGCATGATTATGCTGAATCCGCTGTGAAAAGCGGGGCAGTTGCGATACTAGCTGAGCGTCCGTTACCACTAGATGTACCGGTAATTCTTGTGAAAGATACGACGAGAGCAATGGCTGTGCTGGCAGATGCCTTTTACGATCAGCCGACTAAAAACCTGCGTTTAATAGGTATCACGGGTACTAACGGGAAAACAACTACCAGCCATCTAATTGAGAAAATATTTTCAGATGCAAGTCAAAAAACAGGCATCATTGGAACTATGTATACTAAAATAGCTGACAAGACGATTGAAACAAAAAATACTACTCCAGAAAGCTTAACACTTCAAAAGACTTTTAAACAAATGGTTGAAGCTGGTGTGGATACAGCAGTGATGGAGGTATCTTCCCATGCTTTAGACCTTGGCAGGGTCCATGGCTGTGATTTTGATGTGGCAGTGTTTACAAATCTTACGCAAGACCATCTTGATTATCATAAAACAATGGATGAGTATAAACGTGCGAAGAGTTTATTGTTTGCCCAGCTGGGTAACACATTTAATCATCATAAACCTAAATTTGCGATATTAAATTCAGACGATCCTGCTTCAGTTATGTATAGTAAGTCTACTGCTGCACATGTCATTACATATGGCATCGACACTAAGGCTGATATTCAAGCCGAGAATATCGAGATGACTTCCTCAGGAACCCGTTTTGATCTAATTGTCCAAACGGAAAAGTACCCTGTCCAAATGCAATTAATAGGAAAATTTAGTGTTTATAATGTTTTAGCTAGTATTGCTGCTTCGATTGTTTCCGGAATTGATATTAATGCTGTGATTAAGTCAATAGAAGAAGTGACAGGTGTATCTGGGAGATTTGAGCTTGTTAATGAGGGGCAGGATTTTACTGTGATTGTTGACTACGCCCATACACCAGACAGCCTTGAAAATGTCTTAAAAACAATTCAGCATTTTGCAAAGAAAAAGGTTTACTGTATTGTTGGCTGTGGTGGGGACCGCGATCGTACAAAACGTCCACTAATGGCTAAAATTGCTGGTCAATTTGCCACAGATCCAATCTTAACTTCGGATAACCCAAGAAGTGAAGATCCACTAGCAATATTGAAGGAAATGGAAGCAGGAATTCATGGAGTACAGTACCGAATCATACCTGACCGAAAAGAAGCAATTCAAACTGCTGTTCAAGAGGCTTCGGAGGGTGATGTCATTTTAATCGCTGGAAAAGGCCATGAAACCTATCAAATTATTGGCAATGTAGTTCATAACTTTGACGACCGACTCGTGGCTCGGGAAGCAATTGAGAGGAGATAGCTATGTATTTAGCTTTAAAAGACTTGGAAAGTCTATTTAATAATAGTCGTGGAATCCAAGATAACCTTTTCTTTGTTACTGTTAGCGACACGGCTCAAATATCGCAGCCAAAAGGTTTATATATCTCGTACCATGGAAAGCCTGGGGACCTTTCAGAAGCGATTACGAATGGAGCGATTGCCGCAATTTGGGACCAAGGAGAAGAGGTTCCAAGCTATACACCCAACCATTTTCCCATATTTTTTACGGTTGACCCTGCAGAGGCAATTGTGACCCTATTAAAACGTTATTTAGAAAAATTAAATGGAGAAACAGATGAAATTATGGAGATAACTAACTTTAAATTTTCACATAAAGAGCTTCTTAATAAAAATAAACAAACATATGATATAGCTGTGATGTTAAACAAAATTACTAGTAAAAACCCCGCTGAAAGGAGGGGATAGAATGCTTGAGCAAGTTATTTTTTTCACAATAATCATGGGATTTCTTATCTCGGTATTGCTTTCTCCTGTATTTATTCCCTTCTTAAGAAGGTTAAAATTTGGACAAAGCATTCGTGAAGAAGGTCCAAAATCCCATCAAAAAAAATCCGGAACTCCCACGATGGGCGGTGTAATGATCCTATTTTCGATTGTCATTACAACGCTCGTAATGACAGGTAAATTTTCAGAACCGACTGTTAAAACATATTTGCTGCTCCTTGTAACGCTTGGTTTTGGACTACTTGGGTTTTTAGATGATTTTATTAAGGTTGTATTAAAACGAAATTTAGGATTAACTTCTAAACAAAAGTTGCTTGGCCAAATCATTATTTCAGTAATCTTTTATCTTATTTATAAACAGCAAGGATTTTCTACCGAAATTAGTGTACCATTTACAGATTCTTCATTTGATTTAGGATGGTTTTTTATTTTCTTCATTATATTCTGGTTAGTTGGCTTTTCTAATGCAGTTAACTTAACAGATGGACTTGATGGGTTGGTGTCAGGTACCGCTGCCATTGCATTTGGTGCGTTAGCAGTCCTAGCCTGGAATCAGTCACAAGTGGAAATTGCGATATTTTCAGTAGCGGTTGTTGGCGCTGTATTAGGATTTTTAGTGTTTAATGCCCATCCAGCAAAGGTTTTTATGGGAGATACCGGATCGCTTGCTCTCGGCGGGGCAATCGCCACGATTGCTATTCTTACCAAACTTGAAATACTGCTTATCATTATCGGCGGAGTATTTGTTATTGAAACATTATCAGTTATTTTACAGGTTATTTCCTTTAAAACGACGGGAAAACGTATTTTTCGAATGAGCCCCTTGCATCATCATTATGAATTAGTAGGCTGGTCGGAATGGCGTGTTGTCGTCACGTTTTGGAGTGTTGGATTAATTCTTGCGATACTAGGAATCTATATAGAGGTGTGGTTATAAAGTGAAACAGGTTAAATCGTTCAGTCATAAAAAAATTCTTGTCCTTGGTTTGGCGAAAAGCGGGGTAACTGCAGCTGCACTATTACATAAGCTCGGTGCATTTGTAACTGTCAATGATAAAAAGCCTTTTTCGGAAAATCCTGAAGCTCAAGGGTTATTAGAACAAGGGATTAAAGTGATTTGTGGCGACCACCCGATTGAGCTTCTAGATGAAGGATTCGAGCTTATTGTTAAAAATCCAGGTATTCCTTATAACAATCCAATGATTTCTGGAGCTATTGAAAAGGGAATTCCAGTTATTACCGAAGTGGAGCTTGCATATGAAATATCGGAAGCCCCGTTTATAGGAATTACAGGTACAAATGGTAAAACCACCACTACAACATTAGTTTATGAAATGTTG
This sequence comes from Neobacillus drentensis, assembly GCF_036962125.1. GTDB lineage: Bacteria > Bacillota > Bacilli > Bacillales > Cytobacillaceae > Neobacillus > Neobacillus drentensis_B. The sequence continues at coordinate 26,390 of NZ_JBALOA010000005.1, forward strand.
AATGCGGATAATAAGCACCCATTAATAGCAGGGAATATTGGGACGGTTGCCTCAGGGGTGGCTGAGGAAGCAACTGCGAAAAATACAATCGTCATTGAATTGTCGTCGTTCCAACTAATGGGGATTGTTGATTTTAAACCAAAAATTGCGATACTTACAAACCTATATGATGCCCATTTGGATTATCATGGGACGAAAAAGGAATACATAGCAGCAAAGGCAAACATCACAAAGAATCAAACAGAGCTTGAATATTTAATTGTTAATGCCGACCAAGAAGAAACATTAGAAGTTGCTCGTCATTCTAATGCTACTATTATTCCTTTTTCTACCCAAAAGGTCCTTACTGAAGGAGCTTATCTTTCTGATGGCTGGATAATGTTTAATGGTGAAAAAGTGGTGGAAATAGAGCAAGTAGCCTTACCGGGCAAACATAATCTTGAAAATATATTATCTGCGATGGCTGCAGCGAAGCTTTCAGGTGTAGAAAACAGTGCCATTCAGCAGGTCCTCCAAACATTTACAGGTGTCAGGCATCGCCTGCAATACGTAACAGAAGTGGATGGAAGAAAGTTTTATAATGATTCGAAAGCGACGAATATTCTAGCGACCATTAATGCCTTGGCAGCTTTTAAAGCTCCAGTTATTTTGCTTGCAGGCGGGCTCGATCGCGGAAATGAGTTTGATGAACTTCTCCCTTATTTAAAAAATGTAAAAGCAATGATTACATTTGGGCAGACCGCGCCAAAGTTAGAGCGCATTGGAAAAGAAGCGGGAATAAAACTTATTAAGCGTGTCGATAATGTTGACAAGGCGGTGCCTGAGGCTTATCGATACTCTGAATCAGGTGATGTTATTTTATTATCTCCAGCCTGTGCGAGCTGGGATCAATATAAAACTTTTGAAGTCAGGGGAGACATTTTTATCGAAGCGGTGCATAAGCTTAAGTAAGGGCTTGTCTTAGTCGAGAAGTACACTTTTACAAGTGCACTGACGCTGGGGCAGTATTAAGGTTCTGCTAAGCCCTAAAACTAGCAGTTGAGGTGTATGGTGGTGCCGACAAAGAAAACAACTCCTGATTTTATTTTAATGATTGTAACATTTACGCTTTTGGCAATAGGGCTTATTATGGTTTACAGTGCAAGTGCAATCTGGGCTGAATATAAATTTAATGATTCCTTTTTCTTTGCAAAAAGACAAACGCTTTTTGCCGGCGTAGGAGTTGCTGCCATGTTTTTCATCATGAACATCAACTATTGGACATGGCGGACGTGGTCCAAAACCTTTCTTATTGTATGTTTCGTGCTACTTATACTGGTGTTAATTCCTGGGATTGGTAATGAAAGAAATGGTTCCCGGAGCTGGATAGGGGTGGGGGCTTTTTCGATACAACCTTCCGAATTTATGAAACTGGCAATGATTGCTTTTTTGGCAAAGTACCTTTCTGAACGTCAAAAACTGATTACATCTTTCAAAAAGGGGCTTATTCCTTCACTAGGTCTTGCTTTTCTTGCTTTTTCGATGATTATGCTCCAACCTGATCTAGGGACAGGAACTGTAATGATGGGTACCTGTGTCGTAATGATTTTTATTGCAGGTGCGCGGATTAGCCATTTTTCTTTCCTTGGACTATTGGGTGTAGCTGGGTTTGTGGGTTTAATTGCTTCTGCACCTTATCGAATGAAAAGAATAACTTCTTTTCTAGATCCATGGTCTGACCCGCAAGGCAGTGGATTTCAAATGATTCAATCGCTTTTTGCAATTGGCCCGGGCGGTTTGTTTGGACTGGGACTCGGTGAAAGCCGTCAGAAGTTTTTTTACCTGCCAGAACCACAGACAGACTTTATCTTTGCAATTCTTTCTGAAGAACTAGGTTTTATTGGTGGTTCCTTTATATTACTGTTATTTGCACTGTTGTTGTGGAGAGGTATTCGCATTGCTTTAGGCGCACCAGATTTATATGGAAGTTTCCTAGCGGTAGGAATCATTGCGATGGTTGCGATTCAAGTCATGATTAATATTGGTGTTGTTACAGGTCTAATGCCTGTTACCGGCATTACCTTGCCATTTTTAAGCTACGGAGGCTCTAGTTTAACCCTGATGTTAATGGCGATAGGTGTTCTCCTTAATATCAGCAGGTATTCAAGATTATGAACCATCACCCTGTTTAGTGGCAGGGTTCTTTTTATTTTAATTTAGAGTTAAGCATGCCTGTTGATTTCTATTCGAGGGGCTCATATCTTTACAATTAGATAACATTCTTTTTTCATTTGCGTTATTTTGATTGTTTTTATAGTAAGATAGGTATGCAATTAAGTGTTAAATAGTTAATGAGGTGGAAAAATGAAAATAGTTGTTAGTGGTGGAGGGACTGGGGGACATATCTATCCTGCTCTCGCACTCATTCGGGAAATACAAAAAGATAACAAAGATGCACAATTTTTATACATAGGGACTAAAAATGGATTGGAAAGTAAGCTAGTTCCGAGGGAGAATATCGATTTTAAAGCGATACATATTACTGGCTTTAAAAGAAAACTCTCCTTTGAGAATGTAAAAACGGTCCTTCGTTTCCTAAAAGGCGTAAAAGATAGTAAAACGATGTTGAAAGAGTTTAACCCGGATATTGTTATAGGAACAGGTGGATATGTGTGCGGACCTGTGGTTTATGCTGCGTCGAAACTTGGGATTCCTACGATTATCCATGAACAAAATAGTGTTCCGGGACTAACAAATAAATTTTTAAGTCGTTATGTAAATAAGATAGCAATTTGCTTTGAAGAAGCTAAAGAGTATTTCCCAGAAAAAAAGACCGTCTTTACGGGTAATCCACGTGCATCTGAAGTAATTGGCAAGGATGGAATTCAAGGGCGTCTCTCCGCTGGCTTAAGTGCAACGATGCCGGTGGTGTTAGTTTTTGGAGGCAGTCGTGGTGCAAGGCCGATTAATGAGGCGGTCGTGAAGGCATTTGCTGAATTGGCTGAAAAACCTTATCAAGTCCTTTACATTACTGGTGACGTTCATTATGAGGATGTCAAAAAAGAGGTTGAGTTAATTGGAAACCCTAGTAATGTAGTCATAAAACCATTTATTCATAATATGCCGGAGGTATTGGCAGGGGTTGATTTAGTCGTTTCAAGAGCAGGAGCTACCACACTTGCAGAATTAACTTCACTTGGCATTCCAAGCATCTTAGTTCCAAGTCCATATGTTACAAATAATCATCAAGAGAAAAACGCTAGATCCTTAAGTGACTTTGGTGCTGCAGAATTATTATTGGAGAAGGATTTAAATAATAATAGTCTTGTAAACCATATCGATCGGATTCTGTTAAATAAGGATAAATTAGAGGAAATGAGGATGAAAGCGAGAAAAATGGGTGTGCCAGATTCGGCACTCAGACTGTATTCCTTAATGCAAGAACTGATAAAAACAAATCAAAAGTAGCCCAAAAAGGGTTTTAGCATAAACTGAAATAAATGCATCTATGAAAGTTAGGGTGGTAAATATGGACGAAATCGTAAATGAATTAGTTTCCTTAAATATAGGGAAGGTTAAAAAAAATGAACCACTGGCCAATCATACCACGATGAAAATAGGGGGTCCTGCCGACCTTTTTATTGAGCCATCGTCAGTTGAGAATTTAAAAACAGCGTTGAGTGTAATTGGAAAACATGGATTAAATTGGCGTGCAATTGGACGTGGGTCTAATCTGTTGGTTTCCGATAAGGGAATAGAAGGTGCTGTAATTAAGTTAAGTTCAGGAATGGACCACCTTGAGGTTAATGATACAAGTATTACGGTCGGTGGCGGCCATTCGCTCGTAAGCTTATCGACTCTAATTAGTAAAAAAGGACTTGCGGGGCTGGAGTTTGCCAGTGGTATTCCTGGCTCTGTTGGTGGCGCTGTTTATATGAATGCCGGTGCACATGGTTCAGACATTAGTAATATTTTAACCAAAGCACATATTTTATTTGAAGATGGAACAATCGAATGGCTTTCAAACCAAGAAATGGAGTTCTCATACAGAACATCCGTACTCCAAAAAACTCGTCCTGGAATTGTGGTGGAGGCAGTTTTTGACTTGGTAAAGGGTGACCGTACAGCGATTGTTGCCCAGATGCAAAAAAACAAAGATTATCGTAAAGAGACGCAGCCATGGAATTTTCCTTGTGCGGGCAGTATTTTTAGAAATCCTCTTCCGAATTACGCAGGGAAATTAATTGAAACTGCAGGTTTAAAAGGATTTAGTATTGGCGGGGCAAAAATTTCAGAAATGCATGGGAATTTTATTGTAAATGCTGGAAATGCGAAAGCAGAAGATGTGCTTGCGTTAATTCAACATGTCAAGGAAACCATCTTCCGCTTATATGAGGTAGAAATGGAAACTGAAGTTGAAATAATTGGAAAAAAGTAAGGAAAGTGGACGCGGGTCTTCAGTGAAGACCAATAAGGATGAAGCAAAACATGTAGTAAAAAGTAGTTTTCAATTTCCATGAATTAATCCTTACTTTTCTTGTAAGAAATCTCGTACGAATGACAAATATTGTGTTATAATTACTGATAATATTATAGGTGAAACCTCGGAAAAGTTACAGACGGCATGGTTTTTTCGTGCCGTTGTTCTCTTTCTCGAGGTTTCACTATCGAATGTTGGACAGGCCTAGTCTACTTATTTTGGGACAGTTGCTTTTTATGTGGAGGAATAGTAAATGGAAAAAGGTAAAATCGTAGCTCTCGAGGACCGTATTCCTAAACTAAAGGAGCAAAGACGACGCAAAGCAAACAGAAGGCTTGTGCTCCTCTTAATTCTGTTTTTTACAATGATCGTAGTTATCGCCTATACTCAATCACCATTAAGTCATGTAAGGACGATAACAGTAAAAGGGAATGGTGTATATTCCGCAGAGGAATTGGTCAGTAAAAGTGGTCTTACGAAAAATACGAATATTTGGAAAATAAAAGAGGATGAAATTGCTTCAAAGTTAAAGCGATTATCCGAAATAAAAAAAGTGGATATTAAGGTTCATTGGCCAAATACTGTGATTATACAAGTAAAAGAACACAAGCGAATCGCGTATCTTAAACAAGCAAATAACTTTTTTCCAATTATGGAAAATGGACAAATATTGAAAAATAAAGAAGCAAAGAAAATTCCTGTAAACTCTCCGATTTTATTTGAATTCAAAGAAGGCGCAGCCCTCAATCAAATGGTTAAAGAGTTAGAAAAACTACCTGTTGAAATAACCAACTCGATCTCTGAAATCCATTATACTCCGAAAAAAACTGATCAATTTCATATTTCCTTATTTATGAATGATGGTTTTGAAGTGAGCGCCACATTAAGAAGTTTCTCGGAAAAAATGGGGCATTATCCCTCAATAATCACCCAATTAGATCCAAACAAAAAGGGGATTATTGACTTAGAAGTAGGAACCTATTTTAAGGCCTTTAAAACAGAAGCGGAGGAAAAAAAAGGTGAGTAAGATTAGGGTGAAGGGTAAGCATTTCATTTTGTCCCTGGTCTGTCTTGTTTTAGGATTTATGATTGCCTTCTCGTATCACTTAACACAAATGAAAAATAGCGAAAACAGACCTAAACTGGCAGGTAAACAATGGGAAAAGACCCTTGCACTTAGAAACCAATTAATTACTGAAGAAAAGAGCAATCGAGAGTTACAAAGAGAATTAAATCAAAAACAGGAAATGGTTCTTAAAAATGAAAAAGAACTATCAAAGGAAACACAGGCTTATTCGAGTCTTGCTGAGGATGCTGAAAAATATCGAATGTTCCTGGGAAAAGTGAAGGTTCAAGGTAAAGGAGTTAAAATTACGCTAACTGACGGAGCTTATGATCCAAAAGAAGATAATATCAATAATTATCTTGTCCATGAACACCATGTTTTTAAGGTAGTAAATGAGCTATATATTTCTGGGGCCGCAGCTGTTGCCATTAATGGGCAAAGGCTGACAAGCCATTCATATATTATTTGTAATGGACCAGTTATTACCGTTGATGGCACGCCGCACCCAGCACCGTTTGTTATTTCAGCAATCGGAGATCCTGACGTCCTTTCATCATCATTAAATTTAATTGGGGGAGTGAAGGATCAATTAGTAAATGATAACATTGTTTTTTCTATAGAAAAAGAAGAAGAAATTGTTCTTAATCCAATCCTCGGGAGTTAGTCATTTGTGAATATGTGTCCACGAAATGATAATTAAAAGGTTAGGTGAAAAAAAGTGGACAACCAAAAAATAAATGCTAGTTTTACATTGATAGCTGTCTTAGTTGGCTTCATGATTGCAATCCAATTCCAAACTGTAAAAAAACCTGCTGAACGTGACACCCGCGATATTTGGCAGCTTCGTGAAGCGTTACTAAAAGAAAAGGAACTGCAATCCAGCTTATTAAGTGAAATTCGTTCGAATGAAGAAAAGCTGGCAGCCTATGAATCTAAGCGAAAACAAAGTAAAGAAAAAACTTTAAAGGATACCCTAGAGGAATTAAGGATTGAAGCGGGAGTGACAGAAGTAAACGTTCCAGGTATTAAATTAAAGATTGAACCTGTAATGGAAGAAATTAAACCGGGAGCTCCTGTAAATCGGGTGGTATCACCAGAACTTCTTAAAAGATTACTAAACGAATTGAATATGTACGAAGCAAAATACATCGCAATTGATGGAAAAAGAATTATTAATACGACAGTAATTCGTGATATCAATCAGGTAACAAAAATTGATGGGCATGCCATAAAAAGTTTGCCGATTGAAGTTATCGTTGGTGTAGATGATAATACGACAGCTGAAAAGTTATATAATCGGATGAAAGTATCTAAATCTACGGAAGAATTTTTTATCGAAAATCTTAGGCTTTCCATTTCAAAACCAAATCCGAACGTAACGGTACCTGCCTATGATGATTCCATCCGTATTCGCTACATGGAACCGACAAAAGAAGGAGGCGATTCTTAATGTGGCTTCCCTTTATTGGCTTAATAATCGGGATTGTTCTAGGTATGCTCACGGAAATTCGAATACCTGAAGAATACTCCAATTATTTGTCGATTGCTGTCCTAGCGGCATTCGACACACTTTTCGGTGGGATCAGGGCATACCTGCAAAATATATATGATGAAAAAGTGTTTGTATCAGGTTTCTTTTTTAATATTTTACTTGCTGCAAGTTTAGCTTTTCTCGGTGTGAATCTTGGTGTAGACTTGTATTTAGCGGCAGTTTTTGCGTTTGGTGTCAGATTGTTTCAGAATATTGCCGTAATAAGGCGAATATTATTGACGAAATGGTCAACAAACAAAGAAAAAGTAGAAAAAAATTGAAATTTTTTAAAGGGAATCATTTAGTTGTGACGAATAATTTTATAGTATATTAATAGTGAACTTTTATTGGACAAAAGAATATAGTTGTTGTTCAACTTAAGGAAATTTAAAGGAGGTGCCAAAGAATGAACAGCAATGAAATATATGTTAGTCTTGACATCGGTACATCCAGTGTAAAAGTAATCATTGGTGAAATGGTCAATGACTCGGGTAAAGACTCGTTAAATATAATAGGTGTTGGAAATGTAAAATCTGAAGGGTTACGCAAAGGTTCAATTGTTGACATGGACGACACCGTTCATTCGATTAGAAGGGCAATTGAGCAAGCAGAAAGAATGATTGGTATGGAAATCCACGATGTGGTCGTAGGAATTTCTGGCAACAATGTCATGCTGCAACACTGTCATGGTATTGTAGCGGTTTCCAGCCAAAATAGAGAAATTACGAACGAAGACGTCATTCGTGTTATTGAAGCAGCACATGCTGGCTCGATTCCACCTGAACGAGAAAACATTGGTGTTATTCGTAAACAATTTATCCTTGATGGGAAAGATGAAATTAATGATCCTCGTGGTATGATTGGTGTTCGTTTGGAAATGGATGGTACACTGATTACTGGTTCAAAATCGATTCTTATTAATACCCTTCGATGTGTTGAGCGGGCGGGTCTTGAGATAGTAGACATTATTCTACAGCCGTTGGCAGCTGGAGATTATGCCTTATCAAAGGATGAGAAAAACCTTGGTGTGGCTCTGATTGATCTTGGCGGCGGTTCAACGACGATTGCAGTCTTCGAAGATGGATTTATTACACAAACTAGTGTAATCCCTGTTGGTGGAGACTATATTACAAAAGATCTATCTGTAGGGTTACGGACCTCAACAGAAGATGCGGAAAAAATAAAGATAAAGCATGGACATGCATTCTATGACGAAGCTTCAGAAGATGAAGTGTTCAGTGTACCTATCATTGGCAGTGATCAGCATCAACAATTTAACCAACTGGAAATTTCTGATATTATAGAAGCAAGAATGGAAGAAATTTTTGAGCTGGTATTACATGAAATGAAACGCTTAGGATTGAATGACCTTCCTGGCGGTTATGTATTAACCGGTGGAATTGCTAATATGCAAGGTGTATTAGAGCTTGCCCAAGTAATCCTTCAAAACCGAGTCCGCATTGCCGTGCCTGACTATATTGGTGTTAGAGAACCTCAATATACCACAGCGGTTGGTTTAATAAAGTACGCTTATAAGAATGCTAGATTACCAGGTGGACACGTTGGTTCTTCAACTATTGCTGAGCCTGTCGAAAAAAGGGTACCTAAACAACAACAACCTAAACAACCAAAAGTAGAAAAACATCCGGAAGAAAAGATGTCATCAAAAGTAAAAAAATTCCTTGGTTACTTTTTCGAATAGGTAATCGAAAAAGAGGCGACGAATTAGGAGGATTGTCATGTTAGAATTTGATACAAATTTAGATTCTCTTGCGACTATAAAAGTAATCGGTGTTGGCGGCGGTGGTAATAACGCGGTAAACAGAATGATTGAACATGGCGTTCAAGGAGTAGAATTTATCGCAGTTAATACAGACGCTCAAGCCCTTAACCTTTCTAAAGCAGAAGTAAAAATGCAGATTGGTGCAAAACTAACCCGAGGACTAGGAGCAGGTGCTAATCCAGATGTAGGAAAGAAAGCTGCTGAGGAAAGTAAAGAGCAGCTTGAAGCAGCATTAAGCGGTGCTGATATGGTATTTGTTACTGCGGGAATGGGTGGAGGTACTGGTACAGGTGCGGCACCTGTTATTGCCCAAATTGCTCGTGATTTAGGTGCATTAACTGTTGGTGTAGTTACTCGACCATTCACATTTGAAGGTAAGAAACGATCAGGTCAAGCATCAGGCGGTATTGGTGCAATGAAAGATGCGGTCGATACCCTTATTGTGATTCCTAATGATCGACTACTAGAAATCGTTGATAAAAGTACTCCAATGTTGGAAGCATTCCGTGAAGCCGACAATGTACTTCGTCAGGGTGTTCAGGGTATTTCTGATTTAATTGCTGTCCCAGGTCTTATTAACTTGGACTTTGCTGATGTTAAAACAATCATGTCGAATAAAGGTTCTGCTCTAATGGGGATTGGTGTCTCAGCTGGTGAAAACCGTGCAGCAGAAGCAGCGAAGAAAGCAATCAGCTCTCCATTATTGGAAACATCAATTGATGGAGCACAAGGGGTCCTAATGAACATTACAGGCGGTACAAACCTAAGTCTTTATGAAGTTCAGGAAGCAGCCGATATTGTGGCGTCTGCATCTGACCAGGAAGTAAATATGATTTTTGGTTCTGTTATCAATGAGTCACTTAAAGAGGAAATTATAGTTACTGTCATTGCTACAGGATTTAAAGAAGAAAGTGTTCAGCCAAAAGCAGCTCGTCCTACTTTTGGACAGCCAAAGCAGCAAATTGGTCATGTAAAGAGAGAGCAGCCAAAGCGGGAAGAGGTTCAACAAGAACCAGTTCGCCATACCCAAGTTAACCAAGAAGAAACACTGGATATTCCAACCTTTTTAAGAAACCGAAACCGTAGAAGATAATTAAATAACTATATTCAAGAGACATGTCCTACTAATAGGTCATGTCTCTTTTATTTTTAAGAAAATGTTGAACCTTTTTGTTAATCTTGGCACCTGTTGATTGTAGTGGAAGGCGCGAGACTCCTGCGGGAGTACGGGGCAGGGGAGACCCCGCAGAAGCGCAGCGACGAGGAGGCTCCCCGCAACGCCCGCGGAAAGCGAAGCGCCTGGAGCGGAAATCAACAGCCAAGTCAGAGTTATATTAAGCAATAAAATCCATCTGACAAAATACGTTCTGAATAGTGGAAATTTCTGTTTTTTTGATTACAGAAAGTGACACACTTCAGCCATGCAAGTACGTTATACTTTTTCGTAAACAGAAAGGAAAAGCTGACAATTTAAAGAGAGGAAGCTGGTAACTATTTATTTAGATGTAATTTGGGCTCTAAATTTGTTATTTGACAGCCTGCTTCTATATTTAACAGCTATTTTTCTTAAAAGAGAAATAAGAATCGGAAAACTGATTGCTGGTGGATTTATTGGTTCATTGATTATTTTATTATCTTTTACACCATTAAATGTGTATACAAGCCATCCAATTTCAAAATTTATATTTTCAATCCTAATGGTATTGATTACCTTTGGATATAAGCGGTTTACTTTTTTTATTAAAGCCTTAATGACCCTTTATGTTTCAACTTTTTTAATAGGCGGGGCATTAATAGGAGCGCATTATTTTATCCAATATGACTCTAATTTATCAATGAAGCTCATTATGTCTAGTGCAAAAGGATTTGGTGATCCAATTAGCTGGATATTCGTTCTTATTGGTTTTCCAGTGGCTTGGCACTTCTCTAGAAAAAATGTAGAAAGCATGGAGATGACAAAAATTCAATTTGATCAAATCGTTAAGGTAAGCGTAAAAATTGAAAATGAAACTCTTACTTTTAAAGGATTAGTGGATAGTGGAAATCAATTATATGATCCGTTATCAAAGCAGCCTGTTATGTTTGTTTCAATTAAGAACCAAATGGATACAATCCCTGAATCAATAAAGAAGCTCGCAAATGACCCAGAAGAACTAATAACAGGCAAGGAGGATCTTCCTGAGGAATGGCAAAATAGGCTTAGAATTATACCAACTCGTGTGATTGGACAAGAGCATCAATTGATTATTGCTGTAAAACCTGAAAGCATTTTGATTGAACATAAAGAGACTCAGTACCTATGTGACAAGGGTCTGGTATCTTTCACCATCAAGCAGCTTTCAAGCGAAGATGCCTTTCAATGTATTGTCCATCCAAAGATGCTCACAGGGCCAAAACAGCCAATTGAAACCGTTATGGTGAGTTAGTAATACTATACTCTTACAAAACATAATTTAGAAGGAGGAACACGCATGAAAAAATGGAGGCTCCGCCTATCCTACTACTGGTATAAACTATTAATGAAATTAGGCTTAAAAACAGATGAAGTTTATTATATTGGTGGTAGCGAGGCATTACCGCCTCCTTTAAGCAAAGATGAAGAAGAGCTGTTGTTAAAAAAATTACCTGGCGGTGATAAAGCCGCACGGTCCATTTTAATTGAACGAAATCTTCGTCTTGTTGTTTACATTGCAAGAAAATTTGAGAATACCGGTATAAATATTGAGGACTTAATTAGTATTGGAACCATTGGATTAATAAAAGCCGTAAATACGTTTAATCCTGAGAAAAAGATAAAACTAGCTACATATGCCTCCCGATGTATCGAGAATGAGATTCTCATGTACTTAAGACGCAACAATAAAATTAGGTCAGAAGTCTCCTTTGATGAACCATTAAACATTGATTGGGATGGGAATGAACTGTTATTATCTGATGTTCTTGGAACGGATGACGATATTATCACAAAGGATTTGGAGGCTAACGTTGATCGGAAGTTGTTAACCAAAGCACTCCATCAGCTTACCGACCGAGAAAAACAAATCATGGAATTGCGGTTTGGCTTAACAAATGGTGAAGAAAAAACTCAAAAAGATGTAGCTGATATGCTGGGAATATCCCAATCCTATATTTCACGTTTAGAAAAAAGAATCATTAAAAGACTGCGTAAAGAATTTAATAAAATGGTATAGTAAAGAAAAAATTTTTTTATTAAAAAAACCTAAGATTTTCATGACTTAATTGCATTTTTCGACAAATATGCACTTGTCCATCACCGTGGATAAGTGCATATTTTTCCTTCTCAAGGAGATACTGTTTTTTGTACAGCAACTCCTGTGAGGAGGGAAAAGGATTGACTCGAAATAAAGTTGAAATTTGCGGTGTGGACACAGCAAAACTTCCTGTCTTAAAGAACGAAGAAATGAGAATACTCTTCAAGCAAATGCAAGAGGGCGATACTTATGCCAGAGAAAAGCTAGTCAACGGTAATTTACGACTCGTATTAAGTGTCATTCAACGATTTAACAATAGAGGCGAATTTGTTGACGACTTGTTTCAGGTTGGCTGTATTGGGCTAATGAAATCAATAGATAACTTTGATTTGGGCCAAAACGTGAAGTTTTCTACCTATGCGGTTCCAATGATTATTGGTGAAATTCGAAGGTATCTTCGAGATAATAATCCAATTCGTGTGTCAAGGTCTCTAAGAGATATTGCATATAAGGCCCTGCAGGTAAGGGAGCGATTGATGAGCGAGACCTCAAGAGAACCAACCGCTGAAGAAATAGCTAAAGTATTAGAAGTTCCACATGAAGAAATTGTTTTCGCCCTTGATGCTATACAGGACCCAGTGTCCCTATTCGAGCCAATTTATAATGATGGCGGCGATCCAATCTACGTAATGGACCAATTAAGTGATGAAAAAAATAAAGATATCCACTGGATTGAAGAAATTGCATTAAAAGAAGGCATGAGAAGGTTAAACGATCGCGAAAAGTTAATTTTACGGAAACGTTTCTTTCAGGGAAAAACGCAAATGGAGGTTGCCGACGAAATCGGGATTTCTCAAGCACAGGTATCTAGGTTAGAGAAAGCGGCCATCCGGCAAATGAATAAAAATATTCAAAGTTAAGCTGTCCTTTGGGCAGCTTTATTTTTATTCCCTTTACTAAAACGAAAAGCACAAACATATATTTTCTATAGTAATAAAATCGGGAGTGAGTGAGATGGTAAAAATTTCTGAATTCCAAATCAAAGATGTGGTCAATGTAGCAGATGGAAAAAGGTTAGGGAATATAGGGGACATCGAGATTAATTTAACAACAGGTAAAATTGACGCTGTAGTAATTAGTGGAAGCGGCCGGGTACTTGGCTTTTTTGGGAAAGATGATGACGTGGTAATCCCATGGAAAAATATTATTAAAATTGGTCAGGATGTTATCTTGGTTAGGTATAAAGGAAATGAGTTTTCAGGAGAAGTAGATGGTTAACCATTTGTTTTGCGGTGACCATTTTTTCTTTTCATGGTAAACTATAGAAAAAACATACGAGGTATAATCATGGAACCCTTTGTTTTACAAAATCAGTCACTTTTAACTATTGAAACCTGGGTAGATCAATTTCCAGGTTTAGTTGTGGGAATGACAACTAAAGATGGTGGAGCGAGCAAAGGCGAGTTCCACTCCCTTAACCTTGGTTTTCATGTTGGTGATCATCTTAAAGATGTTTGTTCCAACCGAGAAAAAATATCTGATTTACTCTCATTTCCGCTAAATTTATGGGTAGGTGCGGAACAAACACATGGCATACATCTTAAAAAAGTTTCCAAATTAGATTGCGGCAAAGGCTCAACTTCCTATGACAATTCTATTAAAGATACAGATGGATTTTATACAAATGAAGCGGGCATCTTGTTAACTCTCTGCTATGCCGACTGTGTTCCCCTTTTTTTTATTGCTCCTGAATCAAGAATGATTGGTGTTGCCCATGCTGGCTGGAAAGGAACCGTTGGTCAAATTGCTAGGGAAATGGTAACTGCATGGGAAAGAGAAGGTATTACCCCAGATCAGATTTTCGTCACTATCGGTCCTTCCATTTGTGAAAAATGTTATATTGTTGACAAGCATGTTATAAACTTGGTTGAAAATACACTAGTAGATGTCGATATTTTACCATATAATTTAATTAGCCAAGACCAATATTCATTAGATTTACGTGAAGTTAATCGACAAATACTGATGAAGTCCGGTGTTCCAAATTCTAATATTCTTATAACCAGATATTGTTCCAGTTGTGATGATGCGTTTTTTTCCCATCGTCGTGATCATGGTAAAACAGGAAGAATGTTAACTTATATGGGCTGGAAGGAGACTACAGAACGTTTATGAGTGTTGCAGCAAAGTATAAACAAATAAAACAGCTAATTAATGAGGCTTGCCTTAGAGTAAACCGAAAACCTGAAGAAGTGAGGGTAATTGGCGTGACGAAATATGTTAGTACCCAAAGAGCCAATGAAGCACTTGAAGCAGGGATAATAGATTTGGGTGAGAATCGTGATGATGGGCTTCTCGGAAAGTGGGAAGTACTTAAGGACAAGCCTGTTTGGCATTATATAGGTTCTCTTCAAACGAGGAAAGTAAAAAATATTATTAATATCGTTGAATATATTCATTCTTTGGACAGGATTTCTCTTGCCGAAGAAATTAATAAACGTGCGGTTCATAAAGTAAAATGCTTGGTTCAAGTCAATATCTCTGGGGAAGAATCAAAGCATGGTTTAAGTGTTAATGATGCACTAACATTTATTCACGAACTTCGTAAATTTGAGCATATCAGCGTAGAAGGTTTAATGACAATGGCCCCACTCACAGATAATGAATCCCAAATACGGGAATGTTTTCGCAAATTAAGAGAACTTCGCGAACAAGTCCAAGCCTTAAATTTGGAGCATGCCCCTTGTACTGAGCTTTCGATGGGCATGTCAAATGATTATGTAATTGCTATTGAAGAAGGGGCTACAATGGTAAGAATAGGCACAGCACTTGTTGGTGAAGATGATTAGGAGAGACCATAATGACGATTAAATCGAAGTTAAAAACATTTTTCTTTTTGGACGATGAATATGACGACAATAAAGATGATAGACAAGTAACTGAAGCTACCCCTGTCAAGCAAAGACAACCAGTGGTAAAAACCCAAAATGTTGTGAGCCTTCAGAGTGTGCAAAAGACGGCAAGTTCTACAAAGTCGTCTAAGGTAATTTTAGTTGAACCCCATACAGCTTCTGAGTCAACTGATATTGCTGACCATTTAAAGAATCGCCGTGCCGTTGTAGTGAACCTTCAGAGAATTGATAGTGATCAGGGCAGACAAATTGTCGATTTTCTTAGTGGAGCAGTTTATGCGATTGGTGGAGACATTCAAAAGATTGGTTCAAGCATTTTCTTATGTACCCCTGATAATGTAGAGGTGTCAGGAAATATATCGGACCTTATTCCTGATTTTGATAATCAAAATACAAGGTGGTAATGTGAATGGCACTAGTTTTTAGCTTATTGCAAAAGTTAATTGAAATTTATTCTTGGGCATTAATTATTTATATTTTAATGTCTTGGTTTCCTAATGCTAGAGGGACTACCATTGGTCAATTTCTAGCAAAAATTTGTGAACCCTATTTAGAGCCATTTAGAAAAATCATTCCACCGATTGGTATGATGGACATTTCTCCTATTGTTGCCTTTCTTGTCTTAAACTTCGCCAGCAGTGGCTTATTAAGTGTCTATCGCTTTCTTGCTGCTTAAGTATATTGAAACTAGGTGTGTATGGAATAATGAATATTTATCAGCACTTTCGTCCAGAAGAACGAGAATATATTGATCAAGTGTTAAATTGGAAGAATTATGTCGAGACACAATATTCACCTAAGTTAACCGACTTTCTTGATCCAAGGGAACAGCATATCTTAAAAATGCTAATTGGCGAGCAAGGTGAAGTAATCCATAAGTTTTTTGGAGGCAGCCCGGATTCTGAACGAAAAAGAGCGCTGATTTTTCCTGATTATCTAACAGTGTCAGAAGACGAGTTTCAAGTCAGTCTTTTTGACATCCATTATCCAAGTAAATTTGTCTCAATCGAACATAGGCAGGTATTGGGAACACTTATGTCATTGGGTCTTAAACGTGGGAAGTTCGGTGATATCCTCAATATGGATGGTAAAGCACAGTTTTTTGCCGCTAAAGAAATTCGAGACTATATTATCAGCAATGTTGAATCAATTGGCAGGGCAGGAGTAAAAGTCACTGAAATAAGTTTAGAGAATATGATTTCCACCAATGAATTATTGGTGGAAACTGATTTAACTGTATCTTCGCTTCGACTTGATACTGTAATTTCTGGTATATATCATGTTTCACGGCAGAAATCACAACTTTTTATACAACAAGGACTTGTGAAAGTAAATTGGTCATTAACTGAAAACCCTTCATTTGAATGCGGTGTTGGTGATATGATTTCAGTAAGAGGAAGTGGCCGGGCGAAAATTCTAACCATTGAAGGGAAAACGAAAAAAGAAAAATGGCGAATTAATGTAGGAAAACTAAAATAACCACATAAATAAAAAAGGAATTTCGCAGAATGATGTCGAATAATTGCTTATACATATAGAATTAGAGATTGTATGGAGGTGGCATTAATGCCGTTAACACCGTTGGATATTCACAATAAAGAGTTTAATAAAGGTTTTAGAGGATATGATGAAGATGAAGTGAATGAGTTTCTTGATCAAGTCATCAAGGATTATGAATTAGTTCTTAGAGAAAAAAAAGAATTAGAAGAACGTGTGAACGAAATGAATGAGCGTCTTGGTCACTTTGTAACGATTGAAGAAACACTAAACAAATCAATCATTATTGCTCAAGAAGCGGGTGAAGATGTTAAACGTAATGCTCAAAAAGAAGCTAAATTGATAATTAAGGAAGCAGAAAAAAATGCCGATCGGATTGTCAATGAGTCCCTTTCAAAAGCGAGAAAAGTAGCTCTTGAAATTGAAGATTTAAAAAAGCAATCAAAAGTATTCCGTACCCGTTTTAAAATGTTGATTGAAGCGCAGCTTGATATGTTAAATACGGATGATTGGGATCATTTATTAGAATATGAAGTTGATGCAACAGAACTAAAAATTCATCAAGAAGAAGATTCATTAGCTTGACGAAAAGCATTTTTTTAGCATATAATTTCTTAACAGTTATATAGAATGGTCAATGACGATGACAGGGACAGTACAATTTTTTTAGGACTTTTTTAGCGAACCGAGGGCGGTGGAAGCTCGGTAAAGTTGAAAGATTGGAAAATCGCCCTTGAGTTCCGCAGCTGAACCCTTTTATCAAGGGTAGTAGGCTAAGGCGTGTTATTCACGTTACGAATGCTTAAGAGGATAGACGATTATTTCGAACTATCTATCAGGGTGGTACCGCGGGAATAAAACCTTCTCGTCCCTATTTTGGGATGAGAGGGTTTTTTTATTTGTCCGAATGGCTATTCTGTATATGAAGAGGATTACAGGAGGAAGAAAAAATGGAGTATAAAAATACGTTATTAATGCCACAAACTGAATTTCCGATGCGTGGTAATCTTCCACAAAGAGAGCCTGAGATTCAGGCGAAATGGGAAGAAATGAATATTTACAAAAAAGTTCAAGAACGGACTAAAGGACGTCCGATGTTTGTATTACATGATGGACCTCCATATGCCAATGGTGATATCCATATGGGGCATGCCCTTAATAAGATTTTAAAAGATATGATTGTCCGCTATAAATCAATGAGCGGCTTCCATGCTCCGTACGTACCAGGCTGGGATACACACGGTCTTCCAATTGAGCAAGCGTTAACGAACAAAGGAGTAAAGCGTAAAGAAATGACGATAGCAGAATTCCGTCAACTTTGTACAAAGTATGCGCTTGAGCAAATTGATAATCAACGTGAACAATTTAAACGTCTTGGTGTCCGCGGTGACTGGGAAAATCCTTATATTACGCTCAAACCGTCTTATGAAGCGCAACAAATTAAAGTCTTCGGTGAAATGGCTAAGAAAGGCTATATCTATAAAGGTAAGAAGCCTGTTTACTGGTCCCCATCAAGTGAATCAGCACTTGCTGAAGCTGAAATTGAATACCAAGATAAAAAGTCTGCATCAATCTATGTTGGCTTTAAAGTAAAAGATGGAAAAAATGTTCTAGATACGGATACGCAAATTATTATCTGGACGACAACTCCATGGACCATCCCAGCGAATTTGGGAATTTCTGTTCATCCTGATTTAACTTATGTCGTTGTTTCTGCAAATGAAAATAAATATCTAGTGGCTGAAGCACTTCTCGAATCTGTTTCGAAGGAAATCGGATGGGAAGATGTAACGGTCGTTCAAAAGGTAAAAGGAAATGAATTAGAGAATATTTTAGCTGCCCATCCTTTATATGGCCGTGATTCATTGGTGATGTTAGGAGAACATGTAACGACTGATGCCGGTACAGGCTGCGTTCATACAGCACCTGGTCATGGGGAAGATGACTTCTATGTCGGTCAAAAATATGGTTTAGATGTTTTATGTCCTGTTGATGATAAAGGGGTCATGACAAGTGAAGCACCTGGTTTTGAAGGGTTATTTTACGACACAGCCAATAAACCAATCACACAAGCATTAGAAGAAGCAGGTGCATTGCTAAAACTTTCGTTTATTACCCATTCTTATCCACATGATTGGAGAACCAAAAAACCGGTAATCTTCAGAGCGACTGCACAGTGGTTTGCGTCTATTAAAGATTTCCGTGAAGAATTACTTGATGCAGTGAAAGAAACAAAATGGGTTCCAGCTTGGGGAGAAACACGGTTATTTAATATGGTCCGTGACCGTGGGGATTGGTGTATCTCTCGTCAACGTGTCTGGGGAGTACCTATTCCTGTTTTTTACGCTGAAAATGGTGAAGAGGTTATTACAGATGAAACCATTAATCATGTATCAGACCTATTCCGTGAATTTGGTTCGAATGTTTGGTTTGAACGTGAAGCAAAAGAATTACTTCCAGAAGGCTTTACACATCCAGGAAGCCCGAACGGTATTTTTACAAAAGAAACAGATATTATGGATGTTTGGTTTGATTCAGGTTCTTCCCATCAAGCTGTATTACTGGAGAGAGACGATCTAGTTCGACCTGCTGATCTTTATCTAGAGGGCTCTGACCAATATCGCGGCTGGTTTAACTCATCATTATCTACTGCCGTAGCTGTAACGGGTAAAGCACCGTATAAAGGCGTTTTAAGCCACGGATTCGCACTTGATGGTGAAGGCAGAAAGATGAGTAAATCGATTGGAAACGTTGTTGTTCCTGCAAAGGTAATGAATCAATTAGGTGCCGATATTTTACGCCTTTGGGTTGCCTCTGTAGATTATCAAGCGGATGTTCGTGTATCCGATGCGATTTTGAAACAAGTTGCTGAGGTCTATCGGAAAATTCGTAACACCTTCCGTTTCTTGCTGGGTAATTTAGCTGATTTTACGCCTGCAGATAAAGTAGCTTATGAAGATCTTCGTGAAGTGGATCAATTTATGCTTGTTAAATTAAATAAATTGATTAAAAATGTTCGTACTGCTTATGAGAATTATGAATTTGCTGGCATTTATCATGCAATCAATAATTTCTGCACCCTTGATTTAAGTTCTTTTTACTTAGATTTTGCAAAAGATGTACTTTATATTGAGGCTACAAATAATCTTGAGCGCCGTGCTATTCAGACAGTGTTGTATGAATCACTGCTTGCTTTAACGAAGTTGGTATCGCCGATACTTTCACACACTGCTGATGAAGTATGGAAATTCATCCCAGAAGTAACAGAAGAAAGTGTTCAGTTAACAGATCTTCCTGAATATCAAGAATTAAAAAATGCCCAGGCTTTAGAGGAAAAATGGACTGAATTCCTACATCTTCGTGACGATGTGTTAAAGGCGCTTGAGGAAGCACGTAATCAAAAGGTGATTGGAAAGTCATTAACAGCTAAAGTAACACTTTATGTAAATGAAAAATCAAGAGCATTATTAGATTCGATTGAAGAAAATATGAAACAACTCTTTATTATCTCAGGTTTTGAAGTGGCAGGAACATATGAGGAAGCACCTGAAAATGCAGTCAAATTAGAAACTGCAGCTATCGTTGTTACGAAAGCCGAGGGTGAGACCTGTGAACGTTGCTGGATTGTTACCCCAGAGGTTGGCCAAGATCACGAGCACCCAACACTTTGCCCACGATGTGCGGAAGTAGTAAAAGAAAATTATACCCATAATTAATTATGGAAGCCCTGAGTAATTGCCCAGGGCTTTTAATATTTTCCTTATCCGTTAATTGTTGTTGCTGTTGTCAAATGTTTATCCGTGTGTGGTTAGTGACTGCGGAAATAATAAAACAAATGATACACGGAGGTAACAACTATGAATGCCATGCAGGAAAAGCTGTTTTTGGAACTCCGTCATACGAAACAAGAGATTGAAAATTCTTTAAGCAATAAACCAAAGCAAGATTGGTTAACGGCCGTTTTAGAAGATGAACTGTCAGATATTAATACAGCGATTCGTAAGCTCGAGAGCGGCAAATTTGGCCAGTGTGAAATTTCAGGAGAATTTTTGCCCGCCGAATTATTAAGCATGATACCAACTTTGAAGTCGAAAAGAGATTCAGAACATTTAGTAAATTACTATAAAAAATCGATATATTAAACGTTTATAACATGTTCCATTTTCGTTTAGTGATAAAGTATGCTAAAATGCTTAAGAAGTAGAAAAGCGAAAGCGTCCAGACTTAGAGTCGGGGTTGATGTGGAGGTATTTCTTAGTGTTTTATTACTTAATCGCAATTTTTGTTATTTTATTAGATCAATTTACGAAATGGTTAATTGTAAGCAATATGTATTTAGGAGAAAGCATTCCAATCATTGATAATATTTTCTATATTACCTCACATCGCAATCGTGGGGCGGCATGGGGAATATTACAAGGTCAAATGTGGCTCTTTTATGTAATTACCATTATTGTCATCGTCGCAATTATGTATTATCTATATAAAGCGGTGAAAGGTAAATGGATGCTGGGGGTGTCCTTAGCCTTAATGCTGGGCGGCGCGATTGGAAATTTTATTGACCGTGTTATTCGCAAGGAAGTAGTGGATTTCATTCATACGTATGTTTTCGGTTATAATTTTCCAGTCTTTAATATCGCAGATTCAGCTTTAGTAATTGGTGTCATCCTGTTAATGATTCAAATGTTGTTAGAAGAGAGAGATACAAAGGAGAAATCTTATGGAGAAAATGGAACACACCATTCTTGAGGAGCAAAAAGGGGATCGAATTGATAAGGTGATCTCAAGTCTTGATGAAGAATGGTCAAGAACACAAGTTCAGCAATGGATTAAAGAAGGCAATATTACAGTGAACGGGCAACAGATTAAAACCAATTATAAATGCAGCTTGAACGACCAAATCGAAATCACGATTCCCGATCCTGAAGAATTGGATGTAGTCCCAGAGGATCTTAATCTTGAAATATACTACGAGGATAGCGATGTTTTGGTGGTAAATAAACCAAGGGGGATGGTCGTTCATCCTGCTCCTGGACATATGTCAGGGACATTGGTAAATGGATTGATGTTCCACTGTAAGGATTTATCAGGAATTAACGGTGTCTTAAGACCAGGAATTGTCCATCGAATAGATAAGGATACCTCTGGATTATTGATGGTGGCAAAAAATGATCTGGCTCACGAAAGCCTTGTCAATCAATTAGTCGCTAAAACTGTCACTCGTAAATATAAAGCGATTGTCCATGGAGTCATTCCCCATGATTTTGGAACCGTTGATGCACCGCTTGGTCGGGATACAAAGGACCGCCAAAGTATGACAGTGGTTGACCATGGCAAACACGCTGTCACCCATTTCCATGTACTTGAACGCTTTAAGGATTTTACATTTGTTGAATGTCAATTAGAAACAGGGAGAACACACCAAATTCGTGTTCATATGAAATATATTAGCTATCCGCTTGCAGGAGATCCAAAATATGGTCCGAAAAAAACGTTGGATATTGGCGGACAAGCATTACATGCTGGTGTACTTGGATTTAACCACCCACGAACGAATGAATACTTAGAATTTGAAGCCCCGCTTCCAGACGATTTTCAAACGCTGCTTACCCAGCTTCGAAATAATCGTTGACACAGCTGAATAATTAAAGTAAGATAATTTTAGCTTAATAAGCCTTTAAAACAGTCCAGTGAGGCTGAGAAGGAAACGGTTATGATAATGGGTAATCTATACCCATATCTATAAATTGACTAACCTCTCGCCATAATTTGGGTGAGAGGTTTTTTATTTTACAAAAGAAGAAGGTGTAATATGAATCAAAAAGCTGTTGTCCTTGACGAACAAGCAATCGGCAGAGCCTTAACCCGAATTGCTCACCAAATTATTGAAAAAAACAAAGGAATTGAAGACTGCATACTGGTTGGAATTCGGACGAGAGGCATATATCTAGCCAATCGACTAGCAGAAAAAATTGAAGCGATTGAGGGAAAATCGATTGCTGTTGGTGAAATAGATATTACCCTATATCGAGACGACTTAACAAAAAAGACAGAAAATCAAGAACCATTGGTGAAAGGTTCCGATATTCCGGTTGGTATAAATAATAAAAAAGTGATCCTCGTTGATGATGTGTTATATACGGGAAGAACGGTTAGAGCTGGACTAGATGCCCTTATGGATTTAGGACGTCCTGCAGTCATACAGCTGGCGGTCTTAGTCGATAGAGGGCACCGCGAGCTTCCAATCCGAGCAGATTATGTCGGAAAAAATATTCCTACCTCAAGTGACGAAAAAATAGTTGTCGAGTTAACAGAAGTGGATCAAATTGATCAAGTAAGTATTTTTGAAAAATAAATAGCACCCTTTTAAAAGTAGTCCTGTGAGGCTGACAAAGGGGAAAATGACTAAAGTGAATCTTCATTTAGGCATTTCCATACCTCTTTGTACCGTCATGGGCAAAGAGGTTTTTTTATGAAAAAAAGAAGAGCAGAAATAATAATTGGGGGAAATCATCATGAATAATAAACCAGTCTTAGATGTAAAAGAGATTCCAAAACCTTTCCAATGGATAACATTAAGCTTACAGCACTTATTCGCCATGTTTGGAGCTACCATTCTTGTTCCATATCTCGTCGGACTAAGCCCAGCGATTGCACTTATCTCGAGTGGTCTTGGAACATTGGCATTCTTAATCATAACAAAATTCCAAGTTCCAGCCTATCTAGGTTCATCCTTTGCCTTTATCGCTCCTGTGATTGCGGCGAAAGGAGCGGGAGGCCCGGGAGGTGCGATGGTCGGTACTTTTCTAGCAGGGTTGGTTTACGGACTTGTTGCACTAGTCATAAGCAAAGCAGGTCATCGTTGGATTATGAATCTTTTGCCAGCAATTGTGGTCGGTCCAGTAATCATTGTCATCGGATTAGCACTCTCAGGAACAGCCGTAAACATGGCGATGAATAATCCAGCAACTGGTAAATATAGTATGCTTCATTTCTCTGTCGCCTTGGTAACTTTAGCAGCAACGATCATTTTTTCGATATATGCTAAAAAAATGCTAAGCATGATTCCTATCTTAGCAGGGATTATTGTTGGATACATCTATGCACTACTAGTCGGAGTCGTCGATTTCAAACCAGTTTTAGATGCAAAAGTGTTAGAAATGCCTGAATTTATCATTCCCTTTGTAAGCTATAAAGTAAAATTCACTTGGGATCTTGCCTTATTAATGGTACCAGTTGCCATTGTAACTTTATCGGAGCACATCGGACATCAATTGGTACTTAGTAAAGTAGTCGGTCGTGATTATATAAAAGAACCAGGCTTATTCCGTTCTATCCTCGGGGATGGGACAGCAACAATCATTTCGGCTTTAATTGGCGGACCACCTAAAACAACTTATGGTGAAAATATTGGCGTCCTAGCAATCACTCGTATATATAGTGTCTATGTAATTGCAGGAGCAGCGATTTTCGCCATCATCTTTGGATTTATCGGCAAAATAACTGCCTTAATTGGGACTATCCCAACGCCGGTTATGGGCGGAGTTTCGATCTTGCTGTTTGGAATCATTGCTTCCTCTGGTTTACGAATGCTGGTTGATAGCAAAATTGATTTTGGAAACAAACGTAACCTGGTGATTTCTTCGGTCATTCTCGTAATTGGAATTGGTGGAGCGGTGATAAAGGTATCGGAATCATTGCAAATCCAAGGGATGGCCCTAGCAGCAATTTGCGGAGTGTTGCTAAACCTCATCCTGCCGGGGAGAGAAACAGCTAATGACAATATGCTTGAGGAGAATGTAACCTCTGAAAAGCGGAAAACTGCATAACTCAAGTTTCAACTCTTTAAGTAAATCCAGAGAGGTTTAAAAGGGTGTAAACTTAGTTCGATGATTTTGTTATGGACTAAGCGGCAATTCCTACACCCTAAACCATTGGTCAGGGTGTTTTTTTTTATCAAAAAAGAGAGGCGGGAAAGAGACTGATGTTAAATCACTTACTAACCACAAATGAATTAAAGGTAGAGGAGATTAACCAAATCTTAGCAGATGCCCAGAGTTTTAAAAACGGAATGAAATGGCAACCGGAAGGGCAAATGTTTACTGCCAATCTATTTTTCGAACCAAGCACACGAACAAAAAGCAGTTTTGAAGTTGCTGAAAGAAGATTAGGCTTAGAAGTGATCCCCTTTGAAGTGCTTACTTCCAGCGTCCAAAAAGGGGAAACACTTTACGATACAGTTAAAACATTAGAATCAATTGGTGTAAGAACCATTGTTATCCGTCACGAACAAGAGCGTTATTTTGATGAATTAATAGGTAAGGTAAATATTCCAATCATTAATGGCGGAGATGGGTGCGGCCATCATCCAACACAATCACTCCTTGATTTAATGACGATCAGGGAAGAGTTTGGTAAATTTACAGACTTAAAGATTGCTATTATTGGCGATATCCGCCATAGCAGGGTGGCGCGTTCAAATGCGGATGTCTTAACCAGACTAGGAGCAGAAATCATTTTTTCAGGGCCGAAAGAATGGTTTGATACTCGCAGTACAGATATAACCAGGTATAGGCCTATCGATGAGGCGGTACAGGTAGCTGATGTTGTCATGCTGCTGCGCGTTCAACATGAACGTCACCAACAGAAAAGCAGTTTTACTGCTAATGAGTACCATCAACAATTTGGTCTCACCTTAGAAAGAGAAAAAATGATGAAAACTGGAAGTATTATCATGCATCCTGCACCTGTTAACCGAAATGTGGAAATAGCTGATAGTCTTGTAGAGTGCAAGAAATCAAGAATTTTTAAGCAAATGGAAAACGGTGTGTTTGTCCGAATGGCAGCCATAAAGAGATCAATTCAAAGCTTTGAAGGAGGAAAACAATATGAAAATACTTATTCAGAACGCATCTTACATAGCATTTGATGGGGAAACGAACCAAGCGGATATATTAATAGAAAATGGAGTGATTACAAAAATCGCACCTCAAATAGATGGCATGGTCGATCGTAAAGTTGATGCACAAAGGAAATTAGTTTCACCAGGCTTTATCGATTTGCATGTCCATCTGCGTGAGCCTGGCGGGGAAAAAAAGGAAACCATTGCAACCGGTACACTTGCCGCAGCTAGAGGAGGGTTTACCACTCTTGCAGCAATGCCAAATACAAGACCGGTACCTGACACCAAGGAACAAATGGATTGGCTCCAAAACAGAATACAGGAAACGGCGAAGGTAAGAGTTTTACCATATGCATCCATTACAACTCGACAACTGGGTCAAGAGTTAACGGACTTTGCGGCGCTTAAAGAGGCAGGGGCGTTTGCCTTAACTGATGATGGTGTCGGTGTCCAGTCGGCCGAGCGGATGCTTGCGGCGATGCGTAAGGCAGCAGCCAATAATATGGCTATCGTTGCCCATTGTGAAGAAAATACCTTAATAAATAAAGGCTGTGTACACGAGGGTTCATTTTCGAAGAAGCATGAACTAAATGGGATTCCTTCGATTTGTGAGTCAGTCCAAATTGCCAGAGATGTTCTCTTAGCTGAAGCAACAGGCTGTCATTATCATGTCTGCCATATTAGTACAAAGGAATCAGTCAGGGTAGTAAGGGATGCAAAACGAGCGGGTATTAATGTCACTGCAGAAGTAACGCCCCATCACTTATTATTAACTCAAGATGATATTCCGGGACTTGATGCAAATTACAAGATGAATCCGCCGCTTCGTGATGCTCTTGACAGGGAGGCATTAATCGCTGGTCTACTTGATGGAACAATTGATTTTATTGCAACTGACCATGCTCCTCATACGGCTGAAGAAAAAAGTGAAGGAATGGTTCTTGCACCATTTGGAATTGTGGGACTAGAGACCGCATTCCCACTTTTATACACCCATTTTGTTTTAAAAGGAATTATCTCACTCGATCAATTAATCAGTTATTTAACAATAAAGCCAGCGGAAGCATTTGGACTGCCTCTTGGGAAAATAGAAGTTGGTGCACCTGGAGATCTCGTCCTCATAAATTTGGATGAGGAACGTGTCATTAACCCAGAAGAATTTTTGTCGAAGGGTAAAAATACTCCATTTGGCGGCTGGAAATGTATGGGATGGCCTGAGATGACGATTGTAAACGGCCAAATAGCTTGGGAAAGAGGAAGTGTATTAGCATGAAAAAACAGCTTATTTTAGAAGATGGTACGGTCTTTATTGGGAAAGGATTTGGCAGCGATAACGAAACAATCGGTGAAGTGGTCTTTAACACCGGTATGACAGGTTACCAAGAAATTCTATCCGACCCATCCTATTGTGGGCAAATTGTCACGCTAACCTATCCTCTTATCGGCAACTACGGGATTAATCGGGATGACTTTGAATCAATTAATCCAGCGGTAAAGGGCTTCATTGTTAAAGAAGCAACGGACTTCCCCTCTAATTGGCGTAGTGAATATACATTAGATGAATATTTTGAAATGAAAAAAATTCCTGGAATCGCTGGAATCGATACAAGAAAATTGACAAGAATTATCCGCCAGTATGGAACCTTAAAAGGAGCCATCTGCAGTATTGAAAAAAACCCGAACGAAATAGTAAGCCAGTTACAAAAAAGTAATCTTCCCATTAATCAAGTGAAACAAGTATCGACTAGAAATCCTTATCCGAGCCCAGGGCGTGGGAAAAGAGTAGTCCTTGTTGATTTTGGAATGAAACATGGGATCTTACGAGAATTAAATCAACGCGATTGTGATGTCATTGTTGTTCCCTATCACACAACTGCAGATGAAATTCTCCAGTTAAGTCCAGATGGAATTATGCTTTCTAATGGTCCTGGGAACCCGAAGGATGTTCCTGAAGCGATTGATATGTTAAAAGGTGTACTTGGCAGAGTGCCATTGTTTGGGATTTGTCTCGGCCATCAGCTGTTTGCCCTTGCATGTGGAGCAAATACAGAGAAAATGAAGTTTGGCCACCGCGGTTCCAATCACCCGGTCAAAGACCTTTCGACAGGAAAAATTGCGATTACTTCCCAAAATCATGGCTATACAGTGGAAGCAGCTTCTATAAAAAATACTAGGTTAGCCATTACTCATATAGCGATAAATGATGACACGGTTGAAGGACTAAAACATCTAGATTATCCGGCTTTTACTGTTCAGTACCATCCTGAGGCGTCACCGGGACCGGAAGATGCGAATGGATTATTTAATCAGTTTTTAGCCATGATGGATGAGAACAAACAGGAGGTTACAGCAAATGCCTAAACGTACAGATATCAACTCCATATTAGTAATCGGGTCAGGACCCATCGTGATTGGTCAGGCGGCTGAATTTGATTATGCCGGAACCCAGGCATGCATGGCTCTAAAAGAAGAAGGCTATCGTGTGATACTAGTGAATTCTAACCCTGCAACGATTATGACTGATACAGAAATTGCCGATGCCGTTTATATAGAACCACTAACAGTTGAATTTGTCAGTCGAATTATTCGTAAAGAACACCCTGATGCACTGTTAGCTACACTTGGGGGGCAAACAGGACTTAATCTTGCTGTTGAGTTATCAGAATCAGGGGTCTTGTCAGAGTGTGAGGTTGAAATTCTAGGAACAAAACTTTCAGCGATTAAACAAGCGGAAGACCGAGACCTATTCCGAAGCTTAATGAAAGAGTTAAATGAACCGGTACCTGATAGTGTAATCATTCATAAATTAGCTGAAGCTACGGCCTTTGTGGAACAATTTGGTTTTCCGGTAATTGTTCGTCCAGCCTATACCTTAGGTGGGACAGGCGGCGGTATTTGTCATAACCAGGAGGAATTATCGGAAATTGTTACAAGTGGTTTAAAGCACAGTCCTGTAAGTCAATGTCTACTCGAAAAAAGTATAGCCGGTTTCAAAGAGATTGAGTATGAAGTGATGCGCGATGGAAATGACAATGCTATAGTCGTTTGTAACATGGAAAACATTGATCCGGTCGGGGTACATACTGGAGACTCGATTGTAGTGGCACCGAGCCAGACATTAAGTGACCGCGAATATCAACTTTTAAGAAATGTATCACTAAAAATCATCCGCGCCCTTGGAATTGAAGGTGGCTGTAACGTTCAGCTTGCCTTAGACCCAAACAGCTTTAATTATTATATTATCGAAGTAAATCCACGCGTTAGCCGTTCTTCGGCATTGGCGTCAAAAGCCACTGGTTATCCAATAGCCAAACTAGCAGCAAAAATTGCTGTGGGATTAACCTTGGATGAAATGTTGAATCCCGTAACGGGGAAAACGTACGCAAGCTTTGAACCAGCGCTCGATTACATCGTTACTAAAATCCCGAGATGGCCATTTGATAAATTTGAATCTGGTAATCGTTCATTAGGAACGCAAATGAAAGCAACGGGAGAAATTATGGCAATCGGCCGTACTTTTGAAGAGTCCTTATTGAAGGCAATTCGATCACTTGAGACCGGTGTTTATCATTTTGAATTAAACGGGGCAGACGATATCGATGATGATTTACTTGAGAAGCGGATTCGAAAAGCAGGCGATGAGCGACTCTTTTACATCGCAGAAGGGTTA
Source organism: Neobacillus drentensis (assembly GCF_036962125.1). GTDB lineage: Bacteria > Bacillota > Bacilli > Bacillales > Cytobacillaceae > Neobacillus > Neobacillus drentensis_B. Next base: position 55,422 of record NZ_JBALOA010000005.1, read on the forward strand.
AAACGTGGATTAACCATTGAAACCTTGCATGAGTGGAGTAAAATCGATTTATTTTACTTAAGGAAAATGGAAGGAATTATTGGACTAGAGGGAAAAGTTGCTGCCACTCCATTTGAAAAAGAAATTCTGATTGAGGCAAAGCAAAAAGGTTTTACTGATAAAAAAATAGCTGAGCTTTGGAATCGTTCAGAACAAGAAGTCTGTAGGTTGCGTAAGAATTTAGGAATTATCCCTGTTTACAAAATGGTTGATACATGTGCCGCAGAATTTGAATCGGAAACACCCTATTACTATGGGACGTATGAAGAGGAAAACGAGTCCATCGTGACTGACAAGAAAAGTGTGATTGTTCTTGGGTCTGGTCCTATCCGGATTGGTCAAGGGATTGAGTTTGACTATGCGACCGTTCATTCTGTAAAAGCCATAAAGGAAGCAGGCTACGAAGCCATCATCATTAACAATAACCCTGAAACAGTTTCCACTGATTTCAGTATTTCCGATAAGCTGTATTTCGAACCTCTGACAAGCGAGGATGTCATGAATATCATTGAGTTAGAAAATCCGCTCGGAGTTGTCGTTCAATTCGGCGGACAAACCGCCATTAACCTTGCCGCCAACCTTGCTGAAAATGGCGTGAAAATTCTCGGCACAAGCTTAGAGGATTTAGATCGTGCAGAAAATAGAGATAAATTTGAACATGCCCTCCACCTGCTGAATATTCCGCAGCCGTTAGGAAAAACAGCTTTATCCGTGCAAGAAGCGGTGGGGATTGCCAACGAAATCGGGTATCCAGTTTTAGTCCGCCCTTCGTATGTACTTGGCGGAAGGGCAATGGAAATTGTCTATCATGAAGAAGAACTGCTTCACTACATGAAAAATGCTGTAAAAATTAATCCAGACCATCCTGTTCTGATTGACCGATATTTAACAGGTAAAGAAATCGAAGTAGATGCAATCTGTGATGGTGAAAATGTACTCATCCCTGGGATTATGGAACATATTGAACGAGCAGGAGTTCATTCAGGTGACTCAATTGCCGTATATCCGCCACAAACACTTTCTGAAACTGTAAAACAAACTCTTGTTGAATATACCGAGAAATTAGCCAAAGGCTTAAACATTGTTGGCTTGTTAAATATTCAATATGTGTTGGCAGGAGAGCAAGTATACGTGCTTGAAGTGAATCCACGTGCAAGCCGAACCGTGCCATTTTTAAGTAAAATAACTAATGTTCCTATGGCGAAAATAGCCACTAAAGCAATCCTTGGTATATCGATTGTCGAGCAGGGGTATATTCCAGGACTTGTAACGGAAAAAGAAGGAGTATTCGTCAAGGTTCCTGTTTTCTCCTTTGCCAAGCTGAAAAGTGTAGATATCACGCTTGGACCTGAAATGAAATCAACAGGTGAGGTTATGGGGAAGGATATCACACTCGAAAAAGCATTGTATAAGGGATTGGTTGCTTCTGGAATGACGATCCAAAAGTTCGGTACCGTTTTGTTTACCGTAGCTGATAAAGATAAGCAAGAAGCCTTAAAGCTCGCGAAGCGATTTTCCGCTAACGGCTATCGTTTAATGGCAACGAGTGGTACAGCCACTGTCCTAGAAGCTGCTGGACTACGAGTGAAAGTCGTCAGCAAGATTGGTTCAGACGGAAAGACGCTGTTGGATGTTATTCAACACGGTGAGGCGCAATTCATTATTAATACACTGACAAAAGGAAAACAGCCTGAACGGGATGGATTTAGAATTCGCCGCGAAGCCGTAGAAAATGGTGTTCCATGCTTAACATCCTTAGATACAGCTGACGCGATCCTTAAAGTCATTGAATCAATGAATTTTTCGGCTGAAGCGATGGACCAAGTGAAAAAGGAGGCTGTTTTTGCATGATTAGTAAAGAGTTATGCAAAATTCTAAGCCAAAAAGAGATTGCTTCAGATATCTATGAGCTGACCATTGAAGGAGAATTGGTTTCTCAAATAACGGAGCCAGGTCAATTTGTCCATATTAAAGTAACCAATGGTTTAGATCCACTGTTACGCAGGCCTATTAGTATATCCTCGTACGACAAGGAACAAAAAATGTTAACCATGATTTACCGCAAGGAAGGGAAAGGAACTTCCTTGCTTGCAGAATTAAGAGCAGGAATGTTTGTTGATATCCTTGGTCCACTAGGTAATGGTTTTCCTGTTGAAGAAGTCAGCAAAGGAGATACTGCCTTACTTGTCGGCGGTGGAATTGGTGTTCCCCCACTATATGAATTATCAAATCAGTTAGTCGCAAAAGGAGTTAAAGTCATCCATGTGCTTGGCTTCCAAACCGCATCAGCTGTCTTTTACGAAGAAGAGTTTTTGAAAAATGGGGAAACTTATGTAGCGACTGTGGATGGCTCCTTTGGTAGAAAGGGCTTTGTGACAGATGTAATGAAAGAATTGCAGTTTGATTGTATCTATACATGCGGACCAACTCCGATGTTAAGAGCAATTGAGCAGAATTATCAAGATAAAAAAGTATTCTTATCACTAGAAGAGCGGATGGGCTGCGGCATTGGTGCCTGCTTTGCTTGTGTATGTAAAAAGAAGGATGATCCGACAGGCGCTTCTTATAAAAAAGTCTGTAGTGATGGTCCTGTATTCCAGGCAGGGGAGGTATTGATATGAGTCGCTTAAACATCGAATTACCAGGCTTACACTTAAAAAACCCAATCATGCCTGCTTCTGGCTGCTTTGGGTTCGGCAGAGAATACAGTCAGTTCTATGATCTGAGTGTACTCGGGGCGATAATGATTAAAGCTACAACCGTCGAACCAAGATTCGGAAATGCAACACCTCGTGTCGCCGAAACATCTGCAGGCATGCTAAATGCAATTGGCCTGCAAAATCCTGGATTAGAAAAGGTTCTTGGCGCAGAGCTTCCTTTTTTATCTCAGTACGATGTACCAATTATTGCAAATGTTGCTGGCTCGCTTGAAGAGGATTACGTGGAGGTAGCCCGTCAAATTTCAAAGGCTTCCAATGTTCATGCACTTGAACTGAATATCTCCTGCCCTAATGTAAAAACCGGCGGGATTGCTTTTGGAACTATTCCGGAAATAGCGAAACAATTAACCCGTAAGGTTAAAGCGGTATCAGAGGTACCTGTATATGTGAAGCTATCGCCCAATGTCACAAACATTGTTGAAATGGCAAAGGCTGTTGAAGATGGTGGCGCGGATGGGTTGACCATGATAAATACCCTTATTGGAATGAGACTTGATATAAAAACAGGCAAACCAATCCTAGCGAATCGAACAGGCGGATTATCCGGCCCGGCAATAAAGCCAGTAGCAATTCGAATGATTCACGAAGTAAGCCAGGCTGTTGGGATTCCAATTATCGGTATGGGCGGCGTTGAGACAGCTAGTGATGTCATTGAGTATTTTTATGCGGGCGCAAGTGCAGTCGCAGTCGGTACCGCTAATTTCGTAGACCCATTTGTATGTCCTACGATTATTCAGGAACTGCCTGAACTACTTGAAAAATTAGGATTTGTACACATCAGTGAATGTACAGGAAGGAGCTGGAAGGAACATGGACAACTCGCTTATCATCGCGCTTGATTTTGCTAATAGCCGCGAAGTAAATCGTTTTTTGGAGCCGTTTGAAGGCAGAGAGCTATTTGTAAAGGTTGGTATGGAGTTGTTTTACCAAGAAGGGCCATCAATCATTCATCAATTAAAAGAACAAGGTCATCGTATTTTCCTAGATTTAAAGCTTCATGATATTCCGAATACCGTAAAAAGTGCGATGAAGGGTCTTGCCCGCTTGGAATGTGACTTAGTTAATGTCCATGCTGCTGGGGGAAAAGAAATGATGAATGCAGCACTTGAAGGGCTCGAAGCAGGGACTGCCAACGGACGGAAACGCCCTGAATGTATTGCCGTTACACAGTTGACAAGCACTTCAGAAGAGCAAATGAATAAAGAACAGCTCATTCCTGTTTCCTTGGAAGAATCCGTTTTGCATTATGCTCAGCTTACAAAGGAAGCTGGTTTAGACGGTGTTGTCTGCTCTGCCTGGGAAGCTGCTTTTATTAGGGAAAAAGCTGGGGCATCGTTTTTGACCGTATGCCCAGGTATTCGCATGGAGTCTGATCAGGTTGGAGATCAAAAGAGAGTGGCAACACCGGAATATGCAAGAAATTCGGGGGTTAGTTCAATTGTGGTAGGGCGTTCGATTACTCGGTCAGTTGACCAAGTCAAAAGCTTTGAAAAATGGATGGAAGCATGGAAGGGGATAAAACTATGAAACATGTAATTGCTGAAAGACTATTAGAAATGAATGCGGTAGCCTTAAAGCCACAGGACCCATTTACATGGACTTCTGGACTGAGGTCCCCCATTTATTGTGATAATCGATTAACTCTCTCCTTCCCTGCAGTAAGAAGAGAAATTGCCTCAGGTTTGCAAAAACTTATTCTTGAACATTTTTCAGAGGCAGAAGTGATTGCGGGAACAGCAACAGCCGGAATCCCACACGCCGCCTGGGTGAGCGAACTGATGGATTTACCCATGTGCTATGTTCGTTCCAAAGCAAAGGGACATGGGAAAGGGAATCAGATTGAGGGGACAGTTAAAGAGGGGCAGAAAGTAGTGGTAGTGGAAGATTTAATTTCAACGGGTGGAAGTGTGATTACAGCTGTTCAAGCTTTAAGAGAAGCTGGCTGTGAGGTGCTTGGAGTGGTATCCATTTTTACATATGGACTCCAAAAGGGCAAAGAAGCATTCGAACAGGCTGACATTACGAGTCTGTCACTGACAAACTTTCCTACATTAGTAGAGGTAGCGATTGAAAAGGGCTATATCATGAGAGATGATCAAGAGAGTTTAATAGCATGGAGTCAGGCACCCTCTGAATGGAGTAAACAATTTGATGGGGTTACTCTTTAATATCATAAAGAAATCGTTGGCCTGTCAATTTGGCGATTCGCCCATTAACTTGTGGAATTCGCCCATTAAACAAGAGAATTCGCCCATAGAAGTTCAAAATTCGCCCATTGAAATGAAAAAATCTGGTCGAATCCACTAATTTTATTGTAACTTCACTAGTAATACTACAGAAAAAGGATGTCCAAAGCTCTAGGACATCCTCTTTTTCTAATTTTTCTTCAATTTAAGAACCAATTCTTCATCCGGGGTGATATATACAGTTTGTTGATTATCATAAATCACAAATCCAGGCTTGGCACCGCTAGGTTTTTTAACAAATCGGACTTTGGTAAAGTCGACAGGAACAGAACTTGAATTGCGTGCCTTACTGAAATAAGAGGCTAAAACGGCCGCTTCACGAATCGTTTCATCAGATGGTTCTTTGCTGCGAATCACCACGTGTGAGCCGGGAATGTCCTTAGTATGAAGCCAAATCTCATCCCTTGCCGCCAACTTATTTGTTAAATAGTCATTCTGTTTATTATTTTTGCCAACGATAATCTCCGTACCATCGCTAGAAATAAAATGATCTAAAACAGGCTTTATGTTTTGTGTCTTCTTCAATTTCTTTTTTTGCCGTTCCCGAATATAGCCGCCTTCTACTAGTTCTTCCCGAATCTCTTGAATATCCTTAGGGGAAGCGGCCTGAACTTGCTGCAATAAATTATCAAAATAGGTGACTTCAACTTGTGCTTTTTCAATTTGTTCAACAACAATCTCAAGAGCATTTTTTGCCTTTTGGTATTTAGAAAAATACTTTTGGGCGTTTTCAGAAGGTGTTTTCCGCGGGTCAAGCGGAATGATAATCATCCCTCCGGATTCATCATAATAATTAAGAACTTCAATTTCACGCATCCCTTTACTAGCCGCATATAGATTAGCCGTTAACAGTTCGCCATAGCGTTGAAATTGTTCAGCTCGTTCCGCTTCTTTTAAGGTAGCTCTCAGCTTATCAATTTTCTTTTCATTCTTTTCTTTTTCATTATGAATAAATCGTTCAATATCATTTCCTTGCTGTTTGACCCGGTCTCGTTCAGCTTTTCCAAAATAAAAACGATCAAGCATTTCACTTAAAGTGGGATATGTTTTTATTTCTCCTTTTAGATGCTCAAGTGGAAATAAGTAATATGCGTCCTTACCGCCTGCCGAAATAATGGAAGGGAGTATATCTCCTCCTGTTTCAACTTTTTTAACCATACTTATAAACGTTCCCGGGACAGTAGCACGGTTGGCAAGACCGCTTTGGAAGATCACTTCCTTGGCGAAAAGTGGAGAAATCCCGGCAAATTGTTCAACCAATTGACGGTCAATTTTACCTGCATTAAAATCAATGTTTCTTAAAAGGTCCTCTTCATATAAATGAAATGGATTTTTTTTATGCTGGGCAGGTGGAAAAACATATGGCTGGCCAGGCAAAATTGCCCTGTGGCTGTTCACCGCAAACGAGACATGCTTAATGCTGTCGAGGATAATATTCCGCGATTTATCAACGAGCACGATATTGCTATGTCTGCCCATAATTTCAATTATTAATTGTTTATAGCTAATATCTCCAATCTCATTCCTGCCTTTAATTTCTAGGACGATCATGCGTTCCGTTTCTACTTGATATAAATCCTCTAAAATATATCCTTCCACATGTTTCCTGAGAAGCATACAAAACATTGGCGGTTCACTTGGATTATCATAAGCTTCGTTAGTGAACTGAACCCGTGCATAGCTTGGGTGAGCAGATAATAGCAGCTTTTGATTGACACCATTCGCACGAATGGTTAGAATTACTTCATTTTTATAGGGCTGATGAACCTTATTAATCCGTCCGCCCTTTAACGAACGGACCAGCTCATCGACCATTGCTTTTGTAAATAAACCATCAAATGACATGGAAAACATCCTTTACTACATTCATATGAATTCATTATAGCTTACTAAAAAAAGACTGTCTTATTTTTAACCTATTATCTAATTTTTCTTTCACCATATCATAGCATTTTTTGGGACGACCCTGAATAAGCTTTCTTTAGAGCATGTACTTATGGTATTTAAAGGGGGAAGTGAGATGGTCGGATGAAATTCCATGAAATGAAGATAGATCAAGTAGAAAAGGCCTTAGAAACCGACTTTTCTTCGGGATTATCGCAGGAAGAAGTAAAAAAGCGGATCAAGCTCTACGGTCTTAATGAATTGGAAGAAGGAGAAAAGCAATCAGCTTTACTCTTATTTTTTAGTCAATTTAAAGATTTTATGGTGCTAGTTCTACTTGCCGCTACACTAATATCTGGTTTACTTGGCGAATACATTGATGCCATTGCGATTATCGCCATCGTCATCATCAATGGCTTTCTAGGATTCTTTCAAGAAAGAAGGGCAGAGAAATCACTGCAGGCGTTAAAGGAATTATCAGCCCCGCAAGTTTCCGTGCTTCGGGATGGACAGTGGGTCAAAATTCCTTCGAAGGATATTGTCATAGGTGATATTTTGAAGTTTGCAAGCGGGGACCGAATCGGTGCCGATGTCCGCGTGATTGAGTCAAAAAGTTTAGAAATTGAGGAATCGGCACTTACTGGTGAATCAGTTCCTGTTTCCAAACATATTGAGCCCCTCAATAACCCTAACCCAGGAATTGGTGATATGGAGAATATTGCCTTTATGGGGACGATGATTACAAGGGGAAGCGGAATTGGCGTTGTCATTGGAACAGGCATGAAAACAGCCATGGGACAAATCGCTGACCTACTCCAAAATGCTGAGGCGCAAGATACACCATTACAACGCCGTTTAGAGCAATTAGGAAAAATCTTAATAACTGTAGCCTTGTTATTAACCGTCCTTGTTGTTGTGGTAGGTGTGTTAAGAGGCCACGATATCTATGAGATGTTTTTAGCAGGAGTTTCCCTCGCCGTTGCTGCTATTCCAGAAGGCTTACCGGCAATTGTAACTGTGGCATTATCACTTGGTGTCCAAAAGATGATTAAGAAAAATGCGATAGTAAGGAAACTCCCTGCGGTTGAAACACTTGGCTGTGCCTCGGTCATTTGTTCGGATAAAACCGGAACAATGACACAGAACAAAATGACGGTTACTCATTTATGGAGCGGGGGGCAAACGTGGACAGTAGACGGTGTTGGCTATCGACCGCAAGGCAACTTTTATAGAAATGAACGAAATATAAATCCTAAAGATGAAAAAGCCTTACAGCAAATGCTTATTTTTGGGATGTTATGTAATCATTCAGATTTAGTCGTCAAGGATGATGATTATTTACTTGATGGTGATCCTACTGAAGGGGCCCTGTTAGTAAGTGCAATGAAGGCGGGTTTTGATCGTACTAAATTATTAGATGAATTTACGATTATCGATGAATTCCCATTTGATTCAACACGAAAAATGATGAGTGTCCATGTTAAAGACAAGCAGGACCGGCATTTTATTGTCACAAAAGGGGCACCAGACGTACTATTAGGTATTAGTGAATCTGTCCTTTGGGACGAGAGAACACAATTTCTAAATAAAGAGACACTTGTCAGGGTTCAGGAGGCAGTAAACGGACTTGCTGCACAGGCGCTCCGGACAATTGCAATTGCTTTTAAACCAATTCAGGCTAACACCGTGATATTAAGTGAACATGAAGCAGAGAAAAATTTAACACTTATTGGTATCCAAGGAATGATAGATCCACCAAGACCAGAAGTGAAACAAGCGGTCAAAGAATGTAAGGAAGCAGGAATTAAAACCGTTATGATTACCGGTGACCATGTGATAACGGCAAAAGCGATTGCCACACAACTTGGAATCATAACCAATAAAAGTAAGGTTATTGACGGGAATACCTTATCTGAAATGTCTGTCGAAGAATTGGAAGAAGTCGTTAATGATGTTTCCGTTTTTGCAAGGGTTTCACCAGAGCATAAATTGAAGATTGTCAAGGCATTACAAAATCGTGGACATATTGTGGCGATGACAGGTGATGGTGTAAACGATGCTCCAGCTATTAAGGCGGCTGACATTGGTGTTGCAATGGGAATTACCGGTACAGATGTGGCTAAGGAAGCTTCGGCGCTTGTCTTGTTGGATGATAACTTTGCGACCATTAAGGCGGCTATCGTTGAAGGTAGAAATATATATGAAAATATTCGAAAGTTCGTCCGATACCTACTTGCTTCCAATGTGGGGGAAATTTTGGTAATGCTATTTGCAATGATTTTAGCGCTCCCACTCCCGCTCATTCCTATCCAGATTCTTTGGGTGAATTTGGTTACTGATGGTCTGCCTGCAATGGCACTTGGACTCGACCGGCCGGAAGAAAACGTGATGAAACGGAAGCCGCGCAGTCCAGATGAAGGTGTTTTTTCGCGCGGGTTGGGATGGAAGGTCGTATCGCGTGGATTCCTGATAGGTATTGTAACCTTGCTTTCTTTCATGATTGTTTACCATAACGATCCTGCACGTTTGCCATATGCACAAACTGTAGCTTTTGCTACACTCGTGATGGCACAACTCATTCACGTCTTTGATTGTCGAAGTGAAAAATCAGTTCTCTCCAGAAACCCTTTTGGCAATCCATATCTTGTTTGGGCGGTTATCTCTTCCCTTGTATTAATGCTAGTTGTTATTTACTACCAACCTCTGCAGCCTGTTTTCCATACTCTCCCGATTGCTGCAAAGGATTGGTTATTGATTGTTGGGTTATCATCGATTCCAACTTTTTTACTAGCCGGTTCATTTTTGTTAAGAAAAACAAAATAAAGTGTGTTATAATCCAAAAGGTAATAGAATCACTCTATTACCTTTTGTCTTTTTTGGCCGATCAATTTTTCAGGAGATTGGATGTGCACAAAATGGTTATTAGTATGACGGGATTTGGAAGAGCCAAAACAGAATCTGATTCTTTCTCTGTTAATGTGGAAGTAAAAACTGTAAACCACCGTTTTTGTGAAATGAATATCCGCATGCCTAGACAGCTTTTAAAAATAGAAGATAGAATGAAAAAGAAACTTAGTCAGTATATTCGCCGTGGCAGAGTTGAGGTTTATGTCAGCTTAGAGGGTGAGGGTGTCGTTACCCGTAAGGTCCATATTGATTGGAAACTTCTTGATGAGTATTACGAAACGATTAAGCAGGTACGTGATAACTATGAGGTCGATGGAACAATAACACTTCAGGATTTGCTTAGCAGAAGTGAACTCTTACATATTGAAGAAAGCGAAATTGGAAATGATGAACTGGAGAAACTCGTTCTTGCCGCAACCGAGGAAGCAGCCATTGTATTAAAACAAATGCGCTCTGCAGAAGGAGAAGAATTGAAAAAAGATCTGCTTGCGATCATTTCCCAATTAGAAAAAGCTGTTCTTGAACTTCAGAAATTTGCACCCCATGTGGCTCAATCCTATAAGGAGCGCCTCACGAAAAGGATGGAAGAATTCATTAATGGTCAATTGGATGAAACGAGGATATTAACGGAAGTGGCCGTCTTTGCTGATAAGGCAGATATAAATGAGGAAGTTACCCGTTTAAAAAGTCATATTCAACAATTCTTACAGACCCTTACTAGTGTGGAACCAATTGGAAGGAAATTAGATTTTATCGTCCAGGAAATGAACAGAGAAGCGAATACGATTGGTTCCAAAGCTAATGATTCGAACATTGCGAAACAGGTTGTCGATATTAAAAGTCTGCTAGAGAAGCTTAAGGAACAGGTTCAAAATATCGAGTAATTGTTGTTTAGAAATGGTTTGAGACGGTCAAAATATATTATTAATGATTGGATGAATACCATGTCGATTAAATTAATTAATATTGGATTTGGAAATATTGTTTCTGCCAATCGAATTATTTCAATTGTCAGCCCTGAATCTGCTCCAATAAAAAGAATTATTCAAGATGCTCGAGACCGGGGGGCATTAATTGATGCCACATACGGTAGACGGACACGAGCGGTGATTGTTATGGATAGTGACCATGTTATTCTATCGGCCGTACAACCTGAAACAGTTGCACACCGTTTAGATGATCGTGATGAAATAATTGATGAAGGGTAGGATTTTTGAAAATGCAGGAAAAAGGATTGTTAATTGTACTTTCCGGTCCATCCGGGGTTGGAAAAGGAACGGTTCGGAAAGAAATTTTTTCCCATCCGGATACAGCTTTTGAGTACTCCATTTCGATGACAACCCGTTCCCCTCGAGAAGGGGAGATTGATGGAGTAGATTACTTTTTTAAGTCAAGGGAAGAATTTGAACGGTTAATTACACAGGGGAAGTTGTTAGAGTATGCTGAATTTGTTGGCAATTATTACGGAACCCCAGTCGACTATGTTCGAGAAACCTTAGATGCTGGAAAAGATGTCTTTTTAGAAATCGAAGTAAAAGGTGCCCGTCAGGTTCGTGAAAAGTTTCCTGAAGGCTTATTTATTTTCCTCATGCCGCCAAGTTTGTCTGAATTAAAAAATCGGATAGTAACAAGAGGAACAGAAACAGATGACATTATCCACAATAGAATGTTATCTGCGCGGGAAGAAATTGAAATGATGGAATTATATGATTATGTTGTTGAAAATGATCAAGTAGAACGAGCTTGTGAACGTGTGAAAGCCATTGTTACTGCGGAGCATTGCCGCAGAGAACGAGTAGAACATCGCTATAAAAAATTGCTGGAGGTTGAATAATATGCTATACCCTTCTATTGATTCGTTGCTTGAAAAAATTGATTCTAAATACTCACTTGTGTCCGTTGCTGCAAAGCGCGCACGTGTTATGTCCCAAGTGAAGGATGAAAGACTCCCAAAATACGTTTCCCACAAGCATGTTGGTAAAGCACTTGAGGAAATTTATAGCGGTGAATTAACCTACCGTATTTCTAAGAAAGCAGAAACATCTGCTGAGTAGTAAATAATACTTATATCGAAAGAATTGATGAGGAAGGCGTGACAAAAGAGGTGAAACCTTATATGTCAGCCTTTTTTATTTTGGAATTTCTATTTATTGTGGATTTTGTCGAATGTCAGTAGGTAAAAGATGAAAAATTGATTTCATTCTTGCATAATAAAAGAAAGACTATTGGACTAAGAAACGGGGGAAGCGATGATGAAAGATAAAAAAATATTATTATGTGTCACAGGTGGAATAGCTGTATATAAAGCAGCAGCACTAACAAGTAAGCTTGTTCAGACGGGAGCACATGTAAAAGTTATTTTAAGTGACTCAGCTCAAAAGTTTGTTACGCCATTAACCTTTCAGGCATTATCCCGTAATGAAGTATATATTGATACCTTTGATGAGATAAATCCGCGTGTCATTGCCCATATTGATTTAGCAGATTGGGCTGATTTAATCCTTGTTGCTCCAGCTACAGCCAATACAATCGGAAAATTAGCTAACGGAATCGCTGATAATATGATTACAACTACACTCCTTGCAGCAACATCACCCGTGTGGATTGCCCCTGCTATGAATGTACATATGTATGATCATCCTGCTGTGAAAAAAAACCTTTCCCTTCTGGCCGAATATGGATACCAATTTATTGAACCTAGTGAGGGTTATCTGGCTTGTGGATATGTAGGAAAGGGTCGATTAGAAGAACCTGAAAAAATCGTCGAGATTGTTCGGGAATACTTTATGAATGCAGGTCACAAACCCTTAAAAGGGAAAACAGTGGTGGTTACAGCAGGACCTACTCGTGAAAAGATTGATCCTGTCCGGTTTATTTCGAATCACTCTACGGGAAAAATGGGTTATGCACTAGCTGAGGAAGCAATAAAACAAGGTGCTCATGTTGTTTTAGTTTCTGGGCCAGTTAATCTTACTCCTCCAATAGGAGTTGAAGTGGTGAAAGTTGAAAGCGCAGAGGATATGTACAACGCGGTCCTGAACTATTATCCATTAGCAGATGTGGTCATAAAAACAGCAGCTGTTGCTGATTACCGTCCAAAAGTTACCTACGATCACAAGGTAAAGAAACAAGCAGGTGACTCGACTATTGAATTAGAAAGAACGAAAGATATTCTGTTAGAGCTGGGAAAGAGAAAGAAAAACCAAGTACTTGTTGGTTTTGCTGCTGAAACCGAAAATGTGGAAGAATACGCCAGAAAAAAATTAACGGTGAAAAATGCCGATATGATTGTTGCCAATAATGTAAAAGCGGAAGGTGCAGGGTTTGGGACGGATACAAACATTGTGACGCTTTTTAAGCGCTCAGGTGCAATTAGGGAATTACCACTGATGTCAAAAAGTAATGTAGCAAAAATGATTATTGAGGAAATTACTTCTCTTATGAAGGATATGGATAAGAATGGAAATAGCTAGTGTGATTGTGGATGTACCAACAAAGCAAACGGATCGGGCCTTTGATTATTTGATTCCGGAACAGTGGAGTGGAGTCATTCAGCCGGGAATGAGGGTGATTGTCCCATTCGGTCCGAGAAAAATCCAGGGGTTTGTCACATCGTTAAAATCACAATCTGAATTTAAGAAATTAAGAGAAATCATCGAACCGATGGAGCTTGAGCCTGTTTTAAACACGGAATTATTGGAACTGGGTGACTGGCTGACAGAACATACACTTTGTTTTAAAATTTTTGCCTATCAGGTCATGCTCCCTGCGGCCTTGAAAGCGAAGTATGAAAAAAGTGTACAGCTTGCCGCAGGTATGCAGATTACTGATCTTCCAGAACCCCTCCATGCTCTTTTTGAAAGCAATCAACTGGTTGACTGGGAAGAAGCCTTGAAGAATGGAATGGTTCCTTTATTACAGAAAGAAGCAGCAAAAGGGAATCTGGAAGTAATTTATATTGTCAAGGAAAAGGTTAAAAAGAAAAAGCTTAAATTTGTTCGCCCGCTTTTATCTTTGGCAGAGTTAAAAGAGGAAGTTGCTCATTTTCCCGCCAAAGCAGAAAAGCAAAAGCAAGTCCTAAGTTATTTCATCGAGCATTTCGATGCAGTTGAAATGCGAAAGCTGGTAGCTGAAAAAATAGCAACATCTGCAACCATCAAAGCTCTCGTAGAGAAAAAGCTTCTTATTGAATTTGAAATGGAAGTTTATCGCGATCCGTTTGAACATAGTACATTTAAGCGTTCAAAGCCGTTACCATTAACAACCTCCCAACAAACAGCAATAGCACCTATTCTTAATTCGATTGAAACAAACCGACATGAAGTCTTTTTGCTTTATGGGGTAACGGGAAGCGGGAAAACAGAGATTTACCTCCAATCGATTCAAGAAGTGATTGAAAGAGGGCAGGAAGCAATTGTCTTAGTGCCTGAAATTTCACTTACCCCACAAATGGTCAATCGGTTTAAAGGAAGATTTGGGGATTTGGTCGCTGTTTTGCACAGTGGTTTATCAGCAGGAGAAAAATACGATGAATGGCGCAAGATTCAACGCAAAGAGGTAAAGGTTGCGGTGGGTGCAAGATCTGCGATATTTGCGCCTTTTGAGAATTTAGGAATTATTATTATTGATGAAGAGCACGAAACAAGCTACAAGCAGGAGGAAATGCCTCGTTACCATGCCAGGGATGTGGCCATTGAAAGGGCACGAACTTATAACTGCCCTGTTGTACTCGGAAGTGCCACCCCGTCACTTGAATCATTTGCCAGGGCTCAAAAGAAGGTATATCATCTGTTATCACTCCCTAGTCGGATGAACAATCAATCGCTCCCTTCGGTAGAGATTATAGATATGCGTGAAGAACTCCGTAATGGCAATCGGTCCATGTTTTCGCGGAAGCTATTTGAGATGCTAAAGGACCGGATCGAAAAAAAACAACAATCTGTTTTATTTTTAAATAAACGAGGACATTCATCCTTTGTGATGTGCCGGGATTGTGGCTATGTCATGAATTGTCCTAATTGCGACATTTCCCTTACTTACCACCGTGTTCATGAACAAATGAAATGTCATTATTGCGGTTATGAAAGTCATGTTCCGAAAGAATGCCCAGAATGTTCAAGTGAGTATATTCGTTATTTTGGAACAGGTACACAAAAGGTGGAGGATGAACTCGGGAAAATACTCCCTGAAGCAAGAGTTATTCGTATGGATGTGGATACGACAGGACGAAAGGGTTCTCATGAACGATTATTAACTGATTTTCAAAATGGAAAAGCAGATATTCTCCTCGGGACACAAATGATTGCGAAAGGCCTGGATTTCCCCAATATCACCCTGGTTGGCGTACTTTCAGCAGATACCATGCTTCATTTACCTGATTTCCGTGCATCTGAAAAAACCTTTCAATTATTAACACAAGTGAGTGGAAGAGCAGGCCGTCACGAATTGCCGGGCGAAGTCATTATTCAGACCTACACACCTGAACACTATAGTATCGAGCTGGCAGGGACACAAGATTATGATCTCTTTTATCAAAGGGAAATGATGATGCGAAAAAACCATCATTATCCACCCTTCTATTATCTATCATTAATCACTGTCAGTCATGAACAATTAATGACAGTCGTTACGGCTACAGAAAAAATTGTTAGCTTTGTACGTTCACAGGTCTCTACCCATGCGGTCGTTTTAGGACCAGCAGCCTCGCCTATTCCTAGGATTAATAATAGATATCGCTATCAATGTCTGATAAAATACAAGCGGGAACCGAACTTGGCAAAAATGTTAAAAACGATTTTAGATCAATACCAAACAGATACCAAAAGTGGATTACTGGTTACAATTGATGTCAATCCATTTATTTTAATGTAAACTGTCTGACCTAAAGGACGTTAAAGGTTAATATTTTGCTTTTTTGGTGAAAATGTAAGCAATAAAAAAATTAATTTACGCCTGAATAAATGGCATTAATAATGGGGGAAATGATTTGCCAACACTTAAAGTAGTAACATACCCTGCTGAAATACTTGAGCAGACGTGCAAGCCAGTAGATAAGTTTGATAGAAAGCTGGCCAAAGTACTAGATAATATGTATGACACGATGATTGAATACGATGGGGTTGGACTTGCTGCTCCGCAGATCGGATTGGATGCAAGAGTTGCCATTGTTGATATTGATGATGAATTAGGGACGATTGAAATGATTAATCCAATCATTTTAGAAACCTCCGGTGAACAGACAGGACCAGAGGGTTGTTTAAGTTTTCCAGGATTATTTGGTGAAGTAACTAGGCCAAATTTTGTTAAGATTGAAGCCTTTGACCGTAAAGGCAGAAAGTACAGATTAGAAGCAGAAGGCTTCCTCGCTAGGGCGATTCAGCATGAAATCGATCATTTAGATGGGATTTTATTTACGACTAAAGTTACAAAATATCTAGAGGAAGATGAAGTAAAAGGGGTAGAAGCTGAATGACGAAGATTGTTTTTATGGGAACTCCGGATTTTTCCGTACCAGTTTTACAACAAATCCTTCATGATGGATATGAAGTTATTGGTGTTGTAACACAACCAGATCGACCGGTCGGAAGAAAAAAGATATTGACACCACCTCCGGTTAAGGTTGAGGCACTAAAACATGGGATTCCAGTATTTCAACCAGAAAAAATCCGTCAAGAAGAAGAGCTCGAGAAAATCCTTTCCTTGAATCCGGATTTAATTATTACAGTTGCGTTCGGACAAATTTTGCCCAATAAATTATTAGAGGCACCAAAACATGGCTGTATTAATGTCCATGCATCCTTACTTCCAGAACTACGCGGCGGTGCTCCAATCCATTACGCTATTATGCAAGGAAAACAAAAAACCGGTGTCACAATCATGTATATGGTTGAAAAATTAGATGCTGGAGATATCTTAACAAGCATCGAAGTTCCAATTACTGAAGACGACAATGTTGGCACACTTCACGTCAAATTAAGTACAGCAGGGGCTAAGTTATTATCGGAAACCCTGCCGCTTCTGTTGGAGGGAAAACTTACTCCGAGACAACAAAACAATGCAGACGCAACTTTTGCATCCAATATTAAACGGGAACAGGAAAAAATTGATTGGGCCAAAACCGGTGAAGAAATCTATAACCATATCCGTGGGTTAAACCCATGGCCAGTTGCATTTACAACCTTGAACGGCCAAGTTTTAAAGATCTGGCGTGCAAGAAAAGTGGCAGGTCTAATGGGAGCCTTGCCTGGGACTGTTATGAAGGTTGAACCCGATGGCTTCACGGTGAGTACGGGGAATGAAACAGCGATACACATCATTGAACTACAGCCTTCTGGGAAAACAAAGATGATGAGTGAACAATTTTTAAGGGGTTCAAAAATATCTATAGGCACGAAGTTGGGAGACTAGCATGACTTCAACAAAAAATAATGTCCGGTCAATTGCAATGGATATGTTAGTTACGATTGAAAAGAATCAATCCTACAGTAATTTACTTCTTAATACGACAATTGAAAAAAATGAGTTGTCAGATAAGGATGTGGGCCTGTTAACAGAATTAGTGTATGGAACATTACAACGAAGAATGGCTCTTGACTATTTTTTAGAGCCTTTTGTCAAAGATAATAAAAAATTAGCAAATTGGGTTCACCATTTATTGAGGCTTACCCTTTATCAAATGGTTTACCTTGATCGAATTCCAGATCGAGCTGCCATTTACGAAGCAGTTGAAATTGCCAAAAATCGAGGGCATAAAGGAATTGGCAGTTTAGTTAATGGCGTCTTACGGAGTATTCAGAGAGAAGGACTTCGATCATTAGAACAAGTGTCCGACCCTAACAAAAGGCTCGCACTTGAAACTAGTCATCCTGAATGGCTAATTAACAGATGGGTTCACCAATTCGGCTTCGATAAAACGAAAGAAATGTGTGAGATAAACTTAACTGCACCTTTGCAAACGGCAAGAGTCAATCTCACGAAAATTTCACGAGATGAATGTGTTGCCATCTTAGAGGAAGATGGTTATCAAATTGAAAAAAGCCCGATTATTCCTGAGGCGATTCGTTCGTTAAAAGGAAACCTGGCTTCGACAATTTCCTTTAAATACGGTATGTTTACCATCCAAGATGAAAGTTCGATGCTCGCAGCCTATGCATTAGGTGCATCGCCAAACGAATATATTCTTGATGCCTGTGCGGCACCAGGCGGGAAAAGTACGCATATAGCTGAAAAAATGGACAATACCGGTGAAGTAATCTCTGTTGATCTTCACCAGCACAAAGTTCGCTTAATCAATGATAATGCTAAACGGTTAGGGCTAGAAAATATTAAAACAAGTGTCTCTGATTCAAGACAATTACAGGAAAAGTTTAAGAATGAGTCATTTGACCGAATTCTACTCGATGCTCCGTGCTCCGGCCTCGGAGTCATGAGGAGAAAGCCAGATATGAAATATACGAAAACTGAGTCGGATATCATGCGTTTAAGTACGATTCAGCAAGACCTATTAACATCCGTAACCCCTTTACTGAAAAAGGGAGGTATTCTTGTTTATAGTACATGTACCGTTGATAAAGAGGAAAATGAGTTCACGGTTAAGACATTCCTCGAGAATAACCCTGAATTTGAAGGGGATTTATCCTTTAAAGACCGAATGCCAGAAGCGATTCAGCCACTTATTACAGGCTTTGATTTGCAGATATTCCCGCAAGATATTGGTTCGGATGGATTCTATATTGCAGTATTAAGAAAAGTGTAAGCGCCTAGGCGTTGGAGCTAGACAATAAGAAAGAAGGTGTAACAGTTGGAACAATTAAATACAACTGAGACAAACACAACTATAGAAATTAAGAAAAGATCAATTTATTCATTGCAGTTACACGAATTAAAGGATTGGCTCTCAGAAAATGGCGAAAAGCCATTTCGTGCCGATCAAATCTTTGAATGGCTTTATAAAAAAAGAATTACAACCTTTGAGGATATGAGTAATGTCTCGAAAGGACTTAGAGATAAGCTTTCTAGTCAATTTGAACTAACTACCTTAAATACGGTGATTCAGCAAACATCGTCTGATGGAACGATTAAGTTCCTGTTTGAGCTTCATGATGGCTACTCCATTGAAACAGTGTTAATGCGCCATGATTATGGGAACTCCGTTTGTGTTACGACACAAGTGGGCTGTCGAATTGGTTGTACCTTTTGCGCATCTACTTTAGGCGGTCTTAAAAGGCATTTAGAAGCTGGTGAGATTGTGGCTCAAGTGGTCAAAGTACAACAAACACTTGATCAAACTGATGAACGTGTTAGTTCAGTGGTTATAATGGGTATTGGCGAGCCTTTCGATAACTACGATAATATGATGGCGTTTTTAAAAATAATTAATCATGAAAAAGCACTTAATATTGGGGCTCGCCATATAACTGTTTCAACAAGTGGAATCGTTCCAAAAATTTATAAGTTTGCTGATGAAGATACTCAAATTAATTTTGCTATTTCTCTGCATGCACCAAATACGGAATTACGTTCACGGTTAATGCCGATTAACAAGGCTTATAAACTTGATGACTTAATGGCTGCGGTAAGGTATTATATCGATAAGACAGGCCGTAGAATAAGCTTTGAATATGGTCTTTTTGGCGGGGTCAACGATTCAGTTGAGCATGCTGAGGAGTTGGCTGAATTATTAAAAGGGTTGAAGTGCCATGTGAATTTAATCCCCGTTAACTATGTTCCAGAAAGGGATTATGTACGGACACCAAGGGAAAAAATCTTTGCTTTTGAAAAAACATTAAAAAACCTTGGGATTAATGTTACGATTCGCAGGGAGCAAGGATCAGATATAGCTGCAGCATGTGGGCAACTTCGTGCAAAGGAGCGGAAAGAGGAGACGAGGTGACAAAAGTGAAAGCAATATTTAGAACGGACCAAGGCAGAGTCCGTCAGAATAATGAAGATAGTGGTGGTACTTTTGTTAATCGGGATGGACACCGCCTTGCCATAGTTGCTGATGGTATGGGCGGTCACCTAGCTGGTGATGTTGCTAGTAAAATGAGTGTTACACATCTCCAGGAAATGTGGGAGAAATCTGAAGGAATTCAAACACCGGACCAGGCGGAAGCTTGGCTAAAAACTCATGTCCTTCAGGTTAATCAATTACTATACGAACATTCAAGAAGTCATGTTGAATGTGAAGGAATGGGCACAACGATTGAAGCTGTGATTGCATCAGAAAATTTTACAACAATCGCACATGTCGGGGATAGTCGTTGTTATATTCTTAATGATACTGGATTTCAGCAGCTTACTGACGACCATACCCTTGTCAATGAATTAGTCCGTACCGGACAAATTACGAAAGAAGATGCGGAGCATCACCCAAGGAAAAATTGGATTTTAAGAGCACTGGGAACCGAATTGGATGTAAAAATCGATATAAAAACGATTATGTTTGAAGAAGGAGATTTTCTACTTTTATGCTCTGATGGCTTGTCTAACAAAGTGAATGAAAAGGAAATGGTCCAAATACTTCAAAATGAAGAACCACTCGAACAAAAGGCTTCTACCCTAATTAACATGGCAAATGAGAATGGTGGAGAAGACAATATAACCCTAATCATATTAGAGTATACTAATGATGTTGAATTGGGTGATGAGCAGTGATTATTGGGAAGAGAATAAGCGGCCGCTATAAAGTTTTAGAAATGATTGGCGGAGGCGGTATGGCCAATGTGTATTTAGCACATGATATGATTTTAGACAGAGAAGTTGCTGTTAAAATGCTCCGCCTTGATTTTGTCAATGATGAGGAATTTATTCGCCGTTTTCATAGAGAAGCACAGTCAGCTACCAGTCTTACCCATCCCAATATTGTAAGTATCTATGATGTAGGAGAAGAGGATTCACTTTACTATATCGTTATGGAATACGTGAATGGGCAAACATTAAAGCAATACATAAACCAACACTCGTCACTTCGTGTTGAAAAAGCCTTAGATATTATGATGCAATTAACTTCTGCCATCTCACATGCCCATCAAAATCATATTATTCATCGTGATATTAAGCCGCATAATATTCTTATTGATCGTAATGGCAATGTGAAAATTACTGATTTTGGAATTGCTATGGCACTTAGTGCAACTAGCATCACCCAGACAAATTCTGTTTTAGGTTCAGTTCACTATTTATCACCCGAGCAAGCCCGAGGCGGTATGGCAAATAGGAAATCTGATATATATTCCCTCGGGATTGTAATGTTTGAAATTTTAACAGGCAGGCTACCGTTCTCTGGAGAATCGGCCGTGTCAATTGCGTTAAAGCATCTCCAATCAGAAACTCCTTCTGTTAGAAGATGGAATTCAAACATTCCGCAAAGTGTTGAGAATATTGTCCTGAAAGCAACTGCAAAAGATCCATTCCATCGTTATAACAGTGTCGATGAAATGGAGGAGGATTTAAGAACGGCTTTGAATCCTGAAAGAATGAATGAACCTAAGTTTATCATTCCGGTTGATGAAGAAGCAACAAAAGCAATACCGATCATAACAAATGACCGTCCATATAAAAACATGGATGAAACTTTAGTGCATAGTACTGAAAAAATTGTTCAAAACAAAAAGGATAAACCAAAAAAGGAGAAAAAGATTAAGAAGGAACGGAAAAAATGGCCAATGATCTTAATTTCGACTTTTCTAATCCTTTGTGTTCTTGGATTATTAGCTTTTACATTTTTACCGCCATTATTATCTGCAAAGGATATCAAAGTCCCTGATGTGAGTGGGATGGAATTATCTGATGCAATTTCAAAGCTTAAGCTTAATGGCTTAGAGGTAGATAACCAAATCGAAATCTCGGATGACAAGATTGAGCAAGGTGAAGTTATCAAGACTGATCCGGAAATTGGATCTACGGTAAAGGAAAACACAAAAGTTACCTTATATGTTAGTACAGGTAAAAGAAAAACAGAGCTTTCAGATTATGTTGGCAGACTTTATGATGACGTTTTCCGTTTATTGGAAGGTAGGAATTTTAAAGATATTAAGAAAACCGAGAAATTTGATGAAAGTGAACCAGGAACGATCCTTAACCAATCCCCACCTGGTGGTGACGAGATTATCCCTGAAGATACTGTTTTAGAATTTGAAGTTAGCAAAGGACCAGAAAAAATTATCCTCAAGGACTTGACCCAATACACTTTTAAAAGTGCAGAAGACTATGCTTCCTTAGTAGGACTCAAGATAGAGAAAGAGGAAAAGTTTGATGAAAAGGTTCCAGCAGATATGGTTATATCGCAAACACCAAAACCTGGGACAGAAATGACTAAGGGAGAAACAATAACCGTTATTATCTCAAAAGGTAAAGAGGAAAAGCCACCTAAAACGGTAGTCAAGGATATTACAATCGATTATGAACCGACCGTTCCGGTCGCCGGTGAACCAGTTCCTAAGCAGGAGGTTCTCATCTATATTGAAGATATGAATCATAGCATGACGGAACCAGCAGAAACCTTTTTTATAACTGAAACTACAAAAAAACAAATTGAATTAACGATTCCATACGGCGGAAAAGCTGGGTATAGAGTAATCCGGGACACCAAGGTCATAGCGGAGGATGTAATTAACTATTCTGAAACGGAATAATCAATATCGGTGTGTTTTTAATTGAAAGGGCAAGGAGTGTGGCTATGCCTGAAGGAAAAATTGTTAAAGCATTAAGTGGTTTCTATTATGTACTTGGAAACGATAAGTTAATACAATGCCGTGGTAGGGGGGTATTTAGAAAAAATAAGGTTACCCCCCTAGTGGGTGACGAGGTTGTTTTTCAAGCTGAAAATGACTTGGAAGGTTACATTATGGAGGTTAAGCCTCGCAAGAATGAGTTAATACGTCCGCCGATTGCAAATGTAGATCAAGCCATACTTGTTTTTTCAGCAGTTGAACCAGAATTCAGTACAGTGTTATTAGATCGTTTCCTAGTGCTTGTTGAATTTAACCGAATTGAGCCACTTATCTGTATTACCAAAATGGACCTTACAAACGATGATGAACAAAAAATGATCAAGGAGTATGCAGAGCAGTATACAGCGGCCGGTTATAAGGTGATTCTTACCTCCTCCGAAACAGAAGCAGGTATTGAATTGTTAAGTCCGCATGTCGATAATAAAATATCTGTTTTTGCTGGTCAATCAGGTGTGGGGAAATCATCCTTACTTAATGTACTCAGACCCGATCTTGAGTTAAAAACAAATGATATCTCATCACATCTAGGCCGAGGTAAGCACACGACAAGGCATGTGGAATTAATCAAGATTGGAAATGGGCTAATTGCAGATACGCCAGGATTTAGTTCATTGGAATTCACCAATATTGAAGCGGAAGATTTGACTTTTTGTTTCCCAGAAATACAAAGTGCAAGTGAGAATTGTAAATTTCGAGGCTGTTTGCATGTAACTGAACCAAAGTGTGGAGTCAAACTAGCGATGGAAAACGGTGAAATCCCAACCTATCGTTACCAACATTATTTAGACTTCCTCCAGGAGATAAAAGATAGAAAGCCGAGGTATTAACTAATGGTAAAAATAGCACCTTCAATACTTTCAGCCGATTTTTCGAAATTGGGTGAAGAAATCATAGCTGTGGAAAAAGGTGGAGCAGACTACATTCATATAGATGTGATGGATGGTCATTTTGTACCTAATATCACAATTGGACCCCTAATTGTAGAAGCCATTCGTCCAATCACGAAACTTCCGCTTGATGTCCATCTTATGATTGAGAACCCTGATCAGTATATTGAGGCATTTGCCAAGGCAGGAGCTGATTATATTACTGTCCATGTGGAAGCCTGCAGGCACCTGCACCGGACCATCCAAAATATTAAGTCTTATGGAATTAAAGCCGGTGTGGTATTAAATCCCGCAACACCCGTGGAATCAATTCAACATATTATTGGAGATATTGATATGGTGTTATTAATGTCAGTTAATCCGGGGTTCGGCGGACAAAAATTTATTCCAGAGGTCCTTCCGAAAATAAGAAAAGTAAAAGAAATGGCTGACCAAAAAGGGTTAAATATAGAGATAGAAATTGATGGCGGTGTTAATTCAGAAACGGCAAGGCTTTGTATGGAAGCAGGGGCAAATGTCCTCGTTGCTGGATCTGCGATTTATAATCAAGAAGATTATGCGAAGGCAATTTCGCTAATAAGAGGTTAATGGAAAGGGCCAGCTTAAGTGCTGGCTTTTTGCATATTTTAAAAAGGGAGACGTATTGATGATCATTAATATTCTTGCCGGGGGACCTGAAGACCACTTGCCGACTTTAACAGAATACTTGAATGAAGATGCAATCTGGGTCGGAGTAGATCGAGGTGTCTATCATTTATTAAACAGAGACATAACCCCAGACATTGCTTTTGGGGATTTTGATTCTGTTACGTCGAAGGAATTAGAGTATATTGAGGGACGTGTAACTGAATTTAAGAAGTTTAGACCAGAAAAAGATGAAACGGACATGGAACTAGCTCTTAATTGGGCACTAAAACAGCACCCAAGCACTATCCGTATATTTGGTGCAACTGGAGGAAGACTGGATCACTTATTTGCAAATGTTCATTTATTGGTTGCACAGTTCAAAGAAAAAAATGAAGTTGAGATTTGTTTAATTGACCGTAATAACATTGTTTTTATTAAGGAAGCAGGCAGCTACACCATTGAAAAAATAGATACAAAAAAATATATTTCCTTTGTTCCTTTAACACAAAATATCCGCAATCTCACCCTAGAGGGCTTTAAATTTCCTTTGAAAAATCGTCATATTTCTATCGGTTCAACACTATGTATTAGTAATGAACTTATTAGTGATTATGGTACTTTTTCATTTTCAGAAGGCATATTAATAGTGATAAGAAGTCACGATTAATAGGTACTGATTTCGACCGTTTGAATAATATGGTAGGGCGTTCGAAAAAAGTTGAGTTGAAATAAGCTGGGAGATTTGTGAGGAGGGACAGTATGAAATTCTATACAATTAAACTGCCGAAGTTTTTAGGTGGACTTGTCCGTGCGATGATTGGGGCGTTTAAGAAAAACGAATAGTATGGGTTTATAGGTTTGATTAACTTTCTTTATTGAATGGCACCCGTTAAAATTGGGTGCTTTTTATTTTGTTTTTTGGGGAATATTATACAATAGGGTAAAAAGTTAAATTGTACTTTTTTGTACAAAAAGAAAAGACATCCTTAGCGGATGTCTTCTCAAACGGTCATATTAAACGCGTTCTACTTTACCTGATTTCAACGCTCTTGCAGAAACCCAAACACGTTTAGGCTTACCATCAACAAGAATACGTACTTTTTGTAGGTTAGCACCCCATGTACGCTTATTTGCGTTCATAGCGTGAGAACGTGCGTTACCAGTTGTTGTTTTCTTTCCAGTTACAACACATTGACGTGGCATAATGATTTCCCTCCTTAACTACCAAAAGCTTTATACAGCAATCTTTAAGATTCTCATCTGGATAAAGAAAATTGTTAGAACAAATTTTCTAGACTTGAGATACCTTAATAATTTATCATACAACTTATTTGATTGCAATAGTTACCTTTCAAGAAAAAAGCCTTGACATCACTAAATATTAAATGCTCTTATAGTAAACAGGCAGGAATAACTTTCAATATTGCAGTGACTATAGTAAAATGACTGTAGTCAAGGAGCAATTTTTTCAGGAGGGGGAACGATTCATGTCCATTGAATTAAAAACTAAGTACGGACAAATTGATATTTCAAACGAAGTAATCGCTACCATCGCTGGAGGAGCGGCAATTGAATGCTATGGAATTGTCGGTATGGCCTCAAAGAACCAAATTAAAGATGGAATTACTGAAATACTTCGAAGAGAAAATTTCACTCGGGGCGTAATTGTTCGCCAAGAGAATGAGGCATTACATATTGATATGTACATTATTGTTAGCTATGGAACGAAAATTTCTGAAATTGCCCACAACGTGCAATCAAAGGTTAAATATACCCTCGATAAGACTGTTGGACTTGCCGTTGACTCGGTAAATATTTACGTTCAGGGAGTTCGCGTGACGAACCCGTAAGTTCGCTAGGCGAACTTAAGTAGAGGAGGAAAGTTTGTGTCAATAACAGCTTTAGATGGAAAACGTTTCGCCGAAATGGTGATTCAAGGGGCCAATCATTTAGCAGCAAATGCAAAAATGGTTGATGCTTTAAACGTTTTTCCCGTGCCCGATGGTGATACTGGAACAAACATGAATTTATCAATGGCATCAGGGGCAAAGGAAGTAAAAAATAATGTTCAAGATCATATAGGAAAAGTTGGAATAGCCCTTTCCAAGGGGTTGCTAATGGGAGCGCGCGGGAATTCAGGAGTCATTCTTTCACAGTTATTCCGTGGTTTTTCAAAGGCAATTGAAACGAAGGCGCAAATCTCGGGGGCAGATTTTGCACATGCCTTTGATGCTGGAGTAGAGACAGCTTATAAAGCAGTCATGAAACCTGTAGAAGGAACTATTTTAACCGTTGCTAAAGATTCGGCTAAAAAGGCTGTTCAGGCAGCTGAGACTTCAAACGACATCATTGTCATTATGGAAGAAGTATTAAAAGAAGCTAGAGCTTCTTTAAAACGTACTCCGGATTTACTCCCAGTATTAAAGGAAGTTGGCGTGGTTGACAGTGGTGGTCAAGGACTTGTTTTTGTATACGAAGGATTTCTAGCTGTTTTAAAAGGTGAAAAGCTGCCTGATACACCTTCTGCATCTTTGTCCATGGATGAGTTGGTTAATACAGAGCACCATAAAAGTGTTCAGGGACACATTAACACAGAGGATATTGAATTTGGATATTGTACTGAATTTATGGTCCGCTTTGAATCTGAAAAGACGGCAATACACCCCTTCGATGAAGGCATCTTCAGAAATGATCTCAGCAAATTAGGAGATTCTTTATTGGTTATTGCCGATGAGGATGTTGTAAAGGTTCATATTCATTCTGAACAGCCTGGAGAAGTATTAAGTTACGGGCAACAGTTTGGAAACCTAATAAATATGAAGATAGAAAATATGCGCCAGCAACACACCAATATCGTTGGCGAAACACATGTTGCTCCTGTTGCCAATAAGGGGCCAAAAGAGCAGCAAGAATATGGAATTGTAGCTGTTTCGATGGGTTCAGGTGTTGCCGATTTATTTAAAAGTATAGGTGCCCATGCTGTGATTGAAGGTGGGCAAACAATGAATCCAAGCACAGAGGATCTCGTTAAGGCTGTTAAAGAGGTCAATTCTAAAAAGGTATTTATTTTACCTAATAATAAAAACATTATTATGGCAGCCCAGCAGGCAGCTGATGTTTCGGAAGAAGATATTTTTGTGATTCCGTCCAAAACGGTCCCACAAGGTCTATCAGCTCTGTTAGCTTTCAATCCTTCCGCTGACCTAGAGACAAATGAAGCTGCGATGAATGATGCGTTAATGCATGTGAAAACTGGTCAAATAACCTTTGCTGTTCGTGATACTCAAATTGATGGGTTAGAAATCGAGAAAGATGATTTCATGGGGATAGCCGAAGGGAAAATTGTTGTAAAAAACAAGAACAAAGGACTAGTAGCGGAGGACTTACTTTCACAAATGCTCGATGAGGATTCAGAAATATTAACGATCATTTATGGAGAAGATGTCAGCCAAGAAGAAGTTAACAAACTCACACAGTTTGTAGAAGAAAATTATCAAGATGTTGAAGTAGAAATCCACAATGGTAAGCAGCCGTTGTATTCATTTATCTTTTCAATTGAATAAGGAACGGCTAAAATAGAAGGGGAAACCCCTTCTTTTTTTGTCGAAAAAAAGTGAAAATAAAGAAGCTGTATTAAAAGCAATAGCGCGAAGGGAGGGTTGGCGGTGACACCGACAAGTCGAAAACTGGAAGCTAAGTCTTCGGTAATCCGCAAAGTAATAGTGAATCCACATCTTAATCAATCAATAACCGTCTTAAAGGGAATTGGTGAAGAAACTGCTGAGATTTTTTCAGAAATGAAAATTTTTACGATTGAAGATTTATTGGAGTATTTTCCTTATCGCTATGAAGATTACCGCCTCCGCGATATCACAGAGGTGCAGCATGATGAAAAGGTAACGGTGGAAGGGAAGGTTCATAGCGAGCCTTCTCTTAACTATTATGGCAGGAAAAAGTCCAAGCTGATGTTTCGCTTTTTTGTTGGAGCACATCTAATTAAAGTAGTCTTTTTTAACCAACCCTATCTAAAGAATAAAATTATCATTAATGAAACGATTACGATTACAGGAAAATGGGATGCTCATCGGCAAACGATTACTGCAAACGAGATGCAGATCGGCACAAGTGCAAAAGCAAAGGATTTTGAGCCGGTATATTCATTAAGAGGGAAATTAACGACAAAGGGAATCCGTAAATTTATCAGCATTGCTTTTCATCAATATGGACAGTTTATTGAAGAAACACTGCCATTAGCTTTCCTGAAAAAATATCGACTCCTAGACAGACAGGCTGCATTCAAAGCAATGCACTTTCCCGACAGTCAAGAAGATGTGAAACAGGCTCGGAGACGAATTGTATATGAAGAATTTCTTTTGTTTCAATTAAAAATGCAAGCCCTAAGGAAATTTGAGAGGGAACATTCCCCAGGAGTTTGTCAAAACTATGACATAACAAAGGTAGAGGTATTTATTAATAGTCTGCCTTTTCCACTGACAAATGCCCAAAAACGGGTTGTCCATGAAGTTTTGGCTGAACTCAAATCACCACTCCGCATGAACCGTTTGCTGCAAGGTGATGTTGGCTCAGGGAAAACAGTGGTTGCAGCGATTGGTTTGTATGCCAGTGTCACGGCAGGTTTTCAGGGTGCGTTAATGGTACCAACAGAAATATTAGCTGAGCAGCATGCCGAAAGCTTAAAAATTATGTTAGAACCATGTGGTGTCAGGTGTGAACTGTTGACGAGTTCGGTTAAAGGAAAACGTCGCAAAGAAATACTCCTCGAACTAGCAGCAGGGAATGTTGACATATTAATAGGGACACATGCATTAATACAAGATGAAGTCGTCTTCAAAAGACTTGGATTTGTCATCACGGATGAGCAGCATCGCTTTGGAGTTGAACAGCGACGAGTTCTTAGAGAAAAAGGTGAGAATCCTGACGTGCTTTTTATGACGGCGACACCGATTCCTCGAACCCTTGCGATTACTGTTTTTGGTGAAATGGATGTTTCAATCATAGATGAAATGCCAGCAGGGCGAAAGGCGATTGAAACTTATTGGGCAAAACCGGAAATGCTTGAACGGGTGCTTGCTTTTGTTGAAAAAGAGTTACGAAAAGGGCACCAAGCCTATGTTATTTGCCCGCTTATTGAAGAATCAGAAAAACTCGATGTCCAAAACGCCATTGACGTATATACAACATTAAGTCACTATTTTCAAAACCGTTATAAAGCAGGCCTAATGCACGGTCGGTTAAGTTCAGAAGAAAAGGATGCGGTAATGAAGGATTTTAGTGCCAACAAAGTACAGGTGCTAGTCTCCACTACAGTTGTAGAGGTTGGAGTAAATGTTCCGAATGCGACGATGATGGTGATTTATGATGCAGAACGGTTCGGTCTTTCACAGCTTCATCAATTGCGCGGACGGGTGGGACGCGGCAGTGATCAATCCTACTGTATTTTGCTGGCAAGTCCAAAAACAGATGTGGGACAAGAAAGAATGCGAATTATGACCGAAACGAATGATGGGTTCGTCTTAAGTGAGAAGGACTTAGAACTTAGAGGTCCAGGTGACTTTTTCGGCAGAAAGCAAAGCGGAGTTCCTGAATTTAAGGTTGCTGATATGGTACATGATTATCGGGCCCTTGAAACAGCTAGAACTGATGCGGTGATGCTGATTCAGTCAGAAACATTTTGGAGTTCCCCAGAATACCAATATTTAAGAAATATCCTTGATGAATCAGGTGTTTTAGAAGGGGAAAAACTAGATTAATTCAAACCTTTTCCCCTTTATGAGTTCTTAATAAGAAGGTGCAAATAATTATGTGTTATAAACTAATTCTTGCAATCTTCTTTTTCGAATTTTATACTACTATTAGTACCTAGTCATAAGAATCGCGGACGGTGTAAAATACATGAGAAAAACTAAAAAAGAGCGACAACAATTGTTGGCTTCTACCATAGTAGAGAATCCTTTTATTACGGATGAAGATCTAGCAGAAAAATTTCAGGTAAGTGTCCAAACCATTCGTCTAGACCGTTTAGAATTATCAATTCCTGAACTCAGGGAACGGATCAAGACTGTAGCTGAGAAACGATTTGATGATGAAGTCCGCTCGTTGCCGCTAGAAGAAGTGATTGGAGAAATTATTCATATAGAATTGGATCAGAATGCGATATCAATTTTTGATGTAAAAAAGGAGCATGTGTTCAAAAGAAATAACATTGCTCGTGGCCATCATGTATTCGCACAGGCTAATTCCCTAGCTGTGGCAGTAATTAATGATGAATTAGCGTTAACAGCAAAAGCTAATATTCAATTTAAGCGGTTGGTAAAATTGAATGAGCGGGTAATTGCCAAAGCAAAGGTAACAAAAATTGATGGGAACTTGGGCAGAACAAGTGTCGAAGTGGCAAGTTTTGTAAATAATGAACTTGTTTTTACCGGAGAATTTGAAATGTACCGTTCGAAAAATCGGTAAAGGATGAAGAAAATGAAACTAGCAATCGATGCAATGGGCGGCGACCATGCCCCAAAAGAAATAGTCTTAGGTGCATTAAAAGCTGTACAAGCATATTCAGACATACATATTACCCTTGTTGGGGATGAAAATAAAATTAAAGAAACATTAACTACTCATGAACGGATTTCAGTCATTCATACCACTGAAGTAATCCTTGGAACAGATGAGCCTGTAAAAGCGGTTCGTCGTAAAAAGAATGCCTCGATGGTCCTAGCTGCCCAGCAAGTAGCAGATGGGCTGGCAGATGCCTGTATTTCAGCAGGAAATACAGGTGCATTAGTTGCTGCAGGTCTTTTTGTGGTTGGGAGAATAACAGGGATTCACCGCCCAGCCTTAGCACCAACATTACCGACCATAGGCGGCGAAGGATTTTTGTTATTAGATGTCGGCGCAAATGCGGATGCCAAGGCTGAGCATCTACTACAATATGGACAGATGGGTTCAATTTACAGTCAAAAGGTTAGAGGAATCAGAAAGCCAAGGGTCGGCCTTTTAAATATCGGGACCGAGGAAAAGAAAGGGAATGAACTTACCAAACAAGCCTTCGAATTGTTGAAACATGCCGAGATTAACTTTGTCGGGAATGTAGAAGCTAGGGATTTATTAGAAGGTGTTGCTGATGTTGTTGTGACAGATGGATTTACTGGAAACATGGTCTTAAAAACAACCGAAGGAACCGCCCTTTCTATGTTTAAAATGTTAAAAACTGCCTTAATGAGTAGTTTTACAAGTAAATTAGCCGCAGCAGTGCTGAAACCTAATTTTAAAACCTTAAAAAATACAATGGATTATTCTGAATATGGTGGTGCTGCCTTGTTTGGATTAAACGCTCCTGTAATTAAAGCACACGGCTCCTCCAATGCCCAAGCGATTTTTAGTGCGATTAGACAAACTAGGGAAATGGTAAGCAATGATGTCGTTGGTTTAATTAAGATGTCAACCGAAGAAGCAAATAGCGACAAAGCAGAATAGTAAAGGAGTTTTCAAATGAGAAAAATAGCATTTGTGTTTCCAGGTCAAGGATCGCAAGCAGTCGGAATGGGAAAAGAGTTAGCAGAAAATCACTCCTCGGTTATGGACTATTTTAAGAGAGCAGATGAAAAGCTAAATATTCCATTGAGTAAATTAATTTTTGAAGGACCAAAAGAAGAATTAACGATTACCTTTAATACACAGCCAGCTCTTTTAACAACAAGTATTGCTATTTTAGACTACTTTCAAAAATCGGGACTGAATGTTGATTATGTCGCTGGTCACAGTCTTGGTGAATATACAGCGCTCGTTGCGGCTGGAACATTTTCTTTCGAGGAAGGGGTGTATGCTGTTCGAAAACGGGGAGAGTTTATGGAGAATGCTGTCCCAAATGGAGAAGGATCAATGGCTGCTGTTTTAGGGCTTGATCGTGAGCGGCTAGCTGAGGTTACAAACGAGGTAAGTGAATCGGGGAATCCTGTATCATTAGCCAATCTAAATTGTCCAGGGCAAATCGTCATTTCTGGGTCGAGAAAAGGTGTCGAAATAGCAGGTGTAAAAGCAAAAGAAGCGGGAGCAAAAAGAGCCCTTCCTTTAGATGTGAGCGGTCCATTCCATTCCGCTTTAATGAGACCTGCAGCAGACCAGCTTCGTGAAGTTCTTGATGGAATTGAAATGAAGGATGCGTCGGTTCCAGTCATTGCAAACGTTACTGCAGAACCAATTACCTCTGCTTCTGAAATCAAGGATAAATTAATCGAGCAGCTTTATTCTCCTGTACTATGGGAAGATTCAGTCCGTAAAATGATTGAGTTAGGTGTCGATACCTTCATTGAAATCGGGCCAGGTAAAGTTCTTTCGGGCTTAATTAAAAAAATTGATAAAACAGTCACCACATTTTCTGTATCAGACGAAGCTAGCGCACAGTCTGTTATTGATGCATTAAAGGAGGAGAAAATATGAATCTTGAAGGGAAAGCAGCTCTTGTAACAGGTGCATCAAGAGGGATTGGCCGAGAAATTGCTCTTGAGTTGGCACGACAAGGTGCCAATGTAGCGGTAAATTTTTCAGGCAGTGAGGCGAAGGCAAATGAGGTTGTTGATGAAATAAAAGCACTTGGCAGAGAGGCATTCGCAGTAAAATGTGATGTATCCAACGCTGAAGAAGTCGCAGCCATGGTAAAGGGTACCATCGACAATTTTGGTAAACTTGATATACTCGTAAATAATGCAGGGATCACAAAAGATAATTTGTTGATGAGAATGAAAGAAGAAGAATGGGACGATGTTATTAATATCAACCTTAAAGGTGTATTCCTTTGTACTAAGGCGGTAACAAGACAAATGATGAAGCAGCGGGTTGGCCGTATCATTAATATTGCTTCAGTTGTTGGCGTAAGTGGAAATCCAGGACAGGCAAATTATGTTGCTGCAAAAGCAGGAGTCATCGGCTTAACAAAAACAGCTGCTAAAGAACTTGCTTCGCGGAATATTACTGTAAATGCAATTGCTCCAGGCTTTATAACCACAGATATGACAGATAAATTATCTGAAGAAGTTAAGGCTGAGATGTTAAAACAAATTCCGTTAGCAAGATTAGGCGAGCCTAAAGATATCGCTAAAATTACCGCATTCATAGCTTCTGATGATTCTGCTTATATGACCGGGCAAACCCTTCATATTAACGGTGGAATGGTGATGTAACAATTAGTAAAAAAAACCTAGTGTATTATTTTGATAAAATACTCTATAATAGCTTGAGGGGAGGTGAACAGGCATGGCAGAAGTATTAGAACGTGTAACAAAAATCATCGTTGACCGCTTAGGTGTAGATGAATCTCAAGTTAAACTTGAAGCTTCATTTAAAGATGATCTTGGCGCTGATTCCCTTGACGTAGTTGAACTAGTTATGGAATTAGAAGATGAGTTCGATATGGAAATTTCTGACGATGACGCTGAAAAAATTAGCACAGTTGGTGACGCTGTTAATTACATACAAAGCATAAAGTAATCGTTGGATTTATTCACAAAAGCTCCGTTTTCAAACGGAGCTTTATTCTGTAAAATAGAACTTGGCGCACCATTGTGATGCCAAGTTTCTTTGCGTTTTGTCGGAAACTTTTTTAAACTAGTACTTAGCAGTAGTATGTAAATTATTTGATGCAAGGTGGAGAAGTTTTATATGCGCAAGAACAGTAATGAAAAAGAGTTGAATAATCGCGCAAAAGAAAATCTTTTTAAGGGTTTTCAAAATACGATTGGTATAACGATTGAAAACGAGAAATTATTAAAACAAGCTTTTACTCATTCATCCTATGTGAATGAGCATCGCAGAAAGCCTTTCGAAGATAATGAGAGACTTGAGTTTCTAGGGGATGCCGTTTTAGAGCTAACTGTTTCACAATTCCTTTACAAGAAATATCCAACGATGACTGAGGGTGAATTGACGAAACTTCGAGCAGCGATTGTATGCGAGCCTTCCCTCGTAGCATTTGCTAACGAACTGAATTTTGGAAAATTAGTATTGTTGGGTAAAGGTGAAGAGATGACTGGCGGCAGAGAGCGACCTGCTTTACTAGCCGATGTGTTTGAAGCATTCATCGGAGCCCTTTATTTGGACCAAGGAATTGAAGCGGTTATTAGCTTTCTTGAAATGGTAGTATTTCCTAAAATTAATGCTGGTGCTTTTTCTCATGTGATGGATTATAAAAGTCAATTGCAGGAACTTATCCAACGTGATGGAACCGGAACCATTGAGTATCGTGTTCTTCAAGAAATAGGACCTGCCCATAACAAAGAGTTTGTTTCTAAAGTATCCTTGAACGGTAAGGAATTAGGTGTAGGAACTGGCAAATCAAAGAAAGAAGCTGAACAACATGCCGCTCAAATGGCTTTAGACATTTTAAAAGCAAAAACAACATAGAATGACAGAATGTTTGCGAGTAGTCCAGGCTTGCATGCATAGGGAGGATTAAGAAATGTTTTTAAAACGGTTGGACATTATTGGCTTTAAGTCCTTCGCTGACCGCATTGGTGTTGATTTTGTGCCAGGAGTAACCGCGGTAGTAGGTCCGAATGGCAGTGGCAAGAGTAATATAACAGATGCCATCCGTTGGGTGCTGGGTGAACAATCAGCGAAGTCGCTTAGAGGCAGCAAAATGGAGGATATTATTTTTGGCGGAAGCGACACCAGAAAACCTCTGAATTTTGCTGAAGTTACATTAACTTTAGATAATCAAGACCAAGGCGTGTCACTTGATTATAACGAAGTAAGCGTCACAAGAAGAGTTTCTCGCTCAGGTGAGAGTGAATTCTTAATAAATAAACAGCAGTGCCGTCTTAAAGATATTATCGATTTATTCATGGATTCTGGGCTGGGACGAGAAGCATTTTCTATTATTAGTCAGGGTAAAGTGGAAGAAATCTTGAATAGTAAAGCGGAAGAAAGAAGAACGATATTTGATGAAGCGGCAGGTGTCCTAAAATATAAACATCGGAAGAAAAAAGCAGAAGTAAAATTGTTTGAGACACAGGATAATTTAAACCGTGTCAACGACATCCTTCACGAGCTTGAAAGCCAAGTTGAACCATTAAAGATCCAAGCATCGATGGCAAAAGATTTTCTTGAGAAAAAAGAAGAACTGGAAAAATTTGAAGTGGCCTTAACTGTTTATGAAATTGAAGATCTTCATCAAAATTGGGAGAGTCTTTCAAAACAGCTCCAAGAACATCAGGAGGAAGAACTCAAGATTTCTTCTGACTTACAAGTAAAAGAAGCTAAAATCGTTGAAAAAAGAGATCAGATCGCTGCATTTGATGAATCGATTACTGATTTGCAAAACGTTCTCCTTCATGCTACTGAGGAACTAGAAAAACTTGAGGGCAGAAAAGAAGTTTTAAAAGAACGAAAGAAGAATGCCTCACAAAATAAGGAGCAACTTCAAAACAACATTTCAGAAATAACCGAAAAAATGAACCAACATAAAAATAATCGTGACATCCTTGCTAAGTCAGTTGAGGATTTGGGTACACAGGTTACCCGATTGCAAAAGCAATTAAAAGAAAAACAGGCAAAATTGCAGTTATTCACTGAAAATATTGAAGAAAAAATTGAGGAATTAAAAAGTGAATATATTGATTTACTAAACGATCAAGCTGGCGCAAAAAATGAATTGAAATTCATTGATACCCAGCTTGAGCAGCAAGAAAGAAAAAGTTCTCGACTCGATGTTGAAAATGACAAATTTCTTGCAGAACGGAACATTGCAAAGAATAAAAAATCGCTCATTCGAGTTGCTTTAGATGAAATCCAACAAAAAATAACAGATCAGGTAGGAGCGTTCCGGGAAAAACAACGGAAGCTGGAGTCAACGAGAAATAACTATCAAAAGCAGGAAAAGACACTCTACCAAGCCTATCAAATTCTCCAGCAGGCAAAGTCAAGAAAAGAAATGCTCGAAGAAATGGAAGAAGATTTTTCTGGATTTTTCCAAGGTGTAAAAGAAATTCTGAAAGCTCGCGGAAAAAAGCTGATTGGAATTGAAGGGGCTGTTGCGGAACTTGTGAACGTTCCAAAAGAGTATGAGACTGCCTTAGAAACCGCTTTTGGCGGTGCGCTGCAGCATATCGTTGTCGATCATGAACAAAGTGGACGTACAGCCATTCAATATTTAAAGCAGAATTCTTTTGGAAGGGCTACGTTCTTACCGTTAAATGTCATAAAAGGGCGTTCCTTATCAGAAGGCCAAATATCTTCTATACAAGATCATTCTTCCTATATTGGAACAGCAGTAAGTCTAGTGAAATTTGATCCGAAATATGAGGAAGTTATGAGCAGCCTGCTGGGAAATGTCGTGATTACGAAAGATTTAAAAGGCGCGAATGAATTGGCTAAAGTTCTTCAATATCGCTGTCGAATGGTCACCGTTGATGGTGATATTGTAAATCCAGGCGGTTCAATGACAGGTGGAGCGATAAAACAAAAAAGTTCCTCACTTTTAACGCGAAAAGGAGAGCTTGAGGAGTTAAAAGAAAAGCTCGGTGTAATGGATGAAAAGACAATCCAATTAGAGAAATTGGTAAAGTCCTTAAAAGAAGAGGTTCAACTCTCTGAAAAACAACTGGAGGAAATGAGGAAAGAGGGAGAAGAATTACGATTAAATGAACTGTCTTTAAAGGGTGACCTCCGTCAGGCGGAGCTAGAAGAAAAGAATATCAACGAACGATTAGCTGTTTATGATCTTGAAAAAGGGCAATTTTCTGATGAGAAATCAACTTTAACAAATAGAAAAAAGGAATTATCTATTGCAATTGAAAACTACAAAATTTCGATTGGGAATCTTGATGCTCAAATAGCAAAGCTTTCAGAACAAAAGTCGAGTGATCTGTCATCGAAAGAAGCACTTACAAACGAAATCAATGATTTGAAAGTCGCATTTGCTTCCAAAAATGAACAGTATATGAGTGCACGGGAACGCTATTCTCAATTACAAGAAGATATTGAAGAGAGTGAACAAAAGCTTGCCCTGTATAAAGAGGACTTAAATTTATTAAGCTCTGAAATGACAAATAGTTCCTCAGGTGAGGAACTGTTAGAGTCTGCTGCTACTAGGAAACAGCAGGATAAGGAAGCCGCTTTACAGTTAATTACTGTTAGGAGAGAGGAACGCTTATCCTTAAAAAATGCTTTAGAAGACCTAGAACTAGAGGTAAAAGAAGTAAAAAGGCTTCACCGTGGGCTGATTGTTGTTTTAAAAGACGAGGAAGTAAAAATTAATCGCTTAGATGTAGAGCTTGAAAACCGTTTTGCCCGTTTAAGAGAAGAATATCTCTTATCATTTGAAGGTGCTAAGGAGCAATTTCCCTTAACGATACCGTTAGAAGAAGCACGGAAAAAGGTCAAACTTATCAAACTGGCAATAGAGGAGCTTGGAAATGTCAACATTGGTGCGATAGAAGAATATGAGCGTGTTTCCGAACGATATGAGTTCCTCAATGAACAAAAGAACGACCTTCAAGAAGCCAAAGAAACGCTTTATAAGGTCATTGAGGAAATGGATGAGGAGATGAAGAAGCGCTTTGAACAAACCTTCAATGGTATTCGCGAACATTTTGAGCCGGTATTTAGATCGCTCTTTGGCGGGGGAAGGGCTGATCTGGTCTTAACTACTCCAGGAGATTTACTTAATACAGGTGTTGAAATTGTGGCGCAACCACCTGGGAAAAAACTGCAGAATTTAGGCTTACTTTCAGGTGGAGAGCGTGCATTAACGGCAATAGCGTTACTTTTTTCTATTTTGAAAGTACGGCCTGTTCCATTCTGTATCCTAGATGAGGTTGAAGCCGCTTTGGATGAAGCAAATGTCCAACGTTTCAGCCAATACTTAAAACGGTACAGTAAGGAGACGCAGTTTATTGTCATAACCCACCGCAAAGGCACAATGGAAGAAGCAGATGTCCTTTACGGGGTAACAATGCAAGAATCAGGTGTTTCGAAGCTTGTGTCAGTTCGTCTTGAGGATACAAAAGAGCTTGTTGAATTTTAATAATAGGAAGTGAAAAAATGAGTTTTTTTAAAAAATTAAAAGAAAAAATTACGAAATCAACAGACACGGTTACAGAGAAGTTTAAAGAGGGTTTGACCAAAACAAGGGATAATTTTTCAGGAAAAGTGAATGACCTGGTCGCAAGATATCGTAAAGTAGATGAAGACTTTTTTGAAGAATTAGAAGAAATTATGATTCAAGCCGATGTCGGTTTTGAGACAGTGATGAAATTAATTGAAGAGCTGAAAATGGAGGTAAAACGGAGGAACATCCAAGATCCCCAGGAAGTCCAAAGTGTTATTTCTGAGAAGCTTGTTGACATTTATAATGCAGGTGAACAACAATCCTCGAAATTGAATATACAGGAAAATGGGTTGACTGTTATCCTTTTTGTGGGTGTTAATGGGGTTGGAAAAACAACTACTATTGGTAAACTAGGTTATAAATTTAAAAACGAAGGAAAGAAAGTACTGATGGCTGCAGGAGATACCTTCCGTGCAGGAGCGATTGAACAACTAGAAGTCTGGGGAGAAAGAGTTGGAGTGGACGTCATCAAACAAGCAGAAGGTTCCGACCCTGCAGCGGTTATGTATGATGCAATTCAGGCAGCGAAATCCCGGAAGGCGGATATTCTGTTATGTGATACTGCCGGCCGCTTACAAAACAAAGTGAATTTAATGAAGGAGCTAGAAAAGGTCAAGCGGGTTATTGAAAAAGAAATTCCTGGTGCTCCTCATGAAGTAATTCTTGTTCTAGATGCAACAACTGGTCAAAATGCTTTAATCCAGGCGAAAACATTTAAAGAGGTAACAAATGTGAGTGGAATCGTCCTTTCCAAATTGGATGGAACTGCCAAAGGTGGAATTGTACTTGCGATTCGCAATGAATTAAATATTCCAGTAAAATTTGTTGGTTTGGGTGAAAAAATGGATGACCTTCAGGAATTTGATGCAGAGAAATATGTGTATGGATTATTTGCTAATGAGATAGATAAAGCTGATTAGTGATGTAAAGGGATTATCTTGACAGATAATGTCTGACCCTGTAAACTAATTATGTAAAGGCATTTCACTTAACATACGTGTTGGAGGGGATTGGCATGCTTGAAAAGACAACACGGATGAATTATCTTTATGATTTTTATCATACGTTGTTAACACCAAAGCAGCAAAGCTATATGTCTCTCTATTATTTAGACGATTTCTCATTAGGGGAAATAGCCGAAGAGTATGACGTCAGTCGTCAAGCCGTTTATGATAATATTAAGCGGACCGAGGCAATGCTCGAGGAATATGAAGAAAAGTTGTTGTTATTTCATAAATTTCAAGAGCGAAGTAAACTTTTAAGAAATGTAAAAGAATTACTTAACGAGGACGACCCTTCAAAGCAGGCAATGTTAGAAGCAGTTGCCGAGTTGGAGAATTTAGATTAGGAGGCGGCATGAATGGCATTTGAAGGATTAGCCGACCGACTGCAGAATACAATCCAGAAAATCCGCGGAAAAGGAAAAGTCTCAGAAGCGGATGTAAAAGAAATGATGCGGGAAGTGCGGTTAGCTCTACTAGAAGCTGACGTAAACTTCAAGGTAGTTAAAGATTTTGTGAAAAAAGTCAGTGAACGTGCTATAGGGCAGGAAGTACTGAAAAGCTTAACACCTGGACAACAAATTATTAAAATCGTTAATGAAGAATTGACGGAATTAATGGGTGGAGAACAAAGCAAAATCGCTGCGTCTAATCGTCCGCCTACTGTCATCATGATGGTCGGCTTACAAGGTGCTGGTAAAACAACGACATCAGGTAAACTTGCTAATTTACTCCGCAAAAAGTATAACCGCAAGCCTTTACTTGTTGCTGCAGATATTTATCGACCAGCCGCTATTAAACAACTTCAAACACTTGGTAAGCAATTGGATATGCCAGTTTTCTCGCTCGGTGATCAAGTTAGCCCAGTAGAAATTGCTAAGCAGGCTATTGAGAAGGCAAAAGAAGAGCACAATGATTATGTCCTTATTGATACCGCCGGTCGACTTCATGTGGACGAAAACTTAATGGGTGAATTAAAGGACATTAAAGAATTAACTAAGCCAGATGAAATCTTCCTAGTTGTCGATGCCATGACCGGTCAAGATGCCGTCAATGTTGCTCAAAGCTTTAATGAACAACTCGGCCTAACTGGGGTTGTCTTAACCAAATTGGATGGCGATACTAGGGGTGGTGCAGCGCTTTCCATTCGCGCTGTTACGCAAACACCGATTAAATTTGTCGGTTTGGGAGAGAAGCTAGACGCTCTTGAACCGTTCCACCCTGAACGGATGGCATCCAGGATCCTTGGTATGGGTGACGTGCTGACGTTAATTGAAAAGGCACAGGCAAATGTTGATGAAGAAAAAGCCAAAGAGTTGGAACAAAAAATGCGGAATGCGTCTTTCACGCTCGAAGATTTTTTGGAACAGCTTGGGCAAGTTCGTAATTTAGGACCACTTGATGAATTATTAAAGATGATGCCTGGTGCAAACAAAATCAAAGGGTTAAACAATCTTCAAATTGATGAGAAGCAAATTGCTCACGTAGAAGCAATCATCCGTTCGATGACGATGGCAGAGAAAAATAATCCGGAAATCTTGAACGCAAAACGGAAAAACCGGATTGCTAAGGGCAGCGGCCGTTCTGTAACAGAAGTAAACCGTTTGTTGAAGCAGTTTGAAGATATGAAAAAAATGATGAAACAAATGACTGGAATGCAGCAAAAAGGCAAGAAAAAAGGTGGATTTAAGTTTCCATTTAATCCATTCTAGAGAGTTTTAGGCATGTAAAGAAAAAACACTTTACAAACTATAAAAGAATTGATATTATACTATCTTGTGTGAAACTATTCGGAGGTGCTTTTTTAAAATGGCAGTAAAAATTCGTTTAAAACGTATGGGAGCTAACAAAACTCCTTTCTATCGTATCGTAGTAGC
This sequence comes from Neobacillus drentensis, assembly GCF_036962125.1. Lineage (GTDB taxonomy): Bacteria > Bacillota > Bacilli > Bacillales > Cytobacillaceae > Neobacillus > Neobacillus drentensis_B. The sequence goes on from NZ_JBALOA010000005.1 coordinate 96,466, forward strand.
AGATTCTCGTTCACCACGTGATGGACGTTACATCGAGGTTGTTGGAACTTACAATCCTGTTGCACAACCAGCTAAAGTAGACATCAATGAAGAATTAGCTCTTAAATGGTTACAAGACGGTGCAAAACCATCTGATACAGTTCGTAACCTGTTCTCTAACCAAGGCATCATGGAAAAATTCCATAATGCAAAATTAAGCAAGTAATTCGGACGACGATGAAACAATTAGTCGAAACGATTGTTAAGCCTCTTGTTGATTTTCCAGAAGACGTTCGAGTGAATGTCGTGGAAGACGACAGCCGTGTAACTTATCAATTATCTGTTAATAAAACAGATATGGGAAAAGTAATTGGTAAACAGGGGCGTGTTGCAAAGGCCATTAGAACTGTTGTTTATGCAGCAGGATCATCACAACAAAAGAAAATTTTTCTAGAAATTGGTGAATAGCTTTTTGCACCTAGATGAAAGGGAGGAATTGATTCCTCCCTTTTTTGCTATAACGAAAAGCGGAAGCGCCTTGTACAGGGGCGCAAGAGCTAGATAGAGAATGGCAAGATCTATTTAGGGAGGAATTTCTTTGCAAATCATTCAAACTGTGGTGGTTAAACAGATTCTAACGGAAGAAAGCAAGAAGAGATTATTTGATCAATATGAAGCACAAAAGCAGCAGCTTCAACGCGAAAACAGTCAGCTTCAATTTGAACTAAAGCGTTTAGAAAAGACGAAAAAGTTTTCACCTGGAGCATTAAAGAATCATTTTGACAAAGAAATCAACAAGAGGTTGGAAAAAGAAAAGCTTCTTGAGTTTCAAATCGAACAATTACATATGCTACCTTTAGGCAGTGAATTAAAGGAAAAAGAAATCCAGGCACTCATTGAGGTCAAAGTGGGCGATTCATGGAACGAACGTCTAGGTCAGCCTGAAATTATCATTAAAAACGGAATAATCGAGGAAATAAGAGAAGGTGAATAAGATTATGGAAAAATGGTTTAATGTCGGAAAAATTGTTAATACACAAGGAATTAAAGGGGAAGTTCGGGTCATTTCAAAGACAGACTTCCCAGAAAAGCGCTATAAGGCGGGAAATGTATTATATTTGTTTATGCCAAATTCAAGCACACCGATGGAACTAACCGTCAAAAGCCACCGCACCCATAAAAATTTTGAATTATTAACATTTGAAGGGTACAACAATATCAATGAAGTGGAAAAGTTTAGAGATGGGATTCTAAAGGTTCCAGAAACACAACTTGGTACACTTGAAGAAGATGAATTTTATTATCATGAAATCATTGGCTGCCTTGTTGCAACAACAAAAGGGGAGGAACTTGGAAAAGTTTCTGAAATTCTATCTCCTGGTGCCAATGATGTGTGGGTCGTTAAAGGAAAAGGCGGGAAAGAGATACTTATCCCTTATATCCATGATGTGGTCAAGAAAGTAGATGTGAAAGAAAAAGTAATCCTAATTGAACCGATGGAAGGATTACTTTCATGATGCAGATTGATATCCTTACGCTTTTCCCGGAGATGTTTACTGGAGTACTAGGCCAATCGATTTTGCAAAAGGCTGCCGAGAAGTCAGCTGTCAACTATCATGTTGTTAATTTTCGGGAATTCGCAGATAACAAACATTCAACGGTGGATGATTACCCCTATGGCGGTGGTGCTGGTATGGTTCTAAAACCGCAGCCGATCTTTGATGCGGTTGAATCTCTTAAGGAAAATGCAAAAAGTACGAATCCAAGAGTGATTCTTCTATGTCCACAGGGTGAACGCTACGACCAGCGAAAAGCGGAAGAATTAGCAAAAGAGGACCATTTAATATTTATTTGTGGCCATTATGAGGGCTATGATGAACGGATTAGAGAATATGTGGTTACCGATGAAATTTCCATAGGTGACTATGTTCTGACAGGCGGTGAACTAGGTGCCATGGTGGTAGTCGATAGTGTTGTCCGTCTGCTGCCAGAAGTGTTAGGCAATCAGGAATCACATATGAAAGACTCATTTAGCACTGGACTGCTTGAACATCCACATTATACAAGACCAGCTGATTTCCGCGGCCTAAAGGTTCCGGAAGTTCTAATATCCGGAAATCATAAGTTAATAGAGGAATGGCGTAATAAAGAATCATTACGACGTACATTAGTAAGACGCCCAGATCTTTTAGAGAAAATGGAATTAACAGACGAGCAGGAAAAATTAGTTACTGAAATAAAAAAAGAATACAAGTAGTATTGCGTGTGTCTAGTAAATATGGTATGATACATCTTGTGACTTGAGCTGATACCTATCAGATTGTGGTCTTATAACGATGTTCCGCTGCAATGGATTTAGAGGTTTAATGTGCATGAGCGTCTGTTGGAAGGAGTTGAAAACGATGCAAAAATTGATTGAAGAAATCACAAAAGAACAGCTTCGTACTGATCTTCCTGCTTTCCGTCCTGGTGACACTGTACGTGTACACGTTAAAGTTGTCGAGGGTACTCGTGAGCGTATTCAGTTATTTGAAGGTGTTGTGATTAAGCGTCGTGGTGGTGGAATTAGCGAAACTTTTACAGTTCGTAAAATTTCTTACGGAGTAGGCGTAGAGCGTACTTTCCCAGTACACACACCAAAAATTGCGAAGCTAGAAGTACTTCGTCGCGGTAAAGTTCGCCGTGCTAAGCTTTACTACTTGCGTAACCTTCGTGGTAAAAAAGCAAGAATTAAAGAGATTCGATAATATGAAAAGAAAAGAGCTTGCTCGGGAGCAGGCTCTTTTTTTATGCATTTTATTCCATTTCCAAATTGTTGCTGATTTTTAAATAAATTATTAAAGTTTGATTAAAAAATAGGTTCCCATCGTGTTAAATTTATTGAAGTTATGTAAAATAAGCTTTATAAAACATTTTTTTACTGAGATTGGCGGGGATTTCTATGACAAAAAAGAAAAATGAACTCTGGGAATGGACAAAAGCCCTTTTGATTGCTGTGATTTTAGCTGCAGTCATTCGTTATTTCCTATTTGCTCCGATTGTCGTTGATGGGTTATCGATGATGCCGACATTGAAGGATCAGGACCGAATGATCGTAAATAAATTTAGTTATCATATTGGTGAGCCCAAACGGTTTGATATCATTGTCTTTCATGCACCTGAGCAAAAAGATTACATAAAGAGAGTGATTGGACTTCCTGGCGATACCATTGAGTATAAGGATGATGTATTATATGTTAATGGAAAAGCGTATAAAGAGCCATATTTGGATAAGTATAAAAAAGAAGTTCAAGATGGACCGTTAACAGATGACTTCACATTGGAAGAAAAAATTGGCCGTAAAACAGTCCCAGAAGGGGAACTGTTTGTGATGGGGGACAATCGTCGTTTTAGTAAAGATAGCCGTCACATTGGGACCGTTGCATATAGTAAAATAATTGGTAAAACAAGTTTCGTATACTGGCCTTTAAATGATGCACATATCGTAACAGTTAAATAAAGTTTACTATCCAGCTAAAGCGCCTAGTCCCTCGAGGTCAAAAGCCAATCCGACTTGAAGGTTAAAAATCAACCTTCCTGCCAGCTTGGCTTTTGCTTGTCGGGGCTGGTCAAGGGCTTAAGCTTTTAAGGGGGGTGGCCAACGATGACGATCCAATGGTTTCCAGGCCATATGGCAAAGGCTCGCAGAGAGGTCACGGAAAAGTTAAAATTAGTTGATATTATATTTGAATTGGTTGATGCAAGGATTCCCTACTCTTCGCGAAATCCTATGATTGATGAAATCATTCAGCATAAACCAAGACTTGTCTTGTTAAATAAAGCGGACATGGCTGATAGAGAAGCAACGAAACAGTGGGTTGACTTCTTTGCCGAAAAAGGAATTAAAGCTTTAGCAATTAACTCTCAAGCGGGTGAAGGAATGAGAGAAATTGCTCAGGCTTCTAAAGAAATCTTAAAAGAAAAATTTGACCGCCTTAGAGCAAGAGGTGTAACAAATCCAAGGGCAATTCGAGCAATGATTGTCGGAATTCCAAACGCAGGTAAATCGACACTGATTAATCGGTTAGCAAAAAAGAATATCGCTAAAACTGGAAATACGCCTGGGGTAACGAAAGCTCAACAATGGATTAAAGTAGGGAAAGAAATGGAACTTTTAGACACACCAGGGATTTTATGGCCAAAGTTTGAGGATCAAGAAGTAGGTAAGAAACTGGCTGTAACCGGTGCTATCAAAGATACTTTACTCAACCTGCAAGATCTTACTGTCTATGTCTTAAGATTTCTAGAACGTGAATATCCTGAGCGCTTAAAGGAGCGTTATAGTCTTGAAACTCTTCCTGAAGATGTTGTTGAGATGTTTGATAAAATAGGTGTACAGCGCGGGTGCCTTGCCCCTGGCGGTATCGTTGATTATGATAAGGTATCAGAGTTGGTCATTAAGGAAATAAGGTCGGAAAAATTTGGCCGGATTACATTTGAACGACCAGCTGATATTGGTGTTGAATAATAAATAGATTTGGCTTAAACTCTCCTATGGAGAGTCTTTTTTTTTTGAGAGCGCATTTTGCTTTTTTATTTACCAATATTTTTAGCAGGCTATTTAGCCTTAGTTCTTGTAGAATTAATTAGTAATGAAGCGAAGGAGTGTCCTTATGAAATATCGATCCGCGTTTGATATTATTGGTCCTGTTATGATTGGACCGTCAAGCTCTCATACTGCCGGTGCCGCACGAATTGGCAGGGTAGCACGAACCTTATTTGGTCATCTTCCAAAGAAGGCGATAATCTCCTTATACGGTTCATTTGCAAAAACCTATAAGGGTCATGGGACAGACTTTGCTATTGTGGCAGGGCTATTAGATTTTGATACATTTGATGAACGGATGCCTCAATCGTTAGAAATTGCAAAAGAATGGGGTTTAGAGGTTATCTTTCGTGTGGAAGAAGCCGTACCGGAACATCCAAATACCGTGAAAATTAATTTATATAACGAAGATAATGAACTTGAATTAGTCGGGATATCTATTGGCGGGGGAACGATTGAGATTACTGAGTTAAACTCCTTCCCATTAAAGCTTTCCGGTGAACATCCAGCTATCCTAGTTGTTCATCAAGACCGATTTGGCATAATCTCTGCTGTAACAAGTGTTTTATCAAAATATGAAATTAACATCGGTCATATGGAAGTTTCACGCTTAGAAAAAGGTGAAATGGCTTTAATGGTAATTGAAGTTGACCAGAAAATTGATGAGTTAGTTATCGAGGAATTAGAGCATCTTCCTAACGTATCAAAAATCATTCGCATGGCTGAATAAATTCAAACGAAACAGCAATAGGGGGGTGGGTTTATGTTTCGGAATGTAGTGGAACTCGTTCAATTGGCAGAAAGCAATCAGGTAAAGATAGCTGAAATCATGATTCGTCAAGAAATAGAAGTTTCTGGGCTATCTCGTGATGAAGTTATCGGTAAAATGGATCTTAACTTAACAGTAATGGAACAAGCTGTAGAAAGAGGTCTAAAAGGTGTTCACTCCCATACAGGCCTAACTGGAGGAGACGCAGTATTGCTCCAAAACTATATCAAAAGTGGTAAATCTCTTGGGGGAAATATTTTATTAGATGCTGTCAGTAAAGCAGTGGCAACCAATGAAGTGAATGCTGCGATGGGCGTAATTTGTGCAACGCCAACTGCTGGGTCAGCAGGTGTAGTTCCAGGCACATTATTTGCGGTAAAAGAAAAGTTAAATCCAACCCGAGAAGAAATGATTGAATTTTTATTTACGGCAGCGGCTTTTGGATTCGTCGTGGCTAATAATGCCTCTATTTCTGGAGCCGCAGGGGGTTGCCAAGCAGAAGTAGGTTCTGCAAGCGGTATGGCTGCTGCTGCGATTGTAGAATTAGCTGGCGGTTCACCACAACAGTCTGCTGAGGCAATGGCAATCACCTTGAAAAATATGCTTGGATTAGTATGTGATCCAGTAGCAGGCTTAGTTGAAGTTCCATGTGTTAAACGAAATGCAATGGGTGCCTCCAATGCAATTACTGCAGCGGATATGGCACTGGCAGGAATTAAAAGCAGAATTCCATGTGATGAAGTTATCCACGCGATGTTTTTGATTGGCCAGTCCATGCCATCGGCTTTAAGGGAAACTGCAGAGGGTGGTCTTGCAGCGACGCCGACTGGAAGGCGATTGGAACAAGAGATTTTTGGCTCAAACAAACCATTTAAATTAAAAGATTTAGTGTTATCCTAACTTTTGAAATAACACCCAATTTAAATTGTATTGGGTGTTATTTTGTGTTGTTTATAAATTACTAAGGTATATACAGCGGGTGATAAAATGAAACAATTAACAATCATAGAGATCGAGCGGCAATTAAATAATATCGTGGCTGAATCTGATCCGTTCTTAGTAGATTTACTTCAAGATGAGCGTAAAGGTGTTCAACAGCTGATACATAGATGGAAAAAGAATTTAGCCGAGAATAAACGTTTAAATGAAAAGTTTATTGAAATGAATGAATATGAGTACAAATGGCGGGAAAAGGGCTTTGAAATGATAGCTGGTATTGATGAAGTGGGAAGAGGACCTCTTGCAGGACCGGTAGTTGCAGCTGCAGTGATTTTGCCACGCGACTTTTTCCTTGCAGGTATCGATGACTCTAAAAAGCTATCAGAAAAAAAGCGCTTAGAGTATAATGCAATCATAAGAAAAGAAGCTGTTGCTTACAGTATTTCAATGATTCATGCTCCGGAAATTGATGAATTGAATATTTATCATGCGACAAAAAAAGCAATGAAAGCAGCGATTGCGTCATTAGACCCAAAACCAGACTTCTTATTAATTGACGCAATGAAGCTTGAAACTCCCTTTCCTTCTGAAGCAATTATTAAAGGTGACGCAAAAAGTATTTCGATCGCAGCCGCTTCAATTGTGGCAAAGGTAGCCAGAGATACATTAATGAAAGAACTTTCACAGCTCTATCCTGTATACGGATTTCAGCAAAATATGGGCTATGGAACCAAAGAACATATTGAGGCAATAAAGGACCATGGAATTACTTCTTATCATAGAAAAAGCTTTGCACCAGTTAAGGACTTTGTTTAATCTAAAGTGCAATAATAAAAAACAGGGCGATCCCTGTTTTTTTATTATTCCAAAAAACAAATTGTTCCAAATCAGGTGGGCATTTCCTTGATATAATTGAAAATAATGATTGACTATTCCGAATATTTTAAAGATGTATATAATTTTTTAGCATAATGGTAGACAAGGTATGTATCATTATATAAAATGAAAACGGAGTCAGTTTTTAGAAGAGTTTGAATAGGAGGATGGGAAATGAATATCCATGAGTATCAAGGGAAAGAGATCCTCAGAAAATACGGGGTTGCGGTTCCAAATGGAAAAGTAGCATTCACTGTTGAAGAAGCAGTCGAAGCAGCGAAAGAATTAGGTACACAGGTTTGTGTAGTAAAAGCACAAATCCATGCCGGTGGACGGGGAAAAGCCGGTGGTGTTAAAGTAGCGAAAAACCTTGTAGAGGTTCGTACATACGCAAGCGAAATCCTCGGAAAAACATTAGTAACTCACCAAACAGGTCCAGAAGGAAAAGAAGTTAAACGCCTGCTTATAGAAGAAGGCTGTGATATCAAGAAAGAATATTATATTGGACTAGTTTTAGACCGTGCAACTTCACGAGTCGTTTTAATGGCTTCTGAAGAGGGTGGAACAGAAATTGAAGAGGTTGCTGAAAAGACTCCGGAGAAAATTTTTAAAGAAGAAATTGATCCGGTTGTCGGCTTACAGCCATACCAAGCACGCCGAATCGCTTTTAATATTAATATTCCAAAAGAATTAATTAACCAGGCTGTAAAATTTATGACAGCTCTTTACAATGCTTATATTGACAAAGATTGTTCAATTGCCGAAATCAACCCACTTGTTGTGACCGGTGATGGAAAAGTAATGGCTCTTGATGCGAAGTTAAACTTTGACTCAAATGCATTATACCGTCAGAAAGACGTATTAGCGTACCGTGACCTAGAAGAAGAAGATGCTAAAGAAATCGAAGCTTCTAAATACGATTTAAGCTATGTTGCATTAGATGGTAACATTGGCTGTATGGTTAATGGTGCGGGACTTGCGATGTCAACAATGGATATTATTAAACATTACGGCGGTGACCCCGCTAACTTCCTTGATGTTGGGGGCGGTGCGACGGCTGAAAAGGTTACAGAAGCATTCAAAATTATCCTTTCTGATCCAAACGTAAAAGGTATTTTCGTTAATATCTTTGGTGGAATCATGAAGTGTGATGTTATTGCTGAGGGTGTTGTAGAAGCAGCTAAGCAGGTTGGGCTAAGTGTTCCGCTTGTTGTTCGCTTAGAGGGAACAAATGTTGAGTTAGGTAAGAAAATCTTAGCTGAGTCAACTGTAGAAATTATTGCTGCTGAATCCATGGCTGATGGCGCACAAAAAATCGTTTCATTAGTGAAATAGGATTAAAGAAAGGGGAATTAACGTGAGCGTTTTTATTAATAAAGATACAAAAGTTATTGTTCAAGGGATTACCGGTTCAACAGCCCTTTTTCATACAAAACAAATGCTTGAATATGGAACACAAATTGTTGGTGGCACATCTCCAGGTAAGGGCGGAATGGAAGTAGAAGGCGTTCCTGTCTTTAATACTGTTAAAGATGCAGTTGTTGCAACAGGCGCTACAGCTTCTGTTATTTACGTTCCTGCACCATTTGCAGCCGATGCAATAATCGAAGCTGTCGATGCTGAGTTGGATCTTGCGATTTGCATTACAGAACATATTCCAGTTTTGGATATGGTAAAAGTAAAACGTTATATGGAAGGCAAAAAGACCCGCTTAGTTGGTCCAAACTGCCCGGGTGTTATTACGGCTGATGAATGTAAAATTGGGATCATGCCAGGCTACATTCATACAAAAGGCCATGTAGGTGTTGTGTCCCGATCTGGAACATTAACCTACGAAGCTGTTCATCAATTAACTCAAGCTGGACTCGGTCAAACAACGGCTGTTGGTATTGGCGGCGACCCAGTTAACGGAACAAACTTTATCGATGTTTTAAAAGCATTTAATGAAGATCCTGAAACATACGCTGTGATCATGATTGGTGAAATCGGCGGTACGGCGGAGGAAGAAGCAGCAGAATGGGTCAAAGCAAACATGACCAAACCTGTTGTCGGCTTCATCGGCGGACGGACAGCCCCTCCAGGAAAACGTATGGGCCATGCAGGTGCAATTATTTCTGGTGGTAAGGGTACTGCAGACGAAAAAATCCGTGTCATGAACGAATGCGGAATTAAAGTTGCCGATACACCGTCTGTAATGGGTGAAACATTAATTACAGTATTAAAAGAGCAAGGCTTATACGAAAAGTGTAAAACTCACTAAAAAGTGTGAAACGCCGTGTAAGTGCTAGACAGTTATATAGGTTTTCAAACTCAGCTAGATCTTATCAAATAGTCCCTCATAATTGAGGGGCTATTTGTTCTTTATAAAATAAAGGAGGCAATTATAAATGGATGACTTTAAAGAAAAACTTATTTCCTTGTTGCACTACCCTGATATCTCCTGGAGTACAGTTTTCCAAATTCTAAAAAGGGACCCAGCACTGTCGAACTTATATAGGTTAAAAAACCAATCCTCTCAGCAAACAAGCTTATTCCCACCAAGTACCTCAAATATTCCTCCACAAAAATCTTCTAGTCCTACTTTCAATCCCGATATTATTCGTGACCAAATTCGCCAATACGATACCAATGAAATTGCAGTTATCACTATATTGGATAAGGAATATCCACCGTTGTTAAAAGAAATCTATCAACCCCCGTGGGCATTATTTGCCAAGGGCGACCTCTCCTTGCTTGAAAAGGATCCCAAACTAGCCGTGGTGGGTTCCCGACAAGCTACCCAATATGGCAAAAATGCGATTCGATTGATTTTTCCGGAATTAATAAGTAACGGAGTCCTAATAGTCAGTGGGTTAGCAAGAGGGATTGACGCACTTGCCCATGAATCTGCTATAAAAAATGGCGGAAAAACAATTGCCGTCATTGCTGGAGGGTTTTATCATATCTATCCAAAAGAAAATATGAACTTAGCTTTAGAGATGATGAAAAACCAGCTTGTTCTTTCGGAATTTCCTCCTGATACTAAACCACTTAGATGGCATTTCCCGTCAAGAAATCGTATTATTAGCGGTTTATCCAAGGGGACACTTATAATAGAAGCAAAACGAAAAAGCGGGTCCCTAATTACAGCTAATTATGCTGTTAATGAAGGAAGAGATGTATTTTCCTTGCCGGGCAGCATTTTTAATCCATATTCCATCGGTGCAAATGAATTAATTCAACAAGGGGCAAAGCTTGTAACAGAAGCGGAGGATATTCTAGTTGAAATTAGATAAGACTCTAGATACTGGATATTTTTACGAAAAATTCATTAAAATTAGAGGTTTTTCATGAATAAATGGAGAAATTAGCTTAAAAAGGTTGCAATATTTTCTAATTTGTTATACATTTTCCAACAGATGTTCGAAAAAAAGAATATTTGTAAATAGCATAAATAATATTGTAAATAACATATAAAGAATAACTTTGGGATAGGGCAGTTTTGTAAAGTATTTTCTCCGTTCAAATTAGGTATAACTGGTAATTAGGAATGCTTTCCAAATAAGCACCTTAGAAACAGACATTGCCGGATGCGGGGCGCTTCTACACTTTCCCTCTTAAGGAGGATTTTTGAATGGCTGATTTTCTTGTAATCGTTGAATCGCCGGCCAAAGCGAAAACGATTGAACGATACCTAGGGAATAAATATAAAGTAAAAGCATCAATGGGACATATTCGAGATTTACCACGGAGTCAAATGGGGGTCAATGTAGAAAATAGCTATGAACCAAAATATATTACCATTCGTGGAAAAGGTCCAGTTTTAAAAGAATTAAAAACAGCAGCCAAAAAGGCAAAAAAAATCTATCTCGCAGCTGACCCGGATCGCGAAGGGGAAGCAATTGCTTGGCATTTGGCCCATAGTTTATCAGTAGACATTAATTCTGATTGCCGGGTGGTTTTTAATGAAATTACAAAGGATGCAATTAAAGAGTCATTTAAGCATCCACGACCAATTAATATGGATTTAGTTGATGCGCAGCAAGCACGCAGAATTTTAGACCGCCTAGTCGGTTACAATATCAGTCCCCTGCTTTGGAAAAAGATAAAAAAGGGATTAAGTGCAGGACGAGTTCAATCCGTTGCGGTCCATCTCATTATTGATAGAGAAAATGAAATCAAAAACTTTAATCCCGAAGAGTATTGGACCATTGATGGAGAGTTTTTAAAAGGGAAAGACCATTTTAGTGCCCAGTATTTTTCATTGGTGGGTAAGGAAAAGTTTGAACTAAAATCTGAACAAGATGTCAAAAAAATCTTAAGTCAAATGAATGATAATACATTTAGGGTTGTGTCAGTTTCCAAAAAAGAACGAAAAAGAAATCCAGCCCCACCTTTTATTACTTCATCCTTGCAACAAGAAGCTGCTAGAAAACTAAACTTTCGTGCTAAGAAAACGATGATGCTTGCACAGCAGTTATATGAAGGAATTGAACTTGGAAAAGAAGGAACAGTTGGTTTAATTACGTATATGAGAACAGACTCTACTAGAATCTCTGAAGTAGCCCAAGCCGAAGCGGCGGATTACATCAGTACAGAGTTTGGGAAACAATATTTAAAAGAAGAACAAAGAAAAGAGAAAAAACAAACAAACGCTCAAGATGCACATGAAGCGATTCGCCCGACAAGTACATTAAGGGATCCTAATAGCTTAAAAGCATTTTTATCGAGAGACCAATTCCGTTTATATAAATTAATTTGGGATCGATTTTTAGCAAGCCAAATGGCCCAAGCTGTTATGGATACAATGAGCGTAGATTTACAAAATGGCAATGTCATCTTCCGTGCGAATGGATCGAAAATTAAGTTTCCAGGTTTTATGAAGCTTTATGTTGAGGGGTCAGATGACCAGGTAGATGAAAAAGACAAAATGCTTCCTGACCTTAAAGAAGGAGATGAAGTGTTTAAAAAGGACATTGAGCCGAAGCAACACTTCACGCAGCCACCGCCACGTTATACAGAAGCAAGACTTGTTAAAACACTCGAAGAGCTGGGGATAGGACGCCCGTCTACTTATGCACCAACCCTTGATACGATTCAAAAGCGGGGTTACGTCGCACTAGACAATAAAAGATTTGTACCAACCGAACTTGGTGAAATAATCGATGAAGCAATTTTAGAGTTTTTTCCAGATATTTTAGATGTGGAATTTACAGCGAAAATGGAACAAGGCTTAGATAATATTGAAGTCGGAAAAGTACCATGGGTCAAAATAATCGACGAGTTTTATCAAGACTTTGAAATTGATTTAAAAAAAGCTGAAGAAGAAATGCAATCGGTTGAAATCAAAGACGAGCCGGCAGGGGAAGATTGTGAGAACTGTGGAAGTCCAATGGTCTTTAAAATGGGACGCTATGGAAAATTTATGGCTTGCAGCAATTTCCCAGATTGTAGGAATACAAAACCGATTGTCAAAGAAATTGGTGTTACCTGTCCTACTTGTAAAGAAGGACAGATTATTGAACGTAAAAGCAAGAAAAAGCGATTATTTTATGGGTGCACCAAATATCCTGAATGTGAATTTATCTCTTGGGATAAACCACTGCCAAGGGAATGCCCTAAATGTGAAGGCATGCTAGTTGAAAAGAAATTGAAAAAGGGCATGCAAGTTCAATGTGTTAGCTGTGACTACAAGGAAGAACCACAAAGCTAAGGGGGAGAGTGGACAAAGTCCACTCTTTTCATTATGTTTAAAATCTTAAAACTTTTTTCTTTTTCATTCGTATAGTACAATGCAAGTTGGACTTAATTGTGGGAAAGGTAATGATAGGTATGTGAACTTTTCCACATATACATAAACCAAGGTTATAATTAGGAGGATAATAAATGAAAGATGTCACTATAAATGTAATCGGTGCAGGATTGGCAGGTAGTGAAGCAGCCTGGCAGATTGCAAAACGCGGGGTTAAAGTACGACTATATGAGATGCGTCCAGTAAAGCAAACACCAGCGCACCATACAGATAAATTTGCAGAATTAGTTTGTAGCAATTCTTTACGTGCCAACACATTAACTAATGCAGTAGGTGTGTTAAAAGAAGAAATGAGAAAGCTTGATTCAGTCATTATTTCGGCAGCAGATGCTTGTTCTGTTCCAGCAGGAGGTGCATTAGCAGTTGATCGCCATGAATTTGCAGCGAAAGTAACAGAAATGGTGAGAAACCATGAAAATGTTACGGTAGTGAATGAAGAAGTAACTGAAATACCTGAGGGTTTAACAGTAATCGCCACAGGCCCACTCACAAGCCCTGAGCTTTCAGAAAAGCTAAAGGGACTAACCGGCGAAGACTACCTTTATTTTTACGATGCTGCTGCACCAATTATTGAAAAAGACAGCATCGACATGGAAAAGGTTTATTTAAAATCCCGCTATGATAAAGGGGAAGCAGCTTACTTGAACTGCCCTATGACCGAAGAAGAGTTTAATCGCTTTTATGATGCACTTATCTCTGCTGAAACTGTTCCAGTTAAAGAGTTTGAAAAGGAAGTCTTTTTCGAAGGATGTATGCCGATTGAAGTAATGGGATCACGAGGAAAGAAAACGATGCTTTTCGGTCCATTAAAACCAGTCGGCTTAGAAGATCCAAAAACAGGAAAGAGACCTTTTGCTGTAGTACAGCTTCGTCAAGATGATGCGGCGGGGACACTTTTTAATATTGTCGGATTTCAGACACATTTAAAATGGGGCGCCCAAAAGGAAGTCATTCAATTAATACCCGGCTTAGAAAATGCGGAAATTATCCGATATGGTGTGATGCATCGGAACACTTTTATCAATTCTCCGAAAGTTTTAAAAGCAACCTACCAGTTCCGGAATCGTGAAGATTTGTTCTTTGCAGGCCAGATGACAGGCGTAGAAGGGTATGTTGAATCGGCTGCAAGTGGATTAATTGCAGGAATAAATGCAGCAAGATTGTCCCAGGGATTAGATCCATTAGAATTCCCTGCTGAGACAGCAATCGGTAGCATGGCCCATTATATTACGACAACCAACGCGAAAAATTTCCAGCCAATGAATGCAAACTTTGGTTTATTCCCTGAACTGCCGGAAAGAATTAAAGGCAAGCAAGAAAGGAATTTGCAACATGCAAATCGAGCGTTAGAAACAATTCAGAACTTTGTGAAAGTTTTGTAAAGTTTATTGCAAGAGAATTAGAAGTATGTTACGATTTAGAAGCCCTTGTGAGATAATATTATGACAAATGTGAATGTTTTCTTAAAGTTAATTATCGAGTATTTACAAATGGAACTGAATTCCTCAAAATACAATTGAACATTATCAACATAATATCAGTAAAATATGTTTTTTTATGATATTTTCACATGTTACATAGTTATCAGCGCGAAAATGAGAATAGAAATCACCCTAAAGGGAGGCTCATCGTAATGAATCAATTTCATGCGACAACGATTTTTGCGATCCATCATAATGGAGAATATTCAATGTCAGGTGATGGACAAGTGACATTTGGTAATGCGGTAGTGATGAAGCACACTGCAAGAAAAGTTAGAAAGATATTTAATGGTAAAGTATTAGCTGGTTTTGCAGGTTCAGTAGCTGATGCATTTACACTTTTTGAACTATTTGAGGGTAAATTAGAGGAATTTAACGGTAATCTTCAAAGAGCTGCAGTAGAACTCGCCAAAGAGTGGAGAAGCGATAAGGTGCTTAGAAAGCTTGAAGCGATGTTAATTGTAATGAACCGTGAATATTTATTGCTTGTTTCCGGTACTGGAGAAGTTATTGAACCGGATGATGGAATTCTTGCGATTGGCTCAGGGGGGAACTATGCATTATCCGCAGGTCGTGCTCTAAAGAAATATGCAGGTGACCACTTATCTGCAAAGGAAATAGCGAAAGCTTCTTTAGAAATAGCAGCGGAAATATGTGTATACACGAACCACAACATTATTGTTGAAGAGCTATAACGAAAGGAGACCGATATTTATGGGAAGAACCACTAATTTAACCCCGCGTCAAATTGTTGAAAAACTTGATCAATATATCATTGGACAAAAGGATGCTAAGAAAGCAGTTGCTGTTGCCCTTAGAAATCGTTTTAGAAGAGGGTTGTTAAATGAGAAACTTAGGGATGAAATTATCCCTAAAAATATTTTGATGATTGGGCCAACTGGGGTAGGTAAAACAGAAATTGCCAGAAGAATTGCCAAAATAGTTGGTGCTCCTTTTATTAAAGTTGAGGCTACCAAGTTTACGGAAGTGGGTTATGTTGGTCGTGATGTTGAATCCATGGTTAGAGACCTTGCTGAGACCTCTGTACGGTTAGTGAAAGAGGAGAGAATGCAAAGTGTAAAGGAACGGGCCGAAGAGAATGCCAACGCTAGGCTAGTTGATTTACTAGTCCCTTCAGCGAAAAAGGCAAGTAACTTTAAAAATCCGCTTGAGATGTTATTTGGCGGCGGAAGCCCTTCGACTGAACCGGAAACCCAGCAAGAGGATTATTCGATTACTGAAAAACGTAAAATTGTCAAAGAAAAATTAGCACTAGGGCAGCTAGAAGATGAAATTGTTACAGTAGAAGTTGAAGAGCAAACACCATCCATGTTTGATATGCTTCAAGGGTCCGGTATTGAACAAATGGGAATGAACATGCAGGATGCTCTTAGCAGTTTCATGCCGAAAAAACATAAAAAGCGAAAGCTGACTGTCCGGGAAGCTCGAAAGGTATTAACAAGTGAAGAGGCTGCAAAGCTAATTGATATGGACGAAGTAAATTCTGAAGCCATTTATCGTGCTGAACAAGCAGGGATTATTTTTATCGATGAAATTGATAAAATTGCTAGTAAAAATTCAGGCGGATCGTCTGCAGATGTATCAAGAGAAGGTGTCCAAAGAGATATTCTTCCAATCGTGGAAGGGTCGACTGTTGTGACAAAATATGGTTCAGTTAAAACTGATCATGTTCTATTTATTGCTGCTGGGGCATTTCACATGGCTAAACCTTCAGACTTAATTCCTGAGCTTCAAGGACGCTTTCCAATTCGTGTAGAATTAACGAAGCTGACGGTGGAAGATTTCTTCAGAATCTTAATTGAACCTGATAATGCACTGATTAAGCAATATCAAGCTTTATTGGAAACTGAAGGTATACAAATTGAATTTTCTGACGATGCTATTCGTAGAATTGCTGAAGTTGCTTTTGAAGTCAATCAAAATACAGACAATATTGGTGCAAGACGACTTCATACCATTTTAGAAAAGCTTTTAGAAGATTTATCTTTTGAAGCACCGGATATTTCGATGGAGAAGATAACAATTACACCACAGTATGTAGATGATAAACTGGGTGCTATTTCTAAAAACAAAGATTTAAGTCAGTTTATCCTATAAAAATGAGCCTTTCATTTTCCGATTTGGGAGAGGGTTGATTTTTTAAATACCCTAAAATGTAACATTAATACTTATCTAAAATTTAATAATGGTTGTAGTTAATTAGGAGGAAGAACAGATGGATTTACTTACAAAAACTAGAAGAATTAACGTATTATTACAAAAGGCAGCTGGAAAACCAGTCAACTTTAAGGAAATGTCTGAAACATTAAGTGAAACAATTGAAGCAAATGTCTACATCGTCAGCCGTCGCGGTAAACTTCTTGGTTTTTCAATTTATCAAGCAATTGAAAATGAAAGAATGAAAAAGATGTTTGAGGACCGTCAATTCCCTGAAGAATATACAAATGGTTTATTTAATATTCAAGAAACCTCGTCAAACCTTGACATTGAAAGTCAGTATACTGCATTTCCTGTCGAGAACGGAGACTTATTCCGTACAGGTTTAACAACAATTGTTCCAATTATTGGTGGAGGGGAACGTCTTGGAACGCTAATTCTTGCAAGATTAGAAGCAAAATTCCATGACGAAGATTTAATCCTCGCAGAATATGGTGCAACAGTAGTTGGAATGGAAATTCTTCGTGAAAAATCTGAAGAAATTGAAGAGGAAGCTCGAAGCAAAGCTGTTGTTCAAATGGCGATTAGTTCATTATCTTATAGTGAACTTGAAGCAATTGAGCATATTTTTGAAGAACTTAACGGACGTGAAGGGTTGTTGGTAGCATCAAAAATTGCTGACCGTGTTGGAATTACCCGTTCCGTTATCGTAAACGCTTTAAGAAAGCTTGAGAGTGCTGGAGTAATTGAATCACGTTCACTTGGTATGAAAGGGACGTATATCAAGGTCTTAAATGATAAGTTCTTGGTTGAATTAGATAAATTAAGATCGAATTAATTGTGATAAATCCTTGGCTTTGCCAGGGATTTTGTTTTTTTAGTAAAGTAATACTTGATTGTTATTTTTACATATGCTATATTATTTCATGGTGTTAATACACACGCTCATTGATTTAAACAGACGGTGCTGTTACTAACAGTTTCTGTTTAAAAATGAAGTGAGCGGAGGAAAACAAACCATTAGGAGGAAAAAAATCATGTCAGTAATTTCTATGAAGCAATTGCTTGAAGCTGGTGTACACTTTGGACACCAAACACGCCGTTGGAACCCTAAAATGAAGAAATATATCTTCACAGAGCGTAACGGTATCTATATCATTGACCTTCAAAAAACAGTTAAAAAAGTTGAAGAAGCTTATAACTGGGTTAAGGAACTTGCTGGAAATGGCGGAACTGTTCTTTTTGTTGGTACTAAGAAACAAGCTCAAGATTCAGTTAAAGAAGAAGCTGGCCGTTCAGGTATGTACTATGTTAACCAACGTTGGTTAGGTGGTACACTAACAAACTTTGAAACAATTCAAAAGCGTATTGGCCGCTTAAAAGATATTGAAAGAATGTCTGAAGACGGTACTTTCGAAGTATTACCTAAGAAAGAAGTAGTACAATTAAAGAAAGAACAAGAGCGTCTTGAAAAATTCCTAGGCGGAATTAAAGACATGAAACAACTTCCAGATGCATTATTCATCATTGACCCTCGTAAAGAGCGTATCGCTGTTGCTGAAGCTAAGAAATTAAACATTCCTATCGTTGGTATCGTTGATACAAACTGTGATCCAGACGAAATTGATGTTGTTATTCCTGCGAATGACGATGCAATCCGTGCGGTTAAGCTTTTAACTGGTAAAATGGCAGATGCTATCCTTGAAGCAAAACAAGGTGAAGAAGTACAAGTTCAAGCCTAATTTAAGTGAGTAAATGAAAAGGTGATAAGAGGGAGACCCTTTATCACCTTTTTTTAAAGAAGGTTAATAGAAGAAAGTTTTATATTAGCTGTCATTGGCTAAGATATGGATACATAGTAAAATAAAGGAGGAATTTACATTATGGCAATTACTGCTCAAATGGTAAAAGAATTACGTGAAAAAACTGGTGCAGGTATGTTAGATTGTAAAAAAGCATTAACTGAAACTGATGGGGATATGGAGAAAGCAATTGACTTCCTACGTGAAAAAGGGATTGCATCTGCTGCTAAGAAAGGTGACCGTATTGCTGCAGAAGGATTAACATATGTTGTTACTGAAGGAAACGATGCAGTAATCTTAGAAGTAAACTCTGAAACTGACTTTGTTGCGAAAAACGAAGCTTTCCAAGCTCTTGTAAAGGAATTAGCTGCACATCTTTTAAACAACAAGCCAGCAACAGTTGAAGAAGCTTCAGCTCAAACAATGGAAAATGGCGCAACAGTAGCAGACCATATCAATGCTGCGATTGCTAAAATTGGTGAAAAATTAACGCTTCGTCGTTTTACAGTTTTATCAAAAACAGACAATGATGCTTTTGGTGCATACATCCACATGGGCGGCCGCATTTCTGTATTATCTGTACTTGAAGGTACAACAGATGCTGATTCTGCGAAAGATGTTTCTATGCATATTGCTGCACTTAAGCCAAAGTATGTATCTCGTGACCAAGTATCACAAGACGAAGTAGAGCATGAGCGTCAAGTATTAACACAACAAGCTCTTAACGAAGGCAAGCCTGCAAAAATCGTTGAAAAGATGGTTGAAGGCCGCTTAGGTAAATATTTTGAGGATGTTTGTGTACTTGATCAAACTTTTGTTAAAAACCCTGATCAAAAGGTTCGTCAATTTGTTGAATCTAAAGGTGCTACGATCCGTGAATTCGTTCGTTACGAAGTAGGAGAAGGTATCGAAAAACGTGAAGATAACTTCGCAGAAGAAGTTATGAATCAAATTAAAAAATAATTAGCATATATTCTCAAAACATTAGCAACAAAAGTTTTATGGGAATATTACTGAAATAGGTTATTTAATAGGGGACACTGTGTGTTCCCTTTTTTAAGAAGAAATTAAATACATATTGGAGGTTTATATGAGCGGTCCTAAGTACAAACGCGTAGTTTTAAAGTTAAGCGGGGAAGCACTTGCAGGTGAATCAAGCTTTGGGATTAAACCTTCTGTAATCAAATCGATTGCTATTCAAGTTAAAGAAATTGCAGAGCTTGGTGTTGAAGTTGCTGTCGTAGTTGGCGGAGGTAACATTTGGCGCGGTAAAATTGGCAGTGAGATGGGCATGGACCGAGCGACTGCTGATTATATGGGTATGCTGGCAACAGTAATGAATTCTTTAGCGTTACAAGATAGCTTGGAGCATTTAGGGATTGAATCACGTGTCCAAACTTCAATTGAAATGCGTCAGGTCGCTGAACCATATATTAGACGTCGTGCAATCAGACATTTAGAAAAGAAGCGAGTAGTAATTTTTGCAGCAGGGACAGGGAACCCGTATTTCTCAACCGACACAACAGCTGCACTCCGAGCAGCAGAAATTGATGCCGAAGTCATTTTAATGGCCAAAAATAATGTTGATGGAGTATACTCCGCTGACCCTCGCTTAGATGCTAATGCAACTAAATATGAAGACTTGTCTTTCCTAGATGTTCTTAAAGAAGGATTAGCCGTTATGGATTCAACTGCTTCCTCTTTATGTATGGACAATGATATTCCATTGATTGTTTTTTCAATTATGGAACAGGGTAATATTAAACGGGCCGTTATGGGTGAAAAAATAGGAACAATTGTTAGGGGGAAACATTAATGCCGAAACAGGTCATTGCTAATATTAAGGATCGTATGACAAAAGCAATTCAGTCATATACTCGTGAACTAGCTAGTATCCGTGCTGGAAGAGCAAGTGCATCGTTATTAGACAGAATTACAATTGATTATTATGGCGCTCCTACTCCAGTTAATCAAATGGCTGGAATTACCACGCCGGAGGCTAGATTGATTGTCATTCAACCATATGATAAATCAATTCTTGGTGATATTGAAAAAGCAATTCTTAAATCTGATTTAGGATTAAATCCTTCCAATGATGGAATGGTTATCCGTCTGGCAATCCCACAATTGACTGAGGAGCGCCGTAAAGAGTTGGTGAAATTAGTAAAAAAATATTCTGAAGAAGCTAAAGTAGCAATCCGTAATATTCGTCGTGATGGTAATGACGACTTAAAGAAACTTGAGAAAAATGGTGAAATTACTGAGGACGGTCTTCGTGGACATTCGGATGATATCCAAAAACTAACGGACGAATACATTAGTAAAATTGATCAAATCACAAAAGATAAAGAAAAAGAAATTCTGGAAGTATAATTCATATAAGAACCCTCTTTTTAGGGGGTTTTTTCACTATCTAATTACATAAACTAAAATTTTGTCATGATTCTTGAAAGTTGTCTAATATTATTCTTAATTCCATCTATTTTACATAAGTTATTTATTAGAGATATCTTTATGCTTTTTTGGTATGATAAAAACATGCTACCCCGAAATGTCCATTACATTACAACACACAATTCAATGGAATTGATATATAATTTATTTTCGGAGGAAATGATTAACTAATTGGAGGAGCAATGTCATGTTTAATAAAATAAGGCTTAGGAAGAATCGAAACACCTCTTCCACACTCCGAGATAAAATAGATGAAATAAAAAAATTACCTGTTCCTGAACATGTGGCGATTATTATGGATGGCAACGGGCGCTGGGCTAAGAAAAGGGCATTGCCACGGATTGCTGGTCATCATGAAGGGATGAAAGTTGTCCGAAAAACCACTAAATTAGCAAATGATCTTGGGATAAAAACCTTAACCTTATATGCGTTTTCAACGGAGAATTGGAAAAGACCAAAGAATGAAGTCGAATATATCATGAGCCTTCCTGATGAATTTCTTGGTACGTTTCTTCCTGATTTAATTGAGGAAAATGTACAAGTAAAAATGATGGGTTATAAAAATCAACTTCCGGTACATACACTTCGTGCAATAGAAAAAGCTATAGAAGATACCAAAGATAACGATGGGTTAGTCCTAAATTTTGCTCTCAATTATGGGAGTAGGGCAGAGATACTTGATGCTGTCAAGGAAGTTGTTACTGATAGTAAAAATGGTAAACTGGATGTAACTGACCTAGATGAAAAAGTATTTTCTTCCTATTTAATGTCGGGCAATTTTATTGACCCCGACCTGTTAATTCGCACTAGTGGTGAAATCCGCTTAAGTAATTTTATGCTTTGGCAGTTGGCTTATTCAGAATTTTGGTTTACAGATGTATTATGGCCGGATTTTAGTGAAGAACATTTACTTGAAGCAATTGAAACCTTCCAAAAACGGCAGCGTCGATTTGGC
>NZ_JBALOA010000005.1:118301-361383 GCF_036962125.1 Neobacillus drentensis
GGTGTTGAAATAATAAATGAAGCAAAGAATCATAACAGGAGTCATAGCAGCTGCACTTTTTTTACCAATTGTTTACTTTGGTGGACTTCCAATGGTATTGCTCACCTACTTTTTAGCAACAATCGGTTTGTATGAATTAATGAAAATGAAAAAACTTAATATCTTTTCAATAAATGGAGTATTATCTGTTTTATTTCTATGGGTCCTGCTTTTCCCTGAGAAATATTATCACATTTTAGACGCCTTTTATTACTCTAAAATTGAGATCTGTTTTGCTTTAATCCTACTGTTATTAACTTTTACTGTCATAACTAAGAATCAATTTACCTTTGAAGATGCATCGTTTTCAATTCTATCTGCCATTTATGTAGGGATTGGTTTTTCCTTTTTCTTCGAAACGAGACAGGAAGGTGGTCTTGTCTTTATCTTGTATTCCTTGTTTATGATTTGGGCCACTGATTCAGGTGCCTATTTTATTGGAAAAGCGCTTGGTAAAACCAAGCTATGGCCCGATATTAGCCCTAATAAAACGGTGGAAGGCTCCGTTGGCGGCGTTGTCTGTGCTGTTCTGGTTGCAGTGCTCTTTGCAATCTTTTCTAACATAAACGTTGGAATATTATCATTAATGGGAATAACCGTGGTCCTATCGATTTTTGGACAAATCGGTGACTTAGTTGAATCGGCTTTCAAACGTCATTTTAATGTCAAAGACTCCGGTAAGATCTTACCAGGTCATGGAGGAATCCTTGATCGATTTGACAGTCTATTATTTGTGTGGCCCTTGTTACATCTGTTTCATCTTTGGGTATAAAGGGCATGCTTTTCATATTTAGGAGTTGACTTTATTGAAAAACATAAGTTTATTGGGCGCAACAGGATCAATTGGCACCCAAACACTGGATATTATTCGTGAACATCCTACAGAATTTAATTTAACGGCAATCTCTGTCGGTAAAAATATTGATTTAGCTCGCAAAATAATTGTTGAATTTAAACCTGAGCTTGTTTCTGTACAAGACTATCAGGACTGTAATACATTAAAAGCAGAATTTCCTTCGATAAAATTTACTTTTGGTTTGGAAGGACTAATGGAGACAGCGGTTTTTGAAAAAGCAGAAGTCCTCGTCAATGCTGTACTTGGAAGTGTGGGTTTAAATCCAACCCTGCAAGCGATTGAGTGTGGGAAAGTCATCGCAATCGCGAATAAAGAAACCCTTGTTACTGCTGGGCATTTAGTAATCGATGCTGCTAGAAGAAATAATGTACCACTCCTTCCTGTCGATAGTGAACATTCTGCCATTTTTCAAGCTTTGCAGGGGGAAAAAGAAAAAAATATTGAAAGATTAATACTCACCGCTTCTGGTGGCAGTTTTCGTGATTTCTCAAGGCAAGAATTAAAGAATGTGACTGTAGAACAAGCGTTAAATCATCCAAATTGGTCGATGGGGGCCAAAATCACCATTGATTCAGCATCTATGATGAATAAGGGTTTAGAAGTGATTGAGGCACACTGGCTTTTTGATATACCTTATGAAAAAATTGACGTATTGCTTCATAAAGAAAGTATCATCCATTCAATGGTTGAATTTCATGACAGCAGTATCATCGCCCAGCTTGGTACACCAGATATGAGGGTTCCAATTCAATATGCACTTACCTATCCTGATCGAATGCCATTGCCAACATCAAAGCGATTGGATTTGGCGAATATTGGTAAATTACATTTTGAGGAAATGGATATCGCAAGATTCCGCTGTCTTGGATTTGCCTATGAAGCTGGGAAAATAGGCGGTTCAATGCCCACCGTATTGAATGCAGCTAATGAAGTGGCCGTAGCAGCTTTTTTAGCAGGGAAAATTCGTTTCTTGCAAATTGAAGATTTGATTGAAAAGGCATTAGCTACCCACCAAATTACCACTCATCCAAGCCTGGTGGCAATCCAAGAGATTGACAAAGAAACAAGAGAGTATGTAACTTCACTCCTATAAAAAAAGGTGGTTTTATTTTGACTACAGTTATTGCCTTTATTGTGATTTTTGGCGCACTTGTATTCTTTCATGAATTAGGTCATTTGATTTTCGCAAAAAGGGCCGGTATTTTATGCCGAGAATTTGCAATTGGTTTTGGTCCAAAGGTATTTTCCCATAAAAAAGGGGAGACAACCTATACCATTCGCTTATTACCGATTGGCGGTTTTGTCCGAATGGCCGGCGAAGACCCAGAAATGATTGAAATAAAGCCTGGTTATCGAATTGGGCTGTTGTTTGATAATCATGAAAAGGTAAATAAAATTATCTTAAACAATAAAGAGAAGTTTCCCAATTCCCGAGTGGTTGAAGTGGAATATGCAGATATAGAAAAGGATTTAATTATTAAAGGCTTTCCTGATGATGAATCCGAAGAATTAAAGACTTTTATCATTGATCCAAAAGCAGTTATTGTTGAAAATGGAATAGAATCACAGATTGCTCCAATTGACCGTCAATTCGGCTCTAAAACTTTAGCCCAAAGAACGATGGCTATTTTTGCCGGTCCAATGATGAATTTTGTACTTGCATTTATTGTCTTTATTATTATTGCCTTTATCCAAGGGGTCCCTACCAATGAGCCTAAGTTAGGTGAAATCACTCCTGATGGGGCAGCAATGGCTGCAGGTCTTAAAAAGGGTGATTTTATCCAGACCATAAATGGTTCAGAAATTACCAGTTGGTCTGATGTCGTTGAGGTCATCCGCAAAAATCCAAATGAAAAACTTGATTTTTCAATCCGTCGTGACAACAAGGATTTAGACATTACCGTAACTCCGATTGAAAAAACGGTTGAAGGTAAGAAAATTGGACTGATTGGCGTATATAGTCCTGTCGAAAAGTCACCGATTCAAGCGATTAAAGCAGGTTTCACAGAAACCTATTTCTGGACGAAGCAAATATTTGTGATGGTAGGAAAACTAGTGACAGGTCAATTTTCTATTGATGCTCTATCTGGTCCAGTTGGAATCTATCAAGCGACTGATTCTGTTGCTAAATCTGGTATTTATTATTTAATGAAATGGGCTGGAATTTTAAGCATTAACTTAGGGATTATGAACCTCTTGCCAATTCCTGCTCTTGATGGTGGGAGATTAATGTTTTTTGCTGTCGAGGCTGTTAGAGGTAAGCCGATTGATCGTCAAAAAGAAGGTATGGTTCATTTTATTGGATTCGCCCTTTTAATGCTCCTCATGCTTGTCGTCACTTGGAATGACATTCAAAGGTTTTTCTTGTAATTACAAAATTTAACAAATTGAAGGGGCCGTTGATACGGTCCCTTCAATTGTTTTAAAGCTAATAAACTTAGTTTACTGTCTGGCTCCAGCGCCCTAACTGCTAGTGTCCTTCGCTCTCCGCCCTACGATAAGTCAANNTGTTTCCTTTATCTCAGTTGGAGTGCTCCACAAGGAAGGCTTCGGCAGCATAAGCATCGCACGAATAAAGAGCGTTAGCTCTTTCGAGGAGGCCATACGCCGCTGACCAGGCCGCTTACGCTTTAAAATCTCAATTGGAGAATTTTTTCTGTCGAATTATCCCGAATCATTTCTACTCGTGTGATATAATTACTCTTTGACGAGATATAGATAGTAATTTTTTATAGATGGGAGAGAGAACGATGAGCGAACATGCCCAAGGCAAAAAAGAGCGATTCCAACTCCTGCTCCAGCAGCTGCAATTGATTGAGGATGCTGTAGTGGCGCATTTCCACAATGCGCAAATTGAAAGATTATTGGTGGAAAAAAAGTCGAGAAATTGGCATTTTCATTTTTTATTCGATAATATCCTACCTTATAACATATATGTTCTTTTTACATCACAGCTTGAAAGAACCTTTTCCAACATTGCCACGGTTACTTACCATATCGGTGTAACTAATCAATCGATTTCAACCGAATTAATAAGAGATTATTGGAGTTACACTATTCAACAAATCGATGGGATTGCCCCGCCGCTTTTAAAACTGTTACATGAACAACTTCCCGAAGTGAACGGTAATAAACTAACCATTTCTGTTCGTAACGATACCGAGGGATCTGCATTAAAGCGGAAATATGCAGAGACTATCTCAAAGATTTATCAATCGTTTGGATTTCCAAATTTAACAATTGAGACAGAATTGAAAAATGTAGAAACCAATGAAGAATACCAAAAGTTTTTACTTGCAAAGCAGAAAGAAGACCAAGAACGTGGACTTCAAGCAATGGTGGAACTACAGAAGAAAGAAGCTGAAAAGGATTCTGGTTCTGGTGAAGTACCATCTGGGCCGCTTACCATTGGTCTTACGATTAAGGATAATAACGACTTCCGCACTCTGATTGATATTGTCGATGAAGAAAGAAGAATTGCGGTGGAAGGGTATATCTTTGATGCGGAGATCCGTGAACTGCGGAGTGGACGTTCCTTGCTAACATTTAAAATTACCGATTATACAAGCTCGATTATGGTTAAAATGTTTTCGCGGGACAAAGAGGACGCCGCCCTATTTCAACTTGTTAAGAAGGGGATGTGGGTAAAGGTTCGCGGAAGCATCCAAAATGATACCTTTGTTCGTGATCTAGTTATGATTGGAAATGATATCAATGAAATAAAACCAGTAGGTCGAAAGGATACGGCACCAGAGGATGAAAAACGAGTGGAACTCCATCTTCATACACCAATGAGTCAAATGGATGCTGTAACTCCTGTTAGTGCGTTGATTGCTCAGGCGAAAAAATGGGGTCATAAAGCAATAGCCGTAACCGACCATGCCGGTGCCCAATCGTTTCCTGAAGCATATGGTGCAGGGAAGAAGAATGATATAAAAATTCTTTATGGTGTTGAAGTGAATTTAGTAGATGATGGGGTACCAATTGCTTATAATGATGCCCACCGTCTTCTAGCAGAGGATACCTATGTTGTATTTGACGTTGAAACAACCGGACTCTCAGCTGTTTATAACACAATTATTGAACTTGCCGCCGTGAAAATCCATGATGGGGAGATCATTGACCGGTTTGAATCATTTGCCAATCCGCATCATCGTTTATCGGCTACCACCATTAACCTCACTGGAATTACCGATGATATGGTGCAAACAGCTCCTGAAATAGAGGAAGTTCTCCGGAACTTTAAAGAGTGGGCGGGGGATGCTGTTCTTGTCGCTCATAATGCGTCCTTTGATATGGGGTTCTTAAATGTTGGCTATAAAAAAATAGGCTTTGAAAAGGCCAGTAATCCAGTTATTGATACGCTTGAACTTGGCCGATTCCTTTACCCAGAGTTGAAAAACCATCGATTAAATACACTGGCTAAGAAATTTGATATCGAATTAACCCAGCATCACCGTGCTATTTATGATGCTGAGGCGACCGGATATTTACTTTTGAAAATGTTAAAAGATTCGTTTGAAAAACAAATTGAGTATCATGACCAATTTAATGACAATATGGGTAAAGGCAATGCTTATCAACGAGCACGGCCATATCATTGTACACTGTTAGCCCAAACCCAGGCGGGGTTAAAAAATCTATTTAAACTGGTATCTATTTCCCACATCGAATACTTCTATCGAGTGCCTAGATTACCTAGATCCGTACTCCAAAAATACAGAGAGGGAATTCTAGTGGGCTCAGGATGTAACAAAGGTGAAGTATTTGAAGGGATGATGCAAAAATCCCCTGAGGAAGTCGAAAGCGCAGCTCGCTTTTATGATTATCTTGAGGTTATGCCAAAAGAAGTCAATGCCCCATTGATTGAAATGGAATTGGTAAGTGATGAAAAAGCAATGGAAGATATTATTGCCAAAATCGTTAATCTTGGTGATAAATTAGGTCTTCCAGTTGTTGCCACTGGAAATGTTCATTACCTAAACGAAAATGATAAAATTTATCGGAAAATATTAATTAACTCACAAGGTGGAGCAAATCCGCTCAACCGGCATGAATTACCAGATGTTCACTTTAGAACAACCAATGAAATGCTTGATGCATTTTCATTTCTTGGAAAAGAAAAGGCAAAAGAAATCGTCGTCACCAATACGAACAAAATTGCAGATATGATTGAAGTTATTAAACCAATTAAAGATGATTTATATACACCGAAAATTGAAGGTGCCGATGAAGAAATGCGTGAAATGAGTTATGCAATGGCTCGGAAAATATACGGTGATAATTTACCCGAAATTGTCGAGGCGCGGTTAGAAAAAGAATTGAAGAGTATTATTGGGCATGGATTTGCCGTTATCTATTTGATTTCACACAAGTTAGTAAAAAAATCATTGGATGATGGTTACCTTGTTGGCTCCCGGGGATCTGTCGGCTCATCACTTGTTGCAACGATGACAGAGATTACCGAAGTAAATCCTCTGCCGCCTCATTATGTCTGTCCTGCCTGTAAGCACTCAGAGTTCTTTAATGATGGGTCTGTAGGTTCTGGATTTGATTTACCTGATAAAGATTGCCCGCAATGCGGTGGAAAGTATCATAAGGATGGACATGATATTCCATTCGAAACATTCCTAGGATTTAAAGGAGACAAAGTTCCCGATATTGATTTGAACTTTTCAGGTGAATATCAGCCTAGGGCCCATAATTACACTAAGGTTCTTTTTGGTGAAGAATATGTTTATCGTGCAGGAACGATTGGAACGGTTGCAGATAAAACCGCGTTTGGATATGTAAAGGCCTACCAACAGGATAACAACCTTCAACTGCGTGGTGCCGAAGTAGAACGTCTAGCTTCAGGCTGTACGGGTGTAAAAAGGACCACAGGTCAGCATCCAGGCGGAATTATCGTAATCCCTGATTATATGGATGTTTATGATTTTTCGCCAATTCAATTCCCAGCAGATGATCGGAATTCAGAGTGGAAGACAACACATTTCGACTTCCATTCCATCCATGATAATGTTTTAAAGCTTGATATTCTGGGGCATGACGACCCGACTGTTATTCGGATGCTTCAGGACCTTAGTGGAATGGATCCCAAAACGATTCCTACCGACGATCCTGAAGTAATGAAAATATTTAGCGGTACAGAATCATTAGGGGTAACAGAAGAACAAATTATGTGTAAAACTGGAACACTAGGGATTCCTGAATTTGGTACGCGCTTTGTACGTCAAATGCTTGAGGATACGAAGCCAACAACCTTTTCTGAACTTGTTCAAATATCGGGACTATCGCATGGTACCGATGTATGGCTTGGGAA
The DNA here is from genome assembly GCF_036962125.1 of Neobacillus drentensis. GTDB lineage: Bacteria > Bacillota > Bacilli > Bacillales > Cytobacillaceae > Neobacillus > Neobacillus drentensis_B. The sequence goes on from NZ_JBALOA010000005.1 coordinate 125,519, forward strand.
TGCCCAGGAATTAATTCATAATCAAACTTGTAACCTTAGTGAAGTAATTGGCTGCCGTGATGATATCATGGTCTACCTAATTTATCAGGGACTTGATCCATCGTTTGCTTTTAAAATTATGGAATCCGTACGTAAGGGTAAAGGCCTAAGTGAAGAGATGGAAGCAGAGATGAGGAAAAATGAGGTACCAGAATGGTACATTGACTCTTGTAAGAAGATCAAGTATATGTTCCCTAAAGCCCATGCCGCTGCCTATGTACTTATGGCAGTTAGAATTGCTTACTTCAAGGTGCATTTACCATTGCTTTATTACGCGGCTTATTTTACGGTTCGTGCGGAAGACTTTGATATCGAAGCCATGTCACGCGGACCAGAGGCCATTCGGGCAAAAATTGAGGAAATCAATGCTAAAGGGTTAGAAGCATCAAACAAAGAGAAAAACCTATTAACGGTCTTAGAACTTGCTTTAGAAATGACTCAAAGAGGCTTTGTGTTCCAAAACTATGATTTATATAAGTCATCTGCTTCTGAATTCACTATTGAAGGGAATACCTTAATACCGCCGTTTAATTCAATCCCAGGCCTAGGAACAAACGCGGCCTTCAATATTGTTAATGCACGACAATCAGGAGAATTTTTATCCAAAGAAGATTTGCAGCAGCGTGGAAAGGTATCTAAGACGATTCTTGAATATTTAGACAAGCAAGGATGTCTTGCCTCCCTTCCAGAGCAAAACCAGTTATCGTTGTTTTAAATAGGAAAATACTTGACAAACGGCGAAGCCATTTGCATAAATAGGATGGTTATGGTATAGTTTTAATGGAAATACTAAGAAATACTCTCGTGATCAAGAGTGGGGAAACCCGCTCTTTCGTTTTTGTATACAACTTTTTTCAAAGAGGAAAAGGGGCAGAGCCTCATAATAACCCTTTAAAATGATTGGATTCGGGTTAAAACTCATGAGAGTTTTTTAGTAACTTGATAAAACTTTCCGTGAACTACATACAATATGGGTGAAATTATTATCGGAAAAGGAGGTAAAGCATGAGCAAGGTAACGGAAGTTGTAGAAGAACTGGCTACACCTATTTTTCAAGAACTTGGTATAGAACTTGTGGAAGTTGAATATGTGAAGGAAGGGAAAAGCTGGTTTCTTCGTGTCTATATCGATAAAGACAACGGTGTTGATATTGAAGATTGCGGACTCGTTAGCGAAAAACTCAGCGAAAAACTCGATGAGCTTGATCCGATTCCCCATAACTATTTTCTAGAAGTTTCTTCACCTGGGGCAGAGCGTCCATTAAAAAAGGATAAAGACTTCCAAAGGGCAATCGGGAAAAACGTCTTTATCAAAACATATGAACCTTTCGATGGCGAAAAAAGCTTTGAAGGAAAATTATTGGAATTTGATGGACAATATTTAAAAATTGAGATGAAGATAAAAACCCGAAAAAAAATAATCGAAATACCCTATGAAAAGGTAGCAAACGCACGATTAGCCGTAACTTTTTCGTAGTGAAATTATAGTTTAGATAGGGGGATACACAAAGATGAGCAGCGAATTATTAGATGCTCTTACAATACTGGAAAGAGAAAAAGGCATTTCCAGAGAAGTATTAATAGATGCCATTGAAGCCGCACTTATTTCGGCATATCGCCGTAATTTTAATCAGGCCCAGAATGTTCGGATCGATTTAAACCTAAAAAATGGGTCGATGCGTGTTTTTGCTAGAAAAGAAGTGGTTGATCAAGTATTTGACCCGCGTCTAGAAATTTCCTTAGAGGACGCAAGACAAATCTCTCCAAATTACCAGGTCGAAGATGTTGTCGAAATGGAGGTCACTCCTAAAGATTTTGGGCGGATTGCAGCTCAAACAGCAAAGCAGGTAGTAACTCAGCGTGTCAGAGAAGCTGAACGTGGAATCATTTATTCAGAATTTATTGACCGTGAAGAAGATATTATGACTGGAATTGTTCAACGGTTGGACTCAAAATTTATTTATGTAAGCCTTGGTAAAATCGAGGCATTACTTCCAGTAAATGAGCAAATGCCTAATGAACGGTATAAACCGCATGACCGAATTAAAGTTTTTATTACAAAAGTAGAAAAAACCACTAAGGGACCGCAGATATTTGTATCTCGGACACATCCAGGTCTTTTAAAGCGATTGTTTGAAATTGAAGTTCCGGAAATTTATGACGGTACAGTAGAAATTAAATCTGTTGCCCGTGAAGCAGGGGATCGCTCGAAAATCTCTGTTCACTCTGACAATTCAGAGGTAGACCCAGTCGGTTCTTGTGTTGGACCCAAAGGAGCAAGGGTTCAAGCTGTGGTTAATGAATTAAAAGGTGAAAAAATAGATATTGTTAAGTGGTCAGCTGACCCGGTCATTTTCGTTGCGAATTCTCTTAGCCCATCTAAAGTCTTAGATGTAATGGTTAATGAAAATGAAAAAGCAACTACCGTTGTTGTTCCTGATTATCAACTATCTTTAGCGATTGGGAAACGTGGACAAAACGCCCGCTTAGCAGCGAAATTAACAGGTTGGAAAATTGATATTAAATCAGAAACTGAAGCACGTGACATTGGTATTTATCCACGTGAAGAAACGATTAGACTTTTCGATGATCAAGTTGAAAATGATTTTGATTATGAAGAAGAGTTGGACTAAAAAGTGAGGTGAAGATGAGTGAACCCTAAGAAAAAAGTTCCTATGCGTAAGTGTGTAGCAACTGGCGAAATGAAGCCGAAAAAAGAATTAGTTCGCATCGTTCGCTCAAAAGAAGGGGATGTATCCATCGACCTTACGGGGAAGAAATCCGGAAGGGGTGCCTACCTTTCAAAGGACAAGGAAGCTGTCTTACTTGCCAAGAAAAAAAATACCCTATCTAATCACTTACAGGTTTCTATTAATGATTCGTTATACGAAGAGCTACTTGAGCTTATAGAGAAGGAGAATTGACTATCCACATGAGAGATAATCAATGGATGTCATTACTTGGCTTGGCCAATCGAGCACGTAAAATCATATCGGGTGAGGAGCTCACCGTGAAGCAGATTCAAAGCGGAAAAGCGCGGCTCATTTTATTATCCGCAGATGCTTCTGCAAATACGACAAAAAAAATTACTGATAAATGTAATTCGTATGAGGTTCCATTTAAAATGGTGGAAAATCGTCATCTTCTTGGCCAGGCGATTGGCAAAGAAGCCCGCGTTGTTGTAGCTGTACTGGATGATGGATTTGCTAAAAAAATGGTAACGTTGCTCGATTAAATCTAGCGGGGGTGAAAAGATGAGTAAAATACGTGTATATGAGTATGCAAAAAAACACAACATTTCAAGTAAAGAAATCATCACAAAACTAAAAGAAATGAATATAGAGGTCTCCAATCATATGGCAACAATAGAAGACGCAGAAGTAAAAAAGCTTGACGCAACATTCAACAAACAAAATAATGCACCGCAGCAAAAACCAGAGAATACCCAAAATGGACAGCAGCAACGAACAAACTCTCGTCCAACTGGTCAACAGCAGCAACGTCAAACCCAAAGACCTGCTCAGTCAGCGCAAAGACCGCAAGTACAGACGAAAACCCCTAAGGCATTTGAAGAAGCTGCTGATAAAAATGCCGCTCCTAGTAAGGTGAAAGTTGTTTCTCCTCCAAAGACGGTCGAAGGCAAAAAGCAAAACCAGGAAAATCAATCAAAAGAAAATAAGGTTTTCAACAATGCTGATAAAGCAAAGGCTAGACCTTATAATAATAATCAAAATCGTAATAATAATAATAATAAAAATAAGAAAAAGGCTCATACGCCTGTTCAGCAAACACAACAACCTCAGATTAAAAAACAGAAGGAGCTTCCAGCGAAAATTACTTTCAGTGAATCTCTAACTGTAGGTGAATTAGCGAAAAAGATTTATCGCGAGCCTTCAGAAATTATTAAGAAGCTCTTTTTACTTGGAGTAATGGCTACAATTAACCAAGTTTTAGATAAAGATGCGATTGAATTGATTGCAAGCGAGTATGGTGTTGAGGTTGAAGAAGAAATTAAGGTGGATACAACTGACCTTGAAGTATACTTTACAGAAGATTCAGAGGAGACTCTTGTTGAAAGGCCTTCTGTAGTAACAATTATGGGTCACGTTGACCACGGTAAAACAACTTTGCTGGATTCCATCCGTAACACAAAGGTTACAGAAGGTGAAGCAGGAGGAATTACCCAGCACATTGGTGCCTACCAAGTAGTTGAAAATGGCAAAAAAATAACCTTCCTTGATACACCAGGACACGCTGCATTTACAACCATGCGTGCTCGTGGTGCAAAAATCACCGATATTACCATCCTAGTAGTTGCAGCGGATGATGGGGTTATGCCACAAACAGTAGAGGCAATTAACCATGCTAAAGCAGCTGAGGTACCAATTATTGTAGCTGTTAATAAAATGGATAAAGAAGCTGCAAATGCCGACCGTGTGATGCAGGAATTAACTGAACATGGATTAGTATCAGAAGCATGGGGTGGAGATACTATCTTTGTACCGCTATCTGCAAAAACGGGGGAAGGTATTGACACCCTTCTTGAAATGATTTTACTCGTTAGTGAAGTAGAAGAATATAAAGCGAATCCTAATCGTAAAGCCGTTGGCACAGTTATCGAAGCACAATTGGATAAAGGTCGTGGATCCGTAGCAACCTTATTAGTTCAAAACGGTACATTAAAAATAGGTGATCCGATTGTAGTCGGCAACACATATGGACGTGTCCGTGCGATGGTAAATGACAAAGGACGCCGAGTAAAGGAAGCAGGTCCATCAACCCCGGTTGAAATCACGGGATTAAATGACGTGCCGCAAGCAGGAGACCGATTCGTTGTATTTGAAGATGAAAAAACAGCTCGACAAGTTGGGGAAGCCCGTGCGCAAACTGCATTGGTTGCTCAACGTGGTGAAAAATCCATTGTGAGTCTTGAAACACTATTTGATCAATTGAAGCAAGGCGAAATGAAGGATCTTAATATCATCTTAAAAGCTGATGTTCAAGGTTCTGCTGAAGCTGTTGCTGCTTCATTGCAAAAAATAGATGTGGAAGGTGTTAATATCAAAATAATTCATAGTGGTGCAGGTGCCATTAATGAGTCGGATATTAGTCTTGCTGCTGCGTCTAATGCCATTGTCATCGGTTTTAACGTCCGACCTGATGTGAATGCAAAACGTGCCGCAGAAGCAGAGAAAGTCGATGTACGTCTTCACCGCATAATCTATAAAGTAATCGAAGAAATTGAAGCAGCCATGAAAGGGATGCTTGATCCCGAATTCCAAGAGAAGATTATTGGTCAGGCAGAAGTTCGCCAGACATTCAAGGTATCAAAGGTTGGTACAATTGCTGGTTCGTATGTAACCGATGGTAAAATTACCAGAGACAGCGGTATTCGTTTAATTCGTAACGGTGTGGTTACGTTTGAAGGAAATATAGATGCATTAAAACGTTTTAAAGATGATGTAAAAGAAGTGGCCCAAGGTTATGAATGCGGTATTACCATTAAAAACTTTAATGATGTAAAAGAAGGAGACATCATTGAAGCATATGTAATGGAAGAAATTGAACGGAAATGATTATCGGTGCAGCTGAATGCGAATGTATGATTTATGATGCGCATTCTTTAAAAGAGAAACGAGCTGTTTTGCAGCGAATTCTTACTCGTTTAAAACAGAAATATAATGTTTCTGTTGCAGAAGTTGGTTTTCAGGATGTCTGGCAACGAACAAAAATTGCGATCGTTGTCGTGACGTCCACTCGAGTTAACACTGAACATGAGTTGAATAATGCGTTGAAATTTATCGACTCATTTCCAGAAATAGAGAGAACGATCACCGAGATTGAATGGCTTTAAGTTAAGAGGTGAATGTAATGAGCCACAGAGCAAATCGTGTCGGAGAACAAATGAAAAAAGAACTTGGTGACATCATCGGCCGTAAAATCAAAGACCCTCGGATTGGTTTTGTAACGGTTACCGATGTGGAAGTAACAGGTGATTTGCAACAAGCTAAAGTATATATTTCCGTACTAGGTGATGAAGAGCAAAGGGAAAATACCCTAAAAGGGCTGGCCAAAGCAAAAGGCTTTATTCGGACTGAAATTGGTCACCGTATTCGCCTTCGTAAAACACCTGAGATCATCTTTGAATGGGATGAATCCATCGATTACGGGAATCGAATCGATACACTTCTTCATCAATTGCATAAGGATGAAAAGCCTTTAGAAAAAAGGGAAGAAGAATAACTGGATAGACATATGTCTATCCTTTTTTTAGATTGGAGGTTATTTTGTGGAAGGGATACTACCCTTATTAAAACCAGCTGGGTTAACATCACATGATTGTGTCTTTCGGTTACGGAAAATATTAAAGACCAAAAAAGTAGGACATACGGGTACATTAGACCCAGACGTCACTGGAGTTCTACCAATTTGTATTGGGAAAGCAACCAAAGTTGCTGAATACATAACTGATGCTGGAAAGGCATACGAAGGAGAAGTTACAATTGGCTATACCACAACGACGGAAGATGCTTCAGGTGAAACGGTTGCTCGAGAACCAGTAACGAGGGTTATTCATCGTGAGGAGATTCTCCAAGTATTTCAGTCTTTAACAGGCGAGATTGAACAAACACCGCCAATGTTCTCCGCAGTAAAAGTGGGTGGAGTCCGACTGTATGAATACGCTCGGAAAGGAATAGAGGTTGAGAGGCCAACTAGAAAAATAACGATTTATTCAATTGAGCTTTTAGACGATCGAAATGAATTTAGTGGTGAAACAATAAAATTTAAGTTTAAGGTTAGTTGCAGTAAAGGTACTTATATTCGGACCTTAGCGGTAATGATTGGCGAAATGCTTGGTTATCCCGCACATATGTCCTACTTACAAAGAGTTCAATCTGCCTCTTATTCATTGGAGGATTGTTTGACCTTCGATGAGATTGAAGAACACATGGAAGCTGGAACCATTTCAAGTGTATTAAGACCATTAGAGTCAGCACTTTCTCATTTGCCGAAATTGATAATTAATGATAAAGTAGCAGAGAAAGTGAAAAATGGCGCATTATTACAAATGCCTGAACATTTAAAAACCAGTAACGGACCGATTATCGCTGAAACGGAAGATGGAATGGCGCTTGCTATTTATGCAAAGCATCCAAATAAGCCAGATCTATTTAAACCTGTTAAGGTGTTAAGAAATGATCTTGATGAAAAAGGTACGGTATAGAAAAGGTGAGTTTCTTTTGGACGTAATTAGGCTTAAAATTAATAATAAATCAAGTAATGAGTATCCGCCAATGGCAATGGCGCTGGGCTACTTTGATGGGGTTCACCGTGGCCATCAACAAGTCATACTTGAAGCGAAAAGACAAGCTGAAGAAGAAGGAACTAAGAGTGCGGTCATGACTTTTGATCCGCATCCTTCAGTGGTATTAGGAAGAACAGACAAGCAGATTCAATATATTACCCCATTAACAGAAAAAATTAAAATTATTGAGGAACTTGGTATCGATTATTTATTCATTATCAATTTTAGTGCAGACTTTGCTAATCTACTTCCTCAAGAATTTATAGACCAATATGTGATTGGACTTAACGTAAAGCATGTCGTGGCTGGTTTTGATTTTACCTATGGACGAATGGGAAAGGGAACAATGGAAACTTTGCCATTTCATTCTAGAAATAAATTTTCTTATACAGTTGTTCCAAAGTTTACCCAAGGAAATGAAAAAGTTAGTTCAACAAGAATTCGCTCTTTGCTTAAAGATGGAAAAACAAACGAACTAATATCTCTTTTAGGTCGGTATTATACGACATCAGGTATTGTCATTCATGGGGATAAACGGGGCAGGACGATTGGTTTTCCAACGGCAAATGTAGATTTATTTGATGATTATATTATTCCACCATTAGGTGTTTATGCTGTTAGAATGAAAGTTAATGACACATGGTACAATGGAGTTTGTAATATTGGCTATAAACCTACCTTTAATAAGGAAGCATTACATCCTTCTGTTGAGGTTCACTTGTTCGATTTTAATGAAGATATCTACGGAGAAGAAGTGACCATTGAATGGCATCTTCACTTACGGAAGGAACAAAAGTTTTCCGGGATTGAAGAACTAGTCGCACAAATTGAACGAGATAAACAAAATTCACTCGTTTATTTTAATGAGTAGGTTATGTGGAGCGGGAATTCAACAATCTTCGTCATTTTAGCATTTTAAAGGCAATTTCCTACAATAAACTTCTTTATAGCCTTGCTTTTTGGAGTAAAAAGTTGTATTCTTATTAACGTATTAAAAATAACCTCTACTTGGCAAAACGAATCACCAACGTTTGCTCGGTATCAGGGGATTTGTAAATTTTAGGAGGTGAATCCGGATGGCAATCACTCAAGAACGTAAAAATGAACTTATCAATGAGTTTAAAACTCATGAAAGCGACACTGGATCTGCAGAAGTTCAAATCGCTGTCCTTACAGAATCAATCAACAATTTGAATGAGCACTTACGTACTCATAAGAAAGATCACCACTCACGTCGCGGTCTTTTGAAAATGGTTGGTAAACGTCGTAATCTTTTAACATTCCTACGTAACAAAGACGTTCAACGTTACCGTGTGTTAATTAATAAGCTTGGTCTACGTCGTTAGTTTACAGAAGCGGGATTATTCCCGCTTTTTTATTAGGTTAAAAAGCAATTAGCAAAATAAAGAATTTTTCATACATATTTTTAAGTCAGGATTTTTTTGTGCATACTATTAAGGTGATTTGTATTGATAACATAAGCTTTTTAAGGCTTTTTTATAAAAGTTTGATTTAGTATGATGAGATTAGCGAAAGTGTAACTTTCGCATCATCCTCCTAAGTGATTTAGATAGAGAGGGGTAAGAATATGGAACAATTGAAACATGAGTATTCCATCGTTTGGGCTGGCCGTAAATTAACTGTCGAAATTGGACAATTAGCCAAACAAGCAAACGGAGCAGTATTAGTTCGCTATGGAGATACTGCCGTACTGAGTACAGCAACTGCTTCGAAGGAACCAAAAAATTTAGACTTTTTCCCATTAACAGTTAACTATGAAGAGAGATTGTATGCTGTTGGTAAAATCCCAGGTGGTTTTATTAAACGTGAGGGTCGCCCAAGTGAAAAAGCTATTTTAGCAAGCAGACTTATTGACAGACCTATTCGGCCGTTATTTGCGGATGGATTCCGTAATGATGTCCAAGTTATTAGTATTGTTATGAGCGTCGATCAGGATTGTTCAACAGAAATGTCTGCCATGTTCGGCTCATCATTAGCACTAAGTACTTCAGATATCCCATTTGAAGGACCGATTGCAGGTGTTGTTGTAGGGCGCGTTAACAATGAATTTGTTATTAATCCAACTGTTGAGCAAGCAGAAAAAAGTGATATCCACTTAACTGTTGCTGGTACAAAAGATGCTATCAACATGGTAGAAGCAGGTGCTTTAGAGGTTCCTGAAGAAACAATGCTTGAAGCCATCATGTTTGGTCATGATGAGATTAAACGTCTAATTGAATTTCAAGAAAAAATCGTCGCAGAAATTGGCAAACCAAAAAGAGAAATTACTCTTTATGAAATTGATAAAGAGCTTGAGGTTGAAGTGAGAGAAATGTGTGAAGCTGATATGGTCACTGCCATTCAGGTTCAAGAGAAGCATGCCCGGGAAGATGCCATTAAAGAAGTGAAAAACCGCGTAATTGCTAAATACGAAGAACAAGAAGCAACCGATGAAGATCTGAAACAAGTGAAGCAAATTTTGGACAAGATTGTTAAAGGTGAAGTCCGTCGTTTAATTACTGTGGAGAAGGTTCGTCCAGATGGTCGGAAGATCGATGAAATTCGTCCTCTTTCTTCACAAGTAAGTATTTTACCACGTACACACGGTTCTGGACTTTTCACTCGTGGACAAACCCAAGCCCTTAGCATTTGTACTTTAGGTGCCATGGGTGATGTACAAATTCTAGATGGTCTTGGAATTGAGGAAGAAAAGCGTTTCATGCACCATTACAATTTTCCTCAATTCAGTGTGGGTGAAACTGGCCCAATTCGTGGTCCAGGACGTCGTGAAATTGGTCATGGTGCTCTTGGTGAACGAGCACTTGAACCGATTGTTCCGTCTGAAAAGGATTTCCCTTATACGATTCGTCTTGTATCTGAAGTGCTTGAATCAAATGGGTCTACTTCACAGGCGAGTATTTGTGCTAGTACCTTAGCGATGATGGATGCTGGTGTACCAATCAAAGCTCCAGTAGCTGGGATTGCCATGGGTCTTGTAAAATCAGGTGAGCACTATACCGTGTTATCTGATATTCAAGGAATGGAAGATCATTTAGGAGATATGGATTTTAAAGTGGCTGGTACGGCTAAAGGTGTCACCGCACTTCAAATGGATATTAAAATTGAAGGCTTATCTCGTGAGATTTTAGAAGAAGCCCTTCAACAGGCAAAGGTTGGCAGAATGCATATCTTGGATTCCATGTTAGCAACAATTTCTGAACCAAGAGAAGAACTTTCACAGTTTGCGCCGAAAATCTTAACAATGACCATTAATCCAGATAAAATTCGTGATGTCATTGGACCAAGCGGAAAACAAATTAATAAAATTATTGAGGAAACTGGCGTTAAAATTGATATTGAGCAGGATGGTACTGTATTTATTGCTTCAACCAATCAAGAAATGAACCAAAAGGCAAAGAAAATTATTGAAGATATTGTTCGTGAAGTGCAAGTAGGCGAATTATATCTTGGTAAGGTAAAACGAATTGAAAAGTTTGGTGCCTTCGTAGAAATCTTTGCTGGTAAAGATGGTCTCGTTCATATTTCTGAACTTGCCGAAGAACGTGTTGGTAAAGTCGAAGATGTTATAAAAATCGGAGACGAGCTTTTAGTAAAAGTTACTGAAATTGATAAACAGGGTCGTGTAAACCTTTCCCGTAAAGCTGTCTTAAAGGAACAACGCGAAAAGGCAGAAGAAAACAAATAATAAGAAGCTGTTTGGAAAGCCAGGGTCCTCACCCTGGCTTTTTCCGTATGGAAAGTCTATTTTTTGTCCTAAAGTACTAATTGCACATTTAAACCTCTTTGTTCTACCTTGTCCTTTTTATACATAATCTGTATGGAAAGGGGGAATTGTAAATGAAAAAGGTTTATATCATTATTTTTATTTGTATAGCAGGTTGGATCGCTGTAAGTAATCCCTTTGTAAACAAATTTTTAACCTTAAAAAGGGAAACAGTTCTGCCTGCTGTAAAAGAGTCAGACCCTCTTTATCAAAGCATTATAAAAAATGCCCATACATACGAAATACCTGCTAAAGATGCGACAATTGATAAGGTCTGGAAAGCTATTCCTGGCTATAATGGGCTTATGGTTGACATTACAGCTTCATATAAAAATATGAAAAAAAAAGGTATTTTTGATGAAAAAAAACTTGTCTATACAGAGACAAAGCCCAAAGTCCACCTCGAGGATTTACCGCCAGCTCCTATCTATAAGGGGCACCCGGATAAACCGATGGTAACGTTTATTATTAATGTAGCGTGGGGAAATGAATATTTATCAGAGATACTTGCTGTCCTTAAGAGACATAATGTAACTGCAAGTTTTTTTCTTGAAGGTAATTGGGTTAAAAATAATCCCGATCTTGCTAAAATGATTGTCAGTTCAGGGCACGAAGTAGGAAATCATTCCTATTCACACCCAGATATGAAGAAGCTAACAGCGGAGAGAGCCAGAGAACAAATGGTGAAAACCAATGAAATTATTGAAGCAGCAACAGGTGAAAAATGTGTTTGGTTTGCTCCGCCTAGCGGTAGTTATCGGGATGAAACCATTAAAGTAGCGGATGAATTAAACATGAAGACTGTAATGTGGACTGTAGATACGATTGACTGGAGAAAACCGTCCCCTGATGCGCTCATCTCTCGTGTAATGTCAAAAATTGATAAAGGTTCAATGGTTCTTATGCATCCAACTGAATCCACTGCAAAATCGCTGGATCGGCTAATAACTCAAATCAAACAAAAAAACTTAGAAATCGGCACTGTTTCTGAGTTAATGAGTGAACAAAGAGTTAAGCAATAATAATTGTGTGTAAGAAATACTGAAAATTGGAGAAAATACCACATTATAAGTATAATGATAGTTGGAGTAGTAGCAGCGTTTGTAATAGACTGGAGGAAGTCGATTGATTAATAAATACACATGCCAAAATGGAGTAAGAATTGTCTTAGAAAATATTCCTACCGTACGTTCGGTAGCAATCGGTGTTTGGATTGGTACTGGTTCTAGAGATGAGAATCCCGAGAACAATGGTATTTCTCATTTTCTCGAGCACATGTTCTTTAAAGGTACCACGACCAGGTCGGCAAAGGAAATAGCCGAATCCTTTGATAGCATTGGCGGACAAGTGAATGCTTTTACCTCAAAAGAATATACTTGCTATTATGCTAAAGTGCTTGATACACATTCTCAATTTGCACTGGATGTACTTGCTGATATGTTCTTTAACTCAACATTTGTGGAAGAAGAGCTTAATAAAGAGAGAAATGTAGTTTTAGAAGAGATAAAAATGTATGAAGATACACCAGATGATATCGTCCATGATTTATTAAGCAGAGCTGTTTTTGGAGAGCACCCGCTTGGATACCCTATCCTCGGTACAGAAGAAACACTTAATACATTTACTAGCCAAACTTTAAAAGAATATATACATGAAAGATACACTCCGGAAAATGTAGTAATTTCCATTGCTGGGAATGTATCTGATACTTTTATTAAAGAGGTAGAAAAATATTTCGGATCATATCAAGGTGGTAACAAACAAGCAACTGAAAATATTCCAACCTTTCATTCCAATCAAATTTCACGAAAAAAAGAAACGGAACAGGCCCATTTATGTATAGGCTTTGAAGGATTAAAGGTGGGGCATGAAGAGATTTACAGCTTAATTACATTAAATAATATCTTAGGCGGCAGCATGAGCTCAAGGTTGTTTCAAGAGGTTCGTGAACAAAGAGGCTTAGCCTACTCAGTATTCTCCTATCATTCTGCATATCAGGATAGTGGGATTGTAACGGTTTATGGAGGAACAGGTGCAAAACAGCTAAATGTATTATTTGAAACCATCCAAGAAACACTTGATACATTAAAGCGAGATGGGATTACTGAAAGGGAATTAACCAATAGTAAAGAGCAGCTTAAAGGCAGCTTGATGCTTAGTCTTGAAAGCACAAATAGCCGGATGAGTCGTAATGGAAAAAATGAATTATTATTAAAACGTCATCGTTCGCTTGATGAGATTATCGATCAGATTGATGCCGTAACGAAAAATAGTGTGGATGAAATGGGCAGAAAGGTCTTTACCGATAAGTATTCCGTTACTTTAATAAGTCCTGACGGAGAATTTCCAAATAAACTGGCTTAATGAGAAGAGGTATTCCATTAAATGGATACCTCTTTTTTAGCGGTACAATTTACTCTTGAGCACTGCTGCTTTTCTTAGTCTAAATATGGACTTCCTTTTATAAACTAATATTAAGGGGGAAGGAAGGGGGCGTTTGCACTTGAGATTAAGCGAATTAAGCGGGAAAGAAATCGTGGATGTAAAAAAGGCAGAACGACTTGGTGTACTAGGACAAACAGATTTAGAAATTAATGAAGGAACTGGCCAAATTCAGGCGCTGCTAATACCTTCTATTAAATGGTTTGGGTTTCGAAAACAGGGGGAAGAAATTAGGGTTCCTTGGCAGCATATTAAAAAAATAGGCTCTGATATGATTATTATTGATGTTCAGGATGAAGAATAATTACCCAAAAAGGCAAAAAGACCAGGCGAGTTTCAACTTGCTTGGGCTTTTTTTATTAAGTACGTAGGAAAACTCACCGAATGAAGTGAACCTACATAATATGGTGGAGTGATATAAAGAAAAGGAATTCTTAGTAGGATTTATAAAAAAAAGAAGGTGAATGTTTTCATGCTGACAGGGATGCAGATTGCCGTGATTGGCGGGGATGCCAGACAGCTGGAAATCATCCGCAAGTTAACCGAATTAGATGCGAGATTATCGCTTATTGGTTTTGAACAGCTTGACCATGCATTTACTGGTGCGGTCAAGGAAAAAATGGATGAGGTCGATTTTTCATGTATGGATACCCTGATCCTGCCAGTGCCTGGAACAAATTTAGAAGGTCAGGTTGAAACAATCTTTTCGAATGAAAAGGTTATTTTGACGGGGGATTTGCTCGCCAAGACACCTGAACATTGTACGATTTATTCGGGTATTAGTAATACCTATTTAAATGGGATTACTAAGGAAGCAAAACGAACTCTTATTCAGTTATTTGAAAGGGATGATGTGGCCATCTATAATTCAATCCCAACTGTAGAAGGGACGATTATGATGGCGATCCAACACACTGATTTTACTATACATGGGTCGAATATTACGGTGCTAGGTTTAGGGAGGGTTGGAATGAGTGTGGCGCGAACGTTTGCTGCACTTGGTGCCAAAGTAAAGGTAGGGGCAAGGAAAAGTGAGCATATAGCTAGGATTACTGAGATGGGTTTAACTCCCTTTCATTTAAATAATCTGGTGAATGAAGTGAAAGAAACCGATATTTTAATAAACACAGCACCACATCTTATCGTAACCGCGATGGTTATTTCAAAATTGCCATCACATACCCTCATTATTGATTTGGCTTCAAAGCCTGGCGGTACTGATTTTCGATATGCAGAAAAAAGGGGAATAAAAGCATTGCTTGCACCTGGCTTGCCTGGAATTGTTGCACCAAAAACGGCTGGTCAAATACTGGCGAATGTTCTTGCCCAACTCTTACAAGATGATTTAAGGAAGCGAAAGGGGAAAGTGAAATGAGTTTAAAAGGTAAAAGAATTGGCTTTGGCTTAACCGGCTCTCATTGTACGTATGATGCTGTATTCCCAGAAATTGAAAAGTTAGTGCAGGCCGGTGCAGAAGTAATGCCAATCGTGACCTTTACTGTTAAAAATACTGATACCCGGTTTGGAAAAGGGGAGGATTGGATCCAGAGAATTGAAGATTTAACAGGAAATAAGGTCATTGATTCCATCGTTAAAGCAGAGCCGCTCGGACCTAAAATTCCTTTAGACTGTATGGTAATTGCTCCATTAACGGGTGTTTCCATGAGCAAATTCGCAAATGCTATGAATGATAGTCCTGTATTAATGGCAGCAAAAGCAACACTGCGCAACTTAAAACCAGTGGTTCTGGGAATTTCAACAAATGATGCCCTCGGTTTGAATGGTGTAAATTTAATGAGATTAATGGCCACAAAAAATATTTACTTTATTCCATATGGCCAAGATGATCCAATTAAAAAACCAAATTCAATGGTTGCAAGAATGACATTGCTCACCGAAACGGTAGAAGCTGCCATTGAAGGGAAACAAATTCAACCAGTCTTAGTTGAGAGATATAAAGATTCTGACTAATATTTCACTCCTTCATCAAAAAAGGTTATTTCTTTAAAGGAATATGTTAAAATAAATTATTCTATCATCATCAGTGGGGGGATAACTACCCACTGATGAGATAATAAAAATATGAAAAACATGCTGGGTCTGGGTGCTAAATAAAGGCCATTCCTTTTAAGTAAATGACCAGTTATGAAACGATGAATATGGAAGGGGAAACGTAATATGAGTCAAGAAAATGGATTTCACGTGGCTGTTGTTGGAGCTACGGGAGCAGTAGGGCAGCAAATGATACAAACCTTAATCAAAGAAAATTTCCCAATTAAAAAACTAACTTTATTATCTTCAGCGCGTTCAGCTGGGAAAATAGTGGAGATTAATGGTCAGCAATATACGATTGAAGAAGCAAAGCCTGAAAGTTTTGAAGGCGTTGAAATTGCCTTGTTTAGTGCAGGGGGCAGTGTATCAAAAGAACTTGGTCCAGAAGCAGTGAAACGTGGTGCCATTGTGGTGGACAACACTAGTGCTTTTAGAATGGATGAAAATACACCATTAGTAGTGCCTGAAGTAAACGAAGCAGACCTTCATGATCATAATGGGATAATTGCTAACCCCAATTGTTCTACCATTCAAATGGTGGTTGCACTTGAGCCAATTCGCCAACAATATGGCTTGAAAAAAGTAATCGTTTCAACCTATCAAGCTGTTTCTGGTTCTGGTGCTGCAGCTGTTGAGGAATTAATGCAGCAAACACAATCAATTTTAAATGGTGAAGCATATGAACCTAAAATTTTACCAGTGAAATCTGATAATAATCACTACCAAATTGCGTTTAATGCCATTCCGCAAATTGATAAATTTGAAGAAAACGGCTATACATTTGAAGAGATGAAAATGATTAATGAAACCAAAAAAATCATGCATTTACCAGAGTTGCAGGTATCTGCTACGTGCGTTCGCCTTCCTGTGGCTGTGGGTCATTCCGAATCCGTTTATTTTGAAATTGAAGCTGACAACGTTAGTGCGAGTGACATAAAAGCATTGTTATCAGATGCCCCAGGGGTTATCTTACAAGATGATCCTGAAAATCAATTATACCCAATGCCTGCAAATTGCGTTGGTAAAAATGATGTTTTTGTCGGTCGGATTAGAAAAGATATTGATGAACCTCGTGGTTTTCATATGTGGGTTGTCTCTGATAACTTGCTTAAAGGTGCAGCGTGGAACTCTGTTCAAATCGCTGAAAGATTAGTGGAACTAGGTATTGTAAAATAAAGTTACATCAAAAAAAGGCAGGTTTTGGTGTCACCATGAAAATTATTATTCAAAAGTTTGGCGGTACTTCTGTAAGAGATGAAGAAAGTAGAAAAAATGCTCAAGGCCATATTGAGAATGCTTTGGCCGAAGGCTATAAGGTAGTAGTAGTTGTCTCCGCAATGGGAAGAAAAGGTGACCCTTATGCAACAGATTCACTACTTTCGTTAATTGGTGGGAATTTAAGCAAAATCTCAAAACGGGAACACGATTTATTATTGTCTTGTGGTGAGATTATTTCGAGCGTCGTATTTGTGAACATGCTAAAAGAGAGCGGAATGAATGCTATTTCATTAACTGGTGCTCAAGCAGGATTCCGTACAAACAATGACCATACAAATGCAAAGATTATTGAAATGCAATGTGATCGGTTACTTAATGAGTTAGAGAGAAATGATGTTGTAGTGGTTGCAGGCTTTCAAGGTGCTGCCAAAAATGGTGATGTTACGACCATTGGACGCGGTGGGAGTGATACTTCAGCAGCTGCATTAGGTGCAGCTCTAAATGCTGATTTTATTGATATTTTTACTGATGTGGAAGGTATTATGACTGCAGACCCCCGTATTGCTGAAAATGCACGTCCGCTTTCTGTTGTCACTTACACAGAAGTATGTAATATGGCATATCAAGGTGCGAAGGTCATTCATCCAAGGGCAGTAGAAATTGCAATGCAGTCAAAGGTGCCAATCCGGATCCGCTCCACCTATTCTGATAATCTTGGAACATTGGTAACTTCCTCAAATAGACATAGTCGTGGCAGTGATATTAAGGAACGAGTCGTGACCGGAATCGCCCACGTTTCCAATGTTACACAAATTAAGGTGTTTGCAAAAAAGGATCAATATAATTTGCAGGCTGAGGTATTTAAGGCAATGGCCAATGAAGGAATTAGTGTAGATTTTATCAATATTTCACCTAACGGGGTCGTCTATACGGTAACTGAAGAAATGACGGACCGTGCAATACAGGTTCTAAATGAATTAGGTCATGAGCCAGTCGTAGAACGCCATTGTGCTAAGGTTTCTGTGGTTGGTGCAGGAATTACTGGTGTTCCTGGGGTTACATCAAAAATCGTAACGGCACTATCGGATCACGGTATTCGAATATTGCAATCTGCAGATAGTCATACCACAATTTGGGTACTTGTAAAGCAGGATGATTTGGTTAAATCTGTCAATGCTCTTCATGACGCTTTTCAATTAGAAGACGAATCGTTCGAATTTAATCTCTCTGACCTATAAAAGTTATCTGGTAGTAACTAGTCATCTTTATTCCAAATGTGAACAAGATAAAAGGTGTTAAGTATGCCTGTTGGATTGAGAGGAGTAAAAATATGGTTCATTTTGGGCGAGTTTCGACGGCAATGGTAACTCCTTTTGATAAAAAAGGACATATTGACTTTGCCAAGACCACGCAATTAGTGAATTTTTTAATTGAAAATGGCACAGAATCACTTGTAGTTGCTGGAACTACAGGTGAATCACCAACCCTGACGAAGGAAGAAAAACTAGCATTATTTGATCATGTTGTAAAAGTTGCCAATAAGCGAATTCCCGTCATAGCTGGAACCGGAAGCAATAATACGTATGCATCGATTGAATTGACAAAAAAAGCAGAACAACTTGGCGTGGATGCCATTATGGTTGTGGCTCCTTACTATAATAAACCGAATCAGGAAGGTTTGTATCAGCATTTTAAGGCTGTTGCAGAAGCAACTACATTACCAGTAATGGTTTACAACATTCCAGGCCGTTCAGCAGTCAATATCCATCCTGAGACAATCATTCGACTATCTAAGATACCAAATATTGTTGCGGTGAAGGAAGCAAGCGGTGATTTAAGTGCAATGACAAGGATCATTGCTAATACCGATGCTGATTTTGTTTTATATAGTGGCGATGATAGTCTAACAATCCCTGTGCTGTCTATTGGAGGTGCAGGTGTGGTATCAGTTGCTTCACATGTAATTGGGAAAGAGCTGCAGGAAATGGTTCATGCATACTTTAACGGTGAGAATGATAAGGCTGCGAAGTTACATCAGCATCTGCTCCCTGTTATGCAAGGTTTATTTGCTGCGCCGAGCCCAGCCCCTGTTAAAACAGCATTACAAATAAAAGGGATGGATGTTGGATCAGTGAGGCTTCCGCTGGTGGGCCTAACCGAACAAGAACGGTCCACCCTAATAAAATTATTAAATGAGTTATCATGAATAGAAAAAGCCAATCGAAAAAATTTTTCGGTTGGCTTTTTTATTTTTAATCTAACCAATTAGTACTATATTGATTTGGAAATCACAAGACAATTAAGTCGAAATATTATAATGTTGGAAAGGTTTTCTAAAATCAAGTATAATAATCATAACTGATTTGGATCGGAAATAAGAAAGCAGAAGCTACCCATTCGCGGAGCTAGAGCTAGACATTTTTCGGAGATCATAAACTATAAATTTGGATACAGCATAGGAGGATTTACAAATTGATAAAGAAAATTAATCAATCCATTAAGTTAATCACACTTGGTGGTATCGGAGAAATTGGTAAAAATATGTATCTTGTTGAGGTGGACAAGGACATTTTTATCATCGATGCAGGCTTAATGTTCCCCGAGGAAGAAATGCTTGGCATAGATATTGTCATTCCAGATCTAACATATTTAAAAGAAAATAAGGACCGGGTAAAAGCGATTTTCCTTACACATGGACATGAGGATCATATCGGAGCCTTATCCTATGTACTCCGTGAAATTGAAGCTCCTGTATATGGAACAAAGCTTACTCTAGCACTTGCCAATGCTAAACTGAAGGAACAGGATTATTTTGGCAATACTAATTTTATTGAAGTGCAATCAGATACAATTGTTAACTTGGATATGGTCGAGGTTAGCTTCTTTAAAACCAATCATAGTATTCCCGATTCTGTTGGTATTTGTATACATACATCTGAAGGGATTATCGTTTACACGGGAGATTTTAAATTTGACCAAGCAGCTACAAAACTTTATAAACCAGAAATCGGAAAGATGGCATCTATAGGGGAACAAGGGGTTTTATGCCTGTTGTCTGATAGTACCGAGGCGGAAAAGCCAGGTTATACTGCATCTGAAGCAATTGTTGAGCGAGAAATGTCCAATGCTTTTTATAACGCACCAGGAAGAATCATTGCTGCATGCTTCGCATCGGACATTAATAGAATTCAACATATTTTTAATGCAGCTAATGAAAACGGCCGAAAAGTTGCTGTGGTCGGTAAAAGCTTAGAAAGAATTTATCATATTGCCCTAGATTTAGGCTACTTAGAAGTAGCAGATGACTTAATCATTCCAATTAGTGAAGTAAAAGAATATCAAGACCGGGAAATTGTTGTATTAATGACAGGCAGTCAAGGGGAACCAATTGAGGCTCTTCAGAAAATGGCAAAACAAATTGATAAAGTGGTTAATATCCAAACAGGTGACACGGTATTAATTGCCGCATCACCTCTTAGGGGTAGTGAAGTATTTTTATTCAAGACAATAGATTTGTTGTTTAGAGCCGGAGCAAATGTAATTTCTGGAAAAAGAACAATCCATGTTTCAAGTCATGGCAGTCAAGAAGAATTAAAATTTATGCTTAATTTAATGAAACCAAAATATCTGGTTCCTGTACACGGTGAATACCGGATGCTTAAGGCACACCGAAAATTAGCATTGGAATGTGGACTTAGCGATGAACAAATTATTATCCCAGACCGTGGTGATATTCTGGAATGGAAAGAAGGAAGGCTGGCGATTTCAGGCAAGGTTCCTTCAGGGAATATACTTATTGACGGAATTGGTGTAGGGGATGTCGGAAATATAGTCCTTCGTGATCGTAGGCTCTTATCACAGGATGGAATTCTGATTGTCGTAGTGACATTAAGAAAACAAGACAAGAGTATAGTAGCAGGTCCTGAAATTATCTCGCGAGGATTTGTATATGTTCGCGAATCAGAAAAATTAATGGATGATTCAACCAAGCTAGTTCGTGACATTGTAGAACGAAACATTGCAAAAGAAACATTTGAATGGTCAAGTTTAAAGCAAGATATCAGAGAAGAATTAAACCGAAATTTATTCGAAAAAACAAAAAGAAGACCAATGATCCTGCCAATCATTATGGAAATCTAGAAAACAATATAAGAGGGAACCGAGCACTGGGCAACCAGTGCTCTTATTTTAAGCATGAAATTTCCTGATAAGCCCAATACTAACAAATATCATGCTTGAAGGGAGTATTAAGGATGGATAACGATTTACAAAAAAATAATCAAGAAGGCGGGGAACCTCAAAAAGAGGATAAACCTTCTTCAGCATTAATAGAAAAAATACAACAATTAGGACAAACCAACGTACCCCAGCTTTCAACAGATTCTAAAATTCATTGCTTGACGATTATCGGTCAAATTGAAGGGCATTTAGCGTTGCCACCGCAAAACAAAACTACAAAATATGAGCATATTATTCCACAACTCGTTGCCATTGAACAAAATCCTAAAATAGAGGGTGTTCTTATCATATTAAATACGGTGGGTGGTGATGTTGAGGCGGGTCTCGCTATTTCCGAAATGCTGGCAACAATATCAAAACCAACTGTTTCAATTGTATTAGGAGGAGGCCATTCGATTGGGGTCCCGATTGCTGTTTCCTGTGACTATTCATTTATTGCAGAAACCGCAACAATGACCATTCATCCGATTAGGTTAACTGGACTGGTGATTGGAGTTCCAGCAACCTTCGAATATTTGGATAAAATGCAAGATCGGGTCATCAATTTTGTAACAAAGCATTCTAAAATCACTGAAGAAACATTTAAAGATTTAATGTTTGCAAAAGGTAATTTAACCAGAGATATTGGCACGAATGTTATCGGTGTGGATGCTGTCAAAACAGGCTTGATTGATGAAGTAGGCGGTCTTGGACAGGCGATGAAAAAGTTAAATGAATTGATTGAACTTCATAAAGAAAAAGATGAAGGGTTGATCCAATGATACTTTATACGATGATGCCGCCTGAATTAATATTCCCGTTTGAAACTGATTCAGTGAGTCAACAGCAAATGGTAAGTTTCCAAGGAATACCACTCTTAGTAGAGATGGTAGATGGTCAAAATGCTCAAGTAATTCGGATACTTAGCACAGATCCTCAGCACTACTTGGAAAGCCAAGTTTGCCCGGGTGCAAAAATTTCTTTCGCAAACCTGGAAGGATTGTCCGCAATGTAATAGTAGATTATGGTATAATCAGGGGAAGACACACGAGCAGCCAGCAAGGCTGCTTTCTTCCTTTTTACCCTTTAATCTGAGGACTACTATATTAAAGGGGGAAAATACCATAATGAAACAGCAAGGTGATTAGATGGCAAAGAAAAAGAGAAGACAACCTAAAAAGAGAGATAATCATTTGAAAAAAACGGTTCAATATGAATTATCCGCACTGGCGATTTTAGCCCTAGCAATCATATCAATTGCAAAACTTGGTGCCGTGGGGAAAGCAACTGTTATTTTCTTCCGTTTTTGGATGGGAGAATGGTATATGCTCAGTTTAATTGGGCTAGTTGTGTTAAGTGTTTATTTGATGTGGAAGCGGAGTATTCCTTTCTTCTTTCATATCAAGTTAGTTGGAGTCTATTTTATTTCTTCTGCTATACTTCTGCTTAGTCATGTAACTCTTTTTCATCTGTTAACCAATGATGGGAAATTTAAAGACCCTAGTGTAATCAGTAATACTTGGGAATTATTTATGATGGAACTTAGAGGTGAGACTAGCACAGTTGATTTAGGTGGAGGAATGATAGGGGCAGTCTTATTTGCCTTATTCCATTATTTATTTGCTGAGACCGGTACGAAAATTATCGCATTTATATTCATCCTGATTGGAATTATTTTATTAACGGGGAAATCATTTGGAGATTTCATCGCTAAAATTTTGATGGTTCTTGTTGATTTTTCAAAAAATCAGTGGGATGCCTTTAAAACGGATATGTCGGATTGGAGACAAAAACAACAAGAGAGAAAAGCAGAAAAAACTACCCAGAAAAGACAAGAACGGGAAAATCGTGACCAAAAAGATCAAACTCGGTCAACTACAGAGCCAGAATCCCCTCAGGAAGAAACCAGAGCACCAGAGCCTATTATTTCAAGTTTTGCTGATAAGACCTATGTAGAAGAAGATGGGGATGAGGTGACACAATCTGTAGAAACGAAAGGAAGAAAAAAAACCAGTGAAGATACTGAGGATTCAATCCCACCAATCACCTTTACTGAAGTCGAGAATACTGATTATGAACTACCGCCACTTCGATTGTTAAACCTTCCTAAAAAAACCGACCAAAGCGGAGAATATGAACAAATTCATGCCAATGCTGCAAAACTGGAGAGAACCTTTCAAAGCTTTGGAGTTAAAGCGCGCGTTACCCAGGTACATTTAGGACCAGCTGTAACGAAATATGAAGTTCATCCTGATGTAGGGGTAAAAGTTAGTAAAATTGTCAGTCTCAGTGATGACCTAGCATTAGCACTAGCTGCTAAAGGAATTCGAATTGAGGCGCCAATCCCAGGTAAATCCGCAATTGGCATTGAAGTTCCTAACTCTGAAGTGGCAATGGTTTCACTTCGTGAGGTATTAGAAGCTACCCAAAATGATAAGCCTGATGCCAAACTTTTAATAGGTTTAGGCAGGGATATTACAGGTGAGGCTGTTTTAGCTGAATTAAATAAGATGCCCCATTTACTAGTTGCAGGTGCAACCGGAAGCGGTAAAAGTGTTTGTATAAATGGAATTATCACTAGTATCTTAATGAGGGCGAAGCCTCATGAAGTAAAATTAATGATGATTGACCCGAAAATGGTTGAATTGAATGTTTATAATGGCATTCCACACCTGTTAGCACCTGTGGTAACAAATCCCAAAAAGGCCTCACAAGCTTTGCAAAAAGTGGTAAGCGAAATGGAAAGGCGTTACGATTTGTTCTCGCATTCGGGTACGCGTAATATTGAGGGCTATAATGATCACATTAGAAGGCATAATTTAGAAGAAAATGATAAACAGCCCTTGCTGCCATTCATAGTCGTCATCGTTGATGAGTTAGCCGACTTAATGATGGTTGCCTCTTCCGATGTTGAAGATTCGATTACCCGACTTGCTCAAATGGCCCGTGCGGCAGGAATTCATTTAATCATTGCTACTCAAAGACCATCAGTTGATGTTATAACAGGAGTAATTAAAGCCAATATTCCATCGAGAATTGCCTTTGCAGTATCAAGTGCAACAGATTCAAGGACCATTCTGGATATGGGGGGGGCTGAAAAACTTTTGGGAAGAGGCGATATGTTATTCCTACCGGTTGGAGAATCAAAACCGGTTCGTGTACAAGGCGCCTTCCTCTCAGATCAAGAGGTAGAAGACACGGTTGAATTTGTAATATCACAACAAAAAGCCCAGTACCAGGATGAAATGATTCCTGATGATATTCCGGAAATAACAGGTGCCGTTGATGATGATATTTATGATGACGCCGTTGAATTAATCATTGAAATGCAGACAGCATCAGTTTCGATGTTACAAAGACGTTTTCGGATTGGTTATACAAGAGCGGCAAGACTAATAGACGAAATGGAGGCACGTGGAATCGTCGGACCTTATGAGGGAAGTAAGCCACGAGCTGTTTTACAGTCAAAACCAAAGGATAAAGAGGAACAAAGTTCTTAAGTTTCCTAAATTAAAAAAGCAGCATGATTCATTGAGACAAAGAATAGCCTCTATTATGCAGGAATAAATCCTCATAATAGAGGCTTATTTTATGAGTCAATTGTCCCTATTAGTAGAACTACTTTATGGGGTGAATGATTTTCTTATAATTGTGACATAACCTTTCACCCTTTATCGACAAAATTTTGAATAGCTATTTATTTATCCCAAAAAAAATGTTAATATAAATTTCGATTAGTAGAAATGATATCAGATGTCTGATGTCTAAGGAAAAGGCTGGAGGAAACAGCATGTCTATAAAATCAGATAACCGGCATTTATACTTACAAGTAATCGATCGGTTAAAGCAAGATATTGCCAATGGGGTATATAAAGAAAAAGAAAAATTACCTTCTGAGTTTGATCTTGCCAAACAACTTGGTGTTAGCAGGGCCACACTTCGGGAAGCGTTACGTATACTCGAAGAAGAAAACGTTATCATTAGGCGCCATGGTGTTGGAACTTTTGTTAACGTTAAGCCATTGTTTACATCAGGGATTGAACAACTTAGCAGTGTAACTGCCATGATTCAACAAGCTGGCATGATACCAGGAACGATTTTTCTTAGTTCATCAACACAAGGTCCCACCGAAGAAGATATTCGTCGTTTCTCGTGTTCTACAAGTGAGGAAATTTTTGTAATGGAGAGGGTCAGAACCGCAAATGGGGAGCCAGTCGTTTACTGTATCGACAAGGTACCCGAACGCATATTACCGGAAACGTTTTCTCATACGGAAGAATCGATTTTCCAGATATTGGATGAAGAAGCCAACCGAAAAATTACATATGCGGTTGCTCAAATCGAGCCTATTGGCTATCATGAAAAAATCTCCCCAATTCTAGAATGCGAACCTGAAACTGCATTGTTAGTTTTAAAACAAATGCATTTCGATGAAATGGATGAACCAGTCCTTTTTTCGGTAAACTATTTTAAAGCGGATAAGTTTAGTTTTCATGTTTTAAGGAAACGAATTTAATTTCTAACCTAAATGAAAATCAAACGAATCTTGCTACAAATCATTTTTACTAAATCCATAATATTCATAGGGGGTCAATACCATGAAAAAGCGTAAAATTGGAATGGCTTTATCACTTGTCCTAGCTGCTGGAACACTTTTAGGAGCATGTGGAAAAAGTGATGACACAAGCAAAGAACCAGCTAAGGGTGGAGAAAAGAAAACAGATTTCTCTGTAGCAATGGTTACTGATGTTGGTGGTGTTGATGACAAATCATTCAACCAATCTGCTTGGGAGGGTCTTCAAAAATTCGGTAAGGATAATGGTTTAACAAAAGGTAAAGGCGGATATGATTACCTTCAATCAAAATCTGATGCTGATTACTCCACAAACCTAAATACTCTTGCACGTCAAGACTTTGATTTAGTGTACGGAATTGGTTTCTTAATGCAGGCTGCTGTTGAAGAAATTGCGAAACAACAAAAAGATTCACACTTTGCCATCATTGATGCTGAAGTTAAACAGCCTAACGTAACAAGCGTTCTTTTCAAAGAGCAAGAAGCAGCCTTCCTTGCTGGTATTGCTGCAGCACTTCAAACAAAATCTAATCATATCGGATTCATCGGCGGTATGGAAATTCCTGTAATTGAACGCTTTGAGTCTGGTTTCCTAGCTGGTGTTAAAGCCGCAAAACCAGAAGTAAAAGTTGATGTTCAATACTCAGGTGCATTTGATAAAGCTGAATTAGGTCAAAATATTGCTTCTAAAATGTATTCTTCAGGCGCGGACGTAATCTTCCATGCTGCAGGTGGAACTGGTAACGGATTATTTAAAGAAGCATCAGACAGAAAAGCGAAAGATCCAAGTAAAGAAATTTGGGCAATCGGTGTTGACCGTGACCAAAACGACATGGGTCCAGATGTAGTACTTACATCAGCATTAAAGCGTGTTGACGTTGCAGTACAAGATTTATCTAAAAAAGCTATGGATGGTAACTATCCTGGCGGTTCAATCGTTTATGGTTTAGCTGAAGATGGCGTTGGCGTTGCACCAATTAACGCTAAAGCTGATAAAAAGGCTGAAATCGAAACAGCTATTAAAGATTGGGTAGAAAAAATCAAATCTGGTGCTGTAAAAGTTCCAGGAACTCGTGATGAATTAAAGAACTTTAGTGCAAAATAATCTTTGAATGGAATAAGCGGGAGTACCTCTCGCTTATTCCAAACTAATGAATCTTAACTGAAACGTAGAATAAATATTCTACATTTCATTTAAGATTTTAGTGGGGAGAAATTCCCTGTTTTTTTAAAACCTGGAAAGGTCTGACCTCTTACTACTATTGGTCAATTTTTCCTTTTATCTTGTCACAGGGAGTGAGAAAAGATGGAATATGTAATTGAAATGCTTAACATCCGTAAGGAATTTAATGGCTTCGTTGCGAATGATAACATAACCCTGCAATTAAAAAAGGGTGAAATCCATGCCTTGCTTGGAGAAAATGGAGCAGGAAAGTCCACCTTGATGAATGTACTTTTTGGTTTATATCAGCCAGAACAGGGTGAAATTCGTGTTAAAGGGAAACCAGTTAACATTGCCAACCCGAACATCGCCAATGATTTAGGGATCGGAATGGTTCACCAGCACTTCATGTTAGTGGATACATTCACCGTTACTGAAAACATTATTTTAGGTAGAGAAATAACATCAGGTGGAAAAATTGACCTTAAGAAAGCGGAACAACAGGTTCGTGAAATTTCTGAACGTTATGGTTTAGCAGTTGATCCTCAGGCGAAAATTTCCGATATAACTGTTGGTATGCAGCAGAGGGTCGAAATATTAAAGACACTTTACCGCGGAGCTGAAATTCTTATTTTTGATGAACCAACAGCAGTATTAACGCCTCAAGAGATTAAAGAATTAATTCAAATTATGAAAACGCTTATAAAAGAAGGCAAATCTATTATTCTTATAACTCATAAATTAAAAGAGATAATGGAAGTTTCCGACCGTTGTACCGTTATTCGAAAAGGTAAAGGGATTGGAACAGTAAATGTAAGTGAGACCAATCCTAATGAACTTGCCAGTTTAATGGTTGGACGGGAAGTTGTCTTTAAAACTGAAAAGAAAGAAGCATCACCAAAACAAGAAGTGCTTGAAATAAATGATTTGGTAGTTAAAGACCCTCGTGGTGTCACAGTTGTAAATGGCCTAAATCTTTCTGTTCGAGCTGGAGAGATTGTCGGAATCGCTGGTGTCGATGGAAATGGTCAGTCGGAATTTATAGAAGCGATAACTGGTTTACGTAAAGCAGAAAGCGGCAGTGTAAAATTAAATGGTAAAGAATTGATTAATCATACACCAAGGCAAATTACTGAATCTGGTGTAGGTCATATCCCTCAGGACCGTCACAAGCATGGGTTAGTTTTGAACTTCCCAATTGGTGAAAATATGGTACTGCAAACATATAATAAACGGCCATTCTCAAAGAACGGTATCCTAAACTTTGGCGAAATTTATAAAAAGGCAAAAACCTTAATTAGTGAGTTTGATGTTCGTACACCAACTGAATACACTTTGGCTCGTGCTCTTTCTGGTGGTAATCAGCAAAAGGCCATTATCGGCCGTGAAATTGACCGGAACCCAGACCTTTTGATCGCCGCACAACCAACTCGTGGATTAGATGTTGGAGCGATTGAATTCATTCATAAACGTTTAATCGAGCAGCGTGATCAGGGCAAAGGTGTCTTATTAGTAAGCTTTGAATTAGATGAAATTATGAATGTTAGTGACCGTATTGCCGTTATATATGAGGGGAAAATCGTGGCTGTAGTTAATCCGAAAGAAACGACAGAGCAGGAACTTGGATTATTGATGGCTGGATCGAATAGAAAGGAAGCGGGTGAAGGTTCACATGTCTAAACGGTTTAAAAGTATTTTAACGCCAATTATTGCCGTTTTACTAGGTATCTTAGTTGGAACAATTATTATGTTATTTAGTGGTTATAACCCAGTTGCGGCGTTTACAGCATTGTGGAATGGTGCTTTTGGAGATATTTATTATATCGGGGAAGTAGTCAGACAATTCACTCCATATATCTTAGCTGGACTAGCTGTTGCCTTTGCTTTCCGTGTTGGTTTATTTAATATCGGAGTTGAAGGACAATTCTTAATGGGTTGGCTTGCTGCGGTTTGGGTTGGGGTAGCCTTTGACCTGCCGCGTATCATTCATCTACCACTTGCAATCTTAGCAGCAATCGTTGCAGGAGCACTTTGGGCATTTATTCCTGGTTTATTAAAAGCCCGTTTTCGTGTCCATGAAGTTATCGTAACAATTATGATGAACTATGTTGCCTTACACGTCTCCAATTATATTATTCGTAACGTCATTACAAAACATGGGGATAATTCAGGCCCTATTCATAAAACAGCATCATTACGCTCTGCTTGGTTAGAGAGTATTACCGATTACTCAAGACTCCACTGGGGTATTCTACTTGCCATTTTATCATGTTTTATTATGTGGTTCTTATTAGAACGGACAACAAGAGGATTTGAACTAAGGTCAGTTGGTTTTAACCAGCACGCAGCACAATATGCAGGGATGAGTGTAAACAAAAATATTATCCTTTCCATGATTATCTCAGGTGCTTTTGCGGGCTTAGCAGGTGCGATGGAAGGACTAGGTACGTTTGAATATGCCGCTGTAAAAGGTGGATTCTCAGGCGTTGGTTTTGATGGAATCGCTGTTGCCTTATTAGGTGGTAACACAGCTTTAGGTGTATTTTTCTCAGCCATATTATTTGGATTCCTAAAAGTTGGAGCATTAAACATGCCGCTTGAAGCAGGAGTTCCAAATGAATTAGTTGATATCATTATTGCGTTAATCGTATTCTTTGTTGCATCAAGCTATATGATAAGAGTATTACTCGATCGACTAAGTAAAAAGGGGGTGAAGTAAGTGAGCTTAATGGAAATATTAATGATTCTTGTTCCATCCACATTGTTATGGGCTGCTCCACTTGTCTTCACTGCATTAGGCGGAATTTTTTCAGAACGTTCCGGAGTAGTTAATATTGGTTTAGAAGGTTTAATGGTTATCGGAGCTTTTTCAGCAATTGTCTTTAACCTTACGTTTGTTGATACATTTGGAAGCTTAACACCGTGGATTTCAATTGTAGTCGCTATGTTGGCAGGAGCTATTTTCTCGATTCTACATGCCGTTGCTGCGATTACTCTCCGTGCTGATCATACCGTTTCAGGTGTTGCCATTAACCTGTTGGCGACAGGATTAACGTTGTTTTTGGTCAAGCTTATCTATGATAAAGGGGAGACCGGCATCATCAGTAAGGGATTTAGTAAAATTGATATACCTGTCTTAAAGGATATCCCTTTTATCGGAAAAATCTTTTTCCAAAACACGTATTGGACTTCATTCTTAGCAATTATTGTTGCAATTATTGTTTGGTACGTGGTTTTCAAAACACCATTTGGACTTCGTCTCCGTTCGGTTGGTGAACATCCAATGGCCGCTGATACAATGGGAATTAACGTAACTAAAATGCGCTATCTTGGTGTAATCCTATCTGGAGCATTAGGTGGTATTGGCGGTGGTGTTTACGCACAATCAATCACATCTAACTTCAGTCACTCTACTATTAGTGGACAGGGTTTCATGGCCCTAGCCGCAATGATTTTCGGTAAATGGCATCCACTTGGTGCACTAGGTGCTGCAATCTTCTTTGGATTTGCCCAAAGTATTAGTATTATCGGCTCAAGTTTACCGTTCTTAAAAGAAATTCCAAGTGTATACTTGTTATGTGCTCCATATGTTTTAACAATTTTAGCCTTAACAGGATTCATTGGTCGTGCTGATGCACCAAAAGCTAGTGGTACCCACTATATCAAAGGGAATAGATAATAAGAAAAAGAACTCTCAGTTTCTGAGGGTTCTTTTTTGTGAAATAAGTGTAAATACTTGTATTGAACAAGCTTGCCAAATTATAGTAATTAGTATAGGTTTTATTACAAAGGAAATGATATAAAGAAAAACGTTTACATATTGTTAATGTATGACCCTTTGAACAGTTAAGGAGGAATGTATGTGGCGACCGCTACAGAAAAAATAACTAATCTTAATGGATTTAAACTTCATGTAATCCCAACAGAAAAATATAAAACGAATACCTTGATTTGGAAAATGAAAGCACCACTAACAAAAGAAGATGTAACCAAGCGGGCACTTCTTCCACAGGTATTGCAAAGCAGTTCAGCTAAATTTCCTTCAACTACAGCGCTTCGCTCCTATCTTGATGAGTTATATGGTGCGACTCTTTATGTTGATTTATCTA
This sequence comes from Neobacillus drentensis, assembly GCF_036962125.1. Classification (GTDB taxonomy): domain Bacteria; phylum Bacillota; class Bacilli; order Bacillales; family Cytobacillaceae; genus Neobacillus; species Neobacillus drentensis_B. The sequence goes on from NZ_JBALOA010000005.1 coordinate 156,421, forward strand.
AAAAAGGTGAATACCATGTCATGAGTTTTTCACTCGAAATTGCCAATGAAAAATTCTTAAGTGATCCAAGTCCATTATTAAGAAAAGGGTTTGAGTTATTAGCAGATATATTGACAAATCCTAATAAGAAAGGAAATGGATTTGATGCAGAAACGGTTGAAAAAGAGAAACGGACACTGAAACAACGGATCCAATCAGTTTTTGATGATAAAATGCGTTATTCCAATGTGCGTCTTATCCAGGAAATGTGTAAGGGTGAACCATATGCCTTAGAAGTTAACGGGGATGCCACATATGTAGATGCTATTACATCTGAGAATTTATATGAGTATTATCAAAATGCATTTCAGCAAGATGAAATGGATTTATATATTATTGGTGATGTGAATGAAGAAGAGGTAAAGAAATATGCGTCGGAGCTATTACAGTTTGAAAATCGAACATCGAAAAAGTTAGATCAACAAAAAGTAAATATCAATAGACAGGTAAATGAAGTGAAAGAGCAGCAGGATGTAAAACAAGGGAAATTAAACATTGGCTATCGCACAAACATCGTCTACGGTGACCCGGATTATTTTGCCTTACAGGTGTTCAATGGCATATTTGGCGGGTTTTCACATTCCAAATTATTTATTAATGTACGTGAAAAAGCTAGTCTAGCCTATTATGCAGCAAGCCGTCTTGAAAGTCACAAAGGTTTAATGATGGTTATGTCAGGGATTGATTTAAAGAACTATGACCAAGCAGTCGGTATTATTCATGATCAATTAGAGGCAATGAAAAATGGTGATTTTACTGAGGAAGAACTAGTCCAGACCAAGGCTGTCATCCAAAATCAAATTCTTGAGACGATTGATACGTCTAGAGGATTAACAGAAATCCTCTATCATAATGTTGTTTCAGATGCGAATATTAATCTAGATGCATGGCTTGAGGAAATGCAAAAAGTAACAAAGGAAGAGATTGTAGCGGTAGCGAAAAAAATCGAAACAGATACTATTTACTTTTTAACTGGAACGGAGGCGGGCAAATAAATGGAGAAAATTACTTTTGACCAGCTTCAGGAAGAACTTTACCATGAAAAACTAGCTAATGGTCTAAATGTTTATATATTACCAAAAAAAGGGTTTAATAAAACTTTTGCTACGTTTACAACAAAATATGGTTCGGTTGATAATACCTTTGTTCCATTCGGAAAAGATGAATATGTTAAAGTACCTGATGGAATAGCCCACTTTCTGGAGCATAAATTGTTTGAAAAAGAAGATGGTGATGTTTTCCAGCAATTTAGCCGCCAAGGGGCATCTGCAAATGCCTTTACGTCCTTTACACGAACTGCCTATTTATTTTCTAGCACATCAGACGTAGAAAAAAATCTTGAAACACTGGTTGATTTTGTGCAGGACCCGTATTTCTCTGAAAAAACCGTTGAAAAAGAAAAAGGAATTATCGGGCAAGAAATTACCATGTATGATGATAATGCGGATTGGCGCTTATATTTTGGCTTAATTCAAAATTTATATCGGAATCATCCTGTTAAAATTGATATTGCTGGAACGATTGAATCGATCTCACATATTACAAAAGATTGGCTGTATGAATGCTATAACACCTTCTATCATCCGAGTAACATGCTTTTATTTATTGTTGGTCCAGTTGATCCTGACAGTTTTATGAATCAAGTCAAAGCGAACCAAGCAAAAAAAGAATATAAAGATATGCCTGAGATTAAGCGTAAATTTGAAGATGAGCCAACCGAGGTTGCTGAAAAGAAACAAATACTTGAAATGAATGTCCAAACATCAAAATGTTTACTAGGGATAAAAGCGCTTCATGTTGATCAAAGTGGCGAAGAACTCCTGAAAAATGAATTAACAATGAATGTGTTATTGGACTTATTGTTTGGGAAAAGTTCGGAAAATTTCAATCAACTATATAATAGTGGATTAATTGATGAAACTTTTTCCTTTGATTATACGCAAGAACAAGGCTTTGGCTTTGCGATGATTGGCGGCGACACAGGAGAACCCGATAAGTTGGCAGAAACACTACAAAATATGCTGATGGAAGCTAAGAATCAATTCAAATTTAACGAAGAGCAATTAGAAAGAGCTAAGCGGAAAAAGATTGGAGCATTTTTACGAGCGGTAAACTCTCCGGAATATATCGCAAATCAATTTACGCGCTATGCCTTTAATGATATGAACTTGTTTGATGTCGTTCCAACATTAGAAAAAATCACCTTGAACGATGTTAAAACACTTGCGTCTGAAGTCATATCAGAGGAACGCTTTTCAGTATGCCAAGTAATTCCTAAGAAAAAGTAGAAGATAAAAGCGTCGTAACCCGGCGCTTTTTCTTCTGAAAAAGAGAGAGTGTGGAAAAATGAAATATGCATTAATTACGGGAGCAAGTGGGGGAATCGGCCAAGCGATTGCATGTAACCTGGCAGAAAAAGGCTATCATTTGTATCTTCATTATAATAAAAATAAGCAATCAATTAGAGAATTGCTAAATAAACTCAAGCCCTTTGGAGGCGAATATATCCCTATTCAGGCCAATTTGGCAGACCCGAACGGGTATCAAAAGGTCTATTCCGAAGTTTTTTCTTTGGATGCAATTATTCATTGTGGGGGCCAAAGCCAATATGGGCTCCTGATGGACCTGCAACAAAAAGATGCAGAAGCATTATTGAATGTTCATGTATTAACTCCATTAATGCTCACAAAAGAACTTCTCCCTAAATTACTTGGAAAAGGAAAAGGGAATATTGTAATGATCACATCGATATGGGGACAAACGGGTGCTGCATGTGAGGTGGCTTATTCCACCGTAAAGGGTGCACAAATTGCTTTTGTTAAATCCCTCAGTAAGGAGTTAGCGATGAATGGAGTAAGAGTAAATGCCATTGCTCCAGGCGCGATCGCAACACCAATGATGGAAGGTTTCACAGAAGAAGAGAAGGAGCAAATTTCAGGTGAAATCCCAATGGGAAGACTAGGGAAGCCAGAAGAAATAGCAAGTGGTGTCGCCTTTTTACTTTCAGATGAGTCATCGTACATGACAGGACAAGTACTAGCAATAAATGGCGGTTGGTATACCTAAAATTCGAAAATAAATATATGCATAGTTCCATTCACTTCATCGCAAAATAATATAGTACAAAATTAAAGGAGGGAATAAGACAATGTCTGTTTTAGATAACTGGAAACAGTGGGAAGACTTTTTAGCTGATCGTCTTCATCATGCACAAAATGAAGGGATGAGCGATGGCGCCATTCACAACCTTGCGTTTCAAATTGGCGATTATTTATCAAGCCAAGTGGAGCCGAAAAACGAACAGGAAAGAATTCTTGCCGATCTTTGGTCAGTTGCAGACAAAGAAGAACAGCAAGCAATTGCTAATATGATGGTAAAATTGATTCAAAATAACGGCAGCCGCTAAAAGAGAGGAGATTTCTCCTCTCTTTTTTTCATTATCTCCGTTAATATTTGTTTTTACTTTCATCTTCTTCCAAAATCATTTATTATAGGGTTTAGATAAGGGATAGTAAAAAAATGTCGAAACTTCTTTAAAGGAGGTTTAATAACTTGAAAAAAGAATGGTATTTGGAATATGAAATTCAAAAAAATCGACCAGGTTTATTAGGGGATATTTCATCCTTATTAGGGATGCTTTCAATAAATATCGTAACCATTAATGGCGTTGATGAAGGACGACGAGGATTACTCATTTTAGCAAAAGATGATGATCAAATAAAACGACTTGAGTCAATTTTACATACGATGGACACAATAAAACTAATAAAACTTAGAGAACCAAAATTGCGTGACAGACTGGCAGTTAGACACGGGCGTTATATTCAAAGAGATGCGGATGATAAAAAAACCTTTCGTTTTGTAAGGGACGAACTTGGCTTATTGGTTGATTTTATGGCAGAATTATTTAAGCAGGAAGGGCATAAACTGATTGGTATTCGTGGCATGCCTCGAGTTGGAAAAACAGAATCACTGGTAGCGGCCAGTGTCTGTGCAAATAAACGTTGGTTATTTGTGTCTTCCACCTTATTAAAACAAACAATTCGTAATCAACTGATTGAAGATGAATATAACGAAAATAATCTATTTATTCTTGATGGAATTGTCTCAACGAGACGTGCTAATGAGCGTCATTGGCAGCTTGTCCGCGAAATTATGCGACTTCCGTCTGTAAAAGTAATTGAACATCCAGATATCTTTGTCCAAAATTCTGAATATACACTGGATGATTTTGATTATATTATTGAACTTAGAAACGACGCGGAAGAAGAGATTACATACGAGGTCGTAGATCAGAATAATATGTTCTCCGGATCAGATTTTGGAGATTTTGATTTTTAATTAATTGGAAGGTGTTAATAGGTGACAGAATTAGGGAATCGACTTAAAGAAGCCCGACTAGCTAAAGGATTAAGCTTGGATGATTTACAATCCATGACTAAAATACAAAAACGCTATTTAATTGGAATTGAAGATGGTAATTATACGAGCATGCCAGGGAATTTTTATGTGCGGGCATTTATTAAGCAGTATTCAGAGGCATTAGGTCTTAATCCTGATGAAATATTTGAAACCTATAAGGGTGAAATTCCTGCTAGCTTAAATGACGATTTACCCCAGCAATTATCTAGAGTAAAAACACATAAAACCATATCAGAAAGTAACTCTAAAATTTTTGATATTTTACCTAAAGTTTTAATTGGGATCTTTGTGATTGGGGTTGCCAGCCTATTATATTACTTTGTATATAAACATGCCGGTGATAATGCAAATGAATCGATAAACAAGGAAAATGAACCAGTTAAAATTGTGAAATCGGAGAACCTTGAAAAAGAAAAAGCCGACGATAAAGAAACTAACAAAGATAATACAGAAGAAAGTAAGGATACTCCTGTAAAGGATGAACAACAACAAACAACAGAAGATGAAGAAACACCAAAACAAGAAATTACTGCTGTTCAAAGCAGTGGCAGGAACTCAACTTATGAATTAAAAAATGCTGAAAAATTTGTTGTGAAATTGGTTTCTAAAGGCCAGACCTGGGTTAGTATTAAAAATGGAAAAGGAAAATCTTTTTTCCAAGGCACACTTAAAACCGGAGGTACCGAGAGCCAAACCGAGGATTTATCAGCTGAGAGCACGGCTGTTATTAAGGTGGGGAATGCTGCTGATACTGAAATCTATATTAATGACCAAAAGCTTGAGTATGCAGTGCCAGCGACTGCAAATGTTCAGAACATAACGATTCAATATGTTCTGAAAAACGAATAGTCATCAGTTGATGACTATTTTTCGCTTTTATTAATAAAACGGAGGAAAACTATGAATATTCCGAATAGAATTACGGTATCAAGAATATTATTAATTCCATTATTCTTGATTATAATGTTAGCTCCCTTTGATTGGGGCGATATGCATCTTCTTGGGACAGACCTTCCGGTTACCCATTTTGTCGGCGCATTGATTTTTATTATTGCTTCATCAACTGACTGGGTTGATGGGCATTATGCACGGAAGTATAACCTTGTTACCAATATGGGGAAATTTCTCGACCCGCTGGCTGATAAATTACTAGTCTCTGCTGCACTCATTGTGCTCGTAGAATTAAATGATGTCTATGCACCTTCATGGTTAGTAATTATTATTATTAGCAGGGAGTTTGCTGTCACAGGACTACGACTCCTACTCGCAGGGGAAGGTGAAGTTGTTGCAGCTAATATGCTCGGGAAAATTAAAACATGGGCGCAGATTGTCGCGATTTCATCACTTTTATTACATAATATTATTTTTGCTATGATTTCCTTTCGTTTTGATATCGTATCATTGTGGGTAGCATTGATTTTTACCATTTGGTCTGGATGGGATTATTTTGCTAAAAATAGTCATGTTCTTAAAAATTCAAAGTAGAGGTAATTTTACTATGACGGGAGATGGGGATGTTGGATGCTGAAATTATCGCAGTTGGTTCAGAGTTATTGCTTGGGCAAATTGTAAATACGAATGCTCGGTTTTTGTCTCAGCAATTGGCGGGTCTTGGAATAAATGTCTATTTTCACACCGTTGTTGGTGATAATCCCGATAGGCTAAAGACAGCCATTGAATTAGCTGAAAAGCGTGCAGACCTGGTAATCTTTTCTGGTGGTCTTGGGCCAACAAAGGATGATTTAACGAAGGAGACCATTGCCCGTCATCTCGGTAAAGAACTTGTCATTGATGAAAAAGCGTTATCTTCGATTGAAGTTTTTTTTCAGAGGACTAACCGTATTATGACAGAAAATAATCGAAAACAGGCACTCGTCTTGCAAGGGGCGCAAATTCTTCCTAATGACCATGGGATGGCTCCAGGAATGGTAGTAGAATCCAATGGTCATACCTATATGCTTCTGCCAGGTCCTCCAAAGGAGCTAGAGCCGATGTTTATCCAATATGGGTGTCAGGCACTTTCTAATCGAAACCAGACCAATGAAAAAATTGTTTCAAGAGTGTTAAGATTTTTTGGAATTGGTGAGGCTGCATTGGAAACTGAGATTCTAGATTTAATTGATGCGCAAAGTAATCCGACGATTGCCCCGCTTGCTGGCGACGGGGAGGTTACTTTACGGCTTACAGCAAGGCATGTAGACGAGAAAAAGGCACAGTTGATGCTCGATGAACTCGAAAATACCATTAACGAGCGTGTCGGTGAATTTTTATATGGTTATGATAATACATCGCTTTTGGAAGAAGTAATGAAAATTTTAAAGACAAGCCAATTGACAATTACTGCCGCTGAGAGTTTAACGGGTGGATTATTTCAACAGGGGCTTACAGCTATTCCAGGCGCAAGTTCCGTGTTTTATGGAGGCATAGTTTGTTATTCCAATCAGGTAAAACAGCAGCTATTACAAGTACGGCAAGAAACGCTTGATACACAAGGTGCAGTGAGTGAACAGTGTGCGAAAGAATTGGCTGAAAATGCTTCGACAATTTTTAAAACTGATGTTGGAATTAGTTTTACGGGCGTAGCTGGTCCTGAAGAACTGGAAGGAAAGCCAGTTGGTACGGTTTATATTGGGATTGCGATAAAGGGAAGAACGACCCGAGTAGAAAAGATTACTCTTAGCGGAACGAGAGAAGCCAACCGGAACCGTGCAGTCAAATTTGGATGTTCTTTTCTACTTCGATCGCTAAAAGAGTCACAGAATGCTAATTAGTATTCTGTGACTTTTTTTGAATGAAAATAGTCTGACAATAGACGATATTTACATTAATCGATTATAAAAAATCAAGAAGTATTCAAAAAACAGGAAAATCCCCCCTATTTGCATCAATTATACCTAGAAAATAAACGAATGAATGTTCGATTTTTTACTCGACAAATATCCGAAAAGAGGTTATATTATTAATAGGATTTAATTTGATAGATTGTAGCAAATAGCTTTTGTTTATATATAAGGGAGGAAGAAATTCGTGAGTAATGATCGTAAAGCGGCCTTAGAAATGGCGTTAAAGCAAATAGAAAAGCAATTCGGTAAAGGCTCCGTCATGAAGATGGGGGAAAAAACGGATACGAGGATTTTAACAAGCCCAAGCGGCTCTCTAGCACTTGATGCGGCTCTTGGAGTGGGTGGGTATCCGAGAGGCCGTATTATCGAGGTGTATGGCCCTGAGAGCTCGGGTAAAACAACGGTTGCTTTACATGCAATAGCTGAAGTTCAAGCAAATGGCGGACAAGCTGCATTTATTGATGCGGAACATGCTCTAGACCCAACCTATGCCCAAAAGTTGGGGGTTAATATTGATGAGTTATTATTATCACAGCCTGATACTGGGGAACAAGCACTTGAAATTGCTGAGGCATTAGTACGAAGCGGCGCTATTGATATTCTTGTCGTGGACTCTGTAGCAGCATTAGTTCCAAAAGCGGAAATTGAAGGGGAAATGGGAGATTCTCACGTTGGTTTACAAGCACGTTTGATGTCACAAGCACTTCGTAAACTATCTGGAGCCATCAATAAATCGAAGACAATTGCTATTTTTATTAACCAAATTCGTGAAAAAATCGGCATTATGTTTGGAAATCCCGAGACAACACCTGGTGGTCGAGCCTTAAAGTTTTATTCAACAGTTCGTCTTGAAGTACGCCGTGCTGAAGCGTTGAAGCAAGGAACGGACATTGTCGGGAATAAAACCAAAATTAAAATCGTAAAGAATAAGGTTGCTCCGCCATTCCGTACGGCAGAGGTAGATATTATGTATGGTGAGGGAATTTCTAAGGAAGGGGAAATTGTTGATTTAGGCTCCGAATTGGATATTGTTCAAAAGAGCGGTTCATGGTATTCCTATAACGATATAAGAATTGGTCAAGGCCGTGAAAATGCGAAGCTGTACTTAAAGGAAAATCCTGATATTCGTCTCGAAATTCAAACAAAAATCCGTGAACATTATGGATTAGATGGTGAAAAAATAGTCACTGAAACAACTGATGATGATGAACAATTTGAATTAATCGACTAAACAAAAGGAGCAAAGCTTTATTAGTTTTGCTCCTTTTTACATAGTGTAGTTACAAAAATTTTCACGTAACAATCTGTGAATATAAGTCTTTGATATCATAAAATGATGTCCTTTTCTAAATATTTCAAAAAGCCTATAGGACAAAGCCTTGACAATGAATATTCCCACCTTTACAATTAACATGTATATTTTACATTTTTGGTATTATTACAATTCGAAAAAAAGCCGTAGTGCTTGCTGTATGTTGAGTCTAAACAATGTACATGCCGACACTTAAAAAATGTAACAAAAGTTCATAGCAAGAGGAGGTGTAACGATTGGAACCTATTACTATCATCTCCATTTTGCTTGGCCTTATCGTCGGTGCCGTTGTTGGCTATTTTGTTCATAAATCCATTGCTGAAGCAAAAGTAGCAGGTGCAAAGAATGCTGCGGAGCAGATTCTTGAAGATGCGAAACGTGATGCTGATTCATTGAAAAAGGAAGCTTTGCTAGAAGCAAAGGATGAAATTCACAAGCTTCGTACAGAAGCAGAACGTGAGGTTCGTGAACGAAGAAATGAAATGCAAAAACAAGAAAACCGTTTACTGCAAAGAGAAGAGAATTTTGATCGAAAAGAGGAAACGTTAAGTAAGCGTGAAAATCTTTTAGAAAAGAAGGATGATTCTCTAAACCAAAGACAACAGCATATTGAAGAGATGGAAAGCAAAGTGGACGAGTTGGTACGAAAACAACAAACTGAACTCGAACGAATTTCAAGCTTAACACGCGAGGAAGCGAAAGCTATTATTATCGATAGATTGGAACAGGAATTAACCCATGATAGTGCGATAATGATTAAGGAAAGCGAGAATCGTGCGAAAGAAGAAGCAGACAAGAAAGCGAAAGAAATTCTTTCGCTAGCTATCCAGCGTTGCGCTGCTGACCATGTTGCGGAAACGACTGTCTCTGTCGTCAACCTGCCAAATGACGAAATGAAGGGCCGTATTATTGGCCGTGAAGGAAGAAATATTCGTACGCTAGAAACGTTAACGGGCATTGATTTAATTATTGATGATACTCCCGAAGCTGTCATTCTATCAGGTTTTGATCCTATTCGCCGTGAAACGGCCCGCTTAGCACTTGAAAAGTTAGTTCAAGATGGGCGAATCCACCCAGCACGAATAGAGGAAATGGTAGAAAAATCTCGTCGTGAAGTCGATGAGTATATTCGTGAGGTTGGTGAGCAAACCACATTTGAAGTGGGTGTTCATGGTCTTCATCCAGATCTTATCAAAATTCTTGGCCGTTTGAAATTCCGTACAAGTTACGGTCAAAACGTCTTAAAGCATTCAATGGAAGTAGCACAGCTTTCTGGACTGCTTGCAGCTGAATTGGGCCAAGATGAAACCTTAGCACGTCGTGCAGGCTTACTTCATGATATTGGTAAAGCAATTGATCACGAAGTGGAAGGCAGCCACGTAGAAATTGGTGTGGAACTTGCAACCAAATACAAGGAACATCCGGTAGTAATCAATAGTATTGCTTCTCATCATGGTGATACAGAGCCGACATCTATCATTGCCGTTTTAGTTGCCGCAGCTGATGCGTTATCGGCAGCAAGACCAGGGGCACGTAGTGAGACGCTTGAAAACTATATCCGCCGTCTAGAAAAGTTAGAGGAAATTTCTGAGTCTTATGAAGGTGTAGAGAAATCCTTTGCCATTCAAGCAGGTCGGGAAGTTCGTATTATTGTAAGACCAGATTCAGTTGATGATTTGGCAGCGCACCGCTTAGCTCGCGATATTCGCAAGCGCATTGAAGAAGAACTGGATTATCCAGGACATATAAAAGTAACAGTTATCCGTGAAACACGGGCTGTTGAATATGCAAAATAAAGCGGTGCACATGCACCGCTTTATTTTTTGGAATACTAATCAAAAAATAAATAGTCTGAATGTGATATTATTTATATCATAACAATTTTGGTGACGAAAGGAATTATAATGAATCTACTATTTATCGGTGATGTTGTCGGTTCACCAGGCAGGGACATGGTGAAGGAGTATCTTCCAAAATTAAAGGAAAAGTATCGTCCTCATTTTACGATTATTAATGGTGAGAATGCAGCAGGAGGAAAGGGGATTACCGAAAAAATCTATCGTGAATTTTTAGGGTATGGTGCCCAGGCAGTTACCCTCGGTAATCATACCTGGGATAATCGTGAAATTTTTGAATTTATTGAGACGGCTAAAAATATGGTAAGACCAGCGAATTTCCCTGAAGGAACACCAGGGAAGGGGATGGCATTTTTTAAAGTAAATGAGTTAGAGATTGCTGTTATTAATCTGCAAGGGAGAACTTTTATGGCCCCATTGGATTGTCCGTTTAAAAAGGCGGATGAATTAATTGAAATTGCCAAAGAGAGAACTCCATTTATCTTTGTCGATTTTCATGCAGAAGTAACAAGTGAGAAACAAGCAATGGGCTGGTACTTAGATGGCAGGGTATCTGCGGTAGTAGGGACACATACACATGTACAGACGGCCGATAATCGAGTTCTTCCGAATGGAACTGGATATTTATCTGATGTAGGCATGACAGGCCCGTATGATGGCATTCTAGGGGTTGAGAGAGAGGCTGTCCTTAAAAGGTTCCTTACAAGCCTTCCCGTACGGTTTGAAGTGGCTGCAGGGGGAAGAAATCAGCTTAGTGCTGTATATATTGAATTGGACCGGAAAACGGGTTTGACGAAAAAGATTCAACCAATCTTAATAAATGACGATCATCCATTTTTTTCGTAAGAGCAAATTAATTTTGCTCTTATTTTTTATCAATAATCTTTTATCATGTTTTGCTATTCTCTCAGGTGCGTCCACTTTTCTAATTTTTTTGTCCAAGCCGGAATATGTTTTTTTACAACTGAATATAGTAGCAGTGGAATGTTATAACCTGATTTGTTCATGAAACTGCTCATGCGGGATCGGGATTTTCTAAGGAGGAGCTAGAAATGGATATATTAAAAGTTTCAGCAAAATCTAATCCTAATTCTGTAGCTGGTGCACTTGCCGGGGTTCTGCGTGAAAGAGGTGCAGCGGAAATACAGGCAATTGGGGCGGGTGCATTAAATCAAGCCGTTAAGGCAGTAGCAATTGCTCGAGGATTTGTAGCACCTAGCGGAGTTGATTTAATTTGTATCCCTGCGTTTACCGATATTTTAATTGACGGAGAAGAACGCACAGCTATCAAGCTAATTGTTGAACCGCGTTGAAAGAGATAGACTATTGACAGGAAATCAAACATGAATAAATACATTCTACCTGCTTGGTAAAACAAGCAGGTATTTTTTATGTTTGGGGGTTATGAATTATCTGGAATGTAAAAATATTATTCTAAGATAAATATCTGTGATTTCTAGAATATAAATATTAAATACTCATATTATTCTTAAGATAGGAAAAACTGCCATATAATGGGCAAGAAGCATGTTTTTTTGAGGGGCGACATGATTGAATGGGTATATATTTTAAATAATAAAAAAATATTCATATTTTAGACAATATTTCTCTTTAAAGGGTTGCATTTTTTAATGCATAGGTCTAGAATTGTAAGCGTTTAGTACATCTCCTTGATACTGTATATCAGTCTTTTCAGGAATTCTATAGGCTAATTTCTAGTGATTTACTCGGAATAGTGCTAAACTAATATTGCATTAATCAAATCTACTTATTTTTACATATCCAAAGGGGTGTAAGTCATGATCAATCAACTTTCATGGAAAGTTGGAGGACAACAAGGGGAAGGTATTGAAAGTACTGGGGAAATCTTTGCTATTGCACTGAATCGCCTGGGATATTACTTGTATGGGTATCGTCATTTTTCTTCACGTATTAAAGGTGGGCATACAAACAATAAAATCAGAGTTAGTACTACAGAAGTACGTTCTATCTCTGATGACTTAGATATCCTAGTAGCATTTGACCAAGAAACGATTGATTTAAACTACAAAGAACTACATAGTAATGGTGTAATCCTTGCTGATGCCAAGTTTTCTCCAAAGAAACCTGAAGATACTGATGCATCATTGTATGCGGTACCATTTACTGAAATAGCGACTGAACTAGGAACTTCTTTAATGAAAAACATGGTGGCAATAGGTGCAACATCAGCAGTTTTAGATTTAGATATTAATGTATTTGAAGTGGTAGTTCGTGAGATTTTTGGCAAAAAAGGCGACCAGGTTGTCGCAAAAAATATGGATGCAATCAAAGCCGGTTTTGATAAAATGAAGGAAAATCTTGCATCAGGAGTTCCAACGATGGAACTTGAAAAGGCTGACGGCAAGAAACGGATGTTCATGATTGGAAACGATGCGATCGCTCTTGGGGCTATTGCCGGCGGATGCCGTTTTATGGCAGCATACCCAATTACACCAGCATCTGAAATAATGGAATATTTAATTAAAAAGCTGCCAGCTCTAGGTGGTACAGTCATTCAAACAGAGGATGAAATTGCTGCTTGTACGATGGCAATCGGGGCTAACTATGGTGGCGTCCGTACAATCACTGCGTCTGCTGGCCCTGGATTATCTTTAAAAATGGAAGCAATCGGTCTTTCTGGTATTACTGAGACTCCGCTAGTTATTGTTGACACGCAACGTGGCGGACCTTCGACAGGATTACCAACTAAACAGGAACAATCAGATCTAATGGCAATGATTTATGGAACACATGGTGAAATTCCGAAAATTGTCATGGCACCAAGTACTGTTGAAGAAGCATTCTATGATACAGCAGAGGCATTTAATCTAGCTGAAGAGTACCAATGCCCAGTTATCATTTTATCTGACCTTCAATTATCTTTAGGTAAACAAACAGTTGAACCTCTAAGCTATGATAAAGTTGAAATCAGACGCGGAAAATTAGTATCTGAAGAGATACCGGCAAACGAAAATAATGCTTATTTTAAACGTTATGAAGTAACAGAAGATGGTGTTTCACCACGTGTAATTCCTGGTATGAAAAATGGTATTCATCATGTAACAGGTGTTGAGCACGACGAAACAGGTAAACCATCTGAATCTGCTGCAAACCGAATTGCACAAATGGATAAACGTTTCCGTAAAATTGAAAATATCCGCTTTAATACACCTGTATATAAAAATGTAAAGCATGAAGATGCAGATGTTTTATTTGTAGGATTTAACTCAACTCGCGGGGTAATTGAAGAGGCAATGGTTCGATTAGAGAATGATGGCTTAAAGGTAAATCATGCTCACATTCGTTTAATTCATCCGTTCCCTACAGACGAAGTTCTTCCACTTGTCCGTTCAGCTAAGAAAATTGTTGTCGTGGAAAACAATGCCACTGGGCAATTAGCGAATATTATGAAAATGAATGTAGGACATGCTGAAAAGATTACCAAGCATCTAAAATATGACGGAAATCCGTTCCTACCACACGAAGTATATACAAAATGTAAGGAGTTGTTCTAATCATGGCCACTTTTAAAGACTTTCGAAACAATGTAAAACCGAACTGGTGCCCTGGCTGTGGCGACTTCTCTGTACAAGCGGCAATGCAACGTGCGGCAGCTAATGTTGGATTAGAGCCTGAAAACTTAGCTGTTATTTCTGGTATAGGCTGTTCAGGACGTATTTCCGGATATATTAATTCATATGGCTTCCACGGGATTCATGGTCGTTCACTACCGATTGCACAAGGTGTGAAAATGGCAAATCGCGATTTAACGGTTATCGCTTCAGGTGGTGACGGTGATGGTTACGCAATTGGAATGGGTCATACGATTCATGCCATTCGCCGTAATCTCGATATTACTTATATTGTGATGGATAACCAAATTTATGGTTTAACAAAGGGACAAACCTCCCCACGTTCAGCAACTGGATTTAAAACAAAGTCAACACCACTGGGTTCAATTGAACAATCCATTTCTCCGATGGAAATGGCATTAACTGTTGGGGCAACCTTTGTAGCACAAAGCTTCTCTACAGACCTAAAAGACTTAACGGCGTTAATTGAAGCTGGTATTAAACACAAAGGATTTTCATTGATAAATGTTTTCAGTCCATGTGTAACTTACAATAAGGTAAACACATATGATTGGTTTAAAGAAAATTTAACAAAACTTAGTGATATTGAAGGATATGATCCTTCAAATCGCGAGGATGCAATGCAGACATTAATGAAGCATAATGGTCTTGTTACTGGACTTATTTATCAAAATACTGAGCGTAAGTCATATCAAGAATTAATCACTGGCTACTCTGAAACACCTTTAGCCAAAGCAGACCTAAACCTTGATCAAAACTATTTTGATAAATTAGTTTCTGAATTTATTTAAGAATAAATTAACTAATCCCGTGGTTAGAGGCCACGGGATTTTCTATTGTTTTCAAGCCATTTAAGCTTTATACTATTATAATGTGCGGAACTCTATATATTTTGCACAAGCTAATAAATCTTAAATATTCAATAGATGAAAAATGTTAAATGGATAGAAAGGGGCTATTGAATAAATGAATGAAAAACAACGTTTAGAAGGTCAGCAAGTCGACTCTGTTAATTCTTCGGACAAAAAATCCGCCAAGGATTACAGCAAGTACTTTGAACAAGTAATTACTGCACCTTCTCTGAAAGAAGCAAAGAAACGCGGGAAGGAAGAAGTAAAGTACCATAATGATTTTGCCATTCCAGAGAAGTTCCGAGGAATGGGAGAGGGAAGAAAGTTTTATATCCGTACCTATGGCTGTCAAATGAACGAACATGATACGGAAGTAATGGCTGGGATCTTTTTAGCATTAGGCTATGAACCAACTGACAGCACTGATGATGCCAATGTTATTTTACTAAATACATGTGCAATCAGAGAGAACGCAGAGAATAAAGTGTTTGGTGAACTTGGCCACTTAAAGCATTTGAAATTGGAAAAGCCAGACTTATTAATAGGTGTTTGTGGGTGTATGTCACAAGAGGAATCAGTTGTTAATAAGATTCTAAAAACCTATCAACAAGTTGATATGATTTTTGGTACACATAATATCCACCGTCTGCCACATATTTTGAATGAAGCATACATGTCAAAAGAAATGGTTGTCGAGGTATGGTCTAAAGAAGGGGATGTCATTGAAAACCTTCCAAAAGTCCGTCGCGGAAAAATAAAAGCATGGGTAAATATTATGTACGGCTGTGATAAATTCTGTACTTACTGTATCGTACCATTTACACGCGGGAAGGAAAGAAGCCGTCGGCCGGAAGAAATTATTCAAGAGGTACGACATCTAGCAGCACAGGGTTACCAGGAAGTTACCTTGCTTGGTCAAAATGTAAATGCGTATGGAAAAGACCTAGACGATGGATCCTATGGACTTGGTGAATTAATGGATGAACTTCGAAAAATAGATATCCCAAGAATCCGCTTTACAACAAGCCATCCACGTGACTTTGATGATCGTTTAATAAGTATACTAGCTAAAGGCGGAAACTTAATGGATCATATCCATTTACCAGTTCAATCGGGTTCAACAGACGTATTAAAAATTATGGCACGCAAGTATACAAGAGAACAATATTTAGAGCTTGTTAGAAAAATTAAAGCAGCCATTCCAAATGTTGCATTAACAACAGATATAATCGTGGGCTATCCAAACGAAACAGACGAACAGTTTGAAGAAACGATGTCACTCTACCGTGAAGTCGGTTATGAATTAGCCTATACGTTTATTTACTCACCACGGGAAGGTACTCCAGCTGCAAAAATGGAGGACAACGTTCCGTTGGAAGTGAAGAAAGTACGCTTACAACGCTTAAATGCCCTTGTAAATGAGCTTTCATTAGAAGCAATGAAAAAACATGAAGGCCAAATCCTCGATGTTCTAGTTGAAGGGGAGAGTAAGAACAATCCTGATGTCCTTGCCGGTTACACTTCAAGGAATAAGCTTGTAAATTTCGTAGCTCCAAAATCAGCGATTGGAAAGATTGTTAAAGTCAAAATTACAGAAGCAAGAACATGGTCATTAAACGGAGAAATCGTTGAGAAATTCGAACCAGCAGAGGTGAAGTAAAGTGGCGAAATATACAAAAGATGATATCGTTGCACGAGCAACTGACTTAGCAAGGATGATTGCAGAAACAGAAGAAGTTGACTTTTTTAAACGTGCAGAAGCACAGTTAAATGAGAACAAGAAAGTTCATACGTTAATTGCAGATATTAAAGGATTGCAAAAGCAAGCTGTCAATCTTCAGCATTATGGCAAACCAGAAGCTTTAAAGAAGGTTGAAGATAAAATTGCTTCGATTGAGCAAGAATTAGATGAAATTCCTGTTGTACAAGAATTCAAACAATCTCAATTAGATGTAAATGAATTGCTACAAATAATTGCCTCAACCATTTCAAATACAGTTACCGATGAAATCATCATTTCCACCGGCGGCGATGTATTGATGGGAGAAACAGGTTCAAGTATGAAAAATGGCGGTTCTTGTGAAGGTCACGGCGATTGCGACCACGACCACGATCACAACCATTAAGACATTAGCTAGGCTTTTTAATTAAAGCCTAGCTTTAATTTTTATAATAATCCTCAATCTATTTTCCCCCAGATTCTAAATCTTATGAGCCCTCATTATTTTAAAGTACAGGCATGGAAGGCACACACCTATAACTCCCGCATAAAATGAACTATGACTAAACTTTTATCCAGTACTCATCAAAATAAATATCACACTAGTCTTATATCTTGCATACGATGAAATGAAAATGAATGAGGAGGGTTCGCGCGAAATGGGAGAATATAGAGAGATAATTACCAAGGCCGTAGTAGCGAAAGGACGTAAATTCACCCAGTCCAATCATACGATTAGCCCGGCGCATAGTCCAACAAGTATCCTTGGCTGTTGGATCATCAACCATAAATACAATGCGAAAAAGGTTGGCAAGACTGTAGAGATACATGGCTCTTACGACATCAATGTTTGGTATTCGTTCAATGACAATACCAAGACAGAGGTTGTTACAGAACGTGTCCAATATACAGATGTCATTAAGTTAAAGTATCGTGACCATGATTGCCTCGATGACAACGAAATTAGTGCTCGAGTGCTGCAGCAGCCAAATTGTGTTGAAGCGGTCATTTCACCAAATGGCAATCGTATTATCGTACATGTCGAAAGAGAATTCCTTGTAGAAGTGATTGGCGAGACAAAAGTTTGTGTTCGTGTAAGCTCTGAGGGATGCAAAGACTGTGACGATGATTGGGGTATGGACGTAGACGATGAGGAATTCGAGGAGTTAAATCCAGATTTCTTAGTCGGCTCTGAAGAAGAATAACAGCAACTAGGAGGTTTTTACTTCCTAGTTTTTTTCTTTTCAAGGAATTTTACATGGTAAACTTAGCAAGCTATGTTAAGGAGGTGTTTAAATGGAACCTAAACAACCTGGAAATAAAAATATGCCAGATTTTGATCAATTAAATGATCGAATCATCGCAGAAGCTTCACCCACACCAATGCTTGTGATTAAAACCAATCTCGACCCTAAAGATGTTACTGAAAATAATCCATATTATCAGGAAACGGAAGTTAAGGACCCCAAAAAAATAAAGAATTATTTTGAGGAATAAGAAAAGCGGAAGCGCCCTGGTCAGCGGCGTATGGCCTCCTCGAAAGAGTTAACGCTCTTTCTTCGTGCGATGCTTATGCTGCCGAAGCCTTCCTTGTGGAGCGCTCCAACTGAGATAAAGGAAACANNNCTGGAGCTAGACAGTAAACTAAGTCTGAAACTAATACTTATCTTTTAAGAAAGCCAGGCTTTATACCTGGCTTTCTAACCAATCCGATTTTAATAGAGATAACACGCAGGTGTCATGGAATTGCTCATTTTGATGGATATAGCCACGAAGGATTCCTTCTTTCATGAAGCCTATGTTCATAAGCAAATTGAGTGATGCTTCATTTTCAGGGTAAACAACGGCCCCAATCCGATGTAAATCTAATTGCTTAAAGCTAAAACTCAGGACTTCATGGATGGCCTCACTTGCCAATCCCCTGCGCCAATAAGCTGGATGAAGTTCATAGCCAATCTCTGCGCGCTTATGTTTTAATTGTAAGCCATTTAAACCTACTGTGCCGATGAGTCGCTGATTTTCTTTTAATTTAATCCCCCATCGAATTCCGCGTTTTTCAACCAGATTCTTATGAAACATATCAATTAATCTTGAAGCCTCGACAGGAAGAGTAAAGCGGTTGGTACCATAATACCGAGTAACTTCTTCTAATGATAAAATCTCATATAGGTAGTCAATATGCTGGTGTGTTATTTCGATTAGTTTAAGTCTTTTCGTATCTAAAATTGGAAAAGTCATAGCAACCCTTTCTATTCCCCCATATTTCTATGCATTATTAGTGTATAATGGCATAAAAGAAATTTCCATTATTATATGAATAATATTAGGTTTAGAAGGTGTGAAATTTGCAAAGAGCTGAATATATAAATTTAATAGAAACAGAATTATTACCGAAAATACAACTAATTACAACCAGTCCCTTTAATCCAATCATAGTCAAAAATCAATCGCAATTTTGGAAAACAATCGGGAGCGGTAATTATGCTGGGGTATTTACTCTTGATGCAGAGCCGCAATGGGTAGTAAAAGTATACGGACGAAATCCAGAAGAACTAAAAAAGGAAATTGAAGTTTATAAAAAATTAGGAAATCACAAAAGTTACTCTACTCTTTATGATTATGGTGAAAATTATTTGATTTTAAAAAAGCTCAAAGGGATTACCTTGTTTGATGCAGTGGTAAAGGGAATTCCTATTCCAGAAACGGTCATTAACGATATTGATTTAGGTTTAGATTACGCGCGCTCGGTGGGATTAAATCCCTATGATGTTCATGGCAAAAATGTCGTCATGTATGAGGGGAGAGGTTATATTGTTGATATTTCCGATTTTTATAAACTCGGGTTTTGCCGGAAATGGAAGGATCTAAAAAAAGCCTATTATAAAATTTATCTACCGTTTATTTATAAGTTTCATCCACCCATTCCTTTTTTTATTGTTGATGCCGTTCGAAAAGGATATAGAATCTATCGTCGCCTGAAAACAAAAGGCAGAAATAAAAACGAATCTTGAGCCATCTTGCTTCATATAATAGTTAATTGTAAAAAGTTTCATGATTTTGCATGCAAACTAATCCTTAAAAAGCGAAGTGAGGTGTTATGATGGATGACCGTCAATTTCGAAATGCAATGGGGAAATTTGCAACAGGAGTAACTGTAGTGGCAACGGGTGCGGCTGGAGAGGTGCATGGAATGACGGCGAATGCCTTTATGTCTGTTTCACTTCATCCAAAATTAGTCGTCATCTCCATAGCGGAAAAGGCACAAATGCTCGAAAAAATAAAAAAAAGCGGATGCTTTTCGGTAAATATCCTGGCAGCCGATCAACAAGAATTATCAATGATTTTTGCGGGACAGACAAAAAGTCAACAAGAGGTAGTGTTTGAGCGTCTTGAAGGAATACCAGTTTTACCAGGAGCAATAGCCCAAATTACATGTGAAGTTTCAGCGGAGTATGTGGAAGGGGATCACACACTATTTATCGGCAGGGTAACTCATTTGCATCTAGAAGATTCTGACCCACTAATTTATTTTAGTGGAAAATATCGAAGACTTGCAATTGAGTAAATCGATCTAATTGGCTTCGTAAGTTTTTTACTATTTATTGAAAAGATTTTGATAAAAAGATTAAATCTCACTTTGGTTACAGTAATATTTTACTTGATTACGATATTTGGAAAATGTCCTGTTATTTTCAGGGCATTTTTTAGTGTTTTTGCAAAATAACGTTCTTCTTTTAAACAATAAAAAATATTCAGAAAATATTGACAAGTAATTAGGACCTATGTAGAATTACAGTTAGTAAAAGAAAGCGCTTTTTTTACCATTTTACCCAGTAAATTCAGTTAGAAATGTTAAATTGAAATTTTAGTTTTGTTGTTTTGGAGGCCAACAAATACAACAGTTCGAGTCAAGATTATTATTTTTTATAAGAGCGGATTTATTTAAAATCAGGGAGGTTAACCGATGGCAGTAAAAGCAATCAGCAGAAATTTTCTAAAGTTTTTGGTTGTTATTCTTGCTTTCCAGGATGTTGCTGCAGGCGTGGCAGGATCAATCATGGCAGATATTATTAAAGCATTTCCACAATATGACCCCACAATTGTTATGTTAGTTGCAACCTTTCCAGGGTTAATTCAAATTGTTCCAGCACTCTTTTATGGTAAACTTTCCAAAATGTTTAAGAAGAGAACACTATTGTTTGTCGGCTTAAGTCTTTTCATCATCGGTGGAGTCCTTCCTACTTTTATAGATAACTTATGGTTGATTATAGCTATGAGAGGAATTTTAGGTCTGGGTGTCGGTATTACCATGCCGTTATCGGTCGATGTTATTACCGATTTCTTTGATGGTAGAGAAAGAGATTTCTTGATTGGCTTTGGTACTTCCACAATCGCATGTATTGGCGCAATTTTCTTTCAATTAGTAGGTGGAATTTTAGCCGATGCCTATGGCTGGCATTATGGTTTCCTAACCTATCTATTCCCTATTTGGATTCTAGCCGTTACCATCCTTTATCTGCCAGAACCAGAAAAGAAACAAATCGTAGCAGCGAACGACGGCCAAGCCCGTGAAAGGGTTAAATGGCCAAAGGCAATCTACTGGGTTTGTTTGGCTCAGGTAATCTATTCAGGGTTAATCTTTGGATATGTGACAAATATTTCAGTTGTCATCCAAGAAGATAAATTAGGCAATGCGACAGAGGCTGGTTTGGCTATTTCGGTCTTTACTTTGGGAACGTTGATCGCAGGCTTCCTGTTCGGGAAAATTAAACATAATCTACCTAACTATTATCTGCCAATCGCTGTTCTAGTGACAGGAATTGGAATGGCCTTTTGTTACTTTTCGCCAAGCTTAATTATGATTTTTATCGGAAGTATCATCGGCGGCTTTGCAATGGGAATTGGACTTCCTGGTGTATTTACAAAGGTTTCTGAACTTACACCGGTTGGTGCATCTTCTGGTGTTGGATTAGTAGTTGTAGGTCAAGGACTTGGCGGTATACTAGGGCCATTTGGCTTTCAATTGGTTCAAACAATATTTAACCAGGGAATTGGCAGATTCCCGTTAGCTGTAAGTGCGGTGGGATTAGTTGTATTAGCTCTTATTTGGGCACTTGCCATAAAGGCTCCTGCAAAGGATCTTGATGTTACAATTGCTCGATAAAATAGTAAGAACATAAAAAAACCATGAAGCTAAAAGAAGAGGCGAAAGTTCTTTCTTTTAGCTTTTTTAGTTAGGAAGATATCAATAAATATAAGGTACATAATTTTAGGAGTTTATTATTTTTATAATTAAAAAAATATTTTGAATTGGTTGACAAAGTAAAATAGATAAGAGTAAAATTATAGTCAGTAAAAGAAAGCGCTTTTATTACCATTTTATCCACTATATATGTAGTAAAAATACAAAACTAAAATTTTAGAAGAAAATGAAATGCAGACAAAACTATTTATATGAAGTGAGGTTGTGGAGATGGCTACGGTTGAAACAAAAAAAGTACAAACAGGAAACTATCAAACATTTATACATGAGGGTGGTGCTGGCTCCTCAGAAACGATCATATTTCTTCATGGGAGCGGACCAGGAGTGAGTGCTAAATCAAACTGGCAGCATATATTACCACATTTTAGCGGGAATTTTCATGTATTGGCACCGGATATATTTGGATTTGGAAATACAGATCATCCTGTGTCATATCCAAAAAATGGCGAAGAATGGATGAATATGAGAATTAAACAGGTTCTCTCCCTAATGGATGATCTAGGGGTCGAAAAAGCTCATTTAGTAGGGAACTCTCTCGGTGGTGTCATTGCGCTGCATCTATTAATGTACGCTCCTGATCGCTTTGACCGTGTTGTATTAATGGGGGCAGGCGGCGGGTTAACAGAGCCGACGCCAGAACTTGCTAAATTGGCTAACTTTCATAAAGACCCAGATCCAATTGCGTTTAAAAATTTATTAAGTTGGTTTTTATATGATAAAAGTATCCTCGAAGATGAGCTCGAAAAGATTGTTGCCGAACGGTTAGAGTTATTCTTAAAGCCGGAAGTGCGCAGGTCATACGAAGAAAATTTCTCTAAATCGCAACTATCTGATATGCTTGTCCCGCCTTCAGCCCTTAAACAAATGGATCATGAAATCTTACTCATTCACGGTCATGCTGACCGATTTGTACCTCTCCAAAGCAGCCTATACGTAATGGACTATTTACCTAATGCGCAATTACATATTTTTAAGCGTTGCGGGCATTGGGCACAGGTAGAGCAAAAAGATAGATTTATTAAGCTAACCTCTGATTTCTTCAACGGTGAACTATAACTAGAATAATAGCAGGTGAATGAAATGAAAATAGATAAAGCCTATCGTTATATTAAAAGATTAATTATTGAAGGGGTTTGGGAGCCGGAAACTGCAATAAATGTCAGTGAAATTACTGAAAAACTAAAAATGAGTCGAACACCAGTCCACAAGGCTTTATCCAAGCTTGAGCAAGAGGGATTTCTGTCGATTATTCCACAGGTGGGTGTCTTTGTTAAAAGACCAGACCCGGATGAGGTATTAGAACGTTTATTGGTATGTGCAAATTTAGATGCGTTAATGACGGAACAGGCTGCTGTTTACTTAAATAAAGAAGAGTTTGCTTTTCTTGAAGAAACGTTAGTAAAGATGGATGATAATAAGCTAACCGCTGATGAATACGCGAGTTTAAATATTGAATTTCATCGTACCATTTATGAAGCCTCAAAGTTGATTTACACCTTTAATTTGGCTAAAACACTTTGGGATTACCTGAACTTTGTTGGAAACCCAGATGAATTATTCACAGATGAACGAAGGAAACAATCTCAGACAGAGCATTGGATCATTTATTATTATTTACGGGAAAAAGACAGTAAAATGGCCAAAAGATTGATGGAGAAACATATGCGCCGTGTAGCTAAACTAGTAGGTGAAAAATATCAGGACATTGATTTGAATCAGCGTGTGTTTAACTAATCATTTCGATGGTAGAAGACTATAATTGCGGGAGGTAATCTAATGGAACAAAGCGTGTTGGACACCAAAAAGGAACTGGTAGAAAAGGCTCGAACTCTGATTCCAAAATTACGTGCATTTGGGGAAGAAATTGAAAAGACGAATTCATTACCGAAGTCGATTATTGAAGATTTACAAAGAGAAGGCGCATTAAAAGTATTACGTCCACATTTATTTGGCGGCTATCAAACGGATATGCGGACATATACAGAGGTTGTTACTGAGATATCCCGTGGAAACGGGTCGGCAGGCTGGTTTGTGGCACTTAGTAATATTCGGGATTATATGATTTCTTATACGTTTGGCGAAAAAGCTTTAAGCGAAATTTACAAACCAGGAGAAGATGTCGTATTAGCAGGGAACTTTAAACCAATCAAGTGTGACATCAAAAAGGTAGAAGGCGGCTATTATATTGAGGAAGCGCAGTGGCCATTTGTTTCAGGAAGTCCACATGCTGACTGGTGTTACTTTGGTTTTCCAATCTTTGATGAAAACGGCGGAGTAGAAATGGCCATTATGGTTATTCCTCGGGAAGAATTAGAAATTCTAGACGACTGGTACGTAATGGGATTAAAGGGCTCCGGCAGTAATAGCTGTAAAATAAAAAATGTATTTGTACCCGATCATCATGTGTCACTGGACCGTCTAGCAAGCAAGGGTCACTATCTTATCGAACCGCTAAAAGATGTTGCCTTATATAGATCGTCCTTTGTTCCTTCCCTAACTTTATCAATTGTAGCACCTGCATTGGGACTTGCGAAGGCTGCAATGGACTTATTTATGGAAAGGCTTCCAAAGGCAGGAATTGGAAACACTTTCTATAGTAAACAAGCGGAAGCACCTATTACACATCATCAGGTTGCCCAGGCCCAATTAAAAATTGATTCCGCTGAGATGCATCTGTACCGTGCGGTTGACAAAATAGACTCTTATGCAGAACGTGGACAGGTAATGGATAAAGATGAAATTGTCAAAGTCAAAGCAGACTTTGGGTATGTAAACCAACTATGTAAAGAAGCGATTGATCTATTAGTTGCTGGAGTCGGATCCATGTTTACTTACGAAACAAACCCACTCCAAAGAGTCTATCGTGACTTCCTAACAATGCATTTACATGGTTTCATTACTCCATCAAGTTTAATAGAAACTTATGGTAGAGTTTTATGTGGACAGGAACCAAACACTTACTTTGTCTAGAAATAGAAATTGCCAACCAGAAATATCTGACTATTATTAGGAGTTAATCTAAAATAATTTTTCTGAAAATATGGAGGTAGAATATATGAGTTTACCAGAAATCGCAAAATTAGGGCATGTTGCGTTAGTATCAACTGATCTTGACAAATCATTATGGTTTTTTAAAGAATTAATTGGTCTTGAAGAAACGGAAGTAGTAAATGGAACTCATTATTTACGTGCATGGGGTGATTTTGAACATCACACTCTTTCAATCACGGCTGGCGACAAATCTTATGTGGATCACATAGCCTGGCGGACAAAACGTCCTGAGGATGTTGAGGGATTTGCCCAACTTCTGAAAGAAGCTGGGACAGAAGTAAATTGGATCGAAGCTGGGGTAGAAGCGGGCCAAGGAAGAGCAATTCGTTTTCAATTACCAAGTGAACATCGTTTTGAAATTTATTATGATATGGAAAAAACATTAGCTGAGCCGTCGAAACGGTCCGTGTTAAAGAATCAGACGTATAAATCATGGGCGAAAGGTGTTTCTCCAAGAAGAATTGACCATGTCAATATCCTATCTTCATTGAAGGCAAATGTTATTTCTGATTATTTAATAGAAAAGCTAGGTTTTAAAATGAGGGAATGTGTTCAAGCTCCAGATGAATCTTTAATTGGTGCCTGGTTAAGTGTCACACCATTAGTGCATGATATCGCAGTTAGTCATGATCCATTTTCACCTTCAACACATCAAATACACCATTTGTCTTACTGGCTTGATAATGCCCAAGACCTTCTTCGTGCAGCTGATATCCTAGCTGAGAATGGGATCAAGTTTAAAGGTCCTGGTAAACACGGTATTTCCCAAGCTATGTACATTTACGTGGTCGATCCGGGAAGCGGCGTCCGCTTGGAATTGTTCACTAATGGCTATTTGATTTTTGAACCAGATTGGGAACCTATTGTGTGGACTTTGGATGAAATGGATGTAGGCTTTACATTCTGGGGTGATCAAACGGACACACTCCCTGAAAACAACCCGACGATTGAAGCATAAGAGTTTAATAGGAAGCTAATTTTATAAAATTTAGAAGAGCAGGAAGGGGCCATTAGAATGGATGATCGATTATTTAGAACAGCGATGGGAAAATTTGCAACAGGTGTAACTGTTATTGCAACAGATGTAGAGGGTGATGTACATGGCATGACGGCAAATGCCTTTATGTCCGTGTCACTCAGTCCAAAACTAGTTGTTATTTCGATTGGGGAAAAAGCAAAAATCCTTGAGAAAATAAAACAAAGTCAAACATTTTCAGTTAATATATTAGCTGCCGAGCAACAAGAACTTTCCATGATTTTTGCAGGCCAGATAAAAGAGCCGCGTGAAGTCACCTTTGACCGTCTTGATGGAAAACCCGTACTTGCTGGAGCCGTTGCTCAAATTGCATGCGAAGTATCTGCAGAGCATGTTGAAGGGGATCACACACTGTTTATCGGAAAAGTAACTGATATCAAGCTGGTGGATGCTGAACCACTGCTGTTTTACAGTGGTCGTTACCGTACGTTATTGGAAGAAACTCCTGTTACAACCAATTAAAAAGTGGCAGTATCAGAAGCATGAAAAAAGGAGCAATGGTTATGGATATTCAAAGAGCTGCAACAGCACTTATGGAAGCGGAAAAAGAGAAAAAGCCGATTGCTCCATTTACTTCATCACCTGAAGAGAAGATTTCTGTTGATGAAGCCTACCAAATTCAACTTCACCAAGTTCATCATAAAGTGAATAATGGGGCAGTGATAGTGGGGAAAAAAATCGGCCTTACAAGTAAGGCGATGCAGGAAATGTTAAACGTAAACCAGCCAGATTATGGACACCTCCTGAATGACATGATCTATGAAGAAGGGGATACGATTTCACTTTCCCGGTTTATTCAGCCAAAGATTGAATTTGAAATTGCCTTTGTCTTGAAAAAGGATATAAAAGGTCCTGGTGTAACGTTGCAGGACGTAATCGAAGCAACTGATTATATAGTACCGGCCCTTGAAATTATTGACAGCCGCATTAGCAACTGGCAAATCAAATTCGAAGATACAGTAGCTGATAATGGATCTTCAGCGGGAGCGATTATCGGGAAAACAACAACTAAATTAGACGGACTTGACTTGGCCGGAATTCATATGAATGTATATAGGAACAATGAATTATTGGACTCCGCAGTAAGTGCCGCAGTTATGGGGAATCCAGCGGAAGCTGTTGCCTGGCTTGCTAACGCTTTAGGTAATTACGATATTTCTCTCTATGCTGGTGAAGTTATTCTCGCAGGGGCACTTTCAAAGGCAATCGTGATTGAAGATGGTGATACCTTCACAGCTGAATTCGAGCAATTAGGTTCAGTATCAGCGACATTTAAAAATAGCAGGTAAGAAACACTTGAATAAAAATTAGTTTGAAGACTCCTTGTATTTAGTTATGTGAGGAGTCTTTCTTTTGAGAAGTGTTATGATGGGGATTCAAGGAGGAATAATCTTGAGAAACTTAGTTAAATCAGATGATCATAGGTCCACAGATGATGGGAATAAAAAAATTGTCTCAACCTCAGCAGCTTTTGGTTTACTAAGAAAAGGATTAATCGAGAATCTAGGTACCAAAAGAGCAAAAGGGTTTCTTCTTCGTTATGGTTGGAATTTAGGTGTTAGTGATGCGGAAGAAGCAATGAAGACTAGCACATCCATCCATGATCTTCTTAATCAAGCGTCAATACTTCATTTAGGTACAGGACATATAAGAGACATTCAATCCGAAAGAATCATTGAAATGAG
Organism: Neobacillus drentensis; assembly: GCF_036962125.1. GTDB lineage: Bacteria > Bacillota > Bacilli > Bacillales > Cytobacillaceae > Neobacillus > Neobacillus drentensis_B. Next base: position 184,113 of record NZ_JBALOA010000005.1, read on the forward strand.
TGATTCAGAAACGATAAAATCAATCCTTGGCAAGGGAAAATGGATTGATTCATTTGAGGCAATTGAGCATTTAAAGCATCATGGCAAATCGAATGTTCCGGTATGTCATACGTTGACAGGTTATGCAAGCGGGTATATGTCGACCGTTTGCAGGAAGAGTGTCATCGTGAGGGAAATCAGCTGTACCGGCAGGGGAGATGCTGAATGCTGTTTTGAAGCAAGGATGCAAGAGGATTGGGGAATTGAAATACAGGAGGAATTAAGATTTTACCATGAATCTAGCATCATTGAAGAACTTGAGTATACATACGAGCAATTGTTAGAGCAGCGGAATTATATCGAAACGGTGTCAAAATTTCATAAGAAATTAACAGAAAGTGTTTCAAATGGCAGCAATCTTCAGGATATTGCTGATAGCTCATTTAAACTTTTGAGAATACCAATTTCAATTGAGGATTTGAGTTTCCAAAAAATTGTTTACGCAGGACTGAGTGAAGAGGAATATATTAGTCTCAATAAAAACCTCAAGGAAAATTTAGTACGGAAAAATCGGAATAACTACCACTTGCTGCCTGTATTTAATGAAACGACAAGAATAAAAACGGAAAACCAGGAACGTCTAATTACTCCTATTGTAGTCCAAAAAAAAGTAATTGGTTATTGCACATTTCTTTATTTAAAGGATGTAGGAAAAAGTGCTGAAAACGATATTATGTTTATAGAGAGGGTTGCAAATGCTGCCTCTTTATACCTTTTGAACGAAAAAACTAGTTTTGAAGCACTTGAAAAAATGAAGGGCTATTTCTTAGAACAAATATTAAAGGGTCAATATTCTTCCAGAGAGGAAGTCATAAAGCGTGGCAGGCATATGGGTTTTAATCTTGGGAATCCATTTTATATTTCTGCCATTGACTATAAAGAAAAGGGAAAGACCACACAAAATAGTTTTGATCACTATGACCAAATGTTAGAGACAATTGCCAAGTATCTCGATATTCAAGGATATAAAGCATTAATTGGTCAATATGAGGGTCAGATTATTATGCTGATACCTGAAATGGCTAAGATTTTTCCGAAAATGGAAAAAATCCTAAAACATTTAGAAACAACTTACCCATCCTGCCAATTTAAAATTGGGATTAGTGATAAGTCTGAGGATATTGAGAGTTTATTGGATTATTTAGAAGAGTCATTAATTGCTTTAAGAATGTCGACGGATAAGAAAATAAATGGGTTTAAAGATTTAGGGATTGTTGGTGTGTTGATCAATTCAAAAAATGTGAGCGGGATTAAGAAAATCGCAAAACAGGAATTAGGTCCTTTATATAAATTAAGTGATGTGAAACAAAAGGAGTTGCTGAAAACTCTTTATGTCTTTTTATCAAATGGCGGGAAGCTTCAGCAAACCATGGATGACCTTTCTTTGTCCATGAGTGGGCTTATGTATCGAATCAATAAGATTGAAACGCTAATAAATAAAGATTTGCGGGATTCCTCCCAAAGCTATCAGCTCTTGCTGATACTAGATTCATTAATGGCATTAGGAGAGTTAGAAATATAATCATCTACCAGAGCAGTCCAAGAGGATTGCTCTTTTTATGAAGTAAAAAAACCTTCAATAGGCGTGGAAACAAAATTCGCCAAGGAAAAAACCAATAAAAACTGCCTAAAAATACGAGGAAGTCAGATGGTTTTTTCTCTAGAATTTAAATATAGAATTTTCTAAAATTTAAGTATGTTTACTAGTTGATTGAAATGTAAAGGTTTTCATTTTGGTTGAAATTGAAAGGTAGTTTTATTTAAAAAGGAGGAAAATTTTAAAATGGCAAACATTACGCAACAATTAGTTCAGACGGATAAGTTTGAAACGTTTGTAAATCGTTCTGGTGAAGGCAATTCTGAAGCGATTTTGTTTTTACATGGATCAGGACCGGGCGTGTTCGCTTGGGCTAATTGGCGATACGCTTTAAATTCATGCGGTGAACAGTATGACTGTATTGCACCTGACCTCCATGGCTTTGGACAAAGTAGTCATCCTGAGTCCCTTCCAAAGAACAGGCAAGGTTGGATGGATCTTTGGGTAAATCAACTGATTGAATTGCTTGATACATTAGGTATTCAAAAAGCGCACGTGGTCGGAAACTCGTTAGGCTGTTCCATAGCATTGGAGTTATTACTAGAATACCCTGAACGATTTGACCGTGTGGTCTTAATGGGACCTGGAGGGACACCAAATACAAAGCTAAGTTTGGAACTCGGTCGTGCGAAAGGTTTTTACGACAATCCATCTGAAAAGAAAATGCGTCAAATTATGGGCTGGTTTGTCTATGATGTGGAAAAACTGGCTCCTGAAATCGATTCACTTGCCGAAACGCGATATGAGACAGCGATGCGACCTGAGATCCATCGATCCAATGAATCTATTTTTGCAACAGCTGCAGTACCTGTACCAGTAACAGCACTTAAACGGATCACAAACCCAATCTTACTTGTTCATGGACGTGATGACATGGTTTGTTCGGTTGAATCTAGCTATTACCTACTCTCACATCTCCAGAATGTTCAATTGCATGTTTACGGAAAGTGTGGCCACTGGACGCAAATTGAGAACCAAGAAAGCTTTAATAATTTAATCCAAAACTATTTCTCTAGTTCAATCTAAAAAATATAACGTGTGGAGGTATTAAAATGACTTTACCAGAGATTGCAAAGTTAGGACATGTGGCACTCGTCACACCGGATTTGGAAAAATCATTATGGTTTTTCAGGGATGTCATTGGATTGGAAGTAACAGAAGAAAAAGCCGGTACATATTACTTACGTGCCTGGGGCGACTTTGAACATCATTCCCTCTCTTTAACAGCAGGAGAGAAAGGGTACGTTGACCATATCGGCTGGAGAACGAAACGTCCGGAAGATGTGGAGGGCTTTGCCCAGCTTCTTGAAAAAGCCGGAACAGAGGTTAACTGGGTTGAAGCAGGCGAAGAAGCCGGTCAAGGCCGAGCGATACGCTTTAAACTGCCAAGCCAGCACTCTTTTGAAATTTACTATGATGTCGAAAAACCTAAAGCAGATGAAAAAAGACGTTCAGTCTTAAAAAATCAAACGTACAAAGCGTGGGCGCGCGGCTGTTCGCCAAGAAGATTTGACCATGTAAATATTGCTACTTCCATGGATGTGGGTGAAATTCTCGATTACTTAGGGAGCCAATTAGGATTTAAGCTTCGTGAATATGTGAGATACCATGAAAAAACGACCGTTGCAGGCTGGATGAGTGTTACTCCTTTAGTTCACGACATTGCAGTTATTTCAAGACCGCAAGCAGAAACACCAAACCAGCTTCATCACATTTCCTATTGGCACGATAATGCTCAAGATATCCTTAGGGCTGCTGATATTCTTGCAGAAGAAGGCATTAAATTCGTTGGTCCTGGTAAACATGGAGTATCCCAAGCGTTTTATCTATATGTTTGTGATCCGGGCAGCGGCTGCCGCGTGGAACTATTTAGCGGATCCTATTTAATTTTTGAACCAGACTGGGAACCGGTTGAGTGGACGGAGGAAGACCACTCAATTGGGAACACCTACTGGGGAGAAACCGTAAGCGATAAGGAATTGAATAAACCAACGATCGAAGCTTGATATATAGGCTGACTCAGGAAATAGCTTGAGTCAGTTTTTTTGAAAGAGAGGGATAGTTTCTTGACCAAAAACAAAATCTATGAAACTGATATTGTAGTAGTGGGGGCAGGAAATGCTGCCATGTGTGCTGCAATAGCTGCACGGGAAAATGGTGCCAATGTCATTGTACTTGAAAAAGCTCCGGAGGATGAAAAAGGTGGAAATAGCACGTTTACGCATGGCTCCATCCGATTTGCCTATAATGACGTTGAAGATTTAAAACAAATTATGCCGGACCTAACGCAGGAAGATATAGACATGACAGATTTTGGGTCGTATCCGGAGGAAGAATTTTTTGAAGATATGTGCCGGATAACGGAATATCGTACTGACCCAGAGCTTGCCTCCCTCTTAACAAGTAAAAGCTTTGAAACAATGAAATGGATGCAGTCCCATAAAGTCAGGTGGGTGCCCATTTACGGCCGCCAAGCCTTTAAAGTGGATGGCATCTTTAAATTTTGGGGTGGAATGATTGTTGAATCGGTAGGTGGAGGACCAGGTTTAGTTGGAGCACTACATGAAGAAGCAGTACAATTGGGCGTTCAAGTTTTATTTAATGCAATGGCAACCCAACTTATTCACGATGATGAAGGTGTCCACGGAGTCATCTTTAAACATAATGGAAAAACAACAGAAGTTCGTGCGAAAGCAGTGATTTTAGCATCTGGAGGCTTTCATGCAAACCCGGAAATGCGGACCCGGTATTTAGGACAAAACTGGGATTTAGCGGTAGCAAGAGGAAGCCGTTATAACACGGGCGAGGGAATTCAGTTGGCTCTAGATATTGGAGCACTTTCTGCTGGAAACTGGTCAGGCTGCCATTCCGTTGGCGGAGACCGCTATCTTCCAGAGTTTACAGAAGGATTTCAAAAACTCAGCTATCCGTTTGGAATTTTAGTAAATGCCGAAGGAAAGCGTTTTGTTGATGAAGGGGCTGACTTTCGCAATTATACGTATGCAAAATATGGGAAATTGATTCTCGGGCAGCCAGGGCAGTTCGCTTGGCAGGTATTCGATGCCAAAGTAGCCGGGCTTTTACGAGAGGAATACCGGGGACGAAAGGTAACAAAGGTCAAAGCTAATACCTTGGAAGAGTTGGCGGAAAAGCTTGATGGGGTGGATAAGGAAGGTTTTTTAAAGACGATAGCGGAATACAATGAGGCTGTCCGGAAAGAAATACCATTTAACCCTAATATTAAGGATGGCCGTTGTACAGATGGGTTAGCGGTGCGGAAATCCAATTGGGCTAATACCTTGGATGAAGGTCCATTTGAGGCATATGCCGTCACCTGCGGAATTACCTTTACGTTTGGCGGCTTAAAAATAAACACGAATACCGAGGTTCAAGACGTATTGTCCCAATCGATTCCAGGGTTATATGCTGCAGGTGAACTTGTAGGCGGCCTATTCTACTTTAACTACCCTGGTGGTGCAGGCTTAATGGCAGGATCAGTCTTTGGGAAAATTGCGGGTGAAAATGCTTCGCGATTTATTACCCAAGTAAAAGAAAAAGAGGAAATGTTTTGAAGGATAAGTAAGAGGAAAATAAAGTAAATGAATAAGGGGTGCAAAATATGGTAAGCAAAGTATTGGATGAAAACAAGGCCGATTTGGGCCTGTTATTAAAGGGTGCAGAAAAGGTTGGAAAAATTGCCGAATCGGAAGCACTAGAGGCAGACCAAAACAAAACGGTTTCAAAAAATGTCATTGATGCGATAAAAGAGGCTCGATTATCTAAGTTGTTACTGCCAAAAAAATATGGCGAGCCACAAGTAGATCTAAGAGATTATTCCCAGATTATCCGAACAGTTGGAAAATATAATACTTCTGCTGCTTGGTTAACCTTTCTATATTCCATTCATAATAGTTTAGTAGCATTTATGACGAAAGAGGGAGCAGAAGAAGTGGTGAATCAAGGAGGATTGATTGCTGATATCTTTGCTCCTATAGGGAAAGTGGAAAAAGATGGGGACGGTTTCCGGATTACAGGTAAGTATAGTTTTGTAAGCGGTATTCTTTATAGTGATTGGGTGGCTCTTGCTGTGAAAATGAAACTGGATGACAGTGAAGAGACTGAACTATGTATGCTGAATATACCGATATCTGATGTGGAAATAGTAGAAAATTGGGATACGTTAGGACTAAGAGGGACAGGAAGCAACCAGGTAATTGTAGATAATGTCTATGTTCCAAAGCACCATCTAATACGGCTTACAGTTGCCGATCGTACAGGCCGACCGCCACAGGGTTATGATAAAGACTATCCTCTGTATGATGTTCCATTCTTCTCCTCCTTTTGTGTCGGTTTCCCAATGGTTGCATTGGGTGGTGCGGAACGCTTACTACAGGAATTTAAGAACCGAACGGAAAAGCGGGTACGAATGGGAGGAAATTTCGCTAAAGATTCCCGACATCAGGGAGTATTGGCTGAATTAACAATAAAATATTATGAGGCAGAAGGTCTATTAGACAAATATATTTCTTTATTGGAAAACTATGAAATGGGAAAAGAAGATAAACGTGGTGAATTTGCCGCAATTAGAGCAAAAATCACAAAGAACGTATCGGATATTGCAGTAAAAGTTTTATTGACACTTGGCGGATTTTCCATGTTTAAAGGAGACCCAATTGAAATGTTTGTACGCGATCTTTTGGCAGTATGCACTCATCGATCTAATCTTTATGAAGACTCAGTAGAAGCATTTGGAAAGACACAATTTGGCGTTGATGTTTCGATTAATGGTTAAAAGGCAGCATAAAAAGGCACCTAATATTCTAATTTAGGTGTTTTTTTATGGATTAAAAATGTAAAGAAGTTTTTAAAAGTGTATATAGAATACCTCATTAGATAAAAACCGATAAAAATTATCTAAAAAATACGCTAACTTAAACGATTTTTACTCTAGATTGAAGTTGCTGAATTTTCTAAAATTTAGACATAAACAAATCGAGCTGCTGATTTCTCAAGGAGCAGAGAATCAATTTTATCGGACCAGGCAAGCATGATAGTTTTTACGATTAGGAGGGAACTGCATGGAAACGATTTATTTGAACCCGGAAAATCTAACGGACTATCAGCATGAAGCAAAACCAAGTGTTATGGCCCTTGGATTTTTTGATGGGATTCATAACGGACACCGTCAAGTGATTAAAACCGCTTTTCAGAAAGCAAAGGAAAGGAAACTTTCACTATCTGTGATGAGTTTCTTTCCACATCCGAAAACCGTCTTATCCAAAGGAAGGACACATGTTGACTATCTGATGCCGCTTTCTGAAAAGGAAAAAATATTCTGTGAACTGGGGGTCGACATATTTTATATTGTTGAATTCGATAAAGAATTTGCGTCACTTTCCCCAGAAAAGTTTGCATCAAAGTATTTAGTTGATCTTGGTGTCGTCCATGCAGTTGCAGGCTTTGATTATAGCTATGGGTTTCGTGGGGAAGGGAATATGGACCGTTTGCAAGATGATTCTGGCGGTTTACTAGAAATAACGAAGGTCAGTAAAGTGGAATATCAAGGAGAAAAAATTAGTTCAACTGGCATTCGAGAAAAATTAGCATGTGGAAATGTTGAGGACTTACCCGACTTTTTAGGACGTCCCTATGAAGTAGCCTGTAAATGGGATGGAACGTCGCTAGTTGTAGGCCCACACTATACATTACCTGCTCAAGGAAGATATGTAGTTACTGTAAAAGGTACTTGTCAATCACATGTGAGTGAAATGACCATAAAAAAACAGAAAGGCCTAATCCCTGATCAATCGCTAACAGAATTATTCAATCCGAATGATAATGAAAAGCTGTCCATAATTTGGCACGAAAGAATTGACGGAAAAGTGATATGTGAAAGGGATATTATCTCAGCATATGTTCAGGTCGGATAACTCTTTTTTTATCAACAATATGAAAATTTATTTTTTAATACAGGGGGATGTAAAGGGTGAATAAGACAAAAGATTTCCAAACATTGTTGCAGCAACCAGGGGCATTTATTTTACCGGGTGCTTATGATGCCATGTCTGCAAGATTAATAGAAGAAATCGGGTACCAAGCAATTTACGCTACTGGTGCTGGAATATCAAATGCCCAATTAGGATGGGCAGATGTAGGGTTGACCTCATTAAAAGAGGTGGTTGACATTGTTACGAGGATGGCGGATGTGACGACGATTCCGATCGTCGTTGATACTGATACAGGGTTTGGTAATGTGATTAATGTGATTCGAACCGTTCGAGAGTTTGAAAGAGCCGGTGTCGCTGCTATACAAATGGAGGACCAAGTTTCACCTAAGAAATGCGGACACTTCAATGGAAAAGATGTCATTTCCAAAGAAGAAATGATTGGAAAAATTAAAGCAGCAGTGGATACAAGAAAAGATGAAAGTCTAGCAATTATCGCTCGTACGGATGCATTGGCCGTAAATGGGATGGACGATGCATTGGATAGGGCCAATGCTTATTCCGAGGCTGGAGCAGACATTATTTTTGTGGAAGCACCGACAACCATTGATCAATTGAAACAAATTACCAGCTCATTAAAAGGGATACCACAGGTAATAAATCTTGTCGAAGGCGGTAAAACCCCGCTAATTTCATTGAAAGAAGCAGAAGAGATAGGCTTTAAGATTATGCTTTGCGCGAATACGGTTCTTCGTTCAGCAATCAAAGGAATCACGGAGTCGTTAAGAATATTAAAAGCAGAAGGATCACAAGAAAATGTCCACGATTTGATCTGTACATGGGAAGAAAGGCAAACACTTTTTAAACTGAATCAGATAAAAGAATGGGAAAATAAGTATTCAGAAAATCAGTCATTAATTAAAAAGTAAATGTACTTTTTTAATTTAAAGGAGGACACAGAAGTGGGAAGAGAAGTAGATTATGACATTGTAGTAATTGGATGTGGAGTTGCAGGTACCTCAGCTGCCCTGTCTGCAGCTGAAACAGCTAAAAAAGAAAATAGGAACCTAAAAATTGCTATTCTTGAACGGGCTGATTATGACCATCGGGGCGGGAACTCCCGTTGGACGGCTTCTTATATGCGGATGAAAAATCTCGATGAAGTGGCTGATAACTTTGTAGAAGACATGCTCGCTTTCTCTGATAACTATTCTGATCGGGAGTACATAGAAACTCTCGCCAAGGACGCTGGCAGTACATTAAGGTGGGTGGAGGAAAAAGGGGTTGAATTTGATTACCTGCTCACTATGTTCCTAACCGCATCAAGACCTCGTTTGCTACCAGTCGGAGGGGGACGTGCGATTGTAGATACATTATCTCGACGTGCTAGTGGACTTGGTGTAGAAATCATTTACGAAGCAACTGCCTGGAAATTACTTCTGGATGACGAGGGTGTTGTGGATGGATTAATGGTGCGGGTGAAGGGTGGAACCTCGCTTCAATTAAAGGTTGGGGCTGTGGTGTTAGCATCAGGGGGCTTCCAGGGAAATCAGGAAATGATGTCCCAATATATTGGCAGAGATGCACATAAAATTCGAACCGTCGCTGAGGGTGGTTTATTTAATAAAGGGGAAGGAATTCGGATGGCGATGGAAATCGGAGCAAAAACGGCAGGTCAGTTCGACTCTTTCCATGCGGAACCGGTCGATCCGAGAAGTAAGCGGGAAGAAGCTGCTGTAATGACCTACCCCTATTTTATTTTAGTGGATCAAAATGGCAAGCGGTTTGTTGACGAAGGAAAAACAACCGTCGATGAGCAATATGAAGAGGTGGCTAGAACAATATTTCATGATCTTCCTGGCCATATAGCCTATATGATTGGCGACCAAAAGATGTATGAAATTCCAAATTATGAACGTGCAGTAGAAACTGATAAACCTGCGATTGTTGCAGATACACTCGAAGAATTGGCAGAAGTGATTGGCGTGCCAGCTGAGCAATTAAAGGCCACAGTGAATTCCTTTAATGCTGCAGTTCAGCCGGGTGAATTTTATTGGGATAAAAAGGATGGAAAACAGGCGATTGGTATTACACCGCCGAAGTCGAATTGGGCCATTCCTATTGATAAGGCCCCATTTATTGCATATCCAATTGTCTGTTCCAATGTGTTCACGAATGGCGGATTAGCTACTGATACCAATGGACGCATTCTTTCGCAAGATCATGATCCGATTCCAGGCTTATATGCTGTCGGTGAAACAGCTGGTCTATATTATGGGAAGTATCCTGGCGGGACATCTGTCCTAAGGGGACTTGTCTTTGGCCGTCGTGCGGGTGAGCATGCCGTATCATATGTCACTGGTGCAAAGACATTGGAGGTTTAGACTTAAAAGAGAGGGTGAGGTTCTTTGGATTTAAAAGGGAAGGTAGCCTTTGTGACGGGGGGCGGCAGGGGAATCGGCAAAGAAACCTGTATCCTCTTAGCAAAACAAGGTGCGAAAATAGCTGTTTTTTCCGATAATCAATCAGAAAGCAAGGAAACATCTCTCTATATTAATGAGAAACTTGGCGGAGAAGCAGTTGCGCTTACGGGAGATGTTCGTAGTGAAGAGGATGTAAATAGCGCAGTGCAAGAAACCAAAGAGTGCTTGGGATCGATTGATATTTTAATTAATAATGCGGGTGTCATGCTTCTCAAGCCTTTCATCGAAACGACAGTTAAAGAATGGGACTTTGTCCAAGATGTAAATATCCGCGGAGTATATTTGTGTACTCGAGCCGTGGTCCCGCAAATGATTGAAAAGAGAGACGGTATAATTATCAATTTATCTTCGATTTGGGGAACAAAGGGGGGGCCTGACAGAAGTGCCTACATTACTTCGAAATATGCATGTATCGGATTTTCTAAAGCACTTGGTGAAGAGTTGAAGCCCTACCAAATTAGAGTAAACGCAGTCTGTCCTGGTCCAGTGGACACAAAGATGATGGACGACATTGCCCCAGATGTGAATAAAGACAATTGGTTACACCCTCGTGACCTTGCTAATGTCATCGTAGATTTATGTATGCCGAAGATGAAAGCGGTAACTGCTACAGTGATTGAAGCATTTGGTAACGGACGACCAGTAAACCTATAACAATATCAGAAAAGAGGAAATAACCATGGAAAAATTTAAACCAGTAATTGAATCAAAAAATATCAGTCTAGCACTTGCAAATAAAATGCTAGAGGCAGCACTTGTAAAGGGTCAAGAATTAGGAATGCCGTTTAGCATCTCCATTGTCGATCGCGTTGGAAATTTAAAAGCATTCGCTGCAATGGATGGAGCACCAGTACTTAGTTTGGAAATTGCACAAAATAAGGCTTTTTCAGCTGCAACCTATAACAGAGCAACACATGAATGGTACGACAGACTAAAAGATGATCCGCCTTTGCTGCATGGAATTGTTCACACGCCAAGATTGATCATTTTTGGCGGAGGTTATCCAATCAAAATTAATAACGAACTTATTGGCGGTGTAGGAGTAAGCGGCGGCCATTATACCCATGATATGCAGGTTTGCCAGGCTGCCTTAGAAGTGTTAAATAACCTAGAGTAAGAGGTGTGTTAACCGATGGAAAGCTATGATTTGATTATTTTAGGTGGGGGATTAGCAGGCATGTGTGCCGCTGTTGAGGCAGGGGAAGCAGGAGCACGCGTCCTGCTCCTCGAAAAACAAGATGAACTTGGCGGCAGTACAGTCCTTAGCTCAGGGTATATGGCCTTCGCTGGCACAGATATGCAAGAAAAAGAGGGAACTATCGACTCAACTGAATCGCTAATGGATGACATGATAGAGGTCGGCGGTGGTGCGAATGATCCCGCACTCGTTATTGCCTATGGCCAGCATCAATTAGAAACCTATAATTGGCTTGTTAACCACGGTATTGAATTCCGCTCGCTAGAAGCTGTAAGTGGTCATAGTGTTCCCCGTGGCCATATTATTGATCCCCATCAAGCGATACAGACACTTTACCGCAGGGTCAAGCAGTTGTCCAATGTGACGATACTTTTTGATGCTCCGGCAAAGAGACTTTTAGAAAATGACGATGGTCGAATTGACCGTGTAATATACGAGGTTGAAGGAGCAGAGCAAACGGCAAAGGCTTCAAAAGGGGTAATTATCGCTTCAGGTGGTTTTGCAAAAAGCGAGGAACTTCTAAGCCAGTTCGCTCCACAATTAAAAGGAGCGTTAAGAATTGGCGGTCGTGGAAATTACGGCGACGGACTACGAATGGCCTGTGAACATGGGGGCTGGCTGAAGGACTTACCTTATTTAAACGGAACATATGGTTTTCATCCAACCGCAGCTGGACCAGTTAAGTCACAAGGATTAGCCTTCTATAAGGGGGCAATCATGGTTAACCAGCTCGGGAAAAGATTCGTTAATGAGTCGATCTCCTATAAATTATTAGGAAAAGCTGCGTTCGAACAGCCAGATTGTGTGACCTTTCAGGTGTGGGATCAAATCGTAATGGACAAGAGTGTCCACGATGATCCTCTTTATGATCTGCAGTTACTAAAACGGCGAAGGCTTCTCTATCAAGCTGACACATTAGAGGATTTGGCTGATTGTATTGATGTGCCGCTTGATGTATTGGAGGAAACGATTTCTAGATACAATCAAGGAGTTCTAGACGGTGAAGATGCTGATTTTGGCAGGAAAACCTTAACGCATAACTATGGAAAACCAACCCCTATCGAAAAAGCACCATTCTATGCATTTGAGTCGACAGTGGCGATGCTTGCAACTTATGCTGGCGTTTCTGTAAATCCAGAAGCAAAAGTAGTCAATCCTTTCGGCGAGCCGATTTTAGGGTTGTTTGCGGCCGGGGAAGTGACAGGTGGATTTCACGGGGCTGGATATATGACCGGAAGCTCGTTAGGTAAGTGTGCAGTATTTGGACGGATTGCAGTCCAAGTGGCATTGAAAGAGGTGGCTGTAAAGTAGCACATCGGGAAGATTTATGATTCGCCCATAAAATAGAAGAATTCGCCCATTAGTTCGTTAAATTCGCCCATAAAATTGGAGAATTCGCCCATTAAAATGTAAAATCCGCCCATTGGAACGGATTCGCTGATAGATTATCAGTATTCGCTGATAGGATACAGGAATTCGCGCTAATAGAACAATAAAAATATTAAAAAGGAGGTAGATTTTATGAAAATCTGGCATCAGAGCCTGACCACGATTGACAGAGTTCCCCAATACCGGGATGCAATTATCAATCACCTGCGAAAAATTGCACGACCGGATGTAGAAATCGTATTGCATGGGATGTCGGAAGAGACTTATCCAACTCATTACCCGGGACACTTTATTACTCATTCCTACCTTCAAAACCTGCACCGTGAGCAGTTCGTCCGCTCTGCACTCATGGCAGAGGCAGCAGGATATGATGCGATGTTTATCGGGACTATTCCTGACGTCGGGCTACATGAGGCTCGCACGTTGGTAGATATCCCAGTGGTCGGATATGGGCAAGCCTCCTTTCATATCGCGTCCATGCTGGGTGACCGGCTCGGAGTTGTTAATTTTTTAACCCCATTAGCGGATGAGCTTAGACAAAACGCTGCTCGCTATGGCCTTGGTGAAAAACTTGGACCAATTGTAGCGCTCGAGTCAGGATTTGATGATGTTCTTGCTGGTTTTAATAATCCTGAACCTGTTATCGAGGCTTTTAAAAGGGCTGCTGAAACTGCCATTTCCCAAGGGGCAGATGTCATTGTGCCAGGGGAAGGACCGATGAACGTTTTCCTCGCTACGTTTGGAATCTCAAGGATTGGAGAAGTGCCTGTTGTCGACTCCTTTGGTGCAGGGATTAAGATGTGTGAATCACTAGCGGACTTGAGGAGGGTATCTGGGGTTTATATGACGCGCCGCGGATATTACAATTCAAAACCACCAGCCGAAGCAGTTGCTAGATTACGAGAAATGTATGGGCTTGACCCGTACCCTAATCCTACTAGCCATCGTGGCTTGGCTGTAAGGGCTGGAATAGAAGTTAGAGGGTAAAACAAATTAAAAATACAAGAGGTGAACAAGATGCATATCGTCGTATGTCTAAAGCATGTCTTAGATCCGGAGATTAAACCCCGTTATTTTCAAATTGACCCTGAGACCAATCGTCCGGATTACGGAGATAATGACATGGTTTTGGACTCTTTTGCTGAAAACGCCCTTGAATTGGCTATTCAATTAAGAGATAAAACACCTGGAGCTACAGTAACTGCCATCTGCCTAGGAGACGAATCTTCAGAAGAGGTGCTGCGTCGGGCCTTAGCCTTTACAGCAAATGCAGCTGTACGTGTGTGGGATTCGGAATGGGAAAATCTTGACGGTCAGGCCGTTGGGCATATCCTTGCTCAAACAATCAAAACTCTTGGTGGGGCAGAGCTTGTGCTGACTGGCTATCAAGCGAGTGACATTGAGGAAGCGCTGGTTGGACCAGTCATGGCCGAGGAACTTGGCATTCCATGTGTGACGCTCGTCTCTGACCTCGAACTAGCTGATGACAGTGTAAAGTCTACATGTGAAGCAGAAGGCGGGTATACAGTGGTTAGTGTTCCATTTCCAGCAGTGTTCACGATTATCAGTTCTGAGACAAATGTCCCGCGCCTTCCTAAGGTTAAAGATATTCGTCTGGCGAGGAGCAAGTCAATTAGTCTTTTTGAAGCAGAAGACACAGATTTAGATAAAGAGCGGTGTCAACCCGGGGTAAGATTAGAACGGGCGTATGTACTAAACAGAGATGTTAACTGTGAAATCCTCTCTGGAAGTGAAGGAACTGTGCTCGCCGATGAATTAATTGATAAACTCCTGACACTGAAGATTTTTTAGGAGGTCCAACCTATGAATAAAATACTTATCTATACACATCATCAGGAAGAATCGCTTAGTTCTGGTGCCAAGGAAGTGCTGGCATTCGGTAGTCGTTTGGCTAGTGTCACTGAAGGAACTGTGGAAGCTGTATTAGTTGGAGTTAAGCCTACTGCTGGTGCCAAGGAGGCCATTAGCTATGGGGCTAGCAAGGTATATACTGTTTGTAACCCGCTGCTTGCGGAATACCAAGTTGATTTGTATGCAGATAGTCTCTACACTGTTTTTCAACAGTCAGGCGCCGATGTGCTGCTTCTCTCCTTTGATCGGACCGGTAAAGATTTAGCAGGTCGATTGGCTACCCGTTTAGGAGCGTCCGCCATAACTGAGGTTACTGATTTTAGAACAGAAGGCAGCAAGCTGACATGGGTGCGCCCGATTTATGGTGATAAGGCCTTAGGTGAGTATTCAACTTCACGCAAAAAAGTAGTCGTTGGAATTCGCCAAAAGAGTCAGGACCAGGCCGTCCCTGATTCAACACGTACAGGTGAAATCATTGAAGTTAATTACTCCGTTCCAGAGGAGAAAGTTTTAACGAAGCTAGTGGTTAAGATTCAGTCAGCACTGTCCGACATTCGTCTGGAGGATGCGAATATAATCGTCTCCGGAGGTCGTGGACTTGGCGGACCAGAAGGTTTTCAAGAGTTGCAGGCTCTTGCCGAATTGCTTGGAGGTACAGTCGGTGCATCAAGGGCAGCATGTGACGCCGGATGGGTTCCTTCTAATCTTCAGGTCGGGCAAACAGGTGCCGTTGTTGCTCCAGACCTTTATATCGCCGTTGGAATATCCGGTGCCAGCCAGCATCTCGCGGGGATAACAAGTGCAAAGACTGTGGTTGCAATTAATTCAGACCCAGAAGCTCCTATTTTTAAGCGTGCCAATCTTGGGGTAATAGCTGACTACAAAACAGTTATACCAGCACTTACGGAAAAGTTAAAAAAAGTATTAGTTTAAGCAAGATATCAATTGACAGATTACAACAAGATTCAAGTGAGTGAAAATTAAGTAATCGGAACTCATTAAACTTGTATTGGTATTTACTAAAGAAAGCGCATGTAATCCATGCGCCTTCTTACCTTCATAGAGTAGTAATTATAAACGTTGAATACCTGTATATGCTTGACGCAGGATTTCAGCAAGTTCTTTAACTAGCGGCCGCTTTGGATTTACATTTGTGTCCGGATCATTAAAGGCATGTAAAGCCATAGTTTCAATTTTCTTTTCGTATTCAGAAGGTGCAACACCACATTCTTCCACACTCAGCGGTATATCTAGTTCATCAGCAAGTTCGAGAATTGCACCAACTAAACTGTCAATTCCTTCTTCTGTGGTTCGAGCTGGCAGTCCTAACATTTTAGCAAGATCGGCATAGCGTTTGTCCGCCACAAATTGCTGATAGCCAGCGAACGGTGTGAATTTGGTTGGCTTAATAGAATTAAACCGAATGACATGCGGGAGAAAGATTGTATTTGCACGACCGTGTGCAATCTGAAACTCTGCCCCTAGCGCATGTGCCAAACTATGGTTAATGCCTAAAAAGGCATTATTGAAAGCCAATCCTGCAATCGTTGAAGCATAATGCATTTTCTCACGGGCCACTTCATCGAGACCGTTTCGGTAGGCACGAGGAAGATATTCAAATACAAGTTGAATCGCTTTGATGATTTGTCCATCTGTAAAATCATTAGAGACAACCGAAACATACGCTTCCAGGGCATGTGTAAGAACATCCATTCCCGTATCAGCCGTAATATGCTTAGGAACGGTCATTGTAAATTGTGAGTCAATAATTGCAATTTCAGGTAATAGTTCTGGATCCGAGAGCGGATATTTAACATTCACTTTTTTATCTGTAATCACCGAAAAAGATGTGACCTCAGAGCCAGTTCCAGATGTAGTTGGAATAGCAATAAGTTTTGCTTTCGTGCCAAGTTTTGGGTAAGTAACCACCCGTTTTCTTGGATTTAAGAATTTTTGTTTTATAGCGGTGAAGTCTGTATCTGGATACTCGTAAAATAACCACATTGCTTTGGCTGCATCTAATACCGAGCCGCCACCAAGGGCAATAATCATATCTGGTTGTGAGTGTCTCATAAGTTCAGCACCACTTAAAACCGTTTCAAGGCTCGGATCAGGCTCGACCTTAGAGAATACTTCAAACTGAATGAAATCCGGACGTTTTTTTAGATAATGAAGAACTTTAGCAACGTAACCGTTCTTCACCGCACTTGGGCTAGTGACAATGAATGCCTTTGTAATGTTTGGTAGAACTTCTAAGACTTGGACAGAGTTCTTTTTATAATAAATTTGCGGTGGTGTCCTCAAAACTTGAGCGTTTATATTTCTTTTGGCAATCTTTTTAATGTTAATCAAATTCATCGCGCCAACATTTGTTGAGACGGAATTTCCTCCATAGGTGCCACATCCGAGTGTAAGGGTGGGCAGAAAATCATTATAAACATTTCCAGTTGCTCCTTGGGCAGAAGGGGTATTTACCAGAATTCGTCCTGCTCTCATCCTCATTGCAAACAATTCAATGATATCATCATCAAAGGTATGGATTGAGGCAGTATGACCGAGTCCCCCATATTCAAGTGTTTCTTCAGCAATTCTTAAACCGTCCTCTAAACTTCTTGCCCTGTAGCAGGCAAGAATCGGGCTTAATTTTTCACATGAAAGTGGATATTGCGGTCCCACACCTTCTAATTCTGCAACGAGAATCTTCGTGTCAACAGGAACTTCTAATCCTGCCATTTCTGCTATTTTACTAGCTGACAAGCCGACAACGAGCGGATTAAGGGTACCAGTAGATTCTTTAACCGCCAATTTTTCTAATAGTTGTTTTTCCTGCTCATTAAGGAAATAACAGTTATTTGCCATCATTTCGGTTACAACTTCTGTATATATCTCATAATCAATTATGAGCGCTTGCTCAGATGCACAAATCATTCCATTATCATAGGTTTTTGATAGGATGAGGTCTTGGACAGAATTCTTGATATTGGCTGTTTTTTCAAAATAACAAGGGACGTTACCTGGCCCCACACCAATTGCCGGTTTCCCGGAGCTATAGGCAGCCTTAACCATGCTTGAGCCACCAGTAGCTAAAATTAGTGAGACTTTTGGATGCCGCATCAATGTATTTGCCGAATCACGAGAGGTGTCCTCAAGCCATTGAATGCAATTTTCCGGAGCACCTGCCTTTATAGCGGCATCACTGAGCAGTTTTGCTGTGGTAATCCCAGTATTTTGACCCAAATGATGAAAGGAAAATATAATTGGGTTTCTAGTTTTCAAGGCTATAAGGGATTTATAAATGACAGTTGATGCGGGATTTGTGACTGGCACCAGTGCAGCAATCACACCAACAGGCTCAGCCATTTCATACGTCCCTTCATGTTCGTTTTCACTAATAATACCTGCGGTTCTTAGGTCTCTGATACTGTGATAAATCATTTCAGTAGCAAACATATTTTTGGAAATCTTATCCTCAAAAAGTCCTCTTTTCGTTTCCTCAACGGCCATTTTTGCAAGATGAACATGATTTTCAAGTGCAGTCAGAGCCATTTCTTTAACAATTTCATCAACCATTTCTTGGGTATATGTGCGAAACTCCGTTAACGCAACCGCCCCTTTATGGGCGATCCGATCTACCATGGTTTCTGATTGAGTTTGGAAAAGCACCTTTTCATCAATCGCCATTATGATTTCCTCCCTTTAATTTAAACTGTATTCTTGTACTGTCATAAAATATATCAATGAATAACGTAGAAATTTGTTGAAAAGTGAGGAGAAATTTGGCGAAACCCCATGGTTCTAATAAAGTTCAAAAAAAATTCAAGAAGTAATTGCCGTATTGTGTTATTTCGAGTTCATGTGTAAAACTTCACAGTTTTTAAAAAAATAGTAGTATATAGTTAAAGGAAGCTAAGATTTAACAATTTATCTAACTGTGAGGTTGGCAAAATGAAAAGACTAACTGTCATCTTAATGACTATGATTATTATATTTATTGCTGGCTGCGGGGGATCCCAACGTTTATCGGTAAAACTTACCTCGCCAAAAACGTTTACTCCTGGAAAAATGTATGCGATGCAATTTACTGTGACTGACAAACAGGGAAATCCCGTTGAGGATGCAAAGGTAAGTGCCAATCTAGCTATGAAAAACATGGATCACGGAACTACTCCTGTTGCCGTCCAAGACATAGGTGAGGGCAAATATATTGGAACAGCAAATCTAGCGATGAATGGTGATTGGATAGCTTCAATAAAGGTAGAACATGATGGGGACATTTTAGAAGAAGATAGAGAATTCGCTGTCGAGGCAAAAACATTAGAGACGGCCCATAAGGTCACAAAAGACCTTGCCTTACCTAATTTTAAGTTAATCGATGAGAATGGGAAGTCAGTGACTAACCAAGATCTTATTGGCAAAAAAGTGGTCATGACTTTTACTTATGTAAACTGTATCGACCCGAATGCTTGTCCAATTCTTTTGAGCAATTTTAGCAACCTGCAGCAGGATTTGAAAGCAAAGGGAAGCAACACAGGAAATATCCTGCTTATTTCTGTTTCGCTCGACCCAAAAAATGATACACCTGAAGCGATGAAAGAACATGCCAAGAAGATGAATTTTGATATGACTTATTTAAAGATGCTGACAGGGGATAAGGATGAGATTCAAAATTTGGCAGACACACTTGGTGAACAATTTTCAAAAAAGGGATCAGAAGTCATACATGATAACAAAACGTTTATATTTAATGCAAATGGAAAGTTGACCCATGAGTTTACAGGGAGCATAATCGATCGAAATGAGTTATATCAAGTTGTGAATATGGATTAGTTAGAATTAGACCGCTATTGACAAAAAATAGCGGTCTTTCTCAGGAATCATGAATTGTATTGACCGAATATCCAATTAAGACTCCATTTCATGGGTCTTTAGTTTATTCTTTCGAAGAGATTTTCGTAACCAGGTTATCAAGAATAATAATAGAGGAACGCCAGTTTGTAATGGTAAGTGAAGGTAAATTGGAACCCACTTCAATCCTACTTTCAGATGCTCTGCAAAGTTACTAGACATTTTTATTGAGGAAATCAGAATAAGTGTCCCAAGGATGAGTAAAAAAAGGGCTTTCTGTTTTTTTTTCGTGATATGAAATATACTAGTTAAACCTAGATACCCGGCATAAAAAAAGACTGTTATCTTTATGAAAACACCAATAATTAATGTTGCGACAACAATTATATCTAATCGTTGGATAAAATCACCGATATTTACCTGTCCAATCATATCAAGTAAAGGAAATTGTGAGAAAGCTACACCTTTTGCCCCAAGTACAGCTATTTCTAGTGCGACAGTGATACTTAATGTGATACCACTGGCTAGCAAGGCAAAAATGCCAATTTTCCTTCCATTTAGCTGATTATTTAAATGCGGAAGAATCATGGTGAAGGCTATCATTTCTCCAAATGGAAAAGTATAGGTTTGTTTTAATACTGTGGAAGATAAAGTTTTCCAACCACTTTCAAAAAGTGGGGCTAAATTGACCAATTTAACAATCCCCGAAAAATTGGTGAAGGTAATTCCGATAAAACCAAATAAGAGCATTAAAAAAAACACAGTTTCGCTTGTACGGCCGATCACTTCAATGCCTCTCGACAACCCATAGGTGATTAAAAGGACCATCAAGGCATTTATCATAATTAATGGAGTTTCATCCAAAGCAGATGTAATTAACAAATCTCCGAAATCCCTCAACACCCTTCCGGCGATGTATAGGAAGTAGAAGCAGTAAATAAGAGCTAAAGGAGTCCCAATGAATTTCCCAAGTATTTTCGTAATGTAACTAGTTAATGGCTGATCAGGGAATTGTAAATAAAGGAAATGATATATTTGAAAAAGACAGATCCCGCCAACCATCCCTAGTAAGATCGCTAACCAAGCGTCCTGTTTTGCTTGTAAACCTAACCCTACTACAATAGCACTACCAAGCTCAAATAAATACATCAGACAAAACAATTGAAAAGCGCTAATCTTTTTTATATTCATGAATGATAAACCCCCAATGGTTCTCTTATTTGTTTCTCATTGCTCCTTTTATTGAATCAATCGTAAATAAGAAAAAAGGAATAATCGAACCAAAGATTACGGCAAATGGCACCCAAGTTGTTGAAAGAAAATTATTAAAATAGACGATATTCGGTGACATAACCGTGGCTAAGGAAATGATAACTATCCCAAAGGGAAGGGTTAAATTTTCAAATTTTTTTAATTGGAAAATATGGGCAAAGCTTACAACGGTTGAATAAAAACTGATCGTAGATTTAATAAAAGCTGAAATAAAAAAAATAGCCCCGGCCAGTACTTCAATTCTTTGAATGAAATTACCGATATTAATTTTTTGAGCTAATATATAAATGGGGTAATTTATTTGAATTATTGAATTAGCCCCTAAAACGAGAATAGCTAATAATACAATCGTTAGTAGGATAAACCCACCTGTAAATGTTGCAATACCCAGTGCTTTTCCAATTTTTTTAGGAGAAGCCACAGTTGGGGCGATCATCAGTAAAATGACGAGGTCAGAAAAAGGAACCCCTAGTGAATAGATGGTTGCTTTTATGACTGGATTTATCCCATCCTCAAGGATCGGGAATAGGTTTTTCATTTCAATTTCAGGCAGTAGACAGAATGTAAGCAGGAAAAAAAATATCAAAACCCATGGGACTACCATTTCTGCGGTTCGCGCAAACGTCTCTAAGCCAAGACGAACTGCCAATATAAGCAATAACATAAACGTAACTTCAATAGCTTCAATTGGCGTATCAGTCAAAATACTGGTTGTAATAAAATCTCCGATAATCCGTAGTAGACCACTGGTAAGTATTAAAAAAAATATGAAGAATAGAAGGGAGAGGGCTTTCCCAGCCCATTTTCCGAGAATACTTTCATTGAATTCAATCAACGTTTTGTTTGGGTATCGTTTGGCGAGAATCCCATACATCCACGCATGAAGAACTCCAAAACATATACCAATGATAATCCCCATCCAAGCATTTTGTTTAGCAGCTAATACGAACAAAGGAGGACCAATTAAAATGGAAGTAGCAATTATATACAACACGGCCAGTATGATAAATTGACCTTGAGAGATAACTCCTTTTTCTATCATGTAAAGTCCCTCCCTTTCCGTTTACATTAAGTGAAATTTAACCAATTAGTCAGTGGTTTAAATAATATGGTTAACCAATTGACTGGATTCGGTAAATTAATATCTAAGGCTAAAAGAATACAAAAAAAGGTACCTATCGAAAGAATCAGTAAATAGAAGAGACTCTCTCTAACTAACTTACCTCTCAACAATTTCGGTATTTCTAATAAACCAATGCCGATGGAAATAAATAGGATAATAATGCTATAAAACAAAAATGGATTACTCCTTTTTTAGAAATGATTGGTTTACAGTTCCAGTTCGCCGAATTTTGAAATCAGAATGAATGGTAATAGGCAAGTGAGTAAATTCTTGATTCCAATTTTTTTTTAGACTTTTCCATGCTTTAGGATCGGTACGGTGAATGACTTCCCCAAACCCGTAAATATCTACTCCTAATTTTTTAGCTCTTGCAATCGATGTTTTCAAAATGTTTATATTCACTTTATCAGTTTTTTTTTCAATTTTCCTAATAGCATTAGGATCTGTTAAGTCAATTTGACATGCTACTTCTGCGATATTGGCTTCAGAACGTATTTGGATATCAATTGTTGGTTTACCATTAATAAACTTTCCTTTCACTTTCGTTTTTGATCGAATAACTTCAATGATTAATTCCCCTTTCTTTTCACATGGAATTGGCCCCACGGTATTCTCGACTTTATCTTTAATATAGTTGTAACCTTTACTTTCTTTTTCATTTAGCCACCCAATTAATTTATCTTTCTTAAAAACAGCTATATTTTTATATTTTAACCGTGCAAAGGGTTCAATTCTCTCCACGTTTTGCAAAGTTTGTCCATCATCCCCTTCTCCCTTTATGGTGATACCAGTTAGGACAGGATTACTCCCATCACTTGTTAACGAAGAGATTAACTCATCCATTTGAATTGCGATTGTTGGCGCCCAAGCCTTTTGAGATGTCTCAAGGGAAGATCGCATTTTTTGTGCTGGAATTTTTTCAATAGGCGATAAATTTTTTAGAATTTGTGAGGCATTAAGCTCTCTTGAAACAACAATGTAAAAATCTTTCCTAAATTCCGGATCCCTAGTTAAGAAATCTAAGGTATTATTCATACCTTCACGTGCCACTTCCTCACTAATGACAAGCATTTGCAAATGTGAAAAATACAATTTTCTAGGAGTGATGGTGGTCATTCGACGTACAGCCTCGAAAATATGTTTTCCTTTCTCGGAATAAGTTGTAACAGGTGCTCGACCACCTCCTCCACCATTAGTTGATACTTGACCAGGGTCAATTACTTGTGCAGTAACTAGGTAATTATCTCCAGTTTTATCAATAGCCAATGCTGCGACAATCGCAAGTTCATTTAATTCTCTTCTATTCCAACATCCTGAAAGAATGGGAACGAACAAGATGATAATCAATAGCCAAGATAACATTTTCATTTAAGTCCATCCTTTACAACAAAGAAACTATTCTCTTGGTTCAGGTTTCGATGTAGCTGGTGTATGATTGCGTTTACTATTTTTTTGGCTAATTAGCCTAGGACGAGTTCCTAAAAATTTTAGCGGAAATCGGAAAATAGTATCTTTTATATCATCTTTAATAAAAGGACTGAAAGGCGCCATATAAGGAATCCCAAATGAACGTAATGAATTAAGATGAAGTAGAAGGGCTAACAGGCCGATGGTTATTCCATACAACCCAAAAGAAGCGGCAAGCATCATCATCCCAAAACGGAGCATTCTTATTGAAATTGCCATATTGTAGGCAGGAAAAACAAAATTGGAGATGGCGGTAATCGAAACAACAATAACCATGCTTGCCGACACGATTCCAGCCTCAACAGCAGCTTGTCCAAGTACCAATGCTCCGACAATTGATACCGTTTGACCAACTGCCCTAGGCATCCTAATCCCAGCTTCCCTAAGGATTTCAAAGGTAATTTCCATAATAAGTGCTTCGACAAAGGCAGGAAAGGGAACCCCTTCTCGCTGGGCAGCTAAACTGACTAAAAGAGGTGTAGGTAACATTTCCTGATGGTAAGTAGTAGCTGCTATATAAAATGATGGGCCAAGTAGCGATATTAAAAAACAAACAATTCGGAGCATTCTTAGAAAGGTGCTAATATCAGCACGTTGGTAATAATCTTCAGGGACCTGGAAGTTTTGAATAAATAGGGATGGAACAATAAGGACAAAAGGAGTCCCATCAATTAGGATTGCTACACGACCTTCAAGCAGGCCAGCAGCAATGACATCTGGACGCTCCGTATTATATATAGTAGGAAATGGTGTGAACGTTTCATCTTGAATTAATTCTTCAATATTTCCACTTTCCAAAATTCCATCAATATCAATCCTGTCCAATCGGGTGTGTACTTCTTCCACTACTTTTTCATTGACGATTCCATTGATATACATAACTGCAACACAGGTCTTTGTGATACGACCAATTTCCTTTTGCTCGCAAAGGAGATTGGAATCTTTTATTTTTCTTCTAATTAGAGCAGTATTCTTTCGAATATTTTCAGAAAAACTTTCACGAGGTCCACGAACAACTGTTTCAGAAGCAGGCTCTGAAATAGCACGTTCTTCCCATCTCCCTGTTGAAGCACCAATTGCCACTTTCATCCCATCGATAAATATTACTGTGTTACCTGAGAGAATATTTGTAAATAGCGAGTCAAAATCGCTTATTTCTGCAACTGATCCAACAGTTAGAAGACTAGCTTTAACCCACTGGAGAATTTTTCTGCTATGCAAGTTTTCTTTTGTGTTATCCATTTGTTTTGCTTCAACCATTAGTGAGTCGAGTATAAAGGTTTGGATCGATGTTGTATCTGCTAATCCATCCGTATAGATAATGGCTGCTTTAACTTTTTCTTCACTACCAATTGAAAATTCCCTTATCACTACATCTGAACTTTTCTCAAAGGTTTTATTAATTTTCTGTAAGTCCTCTGAAAAAATACCTGTTAAGGGATCCTTTGTTAGGGAATCATCTTTTTTTGAACTCTCGATGACTTTTTGTTTTGCGTTTTTCTTAATGGTTCGAAATAAGCTCATTTACCATTCCCCTGCCATTCTTATCTTTCCCTTCTATTAAATCAACGTATGATTATATTTCCAAAATAAGGTTGAGTTATTCATTATGCCAAAATTTAATAACAATCTCAAATAAAAATAAAATTTTGAATCCTCTATTCAAAAATAAACAAAAGTAAATTATAATAAAAACAGAAAGAAGTAAAAATATAAACGATAAAACGGAGGGATCGGGATGGTAAAGAATCTTTGGGATACTGAAAAAGCTTCACAGGTTTCAAAAGGGGTAGAAGAGTTAGTGTATCGTTCCAATTTAATTGGAACAGATCGTGCCGTATGTAACTGGGGTGGCGGCAATACTTCCATGAAAACAATTGAAAAGGATTTCCGTGGACGCGAGATCGAGGTAATGTGGGTAAAAGGTAGCGGTTCTGATTTGGCAACCATGGGAGCACATAATTTTACTGGATTAATTTTAGAAGATATTCGTCCATTATTTGAACGTGACGAAATGACAGATGAAGAAATGGTTGCTTATCTTTCACATTGCATGATTGACAGCAAACATCCAAGAGCTTCGATCGAAACTTTATTGCATGCCTTCCTGCCATTTAAGCATGTTGACCATACCCATCCAGATGCGATTATTAGCCTTTGTTGTGCAGATAATGGAATGCAGCTGGCTGAAGAGATCTTTGGAAACCGTTTTGTCTGGGTTCCATATGCACGCCCTGGCTTCACACTTTCAAAAATGATCGCAGCAGGAGTTCGGAATAATCCGAACGCAGAGTTAGTCTTAATGGAAAAGCACGGACTAGTTACATGGGGAGAAACTTCTGAACAGACTTATGCAAAAACAATTGAAATCATTAATGAAGCAGAACAGTATATCAAAGCTAGAATAGATGAAGAGTCAGTATTTGGCGGACAAAAATATCAATCTCTATCTGTGGATGAAGCAACTAGTATCCTAGCAAAGGTTATGCCTATTATTCGCGGTGCGGTAAGTGATGAAAAGAAAATGCTGTTAACCTTTGACCGTGGTGAAGATGTTTTGCAATTTGTAAACAGTCAAAATGCACCTGTGCTATCACAAATCGGTGCGGCTTGTCCAGACCATTTAGTTCACACAAAAATGGTCCCACTTTATATCAATTGGGATCCGCAATCAAAAGATGTGGATGCGTTAATTGCCAGTATTAAAAAGGGAGTGGCCAGTTTCAAAGCAGCTTACATGGAATATTTTCAGCGCAACAAAAATGAAAATGATAAAATGTTTGAACCAGCTCCACGGGTCATCCTTATTCCTGGGGTTGGGATGGTGAATTCAGGGAAGGATGTTAGCAATTCTAGAGTTAGTGGAGCTTTATATCATCGTGCGATTGCAGTTATGAAAGGTTCAACTATGCTAGGAAACTTTGTATCTTTAAGCGAAAACGAATCCTACAATGTTGAATATTGGCCATTAGAATTATATAAATTAACGCTTGCTCCACGAGAAGCAGAATTCTCTAGAAAGGTAGCTTTCATCACTGGAGGAGCTGGTGGAATTGGGAGTGCAACAGCTCGTCGCCTTGTGGCTGAAGGGGCTCATGTTGTTTTAGCAGATCTCAATCTTGAAGGTGCAGAAAAAGTAGCTGCAGAAATTAACGAACAATATGGTGCGAACCGTGCACTTGCTGTTAAAATGGATGTGACTAGTGAAGAGCAAGTTCAAGAAGCGTTTAATCAAACAGCACTAACATTTGGTGGGGTAGACATTATTGTCAACAATGCAGGACTTGCTACATCAAGTCCATTCGAAGAAACAACGCTCAAAGAGTGGAATCTAAATATGAATGTATTGGGTACAGGTTACTTTTTAGTTGCCCGCGAAGCCTTCAAGCAAATGAAGGATCAAGCAATTGGCGGGAATATGGTGTTTATCGGATCGAAAAACTCTGTGTACGCTGGTAAGAATGCAGCAGCCTATAGCTCTGTGAAAGCACTTGAAACACACTTAGCAAGATGTATTGCTGCTGAGGGCGGAGAATATGGAATTCGTGTGAACTCCGTTCTTCCAGATGCCGTGCTTCAGGGATCTGCTATTTGGGGCTCTAGATGGCGGGAGGAACGTGCGGCTGCATACGGTATCGAGCCAGACCAATTAGAAGAACACTACCGTAAACGCACGACTCTGCTAGTTAATATTTATCCATCTGATATTGCCGAATCGATTGCCTTCTTTGCTTCATCGAAATCAGACAGAACCACTGGATGTATGTTAACTGTGGATGGAGGGGTACCTGCAGCTTTTACTAGATAAGCCGCCAAAGTGAAAATAAAGCAGATTAAAGATTAGTTAAAAGACCGTTCTCTAATTAAGGAACGGTCTTTTTGAATTTTATACAAAAAAGAAAAGGGTCATAATCTTTTTCCCCGAGTAGGAGATGTACTCTCTGATAAATATATTGTCGAACTATTATTTCAATATATGTTATATTAAAGAATAGTAGTTTACAAAAATAAGTTAGTTTCTTATGGCGGTGATTGAACCTGAGTGGTATGCATATTTTCCAAACTTCTATAGATTCAAAGTTAATAACTGTTTCCGTTATGAGTAACAAGAGTAACTTGGAACATGCACATCGAGAAATTGAATTAATCTATATAATAAAAGGTCAACTCCAAGTGAAAATCAAAAATAATACCTATCGTCTGAACAAAGCTGATTTTATCTTAGTGAATTCAAATGATTTTCACTCCTTTCAATCAGAGAAGGATAATTTATTTATTGTTTTTCATTTTAATTATTTGGAATTAAGTTCTTTGCTTGCTCAAAAAAATTTATTATTCACTTGCAATTCATTGGAACAGGGTGAATCTTCTAATCAAGAACTAAGAATGATTATTGAAGAACTACTGTCCGTGTATATGCAGCAACGACATGATATTGAAGTTGAGTCTTTAGAGAAAACATTTAAATTAATATCATTTCTAAAATTACATTATTTAAAAAGCACAAATCAGTTTGAAATACAGAGTTATTCGAATAGTAAAGGACGAAATGATCGATTATTAGAAATCATTGAATATATGCAGAGCAATTATCGCGAGCCCTTAACCTTAGAAGAGGTAGCCGGCCTGCATTACATTTCGGTTCCCTATTTGTCTAAGTTTTTTAAAAAACAAACAGGAAAAACCTTTTCCCAATACGTAAATGAAATTCGCCTAGCCCATGCAGTTAACGAGTTAGTGAACTCCAATAAGCCGATCACTCGTATTGCCTTAGATAATGGATTTCCAAATTTAGCGGCATTCAACAGAGTATTTAATGAAAGTTATCAATTAAAGCCAGTTGAATATAGAAAGAAAATGTCAGAAACAGTAGAGAAAGAAGCAGCAGAATCTACTAATGATCTAAGCAATCTAGAAACCAATGAAGCCCTTACCGAGCTGCGCCATTATCTTAAAAGTACCGAGGACAAAAGTGTTCAAGCATTACCTCAATCCAGAAGTACTGCGGATAATGAAATAATAAAAGTTGGAAGAACAGATGCTTTTGTAAAGTATTGGAATCGATTACTTAATATTGGATATGCAAAAGATTTGTTGAATTCCGATATGCAAGAGCAAATCAACCTTTTGCAATCGGAAATCGGTTTTACCTATGCTAGATTTTGGGGGTTGTTTGGAGATGATATGCTTTTAGAAGATCGCTCTGGGGGAACCATCGCCTACAATTTTTCTAATGCCAACAAATTATTGGATTTTCTTATTAAAAATAAATTGAAACCCTTTATTGAAATGGGGCCAAAGCCAAAAATTATTCAAAAAGCTATTGGTGAGACGCTTGTTATCCAAACGATAAGTACTGAAAGGACACTAGAGGAATGGCACAACCTAGTGACGGCGTTTTTGCTGCAATGCATCGAGCGTTATGGTATTGAAGAAGTGGAGACATGGTATTTTGAATTGTGGCGGCCAATGGATCAACTTAGTAATAATGCAGAGGAAGAAAAAGATTTCTTGTCTAAAATCAAGAATAATCAAAATCAAGATCCGCGATTTGATAGGTACTTTAAAATATTTAGTGAATTTAAGAGGACAGCACAAGAACTTGTACCTGGTGCAAAGGTTGGCGGATGTGGGCTTAGCATGGACTTAGAAGGGGACAAACTGGATTTGTTACTGGAACAGTGGAAGAAGGAAGAAATTCAGCCAGACTTTTTGTCCATTTATCTTTATCCCATTGAAATCGATCGTGATAAGTATCGGGTTCCTATTAAAAATTTACATTCCGCTAATCCTCATTATGTTTTAAACAAATTGAATGAAGTACGAAAATCTTTGAAAAAAGCAGGGTTTGAGAATTTAGAACTTAATGTGACCGAATGGAATATCAGCATCTCAAATCGTAACTATCTTAATGATAGCAGCTTTAAAGCTTCATATATGGTTAAGAATATTGTTGAGAATTTGAATCAAAATCAATTGAAAATGATGGGATACTGGTTATGCTCTGATATTTTTAGTGATTTTAGGGATTCGAAAAACATTTTTCATGGCGGTGCCGGACTGGTAACAAAAAATAGTATTAAAAAACCGAGTTTCCATGCCTTTGTCCTGCTAAAACAATTAGGAGAGATCTTAGTGGCTAAAGGTGACAATTATCTTGTTACAAAAAAGTCAGGTGATCGATATCAAGTATTGTGTTTTAACTATAAACATTTCAATTATTCTTATTACTTACATCCCGAGGGTAGTACAGGAATTCACGAACAATATGAAATATTTGAAAACAATGAGCCTTTAAACCTTTCCTTGGAAATTCAAGGTATTGCAAATGGGAAATATCGAGTAAAAGAATTAAAACTAAATCGCGATCATGGTAGTGTACTAGATGAGTGGTTAAAATTTGGTGCTGTAGATGACATTAAATCGGATGAAGTGGATTATTTTAAGCAAATCTGTGTTCCTTGTATGAAAGTAGAGCATTCTCTTGTTGAGAATCATTCGATTGTTTTAAGAGGAGAACTTCAACCCCATGAGGTCCGGTTGTTTGAGTTAAATTTGTTATTTGGTGAGAGATAATTTACGGCAATATGAAAAAAGAGGGTAAAAATCTTTAATAGATTTTTACCCTCTACTTTTTTTAAGCGATCTCGACAGTTCTAACCTTACTTCCCGCTAAAGGAACTGGTATATAGGCAGTACGAACAACTACATCTAAAGCTACTTCATGATTCCCTTTAGATAACCCACCTTCATTGAGTACTCTTACTGTTAACGGTTCACCATATTCCCATTTATAGGAAGTGATGGTTTCCATTTCATCTAAAGTAAACCAATCTACTTCATCAACTGAGCAGACGATATGTTCACGTGCAACCTTTTCACCATCGACTGTAACTCCAATATCATTTACCATGCTTAGCGGAATACCCCGGTAATAAGTAATATTAGTCTTTAATTCAAATCCAATAACGTGACCAGAATCTACTATATTTTTACAAGTGTTTTCTATGAAAACATTATTATCAAACATATCAATATACCTCCTGACCTTCTAACTTCTTAATTACATTTCGAATAAGCGCCTGATGTGCCAAAACTTGTTCTTTTTCCTTCATTGGTTTTCCAGGTAGTACCCAGCGGTTTCCTTCATATTCAGTAGAAACATAACCTTCGTATCCTTTATCATGCAGATATTGCAGAATGCCTTTATAATCAATCGAATACTCTTCTCCAGTTTCTGTCATTTCAAATAATTTAAAGTGAAAATGCTTAATGTACGGCATATATTCATCTAACACAGTGTAGGGATCATTTTCATATCCATCTGCCATGTGTGCAAAGAAGTAATCAGCATCTGATTTTAATAATGCTTTTAAGTCATCTGGGAATCCACCATTTTCAAGATATACTTTCCTAGGGTCATTCCCTTGCTCGAAAATGTGATTGATATAATCAATTACTTCCTGGCTTGTTCCTAAATGTTTGCAATAATCAGCCATTACTCTTGGCAGCCTTCTACAGAAGATTCCCGTATCAATTACAAGTCCGATATAAGGAGAATTCAATCGTTTCATCTCATTTATAAAATCTTGCGTCTTCTTTACATCAAAACTTAAACCTGCATGAATTTCCAATGCTAGAGTTACATTGTATTTTTCTGCATACGGCAATAAAGGTTCGATTACATATGCCGGAACCATCGACACTAAACGAATCAATCGAATTCCTAAACGATTTGCAAGTTTAATTTCTTTAATTAGTAAGTCAACACATTCTTTTTTCGTTAATTCTCGATTTTTGTATAAGTTTGTATTTAAGAAGACATCCGCAATTACTGGCTTCATTTTATAGGTAGATACGAGTCGATCCCATTCTGTTAACGTTTCTTCTGAAGGATGGGGGGTGTTATGCATCATTTGATCGGGAATAATCTCAATTCCTTCCACTGAATTCTCTGCTAAGAATTTAAAGACTTCTTCTAGGTTCATCCGCTTATTTAAATATTCATCTTGC
This sequence comes from Neobacillus drentensis, assembly GCF_036962125.1. GTDB lineage: Bacteria > Bacillota > Bacilli > Bacillales > Cytobacillaceae > Neobacillus > Neobacillus drentensis_B. Next base: position 215,356 of record NZ_JBALOA010000005.1, read on the forward strand.
AGACTATACAAACTTACGCATGTTTTTATTTTGCTCATATAAAATCTCCTTTTTATTATTTCTAACTTGGTGTCGCTTACATTTGTATCATAACCCTAGTTATCTCTCATTCCCTTTCATTATTTATCTTTTCAGATATAGATTTTCGTCGCCTTTTTGTGCCTTTCTACAAATCATAGGTAAAGGTTAAAAATCACCGGTAAATTTTTAACCTTTAAGTTTTTATTTGTTTAAAAGAAAATAAAATGAATAAAAAACTTACAATAAAATGGTTAAGAGTTGGAGAGAAACTTATAAACGTAACATTTAAAATGTAGTTGTAAGGGTAAATCAAAAATAAAAAGTTAAATAGATTGCATGTCAAAAAATTTAAGAAAAGAGGTTTTTGAAATGATGCACATTGGAATAATAGCGACACCAACTGAGGAAAGTTTTCAGAGTGCCAAACAAAAAGGGCTGGATTTTATAGAGGTCTGCGTGAATGAAGGGCAAGATGTAGATGCCTTTTATTGGAATCGCGGCAATTTACTTAAGTGGAAAAATGAATCTGGTGTCGCAGTTGAATCTATAGGTAGATGGAAGTCTTTACGTATTGATGAAAAGGGAAAAGTCATAGAAGAAGAATTAGAAAGATGTTACAGATTAATTGATGTCGCAAGTGAATTAGGATGCACCAATTTTGTTAGTGGCTGTAATTATGTCGAAGAACTATCCTATTATGAAAATTGTACTGCAGCGATACACTTTTTTTCACAGCTTATTGAGTACGCTAAACCAAAAGGCGTAAAAATTTCCACTTACAACTGCCGGAAAGTAAACTTTGTCCATAATCCTGAAGTTTGGAAAATCGTTCATGGCCATTTAAAAGATCTGGGGATTAAATTTGATCCCTCTCACAGCAGATATTTCGGTGGGGATTACTTACAGGAAACTTTAGATTGGGGTCACCGTTTTAACCATGTTCATTTAAAGGGTTCCATGATTATTAATGGTCAGAGGGTGGATGATCCACCTGCAGGGCTGGATCAAACGGATTGGAAAACCTTTATTTCGTTATTAAGAGTAAAAGGGTATTCCGGCGGTCTCAGTATTGAGCCACATTCACCAGTTTGGACAGGGGAAATAGGCGAAAAAGGAATCAATTTTACCATTGAATATATGAAGAAGCTTGCATTTTAAAGCTTAAGGGGAGGATTAAATGAATAACCGGAAATTAAGATATGGGTTAATTGGTGCAGGGAGTAACGCGGAAAGAAAACATTTAAATAATTATATGAATCTTCCGAATGTTGAATTAGTCTCGATATGTGATGTAAATCTAGAGAATGCTCATAAATTAGCTCAAAAATATAATATAAACAACGTTTATAACAATTATGAAGATATGATTAATTCCGAAGATTTGGATCTTGTCAGTGTGTGTACACCGAACTATCTACATGCTGAAATTTCTATTTACGCTCTATTAAAGGGAGTAAATGTTCATTGTGAGAAACCACTTGCCATTAATGCAATCGAAGCGAAAAAAATAGTAGAGGCGAAAAATAAGTCTGGGAAGAAGGTAATGGTCGGACTTAATAATCGATTTACAAATGAAGCTGTTTATATGAAGAAGTATATTGCTGAGGGATTCTTGGGAGAAATCTATCATGCTAAAGCTGGTTGGATCCGACGAAGTGGGATACCGGGAAGAGGCACTTGGTTTACAAATAAAGATTGTTCCGGCGGCGGAGTAATGGTCGATTTAGGTGTTCACTATCTAGATTTAGCCTTGTACCTAATGGGAATGCCAGAACTGTCTTATGTGACAGGGTCCACTTATAATAATTTTGATCATACGACTACTCGTAATCGCAATGGCTATAAAGGTATTCCGAATGGAATCTTTAATGTTGAGGATTCCGCACTTGGGTTTATTGGTCTTAAAAATGGAGCAACTGTTAATTTCGAATTCAGCTGGGCATCCAATATTGAGAAGGACAAACAATATGTAGAAATACTTGGAACAAAGGGTGGAGTTTCTCTTATTAATGGGGAGTTAAAGATTCATTCAGAATTATTGGATGCCTGTGTGGATATTTCCCCTATTCTGAATCCAACTATTAAACTAAAGAACGAGTTCGAACATTTTACAAATAGTATTCTATCAGGTGAGCCATTAATGGCACCTGCAGAGCATGGTGCTTATATGATGGAAATTATTGATTATTTTTATCAGGCTGCAAATCGAAACGAACCAGTGTTTTTCGAAAAAGAAGGTAAAAATAAACTTCTATTGCTGTCTTCATCATATTGAGGAAAAGGTACCCAATAGATATAAATCTATCTATAGGGTACTTTTTTTGCTTGAGAATAGAAAATAGAGAGGAATGATTTTGGTTATGACTGAATTAAATATTCAGGAAAAAATGATAATAGCGGATTACGAGAATAAGATTAATGTACTGATTGATAAAATGACGATAGAGGAGAAGGTTGGTCAACTAAACCAATCACTTCCATCTATTTTTGGTGCATTTGGTATGACAAAAGACGAAATTATTGAGAAATTAGTAAAAGGTGAAATTTCATATGAGGATTTTCAGGCTATGGAGAGGGATTACCATAAAGATGATCTTAGAAGAGGTTTGATTGGTTCAATGGGAGGAATCACCGGAGTTGAACTTTCGAATCAATTGCAAAAAATTGTAATAGAGGAGTCAAGATTGGGCATTCCACTACTTTTTGGTTTGGATGTTATCCACGGATATAGGACGATCTTTCCGATTCCACTTGCAGAAGCATGTAGTTGGGATCTGGAATTAATAGAGAAAACGGCAGAAATTGCGGCCAAAGAATCCTCAGCTGCAGGTATTCATTGGACTTATGCCCCAATGGTCGATGTTTCAAGAGACCCTCGTTGGGGAAGAGTGGCTGAAGGTGCTGGAGAGGACACATATCTTGCTAGCGTGATTGCAGCGGCTAGAGTGAAAGGATTTCAAGGTGAGAAACTATCCGAACCTGGTAGAATTCTTGCTTGTGCCAAGCACTTTGCGGCATATGGAGGAGCTGTTGGCGGCCGCGATTATAATACAGTGGACATGTCCCTTCAAACTCTTTATGAGGTGTACCTTCCTCCTTTTGAGGCAGCTGCAAAAGCAGGTGTTGGGACATTTATGAGTGCATTTAATGATTTAAATGGTATCCCCTGTACTGTAAACAAGTTCCTGTTAACAAATGTATTAAGAGAGCAGTTTGGGTTTAAGGGGTTTGTAGTAAGTGATGCTAATTCAATTGCAGAGGTGGTAATTCATGGGGAGTCGGTCGATCGGAAAGAGGCAAGTAAGAAGGCTTTACTGGCTGGGTTGGAGATGGACATGAGTCAAGGTACGTACCAATAGGATTTACCTGAACAAATATATAATGGTGACATACCTGTAGACGGCCTAGATGAAGCAGTACGTCGGGTATTACGTGTAAAGTACCAGTTAGGACTTTTTGATAATCCTTATCGAACAGATTGTAATCTAGAAGAAAAAGTTTTGCTTGCTCCTGAACATGTAGAAGTGGCAAGAAAGATGGCGCAACGTTCGATTGTCTTATTGAAGAATGACGAGAATATCCTTCCATTAAAGAAAAATCTCAAGAAAATTGCTGTCATTGGTCCATTAGCCGAAAATAAAAAGGAAATGTTGGGTACGTGGGCGATCACTGGTGACTCAGAAGATGTAGTTACTGTCCTGTCAGGAATCCAATCAGTGGTCGATAAGAATACAGAAATCGTTTATTCAAAGGGCTGTGAAGTAACAGGTGATGAAGGTTTAGACTTTAATACGGCCGTACAAATAGCAAACGAATCCGAGGTCATCATTGCAGTTGTGGGTGAGAATGCCGAAATGAGTGGAGAAGCTTCGAGCCGTATGGATCTTAACTTGCCAGGTCGCCAGGAAGAGTTATTAAAAGCATTACATCAAACTGGTAAACCAGTTGTAGTCGTCCTAATTAATGGTAGACCACTATCATTACCATGGGCTGCGGAGAACGTGTCTGCCATTGTTGAAGCATGGCAATTGGGCATTCAGAGTGGCAATGCAATAGCGGATATTTTGTTTGGGGATTATAATCCAAGCGGTAAACTAGTAGCTACTTTTCCATACTCAGTTGGACAGGTGCCCATTTACTATAATCATCCTAAAACAGGAAGACCCGCTAGTAAAATAAAATTCACCTCCAAATATATCGATGGTCCGTCTGAGCCATTGTATCCGTTTGGCTTTGGTTTAAGTTACACTACATTTGAATATAAAAATCTTGTGATATCTTCTTCAGAAGTTACAAAAGACAGTAAAGTTACAATTAATGTGGATGTGCAAAATACAGGGGACCGGTCAGGAGAAGAAATTGTACAGCTTTATCTATCAGATGTAGTTGCAAGTAGAATAAGACCGGTTAAGGAGTTAAAAGGATTTAAAAAGATAGAGTTTCTGCCAGGCGAGAAGAAAACAGTAAGTTTTGAGATTGAGATTAAAAATCTTGGTTTCTATAATGATGCGATGGATTATATTATTGAACCAGGTGTATTCAAAGTATGCATCGGTCCAAACTCGAAAGAAGGACTTGAAGGAGAATTTATAGTAGTAGATTATTAATCTTTTTTAAACTGTTAGTGATCCTATAGTCGCAGCTATCTAACTTATGTTAAATGGTTGCGTTTTTTTATTGTCAATATTAATTATCTTTTTCCATATAGTACACTTACATTTAATCTAAGCTAGTCAATTATGTGATAAAATACTAAAAAAGTAATTCAAATTGACTATTACTAGGAAATAGTTTCTGAATTTTGAAACAATAGATTAAAAATTACCATTAAATTTTTATCCTCATAAAAATGAAAGCCCTTTAAATTTTAAAGAGGTTAAAATATTAAAGTTATCTGTGTAATAATATGAAGGCGTTTGCATATGGGGTAAGTTAATATAATTTTAACAGTAGCTACTGTGATGAGAGATACACAATTTGGGATCAGTACTTTAAAGTAGGAGGAAAAATATGGCAAATACGGTGGTTCAGCCAACTAATAAGATCGTTGCTTCTCAAAATACTGAAAAGCTTAGTTTCTTTACCAAGTTAAGTTATGGGTTTGGAGAGTTTTCTGCTAGCGTTGTATGGAGTTTGGCGTCATCTTATTTATTGTTTTTCTACACTGATGTTTTTGGTATCGCTGGTGGTGTAGCCGCTATCATTTTACTAGTAGCAAGGGTATGGGATTGTTTTGTAGATCCATTACTTGGCTTAATAATGGAACGAACCAAGAGCAAACACGGACGTTTTAGACCATATATTCTTTATGGTGCGTTTGCACTTAGCGCCCTAAATATATTAACTTTTTACACTCCAGATTTTTCAATTACAGGTAAAGTCATTTATGCTACCATTACCTATTTATTATTAGGTACTGTTCACTCTGTGGTCAATGTTCCATATGGTGCACTGGCGACTGTAATGACACGGGATACAAATGAAAGAACGAATTTAAACGTATATAGAGGATTTTTCGGTCAACTTGCTGGTATTTTAACTGGTGCTGCCGTAATGCCTTTAATTACATTTTTAGGTGATGGAAACCAACAACATGGTTTCTTCTATGCAGCAATTGTTCTATCATTAGTTTCTGCTCCACTTCTATTTTTAACCTTTAAAAACTGTAAGGAAGTCGTTACTCCAGCAAAAGAAGAAAGGCCTTCTATTAAAGAATCATTAAAATCAGTCTGGTCCAATAAACCAGTATTGTTAATTTTAACAAGTCTTTTCATTGTTTTGCTTGGTGTATTTGGAAGAATCGGGACTATCGTATATTACGCTATTTATGTATTAAATCGTCCAGATTTAATTGCAGTATTATTTACAATATTATCAGTTTGTGGAGCCATTGGAGCATTTGGTGTTTCGTTTATCGCAAAATTCTTTGAAAAGAAGACCCTTTTGATTGGTGGATCAATCATTATGGGACTTGGTTGGTGTGGGTTGTATTTAACACCTGTCACAAACTTTACAATGATCTATATTTTGTCAGCGATTTCATGTGTTCCCCTTGGATTCAGCGGCCTTATGGTATTCAGTATGGTTGGAGACGCTATAGATGAAAGTCAATTGAAGACAGGCGTGCGTGCAGATGGCGCCATTTATTCCTTTACCAGTCTAGTGACCAAAATTGCAAGCGCTTCAGTAGGTGCCTTGAGTGCAGCCATTCTAGGAGCTATTGGCTATGTTGCGAATAAACCGCAAACGCCGGAAGTGGTGACAGGAATCAATGTTTTAGTAAATTTAGGACCTGGTATACTATTAATTATCGGAACCATTCCATTGTTTTTCTATCAAATTACTAAAGCCAGAGCTATGGCAAATACACAAGAACTTCTAAAGAGACAAAATGAATTAACAATGTAAGTATTTCTAAGGAGCTTATAAGTTACACAGATATGTGTAGCTTATAAGCTATTTTATTAGGGAGGTACATCATGAAAGGAATCTTACAAGAATTGAACAATCAGAATAACGACAATTACATCCTTCCTTTTCTTTGGATGAGAGGCGAAGAGGAAGAAGTAATTAGAGAAGAAATTGCAAAAATCTACGAATGCGGAATAAGAGGGATCTGTGTTGAAGCACGTCCACACCCTGATTTTGCAGGACCTGGCTGGTGGCATGACCTCGATATTGTCATGGATGAGGCAAAGCAGCGAGGTATGCGTATTTGGGTGTTAGATGATGCCCATTTTCCAACTGGATATGCCAACGGCTTAATTGAAAAAAAATATCCGGAACGAAAGAAAACCTATATAAACTATAATACTTTGGATATATTAGGAGCACAAAATGAGGTAACGGTACATATTACGCCAATGTTAAAACCAAAGAGTTCCTGGTTGGATATTGGTAAACCGATAGACAAAGAAGAACAAAATAACAATAAATTAATAAGCATTGTTGCAGCAAAGTTAGTAACAGACGGGATTATTTATGAAGAGTTAATCGATTTAACGAACAGTGTTAAAGGTGATTTCTTAACATGCACCCTGCCAGAAGGTCCATGGAGGCTTTATGTCGTTTATGAAACGAAAACAGATGGCGGCAATCCGAAATATATTAATATGATCGATAAAGAGTCCGTTAATACTCAACTTGAAGCCGTATATGAACCCCATTATGCCCGTTACAAAGAGGAGTTTGGAAAGACATTTGCTGGGTTCTTTTCAGATGAACCAGCATTCGGTAATGTAAATGGATTTGACTTTAATGAATCGATTGGTAGAAAAGATATGCCATTACCTTGGAGTGAAGAGGCAAAAACTATGTTTTCCGATGCTCTTGGAGGTAATTGGCGACTGTACCTGCCTTATTTATGGAATAATTCGGAAGAAATGAATCAATGTATCCATACAAGATATACCTATATGGATATCGTTACTCGTTTATATGAAAAGAACTTTAGTATTCAATTAGGAAAATGGTGTGAAGAGCACCATGTCGAATATATTGGGCACGTTATTGAGGACAATGACCAGCATAGCCGACTAGGAAGCGGTGCCGGCCATTTCTTCCGGGCATTGTCTGGACAGCATATGTCGGGAATTGATGTGATTGGCGGTCAAGTGATTTTTGGCGGTGTTGGTTTAGAGAGAAGGGGAGTTTTCAAAGGAGATGGAGAATTCTATCATTATACATTAGGAAAGCTTGGTTCATCTTTTGGACATCTAGATCCTAAGAAACAAGGCAGGACCATGTGTGAACTTTTTGGCGCTTATGGATGGAAGCTTGGGGTAAGGGATATGAAGTATATCTTGGATCACTTGATTGTCCGTGGAATCAATTATCTGGTTCCTCATGCCTTTTCAATGCGGGAATACCCTGATTTCGACTGTCCGCCGCATTTTTACTCACGTGGGCATAATCCGCAGTTCAAACATTTTGCCCATCTCATGCAATATGCGAACCGCTTATGTCATATTTTTAATAATGGTACCCATGTCGCCCCTGTTGCTGTTTTATACCAAGGTGAGAGCGAATGGACCGGGGAATATATGAAAATGCAAAAACCAGCCAGAGTACTAACCGAAAATCAGATTGATTTTGATTTTGTTCCAATTGATATCTTACATGATTTAAGTTCCTATAATGGAAAGTTAAAAAATCAACAGTTAAAAATTAATGGTGAAGAATTTAAATGTTTAGTGATCCCTTATAGTCAATATATTACAAAAGAGTTGGCTTCTTTTATTAAAAATTCAGACGGCTTGGAAATTATTTTTGTTGATGGAAGGCCAGAAGGGATTGCTAATGTAGTAGACCAAATGGAAGCTGCAGATTTATTACGAGCAACGGAAGACTGTAAGGTAATACCATTAAGGAATTTAACAAATGAACTGAAAGCATTAGGAATTTATGATATTCGATTAAAGAAGCCATTTAAAGATTTAACCTACTATCATTATGTGAAAGACAATAATATATACATGTTCCAAAATGAATCCGCATTTGATACCTTTAGCGGCGAGATTGAATTATCACTTGGAGAGTCTGCAATTATTTATAACAGTCTTGAAAATAAATTTGAAAATCTGCCAGTTAGAAAAGAAAATGGGAGAGATATTATCTATTTAGAGCTAAATCCATATGAATCATGCGTTGTATTTGCAAGTTCTGAGGAACATGCAGACAATTTTGAAACATATATTCCATTCGCTACTAAACTTTCTAGTTGTAAATCTAGCCTGGATTTATCATCTGATTGGAATTACTCTTTGGTTAAGAACAAAGAATATCCGAACTTTGGTGAAGTAAATGGTATGAAGGAACTCATCCCTATTTCGACACAAAATCCAACTTTTACTGGTATTATTAGGTACGAAAAAACCTTCGAATTAGAGGAATTTTCAAAGCAGGGGATACTAGCTTTTGACCATATTTATGAAGCAGTTGAATTATGGATCAACGATGAATATGCAGGCATGAAGGTTTGCCCTCCTTATGTATTTGAGCTGGAAAAATACTTAAGGAAAGGTACCAATACCATTCGTGTCGAAGTAGCCACAACATTGGATAGAGATCGTTTTAATCACCCAGAACCACCATTCATTGTTTGGCATGACGCAATTGATCCAACAGGAATGTTTGGGAAAATAACTCTTTGGACGTAAATAGGTAAGGTGTGATACACAGAGTATCGCACCTTTTTTCTTTTTGATCCTAGTTTTACAAACAGATTAAAAATAACAGGCTAATATTTATCCTATTTATCTTTTTGATGAAAGAAAATAATAAAAAAGACGAAAATCTATACCTGATAAGGTTAATTAAAGAAAGGGAACATATGCAAAAAGAGGTTAAGATATATATGTAAGCGGAATCAATAAATAAAACTTGATAGAAACATAGGAGGAGGAACAGACAGCATGAAACTTGGTTTTAACAGCGCAATTTTGAGTGAATGCAGCTTTGAAGAAGTAATTGACTATGCAGCTGATAATGGATTTTCATGTGTGGAAATATGTGCATGGCCAATAGGGAAAGCAGCCCGGAAATATGCAGGTGTGACCCACATTGATGTGGATAACTTAGATGTGGATTACATTAAAAATTATACAGAAGCAAAAGGAGTTAAGATTTCTGCTATTGCTTATTATCCTAATGCTTTAGATGCAGATCCGGAAAAAAGCGATTACTATGTGACCCACATCAAAAAATGTATTGAGGCAGCAAACAAACTTGATATTAACATGGTAACTACATTTATTGGCAGAGACCAAAAGAAAACAGTAGACGAAAATTTGGAGATTATGACTACTGTTTGGAGACCTATCATAGAGTTCGCTGAAGAACTTGGAGTAAACATTGCGATTGAAAACTGCCCAATGTTATTTACTTCCGATGAGTGGCCAGGCGGGCAAAACCTCATGACGACACCAGCTTCCTTCCGTCGAGTGTTTGAATTAATTCCAAATAAAAACTTCGGATTGAACTTTGATCCATCGCATTTTGTGTGGCAACAAATGGATTATATCAAGCCAATCTATGAGTTCCAAGAGCGGATTTTCCATATCCACTTTAAAGATATTAAGGTATATGAGGATCGCTTAAATGATGTAGGGATCATGGCTACTCCGCTTGAATACATATCTCCTAAACTACCAGGACTAGGGGATGTCAATTGGGGACAATATGTATCAGCCTTAACAGATATCGGCTATCGCGGGTATGCCGTCATTGAAGTAGAGGACAAGGCATTCGAAGATTCACTTAAATCTAAAAAAGATTCAATTAATATTAGTAAAAACTATTTGAGTCAGTTTTTTGCTTAAGTAAGCATCATATTTATTTAAAAAATTTTATAAAGAAAAAGGAGAGTATTCATTATGAGTAAATTAAAAATTGGTATTATTGGCTGCGGAGGTATTGCAAATCAAAAACATTTTCCTGCATTATCACAATTTAAGGAAATCAGTGAAATTGTTGCGTTTTGTGACATCGTCGTTGAACGTGCTGAAAAAGCAGCGGAAGAATTTGGAACACCGGATGCTAAAGTTTACGAAGACTATCTCGAACTATTGAAGGATGAATCGATCGATCTTGTACATGTTCTAACGCCGAATGTAAGCCATAGCCCAATTACAGTTGCAGCATTTGAGGCAGGCAAACATGTTATGTGTGAAAAACCAATGGCTCATACTACAGAAGCTGCTCAAAAAATGATCGACGCTTGGAAAAAGTCCGGCAAGAAATTCACTATTGGTTATCAAAATCGCTTCCGTCCAGAAGTACAATCTCTTCATAAATCTTGTGAAAAAGATGAATTGGGTGATATTTATTTTGCAAAAGCACATGCCCTTCGCCGCCGTGCCGTGCCAACTTGGGGAGTGTTTCCTGATAAATCTCAACAAGGCGGCGGCCCACTAATTGATATCGGTACACATGCTCTCGACATTACTTTATGGATGATGGATAATTACAAGCCAGTTTCTGTAACAGGTTCGGTTTTCAATAAATTAGGTCATTTACCGGAAGCGGTTGAAGGTAATATGTTCGGTCCATGGGATCCGGAAACGTTTGAAGTTGAGGACTCCGCGTTTGGATATATCAAAATGGAGAATGGAGCAACGATTTTCCTTGAATCGTCTTGGGCACTTAACGTTTTAGAATCTAGAGAGGCAGCAACTACTCTTTGCGGAACAAAGTCTGGAGCACAAATCAATTCCGGGATGAGCTTCCGTACCAATGAGTTAGTTTATAATTCCTCCCGCAATGGTATGTTAACAGAAGAGAAAAATTCCGCAGGCGGAGCGATTGCATTCTTTGAAGGCGGATCGAATAAGCCAGAAGTTCTAGAAGCAAAACAATGGTTAGAGGCTGTTAAATATGATAAAGAACCACTTGTAAAACCAGAACAAGCATTTGTTGTAACGAAAATTTTAGATGCCGTTTATAAATCTGCTGAGACAGGTAAGGAAATTGTTTTTAAGGAAGAGACAGTATTAAGCAAATAGGAGGTGCACCATGGCATTTAGTATGAAATTGCCATTCGTGGATGTTGTTTGTGATGATAGTTTAAAAAACACCTATGTGAATGGGAAAAAGCTAGGATATGAATTCCAAATCCGTTTAAGTAATTATCGTGGACATTATTTATCCTGTATTGAGGAGTTTACTGTTAAGGTGGATGGGAAGGAAATAAATTCAGATCATTTAACTTTTTGTCTTAATGGTAAAGAGTTTACCGTTGGGCAACTTCCAAGTCTAGTTTCAGAGTTTTGGAATTTAATAGAACCAGCTACCATTAATGTTTATCAACCAGGGGGATTGTCAGAAGGAGAACATCAAATTGATATAAAGTTGATGTTACGGATCCCTTATATGGCAGTTCCAGGAAGAAAGATTGAACGCGAATATGCCGTACTAGATTCTTGTGGCAGTAAAACACTAGCGATAAGAGAGGAGGTTATAGCCAAATGAGTAACATTAAGTTAGGTGTTTCTTTATATAGCTTCACAGATGAGTATGTAAAGGGCAAATTTACATTAGAAGACTGTATTCGTACTGCAGCTGAATATGGAGCAGAAGGATTTGAATTGGTAGGGACCCAAATGCTCCCTTCTTATCCATATGTAAGTGATAAAGTGTTAAATGAATTTAAAGCGATAACGAATCACTATGGAATCGAATTTGTGTCATACGGAGCAAATGCCGACCGGGGGCTGAGATCCGATCGCGATTTAACAGATGATGAATTGCTGCAATCAGCGATTATTGATTTGAAAACGGCCAATAAATTAGGCTGTAAGATCATGCGTGCCCAGTATCTTTTATCGCCGGCAGCATTTGGAAAACTCGCACCTTACGCTGAAGCTTATGGAATTAAGGTTGGGATCGAGATTCATAATCCTGAAACGCCAACTTCGCCAAATATCCAAAAATATGTAGAAGTAATTGAGAAAACAGGATCTAAACATCTAGGCTTTGTCACTGATTTTGGAACCTTTGCAACTCGTCCAAATAAACCACATTGGGATGAGGCCCTAGCTAATGGCGCTCCGCTTGAATTGCTGGAAATGGCAGCGCAACTACGCTATGATGGTGTCCCAAGAGAGGAAGCAAGTCAACGCTTGCTTGAAGCTGGTGCCAATGGTCCAGTAATGGGTGCTTTACAGGGGATGTATGGATTTGTCACATTCTATAACGAGCCTGATTTAGACGGATTAAAGAAAATCATGCCATACAATATCCACTTCCATGGAAAATTCCATTATATTGATGAGAATCTTGAGGAAGCGAGTATTCCGTATCAAGACATTTTACCAATTATCCAAAAGTCTGATTTCGACGGTTATATTATGGCAGAATACGAGGATCATTTATCGGGAAGGGCTTTACTTATGACGAAGCGTCTTTTGGAAATGGAAAGAAAAATACTAACTAGATAAATTGAGAGAATACAGGTGAATTTCACCTGTATTCTTTACTAAGGCGGGAGAAAAATGAAGAAATTTATTGGGATCGATTTAGGCGGCACAACAGTTAAATTTGCCATTTTGACAGATGAAGGAAAGGTCCAACAAAAGTGGAGCGTTGAGACAGATATTCAAAATGAGGGAAAGAATATCCTTCCTAACATAATTGAATCTATTAATCACCGCATAGAATTAAATGGGCTAGCAGCTGATGAATTCCAGGGAATTGGAATGGGCTCTCCTGGAACAGTAGATCGCGAAAAAGGAACTGTGATTGGAGCCTATAATTTAAATTGGAGTACTTTGCAGCCGGTGAAAGAATCGATTGAAGCTGGGACAGGCATACCATTTTATATCGATAATGATGCGAACGTAGCGGCATTAGGTGAGCGCTGGAAGGGTGCCGGTGAAAATGGTGCGGATGTAGTATTCGTTACACTAGGAACAGGTGTTGGCGGCGGAATTATTGCAGATGGCAATCTTATTCATGGCAAGGTTGGGGCAGGGGGAGAAATTGGTCATATTAATGTAGAGCCAAATGGATATCATTGTACATGTGGAAATCAAGGCTGTCTGGAAACAGTAGCAAGTGCAACAGGGGTTGTCCGATTAGCCAGAGATTATTCTGAAAGATTTGCCGGGGAATCTGAGTTGAAGTGGTTAATTGATGATGGGCAAGAAGTCACGGCAAAGACCGTGTTCGATTATGCCAAACGTGGAGATAAATTAGCATTAATCGTTGTAGACAAATTTTATTTTTATTTAGGACTTGCTTGTGCCAATATTGGGAACATCTTAAATCCTGAAACTATTGTGATCGGCGGGGGAGTATCCGCCGCTGGAGATATACTGTTAGCAGGAGTGGAGGAATACTTCCGTAAGTTCGCCTTCCCAACAGTAAGAACGAGTACAACATTGAAACTTGCCCAATTAGGAAATGATGCAGGAGTAATTGGGGCTGCCTCATTGGTAAAACAATCAAGCAAGAGTTAAAAAATGAAAGATGCCAACTATTCATTAAAGAATGAATTGGCATCTTTTTTATTGTCTAATTAATATTTAATTTTAATACTCATTTACCTGAGTTTTATAAGCTGCTGGCATATCTTTTAATTGAATCATCATTTTTTCGTCACCGTTTAAGACACGGCCACCTTTCCATTCTCCTTTAACAAATTCGCCTTCTTCGAATCAACAGTTTACATTTTTCATAGTATCAATTTTATGGATAAGAATTATATATTAATTTTTATCCTATTTTTTTTAAAAAAGGAATGGACGATAAAAGAAACAAAAATCAACATCTTTAAAGTTAATTTTACGAGAGGAAGAAGAGAAAACAAACGGTATGATTAAATGTAAGCGGAATCACATTTTGAGAGATAAAAAAGGAGAGAAGGCTGAAATGACTAATCAGGTCGAGATTAATAGGAAACCGAAACGAGGAGTTTCTCTTTACAGTTATGCTGGCGAATACGGTGTAACGATGAGTTTGGAAGATATGTTTGCTGAGATGCATGATATGGGTGCGAAAGGACTAGAAATATTAGCAAACTCGCATATTGAAGGCTACCCGAATCCTAGTGAAGAATGGCTGGAAAATTGGGACAGGTTAATAAAAAAATATGATATTGTACCGGTTGAATATGGACATTGGGTTGATTCTCGACTATATCAGGGAAGACATCTTACACCAGAAGAATCATATGAAATGTTGGTTCGCGATTTCAAACTAGCCAACCGACTCGGATTTACCGTTCTTCGTACTAAACTAGGTGTAATCGATGATGACCTTACTCCTGTAGAGAATTGGCGAGAGTTCATTAAAATGGCCCTTCCGATGGCAGAAAAATATAATGTGCGCATGTGTCCGGAGATTCATGCTCCTACACTTCTAAAATCCAAAATGGTAGATGATTATGTTGAGTTTATTGAAGAGACAGGAACTAAACATTTTGGACTGAACATCGACTTCGGTGTTTTTACAACCCAGACTATACCTGCCAGTGAATGGGGGCCAAATGAGTTCATCATGCCTGAGAGTGACCACAGCCCGGTAGAGGATATAATCCCGTTACTGCCTTATGTATATTGCTGTCATGCAAAATTTGTGAAGATGTCAGATGACTTTCAAGAGATGACGATTCCATACAAAAAAATTATTAATACTTTGATCGAGCACAAATGGGACGGTTATATGGTAAGTGAGTATGAAGGACCAAAGAAAGATGTATCAGGCTATGCTGTTGAACAGGTTCGGAAACACCACGTCATGATGAAAAAAATATTGGGAGAATAGGAGAGAAGCGAATGTTAGAAAAACCTTGTATTCAATCGAGAGGATTTAAAAATGTGGTACGTGATGGAGAAATCGTCGGCTTTCAGGTTAACATCAGATCCCTATATTATCGAGGACTCTGGCTTTCACAGTTGCGCCCTGCTACGGTTACAGTTAATGGGGAAACTTTTTTGGGAGAGCAAATTACCTGGACCATCAATGGTGTTACCTATACACAAGCGGAAATGGCCGAAATTGGGGATGTTCACTGGGGTCTATTAGAGCCTGCTACTCTTACGGTTGCAAAAGAAGGCGGCCTGGAATCAGGAAGCCATGAAATAGAAGTTAACTATACGTATAGCTGCTCTTATTTTCCTCCAGTGGCGGATACTGTTCTCGGCGGAGCACAAAAGAGAACACTGATTATGGTGTAACTTTTTAAGTAGTTTACAAGATATTTATCGCGATTGAAAAATATAAAAGAGGCGATCTATTTGAAGAATAAACAGTTAAAAAATCCGATTTTACCTGGCTTTTATCCCGACCCTTCCATCTGCAGGGTAGATAATGATTTCTACATGATAACATCAAGTTTCTCCCTATTCCCGGGGGTTCCGATTTTTCATAGCACGGATCTTGTGAATTGGGAACAGATTGGGCACATCCTCGACCGAAAGTCACAACTGCATACGACGGCAGATCATATGACAGCCGGAATCATGGCCCCAACACTTCGTTATCATGACGGCACCTTCTATATGATTACGACGAATGTAAGCGACAAGTGGAATTTTATTGTCACTGCTAAGGATCCTCGGGGGCCATGGTCAGATCCATATTGGCTAGAGGGCTGCCCGGGCATTGATGCATCTTTATTTTTTGACGAAGACAAAAAGGCATATATCACCGGTACCAGAGGCGATATTAGTGAGGATGGAACACATGGAAATCAAGTAATCTGGATTAGTGAAATCGATTTGGTCAATATGCGCCTTGTTGGCGAGAAACGGACGATATGGGGGGGAGCCTTGAATAATTGCGCTTCACCTGAAGCTCCTCATCTTTACAAAAAGGATGGTTATTATTATTTGATGATTGCTGAGGGAGGTACGGAACACTTCCATGCAGTAACGATCGCACGAAGTAAACATATTTTTGATTATTATGAGGGCTATGCGGGAAATCCGATTTTGACGCATCGACATCTAGGGAAACAGTATCCAATCTGTAATGTTGGCCATGCTGATTTTGTTGAACTGAAAAACGGAGAATGGTATGCCGTAATTTTAGGTTCCCGCCTGATTGAGGGTTATCATAAAAACCTTGGCAGGGAAACCTTTATCTCACCAGTTGTTTGGGAGGACGGTTGGCCGGTCATAAGCCCTGGGACAGGAAAAGTAGAATGGAGTTATCCAGCTCCTGAACTGCCTGCCTATACACCACATTTAATTCCAGAAAGGGACGATTTTGAGGGCGAAAAGTTAGGAATGGATTGGGTTTTCTTCGGTACACCTTATGATGACTTTCATACCCTCTCAGACAGCAAGTTGTCTTTGAGATTGCTGCCACGTTCCATGAGTCCAGAATTACGCAAGATAGACTTGTCCGCAACTGAAACGGCTAAGGCTGTTCCGAGTTTAAGCTTTGTTGGACGAAGACAATTGCATGCTAGCTTTCGAATCTCTGTTAAAATGAACTTTAATGCCTTATTAGAGAATGAGACAGCAGGGATTGTCGTGATGCAGGCTTCAAATCATCAAGTCCGGTTTGAGCGGTCGTTGGAAAAAGGGAAGCAAATTCTTAGGCTAATCCAGTGTACGAGCGAGCTAAGCGGATATCCGCACCAACCACACTTCAAAGGTGTGACGACTGAAAACGAGCTGGCAAATACTGAGGTGGATGGAGGCAGCATTATTCTTAGCATGATTGCAGAAGGACAATCCTATAGCTTTTATTATGGCAAAGTGGATGGAGTCCTCGACCTACTTTACAAGAACGCAGACGCGAGAAAAATAAATCCAGAGATCGTTGGCGGTATGGTGGGGACAATGCTTGGCATGTTTGCCAGTTCGAATAGCAAGGATAGCCAAAACTATGCTGAGTTTGATTGGTTTGAATATGTTGGAGCCGAATAATAAGAGAATAATTAGTTAAGAGATTAAAAATCACAATTAGATTTTTAATCTCTTTATTTTTAAAAGAAATTCGAAAAAAACAAGGATAAAGATTGCACTATTAAGAGATTAAAAAAGTGAAATGAAATGAGTGAATTGGCAGTTAAGATTAAATAAGAATCGTTTTTAGTTTCTAGAACAGGAGAAAGTGAATGCAAAGGTTTAATTTGATAAAGGTAAAAATAAATATGCCGCTACTAATTCTAATGATAAACACATTTATTGCATTAGTAGGGGTTGGGTTAGCGATTCCGGTTCTTCCAAAATTTATTCTTGAAATCGGGGCAAGCGGTAAAGATATGGGGTATCTCGTCGCCGCAACGGGACTAACTCAATTTCTTTTTTCACCTCTAGGTGGGAAGCTTTCAGACCAATACGGTCGGAAAAAAATTACGATTATAGGGTTAGCCATCATTATGGTGTCTCAATTTTTATTTAGTGTAGGTACCGACCTATGGCTTCTCTATGTATCACGCTTCATTGGGGGAATCGGTGTAGGATTGCTCATTCCAGCTACTATGGCTTATGTGGCGGATGTTACAACAATAGAAAAACGCGGGAAAGGAATGGGGTTACTTGGTGCTTCCATTTCTCTAGGTTTTGTTATTGGTCCAGGAATCGGTGGATTTCTAGCAGAATATGGTATACGTGTACCATTCTATGCTTCAGCACTAGCCGCAGCTATCGCAATGATCGTCTCTCTATTATTTTTACCTGAGTCGTTGTCAATAGCACAACAACTTGTGTTTAGAGAATCATCGTTGGAACAAAACGGAATGATTCATGACATCAAAAGGTCTTTTAAAGTGTTTTACTTTGTCCTTTTACTGCTTATTTTCACCATGACGTTTGGCCTGGCAAACTTTGAAACTATCTTTGGAATATATGTTAGTGAAAAGTATGAGTATACACCTAAAGATATTTCCATCATCATGACTATCGCAGCTTTGACCGGGGTTATCATTCAGGCGCTTTTGGTAGATAAGCTTATTCAACGTTTTGATGAGATTCGAGTAATTAATATTTGTTTCTTCTTATCAGCTGTAACCATGGTTCTTATTTTAATTTCTGGGAATTTTATATTCATGTTATCTATGAATATTTTGTTTATCTTGTTTACATCCATTCTTCGCCCAGCCATTAATACGTTACTATCAAAAATGGCAGGCAGTGAACAAGGCTTTGCTGCGGGGATGAACAATGCCTATAGTAGTTTAGGAAATATAATCGGGCCTTCTTTAGCAGGAATTTTATTTGATGTATCCTATAATGTTCCATTTATATTTGGTGCCGTTATTTTGTTGGGTAGTATTATCATGTGTGTGGCATGGAATCAGAGAGCAAGACAAAATTCTGACTTTATTTCAATTTTAAGTAGACAAAAATAATCCCAAAAGGAGAAGAGTATATGACCATCGAAATTGGATTAAATTTATTCTCAGTATTTAAAGAACTAAATGAAGATTACTTCGGAACCTTGGAAAAGGTAGCAGAAATAGGATATAAAAATGTCGAGTTGATAACTGTAAATTTTTCTACAGGTAAGCGCTACACCAATACTTTTTCTCTTCCGGTGATTAAACAAAAGTTAAGTGAATTAGGGTTAAAAGCTTTTTCAGCACATGAAGGTGTAGCTCCAGGAAGTGCAATTATGGATGCCGATTGGGATCGGATTATCCAAGAAAATGCAGAACTTGGATGTCAGTCAATTGTTTTTCCAATGGCAATGATTTCAGGACGTGAAGACACACTTCGCACAGCAGAACATCTAAATCTAATTGGAAAGAAGTGCAAAGAAGCGGGTTTAAACTTTTACTATCATAACCATGCACATGAGTTTAAGAGAATAGAAGAAACATCATTATTTGAACTGCTCGAAGAAAATACTGATCCAGCACATGTGAAATTTGAGTTAGACCTCGTATGGGTGTTGAGAGGTGGACATGATCCGTTGGCATTACTTGAAAAACTGGGTAATCGTTGTGATATGGTCCATCAAAAAGACTTAAGTAAGCACGTAAATCCAGTTAATATTTTTGTGTCTTTACCACAAGGAAACACTTTAGATACGATGAAAATCTACACAGAGTATGTGAAACCAACTGATTTTGTTAATTTAGGGACCGGACTTGTAAATTTTCAGGAGACCTATCAGAAGTTACATCAATTAGGATACATCCGTTATGCTATTGTAGAAAATGAGGGACAGCTTGGAAATAAATTCTCGAGTATTGAGAGTGATTTAAAAGTCATGGAGAAATATGTACATGATTTAAAATAAATTAATTAATCTTTACAACATATTGGAAAGTTAGATGAACCGCAAAGTTATAGCTAAAACTTTTGCGGTTTTTTAATATTCTTGGCAAGTGAAATAAAGGGTAAAATATCTAAATAGTCAGAATATATGATATAATTTATTTCAAAAAGGTGGTGAATACTAGGTGAAAACTTTAAAAGATTCTGTAATCGATTACTTTCAAAAAGTTTGCAGCTCAATTGGAAATTATGAAACAGGAATTTCAAACATTATCCTTCTTAGTAATCGCTATACATACCATTGCCATTACAATGTTCAGGAAAGAAAAATAGAATTTAATAAAGATAGGATGGACTGGATTACACGGGTAAGTTGGAATGAATATTCCGATTCCAAATCATTTTCATATAAGGAAGCCCAATCGGAGTGGATCTATACTCGACCGATTTCACACAAAGGCGAACATAAATATTTTTTGGTCATAAAGTATCCGGAAAAAAATAATAAGAAATTACTTCAAATCTTAGACCTCCTTGCTAAACAACTAAGTTATCATCTAGTTACCCAGCCAAACCTTACATCCCTATTTTTACAAAGTACATATCAGCAGCAAATAACGAACACTATTGATGAAGGATATTTAACCGTTGATAAAAAAGGAATCATTACATTTATCAACCATACTGGGAAAAATATCCTTGGTATCGATGATAATATGATAATAGGCCAGCCTCTTATCAAAGTTCTGCCTAATTTTTATCCCTCACCGCTTGACACACTAAATACGATGGAAAATTGGGTGAATCGGGAAGTATTTTTTGATTTACCGAAGGGTAAGATTCATCTTATTTTTTCTGTGACCCCTTTGATTGAAAATGGACTGCCTGTTGGGATTGTCATTACCTTCAAAGAGATGAAAATTATTATGAAAAAGTTAGAGAGCTTAGTTAGCATTAAACCAATTTTTCAATTCGAGGATATCATCTATAAAAGCCGTGCGATGCAGGAATTGATTAAAACGGCAAAAGTTGCTGCCAAAACTGAGTCGAATATATTAATAGAAGGGGAAAGCGGGACAGGTAAAGAGTTAATTGCTCAATCTATACATAATCAAAGTCAGCGAAAAGGAAAACCTTTTGTTGTGATTGACTGTTCCTCTATACCAAGGGATTTAGTAGAGAGTGAGTTATTCGGATACGTAGATGGTGCTTTTACAGGAGCCCGCAAAGGAGGCAGGTTGGGAAAATTTGAAGTGGCCAATGGAGGTACTGTATTTCTCGATGAAATAGGAGAAATGCCTTTAGAAATTCAGGTAAAGTTGCTGCGTGTTTTACAAAGCCGTACGATTACACGGGTAGGAGGACATGATCCCATTCCAAGCAACGTTAGAATAATAGCAGCAACGAACAGAAATCTTGAGGAAGAGGTTGAAAATGATAATTTTCGATTAGACCTTTATTATCGATTAAATGTCCTGCAGTTGACTGTCCCATCATTAAGAGAGAGAGATGGTGATATTCCATTGCTTGCCAAAACATTGGTGGAAGTAGCAGCCAATCGAACCAATCGCTATTCTCCAAAAATCTCTCAGGATACAATGAAAATACTTGAAAGTTATACATGGCCTGGAAATATAAGAGAATTAGAGAATGTTATTGAACGAGCCATCTTAATAGCGCATGATGTGATCGAGCCTGAACACTTGCCAAAATATATTCATCATGCTGCTTTTTTAAGGGAAAAGAGTATGCCTGGGAAGGATTTAACTCTAACTCTAACTGAGAAAAATGCTGGTTCTTTTAAAGGGATGGAAAGGGAGTTAATTATTAACACTCTTCATAAGGTGAATGGGAACAAAAGTTTAGCAGCACGAAAATTAGGGATTTCCCGATCGAACTTATATGAAAAAATAGCAAAATATAATATATAAGCGGTACTTGAATTTTAACAAGAGGGTGTTTACAAGATGAGCATTCAGACCGGGTTTGTCGTGGACGAGGTTAAAAAGATTTTTGGGCAAGTTAATAATGACATTGAAGTAGATTCAGAGGTGCAAATCATTGACTTGGATTACTCCTACCTTTGTCATTATGATCCAATTTTAAAAGCGGTAGTTGTGGAATGTGACAGGGCAATTAACTTTTCTAATGATATAACCTTAACCGATGAAACGACATGCTGCGATAACGGTTTCACTGGAATGGATAGGGATGGGCACTATCTTTACTCATCACCGATTATTCTAGATCAAAAAACGAAATATTTTCTTATTTCCACCTCTCAACTTAACCATGACTCCTTTACTCTTATTATTTTAGAAATGTTGGCGAAGTATATAAGCAAACGGCTTGAAACACACATAAAACTTCAAGAGATTTTTTTAAAAAATGATCATATGAAACAGATAACGGAAACCGTAAGTGCTGGCAGTTTATCTGTTGATAAATTCGGAACTGTTATGATAATTAATGAAGTGGGAGCAGAAATGCTCGGTTTGACTGCTGATGAAGTTATAGGAAAGCAAATTTATGATGTTTTCGATAATCAGGCATTTTCACTAAAAGTCTTGAACACAGGTAAACCGATCATAGATAAAGAAATAAAAATAAAAATTAATAAAGGACAATATTATTTTCAATTATCTTCCGTCCCCCTTTATGATAATTTGGATGAACCAATCGGAATTGTCTTTCATTTTAAAGATATTAGAAAAGAAGTAGAAATGATCGTAAATACAAAGAGTTTTTTTCACTTTGACGATATTATATATCAATGTAAAGAGATGGAAAACTTAATCGATTTAGCGAAAAAAGCGGCGTTGCAGGACTCAAGTATCTTAATTGAAGGTGAGAGCGGAACCGGAAAGGAACTCATAGCCCAATCCATTCATAATCACAGCTATCGATCAAAAAAGCCATTTGTGGTCATTGATTGCTCAGCGATACCACGAAATCTAGTAGAAAGTGAATTATTTGGTTATGAGTTCGGTGCGTTTACCGGCTCTCACAAAGGGGGCAGAATGGGGAAATTTGAACGGGCCAACGGTGGGACAGTTTTTCTGGATGAAATAGGGGAAATGCCATTAGAGATTCAATCCAAGCTTCTCCGGGTTATTCAAAGCCGGTCAATTACGAGGATCGGGGGAAATGAACCAATCCCGATTAATATCCGAATCATTGCTGCTACCAATCGAAATTTGGCGCAAGAGGTATCAGAAGGAAGTTTCCGAAATGATCTGTACTATCGTCTGAATGTCATTAATTTATTTGTTCCTGCTCTAGGTGATCGAAAAGGAGATCTTCATTTACTAGTTAATAAATTAATGGAAAAGATTGCGAAACGTGAAAAAAGGGAAGTTCCATACCTATCAGATCGGATCATGGAAGTTCTTAAAAACTATACATGGCCTGGGAATATCAGGGAATTAGAAAATATAATGGAACGTGCCGTTATTCTGGCAAATGGAGAAATTAACTATCAACATTTACCGAAGCGTTTGCTGGAATGGCAAAATATAAATACAGAATCTACGCCCTCTCCAAGTGAATCTTCTATTGACTCATCTTCCTCACAAAAGCCTAAGAGTGTCATGGAACAGCACTTAATAATCAACGCACTTAAAGAGTCAAAAGGGAACAAAAGCAAAGCGGCCAAAAAGCTCGGGATCGCTCGATCGACTTTATATGAAAAAATGTATCAGTATAAATTATTTAGTTAAGAATCTACCATAAATTTTGGTAGGTTCTTTTTTAATTGGAATCTCCCTCCTTTACACCTGAAGTGTTGTAGTGATTTCGGACACTTCGAACAGTTGTGTAGTGTTTTCATACAAAAAACAAGAAAATTTGATTGAGTATTTTTTTGAATATTGTAAATGATAACGTTTTCTAAGTTGGTACGGTTCTTGCATTGTTAATTGGCATAGGATTCATTAATTCTTTTTTTACTATCTACACTGTGCAAAGATTAATATTTTTGATTACTGAAACAGATGAATTCTAAAACCAATTAAAGGAGGGGTTTCCATGTCAAACGTAAAAAAGGTTCTAATTGTTGGAGGAGGCATTGGAGGGCTGGCAACAGCTATTGCTTTACAGAAAGCTGGAGTTCAAACTGAAATCGTTGAAAAGCAAAAGGAATGGAATGTTTATGGGGTAGGCATTATTCTTCAATCCAATGCACTTAGGGCCATTGATGCACTTGGGCTCACGGAAGAATTTTTAGCTGCTGGAACAACTCATTCAGCCCTACATATCCGTGACTCCCAAGGAAATATGATCTTTGATGCACCTATTCATCCTTCCGGAAAGTTCAACTTGACGGGAGGAATACCGCGAAGAGATTTTCATGAAATATTGCTCCGGGCTGCTATGAAAAACGGAACGAAAATTCGAATGGGCACAACAGTTGATGTGATTGAGAATGCAGACAGTTTTGTCTATACGAAGTTTACGGATGGTACCTCAGGGACCTATGATATTGTGATTGGATCTGATGGGGTCAGATCGAAGGTTCGTAACCTGGTGTTTGGTGAACTTGAACCGACATTTGTGGGCCAGGCCGTTTGGCGCTACACTCTAAACCGTCCTAAGGATATCGAGAACATTACGATGTATTATGGGCGGAAAGCAAAAGCCGGCATTGTTCCCATGACCAAGGATAGTGCTTATGTTTTTATTGTGACAGCAGAACCTGGAAACCCGTGGAAGCAAGAGGACCAACTACATGTTGAGATGCGTGAAGCCTTTCATGAGTTTGGCGGCTTAATTCGTGAACTAAGTGAACAAATTACCGATCCAAAGGAAGTGGTTTATCGGCCGCTCGAAACCCTAATTGTCGAAAAACCTTGGTATCGAGACCGGGTATTATTAATCGGGGATGCTGCACATGCAACCGTACCTCATTTAGCACAAGGCGCGGCGATTGCGATTGAGGATGCCCTTGTTTTAGCAGAATTACTTCAAAAAGAAGAGCCAGTTTCAGATATTTTAAGTGAATTCATGGACAGGCGTTTTGAGCGCTGTAAATTTATTGTTGAAAATTCAAACACATTGGTTAATTGGGAACTCTTGCAGCTCGAAGGCCGGCTGCCAAAAGAGAATAACCCTAACGCGATTGTTGCACAGAGCTTAATGAGAATGACAGAAACTATCTAATAAACTGAATTACCAACTGTGGGTTAAAAAATTCAAAGAGTATGGAGTGAAGTAATATGTGGCATTATTTTCCTGAACATTATATGTGGTCATACCAAATTGTAAGGATGTTTAGCCAAGCTCATTTTGGCGGCGGAGAAGTGAATGAAATTCTAGAGGCAGCCGGCAATATTACCCTGGGTGATACGGATAGCTTTCATAACGCATGGATGGGAATTGGTAACCGCTCGTTAGCCGTTGCCAATGAAGCCCTTGACAAAGAACAGACTGAAACGGCAAGAGCCGCTTTTTTTCGGGCTTCCAATTATATTCGGACGGCCGAATTTTTCCTTCAGCCGGATGATCCTAGGAAAATACCTACCTATTTAAAAGGGGTTGAATCCTTTCGAAAAGGAGCTGAAATGCTCGGAAATCCGCCAAGGGCAGTCCAAATTCCTTATGAAAACTCGTTTCTGCCAGGATACTTTTTCGAAGTACCAGGTAAAAAAGACAGCCCATTAGTGGTTATGTTTGGCGGGCTTGATTCGACAGCAGAAGAACTTTATTTTGGTCCTGCCCAGCTGTTAAAGGAACGTGGAATTGCACTGCTGGCAGTAGACGGTCCTGGCCAGGGCGGAGCATTAAGATTAAATCATATCTCTTCTCGATATGATTACAATGTTGCCGGAACAGCCGCATATGATTGGGCTATTCAGAACCTTGATATCGATGCCAATCGATTAGGAATTATGGCCGTATCCATGGGTGGCTATATGGCCGCAAGATCAGCAGCCTTTGAACCGCGCTTTAAGGCATGCGCCATTTGGGGAGCTGTTTATGATTATCAATCTGTTTGGTCCAAGCGTCCTGATAATCATCCTTTGGCCAAAATTCTCCAGCATGTTGTTGGTGCGGAAACCATGACGGAGGCGCGTCAAAAGCTAGATCTATTTAATCTTAAAGGGGAGGCTGAAAAAATCACCATGCCAACCTACATTATACATGGTGAGGACGATCGTCAAGTCTCCGTAGAGAATGCCTATAATCTATATAATCATTTAACCTGCCCAAGATGGTTGAAGATTGTTCCGAAAAGCAGTCCGGGATCTGCTCACTGCCAGGTGGATAACGTAACCGAGACTTACGAGATGTATGATTGGCTCAAGATTCAGTTGAACGCATAATAAAATACTTTTCATTATTAGGAGGAAGAAATCATGCCAAAAAGAAATCACTTTATTTCTCAATTAGCCCACGTGGAACTTCTAAGTCCAAAACCAGAACAGTCCGTAAAATTTTTCAAAGATATCTTGGGAATGGAGGAATCGGGAAGAATCGGCCAATCGGTTTACATGCGTGCATGGGGTGAGTTTTTTCACCATAGTTTAAAAATTACAGAAGCAAAGACAAACGGAGTCGGACATATTAGCTGGCGTGCGGAAAGTGATGAAGATTTGCTGGATGCTGTTCAATATATTGAGAATTTGGGATGCGGAAAAGGCTGGATTGAAGGGGACCTTGGACATGGCAAGGCCTATCAATATTACTCACCTGATGGACATTTAGAGGAAATTTTTTGGGATGTGGAGCTGGCCGAGATTCCTGCCCATCTGAAAAGTAAATGGAGATCCCGTCCGCAAAAAAATCCAAGCCGCGGGGCATCTGTAAGACGTTTGGACCATGTAACTCTATGGACCAGTAATGTAACTCGTCATACAAATTTCTATAAAGAGTTAGGTTTTAAGCATAATGAAGGAATTGTCATTCCAAATGGTACAGAGGTTGGGTCTTTATTAGCCGTCTCGAGTCTTTCACATGAAATTGCATTATTTGCTGATTTTAAGAAGGAGCATGGACAGCTGAACCATTTATGTTTTGCGGTGGAAAATCGAGATCAGGTGCTAGAGACCGCTGATTATGTGGTTGATAACGGCTACAGGTTAGAGATGAAACCATTTAAGCATGCTGTTGGAGAAGCCTTTACGACGTATGCGATTGAACCAGGCGGAAATCGGATTGAAATTTATGGTGGTTCACCATTGTACTTTGCTCCAGATTACGGTCCTAAGATGTGGAAGGTTGAGGAAAATCCAAACGATGCTTGGGATGAAGTAAATATTTTTGAATCAGCGCAGTTTGATAGTATTAGAGAAAAAGCTTAGAGGTACTGAAAAAGTAATTAAGGACGTCTGGATAGATGTCCTTTGTTAGTTTAATAGAATCGAGGAGATCAGACAATGAAATTTATTACATTTCGAAATCCTAATGGGAAACAACGCGGTGGGTGGTTGAGTGGCGATGGAGTAGTGGATATGGAGCTTGCCGGACAAGGGAAATTACCGGTCAGCATTCGTGAATTGTTGGAACATCAAGAAGAATATATGCCAGTAATCCATTCGATAGAAAAAGAAGTCCAGCCGAATTATTCAATCGAAGAAATTGAACTATTGGCCCCACTGCCAAACCCTTGTACCTTTCGGGATTTTGTAGCTTTTGAAACACATGTAAAAAATGCATCCGCAACCCATGGCAGCACTGTGGCGCCTGAATGGTATGAAGTACCGATTTTTTATTTCTCAAATCCAAATGCCATGAGGGGACCTGGGGAAGAGGTGGCACGACCTAAAAAGTGTGTGAAATTGGATTATGAATTAGAAATGGCTTGTGTCATCGGGAAACAAGGGAAAAACATTCAAGCCAGTGAAGCAGAGGAGTATATTTTCGGTTATACGATTTTGAATGATTGGTCCGCCCGTGACCTTCAGGCCCAGGAAATGAAAGTTTTACTTGGACCTGCAAAGGGAAAAGACTTTGCTACATCAATAGGACCCTGGATTGTAACAAAAGATGAATTGCTCCCATACAAAATCGATGATCGCTTCGACTTGGAGATGACGGCCAAAGTGAACGGAGAAGTTTGGTCCCATGGGAATTTTAAAGATATTTTCTATTCATTTGGACGAATGATTGAGCGTGCTTCTGAGGATGTCACCATGTATCCAGGTGATATTATCGGCTCTGGAACCGTCGGCTTTGGATGTATTTTAGAATTGGGAACAGAAGAGTACCGCTGGCTGGAGCCCGGAGATGAAATAGAATTGGGGATTACGGGGCTGGGAGTTTTAAGGAATAGGATTGGTTAAACAGCAAACGATATCTGGTATTGCAGCAATAGCCTCAGAACCATAACCAATGAAAATTAATAGCTTACAGATTAATTTACAGACGGAGGGTAAAGTATGTCTAGAATAATAGATTTAAGTGTTTCACTCGAAAAAGAGTTAAAAGATCCACTTCCATTTTCAATCCGGTATGAAACGCATGAAGAAGGTGCGGAATTCGGTGCAAAGCTGGTTGGTGTATCACCAGATGATTTTCCCGAGAGGAAGGGTCTGGCAGGTGAGTTTTTGAAATTGACAAGCCATGCCGGCACACATGTCGATGCACCCTGGCATTACTGGCCTACCTCAGAAGGGAAACCAGCAAGGACGATTGATGAAATGCCGCTAGAATGGTTCTTTAATGATGGCGTTGTTCTGGACTTTACAAACAAGCCTGCAGGTTATGCAATCACCATTTTAGACTTGCAGGAAAGATTACAAAAAATAGAGTACCAGTTAAAGCCTTTTGATATCGTGATGATTCGCTGTGATGCCGATAAAAAAAGGTACGAGCCTAACTATAGTGAAATACATGTTGGAGTTTCGGCTGAAGCGACACTTTGGCTGATTGACCAAGGTATTAAAGTGATGGGGACGGATGGATGGGGATGGGATACACCGCTGTCTATTCAAGCCGCTGATTATAAGGAAAATCCTCGTCCGGACGTTCTTTGGGCAGCCCATTTTGCAGGGAAAGAAAAAGAATATTGTCAAATCGAAAAACTAGCAAACTTGGATCAATTACCACCATATGGGTTTAAGGTTTCGGTTTTTCCAGTAAAAATTAAAGCCGGAAGTGGTGGCTGGACGCGGGCAGTAGCAATTCTTGAATAGAATATTTTGTAGAATAGATGTGGGTGGGTTATCCAAATATATACAAAAAAATCGTATTACAGTAAACAATATTTTATATTTCTCTAACCATTTTAATTACCCTATACTATTAAATAGTAAAGCGCTTACAATGATGAAAAAAGTAGGTTTCATGTGCTAAACCAATAAAGGAGGGGTGGAGTTGTGAGTAAAAAGAACCAATCATTTTTCAGATATGAAAATAGCCTGCTTATTATCCTATTTTTGATCTTTGGTCTTGTATTTATGGACCGGTTGAGCATTATCTACTTATTTCCATTTGCAGCTGAGGAGTTAAAATTGAACAACACTCAAATGGGAATGATTGTCGGAGCTACAAGCATTGCCTGGGGGATTTCAACCCTGCTTTTTGCTAGTGTTTCTGATTTTTTTGGTAAAAAGAAACTAACTTTAATTGTTTTTATCCTCGGATTTTCCATTGCGACATTTACTTCAGGTTTAGTTGCTGGGTTGGGTTCGCTTATTCTAGTTCGTTTGTTGATGGGGGTTACGGAAGGCCCTGTTATTCCTTTGGTCCAGTCAACCATGATGGCTGAATCAACTCCAAAAAGAAGGGGCTTAAATTTAGGGTTAATCCAGGGTTCAGGCCCATTACTAGGGAATGCCATCGCACCTGTGTTAGTCGTGGCAATTGCAGCATCATCAAATTGGCGGTATTCATTTTTTGCCTTAGCGATTCCGGGAGTCATTTTAGCTCTGATTTTAATGATTTATATGAAAGAGCCTAATTTTAATATGGGCCAAGTTACGAACGCCAAAAAGGTTAAACCATCGTTTCAGGAATACAAAAGTGTATATAAAACACGTAATGTTTGGGTAGGTATGCTTATGGCGATTTTTTACATGATGTACCTATTAGTATTTACAGCCTTTATGCCGCTATTTTTATCCGGAGTATCGAAATATAGTGATGCACAATATGGGGCTATATTGGGAGTCCTAGGGATTGGGATGTTCTTTTGGCAATTTCTATTACCATTTTTATCCGATAAACTAGGAAGAAAGACTATCATTGTTCCAGCAACTTTTATTGCAATTCTGCTTCCACTTGCGGTTGCAGCTTTCCATACTAATTTTGCCCTGCTGGCCATTTCTATCTTTATCCTAAGTCTTGGATTTGGGGCACAGCCGCTCTATCTTGCTATTATCCCGTCAGAGTCAGTACCCAGGATTTTTGCGGCCACAGCGATTGCTGCTGTAGTGCTAACCGGAGAAATCATTGGAGGAACAGCTGGCCCTGTGATTGCAGGAATACTTGCTGATAAGTTTAACCTTTACGCACCATTATGGCTTGCCAGTGGGACGGCAGTTGTTTTCTTCTTATTGTCCTTCTTACTAAAGGAAACAGCACCTATAAAAGTATATGGAGAAATTTCTGAAAATTCAGGAATCGATTCAACCTTATAAAGAAAGCATTTTGTTCACAGTTAAATATCATTATAGAGTATGGGTGTAAGACAGGTTATTTTGACCTAAAAGAACTCCGCATAAGAAAACTCATGCGGAGTTCTTTAGTTTCAACCTAATAATGAAATCGCACCTAGATTGTTTTTGCTTTCAGGCGGCCATACACAAAGATCAAAAGGGTAATCCGAGCCGGGGACAACCTTGTCCTCTCCAACTGTATTGATGAGGAATTCTAGACTTTCCTGGTTCCACAATACTGAGTCATACCAAAAGCGTTTCAAATATTCGGATGGTGGTGCTTTTAAATTAGAGGATACAAGTTTCCACTGTTCATATCCCTTATCCTGTCTGCCAATCTGGTAAGGCATGAAGCCTCCGCCATGAGCAAATAAAATTTTTATGTTTGGATAACGATCAATAAGCCCGCTCAACAGAAGGTCAGTTGCACAAACAGTTGTTTCCCATGGAACCCCAATTAAATTAGGCATCATTCTTCTCTTTAAGCGCGGGTCCTCACATAACAATGGGTGAATAAAAATAATCGCATGTAACCGATTGGCTTCTTCGAAAAAGGGGATAAAAAAGTCATCAGATAACATATGGTTAGATAAACCGGGACCTATGATGACTCCCTTTAATCCAAGATGCATCGCATGATTTAAGACTTGTGCAGCTTTTTCTGGGTTGGCGAGAGGGACAGTACCTAAAGCAGAGAGTTTCTGCGGTGTTTTGTTGGTCCAATTTGCTAAAGCTTGATTGTATAGAGTAGCCATTTCAGTTGTAATATCTTCAGAGAAATCATACAGAAATAGTTGGGGAATCGGTGAGATGAGCGAATGAGATACGCCGGCTTTTTCTTGTTCGGCCAAATAATATTCACCTTCAATAAAGCCTTTTTTAAGCTCAAATCCCCATTTTTCATTAATAGTTAGGAACGGGTCTTTCCCATCATCTTTATTGATCCATTTAGCGTTAACGATTGTTTGATTGTCTTTAAGCCAAGTAATAACTTCCGGTGGGATAAAATGAGTATGAAAATCATCCATATTAAATCACTCCTGTATTAATCTATTTTTCTATATCCCATATTTCGAGAGATTTCTAAACCAGCACTGATTACTTTTTTAGCTATACCTTGGATTTTATGAGAGGGGATTCTTTGTTTGGGACCCACAATGGATAAGGCTGCGATTACTTTTCCCTTGTAATCATAAATAGGCGCAGCAATTGAAGTTACTCCATCTAGTAATTCTTCCACACTGGAGGCATACCCATTTTTCTTTACCTCACGTAAATTGGCATGGAGCTTTAATGGGTCTGTGATCGTGTTTTTAGAATATTTATCAAGCCCTTTTTCAATTACACTATGAAGCACAGCTTCATTGGAGAATGCAAGCAATACTTTTCCTGAACTTGTGCAGTAAGGTGGATTCCTTCTACCGACATGAGTTAAAAATCTTACAGGATGATTGCATTCTACTTTATGAAGATAGATGACATCTAAGTGGTCTAAGACAGAAATATGAGCGGTTTCACCCAGAGTTTCAACTAATTCGTTTAATATAGGTTGCGATTCCCGATAGATATCCATTGAGCTATTAACAACACCACTGAGAGTAAGGATAGATAGGCCTAAACGATATTTCTTTGTTTCAGGATCTTTATATACAAACCCCTCGCTTGCAAGTGTTGCCATGGTCCGGCTGACAGTACTTTTGTTTAACCCTAGTGAAGAGGATATTTCACTAACTTTCTTTTCAGGTTCATCCATAGAGAAACTATTTAATATTCGCAGAGCATTTTTTAATGAAGAAAGATAATGATCTCCTTGGTTGTTTGTTTCCATTACTTCATTCCTCCTGTGCGCACTGTTTCATTATGTAAAACAGCGTTGCTCTATAGTGGTCAATATATCAAAAGAAAAAAGAAAAGAAAAGTTATTTTTGAAAAATTGAAATTATTTTTAATTGTTTCACATAGAGAAACAATGGTGTTGTATATGAAATTAAAAGAGGATATCTTCTAGTTAAGAATATATAGTTTTTTAATTGGAGGAATAAAAAGATGACTGTCGAAACAAGAGTAAAGGCAATCAATTGTTTGCATTTCATTAACGGCCAATTTGTTGAGTCGCAAAACAAAAAAACATTTGAGAATATTAATCCCGCCACGGAAGAAGTTTTAGGCATGGTAGCAGAAGGGGGAAAAGACGAGGTTGATTATGCCGTAGCAGCCGCCAGAAGAGCATTAAATGGCAGTTGGAAAAAGATGACGACAGGAGAACGTTCAAAGATTCTTCGCCGAATTGGAGATTTAATTTTGGAAAGACAAGAGGAATTTGCACGGCTGGAATCGTTGGACACAGGTAAACCATTCTGGTTGGCTAATAGTATTGATGTCCCGAGGGCAGCTTATAATTTCCACTTTTTTGCCGACTATATGATATCGGTTAATACGGATGCAAACCAACAGGACGACACGGCCATTCATTACTCCTATCGGCGCCCGGTTGGTGTGGTTGGCATCATTAAACCTTGGAATTTACCATTATTATTACTAACTTGGAAATTAGCGCCTTGTTTGGCAATGGGGAATACTGCGGTGATTAAACCGGCTGAATGGACGCCAATGACTGCCACCCTTTTGATGGAAATTTGTAAAGAAGCCGGGGTACCGGATGGTGTGGTGAATCTAGTTCATGGTTTTGGGCCAAATTCGGCAGGAGGAGCCATCTCAGAACATCCGGATATTGATGCAATATCATTCATTGGTGAACCAGGCACAGGAACAGCTATCATGAAAGCGGCTGCAAGTTCTCTGAAAAAGCTGTCCTTTGAATTAGGAGGAAAAAATCCTAACATTATTTTTGCCGACTCTGATCTGGATGAAGTGGTTGAAACAACCATCAAATCAAGTTTTATTAATCAAGGTGAGGTGTGTCTCTGCGGTTCACGGATTTACGTTGAGCGTCCGGCATATGAAGAATTCCTCAACAAATTTGTCGAGAAGGTAAAGTCGTTAAAAGTTGGTTACCCTGAGAAAGAAGATACAAATGTTGGCGCCTTAATCAGCAAGGAGCATTATGATCGAGTTAATAGCTATATTGAGATTGCTAGAAATGAAGGCGCGACGCTCCTGACAGGAGGGAAACGCCCGGAGGGAATGGATAGGGGTTACTATTTAGAACCAACGATTATTACCGGAGTGGACCGGAATTCCCGTTGTGTCCGCGAAGAAATTTTTGGACCGGTTGTAACGGTTATGCCTTTTGATATGGAAGAAGAAGTCATTATGCAGGCAAATGATACCCATTACGGGTTAAGCGCGACGATTTGGACGAATGATTTAAGACGTGCTCACCGGGTTGCTCATCAAATTGAAGCAGGAATCATTTGGGTAAACACTTGGTTTTTACGTGATTTACGTACCCCATTCGGCGGGATGAAAAATAGCGGGATCGGCAGAACAGGCGGAATGCATAGCATTGATTTTTACTCAGAATTGTCAAATATCACAATTAAATTGTAAGAAGGGGAGTCCTATCATTGGAAAGTAAATTAAAGCAATATGCAGAAAAATTAGTCGAGGCGGAGAATACTCGAATCGGTACTGATCCACTTACTTCAGTAGATTTGGAGCTTACGGTTAGAGAAGCCTATCATATTCAATTGGAAAACATTCAGCGGAAACTAGAACAGGGGCAAAAAATTGTCGGGAAAAAGATTGGATTAACCTCTTTGGCGATGCAGAATTTATTAGGAGTTGATGAACCGGATTACGGACATTTGCTAGATGGGATGGTCGTAGAAAACGGTGGCCAAATTAGCTTTGAACAAGTCCTTCAACCAAAAGTAGAAGCGGAGATTGCCTTTATTCTAAAAAAAGAATTACGAGGGCCGAATCTTACAACGCTTGATGTCCTTCAGGCAACTGATTATGTTGTACCTGCTCTTGAAATTGTTGATAGTAGAATTAAAAATTGGAAGATTACGTTGGCAGATACGGTAGCTGATAATGCTTCATCGGGATTCTATGTGCTTGGCGGTAAGCCAACAAAGATAGAGGACATTGATCTTGAGTTAATGGGTATGGTCTTAACAAAAAATGGTGAACAAGTTAATACGGGGGTCGGTGCAGCCGCTTTAGGAAATCCAGCCAAGTGTGTCGCCTGGTTAGCCAATAAATTAGCCGAATTTGATATTTCGCTTAAAGCTGGTGAAGTGATTCTTTCAGGGGCATTGTCAGCAGCTGAAGCCGCTCAAAAGGGCGACACCTTTACAGCAAGATTCGCTCATATCGGTCAGGTCAGTGTACGATTTTAACCGACTAGAGGAGGAAATTAGAATGAATCAATACAAAGAGATTGCCCATTATTTAGAATCAGCGGAACTCGAAAAGCGAGAGGTTGCCAAGGTAACCCTGAACTTGAAGACTGATTTAACAGTGGAAGAAGCGTATCAAGTACAACAGGAAATTGTAAACTCCAAATTAGATGAAGGAAAAAAAATCATTGGCCCGAAAATGGGCTTAACTAGTCAGGCCAAAATGAAACAAATGGGGATTGAAGAACCAATTTATGGGTATGTGTTTGACTATATGATCATCGAAAATGGCGGTCAGGTGCCATTGCACGAAGTAATTCACCCAAAGGTGGAAGCTGAAATTGCCTTTGTGATTGGTGAAGATATTGAAGGTCCTGGCGTGACAGGGGCTCAAGTTTTAGCAAAAACAGAGTATGTTTTACCAGCTTTAGAGATTATTGACAGCCGATACGAAAATTTTCAATTTACCTTACCCGACGTAATTGCGGATAATGCTTCCACTTCAAGAGTGGTGTTTGGTACCACGCTTAAAAAGCCGGAGCAATTTGAACTAGATTTAGTTGGGGCCACACTTTCAATCAATGGTGAAATCAAGGAATTAGGGGCAGGAGCAGCAGTCCTTGGCCACCCCGCAAATTCCATTGCCATGCTTGCCAATATGCTGGCAAGAAAAGGAGAAAAGGTTCGTAAAGGGGATTTAATCTTAACTGGCGGAATTACTAGTGCAGTTCAGTTGAAATATGGAGATATAGTAAGCGGTAAATTTGATGGTTTAGGTGAAGTGGCCTTTACAGTAACTGATTAAGAGGAGTATTTTCATGCCAATTATTAACGTTCAAATATTAGAAGGAAGACCAAAAGAGAAAATAGAAGAAGTCATTTTTAATATTACCAATACCGTTTCAGAAACATTAGATGCCCCAAAAGAGAGCATAAGAGTCATAGTAACAGAGATACCGAAATCCCATTGGGGAATCGCAGGGGTACCTGTTTCAAAGCGGTAAGTTTCTATAGTACCGTTAGCAAAGAAAAGGGTGGAAACCGGTCACATAGATAAGTCCTATGTGACCGAAACCGAAGGGAAGAGGTATATTGGGTCACGTAGAGAGGTTCTATAAACCCGAAGCCGAAGCGGAAGATGGAAACCGGTCACATAAAGTGGTTCTATGTGACCCAAACAGCGATAAAAAAGAGAACTGGTAACATAGAAAAGGGAAAATTTGTAAGCGATTACTGAAATTGCGAAATTTAAGGGGAGGAAATTATGCCAATTGAATTGAGTATGTTAGTGCCTCATGTTCCGAGCCTCTGTGATGAGGAGCAAGTACCAGAATTCCAACAGAACATGGCAGTAGAAATGAAAAAAATGGGGAAACAAATCAAAGAAATAAATCCAGACGTTATTGTGTTAGTTTCCTGTCATTGGCCCTCCACCTTTTTTCATTATGTAGACTGCACGCCTACTCATAAAGGGATTCTTACTGCGTTTGAGGCACCTGATTTAATTAAGGATGTTCCTTATCATTATCCTGGTGATGAAAAACTAGCAAATGATTTAGTTAAAGCAGGGGAAGAAGCTAATCTTCAAGTTCAAGGTGTGAACGATCCTTATTTTATTTGGGATTATGGAAGTGTGGTTCCTTTACGTTACCTAGTCCCAGACGAGGATATCCCAGTCATTAATTTATCTGTTACGTTAGCTGCAAGTTTAGAAGAAACCTATAAATGGGGGCAAGTAATTGCCAAGATATTGCGTGAAAGTGATAAAAAGATAGTATTTCTTTCAAGTGGTGCCTTATCCCATAATTTAGTCCGAGGCAGACATAATAAGCCTACTGTTACTGAACATGCTTTGGATAAGCAGTTTATTGAATTTGTGATGAAGAAAGATTATCAAGCGGCTTATGACATGCTGCCGGAATATGCAAGAATGGCTAGAGTGGAATCAGGGGGACGGCATCTCGCCATGTTGTTCACGATGCTTGAGGAAGATTGTGTTCCTACTTATCTAGCAGAAGGCCAATCCTCAGGAAGCTGGAATGCGTTAATTACCTTTGAAAAAAGCGAAATGGCAAATATCAAATCTAAAGTTGAAAGTGAATATGTTAAGTAATCTCCTAAAGATGAGAAAGGAGGATGGTAAATGCGTACACAAGTAGGGATTATCGGAGCTGGTCCTGCTGGGCTGCTGCTATCACATTTATTACATTTACAAGGAATAGAAACCACAATTATAGAGTCCCGTTCAAGGGAAGAAATTGAGGGCACCATCCGTGCAGGGGTGTTAGAGCAAGGTACGGTTGATCTACTAAATGCTTCTGGTGTCGGTGAACGAATGATGAGCGAAGGTCATGTTCACGAAGGGATTGAATTGCAATTCAATGGCAATAGACATCGTATTGATTTTGCAGAGCTAACTGGCGGAAAACGAATTATGGTCTATCCACAGCATGAAGTCATTAAAGATTTGGTTGAGGCACGATTACAAGCTAATGGGACCATTTTCTTTAATGTAAGTGATGTTAAACTAGTAAATATTGAATCTACTCAACCCACAATAGAGTATACGAATGAACTTGGTGAGCGACATGTCATCGAATGTGATTTTATTGCAGGCTGTGATGGATTCCACGGACCAAGCAGACAGTCCATCCCCAAAAGCGTAAGAATTGAAAAACAACAAATCTATCCATTTGGATGGCTGGGGATTATTGCAGAAACACCTCAAGTGAACCCAGAATTAATTTATGCCCACCATAAACGAGGTTTTGCCTTACTGAGTACCCGCACCCCATCACTGCAGCGGCACTATCTGCAAGTTGACCCAAATGATGATATAGCAAACTGGTCGGATGACCGAATTTGGTTGGAGCTGCATGCGAGAGTTGATATGGAAGGCTGGACTCTTCCAGAAGGTCCGATTATTCAAAAAAATATTGTTTCGATGAGAAGTTTTGTTTGTGAAACGATGCACTATGGGAGGCTCTTTTTAGCAGGGGATGCTGCACATATCGTGCCTCCTACAGGGGCAAAGGGGCTCAATTTAGCCGTCGCAGATATCCAAGTTTTAAGCCAGGGGATTCGGGAGTTTTATGAACAAGGGAATCAGGAAATTCTGCAGCAGTACTCCCAAATCTGTTTAAAAAGGGTTTGGAGGGCACAAAGATTCTCATGGTGGATGACCACCATCCTTCATACCAACCAAAACCATAGTCCATTTGAATACGGTATTCAATTGACAGAACTTGATAATGTTACATCATCCCGAAATGCTGCAGCGAATCTTGCTGAAAATTATGTAGGTTTACCATTTGAACGCCCCATATTCAAACATGAATTTATGCAAAAAAGGTAATCGACAAAGGCTATTAAAAATAAACCGTACTAATGGCAGTACGGTTTTAACTCATTTTATTGAAGTCATTATCTTTTCTTCAAGAACCTCTAAAAAAAGCTGTATAGATGGATTCAAATTGTTTTTCTTCCAAGCAGCAACAAGTTCGCAATCGTGATTCTTTGCCCCTTCTATTTCAATAAAACTGAGCGACGCGCTCGCAAATGCTTCAAAACTTTTCGGTAAAATCGAGATACCCATTTCGGATTCAACCAGAATAGGCACGCTATCTACAAATCGAGGTTGATTCACAATTCTTGGAGTAAAACCGCTTTGTTCACATAAATGTACGATGAAATCATAGGACCCCACCGGTGAAGCATGGCGGTTATGAATGATGAAAGGCTCTGTTGCCAAATCTGAAAGTTTGATCTTCTCTTTACTAGAAAGTGTATGATTTTTATGCATGACAATACAATATGGCTCTTTTGCCACTGTTTGAATTTCAATTTCTTCAATTCTATGTAACCCTGCTGGCAATGTAAAAGCTAAATCTATCTCCCCTTCCTCCAACGTTTCCTTTAACATTTTACTAGGAAGGTGATTTAGATGGAGTTCAACCTTCGGGTAAAGCGCACGGAACTGTTTGATTAAATCTGGTAAAAAACTTCGTACATGGACAGTTAAAAAGCCAATCGAAAGACTGCCAATAATACCGGCATCAGTTTGTTTTGCTTTTTCAATAGCCCCGTTAGTCTTTTCAATAATTTCAACTGCTTCTTTTAAAAAAACAGAACCGGCAGGTGTTAGCTGCACTGACCGTTTGTTTCGAATGAATAATT
This sequence comes from Neobacillus drentensis, assembly GCF_036962125.1. Lineage (GTDB taxonomy): Bacteria > Bacillota > Bacilli > Bacillales > Cytobacillaceae > Neobacillus > Neobacillus drentensis_B. The sequence goes on from NZ_JBALOA010000005.1 coordinate 254,125, forward strand.
TAACCCCTAATTGTTCTTCGAGATCGGCGATTTGATGGCTAATTGCGGATTGAGCCACGAATAGCTGATTGGCAGCTTTGGTAAAGTTTAAATGTTCTGCTACGGTAATAAAATAACGTAATTGGCGAATATCCATATAAGCCCTCGCTTACCATATATTTTTAATTATTTTAACATATGAAATACAAGTTGACGAAATACTTATACTTTTCATTCTATTAGATAGATAAAATAAGGATAATTCACTATAATAATATGAAATCTGGATTACAGAAATCGAAATCGTATATTTCCATTTCTACTACTCACGTATTATGGTTAAGTTGAAAGCGCTTATAAATAGTCATTATATTTAAGGAGTGTGGTTAGATGGTTCAGCAGGTCATTGGTAAATTGCCTAATGAAAAGAAGCCGTATTTTATTAAAAGTGGAGAAGGCGAGCGTTATCACTTCGGTACTCAGGTTGCATCAATTGTCGCAACAGCTGAAAGTACTGGAGACAATCTGGAAATTGTCCAATTGTCGGGAGGTAAAGGGGATTATTTTCCGGCACATGTTCATAAGGATGCTCACGAAGGGATCGTTGTTCTCGATGGAAGACTTGAAGTAGAACTAAATGGTCAAGTACATCTATTGACGGCTGGTGACTATGTATCGATCCCGGCAGGAACGGTGCATTCCTATTGGATGCAGAGCCACCGAACACGCTTTTGCTCATTTACAATTAACGGAAATCTCTCGAAATTATACTCTATCATAGGAGAGCCTTTTGATAAGTTTGAACGGCCTCCAGTTTCAAAAATACCCCTCGATGACGAAAGTTTTTCTAAAGTTCCTACCACCATTGATATCAAACTCGTTTCTAGCCAGCAAACTATGGGTATACCCCATTTAGTCCAAGGTTGTACCATTCCAAAGGAGGTCCAGCCATATGTATTGGAAGCAGGCGAAGGTATTCATCTTCTAAGTGGTGATACAGTTCATTCGCTACTAACCACAAAAGAGGCGACAGGTGGGAAGTTTCTAGCACTAATATCGGAAGGGCCAAAGGGACAACCTATCGGTGAGCACGCGCATAAATATACGAACGAAACGTTTATGTGCTTACAAGGGGAAATGACTCTTTGGGTGGACGGGGAAGAGCTTCATTTGCTGCCAGGGGATTTTGCCTATGTTCCAGCAGGGATTGGGCACCGTTTCCGCTGTGATGCCCACTACACGAAGTTTTTGGGAGTATTAACACCTGGACAGTTTGAAGATTTCTTTCGCATTCTTGGCGACCCATATGAATATCCTATCTTCCCAACTGACCCTGCGCCGTATAGATTTGATAGAGTCATCCAACGAATTGAGGAGTTAGATTTAATATTGTTTGGCAAGCCTCCAGGTCCACCTGCAGCTCCAGTCGAAGAGGTAAGTAGATAATGAGATATGAAGTAAAGGTACTGTCTGACCTTGCGTTTGCAGCACCTAATGGAAAACCGTTACTTCTCGATTTATATCTTCCTCTAGATACTGGAAAATCGGTACCTGTGATTGTTTGGCTTCATGGGGGCGGTTGGAGGATTGGCGACCGGAAACTGGGTCCAGACTTTCGTGTGAGATTTGCAGAGCGTGGATACGCGATGGCGAGTATAGAGTATCGATTAAGTGGTGAGGCGATTTTTCCAGCTCAGATTCATGACGTGAAGGCCGCCATTCGATGGCTCCGTTCGGTTGCTAATGAACATGGGCTTGACGGCAGTCGTATTGGCTTATGGGGATCCTCTGCAGGAGGACATCTAGCGGCCCTTGCTGGCACTACAGGAAGTGGTATTCTTGAAGATTTTGAACTTGGCTGTCCAGAGTTTTCGAGTGACGTTCAGGCTGTTGTGGACGGGTATGGCCCGACAGATTTTTTAAAATTGGATTCAGCGAGTAATTCTCAGGTTGCGGTATCTACTGATACAGAATCTGTTCTGTTGTCTCCACCTCGTACTCATGCAGTAAAGGATTCTCCGGAGTCACAATTATTGGGGGCGCCAATAGAATCGGTCCCGGATCGGGTCCGTGAAGCGAATCCCATTACCTATATTAATCAAGATGCACCACCATTTCTTATCATGCATGGAGTGAGTGACTCAGCCGTACCTGCTCAGCAAAGTGAATTGCTTTATGAAGCAATGGTTGCACAAGGGAATGAGGCGACACTTTGTTTAATCGAAGAGTTGGGACATGCATTTTTTAATAATAATGATTTGGATGAGGTCCTTTATCCTGTTACCCTTCACAAAGCAGGTCCTGGTGAAACTGAGCAAATTCAAAAGTGTGAAATTAAAATATTCGAATTGGTAGAAAACTTTTTTCGAAGACATCTTCAGAAAAGTTGCAGCCTCTTCAAATAGCTATGATTACCGTAATAGGGAAATTTCAGGTTTAAGGGTAATCATAAAGGGGGTATGGTTACCGCAAGAGGGAAATTTTCAGTTCAACGGTAATCATAAAGCTGCAAGCAGACATGGAAGTATGACTCCGCACAGGCGGGGTTATTTTTTTTGAAAATGATGTAATCATCAGAAATTGAGATTTCTCAAATACAAATTGTGTATTTCAAAATTAAATTTCTGTGCCTTATCATGGATTTATAGAGAAAGCACTTTTGATGTTTAAAACTTGAGGAGGTATTCATTTGAAATTATTAACCTATTCTAGTAAAAATAACCCGTTACGACTCGGAGTTTTGGTAGATGAGCATACGATTGTCGACCCACAGCAAGCATATATTGAGTTGCTAAAGGATCGCGGTCAGGAAAGAGCGGATGAGATTGCAAACGCTTTAGTGCCTCAGAATCAAACAGAATTTATCGCGGGTGGCGACCTGGCACTTCAAACGGCTAATGAAGCGGTTAATTATGCGCTCGAAAATTCACAGCAAACTGCCGCTATATACAAGAAAGAAAATGTACAAATTGGACCACCAGTACTGAAACCAAATAAAATCATCTGCGTCGGCCTAAATTACAAGAATCATATTCTTGAAATGAAACGCGATTTCCCAGCACATCCTGTTATTTTTGCCAAGTTTGCGACAGCAATTGCTGGTCCTAATGACGTCTTCCCGCTTAATTCTAATTTAACCCAAAAACTAGATTACGAGGCAGAATTAGCGTTTGTGATTGGTAAAACTGGAAAGGACATTAAATCTGAAGATGCTTTGGACTATGTTTATGGCTACTCTGTGGCAAATGATATCACAGCCCGCGATATGCAAAAACGAACAATTCAATGGCTGCAAGGAAAGACGTTGGATAAAAGTCTTCCACTCGGACCGGTTTTGGTCACAAAGGATGAAATAGCTAACCCGCACTGCCTTGATATTTCTTTAACCGTTAACGGTGAGTTAAGGCAACAATCTAATACGGAGCAGCTTTTGTTCAATGTTAATCACCTCATCGAATTTTTATCAGGAATCTTCACTTTAGAACCGGGTGATATTGTCTGCACGGGGACACCGGGTGGAGTAGGAGAAGCACAAGGTAAGTTTCTTCAAGATGGTGATCTCGTAAGGGTTGAAATTTCTGGAATTGGAGCCATTGAAACGACTATTAAAGAGGTGACCAAGCATGAATAATCGTGAGCCGATTAGGGATATTGCCCACCTGCACCATATCGAGTTATTTACAGCTAAACCAAATGAGAGCCTCGATTTCTTCCGTAACTTACTGGGGATGGAAGTGGTTCACAGTAAAGGACAATCCGTTTTCCTGCGGGGGTGGGGCGACCAGCAGCTTTATAGCTTAAAGCTGACAGAAGCTAAACAAGCAGGTTTAGGTCATATGGCCATGAGAACCTTTTCGAATCACGCACTTGAGCAGCGTGCGCGTGATCTCGGACAAAGTGGTCTTGGAATTGGATGGACTAATGGAGATTATGGTCATGGCAAATCCTATCGCTTCACCGATGCGGATGGACACAACCTTGAAGTATTTTATGAAGCTGATAAATATGTCACACCAGCCCATTTAAAACCTGGTTTGAAAAATATGCCACAGAGATTCTCTGCCAGAGGAGCGTCTGTCACACAGTTGGATCATATTAATTTATTTAGTTCAGATGTAGACGCTGATAGCATCTTTTATCGAAATCAACTCGGTTTTAAATTGAGTGAACAAGCAATAACCGATGAGGGTAAGCAAACAACAGCTTGGCTCCATGTCACCAATAAATCCTATGACCTAGCCATTTCACTAGATAAATCGGGTGAGAAGGGGCGTTTCCATCATGCCGCCTTTAAAGTTGAAAGTCCTGAAATGGTCCTGCGAGCGGCCGATGTGTTTCTAGACAATGGCATTTTTATCGAAGCTCCCCCTAATAAACATGTGGCCGGGCAAACGATGTTTGTCTATGTGTATGAACCGGGCGGCAATCGGATTGAGGTTTGCTCCGGCGGGTTTCTTATCTTTTCACCAGATTGGGAGACAGTGACTTGGACACCGAAAGAACGGAAAAAAGGCTTAGCATGGGGAACACCGCTACCAGCTACTTTTCATACGTATGGTACACCAAACACAGACAAATAACCCAGTGGAGGTTCGAGAACATGAATGAAGTGTTAAAGAAGTTTTCCTATGAGGAAGCGATTGAACGTGCAAAGGAATTAGCAGCATCCTTACAATTACGGCCAAACCTTGGGGAAGAATTGCGGCATCAGCCGCCAGAAACCATACAGGAATTCATTTCCTCTGGTTTAGTGAGATCCTTGGTCCCAAGTCGCTGGGGAGGACATGAACTTAATTGGAAAACATTAGCGGATACAGCGATGGAAGTTTCGAAGGGTGATGCTTCTGCAGGCTGGTGCTATTCATTGCTGCTCTTGCACAATTGGATGCTGGCATTTTTTCCAAATCAGGCACAAGCGGACGTATGGCAAACAAATCCCGATGCATGTCTCGCAACTTCAATTAACCCAAGCTCAGATTCAACAATCACTCGTGTGAATGGTGGATATAAGTTAAGTGGCAAATGGGGGTTTTCCTCAGGAATTAATCACTGTGAATGGGTCATGATCAGTGCACAGACACCCGTATCAGAAGGAGAAACCAAAGCATTATATTTTCTTGTTCCAAAAAGTGATTTGAAGGTAATTGATGTATGGCGAGTCATTGGAATGAGAGGAACAGGCAGTAATTTATTACAGTTAACGGACGTTTTCGTTCCTGAACACCGAACCATGGAATTGGAGCCATGGAATCTTCAGGGGATTTCTCCTGGGATGGACTTGAATACAGCTCCGCTTTACCGGATCCAACTATCAGCAGTTATGCCTGTTACCTTATTGTCCGTTATTCTTGGGGCAACCAAAGGAGCTTATACGATTTGGCGAGACCAAGTAATCGGGAAAAATAAAACAAGAGGCGGAGGGGCAGTTGCGAACTTAACGCATCAACAAATTCGACTCGCAAAGGTAGCGGCAAAAATTGAAGCAGCCGACGCCCTTCTTCATAAATCTCTCGAACTAGTCGAGTCCGGCCGGGTCCTTGATTATCCGGAACGGGTGCGCTTGCGCTGTAATTATGCTTATTGTGCGGAAATGTGTACAGAAGCAATGGAAGCCATATATACAAGCAGCGGTGCCGCAGCCTCTGCGGAGCGCCATCCTCTGCAGCAATTTTGGCGTGATATTCATGCCGGCGCACAGCATACTGCTTTTAACTTTGATTGGGTAGGAGAACTATTTGGCAAACTGGAACTCGGCCTTCCAGTCAATGTTGAATATTAAGAGAGGGGAAAATTATGACCATCACTTTAGAACGATTGACTACAGAATTAGTTTCTTCTTTACAAGGAGAAAAGATGGTTTCATTGATCACATTAGATGCTGAAACAAAATTACCTCAATTAAGCGTCGTATCGTGGGTATATGCTAAACCGAACGGTACGCAAATAAAGATAGCACTTGGGCATAAGGCATCCAGTCTCATTAACATTAAGAGTAATCCAAACGTGGTGTTAGGGGTAATTGGAGCAGGAAGTTGTTTTGAGATCCGTGGGACAGCTTCCCTTTCAAACGTAATAGAACGTACAATGAAGTTTTGTGTGGTAACAATCGAGATTGGTGCAGTAGAAAATGTAATGTTCTATGGTGGAAAGGTAACCATTGAACCAAAATATGAGAAGACTTATAATCCTGAACTTGCTAAGAAATTAGATACAGAGATTTATGAACAATTAATATAAAATTGATATACTGACTGTTTATTTAAATAATATTGCTACAAAATAATGGATAAATTATTTAAAATGTAGTTTTTTGTGTAAGTTGACGTCTTTATAAAAGAGAGTATGTAAAACAACGAAGCTTTTCTCCATAATGGAGGAAAGCTTCGTTGTTTTTTTAGTATTTACCTACGAAAAATTAGTGAAGCAAATATATATGTTTGAATTGGATGAGTATTTACAATACTCAAACCATGATGTTTGAAATGGATAGGAATTAAGTCACATATGGCTATAGTTATCCTTTAGTGTCTCCTCTAAACTAAGGATAGAAGCGCTTTCAATTTTCAAAAAATAGAAAAGGAAAGAAGGTTTAAAAATGAATTCAAATGTAGTGAAAACACCTTTTCCTCGGTTAATTGCAGGTATTTCGCTTGGCAGCTTTGGTTATAATCTTGCTCTGATTACACCTATCGCATTCTTGCTCACTGTAAAGCTGGCTATGCTCGACCCTGCAAACGTTACCAAGAATTTTAGTATAATTGGTTTAACGACTGGTATAATTGGTATTTTTAGTCAATATTTGGCCGGGCTCATCAGTGATAGAACCACATGGAAATTTGGACGAAGACGCCCTTGGATTTTGATTGGCTCAATAGGCGGAGCGGCCGCACTTTACGGAATTGGTTTAGCTAAATCTTTTACAATGGTCTTGTTGTTTTGGGCTTTAGCCAAACTCTTGTTTAGTTTTATGGGCACGGCCATCACAGCTTTAATTCCCGACCAAGTGCCGGAAGATAAACGAGGTACGGCATCAGGAATATATGGTCTTGTCAGTCCTCTGGCCATTATGGTTGGGATAAATTTAATGTTTATTTTAAATACCTGGGCTATACAAAGTAAATTCTTATTACTTGGAATGATTTGTATTGTCTTTGCCATTATTGCGAGTTTATTGATAAAAGAAGATAAAGTAGATTATGAAAAAGAACGTGGTAACAAAGATTCTTTATCATTCGGCGAAAAAATGTCCCGGATCTATCCAAGTCCCAGAAAATATCCGTACTTCACATATGGAGTATTAACAAGATTCTTCATGGGTATTGCCTATACAGCCTCTTCTTTTACGAGTGTCTATTATCTTGAACATTTTCATGTTTCTCAACAAGATTTAGCAGGAATTGTTTCAACGAGCATGAATATTACGATTCCAATCTTAGCGGTTGCTAGTATAATCGGCGGTAGTCTCTCTGACAAATTTGGACGTCAAAAACCATTTGTCTTTCTTGCAGCAGTTGTTACTGCTATTGGTATCTTAGGATTTGGTTTTGCTCCAAGTATTGGCTTTTCCTATGTATGTGGTTCAATCATTTCCCTTGGATTTGGAATGTTCTTAGCAGTAGATATCGCCCTTATGTCAAGAGTCCTTCCACATCCTGAAGATGCAGCAAAAGATATGGGAATCGTCAACATTGCCAATGATATTGGGCAATCTCTTGCCAACTCGGCTGCTAGTCCAATTGTTGCAGCAGGAGGCTATCCATTATTCTTTGGTGTACTTGCTGTCTTTGGAATTCTGGCTGGAGTCATGGTTAAGCCAATTCCAGAATTGGAAAGAAAAGAACCTTCTAATATTGAATTGGCTCAGTAAAATGAATCCGCGCTGAAACTAGCGTGGATTTTATCCATATTTGTAGGGGGATAGAGATGAGTATTACCTTAATCATCATCGCAGCTTTAATCATTCTTTTTGAACTATATTTAACACCTCTAATTGTTAACAACATGAGAAACAGACAGAACTTAAGGAGGAAATAACGTGTTAAAGGTCATTAAATCAAAACTAGAAAATCAAGAAAGTCTACTTGGAACGGACATTCTACGACCACGGTTCAGCTGGAAACTAGAAAGTGAAAACAAGGGCATTTCACAGGCTACCTATCAAATTAATGTTTTTGAAAAACAATCCTCAGGTTATAAAAGGATAATTTGGGATTCAAATAAAGTGAATTCCCGTGTTTCAGTCAACATTCCATATGAAGGACCACCTTTACAAAGTAAAGCCACCTATTCCTGGCAAGTCCGTATTTGGTGTTCTAATGGAGAGGAATCGGCATGGAGCAGTGAAGGACAATGGGAAATGGGACTTCTCCACGTGGAAGATTGGGCAGCAAAATGGATTGAGCCCCAGCAGGAAGATGTAACAGAAGAACCGGAACTGACATTAGAGGACATGTTTATTAATAAGAAGAAAGGGGATCAGCCATCGCCGAAACAGAGACTGCATCCGCCAAAATTGGTTCGTAAATCCTTCCACATTGACCAAAAGGAAATAGAAAAGGCGCGTCTTTACATTACTGCTCATGGGCTTTATCATGCAAAAATCAATGGTCAGAAAATCACGGATGCGGAATTTACCCCAGACTACACATCCTATAACAATTACCTGCAATATCAAACCTATGATATCTTGCCCTTTTTACTCTCAGGAGAAAATGTATTAGGAGTAATTCTTGCCGATGGATGGTACGCAGGCAGAATCAGCGTCCCTGGAGGAAGTGCTCAATTTGGCAATAGACTAGGATTGCTGGCGCAATTAGAAATCACTTATACTGACCAAACGAAACAAATCATTGCAACAGACGATTCATTTCTATCATCTACCAGCCATTATGTTTACAGCGACCTTTTCATTGGTGAAAAACAGGATATAAATCTAGAAAAGTCGGGTTGGGCACAGCCGGGATATAATGGTTTAACCCATGAATGGGCACCCGTTGCAGTCGTTGGCCATAAGCTAGATAATCTGCGAGCACAATATGGGGAACTGGTAAAACCAGTTGAAGAACTGTCCCCAATTTCTATTTGGAAGGATCAAAATCAAAATTATATTATCGACTTTGGGCAAGTCATCGCCGGACGTATCCGACTTCATGTAAATGGTCCAAGCGGACAGGAACTTAAATTTGAACATTGTGAAGTCTTAAATGAGAATGGAGAGTTTTTCAACAATATAGTAGGTAGGAATAAAGAACAAATCGATTATTATGTAACGGGCGGTAAGAATGGAGAGGTCTTTGAACCAACATTCACTTACCATGGATTCCGCTATGTTCGACTATCAGGCTATCATTCTCAGCTTCATCCAGAAGATATTTCAGCGATTGTTTTGTATTCGGATATGAAGGTAACAGGTCAATTCACAACTTCTGATCCAGAAATTAATCAACTCTGGAATAATATCCAATGGAGTCAAAAAGGCAATATGTTATCGATTCCGACTGACTGCCCGCAACGAGAAAAAGCAGGATGGACCGGTGATATCCAGGTGTTCGCTCCAACTGCTGCTATTAATATGGATGTTCAAGCCTTTTTAACAAGATGGCTTTGGAATTTGCAGCTGGAGCAAACAGAAGAAGGAGAAATTCTAAATTACTGCCCTGCACCCAAGGATATTTGGAATGATAAGAAATTCACTGGAACGATCTCCTCAGCGGGTTGGGGCGACGCTATTATTATTGTTCCGTGGGTGCTTTATCAGAGGTACGGAGATGTAAGAATCCTGGAACAATGCTTCCCTGAAATGGAAAAATGGCTTGATTTTGTACAAAAAAGTGCAGCACAAAATAAAGATAAGGCTGAAAATGATTATGAGAGATATCTATGGGATACTAAGTTCCATTTTGGGGACTGGATGATTCCGAGCTTTATGCTTGGTGAAGAGCCGCAAGGACCAATTGCTTCTGCTGTTGCCACGAAGGATCCAATTGCCACTGCGTACTATGCATATTCTGCGGAATTACTAGCAAAAATTGCTAAAGTAATCGGAAAACAAGATAAGGCTGTATATTATCATACCCTTCATAATAAGGTGAAAGAAGCCTTTAGAATTGTTTATGTTAAGGATTCTGGGATGATGACTGCTGATTATCAGGGAGTATATACCATCGCACTTGCATTTAATCTTTTGACAGATGCACAACAGAAAAAAGCAATAGAAAGATTAGTAGGCTTAATAGTAAATAATGATTATAAACTCGATACTGGGTTTTTATCAGTGCCTTTTATTATGGATGTCTTATGTGATAATGGATATGAGGATATTGCTTATAAACTGCTCTACCAAACGGCCTGTCCTTCTTGGCTATATGAAGTAAAGAACGGGGCAACAACCATTTGGGAATCCTGGGAAGCGATTAAACCAGATGGTACAGTCGGTGCTTTTTCTTTTAACCATAATGCATTCGGTTGTATCGGGGATTGGCTTGTCCGCCATATTGGCGGGTTAACCCCAATTGAGCCAGGGTACAGTAAATTTAAGGTTGAACCTCACTTTGGTGACCGATTAAATTTTGCTGAAACTAAATATGAGTCTTTTTATGGTGAGATTAAGGTGAAATGGGAGAAACAAGACGAGAAGAATATGATACTTCAAGTTAAAGTTCCAGCAAATACAACAGCTGTTATTACCTTACCGAATGTCAATCCGGACTGTATTAAAGAACTACATGATTTTGTTTACGGAAAGGGATATTCAGATATTCAATACAATCATGAAGAAAAAAGATTTGAATTCATCGCAGGTTCAGGAGAGCTTGAAATCAAATGGAAATTACATGAACCCAGTCAAATTGAAAAATCAGAGCAGTTAAAAAGATAAACAAACGAAAGCCCTCTCTATAACCGAGTAGGGCTTTTGCTCGTTTTCTTCCGGTATTCAGCAGGAGTAGCACCATGAATCTTTTTAAATGATTTATAGAAAAATGTAATATTAGTATACCCGACTCTATTTGCGATTTGATCGATGGTTAAGTCCGTGTTATCAAGCAGGGTACAGGTATTTTTAATTTTAAGTTGGTGAGATAACTCAATAAATGTCTTGCCTAAATTTGTTTTAAGCAACCTTGTTAAATGATTGGGATGAAAATGAAATTTTTCCGCTGTTGTCTCTAATGTCATCGTCTGATAATTCTGTTCCATATAACTTAAAATATCCGAGATAATGGCTTTTTTAAAGGTTGGTTCTTCTTTGTTTTTAGAGAAGCTATTATAAATCCTTAAAAGCTCTGTAAAAATCAATAACATATAAGAATTGATGGCCTCATTCGAGCAAAGCTGCGGGTGAAAGTATTCCTCTAATGCCTGGAAAATTATTTCACTCAGTCGATTGTTTTGACCCTTCGGAAATAGGATATAGCGGCTGTCTTTTTTTTGTTGGTAAATGGCCTGAACGAAAAAGTCTGTTAGTAAATCATTCCCTGATAGTCTTTGAATGAGTGCCGAATCAAAATAACTGGTTCGAATCATGATATTAATAATAATATCATTTTCAGAGGCGCTTTCAATTCCATGAATAACATTTGTATCAAGTAAACAGAGGTCTCCTTCCTTTAATATTACCTCCTTACCATTAATGTACTGTGTACAAGTACCTGAATATACATAATTCATTTCAATAAATGAATGTCTATGTTCGGTGAATTTTATAAAACGAGGATGTTTTAAAAAGACAACATTTTGATCAGGTTTAAAAAAATAATCTACCGGAACAATTGAAGGTTTATCAAGGATATTAGAAAGAGTAAGTTCCGAGTCTTCTAAATGGGAATAATGTCTAGGTTGTTCAGCAGTGCCGGAATACCTTTTTTCAAAGTCACTCAATTCCCTTAACTGTTTATCCAGAATAGAATTTACCACGTTAAATCACCCTCCTATGTTGTATATATCCCGAATATAGACCCCTAATGCCGAAGTTTATCACCTTTTAAACAAGTAATAATATTAGTAATCTAGAGGTAAAGGCTTTCAGTGCCAAGTAATTAACTTTATATATATTTATTCTGTTATTAAAATTGTAAACGAATACAATCTATTAATAAAGTATTATTCGGGGAGGTTAATGAATGCAATCACTTTCACCAGTCAAATCGATAAAAAAAGGTAGAGTAGGTTTATACACCATTGGACTTCAAGCTTATTGGAATCAGTTCCCTGGGTTAAAAGAAAGATTAATGGAATATGGCAGTTTTATTGAGAAAAAGATGTCAAAGTACGGTGAAGTGTATAATTTCGGTTTAGTTGATTCAGAGTCTAAAGCGAGAAGAGCAGGGGAATGGTTTAATGAAAGGAATGTTGATTTAGTTTTTTGCCATTCAGGCACCTACTCGACGAGTTCTGCGATTCTACCGGTCCATCAAATTTGTAAAGCACCGGCAGTGATATTGAACCTTCAGCCAACTGAACGAATCAATTATGAGAAAACAACTACAGGTGAATGGCTCGCCCATTGCGGGGCCTGTCCGACACCAGAAATTTCCAATATCTTCAATCGCAGTGGAATTAAATTTAGAGTGGTCAATGGACTCCTAGGCTTAGATTATACTCCTGCTATTTCACTAACTAATGAAAAAACAAATGACAGAAAAGAAGCGATTGCCGCTTGGAACCAAATCAATGAATGGATTCGTGCCGCATCCGTTCCCCGTACCTTGAGACATAGCCGATTTGGGTTCCTTGGTAACACCTACAGCGGCATGCTTGATATGTATAGCGACTTTACGATGATTCAGGCGCAAACCGGCGTTCATGTTGAGGTCTTGGAGATGTGTGATCTAGATCGGCTGTTGAAAGATGTTACAGAATTCGAAGTAAAAAGTAAGCTAGAGGAAGTATATCAATTCTTTGAAATAAGCGGGGACTCCCCGTCTGATCCAATTGCTAAAAAACCGACTCCTGAGCAAATGGAGTGGTCATGTAAAGTGGCAGTTGCTCAAGAAAAATTGGTGAGGGAGTATGACCTTGATGCTCTTTCCTACTATTATCACGGTTCTCCAAACAGTGAATACGAGAAGCTTCAGTCAGGCTTTATTGTAGGTCATTCATTATTAACAGCAAAAGGAATTCCATGTGCGGGTGAAGGGGATTTGAAAACAGCTGTAGCTATGAAAATCTCTGATATCCTCGGCACGGGGGGCAGCTTCTCAGAAATAGTTGTCGTCGATTATATTGATGAAACGATTCTCCTCGGCCATGATGGACCATTTCACTTAGCTATCTCCGATGGAAAGCCAATTCTAAGAGGAATGGGTCTTTACCATGGCAAGCAAGGGACAGGTGTATCCGTTGAAGCGAAGGTTAAGACAGGTCCTATAACTACCTTGAATGTTACCCAAACAGGCGATGGCAGGCTTAAGTTGATCGTCAGCGAAGGAATTTCAACAAACGGACCCATCATGCGAATTGGCAACACGCAAACACCTGTTAAGTTTAAGGAGCATCCTGATGTTTACATGGAAAGATGGTTCAATGAAGCGCCGACACACCATTGTGCCCTGTCCATCGGTAACAATGAGGGATTGTTTACTAAAGTTGGAGAATTATTAAACTGTAAGACTATTTCTTTATAATGATGAAGGGGATGAATTAGATGGATAACAGTAGTAAATATGCATGGACATGGGAAATAAAAGAAGAACATTTAGAAGAATATATCAATCTTCATTTAAATCCTTGGAATGAGATACTTGAAGAGCATAGCAAGGCTGGTATAAAGAATTACTCCATCTTCCAAAATGGAAACCAGTTTTTCTATTGTTTTGAATGCGATAATGTCGATGCAGCTTTTAACTATATAGCCAAAAGTGATGCCTGTAACCGCTGGAATGCAATTACTTCAAAAATGGTAAAGGGCTCCTTTAGTTTTAAAGAACCGGATCCTATCAAACCCCTACGGGAAGTGTTTTATCTAAAATAGATCTATGAAGTAGACGTCAGTTACAGGCGTCTTTTTTTATCGATTTTTGTATTAAAAAGGGTTGGGTCTTGTGTTATGCTGAATGATAGTAAATATATTTGAATTTTAGGAATAAACTCATATTTTTAAGGAGGGGGGAACTTCTTTGACTAGATCCGTTTTTATGTTATGTTCCTTACTTGTGCTTATTTTTGCAAGCGGTTGCAGTAAAAAAGCCGAATATGAAATTATCTATTCGAAGGGTGAAGAGGTGAAAAGTCCACAAGCTCAAAGTGAAAAGCGTCAAGTTACCATTGCTCTTGTTCCTAAGTTGATTAATATCCCTTATTTCAATGCAGTCGAGGAGGGAGCAAAGGAAGCCGGGGAAGAACTTGGGGTAACCGTCATCTATAAAGGTCCTACTATAGCGGATTCGGCTCAACAAATAAAGATAATTAATGAATTAATTAATCAAAAGGTAGATGTCATTGCTGTGTCTGCTAATGATCCAGACAAATTGGTTCCAGTATTAAAAAAGGCACAAAGCCATCATATCAAAGTAATTACATGGGATGCAGACACACATTCAAGTTCCAGGGAGTTTTTCATTAACATGGTAAATCCAGAAACACTTGGCCGGCATTTGATGGATACTCTTGCATGGAATGTAAATGAAGAAGGCGACTTTGCTATTATTACAGGATCGAATTCGGCAGCTAATTTAAATACCTGGTTAAGTTGGATTAAAATACAACAAAGAGAAAACTACCCCAAGATGAATCTAGTAAAAGTGGTCGCATCAGATGATGATCCCCAGAAGGCTTATATCCTAGCAAAAGAACTACTTACAACCTACCCAAATCTAAAGGGCATTATTGGTAACTCTTCGGTCGGCCCGCCTGCAGCAGCCCAAGCGATCCATGAATTAGGAAAGGCTGGAAAGGTAGTTGTTGTAGGGCTATCTCCACCTAATCCAATGAATCAATACTTAAAAGAGGACTCTGCACAGGTTGTAACACTATGGAGTCCCAAAAAATTGGGATATTTAACGGTATCATTGGCGGCTAATCTGCTAGACGGAACGAAGCCCTATGATCGCCAGCAAATTCCTCAAGTGGGCAAAATTAGTGTATTTAATGACATGGTGATCATGGGGGAACCGATTGATTTTACAAAGGAAAATGTGGATCAATATGATTTTTAAGTGGAAGAAATTTAAAAACTACCGTTTAATGACCAAACTTATTATTACTTACACTTTATTTACTGTAATACCCATGTCATTACTTGGTTACATTGCATACAATCAATATACCAAATCAATTGAGGAGCAAGTAGGAGAGTATATTCCAAAGGTATTGGACCAAGCCAACGAGAGAATAAATGATCAAGTGGGAGAATTAAGACAGCTGCCCGATCTCCTCTACAATTCCACCCAGGTTATTGAGGTGCTTAGAAAAGATTCCTACCAAAACAAATCCTCATTATTACATGATAAATTTCTTATTAATAGTTATCTAATGAATACCTATATTAACGGAGGAAATTCCGACATCCTTGGAGTATTTATTTTATCAAAAAACAGGTTGTTTGAGAGTTCGAAAATTCCTTATACTGGCTTTGAACAAAAAGCGATTCCTTTTGGACAGGAAATGGATTTACAAGGTAAACAGGAAATCATCTTTCCTAGTCAAACCACTCTAAGATTTAAAAATAACCCACCATATATCTTGTTAATGAAACAGATAACCGATACTGAGAATCGGATGAATTTAGGTACAATATTTATCGCTGTTGAATTAACCTTTATAAAAAATATCGTAGAAAATTTAGAAACCGTTAACAAAGCTGATATCTGGTTAATGGATGAGAGCGGAAAAATAATATACCATACGGACCCAGCTAAAATTGGAAGAGTAAATGCAGATTTGATAAAGTACCCAAACATAAATGGCAGCTTTAAAACTAACACATTAAAAGAAAATAAGCTTATTAGTATTAGTAGGTCAGGACCCAACCAATGGATACTTGCAGATAGTGTATTATTGAAAAATTTGACCGGAAAAACAGATATGGTTCGATATGGAACCATTATTGTTTTTATCGTTGTTGTGTTATTAAGTATAGTATTCTCTTTATTTCTAGCCTGGAACGTATCTAGACCGATCCATCGTTTATCAAGATTAATGAAAAAGGTGGAAAAAGGGAACTTTGATGTCGATCTTCCTATCGAGAGCACGGATGAAGTGGGCGTCTTGGCAAAAAGCTTTAATTCAATGGTTTTAGAAATCAAGGATTTAATTAAGCAAAATTATCACATTAAATTACAGCAAAAAGAAGCAGAATTATACGCCCTGCAATCCCAGATTAATCCTCATTTTATGTACAACACCCTTGAAACGATTGGAATGGCGGTAGAAGAAGATGAAGAAGAGGTTGTTGTTGAAATGGTATCACTTCTTGGTCGAATGTTAAGGTATTCAATTAGTAATAAAGAAAAAATAGTTACCATTTCTCAAGAAGTTCAACATATGAAAGACTATTTAACGATTCAAAAAATTAGATTTGAAGATCGAATAGATTTTTTCGTTCAAGAAGGAATTGATACAGAAAAGTATTACACACCAAAGTTTATCCTTCAGCCGATCGTAGAGAATGCTCTAAAACATGGGTTAGACAATCTTGAGTCGGTAAAAATTGAGGTATTGATCTCGAAAAATAGCTCTTCTTTAAAAAGTAAAGAGGAAGCAATTTTTACAATAAGTGATAATGGTCCTGGGATTCCTGAATCAATTTTATTAGAACTTAATAGATATTTAGAGTCGGACCCGATGGGAAAAAGGGATTCTAAATTCGGATTAATCAACGTCCACGGAAGATTAATCATGATGTTCGGAGCACAATATGGGTTGACGATAACAAGTGAGATAAATAAGGGGACAGTTGTAACGATATCGATTCCTTTATTAACGAAGGAAAATATGAGAGAAAATATGGACGGAGGTGGGGAGATTGAATAAGAGAAAAATAAGAATAATTGTAGTGGATGATGAAAATCGCATTAGACGTGGAATTGAAAGATTAATAATGTCTTGCGGTGAGGAATATGAAATTGTTGGGAGTTTTAAAAATGGACTGGAGTTAATCAAGTCCATTCAAATGGAGAAGATAGACTTTGATTTACTCTTTACTGATATTAAAATGCCAGGAATGGATGGCCTGGAATTGATAAAGGAATTGAAGAATTGGGCTTCCTTTGAAGCTGTGGTTATTAGTGGATTTAGTGATTTTAAATATTTACAAACAGCCCTTCGGGAAGGCGCCATTGATTATATGGTTAAACCGCTATTACGAGAAGAATTCAGAAAGCAGCTTGGGAAAATAAAGGGGAAAATTATTAGAAAATGGACAGAGGAAGAGAAAATAGAGGAGATGGACTCAGAGCTTAATTTTGTGAAGCAGGTGCAAAGATTAAGTGAATTAATAAGAGGACAGGATATTGACCTCTCTGAAATGGAATGGACGAGGGGATTTCCAATTGGCTCTTACTTTTTGTTATGTATCTCAAAGGACCATATCTCAAATGTGAAACAAACTGCAATTTCAGAAAATTGGACTACATTCGTTGAAACCGAAATCAACTCAATATTAACCAATTTTTATAAAGAGACTGCCACTCGGTTTTGGTACTGGAAAGGTGAAGAGTTTTCTTGTTGGGTGTTAATTCAGAATGACCGTTGCGAGGAATTGCAGGAAAGCTTGCTTGCTGAGCAGTTGCGGGCCAAAATAAAATATGATTATCAGCAATCCGCAACCATTGCCATTAGCAATGAATTTCATGATGTGGCACTCCTTCCAAACATGAGAGATGATCTTCTCTCCTTACTACAATTCCGACTCATTTATGGAGGGAATCAGGTCTATACCTATACGATAATGGAAAAGAAACTATTGGAAAGGGAAAAAGTAAAGGAATCAAAAGAATTAGATCGAACCATTACTAAAATATTGAATTCACTTGAACGTTTTCAAAAGGAGGAGACTTTTGAGCTTTTATATCAGTTTCTTAAAGAATTAGGAAGGCTGAACTCCCCCCAAGAGATTGATAGGAACATTCAATCGTTGTCCATTCAGACGGTAAATTTCTTATTGAGGAATGCAAGGGCAAAAGACGAGGTTTTCTTGATTCAGGAAGGACTTCAACTGACAAAGAAATCAGCCAATTTTCTTGAATTAAAGAAGAAGATAACTGGTTGGATTCAAAAAGTATTTAATGTATTGGATAGATTGAATCAACGTGAATTAGTGGATCCGGTTGAGACAGCAAAGAAGTGGATTTTGAATAATTTAGGTGAGAATATAACGATTGACAAAATTGCAAGGAAAATACATATGAATCCCACCTATTTTTGTGAGTACTTCAAAAGTCAAACAGGGGATACTATCCTTGATTATGTAACCAAGGTTCGATTAGAAAAAGCAAAAGTATTATTAATAGACACCGATCTAAAAATCTATGATATATCACAGTTTGTAGGTTACTCTGATACCAAGTACTTTAGTAAACTATTTAAAAAGTATTTCGGTGATGTACCTTCAAAATTTAAGGAAAAAGCAAAAAATAACGCCTAACCCCCATTTTGGGGGTTTTTTAAATTTTCAGTATACTACCGAGGATTGACCCCCAAACCCGAAAGTTCTCTCCTTTTCGCAGCTATGGGGAATGAGTAATCTGAATGTAAGCGGATTCAGTTAATGATTTTAAATATCTATGTAATAGATAAATAGTATTAGGACGAAGGAATAGAAGCAATTGATAGGGGTGGGAAAATGTCTGAATTTGTGCTCGAACTAAGAGGAATTACGAAAACCTTCCCAGGTGTTAAGGCTCTCGACGATGTTCATTTTCAACTTAAACCAGGAGAAATCCATGCGTTGATGGGGGAAAACGGAGCGGGAAAGTCAACATTTATAAAGGTGATCACGGGTGTTCATCAACCGGATGAAGGGGAAATGTATCTTAACGGTCAAAAGGTTGAGTTTCGAAATCCTAAGGAAGCGAAAAATCAGGGGATTGCTGCGATTTATCAGCATGTAACCTGTTATCCAGATTTGAATGTAACTGAAAATATATTTATGGGACATGAAAAAGTTCAAAAAGGAACACGAAGAATCCTCTGGAAAGAGATGCATGCGGAGGCAAACAAACTATTAAGGGAACTAGGAGCCAATTTTGATGCAAAAGCCTTGATGGGGACCCTAAGTGTGGCCGAACAGCAAATTGTCGAAATTGCCAAAGCTCTTTCAACAAACGCAAAAATTATTATCATGGACGAACCGACTGCGGCGTTAACTCGGAACGAAAGTGAAGAACTTTACCGGATTACAGAAAAGCTAAGAGATAGTGGAACTTCTGTCATTTTTATCTCGCATCGCTTTGAAGATATGTACCGGCTCGCCAGCAAAGTGACAGTTTTCCGCGATTCAAAATACATTGGTTCTTGGGGTGTCCATGACATCTCCAATGAAGAGCTGATTGTAGCTATGGTTGGACGGGAAATCAAGCAGTTATTCCCTAAAACCGAAGCCGTCATTGGGGAAGAAGTACTAAGTGTAGAGAATCTGGGGAGAACAGGTTTTTTTGCAGGGGTCTCTTTTAACCTTCGAAAAGGAGAAATTTTAGGCCTCACGGGTTTAGTCGGTGCTGGTAGAAGTGAGGTATGTCAAGCTTTATTTGGAATAGAACCAGCAGATAAAGGAAAGATCCGAATAAAAGGACTAGAAAAAAAGATTACCAATCCACAACAGGCGATGAAACAAGGAATTGGTTACTTGCCAGAAGACCGACAGCAACAGGGGCTGATTCTATCTTGGGGAATCGATAAGAATATTACACTGCCTTCATTAGATCATTTATCAAGTAAAGGCTGGTTAAACAAGAAAAAAGAAGAAGCGATTGCTAGCAGCTTATCTAAAAAAGTAAGTGTAAAAACGCCAAGTATTTATAATCTTGTCAGTTCGTTATCGGGCGGAAATCAACAAAAGGTAGCAGTAGCAAAACTACTAACCTCTGATTTGGATATTATCATCCTTGATGAACCGACCAAAGGGGTTGATGTTGGAGCAAAATCAGCGATCTATGAAATTATCTCAGACCTTGCTTGCCAAGGCTATGGTGTGATTATGGTTTCCTCTGAAATGCCGGAAGTTCTTAGTATGTGTGATCGAATTCTCGTGATGCGTGAGGGAAGAATCACTGCAGAAATCGATGGGAAGTACGCAACACAAGAAGCCATTTTAGAAGCAGCAATGACCAATTAAGAGGCCAAAGTAGAGCCGCTTGAAGCTGCAGGTTTATAAAGGGGGGTGATGAGAATGTCAGAAAAGCCAACAGCAAAGGTGTCGCTTAGTGCCAGTATTGCTCGTTTTCGGGAAGTTGGATTACTAGGATTTATTATTCTCATGTCTATTGTAGTTCAATTAAGAAATCCAAGTTTTTTAACACTTGAAAACCTTAACGATATGATTACCAACACAGCAATCTTAAGTATTCTTGCTATTGGTATGATGCTTGTGATTATCACTGGGGGAATCGACCTTTCGATTGGGGCCACGCTAGCATTGTCAGGAATGATTACGGCACTAACCGTAGGTGCATATCCAAACCTAAACCCCATTATGGCCATTCTGTTAGGAATTCTTGTAGGTATCGTAAGCGGTGGAATACTTGGAGTGATTATTTCCAAAGGGGGCGTTTTACCCATTATTGCAACCTTGGGGATGATGTATATTTTCAGAGGTTTAACCTTTATGGTAAGCGGTGGAAAATGGGTGAGTGCCCATCAAATGCCAGTAAGTTTCAAAGGAATTGCAACAGGATCTTTCCTAGGGATTAACAATTTAATTTTAATCGCTGTAATTACGTACCTGATATTCTTTTATTTTATTAATCATACCAGAACAGGAAGACAAATTTACGCAGTCGGAAGTAATCCTGATTCAGCAAAGATTAGCGGAATTAATCATGATCGCATCATTTGGCTAGTATACACATTGATGGGTGGCCTATCAGGTCTTGCTGGTGTTTTATGGGTCTCGAAATTCGCTTCCGCACAGGGCGATACCGCATCAGGCTATGAATTAACCGTTATTGCTGCATGTGTACTTGGAGGGGTGAATATTGCGGGAGGCTCTGGAAAAATCTCTGGACTGATTTTAGGATCCGTACTGATTGGAATTTTGAACAATGCTCTTCCACTTATTAATGTGTCACCATTCTGGCAAATGGGGATTCAAGGCTCCATAATCCTAATTGCAGTAATACTGAATGCTCTTGTAAAAAGAGGAGTAGATTTAAATGCCCTCATGAGGAGGAAAATCTAACATGGAAAATCTCAGCAAAAAGAATTTCTCATTAAAAACATTTTTCCTTCAGTGGGAATGGCTGCTCGTCTTGCTGTTCATTTTAGTAAACATTATTAATACAAACTTGTCACCCTACTATCTTAATTTTAATAGTTTAAGAGACGCAACGATGACGTTCCTTGATAAGGCCTTCATGGTATTTCCGATGGTACTGATTATTATCCTTCGCGATATTGATATTTCTGTTGCATCGATTGTGGCACTTGCTTCTGTTATAATGGCGCATCTATATTCACTTGGAGTTCCAATGGAAATGACGATAGTGATTTGCCTAGCGGTTGGTGCAATCTGCGGTTTAATTAACGGATTGCTAATTGTGAAATTCAAGGAATTATCGGCGGTTATTGTTACCCTGTCTACCATGATCATCTACCGTGGGATTGCATATATCATCCTTGAGGATCAATCGGCAGGGTCATTTCCAGAATGGTTTGGTTTCCTTGGATGGGGGTATGTTTTCGGAATTCCATTTATTCTGATTGCTTTTGTTGTGATGGCGATAATTTTTGGCCTTCTTTTGCACAAAACTACCTTTGGACGCAGGGTATACGCCATCGGTAACAATCCGACTGCTGCCCGTTTTTCAGGAGTTCAGGTTGATAAAATTAAAGTTATTGTGTTTACACTAGCAGGCATTATGGCTGCGATCACCGCACTGTTTTTAACTTCAAGAATGGGAAGCACGAGACCAAATGTAGCCACAGGTTATGAACTTGATGTGATTGCGATGGTAGTTTTAGGCGGAATCAGTACGGCTGGAGGTAAAGGAAGAATGGTTGGTGCGGTGATCGCAGTATTCTTAATTGGTTTCCTTCGTAATGGTCTTGGCTTAATAAACATGCCAGCGCAGGTACTGATGATTATTATTGGTCTTCTCCTAATTATTGCTGTTATGGTTCCAAACCTTAAGCCCAAAGTCAAGCTAAAAACCAAAGCAGTTAAGAGTCAATCAAAACAAATTGCTGGATAATCTTTCTTTGTTACAAATCAGTCTTTGACTGTTTATGTAAAAAAAATAAACGAAAAAGGGGTTCGAATCTATGAAAAAACTGAGTATGATATTTCTCTCGATTTTTATGGTATTTTCAGTATTAGCCGCCTGTAGTCAATCTGCTCCAAGTAGCAGCGGGGGAAAAGAACAAGGGGCTAAAGATGGTAAGAAGAGATTTGCAATCGTCTTTAAAAACACGGGGAATCCATATGGGGAAAAGCAGATGGAAGGGTTTAAAAATGCGATTGAAGAGCTTGGCCATGAAGCAATCTTAAAAGCTCCAGACCAGCCAACGGCAGAGGCACAAATTCAAATGATTGAGGAACTTATCTCACAAAAAGTAGACAGTATCGCCATTGTTGGGAATGATCCTGATGCGCTCCAGCCAGCATTGAAAAAGGCAATGGATCAAGGCATTAAGGTTCTATCATTAGATTCCGCTGTTAATGCAAAGAGCCGGATGGTGCACGTAAACCAGGCTGACCCTGAAAGAATCGGCCGCGTCCAAATCCAGGCTATTTCTGAAATGATCGGCGGTAAAGGACAAATTGCTGTATTAAGTGCAACTTCACAGGCTACAAATCAAAATACATGGATTGAATGGATGAAAAAAGAATTAGAAGACCCTAAATACAAAGACATTGAACTTGTAAAAGTTGCCTATGGTGATGATTTAAGAGACAAGAGTGTTTCTGAAACAGAAGCACTATTAAAATCTTATCCAAACCTAAAAGGAATCATTGCTCCTACAACGGTTGGTATTGCTGCGGCAGGAAAAGTGTTAACGGATAAAGGATTAAAAGGTAAGGTAAAATTGACGGGTCTTGGCTTACCAAGTGAAATGGCGGAGTATATTGAAAGCGGTGTCTGTGATTGGATGTACCTATGGAATCCAATTGATGTTGGATATCTTGCAGGCTACGCGGCAGATGCACTTGTGAGCGGTAAAATCACAGGTAAAGTCGGAGATAAGTTCACAGCAGGTGACCTAGGTGATAAAGAAGTTGTTCAAGATGGAGACGGAACACAAATCATGCTAGGCGATCCATTCAAATTCGATTCAGGTAACATTGCTGAGTGGAAGGAAGTTTATTAATAACTAGATTTTGAGCAGCTTGCAGATGATCCTCAGTCTGCAAGTTTTTCTATTATGTAACGAGGTAATGAATCCCTTATTGGCAAATAAGGACAATAAATTAGCCGAATCACGATATAGGAAAATCGTATTTTTCTAGTAAGATAGAGATATCAGTAAGCGTTTCCAAGCGAGAGGTGATTGTTAATGACAAAATACAGTATTGCTGTTGATATTGGTGCTTCAAGCGGCCGGCTTATTTTAGGCTACTTAGAAAATGGATTATTAAAACTAGATGAAATTCATCGTTTTGAAAACCAAATTGTGAAAAAAGGTGAATCCTATTGCTGGGAAGCCGATACACTTTTTCAGGAAATCAAAAAAGGACTAAAAAAGTGCAATGAACTTGGTATTAAACCGGATAGTATCGGAATCGATACCTGGGCTGTTGACTTTGTGCTATTGGATGAAAACGATCAGCCATTAACAGAGGCAGTCTCTTATCGTGACCCTAGAACAGACGGAATGATGGAGCAAGTTTTTGAAAAAATCATGAAAGAACGCTTGTATCTAGAAACAGGCATCCAATTCCAAAAGTTTAATACGATCTATCAATTGTATTCCATGAAACAAAACTCACCAGAAATCTTAAATAAAGCAAAATCATTTTTAATGATTCCCGATTACTTCAATTATTTGCTTACCGGAAAAAAAGCAAACGAATACACCAATGCTACATCTACTCAATTAGTCAATGCTTTTACAAAAAAGTGGGATCATGACTTATTAGATGTGCTAGGAATCAATCAAGAAATGTTCCAGGAAATTAAGACACCTAAAACGATCCTCGGAAACTTAAAAGAAGAACTAGTTTCAGAGTTAGGCTTTGACTTGCAAGTGATTCTACCGGCCACACATGATACTGGTTCAGCTGTTATTGCAGTACCAGAAGAAAATGAAACAATTTATATTAGTTCAGGTACTTGGTCGCTGATTGGCGTAGAAAACTACTTCCCAATCTGTGTTACCAAAGCACTGGACTACAATTTCACCAATGAGGGCGGAATTGATTATCAATACCGCTTCTTAAAAAATATTATGGGCCTATGGATGATTCAAGAGGTACGACGCAACTACAATAATGAATATTCCTTTGCCGAGCTGGTTGATTTGGCGAGAGAGGCTAAGGACTTTAAGGCTGTGGTTAATGTAAATGATGACCGTTTCCTAAAACCTGAAAACATGATTCAAGAAATCATGAACTACTGTGTGGAAACAGGTCAGCCAATTCCTAGCACACCTGGTGAAGTCGCAAAATGCGTATATGATAGTTTAGCAGTCAGCTATCAGGATGCCGTTAACGAAATCGAAGAAATTTTTGAAAAGCGATTTGAAAAAATCAATGTCATCGGCGGCGGCTGCCAGAACGAAATGTTAAACCAACTTGTGGCTGATGTAACAGAGAAGGAAGTTTACGCTGGACCTGTTGAAGCGACCGCCATCGGAAATATCGTCGCTCAGTTAATGGCGCTCGATGAAATCCAAAATATAAAAGAGGCTCGTAACATTGTGAAAAATTCTTTCGAAGTTAAAAAATATTTACCCACTGCACAAATTACAAACTAATAGATAGAGAGGAAGAATGACATGTCTGTTCAAGAAAACTACGAACTTGCTAAGAAGGCTTATGAAAAATGGGGAATTAATGTTGATCAAGTAATCGAGACTTTAAAAAATGTTCCGATTTCGATTCATTGCTGGCAAGGTGATGACGTGGGCGGATTCGAAGTAAACCAAAAAGAACTATCTGGTGGGATTTCCGTAACAGGGAATTATCCTGGTAAAGCGTCAACGCCTGAAGAATTAAGGGCTGACTTAGAAAAAGCACTTTCCTTGATTCCTGGTAAACATCGAGTTAACTTACATGCTATTTATGCGGAAACAAATGGAGAATTCGTGGAAAGAGATCAATTAGAACCAAAGCACTTCGAAAACTGGGTGAAATGGGCAAAAGAAAATGGTTTAGGATTAGACTACAACCCCACATTGTTTTCACATCCTAAAGCAGATGATGGCTTAACTCTTTCTCATCCAAACGAAGAAATTCGCGAGTTCTGGATTAATCACTGCATTGGCAGCCGGAAAATTGGTGAGTATTTTGGAAAAGAGCTTGGTTCACCAGCATTAACAAACATTTGGATTCCAGATGGCTACAAGGATATTCCAAGCGACCGCTTGACACCTAGAAAGAGATTAAAAGAATCATTAGATAAGATTTTTGCTGTTGAAGTAGATGAAAACTATAATCTTGATGCCGTGGAAAGTAAAGTATTTGGACTTGGCTCAGAATCTTATGTGGTTGGTTCACATGAATTTTATCTAAATTATGCAATGAAGAATGATAAACTCTGCTTACTAGATACAGGGCACTATCATCCAACTGAAACAGTATCCAATAAGATTTCATCGATGCTTTTATTTAGTGAAAAGCTTGCTTTGCATGTTTCAAGACCTGTTCGTTGGGATAGTGACCATGTCGTTATATTAGACGATGAATTAAAGGAAATTGCTTTAGAAATTGTTCGAAATGATGCGTTAGACCGTGTCATCATCGGACTTGATTTCTTTGATGCAAGTATTAACCGTGTCGCTGCTTGGACAATCGGTACACGTAATATGATTAAGGCATTACTTTCTGCCATGTTAGTTCCAAACGAGTATTTAAAACAACTTCAAGAAGATGGCAACTTTACCGAAAGATTAGCATTAATGGAGGAATTCAAAACCTATCCATTTGGCGCAGTCTGGGATTACTATTGCGAAAAAATGGGTGTACCAGTAAGAGAATCTTGGTTAGAAGAAGTAAAAGCGTATGAGCAAGAGGTTTTATTAAAGCGATAAGTAGAGTTATGTGGGAAAGACTCGATTAGGAGATTGAAAAACTCTTAATCGAGTCTTTCTTTTTATAGATACGACGGTTCATTGTCTGAGGATGGAATGCAAATAGGGTTCAAAGGTAACTAGTAGAAGCGACTAATGCCCGTTGAGGTAGAAAAAAGGGTCCAACGGTAACTAGTAGAGGGATTTTCATTTACAGAGATTAATACGTACTTTAAACTAGTTTTAAACTAACAAGTAATATAATTTTTTAATGATAGAGGTGGCTTCATATGAAAAGTGATGATTTACGGTCTTTACTTCATTCCAACAACACCAGGGAGGCACCCAATTGGGATGTTATAAAAAACACCTATCATCCAGAACAGGTAAATGTAGTTAATGGACAGCCTGTTTACAATTTTAGTATGATTTTTGATCCCTCTATCAATCCGATTGAAGATAACATTTTCATATCTCAGGGTCCCGTTGCTGCGTTCGTGCCAATGCATATTCATGAATATATTGAACTAATCTACGTCTATCAAGGTAAATGCACGGTCATCATGCAAGATCATGAAGTTAATATTACTGAGGGCGGTACGATTATGATTGACAAAAATACCCCTCATACAATAAAAGAAATATCAACATCTGATATCGTTATTGAGATGAAACTAAAGCATGACTATTTATCTACCGGTTTCCTTAGCCGATTTACCAATAAAAGTATTATCTCGCAATTTTTGATTGATTCCTTAATCGATAGTCGAAGGGCCAATAACTATTTATACTTCCCTAGTGAAGTACATTCAAAGGTTGTTGGTATTATGGAGCAAATTATGTGCGAGTACTTTGAAAAGGATGTATTTACGTCGGAAATGATTGATGCGTATCTTTTCATCTTGTTTACTGAATTAATTCGCCACAGCAATAGCTCGAACACCAACCAGAAAGATGATTTAAAGCAAAAGGATGCGATGGTACTAGGGTTTCTAAAATATATTGATGACCATTTTAAAGACTGCAGCTTAACGGAATTAGCGAATCACTATAAATATCATCCAAACTATATTTCTGCTGTTCTTAAAAAAGCTACAGGTAAATCCTTTAAGGAGCTTCTTCAGATTCAAAGATTAAATAAGGCTGCTTTATATCTAACAAACTCAGATCTCTCTATTCCGGATATTTCTGAGGAAGTGGGTTATTCAAGTTTATCTTTTTTCTATAAAAAATTTAATGAAGTTTACCTCCAAACACCAAAAGAATATCGGGATTACAAGTCTCAAAATTATATGGATCAAAGTCACATCATGTAGTGAAACCGCCTAATCAGCGGTTTTATTTTTTGTGAAATTGTGTGGTGTTATTAAAATCTTTGATTCGAGCAATAAACCCCTTTGTTTTTGATATTAAATATTCTGAAAACGCTTGCTACAATATAGGTAATCAGCAGGATATAAGAAGACAAGGAGTGTTTTAAAATGGAATTTCATTTTCCATCCAATTTTCTTTGGGGTTCTACAACAGCAGCATATCAAGTGGAAGGGAATAATTATAATAGCGATTTCTGGGCGGAAGAACATGCGGATGGCTCACCTTATAAAGATAAATCAGGGGATACCATTGACCATTACCGGCTGTATCGAGAAGATCTTGCCCTTATGGCCAGTCTAGGCTTGAATACTTACCGGTTCTCGATCGAATGGTCACGAATCGAAACCGAACCAGGGCAATATTCACGTTCAGCCATCGAGCATTATCGGGAAGTTCTTGAAACCTGCCACCAACACGGAATCACACCTGTCGTTGCTATGCATCATTTCTCGTCACCTAAATGGCTGATGAGACTGGGCGGATGGTCTAGCCCGGAGGTTCCTGATCGTTTTGCTAAATATTGTGAAGTGGTATTCCGTGAATTAGGGCATTTAATCCCATACGCATTGACAATGAATGAGATTAACCTTCCAGTAATGCTCCGAGAGATTTTCTCGAAAATTGGTTTTATTCCACCAGTCGGGATTGAAAGGGATGCTTGGGTGGCTCCGAAATGGAGAGAGTCCGCTGCAAAATTGTGTGGAACCACCATTGAAAATTATTTTACATTCCATATGATTTCAGATGAGTCTTCTATCAAAATATTAAAAGAAACACATCTGAAGGCACGTGAGGCCATTAAGAGGATTCAGCCCAATACCAAAGTAGGTTTATCGATGGCTCTATCAGATATTCAGTCGATCCCGGGAGGAGAGGAGTTGGCTGAGCAAAAATGGCATAGTTACTTTAGACAATATTTGTTGATGATAGAAGGCGACGACTTCTTCGGTCTACAAAATTACACAAGAGAGGTTTACGGACCTGAAGGGCAAGTGAGGCCTGCTGAAGGGGCAGAACTAACCCAAATGGGATACGAGTTTTACCCTGAAGCACTTGGAAATGTGATTCGTAAGGTTTCAAAAGATCTATCCATTCCAATTATCATTACAGAACACGGTATAGCTACAGATGATGACACACGCAGGGTGGAATTCATCAGTAAAGCTTTAGAAGGTGTTCAGGCTTGTATAAACGAAGGGATTGAAGTCAGAGGCTATCTTCACTGGACTACTTTTGATAATTTCGAATGGCAATCTGGTTACTCAATGAAATTTGGCCTTATTGAAGTTGACCGCACCACACAAGAACGAAAAGCAAAAGAGAGCGCACGTTGTCTGGGAAGTATTGCAAAAATGAACTCATTCGTTTCTAACTAAAATTCTTGGGACTCCGGGTGCTGCTCGTGGGCGAAAAAGAGCAATTCTTTGATTAGCACAAGAAAATTGTTTAAATTTTATTAAATATTATTCTTTGAAACCGCTTGCTGATTTTAAAGATAAAACAACTTTAAAGGAGTGGTCCCTCTTAAATAGTATTATTTGTTTTAACCCAAAGCGTTGATTTATTTATTAAAGCGTTTAAATTATAGGGGGTTAATAATATGGAAAATAGTATGTTGAAAAAGACACCTTTTGGAAGATTAATCGTTGCAGCTATGCTTGGAGTCGGTACATCAATCGCTCCATTAGTATTATTGAGTTTTGGACTTTCTACCTTTATTGTTATCAGAATTGTTGGACAAGAACATGCAACCGCAGCCTTTGCTACAGCCACGGGGATTTCCGGTATAGCAGTTGTCATTTTTGGACTTTTTAGCGGTGTGATAGCAGATAAAACGCGTTTAAAAATGGGAAGAAGAAGATTTTGGATGATTGCAGGTAGTATTGGGGGAGCACTTTCAATGTTAGCCCTTACCTTTGCTACATCCATTCCGATGTTTATTATTTCTATATGTCTAGTGAATTTCTTTTATGGTATGGTTTCACTCTCTTGTTATGCAATTGTTCCTGAACAGGTAGAACCAGAGAAGTTTGGTCGAGTTTCCGGGTTAATCGGTGGGGCTGCACCTGCCTTCGTAATGACTGGTCAAATGGTGATGGGAGCTTTTGCAAAATCTACACTTGAGGAAAAGATGATTACAATTATTATTGTTCAACTGATAGGTGGAATAGTAGCCGCCCTTCTGATTAAAGATAATTATTTTGCCGGGGCAGCAAAGGGTGAGAAAAAGTCAATTGGAATTGGTGGTTTCTATCCAAGTTTTAAAAAGCATCCTTCCTACACCTGGGCGTTATTAACAAAGTTGTTTATAAACTTTTCAAATGCTGGTATGGGAATGTTAACCCTTTTCTATATCACGAGATTCCATTTAAGTGAAACAAAAATTTTTCAATTAATGGCTCTTACGGCTCCAGCGATCATGCTAATGGTCGTAGCAGGTATCCTTGGTGGTTTTCTATCAGATAAAGTGAAAAAACAAAAGCCGTTTGTAATGGGGGCCGCCCTTGTAACAGGAATCTGTTTAATCGCCTTTGCTTTCTCGTCTAACATTACCTGGGTTGTTGTCGGTAACTTTATCTTCAACTTTGGTTTTGGGATGTACGGTGCAGTGGACAATGCCCTGGTAAACCGAATTCTTCCTTCTAAGGAAAATGCAGCAAAAGATATCTCGATTATGAATACAACAACTAGTTTGTCATCAACACTAGTGAATTTTGCAGCACCTGCGATAATTGCTTTAGGGACGAGTTTGTTTGGCGGAGATGGTTATACACTCTTCTTCTTGGTACTTGCTGTATTCTCTATCCTTTCTGCCGTTGTAGTCTTGCCAATTCCTGAAATGAGATCCAAAACAGAAAGTAACCATGATTCAACAAATGAAATCGTTATTTAATTAATTACTGTAAAATAAAACGAGGGATGAATGTATACCGTATACAATCATCCCTATTGTCTTTAAGTATCAACAAGGTAATGATTGAAAGGAATTAGAAAAATGACCCTATTAAAAGTAGAAAATTTAACCTGTGAATACCGAAAAAACCCACTTGGAATTGATATAAAAAGACCACGGGTAAGCTGGAAAGTTAAATCAGACCGCCGCGGAACCATGCAACAGGCATATCATATTCAAGTGGCGTATGAAGAGGATTTTACCGAAATCATTTGGGATACAGGAATTACTGAATCTGATGAATCCATTCACATTGAATATGGAGGGCCAGAATTAAAGTCTAAAACAAGGTATTTTTACAAAGTAAAGGTCCGGGATAATTTTAATCGTGAAACAGAGTGGAGTGAAACAGCTTGGTTGGAGACAGGTCTGTTATCCCCTGAAGATTGGCAAGCAGAATGGATCACACCCGATCCTGCAGGAATCAATCCACTGAGCGAGCCCGCTTTTTTATTAAGAAAAGAATTTACACTAAAAGCCGGTATTAAGTCAGCCCGTATTTATGGCACTGGTGTTGGGTTATATGAACTATATTTAAATGGAGAACGCGTCAGTGATGAACTTCTCGCGCCTGGTTGGACGAGCTATCATAACCGGCTCCAATACCAAACGTATGATGTGACCAAGCAGCTTCAGGATGGTACAAATGCTATCGGCATTATCTTGGCTGACGGCTGGTATAAAGGAAATCTTGTCAGGGAAAATAACCGCAATATTTATGGAAACAGACGAGCTGCTTTCTTCCAAATCCATGTAACCTATAATGATGGTACAGAAGAAGTCATAGTAACCGACAATACATGGAAAGCCTCAACAGGGCCTATTGTGTTTTCGGAGATTTACCACGGGGAAACGTATGATGCAAGACTTGAAAAAGAAGGTTGGAGCCAATCCAATTATAATGAGCAGGATTGGAGTGGTACGATTATTCAAGAAATGCCTAATACCCAGCTGGTGGCACAAGAAAATGTCCCCACTCGTGTAACAGAAGTACTAAAACCAATTGACACTTTTGTAACCCCTGCGGGTGATACCATATTAGACATGGGTCAAAACATGGTCGGTAGAATTAGATTGAAGGTGAATGCTCCTACTGGAACCCGTATTGTCTTAAAACATGCAGAGGTTCTAGATAAAGACGGGAATATTTATTTTGGCAATCTAAAATTTGCAAAGCAAAAGGTAGAATATATTACAAAAGGTGAAGGACTTGAATCATTTGCTCCACATTTCACGTTCCAGGGATTCCGATATGTAAAAGTGGAAGGTTTTCCGGGACAGGAAAACGGTTTGCCGCTTGAAAACTTCGTGGGTGAAGTTATTCATTCGGATATGGAGCGGGTTGGGGAATTCGAATGTTCAGATCCGTTAGTTAATCGGCTTCAGGAGAATATTGTTTGGGGGCAAAGAGGGAATTTCGTAGATGTACCGACAGATTGTCCGCAGCGAAGTGAACGGTTGGGGTGGACAGCGGATGCACAAGTCTTTATTCCAACTGCACTTTTTAATTATCAAGGTGGTCCATTTTTTACAAAGTGGCTCAGAGATTTGAAGGCTGATCAGCTTCCAGACGGCAATGTTCCGTTTGTGATTCCAAATGTAGAAGGTGGAAAGGGTTCGGCCGCTTGGGGAGATGCTGCGACAATTATACCATGGACTGTTTACCAAACTTACGGAGATAAACGTGTACTAGCTGAGCAATATGACAGTATGAAGGCATGGGTGGAATATATCCGCAGACAGGGAAAGAACGAATATCTTTGGGATACAGGTTTTCATTTTGGTGATTGGTTAGCCTTAGATGCCAAAGAAAATAGCTTTGTTGGTGCCACGGCAAAAGACTTTATTGCCACCGTATTTTATGCTCATTCAACTAGGATTCTTAGAAATGCCGCAAAGGTACTTGGGAATGTGGAGGAAGTTCACGAATATAGTTTCTTATTAGACAAAATAATTGAACAATTTAATCATGAATTTATCTCACCATCAGGCAGACTAGTGTCACCAACACAAACAGCCCATGTCATTGCGCTAATGTTTGATATGGTTGAAGGAAAAGCCAAAGACCGGACAGCCTATGAGTTAAACCAACTACTCATTCAAAATGATTATCATTTGAACACTGGATTTGTCGGGACACCTTATATCAGTTTAGCGCTTTCCAAAGGCGGATATCATGAAACAGCCGTCAAATTATTAATGAAGGATGATTTCCCATCCTGGCTTTACCAAGTAAAAAAAGGTGCGACAACCGTTTGGGAACATTGGGATAGCATTAAGCAAGACGGTTCGTTCTGGAGTGACCAAATGAACTCTTTCAATCATTACGCCTACGGTTCCATTGGAAATTGGATGTATAAAGTCGTAGCAGGGATTGATATGGATCCTGCATTATCAGCATATAAGAAAATAAAGATCGAACCAAAATTTGCAGGAATTTCGTTTACTCAAGCAAAAGCTGTCTTTGAATCCATGTATGGAAGGATTTTATCCTCTTGGAACCTAACAAATGAAGTAGTAGAAGTTGAGGTTGAAATTCCTGCTAATACAACTGCAGACATCCTTTTACCTAGAGCTCGTCTCAAAGATGTTCGGGAAGGAAATAAACCATTGGCTTCAGGGGACATTCATTCCTATATGGAAACAGTAGATGGTGTACGACTCACTGTAGGCTCTGGATTTTATCATTTTATGTATCGAAACGAGGGTGGATTGAAACCAAGCTTTACGGATGATACACCAATTATTGATTTCCTGGATTATAATGAGGTAGTTGCTGTTTTAGAGAAATTTGCCCCTGGTATCACCAAACCACCTGCTATTTTTTCAACAAAAGCTAGAAGCTTGAAGGAATTGGCAGAATTACAAGAGGCGGACCTAACAGTTGATAAGGTTAAAGCCATTATTGAGGAGTTAAAAGCGCTGGAATTGGAAGCTGTACTAGTAAATAAATAGATTAAAGAGGTAGAACCAAAAGAGACGCTATTCGACGATCTTTTGGGGCAGCCTCTTTTTGCGGTTGTTGGTGGATTTGTTAATATATCCTGAATTTTTTTCTATAATAAATTTAATGAAGACGCCTAAAGAATATCGCGATAACAAGACTAGTGGTAATGTAAAAAAATGACTTGGTAAATCCGCCTAATTGGCGGTTTTTTTGAATAAAAGTATACTTCCTCTATATGCTCAATTCTTTAATTAGAGCGGGATAAGATTCATGCAGGGGGTAGCTGTTTTTCTATAAATTATCCTTTAGCATTTTGGTGACTTTTGCTCTTTCTTCATTGGATATCTTTAAATAGTATATTCCGCCGATTTTTGCTCCTGTTCCTTGAATTTCATATTGTGAGATATTGTTTATGCAGGAGCGATAGTTTTTCTGTATATTCATCATGTCATCGAAGGTCATGTTTGTTTTTACATTATCACCAAGGGCCTTAAGTATTTCATTAAAACGGGTGATAGAAGAAATGCTTGTAGCCTTGGTGATTATTGCCTTAATAATTTGCCGCTGACGTTTATTTCGGCCGAAGTCGCCATCAGGATCCAAGTGTCTCATTCGAACGTATCCCAGTGTTTTATCTCCATTCAGCTCGATGTTACCTTTTTTATAATGAAACCCTTTTTCATAATATCCCTCATCGAACCAGTCCAGTTCATTATAAACCGTAACCCCTCCAACAGCATTCACCAGGGCTTTCAATGCTCTCATATTGACACGAATATAATAATCCATTTGTACGTTAGTAAAGTTTTCAACAGTTTCTATTGCCATTTTTGGTCCGCCAAAGGCATAGGCATGATTGATTTTATCAATTGTACCATGGCCAATAATTTCTGTTCTAGTATCACGAGGAATGCTTACCATTTGCATTTTTTTATTTCTAGGATTCAATGTCATAACAATTAAGGTATCGGAGCGGCCCTTGTCTCCAGCCCACTCGTCTACTCCCATTAGTAAAATGGAGATTGGCTGGGGGGATTCCGAGGAAACGGCAGTCTGGTGGGCGGAACTAATTACTGGCTTGGTCTGTGGCCTGTTCATTTTTATAATTTCATGCATCTTAGTAGCTGTTTCTTTTGCGGAATCATATAAATAGAAGGCATATCCACCAATTCCAATTGCAATTAAAGCAACAACACATGTGATGATTACTATAGATTTCTTCATTCTCCTTTTCCTTTCCTGTAAACAGTGGACTTAGTAAACTATAAATTAATTACTGCCATCATAAGAAACACCTAGAAATTAATTAATAACAAGAGAACTACGGTTAATGACTATGCCAGTTAAATGCGGAATATGAGCCCTTAGTCTTGAAAAATAAAGACTTCCTACTTCCTATCTCAAACTATATCTTTAGGTCATCAAAACTATTGGACGGGAATAATTATGAAATAGACCCATGTCTAATTGCACCAATAAAATGGAGGTAGATCAATGGAAGAAAAGTTATCCATAAGAGAGGGATTTATGGTTTTTAGGAAATGGTGGTGGCTTATTCTATATTTGACTTTTGGAGCGGCGATACTTGCAGCCATAATTAGTTTCTTTGTCCTAAAGCCCGTATACCAAAATAGCTCGCAATTCATAGTGAATCAGAAGAATACCGCTCCTGGACAGGTGTTTTCTGAGAATGATATACGGACCAATGTTGAATTAATTAATACCTATAAGGCAATTATTCTAAGCCCAAGGATCTTGGACAGTGTCACTGAGGAATTAAATTTGAAGATGCCAAGTAATGATCTAGTGGAAAAAATCGAAATATCTAGTGCAGAGAGTTCTCAGGTTGTTACGGTGTTAGCGACAGATAATGATCCTATACTTGCAGCCAATATTGCCAATACAATTGTTACCACTTTCCAGACAGAAATCCCCAATCTGATGAATGTTGATAATGTTAAAATTTTATCCGTTGCAGAGGTGCCATCTAATCCAAAACCTGTTTCTCCAAATAAAGTGCTGAATATCGCTGTTGCCATGATATTAGGCGCCATGGCAGGTGGGGGAATAGCCTTTTTAATGGAATACTTAAATAACAAAATCAAAACAGAAGATGATATTTTAAAAAAATTGCAGATACCTGTTCTTGGTATAATTTCCCACGTCGGGGAGAAAGAAATCTCCAACAACGATGCGGCTGAATCTGTCAAAGATGAAAAAGGAGTGGTGCTTGGTGATGCCTCGTAAGAACCGACCTAATTATTCACAAATACGTTATTTAATTACAAAACTGAGTCCACGTTCCCTTATTTCTGAACAGTACCGTACAGTCAGAACAAATATACACTTTGCATCAGTGGGGGAGGGAGTACAAGTCATACTCGTGGCCTCAGCCTCTCCTGGGGAAGGGAAATCGATGACAACAGCAAATCTTGCTGTTGTCTACGCTCAGCATGGCAAATCGGTTCTGATTATTGATGCAGATTTACGGAAGCCCACTGTACATTATACCTTTCGTGTGGATAATTCTCAGGGCCTTAGCAATGTGCTGATTGGTGAGAAAACACTCAATGAGGCAGTTATTTCAAGTGATGTGGATAATCTGGATATCCTTACCAGTGGTCCAATTCCGCCCAATCCATCTGAACTGCTTGATTCAAAAAGAATGAAAACTTTACTTGAAGAAGCAAGGGGGCTGTATGACATCATTTTGATTGATACGCCTCCCATTTTAATTGTGACAGATGCAAAAATTCTAGCTAATTTATGTGATGGATCTATTTTAGTTGTTCGTAGTAAATGTACAGAAATTGAAGCTGCACAAAAAGCCATAGAAGCACTAAAAGCTGCGGATGGAAAGATTCTAGGAACAATATTAAATGACTCGGACAAGAAAAAATCCTACTACTATTATTGAGATTCTTTATATAAAGATAAAAAAGTGACTTCCCAGACCGAAGTCACTTTTTATCCTAGTGAGTAAATAGTCATATCTATAAAAATTCCTTCATAGATTAAATTAGTCTATGGGAGTAACTGATCATGAAAATAGAATTGTCTAAGAAGTTTAAGTTTATTGGGGGAAAACCGAATGACAAAAATTCAGGAAGTAATAGTAATGCTGGAAAATTTCCATATGGAAAAAGCCGCATAATATTCTTCTGTATTAACAGGAGGTGAAATGATGAATATTGCTGTAGTTGGTACAGGGTATGTTGGTCTTGTGACTGGTGTCAGTCTTTCCGAAATTGGCCATCAGGTAACCTGTATCGATATTGATGAAGCAAAGGTTGAGATGCTGAAACGAGGAATCTCGCCTATCTTCGAACCGTTTTTAAGTGAATACATGAAAAAGAATATGGAGGCAAACCGGTTGTCCTTTACCACAGACCTTGAACAAGGGTTTGGTGAATCTGAGATTATTTACATTGCTGTAGGGACTCCTGAAAATGAAGATGGTTCCGCTAATCTTAGTTTTGTCATGCAAGCAGCCCTAGATATCGCTAAATATATAAACCAAGACACCATTGTAGTTACAAAGAGCACCGTCCCGGTTGGTACGAATGATAGAATTAAACAAATAATTAACAATAACCTTATAAATGATGTAAAGGTAGAAATTGTATCAAATCCTGAGTTTTTAAGAGAAGGATCCGCCATTCACGATTCCTTCCATGGTGACCGCATTGTCATAGGAGCCAATAGTGAGGAAGCCGCTAATATTCTGGAGGTGATAAATAAGCCATTTGTGGTGCCGGTATATAAAACTGATATCCGGAGTGCTGAAATGATTAAATATGCTTCGAACGCTTTTCTTGCCACAAAAATTAGTTTTATCAATGAAATTTCAAATATTTGTGAGCGTGTGGGTGCCAATGTAGAGGAGGTAGCAAACGGCATGGGCCTCGACAAGCGTATCGGAAACCAATTTCTGAATGCGGGTATTGGCTACGGAGGTTCCTGTTTTCCTAAAGATACAAAGGCACTTATCCAGATTGCCGGAAATGTGGACTATGATTTCGAATTGCTAAAGGGTGTCGTCAATGTAAATAAACAGCAGCAAGGTCTCCTATTAAGAAAATTAAAAAGCCGAATCAGCTCACTAGCAGGAAAGAGAATTGCTGTCCTAGGACTGGCGTTTAAACCGAATACCGATGATATACGAGAGGCGGCCTCCATCCCAATCATTGAAGAACTAGTGAGTCTGGGAGCCATTGTTGTTGCCTATGATCCTGAAGCGATGGAGAATGCGAAGTCTATTTTTTATAACCGGGTTCAGTTTGCCAATAGCACTTCGGAAGCTATTCTTGGCTGTGATGCAGCATTAATTGTTACCGAGTGGGAAGAGATAAAGAGTTTGGATCCAAAGTTATTTGAAACAATGGCGTATCCACTTGTGATTGATGGCAGGAATTGCTTTAATCTTGAAACATTGAGAATGCAGAAGATTGAATATCATTCGGTGGGAAGGGCTACAGTTAAAAACCTAGAAATAAAGACTTATGTTTGACTTGGTCATTAACATAAAGCAGTGGGTGATAATTCATAATGAGTATGGAAACCTCTCAGATTAAATCTGCTCCTTCCAATACTTCAACTGCTTCGGAAATAGAAAAAGCCTCAATCTCACCACTATATTCATTCGGAAAACGCAGTCTCGATATTATAGGAGCATCTATTGGATTAATAATTGCATTGCCCTTTTTTTTAGTCATTGGGATTTGGTACTGCTTTGGTGATTCCAAAGGGCCATTATTTTTTAAACAGCAGAGGTATGGCAAGAATGAAAAACTCTTTAATATTTATAAGTTTCGATCAATGGTAGTTAATGCGGATGAAATACTTAAATGTAATAAAGTTCTTTATCAAAGATATGTCCATAATAATTATAAACTGGAACAGGATGAAGACCCTAGAATTACAAGGTTTGGAAGGTTTTTACGCAAAAGCAGCCTTGATGAACTTCCTCAATTAATCAATGTTTTAAAGGGTGAAATGAGTTTAGTTGGTCCTCGTCCAATAGTTGAGGAGGAATTGAAAGAGTATAAACAAAAAAGGTATGACCTCCTTGCTGTGAAACCAGGAATGACCGGATACTGGCAAGTATGTGGACGAAGTGATGTTGGGTATCCGGAACGAGTAGATTTGGAACTATATTATGTTTATCACCAGTCCATGTACTTTGATATAAAAATATTGCTTAGGACTTTACTTGTCGTGGTTTTGAAGAAAGGTGCTTACTAAAAAAAGCAGAAAGTGTGATTCATTTTTATGGTAAATCTGCTAGAAAAGATTAGTGTAGTGATTCCTACCTTTAATAGAGAAGCTCTGGTTATGGATGCGATAAACAGCTTAAGAAATCAAACCTATAAAAATCTTGAAATTATTGTAGTTGATGATTGCTCAACGGATAATACACAAAGCCGAATTGAAAATGAAAGGGATCCCCGGATTGTTTATGTTCGACACGAGTATAACCAGGGAGGGTCTCAAGCAAGAAATACCGGGATTCATAGGGCTACAGGCGAATATATTGCTTTTCTTGACTCTGATGACCAATGGCTTCCAACAAAACTGGAAAAACAAATGGAAGTCTTTAAAAACAACAGCAATGTAGGCATTGTTTATACAGGCTATAAAAATGTATCAGGAACATCGGTCCGGTCTGAGGTTCATCCTCATCTTAGTGGAAACCTGTTAACCGAACTATTAAAGAAAAATTGTATAGGTACTACATCAACGGTTGTTATAAAGAAAAACCTTCTTTTAGAAGTGGGGAACTTTGATCCTGAATTGCCAAGCTGCCAGGATTGGGATTTGTATGTTAGGCTGGCCCAAATTACTGAATTTGGTGTAGTGAAAGATGCGTTTGTTCTATATAACGAACATGATGAAAGCAGAATTACCACGAATATAAAATCTGTTTTAGCGGGTCATTATGTCTTTTATAAAAAGTACTCTTCGTTAATAAACCAGTTAAATAAAAAGGATTTTCATATTTTACACGTAAATATGGCAAAAGTGATGGTTAGAATAGGAATCGTCAGCCAGAACAGGTCTATAATCAACAAGGGCCGCGAATTCCTTAACTCTGCTATAAAAGCTTATCCGTTTTCCACAAAGGTATATTTTATTTACCTTGGCACACTTTTAAATAAAAAAGTACTTTTGAAGATGTATTTTGTGTTCCAAAAAAGGATTTTACATTTTTAGTGCTCTCCATTAGTAAATCTCCTTCTTCTATCATAAATTGTGCCGTTCAAATTAAACTCATATAAAAATTGGGGATAGATCATGAGAAAAAAAGTGTTAATCATTTGCGAAACCCTAAGTGGGGGCGTTCGCAAACATATTATTAATATTTTGCAATATCTTTCACCGGAAAAATTTGAAATTGCCATTGCGTATGGAGAAGATCGGGCCGATGAAATATTTTTGGATTTTGCTCATAAAAATATAGAAAGATATACGTTCTATCCCATTTCTGCTTTTGTAAGGGAGGTTAAGGTTTTTCAGGATTTAAAAGCTATCATGCAATTAAATCGTATTATTAAGGATTTCCAGCCTGAAATCATCCACTGCCATAGTTCAAAGGCAGGGGGAGCCGGCAGACTGGCTGCCCTCTTTTATAAATCCAGGAAAATTATTTATACTCCACATGGTTATATCATGCAGTATCCATACATTGATAAACAAATAAAACGAGTATTTGGATTAATTGAAAAATATCTGGGCAAAGTCACTGATTATACGATTAACGTATCAAAAGGGGAGCAGGCTATAGGGCTTCACTATAACGTTTTTGGGTCGCATAAAAGCGAGGTTATTTACAATGGCGTTGAGGAGAAGAGGCTTGAAGGGCATCCCAATCCCAATAGAATGAAAAAAATAATTGTTGGTACTTTGGCAAGGTTTGACAAGTCAAAGGATCCACAAACCTTTCTTGAAATAGCCAACTTGATTGTGGGGATGCATCCTAACGTTGAGGTTTGGTATGCAGGAGACGGAGATTATTTTAAAGAGGAATTTTTAGAAGCAATAAAGGAAAATCCACAAATCAAATATTGCGGGTTTCTTCGTTCCACAGATTCATTCTTAAGTGAAATAGATATTTATTTATCAACCTCGCTTCACGAGGCTTTGCCCTATTCCATTATTGAAGCTATGGCAATGAAAAAGCCGATTGTCGCGTCCAATGTCGAAGGGAATAATGAGCTCGTTATTCACGAGTATAACGGATATCTCTATCCTCAAGGAGATGTGCCTCAAGCAGTAGCTTATCTTTACAAATTAATAAATGATAAATCTGAGAATGATCGGTTTCAAAAAAATAGCTATCAACTATTTAAACAAAAGTTTCATATCGAGAATATGATTCATAGGCTAGAAGAAGTTTATGAAAAATAAGTACTTAGTAGACAGGGCAACTACTCGTGGCGAGTAACAATAAATTAAAGGAACGTCCAAATAACGGAGTTGAAATCATGTATCAGCTGAAACATTATTTTTCCAAAACCATGCTCATTGCGCTCCTGTCATTACTGTTAGGATTTATGGCTGTATATCTGACATTCTTTTTTTATATACCCAATCATACTATTTTCCCCGTGATTCTATTTCCTATCATTGGATCTGTAGGCCTTGTTGTTTTATTTCTTTTAAAATGGGAGAAATTATTATTTCTGTTTGCGCTAAGTGTTGGTTTTCAACTCAATGATCCATCTCCCTATGAAATGATGTTTTGCCTGATGATTCTTTTGTTTCTAGTCAAGAGGATTCCTTTTAATAGGAAAATGCTGAACAACTATCTCTTTCTTATGCTTTTTTTATTTGTTTTGTTTGGGACATTCTCCATATTCTTTTCAATTAATATCCAAAGGGGCACAGCATGGCATTTGATTACGGTCTATTTGGTGCTCAGTGCTTTCTTTCTTGTATTAATTATCAAAAATGAGAAACAGCTAGTTTATTTTCTGAAAGGCTTTGTAGTGGGGGCCATTTTGAATAGTATGCTGGGAGTGATTGGGTACCTGGCTGGCAAAAGCCAGGGCCGAGGCAATCGTCTGGAAGGTTTTTTTCAGGATCCCAATATCTTTAGTCCTTTTGTAGTCATTGCCATTATGTTAGTAATCGAGGACAGTATTACTCCAAGTTTATTTAAATCTAAACTATTCAAATTTCTTTCTATTGTTTTAATGGTTGGTGCTCTAGTATTGGCGATGTCGCGTGCAGGATGGATTAACTTTGCCATTGCCTTGGCCCTGTATGCAGCGGTTAAAATCTTAAAAGGACAGCTTAGGCTGGGTTTTGTTATCAAGTTTATTCTGGTCCCATTTTCAGTTTTGCTATCCG
Organism: Neobacillus drentensis; assembly: GCF_036962125.1. Lineage (GTDB taxonomy): Bacteria > Bacillota > Bacilli > Bacillales > Cytobacillaceae > Neobacillus > Neobacillus drentensis_B. Next base: position 296,049 of record NZ_JBALOA010000005.1, read on the forward strand.
TCCCTTTTATATTCCCTGGTTTAAATTTCATGAACCAATTAAAGGATCGAACAACACTTCAATCTTATGATAATGAAAGGTTTGACGCTAATTATTTCACCTTGAAAGTTGCAGAAAATCATCCTTTTGGAATAGGGCCGGGAGAAATAACGTCCATCTATTATATGGATACTCATAATACCTATTTAAGGTTATTTGCGGAATACGGCTGGTTTGCCGGTATTTTTCTGATGCTGTTTTTCTTATTTCTAGCTGGTGTTTTACTGAAGCGAAGTCTTTCTCATGATAGAGGGGATTTTAATCTATTCTTAGTCCTTTTATGTTCATTAGTAGGGACACTGGTTAATATTATCGTTGTTGATGCACTTCACTGGAGACATTTTTGGGTGTTAATTGCCCTTTGTTATTATCTCATATTTTTTAAAAAGGAACCTTCTACTGCTATAAAAGGGGAAATCCAATGAGAAATATAAAGGGAAATCGATTAATTGGAAACATTATTTCCTTGATCGTGCTGCAGGGGAGCAATTACCTGTTTCCGGTCATTACATTTCCCTACTTAATAAGAACGTTAGGTGTGGGAAATTACGGAGTACTGTTATTTTGCGTTGGAATGATGCAATTTTTAAATATTTTTATAGACTATGGTTTTAATATTTCGGGAACAAAGGATATTTCGATTCATAAGCACCGAATGGATAAGGTAAATGAGATTTACAACATGATATTAACCATTAAGATAATGTTCGTCCTCATCGTGGGAATTGTCTACTTCAGTCTTGTTATCACCGTCCCTTTTTTCAGTGAACATAGAACAACTTTTCTTTTAAGCTTTCTAATTATCATTGGCAACACTCTTTTTCCTCTTTGGCTGTACCAAGGTCTGGAAAGAATGAAGTATATTACTTATTTCAATCTAATGGTAAAAGCATTCGTGACCCTGTTAATTTTTATTTTTATAAAAAATACTAACGACCTTAACCTTGCCGTTATTTTTCAAACCTTTTATTTCATTCTTCCTGCTATCATTTCCATTTTTTTTGTAAAGATAAAATTGAAAATCCATTATAAGACAGTCCGCGATATCCAAAAAATAAAAGATGAACTGAACCGTGGAAAACATATCTTTATGACAACTCTATGGATTAACTTTTATAGCCAGGGTCCAATTATTCTTTTAGGATTTATATCCGGAAGCCGTGCCACAGGAAATTTTGGGATTGGAGAAAAAGTACAAGGAGCTTTTTATGGTTTAACACAGCCTTTTACTCAAGCGCTTTATCCGTATTTATGCGATTTGTATGAAAATAAGAGGGGCCAATTCTACTTATTTAAAAGGAAGCTGTTAGGGTTAGGGTTATTGTTCTCCATTATAATCGGAATCACCTTATTTGCATTCTCTGAACCAATCGCAACTATCGTTTCAGGTAAAAAGGACTCCGCTCTTGTTTCACTGATTGGTGTGTTTTCTATTGTGGTCTTCTTTTCGACTGCCAATACCTTAATGGCAAGAATTATGCATGCCGTTAGTTTATCACATGTATTAAATAAAGGTTATTCTGTAGCAGCTATCGTGTTTGTTGTTTTTTCCATTCCTCTTACCATCGTATTCCGGGAATTTGGAATGGCTGCGGCTGTTTTTTTAGCGGAGGGTACTGTTTTTATCTTTAATATTCGTCATGTAATTCAGATCAAGCCAACGGAAATGTTTCATTCTCCATCTCAGAAGGAATGGGTATCTGGCGGATAAAGTGAAGGTCTTACTAAGATATGGGCCACTTAATGAAGGAGATGACTTACTATGCAAAATGATAAGCAAGGTACTTTTATTATTTCACTTGATTTTGAACTTTTTTGGGGTGTACATGATGTTTATAAAAAAGAACAGTATGAACAAAATGTTCGAGGAGCGCATAATGTCGTCCTGTCCTTATTGGAGATGTTTACTCACTATCGAATTCATGCGACATGGGCGGTCGTTGGAATGATATATTGTCAAAATCCAGAGGAATTAACACGGATTGTACCAGATTTAAAGCCGACCTACAAAAATGAAAAACTATCCTCCTATACTTATTTCCAGGATCATCTGATAGGTGAAAAAGATCAGGATCTATTCTTTGCCCCTTATTTAATTGAGCGTATTGCCTCAACACCCAATCAGGAAATAGCTACGCATACATTTTCCCATTATTACTGTTTGGAAGATGGACAAACGGTGGAGCAATTTTCGTCAGACCTGCAACTTGCTCAGAAAAAAAGTCGGCAGTCAGGCCGGGAACTAAAGTCCATTGTTTTTCCCCGCAATCAAATCAAAGAAGAGTATTTAAAGGAATGCAAGCGGTTAGGATTGATTGCTTATCGCGGGAATGAGGAGAGTTGGGTTTACCGTATACAATCCACGGAGAAAAAAAGATATCTGAAACGGGCCTTACGTTTGTTAGATAGATATATTAATATATTCGGACACCAGACGTTTGAACTGCCGCAGCGATTCTCTGATGCCCTTCCCCTTAATATTCCATCGAGCAGATATCTAGCAAGATGCTCGGAAAGATTAAAATCGCTTGAAGGCTTGCGAATGAAACGAATACTAAGCGACATGACTTCAGCTGCCCAACAGGGAAAAGCTTACCACCTATGGTGGCATCCACATGACTTTGGCAGGAATACGAGTGAAAATCTGGCATTCCTAGAGAAGATATTGGAGCATTTTTTACAATTGCAAAAAACGTATGGATTCAGAACCAGGAATATGAATGAGCTGGCCTCGGATATAACTCATGAAAAGGAGGATAGAAATGATTATAAAGTGGAAGAAACTGTTTTTTACTATAAATGAGATATACGGAAACGTCGAAAGCTCGGAGAAACTTCAGAAAGCAGATGTTCACGCGTTTTTTCAGCAGCCAGGGTTAATCCATTCGTCAAAGAGGAATACGTTGCATAAAGAAACACGAACACTGTGCATAGATCTGCATAAGTCAGAAGAACAGTTACGAACCGAACTTAATAAATCAACTCGCTATCAAATTAATAAAGCGGACAGAGATCATTTAACGATACGAGTGGTTACAAATCCCAATACTAATGATCTTGAGGATTTTAAACGCTTCTTTAACGTATATGCTAAAGAAAAAGGAATAGAATTATTCCAAGATGAGCGGATAAACGGAATGGCAGGTAATGGAAAACTCTACATTACCTATGTTTTTCATAAGAATGGGGATCTACTGGCAGGACATTTATATATGGCAGATGGTAATCGTGCCGGTATGTTTTATTCCGGCTCCATAAGATTAACCAATACCGATATACCCAAAAACGATGTAGGCCGTGCCAATCGTTATCTGCACTGGCATGATATTCTATACTTTAAAAAGGAAAACTATCATTTATATGATTTTTATGGAATATCACTGGATGAAAATAATAAGGACCAGCAAAATATCAATCAATTTAAACGAAGCTTTGGCGGAGAAGAAGTTACAGAGTATCGGAGCTTTATTCCGCAAACGCTGAAAGGAAGCCTATTTGTCCTCCTATTAAAAATAAAGTGGCGCAACCAAGTGGAACGGATAAAGGGCAATATGGTTCGAAACGAACAGACCAAGGCCAAGGAAAGGGGTTTTTTCCCTTAGATAAATTAAGAGTCAAAATTAAGGAGGTGTATCCTGTGATTGATATTCACTCCCATTCTCCCTTGTCTCGATGATGGAGCAAAAACGGAAGAAGAAAGCCTTGCTATGGCAATCGATGCTGTAGCACAAGGAATTACCACAATCATTGCTACACCCCATCATAAAAACGGAAGGTATGAAAATACACCTGAAAATATTAAGCTCCATATCTCGATATTAAATAAACTTTTCAAAAAGGTACAAATTCCTCTCAATCTGCTGCCGGGACAGGAAATAAGACTTAATGGTGATATGCTGAAAGATATGAAGAATAACGAACTTCTTACATTAAATCATTCGAAATATCTTTTTGTTGAATTACCAGATGGGCATGTGCCACGCTACTTCGAGCAGGTTCTTTTTGAACTGCTGATAGCAGGATATGTTCCAATCATTGTCCATCCTGAACGAAACGAGGAACTGCTCCAGCATCCATACATGCTTTATGAATTTGTGAAACAAGGTGCTTTAACCCAAATCACTGCGGGAAGCATAAAAGGGAAATTTGGACGTAAAGTACAAAAATTCTCCCACAAGCTTATTAGAGCAAACCTTACCCATTTTATTGCCTCGGATGCACACAATACAACATCCAGAGCCTTTCTGCTCGGAACCGCCCTTACTGAAGTTAAATGGAAATTCGGCAGAGATTATTATGATAGGTTCCTCGAAAACAGTCAGCTATTAGTCAACAATCTGAGCATCAACCTTCTCGAACCCACGATGGTCACCAGAAACAAACTCCTCGGTCTCCTCTAACGCATTGTTGGGCGTGGTTGTTAGTTCCTCTAAAAGCCTTGAAGCGTGAAATATGAGGAGAAAGGGTTATTCGGTTGGTTTTACAGAAAGATCTTTAATGAATTGATAGGAAAACGGAGGGGATGAACCTTCTGTTTTTTTTGTTACTTTACAATCCCGCTGAATCTCTATTTTCAAATAATTAGTGTTTGTTTTTCAAAAGAATATGGTATAGTTATAATGAGAATGTGTAAAAAACAAACATAAAACAACATAAGTAAAAAGCAACAGAAAGGGGTAGAATGAGTGCTTGTAGCCGAGAGACAAAAAAAGATTGTAGAATTAGTTAATGAACGATTAAGTATTCGTGTAACGGAGCTTAGCAAAATATTCACTGTTACCGAAGAAACCATTCGGCGTGATTTAGAGAAACTTGAGAAAGAGAATCTGTTAATGAGGAGCCATGGCGGTGCCGTTAGTATTGAAAAAGACCAAGGAGAGATTTCTTATCTGGAAAGAGAAATCACAAACGCGGAACAAAAGAGAGCGATTGCAAGAGCATCCGTTCGTTTCATTGAGCCTGGTGATCAAATTGTGTTAGATGCTAGTACCACTGCGTGGTATGTGGCAAAGGAACTAATTGATATGCCTTTAACTGTTTTAACAAACTCGATTAAAGTAGCGATTGAGCTCAGTAAAAAGGAACAAATCAAGGTGATTTCTACCGGTGGAACATTGCTCTCGCAATCTCTATCCTATGTTGGGCCGCTTGCTGAACGCTCCATCAGTATGTATCACGTGAATAAAGCGTTTCTTTCCTGCAAAGGGGTACATCTTCAAAGAGGGCTAAGCGATTTTAATGAGTCACAAGCATTATTAAAAAAGCAAATGATGGAAATAGCTGATGAAACAATCTTAATGGTTGACTCCAGTAAATTTGGAACACGGGCCTTTTCACAGATTGCTCCTCTATTAAAGATAAATTGTATTATCACGGATTCGAAAATTGATGAACAAACGAGAAAAGAGTTGGAAGAGAAAGAAATAAATATCGTAATAGTGGAGTAGACCATAAACCTTGCAGGCTTAATGGTCTGTTTTTTGTTTATAACTATTAGCTAGTAATAGTGCCGGAGTTCATTTAATTTGAAGGTAGCATATCCGCCTTAGAATAGATCCGATTGAATACCACTCTGACAATTGGTCCAATAATTAATAACTGGAGTGGTAACGCGAATATGAAATTCTGAATAATACCGGTTAAATATTTATGAGGCAGTTCAGCACTGAGGCCTCCGTTCACCAATGCTCCATACAGTGACATGAATAACACCATTCCAGTAACCATGAATAAGGACATTAGAAGAACTTTTTTTGCTGTGTGATCCCTTTCACTTGTAAATTTGAGTAGTAGTCCTTTCGCAAATCTTCCAACTACAAAAATATCAAGAATTAATGCAACAGCAAATCCTGGCAAATATCCACGTAATAGATCTATCACTAGGTCAGGTGAAAATCCATCAAGTAGTACTAAGTTGTATAGACTCATTCCAAATACCATTAAAGCACACATTAGAGTAGTGAAAACGAGTCTTTCTTTCAAATTATTTCCCATTATTTATTCCCCTTTGTCGAATATATCGTCAACTTTGTTGACGGTTTATTTTAGCAAGATAAATCTCCCATTGTCAACATATTTGACAATGAATCTTCTGTATAAAATAATATGTATACAAATACTTTTATCAAGAGGAAGGAATTATGAAAAACCATTTGCAAGGACTGAACTTGGTGGATTTATTGAGCGAACGGCACTTACAGTTACGTAGAAAAGTGAATACTCAATGGCATGAAAGAGGCATGGGCAATATAAACCAGACTGAATCCCATATGCTCAGTATTATAGAAAAAGAAAGTGTGACAATAGCTGAATCGGCAAGAAAGATGAACTTTACACGACAAGCAGCTCATAAATGTGCACAGGGTTTAATTGAAAAGGGGTTTATTGATTTTATTCGTAATAATCAAAGGGATAAATCATTGATCCTAACGGAAAAAGGAAAAAATTATTGTTCCGATACCTTACTAATCAAACATAGAATCGAAAAAGAAATAGCCGAAAAAATAGGGCAAGATAATTTAATTTTAATAAAGAATTTATTACAAACTGATTGGTATGATACCTCTAATTAAAGTTGGGTGACAAACATGAATTTTACTTATGAAATAATCGAAATGAACAAAGAACTACCGATGCATATTTTTCTAAATAGCGTGGATTATGTAACGAATCATTGGCATGACAGCATTGAAGTCATCTTCCTGCTAAAAGGTAAGGTGAGCGTGTCTGTTAACGATAAGCGCTTCGAGCTAAATGAAAAAGATGTTTTTCTAATCAATGCCAACGATATCCATGCCATTCAACACCAGGAAGAAAATTTATTACTAACCATTCAACTGCCGATTCCCGAGTTAAAAGAAAATATAAAGGATGTAGATTCCTTTGTCTTCTCTTGTAAATCATTTTTATATGAAGAAAACCACCAAGCGGAGTTTAATGAACTGCGTTCTTTGTTAGCACAGATGATGTGGGTCATCAACAAAGAGGGGGAAGGATACGAATTACAAATAAAGTCGTTGTACTTTCAATTAATCTACTTGCTAATCAAAAATTTTAAGGAAGAGACAGAAAAGGAAAACAAACTCTCTAGCCAGAAACATATTGAACGATTACTGCGAATTACATCCTATGTGAAAGACAATTTCAAACAAGAGATTACCTTAAATGAACTAGCTCAAGTTGAATTCTTATCGGTTCATTATCTGTCAAAATTTATCCAAAAGCATTTAGGCATGCCTTTTTCAAAATATGTGGATAGTATTCGGCTCGATCATGCGGTGAAGGATATAGTCTTCACTGATATCCCGCTGACACAAATTGCTCTCGAAAATGGATTTTCCAGTGTAAAGGCCTTTAACAGGGCATTTAAAGAATTTTATCATCAGACACCAAGCGAGTATCGGCGTGCGGTGGAAATGGAACCAAGGAAAACGGATAGCAATAAGGTGACACTTGCTAACTATGTTGAAATTGACAAGAGTCAGGCCTTCTCGAAGTTGTTTTTGTTTTTACCTCGAGAAGGACAAGCAATGGAAGTGGATCATCAAGCGGTGATTAAAAAAAGTTATCTCATCAATTTTGAAGAGAAGACAACGAAACTGCATCATCACTGGAAAAACCTGATGACAGTTGGTAAAGCAAAAGAGTGTCTAAATACGGATGTCCAACTGCAGCTTAAAAATATAAATAAGGCAACAAACTTTCGCTATCTTCGTTTCCATGGAATATTTGATGATGAAATGATGGTCTATGGTGAAAATGAACTGGGCGAGTCTGAGTTTAACTTTCTATATACTGATAAATTATTTGATTTTTTACAGAGTATCCAGGTTAAGCCCTTTTTGGAATTAGGGTTTATGCCGAGTGAACTGGCGGAAAACCCTGATGAAACGGTCTTTTATAAAAAAAGCATAGTCAGTAAACCAAAGGATATCGATAAATGGAACCTTCTTCTAAAAAACTTTATTGTTCATTATGAAAATAAGTATGGTGTTGAAGAAGTGGAACAATGGTATTTTGAGGTATGGAATGAACCAGATTTCTTTGTATTCTGGAGAGGAACATTTGAAGATTATTGCTCACTTTATAAAAGTACCTATGATACGGTCAAAAAAATTAACCCTGCTTACCGAGTAGGCGGACCGAGTATTGTCTCCATCAATACCAGTGATTGGTTACAGCAATTCCTAGATTTTTGTATACGTGAAAACTGTATTCCTGATTTTATTTCGTTTCACTGCTATTCGCATGAAGAGATGGATATCAATAAGAAAAAGAAGTTATCAGATGAAAGCTCATTCGAATTTGGATACATCTCCAGAGATGAAGACTTTTTAAACCATAAGATTAGTAGTCTGAAGCAAATCTTAGCTGAGAAACACTTGAACGATGTTGAAATCCATTTAACGGAATGGAATTCGACTGCTTTTCATCGGGATTTAACCAATGATACCAGTTTTAAGGCGGCTTTTATTGTTAAGAACCTTCTCGAAAATATGGATTCGATTCAAAGTTTTGGCTACTGGACTGTGACTGATTTAATCGAGGAACAAAGAGCAGCATTGAATACATTTCACGGCGGACTTGGATTAATAACAAATAACAATATTCCTAAATCTGCTTTTTATGCTTATGATTTATTAAGTAAATTAGGAGATCAGTTAGTCGCTTCAGGTGAAGGGTATTTTGTAACCAAAAGTGCTAGGGGTTATCAGATTATCCTTTATCATTATTGTCATTATGACCGGCTTTATTGTATGAATCAGCATTCAAATATCAATATGGAAAATCGATATAATGTATTCCTAGATCGAAACGATGTCCGAATGAGACTAATTTTGAGTGGATTAGATAAAGGAATCTATAAAATCAAACAGCACCAATTAAGTCGAGAGAACGGTAGTGCTTATGATAAATGGATTGAAATGGGAGCACCACAGCAATTGAATTCTGAGGAAATAAACTATCTTAGCAATTCTAGTATCCCTAAACAACATATTAGTGAAGTTAGGATTGAAGAAAATTTTGTAGTAGGAACCACTCTCAAGCCCCATGAAGTGCAGTTATATGAAATCATTCCGCAAAGGACACTTTAGGCAGGTATCTAACACCTGCCTTTTTTTGTTGCAGTAGATTAGGAAAAAAGAACCATAAAGTACAGAAAAGACAATTTACGTACCTGCTTTGAACAAATATCGGATAGTGAAAAGGTTTTCATCTCTCTATAATGAAGTACATAAGGAAGCGTTTCCAGTTGAAAAGTTATTAATGATATCATCGGAAATTTAGTCGGAGGTGGTCAACATCCTAACGAATACAGATTATCGAGAGTTAGTTTCTTTAATGAAAGAGCGTTTTGTGATGAAAGAAGAAAAAGGACTGGACATTAAGATTAAAAGAATTCCAGATTCAGACGCTAGTGGTGATTTAGACCCAAGAGTGAAGGAACTGTTGATTCAACAGCAACAGAATAAACCTCCAATCGATATTGATATCAGTCAATTACCAATCGAAACCATTCGATCATTTATGGGATTTGAAAATGTTGATGTAACTGTAGAAGAAATTGAAACCACTTACAAGACAATAGAGGGCAGAAATGGAAAAATTCCTGTTCGAATCTACTCTCAATTAAAAGGCCAACAAATGCCTGCGATTGTTTTCTTTCATGGTGGTGCCTTCTTTGGAGGGAGTTTAAAGGCAGTCGAGAACTTTTGTAAATGTTTAGCAGAGAAGGCAGAAGCAGTTGTTGTTTCAGTCGATTATCGACTAGCACCTGAAAATAAGTTTCCTAAAGGATTCCATGATTGCTATGATTCTGTAAAATGGGTCCATGAGCATGCAAACGAATTTAATATTCATCCAGATCAAATAGCTGTTTCAGGTGATAGTGCCGGGGGGAATTTATCAGCAGCCTGTGCATTGATGGATAGAGATCTTGGAACAAATATGATTAAACTACAAGCACTTATTTATCCAACAGTAATCCTGTCTAGGGAAATAAATGAATATTTTACTTGGGATTTGCATGAGTATAATATTCAGAATAACCATAAATTAATCGAAAGTACGATAACTGGCTTGCTAGAGTTGCCTGATGTTTCAAAGATTTATTCTGAGCAAGAAGAAGATTTACTAAATCCTTATGTTTCACCTTTATTGGCAAATGATTTAAGTAATTTACCAGAAACAGTAATCATTACCGCTGAATATGACTATTTGCGGTTGGAAGGTGAAGCGTACGCTCAAAGACTCTCGCAAGCTGGAGTTAAGGTTAAAACGATACGATATAATGGGATTGACCACGCATTTATTGATAAAATAGGAATTTTTCCTCAGGCGGAGGATTGTGCGGAGGAAATTGCCTCAAGTATAAAGCAATTATTTAAGAATAATTAATGCGTTTAAATACAAGGAGGTTACATAATGGAGAATACTAAAATGAAAAAAACACCTTTTATAAGACTATTAATCGCAGCAATGCTTGGGGTCGGTACCTCGATCGCACCATTAGTATTACTAGGATTTGGGATTTCTACCTTTATTGTTATTAAAATTGTTGGCCAAGAACATGCAACTGCTGCATTTGCTACAGCCTCAGGAATTACCGGTATTATGATAGTAGTTTTTGGATTATTTAGTGGGGTCATTGCAGATAAAACCCGAGTTAAGATGGGGAGAAGGCGATTCTGGATCATTGCAGGAAGTATCGGGGGAGCTTTATCCATGTTAGCCCTTACCTATGCTTCATCCATCCCAATGTTTGTCATTACATTATGTCTAACGAATTTCTTTTATGGTATGGTTTCACTTTCATGTTATGCGATTGTTCCGGAACAAGTCGAACAGGAAAAGTTTGGTCGAGTTTCGGGCCTACTTGGTGCAGCAGCACCTGCATTTGTCATGACTGGTCAAATGATTATGGGAGTTTTTGCTAAGTCTACTCTTCAAGATAAAATGATTACCATGATTATTGTTCAACTGATTGGTGGGGCTTTAGCTGCTCTACTAATAAAAGATAATTATGTTGCTGTCACAACAAAAAATGAGAAGAAGTCATTTGGAATCAGTGGTTTCTATCCAAGTTTCAAAAAGTATCCTTCCTATACATGGGCCTTATTAACTAAATTGTTTATCTATTTTACAAATGCTGGTATGACGATGTTAACCCTTTTCTATATCGCAAGATTCCACTTAGGGGAAGCAGATATCTTTAAAATTATGGGGCTTATGGCACCGACGATTTTGATGATGGTTGGGGCTGGAATCCTTGGCGGGTTCCTATCAGATAAGATAAAGAAACAAAAGCCTTTTGTTATCGGAGCAGCTATTCTAACAGGGATATGTTTAGTCGTATTTGCCTTCGCTCCTAGCGTAACTTGGGTAATTGTCGGTAACTTTATCTTCAACTTTGGTTTTGGAATGTACAATGCAGTGGACAATGCACTAGTAAACCGTATTCTTCCTTCCAAAGAGAATGCTGCAAAAGATATCTCGATTATGAATACAACGACAAATTTAGCTTCAACACTAGTAAATTTCACAGCACCTGCGTTAATCGGTTTAGGAGTAAGTATGTTCGGTGGAGATGGATATACGTTCTTCTTCTTAGTTCTAGCTGCCTTCTCCTTACTTTCAGCTGTTTTTGTTCTCCCAATTCCGGAAATGGGCTCAAAGTCGGAAGTCAGTTCTGATATCGGTGAAGCGGTTTAAAACCATAATTTCAATAGGGATGAATTATACGAGAGTATAGATTCATCCCTATCGTTGTTTTTATAATACCAATTTAAAACCATCCTTGGATGGTTTTTGTCATGGTTTATGCTTTTCCTTGTAGCTATGTGGCGTGTCCTTAAAAAGTTCTTTAAACTTTTTATAAAAGAACGTAACGCTGGAATAGCCTACTTCTTGGGCAATCTCAGGTATTGGTAAATCAGTATTAGACAAATATAAAGCAGCCTGATTCAGCCGTTGGATTTGGAGAAGTTCTTTAAATGATTTCCCAGTCCCCTTTTTAAGCAATGTAGATAAATAACTCGGATTAAAGCCAAAAGTCTGCCCCATTTTAACCAGAGAACAGTCCCGGTAATTGTCCTCAATGTATTTCAAAAAATCAAGTAAAGAAACGATATTTTTATCGTCCACGGCTTCATATCTTGTCTGAACATTATTGGTGCGAATTAATGTAGAAAATAAAACGATTAAATAAGAATCAATAATTTCTGTAGAACAAAAATCACGTTCCAAAAATTCACACATAATATTCTCCATAATTTCCGTGACCTTAATGCCTTCAGGTTTAAAAATCAAGAACTGATTGTGCTTCCGGTGACTGACGAGTGATTCAATCATGAATTGAGAGATTATGCTTTTCTGTGACAATCTTCTCAAAAAGCTCGGTGAAAGATAGTCCTGCTTCAAAATGATATTAACAACAGTATCATCTTTGGTGGTTGCAGCTACGCTATGAGGTACTTCTTTGTTAATGAAAATTAATTCCCCTTTATTCAAATGAACCCTTTTTCCTTTTATTAAAACGGTACATGTTCCACGATAGACAAACATCAACTCAATGTAATCATGCATGTGAAGAGGAATAACCGAGCCATATGGTTGCTGAGAAATAGATATATTATCTTCAATGGGTGAATCGTTTATATCAAATGCTTTATTAAATAGATAAACAGGCTCTCCATTTATCATCACAGTTAGAGGATTATACTCTTTTAATACTCTTTCTTTATCAATTGGCCCTAAATGATAGGTGCCTAAATAGCCTTCAAGTTCTATTCGCTCCATAAATTCTCCCCATGAATAAATGATTAGAGTAATCCATTTCTTTATTTTTATTATAAATACTTCCTACGATAAGTGCAAAAAGTCAATAAGGCTAGTTTTTATTTAAAATTGTAATCACTATGATTCGAGCAATCATTAACTCGTTTTTTAACATTATGACTTCTGTAATTGATTGCTATTATTATTTTATTAGTATTAATTACTCAATGAGACCAGGAGGTAAATAGCAATGAAATATATTTTTCCAAAATCCTTCCTTTGGGGAACGGCAACATCTGCCTATCAAGTAGAAGGAAACAATGATAAATCAGATATGTGGGCTGAAGAGTACTCAGAAGGTTCTCCTTACAGGGATTTTTCAGGTAATGCTGTCGATCACTATAATCGGTACAAACAGGATATTGAAGTTATGGCTAGATTAGGTTTAAACACCTACCGTTTTTCAATTGAGTGGTCGAGAATTGAACCCGAGCAAGGAGTATTCTCACAAAAGGAATTGGATCATTATCATGACGTAATTAAGGTATGCTATGACAACAATATCACTCCAGTTGTAACAATGATGCATTTTACGTCTCCGCAGTGGCTGATGAAACTTGGCGGCTGGAAAAATCCTGAGACGGCAGATCTATTTACTAAATATTGTGAGGTCGTATTTAAGGAGTTTGGCCAGGATATTCCTTACGTTTTGACGATGAATGAAGTCAATTTGCCAGTTATGTTAAAAGAATTATTTATTAATATGAACTTTATGCCTCCTGTTGGGATGGATGCTAAATCTTGGACAGCCCCAGGCTGGCGAGAATCTGCCGCCGCAAAATGCGGGACAACTATCGATCAATATTTCACCTTCCACATGGCTTCCGACGAGACGTCTTTAGATATTGTTAAGGATGCCCACCGCAAAGCAAGAAAGGTGATGAAAGAGGTAAATCCATCTACGAAAGTAGGACTTTCCTTGGCACTTCCTGAAATTCAAGCCATAGAAGGTGGGAAAGAGCAGGCTGCAAAAGTTTGGCATGATTATTTTGGACAATTCAAAGACGTCATAGAAGGGGACGACTTTATCGGGGTCCAGAACTACACGCGTGAAATATACGGTCCCGAGGGTCAAGTTCCGCTACCAGAAGGAACAGAAGTAACGGCGATGGGGTATGAGTTTTATCCGGAAGCCTTGGCAGGTACCATTCGCAATGTAGCCAGAGAGTTAGATATCCCAGTCTTGGTAACAGAGCACGGCATTGCAACGGATCATGATGACCGCCGAATCGAATTTATCCAACACGGACTGAAAGGCCTGCATGCTTGTATGGAGGACGGAATTCAAGTTTTAGGTTATCTATATTGGTCCACGTTTGATAACTATGAATGGACATTCGGTTATGAACCGCATTTTGGGGTTATTGGAGTAAATCGTGATACACAAGAGAGAGTGGTAAAAGAAAGCGGCCGAGTGCTGGGGAAGATTTCGAAGAACAATGCAGTGAATTATGAGTCAGATCAAGCCTCCAAGAGTCTTTAGTTTTTTCCAAAAGGCAGGTATTACCCTGCCTTTTTATTAAAAGTTTATTAAGAGGGGAAATTCCTATATGAAGTATAATAACCCTGTTATTAGCGGATTCCACCCAGATCCAAGTATTTGTAAGGCAGGAGAAGATTTTTATTTAGTCACTAGTTCCTTTGAATACTTCCCAGGTGTACCGATTTTTCACTCAAAGGACCTTGTCAATTGGAAACAGATAGGTCATTGTTTAACTCGTAAAAGTCAATTACCTTTATATGAAGCAAAGAGTTCAATGGGGATTTTTGCACCTACGATTAGATTCAATAATGGCAAGTTTTATATGATTACTACTAATCTTACAATAGGTAAAAACTTTATAGTGTGGTCAGAAAAACCTGAAGGCCCTTGGTCCGAACCGATTTGGCTCGATTGGCCTGGAATAGATCCATCTCTATTATTTGATGAAAATGGGAAGGTTTATTTAACAGGAACACAAGATATTTTTAGTTCGGAACCATCAGGGATTTATCAGGCTGAAATAGATGTAAATACAGGGGAAATTTTTACTGAGCGACGATTAATTTGGCAAGGTTCAGGGGGCGCTCATTCTGAGGGACCGCATCTTTATCATATTAACGGCTGGTATTATTTAGTGATTGCCGAGGGAGGAACAGAATACGGGCATATGGTGACCATGGCGCGCAGTAAACAGCCTTTTGGGCCTTTTGAAAGTCATCCGACTAACCCTATTCTTACTCATCGCAGCACTGCAAGCCCAATTCAAGCTACCGGACATGCTGATTTAGTTCAATATATCGATGGTAGCTGGTGGACTGTGTTTTTAGGCATACGTCCTGCTCCTATTCCTTTTAGCGGAAAACATCATCATCTTGGCCGAGAGACTTTCTTGGCACCAGTGGACTGGACAGAAGAAGGGTGGCCGATCATTGGCGCTCAAGTCGAATTTGAAATGGACGGAAGAACACTGCAGATAGAAGAAAAAGAACTGTGGAAAGGAAAAGATGACTTTAATGAGCCTGCCTTAGACTTCTCCTGGAATTTCTTGCGGAACTCTGGTGAAGAATGCTGGTCTTTAACTGATAGACCCGGTTTCCTTACGTTATATGGCTCATCAACAGGTTTGAATGATTTAGATTCTCAAGCGTTCGTAGGACGCCGGCAACAGCATTTTGACTGCAATGTTTCAACATTACTAGAATTCTCTCCAACTCAGGAGGGGGAAGAGGCAGGCCTAACTGTCTTTATGAATGAGAGATTTCATTATGAAATCGCCTTAGGTATACGAGAAGGTGTAAGAAAGGTCTTTGTGAGACGGAGAATCGGTTCACTTTGGAATGTGGAGTCTGAGCATGAGTATGGGGAAGAAGGTATTATTCTAACTGTTCATGCCGATGCGAAGAATTATACGTTTTCCTATCAACTGCCAGGAGGAGAGTCTATTATTATAGGTACGGGGGAATGTTCTTTGTTATCGACGGAAGTCGCGGGTGGCTTTACGGGCGTATACTTTGGACTTTACGCAACAGGAACTAGACAGAAAACTAGTGCCCCTGCTTATTTTGATTGGTTTGAGTATTATAAATAATTCCTTAAAGTAGGAGCACCGTTTAGGTGCACTTTTTGATCTTAAAAGTCGTGACAGATTTAATATCTTAAAAATATTTAAGGACAAAAATCTTCCTATTTTCAGGTAAAAAGGGGAATGCGTTCTACAAAGATTCCTAATATTATAAAATTATGATAGAAAACGGTTTCGAATAATAATCCGTAATAACACGGAGCCGTATTCTTAACCTTAATTAAAGAGGAGAATTTTTATGGATAGAAATATAAAACAATTAATAGAAAAAATGACTCTTGAAGAAAAGGCCAGCCTCTGCTCAGGGCTGGATTTTTGGCATTTAAAAGGGATTGAAAGGTTGGGTATTCCATCACTATTGGTTACCGATGGCCCCCATGGTTTACGCAAACAATCTGAAAGTGCCGATCATTTAGGTATTTATGATAGTGTTCCGGCAACTTGCTTTCCGTCTGCAGTCGGTCTTGCGAGCACATGGAATCGACCATTGATTGAAAAAGTTGGTATTGCATTAGGAGAGGAATGTCAAGCAGAGGATGTGGCCGTCCTTTTAGGACCAGGGGCTAATATAAAACGTTCACCATTATGTGGGAGAAATTTTGAGTATTTTTCCGAGGATCCTTATCTATCCTCAGAATTGGCTGCAAGTCATATTAAAGGTGTTCAAAGTCAAGGAGTCGGTACTTCGCTTAAACATTTTGCAGCCAATAACCAGGAACATCGCAGAATGTCAGTGGATGCAATCATCGATGAAAGAACCTTACGAGAAATCTATCTTGCTAGTTTTGAAAACGCGGTGAAGAAGTCTCAACCATGGACTGTTATGTCTTCTTACAATAAAGTAAATGGAGAGTATGCTTCAGAGAATAAAACCTTATTGTCAGATATTTTAAGAGATGAATGGGGATTTGAAGGGTTTGTTGTCTCTGACTGGGGCGCTGTAAATGAGCGGGTAGATGGGTTGAAAGCTGGACTAGAGTTAGAAATGCCTTCTAGCAGTGGTGCAGGAGACCAAAAAATTGTAAAAGCTATTCAAGGCGGAGAATTTTCCGAAAACGTATTGGATAAAGCAGTGGAAAGAGTTTTAAACATTATCTTTAAGGCAGTAGATAACAAAAAACAAAATGCCACCTTTGATCAGGAGGCTCATCACCAATTAGCGAGAGTTGTAGCTAAAGAGAGCATGGTTCTTTTAAAGAATGAAAACCTTATTCTTCCATTGAAAAAGGAAGGAACCATTGCTGTCATAGGTGAGTTTGCTAAATCACCGAGATACCAAGGCGGGGGGAGCTCACATGTGAACCCAACAAAACTCGAGAATATCTTTGAAGAAATTGAAAAGGCATCCTCTAGTGCAAGTGTTCTTTATGCACAAGGCTATGAATTAAAGAGTGATAGCATTGATGAAAATTTATTGGATGAGGCAAAGGTGGCTGCGTCTCATTCTGATGTGGCTGTACTATTTGTCGGGCTGCCAGAACGATACGAATCCGAAGGTTATGATAGAGAGCACCTCAGGATTCCTGAAAACCACCGTATTTTAATTGAAGCTGTTGCAGAGGTTCAACCTAATGTTGTCGTGGTCTTAAGTAATGGAGCACCTATTGAGATGCCTTGGCTTGATAAGGTGAAAGGCCTGCTTGAAGGCTATCTTGGAGGACAGGCACTGGGCGGGGCAATTGCTGATTTATTATTTGGTCATGAAAGCCCAAGTGGAAAATTAGCGGAAACCTTCCCACAAGCATTACGTCACAATCCTTCCTATCTTAACTTCCCAGGCGAAAGCGATAAGGTAGAATACAAGGAAGGACTATTTGTTGGTTATCGTTATTATGACGCAAAAGAAATTGAACCGTTATTCCCATTTGGATATGGATTAAGCTATACCAGCTTTGATTATTCAAATCTTGAGATTGATAAACAGGAAATGGATGATACGGAAACGGTACAAATTTCAATAAAGGTGAAAAATACGGGTGAAGTAGCCGCCAAGGAAATTGTTCAGCTATATGTACGGGATGTGGAAAGCAGTGTTATCCGCCCTGAAAAAGAACTAAAAAGCTTTGAAAAAGTGGATTTACAGCCGGGTGAGGAGAAAGAAGTTACTTTTGTCCTTGATAAAAGAGCATTTGCCTATTACAACGTTGATCTTAAAGACTGGCATGTAGAAAGCGGTGTTTTTGAGATCTTAATAGGCAAATCCTCAGTCGATATCCAATTAAAAGGGAGTATACAGGTTAGCTCGACAGTTTCAGTTAAGAAATTAATCCACAGAAATACAACAATGGGTGATGTTTTGAAAGATCCTATACTCTCAAGAATTTTAAATGAGGAAGCTTTAGCTAGATTAAAAGGCGTAGGCCCATTTGCAATGGGAGAAGATCCTGATGCAGCTGAAATGTTTCAGGCGTTTATGAAGTTTTTGCCTCTCCGTGCATTAGCAACTTTCAACACTGAAAAATTTTCTGAAGATAGGTTAAATGCTCTTATTGAGAGATTAAACGGAAATGAATTAAGCGAACTTCATTCTTCAAATTGATTTCTATCATTAGAAATTCTCTTCTTAACTGAGTCGCGGCTTTGCCGGGCTCTTTTTTATTGCTGATTACTCAAGCTAATAAAAGTATTTAGAACAAATATCGGCCTGTTTTCAGTCAAAAAGGGGAAAGAAGTTATGAGTCAGTTCCTATATAATGATTGTATAAGGAAACGCTTTCAGATGTTGCCACAATTGGTGGTTACGTCGCTTACTAAACAATGTAAGGATGGGAACTATGAAAATATCCTCAATAATTTTTGATTTAGATGGTGTGATTGTTTCTACCGATGAATATCATTACCAGGCTTGGAAACAAATCAGTGATCAGGAAGAAATTTACTTTGATAGAGAAATAAATGAAAGACTACGTGGAGTAAGCAGAATGGAAAGTCTGGATATTATCTTGAGTCATTCTGATAAAAGCTACAGTGAAAATGAAAAACGACTTCTTGCACAGAGGAAAAATGATATTTATTGTGAACTGCTTAACAAGTTATCGCCAGACGACATTTTGCCTGGGGTTATTGATCTATTATTGAGTTTAAAAGCAAGAAATATAAAGGTAGCAATCGGTTCTTCCAGTAAGAACACTCCATTTATTTTAAAACAAATAGGTTTAACTTCTAATTTTGATGCCATAGCGGATGGAAATAGTATCAAAAATAGTAAGCCCGATCCAGAGGTCTTTTTACTAGCAGCGAAAATGTTAGGAATACCACCAGTCGAATGTGCTGTTATTGAAGATGCTCAAGCAGGAATTGATGCTGCAAAAGCTGCCGGAATGAAGGCGGTAGGTATAGGGTCAGCAGCGAATTGCTTAAATGCTGATATGAAATTAAGCGATCTCACTAATTTAGATATAGACCAATTATTAGAAGTAAACGAATTTAGGAGTTGATCCCATGATTAAACTAAATGCCACCATAGCACACTTAAAAAACAAACCTTTTTTTCTTAATGACAAAGAAATCGAATGGGTCGAAGAAACACTTCAGTCTATGAACTTGCATGAAAAAGTGGGGCAATTATTTTGTCCGATTGGCAGTTCAGACAATAAACAAGAATTAGAAGCATTTATAGAAGAATATCATCCAGGCGGTATCATGTATCGGCCAGATACAGGCGCTAAAATACAGGAAACCCATCGGTTGTTACAGGGGCTTTCTCCCGTACCTTTATTGATTTCAGCTAACCTGGAAGCCGGAGGAAATGGGATTGCTACGGATGGTACCTATTTCGGAAAACAAATGCAGGTGGCTGCAACAGATAATGTAGATATGGCCTACAAGCTAGGGCTAGTAGCTGGCCGTGAAGGCCGGACAGTTGGCTGCAACTGGGCATTTGCTCCAATTGTAGATATTGATATGAATTATCGTACCCCGATTACTAACGTTAGAACGTTCGGTTCTGATCCAAAACGAGTTGCTAATATGGCTAAATCGTTTATGAATGGTATTCATGAAAGCGGACTTGCCGTTGCCGTGAAACACTTCCCGGGTGATGGGGTAGATGACCGGGACCAGCATCTTTTATCATCTGTAAATAGTCTATCTACAGGAGAATGGGATCAAACATTTGGCATGGTTTACCAAGAGATGATTGAAAGCGGAGCGAAGTCGATTATGGCGGGGCATATTATGCTTCCTGAATATTCGAGAAAGCTATTACCCGGAATTGAAGATGAAAATATAATGCCGGCTACACTTGCTCCGGAATTACTCAACGGGTTGCTTAGAGAACAATTAGGCTTTAATGGGTTGGTTGTAACGGATGCGTCTCCAATGTTAGGATTCACTGTATCAGAAAAGAGAGAAATCGCGGTACCAAAAGCCATTGCTTCTGGCTGTGATATGTTCCTTTTCAATCGTAATATTAAAGAAGATTATGAGTTCATGTTGAAGGGAATTGAAACAGGAATCCTTACTTTGGAGAGAGTTGATGAAGCCGTTACAAGAATCCTGGCTCTAAAAGCTTCGCTAGGTTTGCATGTCCAAAAGCAACAAGGCACGTTAGTACCCAGTGAAGCTGAATTATCTGTATTACAGTGTGAAGAGCACAAGGTTTGGGCAAAAAAATGTGCAGACCAATCCGTCACATTAGTAAAGGATACACAAAAATTGTTGCCTATAAGTGCAAAAGAATATAAACGAGTTCGCCTCTATGTACTAGGTGATCAAGAAGGCGGGCTAAAAGAAAGTGGTTCGGTAACCCAACCGTTTATCAACTCTCTTGAAAATGCTGGATTCCAAGTGGATCTCTATAATGATAAGCAAGTTAATTTCCAAGAGTTATTCATGAGTGTGAACGATTTTAAAGTGAAATATGATCTTGTTATATACGTAGCGAACCTTGAAACGGCAAGTAACCAGACGACAGTACGAATTAATTGGCAGCAGCCTTTGAATGCGAATGCTCCATGGTTTGTGAAAGATATTCCTACATTGTTTATCTCGGTTGCTAATCCGTACCATCTTCAGGATGTGCCAATGGTCAAGACCTATATTAATTCCTACTCATCTAATGAATTTGTAGTAGAGGCTATTGTCGAGAAAATCTTAGGTAAATCGGAATTTAAAGGGATGAATCCAGTAGATCCGTTTTGTGGAAAATGGGATACTAGACTCTAAAATACTGGGGCACTTCATTTTGAGATGAAGTGTCGTCTTTTTATAGAGATACGATTATGAAAGGAAAGTGAACAATGAGAATTAAAAATATGAAAACCAACCGTATGACAAACCCGTTAGGATTTGACTTAGGAAAACCACGGTTATCCTTTGTAACCTTCGACACTGCGGCTACAAAACAAACAGCAGCACAAATCCAGGTTGCACTTGATGAAGAGTTTACAAACATTGTATTTGATAGTGGCGTGAGCGAGGCGATTGACAGCCTGGCTTTTGAACTTCCGATTAACTTAGAGCCAAGTACACGCTACTATTGGCAAGTTACGGTTTGGGCGGATAACGGCGATAAGGCAACAAGTGAACTAGCATGGTTTGAAACGGCAAAACTAACAGAGCCATGGAGTGCCAAGTGGATTTCTCCAGTTTTAGACAAGGAAATTCATCCGGTGTTAATCAGGGAATTCGACCTGCCCAAGGAAATTGTTTCTGCACGTGCCTATGTTTGTGGTTTGGGTTTATATGAAATGGAGATTAATGGTGAAAAGGCCGGGGATGAATACCTCACCCCTTATTTCAACGCTTATGACAAATGGCTACAATACCAGACCTATGATATTACAGGATTAATTAAAACTGGCCAAAACACTGTCGAGGTTTGTCTTGGAAATGGGTTATACAAGGGACGCTTTGGGTTTGAAGGCGGGGAAACTGAAATTTATGGTGATCAATTTGCCCTTTTATGTGAGATTGTCATAAATCATGCAGATGGAACGACAACTGTTATTAATTCGGATGACTCTTGGAAAGCAAGAAAGAGTCAAATTCTATTTAGTGGTATTTATGACGGAGAAATTTACGATACATCGACAAATGATGCCACCTGCTACGATGTTAAGGAATTTGATTTGGGATACAATCGTTTAAAGGCAAGATTGAGCCTTCCTGTAGTGGTGAAGGAAGAGTTAAAGCCAATCGAGGTTATCATTACTCCAGCCGGTGAAACAGTCCTAGATATGGGTCAGAATATGGTGGGGTGGGTTCAATTTAAAGCCAATGCTACTAAGGGTTCTGAAATTGTTTTACAGTATGCCGAACTTCTTCAGGAAGGTAATTTTTATCAAGACAATCTGCGTACAGCAAAGGCAGAGTTCAGGTATATTTCCAATGGAGAGGAATCTACTGTAAGGCCGCATTTTACTTTTTACGGTTTTAGATATGTGAAAGTGTCTGGCTGGAACGGTGAAGTAAATAAGGAAGATTTTACAGGATGCGTCTTATATTCGGATATGGACCAAACCGGAAGTATTGAAACTAGCAATCGATTAGTTAATAGATTATTTCTAAACGCTTTATGGGGTCAAAAAGGTAATTTCTTGGATGTGCCTACAGATTGCCCTCAGCGTGATGAACGCATGGGCTGGACTGGCGACGCTCAAGTCTTTTCAGGAACAGCTGCCTTCAATATGGATACCTACGCTTTCTTTAGTAAGTACGGGTATGACCTTGCTCAGGAACAGGCAGCATTAGATGGAATGGTTCCAATGGTAGTCCCAATGGCCACTGTTAAAGGCGGCGGTTCAAGTGCATGGGGAGAAGCGGCTACTGTAATCCCTTGGAACGTCTATCTTCATTATGGTGATAAAGCCATACTGGAACAGCAATTCGAGAGTATGAAGGGCTGGGTTGATTTTATCAAAAGGGCCGATGATGCTTCAGGTGCCAAAAGGCTATGGACGACAGGCTTCCATTTTGGGGACTGGCTTGCATTAGACGGAGAGGATCCGAATTCACCGATGGGTGGAACAGAAACAGCTTTTATCTCTTCAGCTTATTATTGCTATTCCTCGATGCTAGTCGCAAAGGCAGCAAGGGTATTAGGCAAGGAAATGGCACAGGAATATGAAGAGTTATCAAATGAAGTAAGGGCGGCAATTCAATCCGAATACTATACATTGACTGGACGTCTTGCCTTGAACACACAAACAGCGTTAGTTGTTTCATTATTTATGGATCTTGTTCCAAAGGAGCATCGAGATAGACTAGCAACTGATTTGCATGAAAGATTGAAAAAGGATAAAAACCATTTGAAGACAGGATTTGTCGGCACGCCATATTTGTGCAGAGTGCTTTCTGAGAACGGAGACAATGATTTAGCTTATACTCTATTGCTAAACAAAGATTATCCAAGCTGGTTGTATGCGGTAACTATGGGGGCGACAACGATTTGGGAACGTTGGAATTCCGTATTACCGGACGGCAAAATTAGTGGAACAGATATGAACTCTTTGAATCATTATGCATATGGTTCCATTGTGGAATGGATGTACCGATATGTGGCAGGGATCAACCCAGTGGAAGATAAGCCTGGTTTTAGACATGTTCGATTGGCACCGCAACCTGATTATCGATTGAAGTATGCTAAGGCATCCCTGGATTCTGCGGCAGGATTATACGAAAGTCAGTGGGAACTAACAAAAGATGGACAATTGACATTTAAGTTTGTTATTCCTTTTAATGCTACAGCTACCGTTGAATTACCTGATGCTGACATGGAAAACGTCCAAGTGAATAGAAAGTCTTTAAGTAGCTTAGGAGTTATTGCAAGTCAGAACGGTAAAAAGGTGCAGGTGGAGTTACACAGTGGAACTTGGGAATTCGAATATATGCCAGAAGTTGAATATATCAAATACTACAGTACACATATGCCATTAAGTGAATTGGCTAGTAATGATGAAGTAAAAAGTGTATTAGAAGAGACTGTGCCTCAAGCCGCTTCTTTACCTAGGGAGATGTTAACCAACTTAGGCCACCAATCGTTAAGAGAACTGTCCCATATGCCATTCTTGCCAATTTCGGTAGAGATCCTGGATGAGTTAGATTTAAAGTTAAAGGAAATTAAAGTCGTAGTACAGTAACCTAAAAAAGAGACTTTATGTGGAGAAGTGCCGGATGAAAACTGATGAAAATCAATATACGGGTTCCTTACATTTTAAGTCATGAATCATGGAGACTTCTGGGCAGACAGATCTATTGGGCACCAGAATGTTATTATTATATGGGCTCATTTTTTCTAGTCGCTCCTTTTAGATCAGCCTTTCAAAATGTAGGGACTCAAATCCTCATCGCAGATTCACCAACCGGACCGTTTCGACCTCATAGTTATGGTCCGGTTACTCCAAAAGACTGGAATTGTTTGGGATGGTACCCTGTATTTTAATGGTAATATAAAAGACTAGCATTCTTTTCAAAAAGGAGAAAAAAATGGATAGGTTAAAAATCTCAGAGAATAGAAGATTTTTTACACTTCAGGACGGGAAACCATTTATTTGGTTGGCAGATACTGATTGGACAATTGCACAGAGATTAAAATGGGACGATACAGAATATTTGATGCAGAAGCGAAAATCACAAGGATTTACTGTATTGCAGATTGTAGCACTTGACCCGGAACAGGACAAGGAAATGAGAAATCCTACCGGAGAAAAGGCTCTATTAAATGATAATTTGAACACTCCAAATGAAAAATATTTTGAATACCTAGACTGGATCATCTACAAAGCAGCGGAATATGGATTTTATGTACTATTGTTGCCTGTTTGGGGAGAACTTGTGGTAGGTCATAACTGGATGGGTGAGTTTTCAGAAAAGATTGTCACTAAGGAGAATGCTTTTCAATACGGAAAATGGATTGGAAATCGCTATAAAGATAAAACGAATATCATTTGGTGTCTAGGCGGGGACCGGCAGCCGATTCATCTAGGAGTGGATTACAAAGATGTTTGGCGAGATATGGCGGAAGGGATTGCCAATGGGGTGCTACTAAAAGATCTTAAACATAACGACAAGGATCCTGATTGGCAAAAGCTTTTAATAACTTATCATGCATGCCATGAAGCGGAGACAGGGGAATGCTCAACCATGTCCTATTGGACAGATGATGAAGCTTGGATTTCATTTATTATGATTCAATCTGGTCATGGATTAACACCTAAAAACTATGAATTGGTGGAAAATGATTATAATAGAAAAAATCCCATGCCTGTTTTTGACGGAGAACCTGCTTATGAACAAATGCCAACAACTTGGCCGATTGGATCAGATTTTCATGGGGGATGGATGGTGAGAAAACGTGCCTATTGGAGTTTGTTCGCCGGGGCGTTTGGTCATACATATGGGCATCCTTCGGTGTGTTGGATGATTTCAGAAAAGGAAAGAGACAGTTTCAGAAGATATTCTTGGTTTGATGCTTTAGACCAACCAGGAGCATGGCACATGAAAATCTTACGTGATTTTTTGGAATCTAGAGATTTAAGTCAGTGTATACCGTGTCAGGAATTATTAATTGAACAAAACGGTAAGAAGGAAGATATTATAGATGAACACATACAGGCATGTATAGAAAAGGAAGGGAACTTTGCTTATCTATACTTCCCATCAGGTGGAGAAGAAACTATAGATACAAGTAGATTGAAAATAGATCAAGTTCAGATTTGGTGGTTGAATCCCAGAGATGGACAATGCTATACCCAAGAAAATGTCATAACAGATAAACCCATTAGTTTAAAAGTGATAAATAGTGGTGTATTAAAATTAAAAACACCAACTAGCGGTAGAGAGAAGGATTGGGTTTGTGTGATAGAGAATAAAAAAAGTCACACATCAATCCCCGGCAAAGCAAGGAAGTACGGTGAAATGCCTATACCATCTGAAATCAAGAAAACGTTTATGTGGTAATTAAAAAAGGACCGAATATTGAACAATTAAATCATTGTTCAACATTCGGTCTTTTTTATGAAACATTAGTTAATCCATTTTCGATTCTGTAAGAACCCCTTGCTAGAATCGGTAAGTCATTACTAGAGGATAATTGAAATTTATTTATCTAATTATATAGGATAAGGGGTTCCATCTCGAATTTTTTATTTCAAGCCTAACTACAACTCTAAAAAATAAGTACATAAATCAAAAGAATGGTACACTATTGTCCGGCGAAAGCTTAGGCTATGATGTTTGTAAAAGTGATCGGGACAGTCCACCCGAAGAAATGGGGGAAGCGGGATGAGTATTCAGAAACTAGTAAATCAAGTAATAATGAGGAACGAGAATTTTATAGAAACCGCAGAAGAACTGAAGCCACAACTTCATGAAACCATTGTAAAGCCTACATCGATCGTTGCAATTAAAGCGGATTCTGAAGCAATTCATGGATGGAGTTCAGAGGTTGTTGCCCCCGCGTCAACTCTTTCAGACTCTGAATTTGGGAAAAATGATTTGTTTGTTCTGGATTTTGGTGACCATCAGGTTGGCTATCTATCATTGAAGATTCGTCCTGCTGGAAGCCCGCCAGATGCACCGCTTAAACTTAAATTGACAATTGGCGAGATGCCTGTTGAGATTGCAGAGCCTTTTGAAAATTATAAGGGATGGCTCAGCAGTTCGTGGCTGCAGGAAGAAACTATTTTTGTGGATGTTTTACCAGCTGTGATTACCTTGCCGCGACGATACAGTTTTAGATATGTAAAGTTTGACGTAATCGATACCTCGCCAAAATATCAGGTTGTCTTTGAAAGTGTGGAATGCAGAGCTGTTTCATCAGCAAATATAAATACTGTCCAAAAGATTTCTCACCAAGATGCGGAACTTCAAAGAATGGATGAAATCAGTATCAAAACACTTGCAGATTGCATGCAGGATGTTTTTGAAGACGGACCGAAACGCGATCGCAGACTCTGGCTCGGTGACTTGCGATTACAAGCATTAGCAAACTATGAAACATTCGGTAACAATGAACTCGTTAAGCGATGTCTTTACCTATTTGCAGGTGTTCCGGATGACAAGGGAAAGGTTTCGGCCAATGTATTTGTAGCCCCACAACTAATTGCCGATGATACCTATCTTTTCGATTATTCCTTATTCTTTGTGGCAACCTTACATGATTATTATGTTGCAACAAATGACTTAGAAACCTTAAAAGAGCTGTGGCCAACTGCGTATCGCCAGATTGAAGTTGCGCTGGAAAGATTGGATGAAAATCATATTTTAAAAGATTCTTCTGATTGGTGGTCATTCATAGATTGGCAGGAAGGATTAAACAAGCAAACTCCATCTCAAGGAGTGTTAATCTACACCATGAAACAAGCTATCCTTCTTGCTGAGGAATTAAACATATCAGAAAAGGATAATTTAAAAGCACGGTTAGAGGAAATAGTGGAGGCAAGTAAAACTCATTTATGGGATAAAGGACAGCAATTTTTTATCAGTGGAACTGATCGCCAAGTTTCTTGGGCTAGCCAAATTTGGATGGTTCTTGCAGGTGTTTGGACAAAAGAAGAAAATAATAAACTGATGAAGCATTTATTAGCAGAAAATCCGGAAGTTGGTATCGCTACCCCATACATGTACCACCATCTTGTTGAAGCACTGCTAGTATCTGGGGAGAAAGATCGAGCAATCGAGGAAATGAAATCTTACTGGGGCGGAATGATTCAAGATGGGGCAGATACTTTTTGGGAATTATATGATCCCAACAATAAAGACTTTTCTCCCTATGGCAGCAATCTAATCAACAGTTATTGCCATGCTTGGAGTTGCACACCGACCTATTTAATTAGGAAGTATGCCTTATAATTCGCACTTTTGAAAGGACAATCAATTAGTTGGTTGTCTTTCTTCAATTAATTTCCTTTTCTAAAAAATGCGTACATTAATCAGAAAAATCTGACACTATCAAACAATCATGGTGCAGGCTATGATATTTGTATAGGAGACCGGTCCTTATTTTTCGAAAAGAAATGGAAACGCTTTAATTTTTAGGGGAGGAAGTGTGAATTTGATGAAAACATCCCAGCTCACTAAGATGGGAAAAAGAACTCTATCAATAATCCTTACTACTACACTTGCAGCAGGTTTAGTTGGTTTCCATGCACCTAAGAAAAAAGCCGAAGAAATAACTGTATTTAAAAAGCAAGTCGGCGGGGTATTTGATGGAATGCCATTGTTTGATGGCGTACCTAATCATCTTGATGCATTTGTCGATGCTTATTTTGATTATACTGGTTTAGAAGGACCAGCTGTATATGCTACTGGCTCAAGGAATCATTATACTTTACAGCGAGGATCAAATGCCGGCAGAGTAATCCCTGGTGCACTTTCAGCAGCGGATAATGTTCAGGGGATATCCACAGATTTCCCAGCCCTTGTCGGTATGGGACAAACCTGGAACAAGGAGCTTCTTACTGATATTGGAAAAGTGATGGGGAGCGAGAAAATCAGTACTTTAAAGGTAAAACAAGGTGAATCTAACATTCACGGTGGTGCAAATGCTTCGGCGACTGTTGCCTTCACAGTCGTTAGTGACATGCGAATTAATCCGCTAAGTGGAAGATTTGACGAAGGATTCTCCGAAGATCCAAACATGGCTGCTACGATGGTCGATAAGATGGCATCGGGTCTTAGCGGTACCGATCAAGAAAAGAGTGATAATGGGTTTTGGACGCGTGCTGTGGTAGGAACGAAGCATTTTTCTGTTTATAATGCCCAGTGGTTCCGTCAAACAGCTAGTAACAGTGCAAGTGCCCGGTCGATTTTTGAATATCAAACCAGGAGTCCTTTGAAGGCGCTTAGCTCGGGATCGGTAGGCGGTGTTATGACTTCTTTCGGACGTACGAACGGAATTCCAAACATTCTCTCTCCGTACCAACGTCATGCCAATAATTTTTCTAAGTACGGAGTTTACAGCTCTCCGGATTTTAATGCTGACCAACTTGTTTTCCAAGAAGGTTCGCAAGGGAATGGGTACGATACGAAGTATGCAACAGACCGTACGAACGCCTCAATTTTAATGATTTTGGCCAAGGCAAACGCAGGCCGTCCAGGACCTAACGAACAGAATGCAAAAGATGATGTTGCTGCTATCGTAAATGCAGTAGAACAAGGCAAATACGGTCTTACAAAAGAGGACTTAATCGAAGCAGCACGTCCGCATGTAAATCAAATGGTTCGAGTTGGTATCTTTAACGAAGTGGACGCTAATGGAATTCCGAAAAATTACCCATTTGCCGAAGAGGCAAAGGACGTAAGAACGGCGCCAGCCAATTTCAATACACCTGAACACCAACAAGTAGCCCTACGTGCCGCAGAGGAGAGCATTGTATTGCTCAAGAACGATGGTACTCTGCCACTTGCAAAGAACAAGAAAGCTGCTGTTTCAGGAGTATATGCAGATGCGAGGTTCAAAACGACTTACTCGGTTGGAACGACACCAGCTATCGAAAACTCTGGTATCTCCCCGTTACTGGCAATTATTAAAGCAAATGGGGCTAATAACGTATCATACGCTTCTGGAGCTAAAGTCGTAGCATTAAAATCCAAACTAAACAACCAAATCGTTACGGCTAATGAAAATGCTGCAAATGTTGCAAATGGTTCCCAGTTGGTAACGACGTCTAATCCTTTCGATGTGAATAACCCAGCCCAATTATTTGAAGTGTTTGATTGGGGACAAAAGGGTTACAGCATTCGTTCTCAAAAGAATGGACGTTGGGTAACATCTCCTACTGCTGGGAATGCGGCTGTTGAAAACACAAATAATACGGCATTAAACCTAACAAATAATGACTGGAATCTTGCCGAGATGCTAGGCAGTACAAGTACAATTCCCCCGACCATTCGGATCGAGGAGAATTCAGACAAGACTGTCTCACTTATTTCGAGCGGGTACCGGACTGGATTTAACGGAGATTTCTCGAATTGGTATTACACGAACGGCCGCTTTATTACAACAAGTTCCGATGGTAAACTGAAAACCGCGGGCACAACACTAACAAACAAAGCGAACGCTGCGAATCGAAATGATGATGTGAAATTTGAACAAACAGTTGTGAAGGAAGTAGGCTCAGATGCTGTTAAGCGCGCAGAAACAGACGATTACGCTGTCGTATTTGTAGGAGCAATTCCGCGTCACAGCGCAGGCGAAGGTACCGATCGCTCTGATTTGAATATGGGCGATGCTGACTACCAATTGGTTGATAAAGTATCTTCCGCTTTTGCAGCGAAAGGGAAAAAGACAGTGGTTGTTGTTAAATCTAGCTTCCCTGTTGGAATAGAAAAGATTCAAAACAATCCAAACGTAACTGCAATTCTTTACCAACCATATGGTGGACAATATGATTCCTATGCATTATCAAAGGTTTTGTATGGTGACTACGCTCCGACGGGTCGTTTAGCTTCTACATGGTATGCTGATATGTTTGCATTCCCTGCCATCAATAAGTACTCGATTCCTGAAGGAAATACAACTGTAACCTTGGACGGTGTCGATCCACGCTATACCGTGGATATGACGAATGCCGATCCAGAAGAATCAAAGTTGACCTATATGTACACAAAAGCAAAGGTAACCTATCCATTCGGCTACGGTCTCTCATACAGCAAGTTCACCTATAGCGATTTCACTGCACCGAAAATTGCGAATGGAAAGGCTCCTTTCAAAGTAACTGTAAAAGTTAAAAATGCTGGAAAGGTAAATACTTCCGAAGTCGTCCAGTTGTATGTTAAAAACAAAAAATCGTCTTACGGCAGTCATGCACCTCAAAAGCAATTAGCAGCATTCGATAAAGTTGCTTTAGCTGTCGGTGAAACAAAAACAGTAACACTTGCAGTAGACCCTAAAGATTTTGCGATTTGGGACGTAAATGCGGGTGATTTCATTGTGGAGGATGGAGATTATGAGCTTATGGTTGGAGCTTCATCAAAGGACATCCAAGACGAGAAAGAAATCGAGATTTCTGGCGAATCGGTTGCAGCGCTGCCAACAAATAAGCAGATAAATGTGTTCGACCATGCGTTTGCTTCGAATCAAGTTATTTATAACGAAGTTTCAAAGGCTAGAACGGCTGAAAACTTAAAAGCAAAGAAGGTTGTTGGCGGTTATTATGCCGTCCATTCTAAACAAAGTGGTTCTTGGGTCGCTATTCCGAAAATGGTACTGACCGGTTCTAAAAAGGTAACAGCAAGTGTTGCTTCCGATGGTGCTGGCGGAAAAATAACGTTGCATGCTGATTCCGTGGACAGTGCATCTTTTGCGGAAATTGATGTTCCAACGACAGGGAAGAATACTTATACAATTAATAATGCTGGAGTGCAGGTAAACGAGTTAGGTTATAAAAATGTAAGTATTGACTTGGGCGAAAATACTCCGAAAGGACAGCATACGATTTATATTGTTTTTGAAGCACCTGACCTTCGAATTGACAACTTAGCATTTGAGGTCAAATAACTAAGCCTCCGGTGATTAATTAACTAGTGCTAGATAAAAGCACTTTATGAAGTAGTAAATATCACAGCCCTTACCTGTAGGTATGGGCTGTGGTATATTTAAAACGGAAGCAAAAAAACAATTTTTATAGAAAAAACAAACAGAAACAAAAACTTTTTTTATTTTCATATAGAAATACGATTCATTTGCCGTTATGATGAAAATATTAAGTTAATTAAAAGTGGTGGCTAAGTATGGATGTAGTATTCAGAAGAATCAGAAATTATATTCGTAGTGACAAAATTAGATATAAATACTTTTTTATTATGCTCTGCCTTTCCATATTTCCACTATTATTACTTGGGTTTATTTCTTTTAATATAGCTAAAAATACACTAGTTCAAAATCAAGTGGAGACAACCGGAAATAATCTCCGCACCTCCAGTGAAGTAACTGACCTTTTATTTCGAAATATCATCAATATGGAACGTGTCATTTCATGGAGCAATAGTGTCCGCCAAGAATTAGTTGACAGTGCTGCTTTTTCAGAAGTGGGGAAGAATGCTCTAGACCACAATACAACCAAACGTATGCAAGATTTAATTTCTAGTTATTTTATTGATACTGAAGATATTGATTCGGTCTGTCTTTTTGATATACATTTTCGCCCTGTTTGCTATGGAAATCATAATAGCATTGGAAATTATGATACTAACAATAGGTATAAGGAGATTACTAATTCAGAATGGTATCAAAAGAGCGTTAAAGCTCAGGGCAGACCAATTTTCTTTAGTGAAAATGTCTTGTTAAAGACAGAGGATGTTACTACTTTTTCTTCAGTTAAACTATTGCGTGACCCACAAAATGTATTTAACCCAAAGCAAATTGGCTTATTAGTTGTTAATATTAAAAAATCAATGTTTTCTAGAGTTCTATCAAATGATAGTAACAGTGTTATTGCTGTAATCGATTCCTCTAATAATCGAGTTAATACGGTTTTTAGTAATTCCACTACATTGGATAAAGAATTGTCTCGAGTGAAGAATACCTTATCCATGTTTCAAAACTTGGAACAAAAAGGTTATCTGATTAGTAGTTATACAAATAATTCAACAGGATGGACCTTCGCAAACATTACTAAAGAAAAGGAACTCTTAAAGCAGTCAAATAAGATTGGAATTATTACAGCTAGTATTTCTACAATTATTGCTTTTATCGCTTTATTAATCTCTTACATATTATCTGGTAAAGTTGCAAAGCCATGGGTGCAATTAAAGAAGATGACGGTTGATTGGGCCAAAGGGCTTTGGGGATCAGGACAAGATAATGAATCTGACACCATAGATGTAATCGGTGAAACATTCCAGAGAATAACAGTGGAAAATAAGGAACTAAATGAGCGGCTTATACATTCCCAGTTAAAAGAACGGGAAGCAGAGCTTCGTGCATTACAAGCTCAAATTAAGCCGCATTTTTTATATAATACACTTGACTCCATTTATTGGATGGCCATTCTGCAAAACAATGAGGATATCGCAGAGATTGCCGTAGCCTTATCACAAAGTTTTAAACTAAGTCTAAATAATGGAGAAGATATGATTCCGATTTCAAAGGAATTGGAGCATATCCACCACTATTTAACCATCCAGAATCTCCGCTATCAAGACCGGTTCCGTTACATCGAGGATGTGGATTCAGCCTTACTCGAAAAGCCGATTCTTAAACTATTGCTTCAGCCATTTATTGAAAATGCAATTTATCACGGGCTTGAGACAAAAGTTGGGGAGGGGACCATTAAATTAATCGGAAGAATCTCTGAGGACTGGATTACGTTTACAATCAAGGATAATGGAATAGGAATAGAGGATATAAAGAAGACCGATACCGGTTTTGGAATAAAGAATGTTCGTGAGCGAATCAAATTGTTTTACGGAGAGGAAAGTACACTTTTCATCTCAAGTAAGGTTAATGAAGGAACCTGTATAGAGATTAGTTTTCGTAATGTTGCAAAGGGGGAGTAATGGTTGCTTAAAGCAGTATTGTTTGATGATGAATACATTGTTCTTCAAGGATTGCAAAAGATGATTGACTGGTCAAAATACGGGATTGAGTTAGTCGGTACTGCTAGTAATGGGTACGAAGCAATTGATTTAGTTGAAACGCATTCTCCTGATATTGTTTTTACCGATATTCGCATGCCTGGAATGGATGGCCTGGAGGTTGTAGAAAAGGTCCTAAAAGCTGCACCTGAGATCATTTGTGTTGTTTTTAGTGGGTTCAATGAATTTGAATATGTTAAAAAAGCTTTAAAACTCGGTGTTTCCGATTATTTGGAAAAACCCATCACCATCCCAATGATTGAGGAAACGATCCAAAGAATCTTAGAAAAATTTCTTCAAAAGAAAACCGTTCTTTCCTTAAAAGAAAAATGGGAGGACAGCCGAATCGAACTAATAGAAAAAGCAACCTTAGATTTACTTCTACAGGGGGAAGAAACACTACCTAAGTGGAGAAGAAACTTTGAAAAAGAAGCAAAGAACATAGTGGCTGTAACCGTTTTCGCACTATCAGGAAAAGGTCCGGATTTACCTTGTCACCCTTCTTATTTTTCAGTATACATCCGGAATGGAGCCGAGCATTTACTTGTGATATATCACTTTGAAGATACTTCAGCAGAATTGCGTGATCAGTTATTATATCTAATGGACGAGAATGGAATATCAATAGGTATAGGACAAACCTATCCAAGCTTAACTGATGCATCCATTAGCTACAAAGAAGCAATCCAAGCGTTACGTGTCCTCCTGGTACGAAGGGATAGAAAACATGAGGCAGTCGAGAAGGCATGTACATACATTGAAAGAAATTTTTCAAAAGATTTAACATTACAAGATGTGGCGGAACATGTTGGGATGAATCCGACATATTTTAGTCTTCTTTTTAAGGAAGAAATGAAGCTATCATATATTAAATACTTAACCAAGCTACGAATGGAGCGGGCTAAGGAACTTTTGCAAGATGGGAATAAAGTAGGAGATGTGAGTGAGAAAGTAGGTTACCATACTTATAGACATTTCTCCGAACTATTTAGGAAACATGTCGGTGTAAATCCGGGCCAATATCGAGACTCTTTTACTTTACATTAACCTTATCATAATCAAACAGAACGAAAAGAAAGTGCGGAAGAAAGTATGATGAATAATCGAAAAATATTATCAATTATATCCACTATTCTATTAATATATTGTATTTTAGCAGGTTGTAGTAACAATAGTAACGGGCCAAATCATTCAACCCCAGAGGAAGTTACCTTGACCCTCTTAATTGAAAATCAAGCAGATCAAGATGGAATCAGGGCTGTCGTTAAAAAAATAGAAAGCAAATATCATATAAAAACGGAAATTGAAACTCGTCCAAGTGGAGTGGAAGGTCACCAAGTGATGGAAACCAGATTAGCAACGGGTGATATGGCCGATTTGGTTATTTATAATTCTGGTTCACTCTTACAATCTCTTAATCCGGAGGAATACTTTGTCGATTTATCGAATGAACCGTTTATGAAAAATATAGTCGACCCTTTTAAGAAATCAGTTTCCGTCAACGGAAAGGTCATGGGGCTCCCCATCGGTAGTGCCAGTGCTGGCGGTTGGCTGTATAATAAAAACGTTTATAGACAACTGGGTCTATCAGTTCCAAGAACGTGGGCTGAATTAATAGCAAACAGCGAAAAAATAAAGGCTGCTGGAAAAACAGCAGTAATTGGTACGTATAGGGATGACTGGACTTCACAGCTAATCGTTCTGGCCGATTTTCATAATGTTGTTTCTGAGGCTCCGACATTTCCGGCAGATTTTTCAGCAAATAAAGCAAAATTTACTACTACATCCGCGGCATTACGAAGCTTTGAAAAATTAGCAGAGGTGTATAAAAAGGGGCTTTTAAATAAGGACTTTCAATCAGCTGACAATAAAGAAGGTTTGAAAATGCTCATTGATGGAACAGGTGTCCAATACCCTATGCTTTCTGGAAAATTAATGGCGATCGAAAAGAACCATCCAGAAAAGTATAAAGATATTGGATTCTTTGCTCAGCCTGGAGACTCCCCTGAAAAAAATGGAATGACAATCTTTATGCCAGCCGCGATTTATGTAAATAAGAATACACAGCATTTGGAAGCGGCCAAAAAGTGGTTAGCCTATTTTGTTTCTCCTGAAGGTGTTAAAACGTTGTTTGCCGATAAGAGTCCCGTTGGACCGCTTGCAATAGAGGGTATAAATGTACCAAATAATACGATCCCAGCGGTAAAGGATATGCTCTCCTATTTTAATTCTGGAAAAACAACGCTCGCCCTTGAATATCTCAGCCCATTAAAAGGTCCTAACCTACCGCAAATTACGATAAAAGTAGGCAGTGGACAAATTTCAGCAAAAGCTGGTGCCCGGTTATACGATAAAGATGTGGAAAAACAAGCAAAACAGCTCGGTCTTCAAGGATGGTAAAAGGGAGTTTTGTTAATTACCAAAAAATAGTCTTTCTTTCATTTAATGATAGAAAGACTATTTTTTTATCAAAATCAAAATAATTACTCCATTCTGAAAAAAACGGACATAATTCAAAAAAAAGCATCACTTATTAATTAGGTTGAAAGCGCTTAAAATTAAAGTAATCACCAAGTAGTAATGCCATAAATGGGCTAGGTTCGCATAATTAAAAAGGGGGAAAAAAGATGATCCAAAATAAAAGAAAGAAGATTGCCTCATTATTGCTAAGCAGTGCACTAATGGCAGGGATTTTAGCTGGATGTACAAGCAAAGAAGAAACCACTTCGGGTGGTACTAAAAGTAAGGAAAAAGAACCTGAAAAAGTAACATTTTTAATTGACAATCAAACACAATTAGATGGAATTAATGCCATAATCGATGCATTTGAGAAGAAGACTAATATTAAGGTAGAAATTGAGACACGCCCTGGCGGCTCAGAGGGTGACAATATTATCAAAACTAGATTAGCAACTGGTGATATGAATGATTTAGTATGGAATAACTCAGGATCACAGTTACAGGCACTTAACCCGGAACAAAATTTTGTTGATTTAAGTAAAGAACCTTTCATGGAAAATATTATGGATGGTTTCAAGGAAGCAGT
The DNA here is from genome assembly GCF_036962125.1 of Neobacillus drentensis. GTDB lineage: Bacteria > Bacillota > Bacilli > Bacillales > Cytobacillaceae > Neobacillus > Neobacillus drentensis_B. The sequence continues at coordinate 332,556 of NZ_JBALOA010000005.1, forward strand.
TACCGCAAATGGGAAGGTGTTTGGAATTCCTGGCACACCAACGAATGCAGGTGGCTGGTTATATAACAAAAAAGTTTATGCAGAACTAGGTCTTACTGTTCCCAAAACATGGGATGAATTGATGGCTAATAATGAAAAAATTAAACAAGCTGGTAAAACGGCTGTTATTGCTACGTATAAAGATACTTGGACATCACAGGTGATTGTTCTTGCTGATAACTACAATGTCCTTGCGGAAAGTCCGAATTTCGCAGCTGATTTTACGGCAAACAAAGCAAAAATTTCTACTACTCCAGCTGCCCTTCGCAGTTTTGAGAAATTAGCAGATGTGAATAAAAAAGGGTACTTAAACAAAGATTTCCTTTCAACTGGTTATGATGCAGGGTTGAAAATGTTGGCCGATGGTACTGGTGTACACTATCCAATGATTACTTTCGCATTGGCTAATCTTGCCGCAACTTCCCCTGACAAAATGCAAGATATTGGCTTCTTCCCACAACCAAGTGACAGTGCGGATAAGAATGGTTTAACGGTTTGGATGCCGGCTGGAATCTTTATCAATAAAAATAGTGAACATATTGATGCAGCTAAGAAATTTTTAGAGTTTTATGTATCACAAGAAGGTACTGATTTATATACTGCAAAAATCAAACCAACTGGTCCTGTAGCGATAAAAGGAATAAAGCTTTCCGGCGATGTATACCAAGCAGTACAGGATATGCTTCCATATTTTGAATCAGGCAATACAGCTCCTGCACTTGAATTCTTAAGCCCAGTCAAAGGACCTAATCTAGAGCAAATTACAACTCAAGTGGGCAGTGGCATTAGTTCGGCCAAAGAGGGAGCTAAGCTATACGATAAAGATGTTGAAAAACAAGCAAAACAACTTGGTCTTGAGGGTTGGTAATAAAATATTAAACTATTCATTTATTGGCCCTGACTAGTTTCTAGCAGGGCCAATATCTTATAAAGGATGGAAGGGAGGAACAGCAGATGAATAAGTTAACAAATAAAACGTACACGTATTACTTTCTATTACCAGCGGGTATCGTATACTTCGCCTTTTTCTTGTTGCCAACCATTATGTCCCTGTTTTTCAGTATGACATGGTGGACGTTAACAGATTGGAAATTTATTGGGTTTGACAACTTTAAAACATTCTTAACTGAACCGTCTTTAAACATAGGCTTTAAAAATACTCTAATCTACGCGGTGGTCACATGTGGTTTAAAAGTCATACTCGGACTGTTACTTGGTGTTTTTCTAAGTACAAAACTGAAAACTGTCGGATTTATTCGTTCCATGATCTTCTTCCCAACCTTGTTAAGTACAATTGCCGTTGGGATTGCATTTACCATGCTGATGCATCCTTCACAAGGACTGATCAATATTGTGCTAAAAGGTTTGGGAATTGTTGGGCCGGATTGGTTAGGGAATACCCAGATTGCTCTATTATCTGTCGCCTTGGTTGATGTTTGGAAAGGAATCGGGATGGCGACCGTCATTTTTATTGCTGGAATTATGTCGATTCCAGAAGATTATTATGAGGCAGTTATGATTGATGGAGGAAACGCATGGCATAAATTTAAGAATATCATCTTACCTCTTAGCCGGCCTGCCATGAACACGGTTATCATTCTTTCTTTTATTGGCGGGTTACGCTCGTTTGATTTAATCTGGACCATGACAAAAGGGGGGCCAGGTTTTAGTACCGACCTGATTGCTTCTATTATATATAAGCAATACCAGGCAGGATTTTTTGGCCTTTCAACTGCAGGAAATGTCATTTTATTCATCCTAGTTTCTGCATTAGCCTTCCCTCTGTACGCGTATCTTAATAGTAAAGAGGTGGACTTATAATGAGTAAGGTTGTCATAAATGGGATCGGAACAAAACCCTTAGTTCCAGACAAAAGTAAGGTAATAACTCGCAAAAAATTATCGAAGCTGCTAATCGAATGTTTCGCGGTTTTAGCCACATTGGGGATTTTTGGAATACCCTTTTATTTTGTTATTATCAATGCGTTTAAAGATGTCCAGGAATCATCATTGTTAAATATGGATTGGCCAAGTGCTTCCCATTTCATCGAGAATTTACAAGAGGTTTTAAGTGCCAGAGATGGAATGATTCTCCATGCTTTTTATAACAGTGTGATGATTACAGGGTTATCAATTATTCTCTTAATCTTCCTTGGTGCTGCTGCCGGATATGTCTTACAGCGTAAAGTTTCAAAAGTAACTCCGTATATTAATTTTTTAATCTTAGCTGGATTAATAATTCCTCCCGCAGTGGTTCCAACCATATGGGTGCTCCAAGAAATTGGTCTGTTTAAAACGATGCCAGGAATTGTGCTTGTTGAGGTGGCGTTGAACTTACCATTTACGATTATTTTGTATCGAGGGTTTCTGGTTACGATTCCTAAGTCACTTGATGAGGCTGCATTAATAGATGGATGCGGAAGGTTTAAATTATTTTTTCATATTATTTTGCCATTATTAAAACCAGTATCTGCTACAGTGGTTGTATTAACGGCCGTAAGTGTCTACAATGATTTCGTTAATCCCTTATACTTCTTTCCTGGTGCGGAAAACGCCACATTACAGTTAACACTTTATAACTTTATGAGTATGTACATTACAAAATGGAATTTACTTTTTACGAATATACTAGTAATTTCTATTCCACCTCTCATTCTATTTATTATTTTTAACAAGAAGATTGTCGCCGGAATGACAGCCGGCTCGGTTAAGTAAGAAGACTATAAAGTTAAGGCCCGATTCTTTCTAGATTTACCTAAATGAGTCGGGTCTTGTGCATTGGAGGAAGAAAGATGGATTGGAAAGCAAATTGGATTTGGGACCTAAGCGGGGAACATCCGAGGAATCAATGGACATGCTTCAGAAGAACCTTTACAATCACTTCGGAATATGAATCAGCCATATTATCCATCTCTGCGGATACCAAATATGTTGTTTATCTGAATGGAGAACAAATAGGGTCTGGTCCCGTCCGTGGCTGGACCACTGAATGGTATAATGACCAATACGAGTTAAACAGACTAAAAAAAGGGGTAAATGTTATTGCTGTTTTAGTTAATCATTATGGTATGGGAACCATGCATTATATAGAAGGAAGAGGCGGATTATTAGCGCAGATAGATTTCTATAATCAGGGTGAGGTGATTGGGCAGCTCCTTACCAATGAAAAGTGGAAGACGGCCATCCATGATGGATTTATTAAAGAATCTGTCAAGATGTCCAATTGTTTATCCTGGGCAGAGGTATATGATGCAAATCTATTCAATGGTGAATGGGAACAGCTTTCTTTTGACGACACAGAATGGGCTAATGCAGAAATAATCGGTCCATACGGAATAGAGCCGTGGAGGACTCTTAATCCTAGAGATATTCCCCATTTAACCAATGAACCTATTATTCCGAAAAGTGTATTATCGTTAAAAGCAGTGAGACCAATATCACAACACTTTTCGATTGATTTAAAACCAACCTTTTTTCCTGGTGAGTTGGATTGTAACTCAGGTAAAATCATCCAAGGTTATCTAGTCACTGAACTTCATTCAAACGAAGATGTTGACGGAGTTATCACCTTAACCTTTGATGCACATGCCGAGGCCAAACGGGAATTTACCATAAATGGAATAGAGTATAAAACGCAAAATGGTACATATGAAAAAGTGAATCTAAGAAAAGGTACAAATTTATTGATTGTAGATGTAGGGGGTTCCTTTCACGAACCAACAATCCATCTTGCTTTTGATTTCCCTGAAGAAATAAAGGTAACAGCCCCATTCAGTGAAGATCATACTAGATTTTTAGGGTTTGGCCCTTTTTATTCAACGACCTTGCTTCAACTTGGAAAACCAATCGAATGGTCTATTCCTCTCGAAAATGAATATTTACAAATGAAGCATCTATCATCCCTTAGTGAGTTAGAACCCTTTAAAATGTGGGCAAAAACTATTCCAAATGAACATGTTTGTACTGATAATGTTAGCCTTCTTTCGATTTTTAAAGATGAGTTAAGAACGTTTCCAGTTGGTTTTCAGCATCATAATATGGTCTTGCCGAATCAAAGTTTTACCAAGGTCAACCCAATGGAACGAGGGGATACAGAATATCTCATCGATTTTGGGAAGGAATATTTAGGACACATTGAGTTCGAAGTAGAGGCTGCAGAAGGGACGATTTTTGACTTTTTTTTATTTGAAAGTATTCATCAAGATGGCAGAATCGAGCATACTTTTTCATTGAACAATTCATTAAGATATATTACCAGGAACGGCCGGCAAGTGTACCGATCCTTTATTCCTAGAGGATTCCGATATATGCTGCTTACCATTCGAAATTTAAAAACAAGTTGTAAGATATTCAATATTAAGGTAGATGTAACTACTTTCCCTACTGGAAATGTAGGATCATTTAGCAGTTCGGATTATCTCTTAAATAAAATTTGGGAAATATCAAAGCATACGGTTCGGATGTGTGCCCAAGACACTATCATTGACTGTCCAGCCTATGAGCAGGCACTTTGGACAGGCGATTCATATAACATTTCTTTAATGAATTACTATACATTTGGAAACTATGATTTAGTCAAACGTTGTTTAAGATTAATATCTAAATCAGTTTACCGGTCGCCGCTTCCAGAATCTCATGTACCAAGTGGCTGGCAGAATGTTTTAACTGCATGGTCAATTCTGTGGATGAAGGCCTGCCGCGAATACTATCGTTTTACAGGAGACTTAGCCTTTATTCAAGAGATTTATCCTGAACTCAAACTGACAGTTCAACGATTTCAAGAATTTATTAATAAAGAAGGATTATTAGAAATATCAGCTTGGAATATGTTGGATTGGGCACCGATGGATACTGAACAAACCATCGTCACGCATCAAAATGCACTCCTAGTAGATGCCTTAAAACAGACTGCGTACTTAGCGTCCGTCCTGGGGAAGAATGAGGATGAAGTAGCTTTTATAACTTTCGCTCATCAATTGAAAGAAGCGATCAACCAAAATTTATGGGATGAAGAAGGAAAAGTTTTTGTTGATAGTATTCATGATGATGGAACGCCGTCTAAAACTCGTAGTATCCAAACCAATCTAATGGTTTATTTAACAAATTGTGCTGAAGGGGAGCGCAGAGAAGTTATAGAAAAATATCTGGTTGACCCACCAGAGAGCTTTGTCCAAATTAAAAGTCCCTTTGTCCTCTTTTTCTACTATCAAGCACTAATGGAATTACGTAAGAATGATATCGTACTCGAAAATATCAAGGATATCTATGGTTATATGCTTGAAAATGATGCGACCACGTGTTGGGAAGGCTGGGAATTAATCGAAGGAGACTTTAGCCGTAGTCATTGTCATGCCTGGTCCGCAGCCCCAACCTATGTATTTGGAGTGCTCTTTTTAGGCGTAAAACCATTAGAACCCGGATTTACGAAAGTAGCGGTATCTCCAAACTTAAATGGATTAAAGTGGATAAAAGGATCGGTCCCCATTCCACAAGGGAAAATTGATATTTATTGTAAGGATTTAGGGGAGTATATTGATTTGCAAATTACCTTGCCGGAGGAAATTGATGTTCAGATTGCAGCCCCTGAAAAAACGAGAGTGCTCGTGAATGGTAAGAAAATAGGTTAACTCTGAAAGCCAAACTTAAACGATAAGTTTGGCTTGTTTTCATGGTAATGGAAGAAGAAGCTGAGGAAGTCAGCAGAGATTTTTGAGCAAATTTTTAATCCGGACTTTGATAAGAATGAAATAGAGAGGGGACCTGAGTTTGTTGTCGATACAACAAAAGCAGATTATGTATGGCTCCCATTCCGATTTGATGGAAAAATGGCTTATCTAGATTGGAAAGATGAATGGCGGATTGAGGATTATGAATAATTTATAAAAGAACAAAAATAAACAGACCTCTTCGGTCTGTTTATTTTGTTTATCCAGAAGCAAATGAATGTTATTTGTGACAAAATTATTAATAAAACGGAAATAAACAGAAATATAATTTTTGTTTATGTTGTTTTATGTGGATTATCGAGGTATGATGTAAATGTGAAGAAAATCAGTAAGTCATTTAAAAAAATTAATTTTATAAGAGGAGAATGGTTATGAGTATGACATTGAGAAATTTAATATATACAGCCCCTTTTATTCAAGAAATGATTGAAGCGACATCGAATCTATATAGACTAGGCTGGGATGAACGCAATGGTGGAAATATTAGTTACCTGTTAAATGAATATGAAGTTCTACCTTACTTAGATGTTGAAAATGTGGTAAGAACAATACCAATGAATTTTAATGCTTCTGAGCTAGCAGGAAGATATTTTGCAGTTACAGGTTCTGGGAAATACTTTAAAAATGTGAAGGAAGATCCGGCTTCTAACCTAGGAGTTATTCGCATTGCAGCTGATGGGAAGAGTTACGAAATTCTTTGGGGTCTAGAAGATGGCGGCGTAGCAACAAGTGAGCTACCAACACATTTAATGAATCACATGAAGCGTTTAGCAGCAGACAAAAACCACCGCGTGATTATGCACTGCCATGCGACAAATTTGATTGCCATGACATTTTCACATAGTTTGAAGGAAGAAGAATTTACTAAAACACTTTGGGAAATGTGTACAGAATGTATTGTGGTTTTCCCTGATGGTGTTGGTGTAATTCCTTGGATCATTCCGGGTACGAATGAAATTGGTGAAGCAACAGCTGAGAAAATGGAACATGTCCGCCTAGTTGTTTGGCCGCACCATGGTATTTTCGGGGCAGGGGCGACAATGGATGAAACATTTGGCTTGATTGAAACAGCCGAAAAAGCTGCTCAAGTTTATACCCTTGTATGTGCCCAAGGTGGTAAAAAGCAAACCATTACTGACCAGCAGTTACAAGACCTTGCGGATGCTTTTAACGTAGTCCCTAGACCTGGAATTTTAAATTTATAGACTCTGATTTATGATTAAGGGACGTCATCGTCCCTTAATTTTAAAAATAAATTTGTGAAATAGTGAACATATTAGAGGAGGAATTATAATGAGTGTTTATTACGTTCCAAGTACAAATTTAATGGGTAGAGGCTGTTTAAAGGAGCTTGCTCCACTAGTAAAAGATTTTGGCTTTAAAAAAGCGATGGTTGTTACCGATAAATTCCTGAATCAAAGTGGAGTTGCTGGAAAAGTTCTTGCAGAACTAGATTCTATCAATCTTGAATATATTGTTTATGATGAAGTAAAGCCAAATCCAACAATTGAAAACGTGTATACCGGAGCAGATGTATTTAAAACCAACCAATGTGATTGTCTAGTATCAGTTGGCGGCGGTTCACCACAGGATACGGCAAAAGCAGTTGGTCTTTATATAACCAATGGAGGGGACATTCGTGATTATGAAGGGGTTGGAAAAACTAAGAATAAGTCTATTCCAATCATAGCAGTCAACACAACGGCCGGGACATCCAGTGAATTTACGATCAACTATGTGATTAGCGATAAAGAACGTGAAGTAAAAATGGTTATGGTTGATAAAAATAGTTTAGTTACTATTTCCGTAAATGACCCAGAATTAATGGTAGATAAGCCAGCATCGTTAACAGCAGCGACAGGAATGGATGCTTTAACACATGCGATTGAGGCCATAGTTACCCCAGGAGCTTATGCGGTAACTGATGCGACTGCTCTTGCGGCGGTGGAAATCATCTTTAATTATTTGCCACGTGCGGTTAGGAACGGCCATGATATTGAAGCCCGTGAACAAATGACGTACGTTATGTTCTTAGGCGGAATTGCCTTTAATAATGCCGGTCTTGGTTTTGTTCATGCCATGGCGCATCAGCTTGGAGGCGTTTATGATTTACCACACGGTGTTTGTAATGCCATGCTGCTTCCAATCGTGGAACGGGAAAATGCAAAACGAGATCCAAGAAAATTCCGAGCGATTGCCAAAGCTGCTGGTCTTGAAGTAGCTGGAAAAACAGATGAACAATGTGCAGAGGAAGTTATTGCCGCAATAAAAGCTCTTTCTGTTGAAGTAGGAATCCCTAGCAAATTATCAGAGCTAGGAGTGAACGAAGTAGATTTGGAAAAATTAGCAGTAAACTCATTAAATGATGCCTGTGCACCAGGTAATCCATTCCAGCCGACAAAAGAAGAAGTTATTGAGATGTTTAAGGAAATTGTCTAATATAAAATAAGAATGAAAAGAGTATCGGAATACCGATGCTCTTTTTTTCTGATGGTTGGAGGTAAGTATGTTATGATTTTGCTTATACTAAAATTGATAGTAGATGTAAATCTAAGTGAATAGGTGAATTACGTGAATCATGACCTTCTAAAAGAGCTCTTGTTAATAACGGATGAAGAAAAGCACATCCTTGACCAAAAAACAGAAGTAAGTAAAGACATCTATACTAGTAAAACCAATTTTATCATTGAAAGTGAAAAATTTCTTAGTAAAGATAAGATGATTATGGTGCGCAAGCACACAAGGTTTGTAGATTTTCCCTTACATAAGCATGACTATATAGAAGTGAATTATGTCTTTAACGGAGAATTGAATCAAACGGTTGGGGGTAGACAAATTACCTTAAAAAAAGGTGAACTACTCCTTTTAAATCAGTATATTGAACATGAAATAAAAGCCTGTGCAAAAGATGACATCGTCATTAATTTCATCATCCGCCCAGCTTTCTTTGATTTTATTTTTTCCTTTTTAAGTTCCGAAAATATTGTCAGTGATTTTCTCATCAATAGCCTTTATAACAATACGCAGAACGGACAATTTCTATATTTTAAAGTGGCAGATGTTCCTGAGATTCAAGGTATGATTGGAAAAATGATAGGAGAAATCATGCATCCTTCCACTTTTTCTGAATCAACCATAAAGCTTTATATGGGTCTTTTCCTGATTGAACTGATTAAAAATTCCGACCGAGTCGAGAGAAAAGAAGAAGCTTCCATCAATCATTATTTGGTTGTTGAGTCACTGAAGTATATTGAAAAACAGTTCAAGGATGCTTCGTTATATGAATTAGCAGATCGACTGAAACAATCTCATTATGGTTTAAGTAAAACGATAAAAAAGGGCACCTCGCACACATTTAAAGAGCTTCTCCAGGAGAGGCGCCTTGTCAAAGCCAAAGAATTACTGGAAGGAACCGATATGGCAATTGCTTCGATCGTAGAGCAAGTTGGCTATGATAATATCAGTTATTTTTATCGAATTTTTAAAGGGAAATATGGACTGACACCAAAGGAATTCAGAAAAAGGACCTTAAGATTATAAACAAGACTATTTGACAATATAGTTGAATCAAAAAATATAGTGTGTTATATTTGTAAAGTGAAAAATGACTAAAAAACTAAAACGGTCAATTAGGAAGTGAAATCAATGGCCACGGATCGTAGAAAATTGATTATCGAGGCAGCAGCAAAATCTTTTTCGTTGTTTGGATTTAAGGCAACGACGATGGATCAGGTAGCAAAATTAGCTAATGTGGGAAAAGGCACAATCTATACCTTTTTTAAAAACAAGGAAGAATTATTTGCTGAAATTGTTTCATCATTAGTGAATGAGATGAAAAATGAGGCTGAAGCGGTTATTCAGCCGGGGTTGCCATTTACGGAAAATGTACATCGTGCTTTATTTCGTTTATTAGAGTTTCGTTCGCATCACCAGCTAATGATTAAACTGATACAGGAAGAAAAAGAGATGGGGACAATAGCCGTTTCGGAGATGCTCCAGCATATAGAGAATGAAATTCTCACCTATATCAAGCAGAAAATTGAAGGAGCATCTTCTAAGGGGATTATTCCTAAAACTGACCTGGAGCTGACGAGTTTTTTACTATTTAAAATGTATATTGCATTGGTTTCAGACTGGGAAAAAAGTCATGAACCATTAAGTTCCGAGCAAATTGCAGAGATTATCAAGGTTTTTTTATTAAAAGGTATAAAAAATTAAATTTTTTTACCTAAAAATGACTGAATGAGGATTGTGGTCATTATAGTCAGTAAATATTAATGAGGTGAGTAACATGAAAGTTTTATCATCAATGAAAAGTGAATTTCTTCGGATTATTCGCACACGTAAATTGCTCATCGCCATTATTGGTGTAATGACGATTCCTGTGTTATACAGCGGAACCTACTTATGGGCCTTTTGGGATCCATATGCCCACCTAGACAGAATGCCGGTTGCGATTGTCAATAATGACCATGGAGCCGAGTACAATGGAAAGCAATTAACGATTGGCACGGATTTGGTTGATAATTTAAAGAAGAAAAACACATTTAATTGGGAGTTTGTTAGCGCTAGTAAGGCAAAACAAGGGTTAATGAATGAAGAGTATTATTTAGAAATTGAAATTCCAAAGGATTTTTCAAAAAATGCGACCACACTGCAAAGTGACAATCCCAAAAAACTTAATCTGATCTATACTGTTAATGAAGGAAATAATTATTTATCATCAAAAATTGGTGATTCTGCTGTTGAGAAAATAAAAGAAGCAGTGTCTAGCTCCGTAACGAAGACGTACGCCGAATCCATGTTCGACAATATTAAAGACGTCGCTACAGGGTTAAATAAGGCAAGTGACGGTGCCGGGGAGCTTTATGACGGGGTCGTTGAAGCCAAAGAAGGTACTAGAAGTTTATCAGATGGCATTACATCGGCTGGGAGCGGTGCTGAAAAGTTAGCCAACGGTGCTAAATCCGTGGATAAAGGTGCGAAAACGATCAAGCAAAACCTTGGAGTTTTAGCCGAAAAAGCTGTCGCTTTCTCCAATGGAGTGGAATCAGCTTCCTCTGGTTCTGAGCAGCTTCAAAGTGGATTGAAGCAATTCAGTACAGGACTTACACAATTGAAAGATGGCAACACAAAGCTGTTAGCAGGTGCTAACAAAGCGGAAGAGGGCACAAAGCAATTATCAGATGGCTTAGCTTCAGTTGCAGGAAATTTACCTGATTTACAAACAGGAACAAAGCAGTTGGAGGATGGTTCATCACATTTGTCTGCTTCCTTAGATAAGTGGAAAACTGGAGCAGACCAAACAAAAACCGGGGCAGACACCGTCAGCCAAGGACTTCAGCAGCTGTTGGGTCAAGTAAGCAACATGGTGGAAAATACGAATGATCCCACTGAGAAGGAAAAATTAAATGCGCTAATGAACAGCTTGGCACAATTATCTGAAGGCAGCCAGCAAGTGGCTACTGGTGTCGATACATTGTCGACTAGTGCAGGACAATTAAAACAGGGCGCAGGTTCGTTAGCAGCTGGTGCTACTAAGTTGAATCAAGGTCAAGTTAAATTGGCGGCTGGGATCAACCAATTATCTAATGGGTCGAAGCAGGTATTAGACGGACAAGGACAGTTAACGCAAGGGCTTACCCTGTTTGGTTCAAAACTGGATGAAGCGCAATCTGGACTTGGTAAAATTGAAAGTGGTTCAAGCAGCTTAACCACTGGGTTAGGAAAATTAGCTTCTGGCTCCACTTTATTACAAGATGGAACAAGTAAGCTGGCTCAGGGTTCCAATCAATTAGCAACAGGCACTAGTTCCCTTTATAAGGGTGAACAGGATTTAACTACCGGGATGTCCTCTCTTTCCAGTGGTTCAGCGGAATTAAACAGCGGGATGACTAAACTTGCGGACGGTTCGAAAGAATTGAGCAATCAACTAGCTGATGGGGCTAAGGATACCAGTGACGTGAAGGCTAATAATCAAGTTTATGAAATGTTTGCAACACCAGTTCATCTTGAGGATAAAAAAATCAATCATGTTCCCAATTACGGGAGTGGATTGGCTCCTTATTTCTTGTCTCTTAGTCTATTTGTCGGTGCACTTATGCTTTCTGTTATTTTTCCAATGTATGAACCAGCATCGAAGCCGAAGAATGGATTTAGTTGGTTTATCGGAAAAACAGGTGTCATTTTAGCTGTCGGAATTGGCCAGGCGCTTTTGGTAGACGCGGTCATGTTATTAGGTCTTGGACTCGACGTGAAGAGTGTACCATATTTTATCTTGCTAAGTATTTTTACCAGCTGGGCATTCCTAGCGATTATTCAATTCCTAGTTACGGCTCTTGATAATCCTGGTCGATTCTTAGCTGTTATTATCTTGATTTTGCAATTAACAGGCAGTGCAGGAACCTATCCGATTGAATTAAGTCCAAAATTCCTCCAAAATATTATGGAGTACCTGCCAATGACCTATACAATTTCTGGCTTTAGAGCAGTTATCTCTTCTGGTGACTTTAGCTTCATGTGGAATAATATTGGGCATATTGCGATCTTCTTTATCTTATTCCTTGCAGCAACCTTGACATTTTTCATTGTGAAATTTAAACGTCGGCCTCAATTACAGCTGCAATAATTAAAATTGGAAAAATCCGACAAAGGGATGCGTTTTATTACTTTAAAGTAATATATATGTTTGTTATAATTAAATTAATATCGATTGAAACGAGATTTCGAGAGGCCAAAACTATAGTTATAGCTCTTGCTATAATACAGTTTTGGCCTTTCTTTTTCCAAATTCACCTGGGAGGAAGCAAAAATGACTGAATTATTTTCAGCGTTACAAAGGGAAGACCGGCTTAAAATCATGTCAGAGGAAGAATATGACTTGCTTATCATTGGAGGAGGAATCACTGGGGCAGGAATTGCTTTGGATGCGGCCCTTCGCGGAATGAAGGTCGCCCTTGTGGAAATGCAGGACTTTGCTGCTGGCACATCCAGTCGGTCAACAAAGCTTGTTCATGGCGGTTTGCGGTACTTAAAGCAATTTCAAGTCAACGTGGTAGCAGAAGTAGGAAAAGAGCGGTCAATTGTCTATGAGAATGGTCCCCATGTCACGACTCCTGAATGGATGCTGCTCCCGCTCCATCAAGGTGGAACATTTGGTCCGTTTAGCACCTCCATCGGTTTACGTATTTATGATTTTTTAGCACGGGTGAAAAAGACAGAACGCCGCAGCATGCTTTCACGGAATGAAACGCTTGCTAAAGAACCGCTTATCAAAAGAGAAGGACTTTTAGGTGGTGGCTACTATGTTGAATACCGTACAGATGATGCGAGGCTAACCATTGAAGTAATAAAAGCAGCCGTAGAGAACGGGGCAAATGCTATGAACTATGTAAAAGCGGAGGAATTTATCTATCAAGATAAGGTAATAACGGGTGTCAGGGTTAAGGACTTGCATGCAAACAAGGTGTTTAACGTACGAGCGAAAAAAGTGGTCAATGCAGGAGGTCCTTGGGTGGATCAGATTCGGTATAAAGACTACGGAAGAAATAACAAACAGTTACGTTTAACAAAGGGTGTTCATCTCGTGATTGACCATTCTGTGTTCCCGCTCCGCCAAGCGGTCTATTTTGACACGCCCGATGGCCGGATGGTGTTTTCTATTCCCCGTGACGGGAAAACGTATGTGGGAACAACTGATACCTTTTTTGATGGTGATGCAACCCATCCAAAAGTATGTGCGGATGACCGTGACTATTTATTAAAGGCCATTCACTTTATGTTTCCAGAGGTAAAGGTAACCAACTTAGATATCGAATCAAGCTGGGCAGGTGTCCGTCCATTAATCTATGAAGAAGGCAAGGACCCTTCAGAGATCTCACGTAAGGATGAAATTTGGGAGGCCGAAAGTGGCTTGGTCACGATTGCGGGGGGAAAGCTCACTGGGTATCGGAAGATGGCAGAATCAGTGGTTGACTTGATTTCAAAACGTCTTTTAGAGAATGGGCAAATATTTAAAGCATCACAAACCAAAAACTATCCAATCTCAGGAGGTAAAGTCGGAGGTTCTCAAGGATTTGAACAATTTATTTTTCTAAAAGAACAGGAAGCAATGGAATATGGATTAACAAAAGAGGAAGCCCGGCAATTGGTGCAAAGGTACGGTTCAAATGCGAGTGATATTTTCTTATACCTCAAGAGATTTGATGATCTAGAAAACGTAAAATTGCCAAAAGCAGTTTTTGCGCAATTAATGTACTCGATTGAGCATGAAATGACGTTAACTCCTTCAGATTTCTTTATCCGCCGTACAGGGGCGTTGTTTTTTTACATCAACTGGGTCCATACATGGAAGGAAGAAGTCATTGCTTTTATGGGAGACAAATTTGGCTGGAACGAGGAACAAACGATCCAATATCTAGAGGAACTTGACGGAGAGATAAGGGATGCTGTGACTCCTTGCGATTGAACTTAAACCTTAATATGACGCCCGGAAACAGTGTTTTCGGGCGTTAAGCCTCTCTTAAGATAATTAAATATTTTTATACCAAAAAATTTACTTTTGGTATATGATGGCAATATATGAGTAAGTAGTACTATCTTCTGCTAGACATAAAGAGCTTTCTCATACAATGATCCTATTAATCTATTTTGAGAGGTGCAGAATGAAGAAAAAAAGACTTTTATCTTTACCGGTTACTGCCTTTCTGTTATTATCAACAGTTTTTCCAGGGCCCGTACAGGCTACACAACAAACCACAGTGAAGAGCAGTTCCGTACTTTCAGCAAGTCAGGTGAATTCTACTAACACACTTCGAAAAAGCCAAATGAAAGCAGTAGAAAAAGCAAGCAACAAGGTTTCTATTAATAAGGAGCCAGAAAGTAAACTAGAAACAGCAATCAAGGAAAAACTAAATAAACAGGGCTCACAAAATAAGAGTACATATCAAACAGGCGAAGTAATCATAAAATATAAGAAGAAAGTGACGACTGGGGAAATCAGCACATTCCAGAAGAAATTTTCGCTAAAATCCATGAAGAAATTAAAGTCAGTTAATGCAGAGGTTGTCAAAATTCCTACCGGGCAAAGTATGACTGATTATATTAAAACAATAGAAAACGATAATACAATTGAATCTGTCCAGCCTAATTACAAATATTATCCTTCGGATTTAAACAGTGCTCCTAACTATTATGATCAGTTATGGGGTCTAAACAATAGTGGACAAGCGATCAAAGAGATTAATGGATTAGTAGACATAGATGTAGATGCGCCAGAAGGTTGGGGAAATTTTGGTTCCAAGCTTCCGGAAGTTGTCGTCGGTGTCATTGATACGGGTGTTGATATTAGTCATCCTGATTTAGAAGATAAGATTTGGAGAAATCAAATTGAAATAGATGGTGAAGAGGGAAAAGACGATGATGGAAACGGTTATATAGACGATTTCAATGGGTGGGATTTTTATCATAAAGATAACACTGTCTATGATGCACTTGATGGGGACATGCACGGAACGCACGTGTCTGGAACCATTGCTGCTGAGTTAGAGGGAACAGACACTAGTACAAATAAAGGTGTAGTCGGTGTTGCTCCAAACGTGAAGATTTTACCGATAAAATTCCTAGGTCCTGATGGGGGAACAACGGCAGATGCGATCGAGGCCATTGCTTATGCGAAAACGATGGGCGTAAAAATTACGAATAACAGTTGGGGCGGAGAAGAATATGACCCCTTGCTAGAAGAAGCCATAGCAAATAGTGGTAGTTTATTTGTTGCCGCAGCTGGAAATGATGGAATGGATAACGATGAAGGCGGATCTTATCCAGCTGGCTTCGAATCTACCAATATATTATCTGTAGCAGCGGTTGATAATAAAGGGAAACTAGCTCCATTCTCCAATTATGGCTTCAATTCCGTTGATGTTGCTGCACCAGGTGTCGATATCTTAAGTTCTGTTCCTAAATATCCGATGGACGACGTTCTAAAAGCAATTGGTCTTGACCAGCCAGGAGCATCGGCAGAAATCAACGGGGGAAATTACAAAGCAATTTATGATGGCATTGGATACGAAAAATTATCCGGGGCACAAAGACAAGATGCTTTTAACAGAGCACTAGATTATATAGGAGTGGATTCAACTAAGAACATTCTTCTGGTCCAAGATGATGAAAGTGACCTGGCAGAAATGTTTAAAGGTGATCCAGAAATTTCAAGCTTATTTAAAAATTATTTACCTATTTATCAAAAAGAACTTTTGAGCGGCTATTCTTCGCTAACAACCATAACAGTAAATTCTGACTCATCCCTTTCAAATTACATTGATAAATCTAAATTAGCCGCATTTGATGCAGTGGTGTGGTTTACAGGAAATGGATTTGGAATATTTACAGAGGAAGGTACAACTTTAACATCTGCAGACACTGAAATGTTAAAAGATTACTTATCAAATGGCGGGAACTTGTTGTTAACTGGACAAAGTGCGCTAGGAGGCCAAGAAAAATCACCATTTGTTAAGGATTCATTGCATTTAAACGTTTTTTCTGATATCGCACCAAGTTTGAATGTAGAAGGTTTAAGTTTAACTGATGAATCTGGCAATCTTGTTGGAATTTATGCAGATACCAAATATAATGTAAACCGCTTTGAATCGCCTTATCCGTTTGCTGATTTTATTAAATCTACAGATTCTAGAACGTTTGTAAATACGAAATACGTTTCTGATTATGATCAGGCATATGATTACTATAGTGGAACATCGATGGCAACTCCTCATACGACAGGAATAGCTGCTATTTTACTAGGATTACGTCCAGGCATGTCACCGGATATGCTAAAGTTATATACAAGTGCCAAAGGAAAGACTCTAGGCTCGTTAAAAGGGTTTGTAAACAGCGGGAAAATGGTGAGCACTACCAATCTAGATAACTTTAATGATGACGAAACTCCAGGAGTTCCGTTGGAAAAAAGTGTTTTAAATGACAGTTTAGAGGCCACAAAAGATAAAAATGATGTTTTTGCTTTCTCCTTAAAAGAAGGTGAGGCGCTCTCTCTTTCACTTAATGGCAGTTCAAGAACCGACTTTGATTTGTATGTGTTTGATGGATCAACAGAAACGATCAACAATTCGAATGGAATGGTTGCCTTTTCTGAGAATGCCAATACATCTAATGAATCGATAAAGTTTACTGCACCTAGAACAGGCATCTATTTTGTGAATGTCTACGCCTATAAAGGGAATGGAAATTACAAACTATACACTGGTAATTTTGGCGGATCATATGAGGATGATTCAAACTCAATGTCCTTCTACGGTGGATGGATGCCTTCCTTTAATCCTTTGCATTCTGGAGAATCAGACACTGCTATTAATTCAATCGGAGAAGTGAACTTTTCATTCGTTGGGTATAACTTTGAGTGGAAAGGATTTAAAGACCCGACCCAGGGTATAGCGGATGTTTATATCGACGGAACTAAGGATGATACTAAATCACTATATTCTAGTCCATTTAAAGCCCAACAAACCATATACACAAAAACCTTTGCTTCTTACGGCAAGCACACAGTAAAAATTGTTTGGACTGGAAAAAGCGATCCTCTTTCTAGAAAAAGTGCTACCGGAATCAATGTCGATAAATTTATAGTGAAAAGCAATCCAGTTTCATTAAAAGCTTATTATGATAAAGGCAAGCCTGTTATTTCATGGTCATCAGTCCAATGGGCAGAATCTTATAGCATTTATCGGAAAGAATCTTCACAAGCAAACTATGAACTATTGAATACTAAGCCTATTACTTCAACAGTTTATTCTGATTCGAATGCGGTACTTGGAAAAACATACAACTATGCAGTAGTTATTAATACAAAGGAGCAAACTGAAACTCCGTTATCATCAGCTGTCACTTTCGTTTATGATGATGATATTAAAGGAAGTCTACCTTTGGTAGGAATTGCAAAGGGAAGCCTGAATGCTGACCCTAATAACAAAGATGTTAATGACGTCTGGTCAAAACGTTTTGAACAGGGCAAAACATATGTGATCATACTTGCTGGCCCTGCAGGCGCAAATTTTGATCTTTCACTATTTAATATAGGGGCAACAACCATTTATGGTAAAACAGCCCTTCTTAAATCGACAGGGACAACATCTTCGGAAAAAATCATCTTTAAACCGACGAAAACAGGACTGTATTATATCGTACCGACGGCATTAAAAGGGTCTGGGACATACAGTATAAGTACATCCATTTTGGTGCAAACAGCAAAATACGTTGAAAATACAGATGCAGCAATTAAATATTCTGGTTCATGGATCAAACCGAAGTATACGAGCGCTTCCTTGGGGACAATTCATCAAACAAAAGGAAGTACCGGATCCCTTGAATATGCTTTTACCGGAACTGGAATCAGACTTTATTCGTTAAAAGATAAGAATATGGGAAAAGCGGATATTTACCTTGACGGAGTAAAAGTAAAGCAAATTGACATGTACTCTTCTAGCCGCAAATTTAAAGCGATTGTTTTTGATAAACAAGGTCTAGCAAATGAAGCACACAAAATTAAGATAGTCGCAACAGGTAAAAAAGCAAAAGCTGCCACAAAAGCATTTATAAATATTGATGCTTTCAAAGTAACGCAGTATACATGGGTAAAATATTAATGAAGAACTAAGCTAAAAATCCTGATTTCCACATTATGGAGATTGGGGTTTTTTTTGAAAAAAACACTAATTCAAGAGAAAACTTACTTTACTTTAGGTAAATTGGTTGAAGCAAAATGATATAAAATTAGTACTTTCCTTTATAAGTTAATTTATATTGGCAAAAATAAAAGTTTTTCATTTTGGAATTTCTACTACAACTACCCCTAAAAAACGAAGGTAATACACTTTTCCCCTTTTTTTTATGCGAGCTATTTCATATACTATTAGTAAGACTTGGTTTGAAGTAAGGTGTTATCTCTGAATTTACCTAAAAAGAACATTCAAGTTGAGATATAATTTTAAATTCTTTTACGAACGAAATAAAAGTAAATATTTGTACCTTGGGAGGAGAAAATAATAAAGATAGGACGTATTGGTTTAGTGGAAATTGACTGTAGACGTAGCTTTAGACCTTAAAAGGCAACACCAGTCATTGCCTTTTTCTTATTTATACGATATCGTTCATTAGTGGAAGATTCCTTTTACAGGTAAAGTGGTAGCCACACTCAGAAATGAATTTGGCGGACACACTGTAGAAAAGAATTAAAAATACTAAAAAAATATGGAGGAAAAACGATTATGAAATTTTTTATCGATACTGCAAACCTAGAAGAAATTAAAAAGGCGTATAAAATTGGCGTGTTATCAGGTGTAACCACCAACCCTTCCTTAGTGGCTAAAGAAGGCGTAAAATTCGAAGATCGCATTGCAGAAATTTTAAATGCTGTTCCAGAAGTAGAGTCCGTTTCAGCTGAAGTAACACCTAACGCTCTAACTGCTGACCAAATGATTGCAGAAGCCAATGAGCTCATTAAAATTAATGGCGGTGATAAGAATATTACCATTAAGCTTCCAATGAACCTTGATGGACTAGAGGCTTGCCGCTACTTAACTAAAAAAGGTGTAAAAACCAATGTAACATTAATTTTTAGTGTCAATCAAGCATTGTTAGCAGCACGTGCAGGAGCTACATATGTTTCACCATTCTTAGGGCGTTTAGATGATATCAATGAAGATGGTGTAGAACTAGTAGCGAAAATTGCCCAGATGTTCCGTGTTCAAAATCTAGATTCACAAATCATTGCAGCATCAGTTCGCCATCCTGATCATGTTACCCGTGTAGCAATGGCTGGAGCGCATATCGCTACAATTCCATTTAAAGTCATTGAGCAATTATCCAAACATCCTTTAACCGACCAAGGTCTTGAAAAATTTGCGGCAGACTGGAAAACTGTATAAAAAGTAATCTAAAGGGCGTTATCTTAAATCTTAGCTAAGTTTTAAGATAACGCCCTTACATGTTTATGAAAGAAAAGAAAGATGTGCTCTAAATTAACAACGTGTGGTCTTTCGAAGATATATTAATATAAAGTAAAAAACCCTTGCTATGCAAGGGTTATATTAGCGTCCCAGAGAGGATTCGAACCTCCGACCTACAGTTTAGGAAACTGTTGCTCTATCCTACTGAGCTACTGAGACACATATATTAGGAACGTTATTTATTATAATTTGTTAATGACAAAAGGTCAATAATAAAGTTACTAATTATTGGATTGGTACGTCTCTGGCAACTTCGCTTTTTTTCGCACCTTTTTCACGAAAGATTAACCAGACGAATAAACTGAGCCCGATTAATAAACCTTCTAACGATAAAATATACCATGGATATGGTCCTAATATATCCAATAAACTAGCGCTGTCAGGCTTATGACTTAAGAACATATAATTTCCATCGACCAGCTTATTAATCATCATAATAATGGGCATGAGTACATTTAAGAAGATACATAATTTTAAAACCGACCAAATTGTCGGTCGATAGCCCTTGGTCCATGTAAAGTAAAGCGGCACCCAAATTTCCATCAAATGCGTATAAAAGAAATGGAAGAACCGAAAATGTGGAAAGTCATAGTTTAAAGATGGAGTAATTAATGCCTGTGTTGCGCCTAATAATGCCGTAAATAATAAAATTTCATAGATTATTTTTTTCTTAGTAAGTAAAAGAACAATGGTTAAGATTAGACTGAGGCTGCATAATTCTAGCGGGATAGCGTGACTTAGCTTCCAGCTTCCATTAATAATCATCCATAAATGATACGTTAATTCAATGATAATAAGCGAAAAAGCAATCCCTATCTCGAACCCTCTAGTTTGCATGGATTTCAACTGATTTCTTTTAAAAAAAACAAAGATAGCCCCCAAAATTAAAATAAAAATGATAACAAAGTGACTCGTTGAAAACATTTCAAAATCATAGTTAGTGAAACTGCGCCCAAATACTCCGCTCAATAATTACACCCCCCAGTATGTCAGACCAATGCTATTGTTACTTTGTCTTTTTATAGGTAAATATATTCGAGAGAATTCTATTTACACCTCTAACAAAATATAAATTCTCTCTTTTTTAAACATGTTTATAATTAGGATTTTTCTTCCTCAAAAACTCGACACGAAATATGGTATAATAATTTGTCGAACATAATCGAAAGTCTTTATTTAGTGGAGGTCATTATGGCTGGATATACGCCGATGATGCAACAATACTTAACCATTAAGGCAGATTACCAAGATGCCTTTTTATTTTTTCGCTTAGGCGATTTTTATGAAATGTTTTTTGATGATGCCGTTAAGGCTTCCCAAGAATTAGAAATAACCTTAACTGCAAGACATGGTGGAAGTGACGATAAGATTCCAATGTGTGGGGTTCCATACCATGCTGCACCCAACTATATTGAACAGCTCATTTCTAAAGGCTATAAAGTGGCGATTTGCGAGCAAGTTGAAGACCCGAAGCTGACCAAGGGTATGGTGAAAAGGGAAGTAGTACAATTAATCACACCCGGAACAGTGATGGAAGGCAAGGGATTAAGTGATAAAGAGAATAACTATATTGCATCGATTACCAGTTTTGATGACAAAACCTATGGATTTGCCTACAATGATATCTCAACCGGGGAAAGCCGAGTAACCCTGTTATCTAGTAATTTTGACGAAGTTCTTAATGAATTAGCTGTCTTAAATGCCAAGGAAGTCGTTGTCGAAAGCAACTTTGATGGTGAATTACAAAAGAAACTTCGTGAACGAGATGTCCTAGCGATTTCATTTGAAGATAGTAGTTCAATAGATATTAATTTTTCGTATTTGCTAAAGGATTTGAATCAAGAAAAACTTAAGCAAACCATCGCACGGCTTTTTCATTATTTATATCGATCGCAAAAAAGAAGTTTAGATCATCTTCAGCCAGTAACTACCTATCAAATCCATCAATATATGAAAATTGATTACTATTCTAAGCGTAATCTTGAATTAACAGAAACGATTCGTTCAAAAGGAAAAAAAGGCTCCTTATTATGGCTCCTTGATGAGACAATGACCGCCATGGGCGGCAGGATGTTAAAGCACTGGATCGACCGTCCATTAATCAGTCAAACTGACATTGAATCTCGTCAAAATATTGTGGAAGTCCTTCTTTCCTATTATTTTGAGCGTCAAGAACTACGTGAAAAGCTGAAGGAAGTTTATGATTTAGAACGATTAGCTGGAAGAGTAGCATTTGGCAATATTAATGCCCGTGATTTGGTCCAATTAAAGCGTTCGTTAATGCAGGTGCCTTATTTGAAACAAATCCTCGACGGCATGCAAAATGATAAGGTGTGTCCAATTGTTGAACTGCTTGACCCGTGTGAAGAAATCACTGATCTTTTGGAGCAGGCGATTGTAGAAAATCCACCACTTTCCTTAAAAGAAGGAAATATGATTCGTGACGGTTACAATGCCCAGCTTGATCAATATCGTGATGCCAGCCGAAACGGGAAAACGTGGATTGCTCAGCTGGAACGAGAAGAACGTGAGAAGACTGGTATTAAGTCACTAAAGGTTGGCTATAACCGCGTCTTTGGGTATTATATTGAAATTACACGAGCAAATCTGCATCTGTTAGAAGAAGGGCAGTACGAGCGAAAGCAAACATTATCCAATGCTGAACGGTTTATCACTCCAGATTTAAAAGAAAAAGAAGCTTTAATTTTACAAGCAGAAGAAAAATGCGGTGAACTCGAATATGAATTATTCACTGAAATTCGCGAAATGGTAAAGGAACAAATTCCGCGCTTACAGGCGTTGGCAAAGACAATAAGCGAACTCGATGTCCTGCAGTGCTTTGCTCAAGTTAGTGAAGACCGCCACTATGTTAGACCACAGTTTTCAATGGAGGGCCGTGTCGTTGTTAAGGAAGGCCGCCATCCAGTCGTTGAAAAGGTCTTGAATTCGCAGGAATACGTGCCAAATGATTGCCTCATGGACAGCGACCGTGAAGTCTTATTAATTACGGGTCCGAATATGTCAGGGAAAAGTACCTACATGCGACAAATTGCTTTAATATCGATCTTAGCGCAAATCGGCTGTTACGTCCCAGCCTCTGAAGCTGTTCTGCCAATTTTTGATCAAGTCTTTACCCGCATTGGTGCAGCTGATGATTTAATTTCCGGGCAGAGTACTTTTATGGTTGAAATGCTTGAAGCGAAAAATGCGATAGCAAATGCCACCCAAAACAGTTTAATCTTGTTTGACGAAATTGGACGTGGAACTTCAACGTATGATGGAATGGCTCTTGCACAAGCGATCATTGAATTTATTCATACGAACATTGGGGCGAAGACTTTATTTTCGACCCATTATCATGAATTAACGGTGTTAGAGGAAGAACTATCTAAGTTAAAAAACATTCACGTCAGTGCGATTGAGCATAATGGAAAAGTCGTGTTTCTCCATAAAATAAAGGAAGGACCAGCGGACAAGAGTTACGGGATACATGTGGCGCAACTGGCTGGGCTTCCTGCAGACTTGATTAGCCGAGCAAATGACATATTAACTGCACTTGAGCAAACTGAGCCTCAGGAAAACAGGCCGATGATGGAAATAAAATCCGAACCAAAAACGGTAGAAGTTATAGAAGTGAAGGTTCAAAAACAGCCTGCTCAACTCTCTTTCTTTGATGAGCCAAAAGAAGTAAAAAAACAAGAACTCTCTACCAAGGAAAAACGGGTCATTGAGAAAATGAAGGAACTTGATATATTAGACTTAACACCACTGCAAGCAATAAACATGTTATATGAGCTCCAGAAAAAGTTAAAGTAGGGGGTGAATCGGAATGGGTAAAATTATTCAATTAGATGATGCCTTATCGAATAAAATTGCGGCAGGGGAAGTAGTGGAACGGCCTGCATCTGTGGTAAAAGAGTTGGTTGAAAACTCAATTGATGCTGGCAGTACAGTGATTGAAATTGAGGTAGAAGAAGCAGGACTCGCCAAAATCCGCATTACGGATAATGGAAATGGGATCGAAGAAGAGGATGTTTTACTCGCCTTTCAACGCCATGCGACCTCTAAAATAAAGAATGAAAATGATTTGTTCCGAATCAGGACCCTTGGGTTCCGGGGGGAGGCACTGCCAAGTGTCGCCTCCGTTTCAAGGCTCGAAATGAAGACTTCGACAGGTGAAGGGGCTGGAAACCGTTTGGTGATTGAAGGTGGGAAAGTTGAAACCTTTGAAAAAGCGTCAAGCAGGCGCGGTACTGATATCATAATAACGGATCTATTTTTCAACACACCAGCACGCTTAAAATATATGAAGACAATTCATACCGAGCTTGGAAATATAACGGACGTCGTGAATCGACTCGCCCTTTCTCATCCAGAGGTTGCCTTCCGCCTGATTCATAATGACAGGAAACTGCTCCAAACCAATGGAAACGGTGATGTTCGTCAGGTGCTCGCATCGATTTACGGAATGGCGATTGCCAAACAGTTGGTTCCTATCTCTGGACAATCGCTCGACTACAATATTACAGGATTTGCTTCAATGCCAGAGGTAACCCGAGCATCGAGAAACTATATCTCGACGATGATCAATGGTCGTTTTATTAAAAACTATCCATTAGCTAAGGCCATCCAAGAAGGCTACCATACATTACTTCCAATTGGCAGGTTCCCAATCGTGCTCCTTAATATTGAAATGGATCCCTTGCTGGTCGATGTTAATGTTCACCCTTCAAAAATGGAGGTTCGCATCAGTAAAGAAGCAGAATTGAATGAACTTGTCAAAACGATGATCAAAGAGGAATTTAAATCGAAAATCCTGATCCCGACAGCCTATTCAGCTGTGAAAAAGGATACGCCGAAGGATGAACAAACCTCTTTAGCCCTTGATGAGGGTACAATGCCTCCAACTGAGAGAAAAGAGTTGGAGTGGAAGCAACCGACCGCAACGGCCATCGTTCAGGAGAAACGTCCATGGCTTGAGGTGCCTACGGAAGAAATGCCAATTTCAACATTACCACTATCACGTGAGAGAGAAGAGAACGTTGAACCTGACACCTGGTACACCACCAATCCATTGGACGGATTCCCTGCAAGTAAAGATGAACGTATCACACATTTTGAATCCAAACATGATCCAATGGAGACAGATTCTATCACCTCAGAGAGCAGAGTTCCACGGTTATATCCAATCGGGCAAATGCACGGAACCTATATTTTTGCCCAGAATGAAAATGGACTGTATATTATTGATCAGCATGCAGCACAGGAACGGTTGAAGTATGAATATTTCCGGGAAAAAGTAGGACAGGTACAATCCGAGTTGCAAGAAATGCTAGTGCCATTAACCTTTGAATATTCAACAGACGAGTTCTTGAAAATCAATGAATACCTTCAAGAACTGGAAAAGGTTGGGGTTTTTCTTGAAGAATTTGGTCTAAATAGCTTTATTGTACGTTCTCATCCGCAATGGTTCCCGAAAGGGGAAGAAAAACAAATTATTGAAGAGATGATTGAACAGCTTTTATTAATGAAAAAGGTGGATATTAAAAAACTTCGAGAAGAAGCAGCAATTATGATGAGCTGCAAAGCCTCGATAAAAGCGAATCGCCATTTACGAAATGATGAAATTCAAGCCTTGCTCGACGATTTGCGGAAAGCATCTGATCCATTCACTTGTCCGCATGGCAGACCGATTATTGTTCATTACTCGATCTATGAAATGGAAAAAATGTTTAAACGGGTAATGTGATGTTATAAATTTAAAAGCCAGCACTGCTCATATGAGAGGGGCTGGCTTTATTTATTCCTTTAATGCCTATATTGTAAAGAGGGCTGAAGGTAACTTCCTCTTGAAAAATCAACAAAGATCTTGACGGCGTTTTTGTCTATTTCTCTGCAATTCTCCTTGTTTCCATGCATATTTTTGCATATATAACTTTAAGACATCATTAATTGTTTTTCCACTTTTTTCTAATGCCTCTAGAAAATTGTCCCTAATATGCTGTGGGACGTCAATGCTTAATTGAACAGTCTCGGCCCGAAATTTCTTCTCCCTTAATTCCTCTTTTCTTAGCTGCCGCATTATTAATGCCTCCCCTTTGCGTTTAAAAAAAGAATAGTTTAAAAACAATAAAAATTATAAATATTCAATGGACATTTTGATTTTAACAAGTGAAAGCGAATACATAGAAATAATATTTTTCGACAATTTTCGATAACTTCCTGTTTAATCGTAACGGGTATGGTTCTACGAGCCCAAAACTGGTTAGAAAAAGGAATGTCGGTAACGTAGAGAGGTTCTACGTGCCCAAAACTGTTAGAAAAAGAAATGTAGGTAATATAGTGAGCTGGTTCTACGTGCTCCGATGCTCATAGAAATAGATAACGCGGAAGTGTAGTAAGTTTCGCTCTACAAAAAACAAAAAAACCTGCAGAAAATTTCTTTCTGCAGATTCAAAAATATTATAGTGTTTATTTCACCGCAACGGGAAGCTTATTCATGTACTGTAGGGACTTACCAGTACCAATTGCCACGGATTCTAAGGGGTTAGGAGCTAGTTGAACAGGAACAACCATCTCTTCACTTAGCCAAGCCTCCATTCCATTTAATAACGCTCCACCACCGGTCAGAATCACACCACGATCGACAATGTCCCCGCTAAGCTCAGCAGGACAATCTTCAAGGGTTGCACGGATTGCTTCTAAAATATGCAAAAGTGCTTCCTTGATGGCAACACGAATTCCATAGGATGATAGTTTAATAGTTTTTGGCAGACCAGTTACTAGGTCACGGCCCCGAACGTCCATGAAAAGTTCCTCATGGTCCACAAGAGCATAACCGATTTCCATTTTGATATTTTCTGCGGTTCTTTCCCCGATTAGAATATTATATTCTTTGCGAATGTGCTGGATAATATCTTCATCGAGGCGGTCTCCGCCAATTTTAATAGAATGGCACGCTACAACACCACCAAAGGAGATAATCGCTACCTCAGTGTTGCCGCCGCCGATATCGACGACTACATTCGCAACTGGTTCATCGACGGGTAAACCAGCCCCAATGGCAGCAGCAACCGGTTCTTCAATTAAGCTGATTTTCTTTGCCCCAGCTTGTCTTACCGCATCCTGGATTGCTCTTCGCTCGACACTTGTAGAACCAGAGGGGATACTAACGACAACATTTGGTTTACGAACGGCAAATCCTATCTTCTTGGATGCCTTGCGCATGATGTGTTTTAATAATTCAGTTGTTACGTCATAATCAGCGATCACTCCATCTTTCATCGGACGAATAGCAACGATTTTTTCAGGCGTTTTCCCAATCATTTCCTTCGCTTCTATACCAACTGCTACGACATTTTTAGTAACCGTATCAATGGCCACAACCGAAGGTTCATTAATCGCGATTCCTTTATTTTTACTATAAACTAATATATTTGCTGTTCCTAAGTCAATTCCAATATCAAAAGTTGATAACATGTTAGTTCACCTAATTTCGAATTTTTTCTTACTTGATATGCTTCGCGTTAGTCTAACATAAACTTGGGGGTGGAAAGCACTTTGTAAATGAACCGTTATCCTTTTGTAAATTTACAAGAAAATTATTCCTATTTGGTAATGAAAATGAAAAATTTAGAGCATAGAAAATTACTTTTATGTATATACTAGTTTGATGTTCAACTGCTTTTTAAATATATGTTACGATTAAGGGGTGAAAGTGGAATTGAAAGCGTGCTTTCACTGAAAATGAGATAAGGCAGTGTGAAAATATTGGATTCAAAACAGAAGTTATTAGTAATCATCGGACCAACTGCAGTTGGAAAAACAATGTTAAGTATTGAGATGGCTAAACGGTACAACGGTGAAATTATTAGCGGCGACTCTATGCAAATTTACCGTGGAATGGATATTGGAACAGCAAAAATTAAAATCGATGAAATGGAAGGAATTCCACACCATTTGATCGATATTAAGGAGCCTTATGAAAACTTTTCCGTTGCTGAATTTCAACTCCTTGTTCGGGCAAAGATAGATGAGATTGCTAAAAAAGGGAAGTTGCCCATTATCGTTGGTGGAACAGGGTTGTATATCCAGTCTGTCATTTATGATTATCATTTTTCCGATGTTCCGGGCGATGAAGCGTATCGCCTCGTGCTTGAAGAAAGAGTAAACGAAATAGGAAATGAAGCGCTGTATCAAGAATTAATGGAGGTTGACCCAGAAAGTGCGTCACAAATCCATCCCAATAACGTCAGAAGAGTGATACGCGCCCTTGAAATCTTTCATCTTACTGGTAAGACGATGCAGGAGTTTCAAAGTTCACAACAAGCAGACCTTTTGTACAATACAGCGATTGTTGGTTTAACAATGGAACGTGAAAAGCTGTATGAGCGAATTAATCATCGAGTCGATGTTATGATTGCACAAGGGCTCCTTGAGGAAGTAGAAGGGTTATATCAACAAGGTTTGCGCGATTCTCAGTCAATCCAAGCAATTGGATACAAAGAGATTTTTGCCTATTTTGATGGTAAAGTGACCATAGAAGAAGCGATTACCAATTTGAAACAAAACTCAAGAAGATACGCGAAAAGACAATTGACTTGGTTCAGAAACAAGATGGATGTCAACTGGTTTGATATGACCGATTTAGAGAACATCGCAAAAAAAATAAAGGAAATTTCACATTGTGTTGAAGGAAAGCTTGGAGTAAAATCGAATACATATTAGTAGAGATAAAAGAGGAGGAAATACGAATGAAAACAACGATTAATATTCAGGACCAATATTTAAACCAGTGCCGCAAAGATAACATACATGTGACGGTCTTTTTATTGAACGGCTTCCAATTAAGAGGCCAAATTAAGGGTTTTGATAATTTTACAGTCCTTTTTGAATCAGAAGGCAAGCAGCAATTAGTATATAAGCATGCAATCTCAACCTTTGCGCCTCAAAGAAATGTTCAGCTTGATCTTGATAACCAATAAGAATGAAAAGCCCATCTCATGGGCTTTTTTTATTATCTAGCTTCAGCGCCCTAGCGGCTAGT
>NZ_JBALOA010000005.1:361429-557160 GCF_036962125.1 Neobacillus drentensis
GCTCCAGGCCATACGCCGCTGACCAGGGCGCTTCCGCTTTTTTTATTTATTAAAAAACTTCTTTAATGAAATTCACAGTGTTTGAATACATATAGTTTGAGGGATTATGCATTCCTTTACGCAAATATTATTCGGAATTTATTAGCATGAATTCCGAGTGGCCATACAAATCATATTCTGTAAACTGTTGGCGAAAATGAGAGGTGAAAGCTTTGGACCAACCCATTCGGATGAAAAGTAATGGCCAAATAAGTGTTGTTCTCAATTCACAAAAAGGGATAACAAAAACCATTTCTAAAGAGTTACCAGACTTTCAAGTCGTTCCAAAGGATATTCCTCCCGAGCATTCTGCATTAAAGGAAATTGAAGAGGAACTTGGAGCTTTGGTTGGCATGGAAGAAATGAAAAAGATGATCAAGGAAATTTATGCTTGGATTTATGTGAATAAAAAACGTGAGGAAGTTGGATTGAAGGCAAGAAAACAGGCTCTCCATATGATGTTTAAAGGAAATCCAGGGACAGGCAAAACGACCGTCGCAAGATTAATCGGAAAGTTGTTCCAAAAAATGAATGTCCTCACAAAAGGTCATCTCATTGAAGCAGAGCGGGCTGACCTCGTAGGTGAATATATCGGTCATACCGCACAAAAGACAAGGGATTTAATTAAGAAGGCCCAAGGGGGGATTTTGTTTATCGATGAGGCGTACTCATTGGGACGGGGCGGAGAAAAGGATTTCGGCAAAGAGGCGATTGATACCCTTGTTAAGCATATGGAGGATAAACAGCATGAGTTTATACTTATCTTGGCGGGATATTCACGTGAAATGGAATATTTTTTGACTCTAAACCCCGGACTTCATTCACGCTTTCCATTAGTGATTGATTTTCCTGATTATAATATTGAGCAATTAATCGAAATTTCAGCAAGGATGTTACAGGAAAGAGAATATACCTTTAGCCATGAAGCTGAAAAAAAGTTAAAGGAACATTTAATATGGGTGAAAGCAGTACTAAGTCCCAATAGTTTCTCAAACGGAAGGTATGTCCGAAATATTATTGAAAAATCAATCCGCGCTCAGGCGATGAGACTGCTCATGTTAAACAGTTATGACAGGCACGAATTAATGACCCTTAGAAGCAATGACCTTGTCTTTGAGGAAGATTAAGCAACATTGAAAAAGCGGCAGATTCCTGGATTCTGCCGCTTATTACTATAGATCTTTCTCCGGAATGGCTGTTAATTTATCAAGTTCAGCCTTGATTGCTGCCTTTTTGTTGGCAAGCATGGTTTCAGTTTTTACGAAAAACTTGTATTTACCAGGAAATTGTTTCATTTTATCCTCTTTGAAAATAACTGCATCCTTTTCAGTTTTTTCAAGCACACCCAGCTGTGATTGAACCTCGGAAATATTTCCAGTTTTGAGCAGATTTTCAATTTGAAGGGTCAATTGATAGCGTTT
Source organism: Neobacillus drentensis (assembly GCF_036962125.1). GTDB lineage: Bacteria > Bacillota > Bacilli > Bacillales > Cytobacillaceae > Neobacillus > Neobacillus drentensis_B. The sequence goes on from NZ_JBALOA010000005.1 coordinate 362,890, forward strand.
CATTTCGTACATGGTATTTTCTTTGGTAATAATCGCTGGATTAATATATTTTTCATTAGCTATTTTTATTACATTGGAACCAAAGAGACTTTTCATTGTTTTTGTTGCTGCGGTAGTGAGTGTGCTTAATTGCTGCTGTTGTAAGACTGTAGCATCCGTTAATATCCCAGCTTCAAATGCTTTTATATAGGAACTCTGGAAAGTTTTTAATTTCTCACCTGCATTTATGGCTGCGAAGTATTTTTCTGAGTAGCCTAATTGTAATTTAATTGCTTTTTGATAGCCTTCAAGTTTCTTTTGATTGACAGAATACAACTTTGCCGTTTGCTGGCCTAATCTTTTGCTTTCATATTTTACTGATGTGTATAAACTAGTGAAGTTTTTATCAATTTTTAAACTGTCCGAATTTTTAATATTACTAGAGTAATAGGGTTGGAGCTTAGTTGCTTGTGTTTGTAGAATCGTGTATTTTGTTTTCAGTGAGTTATAATTACGTTCATTATAGAGTTTTGAACCTTCCGTTGCTAGAAATAGCGAAACCGCCTGATTTTCCTTCCAGGCTTTTGGGAATTCACTTAAAGGAGGACTGTTTTCATAGACAGATTTCGAGATTTCCGGTGTAAACGCAGGTCGTTTCTTAACTGATATAAACCAATCGGTAAAACCGCCTCCACCTGTAGCTTTTTTATTATAGATTAAGGAATATCCGGTCATCTTCCGGACCTTTTTTGCATAAGCAAGATCTCTTTTATAACGTGTTGAATCTTGTTTATAATTCCAATATAAAATTTTGCCTGTACTATGGTAGGAAACAGCTACTTCAGGGTCAATTCCTTTGACGAAATTTAAGATTGCTTTCACTTCGGCTGCTGTTGCAGGAGCTTTCCCTTTATAGTTTTTGTAAGAAGGCTTTTCGGGTCCTTTTAAATTATTCCAGCCGGCATCATATTGCCTGTTGAGATCAATACCTTTACCGTTTGCCTTCCAGCGTTTAAAATTTTTGCTGCCGTTATTCATTTTGATGAGTGATTTATGTACGTTTTTTGGAAATGCTTTTAAACCAGATTGCTGTAAGGTTACTCCATCTGGATTGACCATTGGGACAAACCAAATAGTTGTTGATACTAGGACTTTCTTGGCGTCATATCCGTTTATTTTTTTGTTTTTCATATAAGCATCAGCATATTGATTGAGCATGTACATATTTAAAGTGGTTGTCATCCATTCACGAGCATGATGTGATCCGTTAATGAAAATAGTTGCAGGACCTTTCCCCAATGAAATGGCATAAATATTCCGTCCATACTCCGATTTGCCAATTACTTTAACAGTGACTAAATTAGGGTAGGCACGTTTTAATTTCTGAATATCTGCAGCCATTTTTGAGTAGCTATATACCTGCTTTGGATTGACGAAGATGGAAGAGGCTTGAGCATATTCCGAAAATGATAGTCCAGAAAATAATAAAATTAAAATCATAGTAATAGCTTTTAATCTGCGCAACGATGTTCTTTCCTTTCTACTAACAAACATACTAAACTATTAATAATTATGAATGGGTCTCCAGTTTTCTAATGGGCAGTCTCCAATCATAAGTGTACGAAAGAACTCGTAAAACAGTCACAAGGACAAATAGTGAGTATAATTCCCAAGAATGCGTAGCAATCTTTAATCCGATAAAAAGAGCTGCAAGAATTGCCCAGAGTGCATAGATTTCCGCTCTTAGAACAATGGGCTTTCTGCCAGCTAATAGGTCGCGTATAATCCCGCCGCCAATTCCGGTTAATACTGAGGCAACGATAACCGCACTTAGTGGCCGGTCCATGTTCACCGCGTACATAGCTCCCTGAATGGCAAACGCCGATAGGCCAATGGCATCAAATAAGTTCCCCCATTTTTGCCAATGTTTGAGCAAATTGCTAGGGAATAAAAACACCGCTGTTATCGATAACAAGGCAATTTGAAAAAATATCCCCTGATCCCAAAGAGCAGATACCGGAACCCCGATTAACAAGTTTCGAATCGCCCCCCCGCCAAAAGCAGTGACAATCCCTAAAATGTAAACACCAAAAATATCATATTCCTCTTCCATCGCTATAAACGCACCGCTGACAGCGAAAGCAATCGTTCCAATCATACTTAATACATCCCATGTCATTTGTTCTGATATCTCCTTGAAGTTAATTTTTAAAATACACTATTTATATAGTAAAAAAGTAACTGATAATAAACATTAAAATTTTATCATGATGTGGGAAAAAAACAATAAGTTTTTCTTGGTATTTGGAGAAATTAGTGATAATAACCTTTTTTTGTTATGATGAAAGGTAGATGTTTAGGAAGGAAGGATGCCTTTTGGAACAAAAAGAAACGAAAGAAAAAGTAATCCTCGTAGGTTGTCAAACTAGCGGGGACGATGATTTACGTTTCCAGTATTCTTTGGAGGAGTTGGAGGCATTAACAAAAACCGCCCAGGGTGAAGTATTGGTATCTGTCGTTCAAAAACGAGAACGCCGTCATCCAGCCACTTATATCGGAAAAGGGAAAGTAGAGGAACTCAATGCACTGGTAGAAGAACTTGAGCCGGATGTTGTTATTTTTAATGATGAACTCTCACCCAGTCAAAAGAGAAATCTTGCCGCGGAACTGAATGCCAGGGTTATTGACCGCACCCAGCTTATTCTAGATATTTTTGCCCAAAGAGCAAGGTCGAAAGAGGGAAAACTCCAAGTCGAACTTGCCCAGCTGCAATACATACTCCCGCGGTTAGCGGGTCAAGGGACAGCCCTTTCGCGACTTGGGGCAGGGATTGGAACAAGAGGACCTGGTGAAACAAAGTTAGAGTCAGACCGCCGTCATATCCGTCGCAGGATTGATGATATAAAAAGTCAACTTTCCGTCATCGTTCAACACAGGGAACGGTACCGGGAAAGACGGAAGAAAAATAAAGCTTTTCAGGTCGCGATTGTAGGTTATACCAATGCCGGAAAATCAACCCTGTTTAATCGATTATCTGAAGCGGAGTCATATGAGGAAAATCAATTATTTGCGACCCTTGATCCGATGACTAGAAAATTAATTCTTCCTAGTGGTTTCTTAGCCCTGATCACAGACACAGTCGGCTTTATTCAAGATTTACCGACTGCCTTGATTGCTGCCTTCAGGTCGACCCTTGAGGAAGTAAAGGAAGCAGATCTACTACTGCATGTGGTGGATATGTCCAACCCAGATTATTTTCAACACGAAAAAACAGTAAAAAAACTGCTCGATGATCTGGATGTTAAAGATATCCCACAAATAACGGTATATAATAAGAAGGATATTCAACATGCTGATTTTGTCCCAACCGCCGACACCCCTACCGCTTTTATTAGTGCATTTGATGAAGGGGACCGTTTGGCGTTAAAACAGCAAATGGAAAAGGCAGTAATGGAAATGATGGATTCTTACGAGGTTAGCATTCCCTCCACAGAAGGGAAATTACTTTCTTTATTAAAAAATGAGACCATACTAAGAGAACTGGTATTTGATGATGAGGAAGAGTTCTATCGCTGTAAAGGCTATACTTTAAAGGATCATCAAATAACAGGTCAATTACAGAAATACAAAATGTAGATAGGAGATTCAGGCATGTTTCAACAGTTAAAAAATGGGGGAAAACTTCAGCCAATCGTTACGGAAATGGAACAACTAATCGCTGGAGTACATAAGGAAATCGACAAAAGAATAGAAACCAATCAATTTAGGGTTCTACAAAGTTTTCAAAAACATCGGGTCAGTGATTCTCATTTTATTCCTACAACCGGATATGGGTACGATGACATCGGCAGAGATACGCTGGAATCGGTCTATGCCGATGTCTTTGGCGGTGAAGCAGGACTGGTTCGCTCTCAAATTATTTCTGGAACTCATGCGATTTCGATTGCCTTATTCGGTGTTCTGCGGCCCGGGGATGAATTGCTTTATATCACAGGTAAACCATATGATACCTTGGAAGAAATCGTCGGACTTCGTGGTAACGGGGTGGGGTCGCTAAAAGAATTTGGCATCTCATATGATAGTGTTCCTCTTACTAATGAAGGAGAAATTAACTGGGACCAGGTGGCTGGTAAAATTAAACCAAATACAAAAGTGATTGGGATTCAGCGCTCTAAGGGGTATGACCCTAGACCTTCCTTTACAGTTGCTCAGATTGGCGAAATGATTAAGTTTGTGAAAGAAATTAAACCGGATGTCATCGTCTTTGTTGATAACTGCTATGGGGAATTTGTGGAAGAAATGGAGCCGTGTCATGTTGGGGCGGACTTAATGGCTGGTTCTCTTATCAAAAACCCTGGTGGAGGGATTGTGAAGACGGGTGGATATATTGTTGGGAAAAAGCAATGGGTCGATGCCTGTTCTTACCGGATGACCTCACCTGGAATTGGGGCAGAAGCCGGTGCTTCCCTTTATAGTCTTCAAGAAATGTACCAGGGCTTTTTCCTTGCGCCTCATGTAGTGGGGCAAGCTCTAAAAGGGGCAGTATTTACGGCCGCCATGCTGGAGAAATTAGGGATGAATTCCTCCCCCAAATGGAATGCTAATCGTACGGACCTAATTCAATCCGTACAATTTGATGACCCAGATAAAATGATTGCTTTTTGCCAGGCGATTCAATTTGCTTCTCCAATTAATTCATACGTTACTCCCCACGCGAGCTATATGCCTGGCTATGAAGACGACGTAATCATGGCAGCAGGAACCTTTATTCAGGGAGCAAGCATTGAACTAACAGCCGACGGACCAATTCGACCGCCATATGTTGCCTATGTACAGGGTGGATTAACGTATGCACATGTAAAAATGGCCGTATGCCTAGCAATTGATCATTTAATTGATAAAGGTTTAATGGAACTTCTATAAAATAGGTTAAAGGGCAACTTTTTAAGTTGTCCCATTTTTTTAAAAATTTCATGTAAGAAAACCTAACATACCATTGACAACTTTTCTAACACGAAATATAATAACAATATAAATAACCCACAGGGAGGAGTAATCTGGTGAGTGGAAAGGAAATTCGCCGTTCTATGCCACTGTTTCCAATCGGAACTGTCATGCAATTAACGGAACTTACAGCCAGGCAAATTCGTTACTACGAAGAACACCAATTGATTTCTCCGGCTAGGACCGAGGGGAATAGACGCCTATATTGTTTAAATGATATTGATAGGCTTCTAGAAATTAAGGATTTAATTGATCAAGGTGTGAATATGGCTGGCATTAAACAATTGTTCCTTGTGAAGGAGCAACAATCCAACATCATTGAACAACAAACTGAAAAAGTTAAACGTGAATTAACAGATGAACAACTGAGAAAACTGTTGCGCAACGAAATGATGCATACGGGTCGAAACAATCGTCCCTCATTACGTCAAGGTGATATGTCAAGATTCTTTCATTAAAATGGAGGCATCTTTTTAAAAAATAGGGGGTTAGAAAATGGCAAAGTATTCAAGAGATGATATTAAAAGATTAGCAGTGGAAGAAAACGTGAAATTTATCCGTTTACAATTCACCGATATCCTTGGAACCATCAAAAACGTGGAGATTCCAATCAGTCAATTAGAAAAAGCACTGGATAACAAAATGATGTTTGACGGTTCTTCCATCGAAGGGTTTGTACGTATTGAAGAGTCCGATATGTTACTATATCCAGATCTTAGCACATGGGTGGTATTCCCGTGGACAGCTGAAAAAGGGAAGGTTGCACGCTTAATTTGTGATATTTACACTCCTGAGGGAAAACCATTTGAAGGTGATCCTCGTAATAACTTGAGAAGAGTATTAAAAGAAATGGAAGAGTTAGGATTCACTAACTTTAACCTTGGACCTGAGCCTGAATTTTTCTTATTTAAATTAGATGAAAAAGGTGAACCAAGTTTAGAATTAAACGACCAAGGTGGTTATTTTGATTTAGCACCAACAGATTTAGGTGAAAACTGCCGCCGTGATATCGTTCTTGAATTAGAAGAAATGGGCTTTGAAATTGAAGCTTCTCACCATGAAGTAGCACCAGGTCAGCATGAAATCGACTTTAAATATGCTGATGCCCTTACAGCATGTGACCAAATTCAAACCTTTAAACTTGTAGTTAAAACAATTGCTCGTAAACATGGCTTGCACGCAACCTTCATGCCTAAACCATTATACGGCGTAAATGGCTCTGGAATGCACATGAACCTTTCATTATTTAAAAACGGAGAAAATGCATTCTATCAGCCGGGCAGCGACTTAGACATGAGTGATACAGCTCGTCAATTCATTGCAGGTATCCTTAAGCACGCTCCAGCCTTTACAGCTGTAACAAACCCAACTGTAAACTCATATAAGCGTCTAGTTCCTGGCTATGAAGCACCATGTTATGTCGCTTGGTCAGCAAGAAATCGTTCGCCATTAATTCGTATTCCTGCTTCTCGTGGCTTAAGTACACGTGTTGAAGTAAGAAGTGTAGACCCTGCGGCAAACCCATACTTAGCAATGGCTGTGCTTCTAAAAGCAGGTTTAGACGGAATTAAAAACCAATTAACTCCGCCGGCTCCAGTTGACAGAAACATCTATGTAATGAGCAAAGAAGAAAGAATCGAAGAGGGTATCATCGATCTTCCTGCAACATTAGCTCAAGCACTAGATCAATTAAAAGCTGACGAAGTAATCGTATCTGGTCTAGGTGAGCACATTATGGAACACTTTGTTGAAGCTAAAGAAATTGAGTGGGATATGTTCCGTACAGTCGTTCACCAATGGGAACGCGATCAATATATGAGCATGTATTAATATTATCAAACCAACCCTGTCGCTCTTGTGGCAGGGTTTTAATTTTTAGTTGGAAATTACGTGCTTGACGACCCGAATGGCTGAAAATATCAAAGAGCGGTAGTCAATAGCCCTCATTGACGACCCGAATGGCTCAAATTAACAAAGAATGGTCGTCAATCCCAGTATATGACTAAATTATTTCCTTAATTTTCTTGAATAATTCACATTTATCTTTGTTCTTCCACTTATATATAGTATATGCTTAACTTGAAAACATTTGGGAGGTGCTCTAATTGTATAAACTGCAAATTTGTAATGCTCTAACCCAAGAAATACTTCGTGAAAAGACGTATAAGAAACCGGATCTTATTCTAAGTTTACTAGATTCAGCAGCCAAAGGTCAGGAATGTTTTCTATTTGATGAGCAACGAAGAACGTTAAAAGGGGAATATGTGAGCCATTCCACTTTAATGGAAGCGGATACACAGGTATATAAAGTACTTTTTAAAGTTAAATTATCTGAAATACAGGCACGGATAGCAAAATTAGCATAAGAAGGGGGAAGCATGCCGCTCCCTTTTTATGAAATTTCATTTTATGAGTTGAATAAACATAAAAAAGAGTTGGCCACAAAAAATGGCCAACTCTTTTAATCTTTAATGTATATGTCGGTAAACACCAATGACCTTACCTAAAATAGAAACATTCCGTAATATAATAGGGTCCATTGTAGAATTTTCCGGCTGCAGGCGTATGTAATCTTTTTCCTTGAAAAATCTCTTACAGGTGGCTTCATCTTCCTCGGTCATCGCTACAACAATATCCCCGTTATTTGCAGTAGGCTGTTGTTTTACAATGACATAGTCTCCATCTAGTATTCCTGCTTCTATCATACTCTCACCCATAATTTCTAGCATGAAAACCTGTTCGTCTGCAGGGGCAAGGCTTTCTGGTAGAGGGAAATATTCCTCCACATTTTCAATCGCTGTTATTGGTATTCCTGCTGTTACTTTACCAACCACTGGCACATTTACGACTGCATTTCTAGGTATATGGGCTGCTGCATCTGCTTCTAATATTTCTATTGCTCTTGGTTTAGTTGGATCCCGTCTAATCAGTCCTTTGCTTTCCAACCTTGCTAAATGACCGTGAACTGTTGAACTGGAAGCTAGTCCAACCGCTTCTCCAATTTCCCTTACTGAAGGGGGATAACCTTTACTCTTAACCTCACTTTTAATGAAGTCTAAGATATCCTGCTGTCGCTTTGATATTTTAGCCATGATAAAATCCACCTCGCCTGGTTAATGTTGTGTTTATTATACCATGTTCGCATTTTTTATACAAACATAAGTTCGAAAAATAGTTGACAACAAACAAATGTTCGATTTATAATCAAGTTAGTTAGACGAACATACATTCTTGTAGAGGTGTTAATAATGAAAAAATTATGGAACAAATACTCTTATGCTATCACTCTTATTATTTTGAGTTGTTCTCTTTCAATCATAGTGTCTTGCCAACATCAAGCAAACGATCAAGATAAATATTTAAAGATTACAATTACAGAAGGCGATTCCTTGTGGGGAATTTCAGAGCAATTTTCCGAACAACATTCATTATCAAACAAAGAATTTGTTGCATGGACAAAAAAGCATAATCGAATTGATGATGATCAAATTTTTCCAGGTGAAGAAATAATTATCCCTGTCAGCAACGAAAAGGTCTCATCTACAAAGGAATTAGCGAGTGCCGTTGGAGAATAGAAAGGAATTTTTTATGAAAGCAATCATATACTGCCGAGTCAGTACAAACAAAGAAACGCAAGAAACTTCAATAAAACGTCAAGAAGAGGAATTACTACAACTGGCAAAATCGTATCAATTTGAAATTGATACGGTGATTAAAGAAAAGGCAAGCGGCTACGATTACGACCGGGAAGGCATTTTTCAATTATTGGAACGAATTAAGGATGAGAAAGTGGATGCAGTTTTGATTCAGGACGAAACCCGACTGGGAAGAGGGAATGCAAAGATTGCAATATTACATTGTATCCTAAAAGAAAATATTAAACTGTACAGTATCTCTCATAGTGGCGAATTACAACTGTCTGAATCGGATTCCATGGTTTTAAAAATTGTTGGTATGGTCGAGGAATATCAACGAAAGCTTCATAATGCCAAAATTAAGCGTGGTATGAGACGAGCAGTCCAAAATGGCTATAAACCCGAAAAAAACTTAAAAAACCTAGGAGAGGCCTCTGGGCGGGACAAAATTGAAGTGCCAGTGGAAGAAATTGTTCGGTTAAGGAAAAATGGCTTGATATTCTCTGAAATAGCTGCCACGTTGAGAGGTTTTGGGTATAACATTTCTAAAGCTACGGTACATAGAAGATATCAAGAATTTATAGAATCCCAAGAAGAGTAGACCTTGTGCCTTGTCATTAGGTTCTTTTTTTAGTAAAATCAGGTGTCATGTAAACCGGCAGAAAGGTAGGTGCACTCGGGTGCTATCCAAAGAGAAAATGGTTAGAATTAATGAATTGGCAAGGAAAGCAAAATCAACAGGCTTGACTGAAACAGAGGCAAAAGAGCAATCTAAATTAAGAAGCGAATATTTGGCTACTTTCCGTTCGAATATGCTTGATACCCTAACCAACACAAAGTTTATTGACCCTGAAGGAAACGACGTAACACCAGAAAAAATTAAAGCTAGGAAAAAAAATACACTGCATTGATAATCCAGGAATACATTTTTGTATTCCTATTTTACATAGAGTGCCTACTTAAATGGCACAATAATAACAAACAAAGATATTTTTAATTGTTATTATTGTGCTATTTGTTGAATAAAACATGGCAGCAATATAAAATTGAAAATGTATTTAGTAACCTAGTGATTAGGAAAGGATGTAATTCATGTTTAATACTATTGATGATTTATCTGTTACCTCCATTCGCACGCTTGCAATTGATGCGATTGAGAAAGCAAACTCCGGCCACCCAGGAATGCCGATGGGTGCAGCGCCAATGGCCTATACATTATGGACAAGGTTCATGAACCAAAATCCAAAGAATCCACACTGGTTTAACCGAGATCGTTTTGTTCTATCAGCAGGACATGGTTCAGCATTGTTATACAGCATGCTTCACTTGTCAGGTTTCAATTTAACAATGGATGATCTTAAACAATTCCGCCAATGGGGTTCAAAAACACCTGGACATCCAGAATACGGTCATACTGAGGGCGTTGAAGCAACAACTGGTCCACTTGGACAAGGAATTGCAATGGCAGTTGGAATGGCGATGGCAGAACGTCACGTCGCAAGTGTTTATAATAAAGATAATTATGAACTTGTGAACCATTTTACATACAGCATTTGCGGTGATGGCGATTTGATGGAAGGGGTATCTGCGGAAGCCTCCTCACTTGCAGGTCACTTGAAACTTGGTCGCTTGGTTGTTCTATATGATTCAAACGATATCTCTCTTGATGGCGACTTAAACAAGTCTTTCTCTGAAAGTATTAAGGAGCGTTATCAATCTTACGGATGGCAATATCTTCGTGTTGAGGATGGCAACAATCTTGAAGAAATTGCGAAGGCTTTGGAAGAAGCTAGAAGTGATTTAGACAGACCTACAATGATTGAAGTGAGAACAGTAATTGGTTATGGTTCACCTAACCGCGCTGGAACTTCTGGTGTTCATGGGTCACCACTTGGAGCAAATGAGTTAAAACTAACAAAAGAAGCTTATAAATGGACCTTTGAAGAAGATTTTCATGTACCACAAGAAGTATACGATAACTTCCAAAAACTCATTGTTGAAAACGGTGAGAAAAAAGAAAAAGAGTGGAATGACCTTTTCGCTCAATATAAAAAAGAGTACCCAGAATTAGCTACACAGCTTGAACAAGCATTAAATCATGACCTTCCTGAAGGATGGGATAAAGATATTCCAGTGTACAGTGAAGGGAAAAGTTTAGCAAGCCGAGCTTCATCAGGTGAAGTAATCAATGGGATTGCCAAGAATCTACCAATATTTATCGGTGGGTCTGCAGACCTTGCCGGATCGAATAAAACAATGATTAAAGGTACGAATGACTTCATGCCTGGCTCATATGAAGGCCGCAATATCTGGTTTGGAGTACGTGAATTTGCAATGGGTGCAGCTATGAACGGGATTGCTCTTCATGGCGGCGTAAAAGTCTTTGGCGGAACATTCTTTGTCTTCTCTGATTACTTACGTCCAGCGATTCGTCTTGCGGCATTGATGGGCTTACCTGTTACCTATGTGTTTACCCATGATAGTATTGCAGTTGGGGAAGACGGCCCAACACACGAACCGGTTGAACAGTTGGCAGCATTACGTGCCATGTCTGGCTTATCAATCATTCGTCCTGCAGACGGCAATGAAACAGCAGCAGCTTGGAAGCTAGCAGTAGAGTCTACAAACAAACCAACTGCACTTATTTTAACTCGTCAAGATTTACCTACATTAAAAGGAACCGATACAAATGCCTACGAAGGAGTTTCAAAAGGTGCTTATGTCGTTTCACCTTCAGAAAGAGAAACTCCAGATGCGTTGTTACTAGCAACTGGTTCAGAGGTTAGCTTGGCAGTTGAAGCACAAAAAGCTCTAGCTGGAGAAGGTGTCCATGTTTCGGTGGTAAGTATGCCTTCATGGGATCGCTTTGAGCAACAATCCCAAGAATATAAAGACTCTGTCTTGCCAAAAAGTGTGAAAAAACGTCTTGGAATTGAAGTTGGGGCTTCATTTGGCTGGCACAAGTATACAGGTGACGAAGGCGATGTACTTGCTATCGATCATTTCGGTGCTTCAGCACCAGGTGAAAAGATTATGGAAGAGTTCGGCTTCACTGTAAACAATGTAGTTGCACGAGTGAAGGCACTATTACAAAAATAAAATATTAATGTATTAGGAGAGCGGAGTTCATCCGCTCTCTTTTTTGCTTTTTAGCAATCGGGAATTCTACAATATTGTGAACAATGTTTAATCTTACAGGAAAATTCAATAAATATACCGAATTTAATGAAAAAAAAGCTTGCAATTCTTTCAATCGACAAAAGTAGTGAAAGTTTTTGCCGCCGTAAGACAAATGTTTCGCTTGTCTTTTTTTATAATAGTAAAAAGGGTTACCAACGAAGGAGAGGACAGTGGTGAGAAAATATCAGCTATATTTAATAGAAGATGAATTTGCTACCCATTACTTCGGAAGAGAGCGATTATTTTTTCAGCTTTTTCAAGAAAATCATAAAGCAAACGGTGAGCTTAAATTTATTACTCAAAGACAAATTTCCTATATAACCAAAAAGGTCGAGGTTTTGAAGATTCACCAACTCATTCAAAAGCAACTGGGAAAAATTAAGGGGTTTAAAGCTGAGAATGGTGCATATTCAATTGAATTAAGCGGAAAACTAAGTACGGCAAAGTTAGAAGTTTTCCAAGATTTAATTACTATTGATGCTCAAGGAAGCTATGAGGCGGAGACTGCTTTTTTTGAAGTGCTTAGAAAATGTGAGTCCTCCTTTTTAGCACTTGACTTGGAACATCAACGTTACGGCTGGTTAAAGCCGATAAAAGAAAGAAAATTTATCTGAGTGCAGATATTGTCTAATCGTGTTTTATTTAGTACACTGTATGGTAGACAACACGAAGGAGGAAGTTGAATATGTATTACGTTCTAGTTGGTATACTAGCATTAGCAGCTGGTGTAGCACTAGGATTTTTCATTGCTCGTAAGTATATGATGAGCTACTTAAAGAAAAATCCGCCTATCAACGAACAAATGTTGAAAATGATGATGATGCAGATGGGACAAAAGCCATCACAAAAGAAAATCAACCAAATGATGGCTGCAATGAACAAGCAACAATCAAAATAAACGAACAAGCACTCATAGCAATGGGTGCTTTTTTCGTGTTCGTTGAATAATTCTTAATGTTTATTATTTTATAAAAATTTGGTAAAATAGAACCTCGGCTAATGTTTCTTTTACGAGAAAACAAAAATTTAGAAAGAAAATCATCGATGGTTTGCTTTCTTTTGTTTTGGGGGGCGTGTTAATGAAAGTATTCTTAGATTTGGGCTGGTACTTTAAAAAAGAGAAAAAAGCATATCTTAGTGGCATTTTAATCTTATTGTTGGTTGCCCTTTTGCAGTTAGTGCCGCCTAAAGTGATTGGAATTATCGCTGACGAAATCAAGGAAAGAACAATAACAAAAGGTAACCTTCTGAGATGGATGGGTGTCCTTGCTGTTGTGGGCTTGGCTATGTATTCCTTACGGTACTATTGGAGAATTATGATTTTTGGTTCCTCGGTAAAGCTAAGTAAACTGCTACGAAATCGACTGTATCACCATTTCACCATGATGTCTCCCTCATTCTACCAAAAACGTCGAATTGGGGATTTAATGGCCCATGCAACCAACGACCTGCAAGCGATTCAGCAAACCGCTGGTATGGGTGTCTTAACGCTTGTTGATTCACTTTCAACTGGGGGCTTTGTTATTTTGGCGATGGCCTTTACAATCAGCTGGAAATTAACATTAATTTGTTTGATTCCTATGCCGTTTATGGTTATGCTGACAAGTTGGTTTGGGACGATGCTTCACCGAACCTTTTATCAGGCTCAAGAAGCATTTTCTTCGTTAAATGATAAAACACAGGAGAGTATTACCGGAATCAAAGTCATTAAGACGTTTGGTCAGGAAATGGAAGACATTGAGGATTTTCGCAAGCAATCAGAGGATGTCGTCCAAAAAAATATCACTGTCGCGAAAATTGACTCCCTATTTGACCCAACAATTTCGATTATTGTTGGAATTTCCTTCTTTTTATCGATTGTGTTTGGGGCAAAGTACGTCCTTAGTGGTGAATTAACGATCGGGGAATTACTATCGTTTACTACATATTTAGGTTTACTTATCTGGCCCATGCTTGCTTTTGGATGGTTATTTAACATCGTAGAGCGTGGCAGGGCTTCCTATGACCGTGTTTCCCTGCTCCTACAGGAAAAAGTAGAGATAACAGACAATAAGGATGCCTTAAACGTTGTGCCAGCAGGGGATATTGAATTTAACCTCGCTGATTTTACTTACCCAGGCGAAACTGAACCCGTATTAAAGGATATTCACTTTTCCCTTCACCAAGGAGAAACACTTGGAATTGTTGGTAAAACAGGAGCAGGAAAAACAACACTATTAAAGCTGCTGATTCGTGAGTTTGATAGTTATCACGGGGAAATTACCTTTGGCGGGAAGACTATTCAAGAATACAGGTTAGAAAAATTACGGGAAGCAATCGGTTATGTCCCACAAGACCACTTTTTATTTTCAGCCTCCGTCGGAGAAAATATTGCCTTTACGAACCCTAACGCATCAACAAAGGATGTAGAGTCTGCAGCAAAGATAGCGAATATTCATGATGACATTCTCCAGTTTAGTGACGGTTATCATACAGTTGTGGGAGAAAGGGGAGTGTCCTTATCAGGTGGGCAGAAGCAAAGAATTTCGATTGCTCGGGCAATTCTAATGAATCCAGAAGTATTGGTCCTCGACGATTCCCTGTCGGCAGTAGATGCAAAAACTGAAGAGGCCATCCTTTCTGCTTTAAGACAGGAAAGGGCAGGAAAAACAACTATCATTACTTCACACCGATTAAGTGCTATCCAACATGCAAATCTCATTATCGTCCTCGAGGAAGGCAGAATTGTGGAAAGTGGAGACCATGAGGTGTTAATGCAGTCTGATGGTTGGTATAAAGAAATGTATTTACGCCAGCAGCTAGAAGAGCTGGTCGAGCATGGAGGACATTAATATGGATGAAAAAATTCAGCTTTCAGAACGTGAACAACGAACAATTTTATTCCGGTTACTGTCCTACACCAAACCACATAAAAAAAACATTGCGCTTGCTTTTATTTTGCTACTTTTAACTACGATTGGTGATATTGTTTTGCCGATTATTGTAAAAATATTTATAGATGATTATTTAACACCTGGCAAGTTAGCGTATCAGCCCTTGGTCCTTTTAGGATCGACCTACATGGCCATCCAAATTATTAAAGCATTTCTCATGTTCTTCCAATTTGTGAAATTCCAAGAATTAGCTTTGAAAATTATCCAACAGCTGCGGATTGATGTCTTTTCGAAGGTTCAGTCACTGGGACTTAGGTATTTTGACCAAACCCCTGCAGGTAGCATCGTCTCAAGGGTAACGAATGATACGGAAGCTATTAAAGACATGTTTGTGACTGTGATTGCAACCTTTATCCAGGGCGGCTTTTTATTAATTGGTATTTTCATTGCGATGTTTATTCTGAATATCAAACTTGGGTTATTCTGTGTCGTGTTAATACCGTTATTATTGTTTGTTATGAACCTATACAGAAAATTAAGTTCCCGTTTTTACCTTGATATGCGTGAACGCCTAAGCCAATTGAATGCCAAGCTCAGCGAGTCTTTATCAGGAATGAGTATTATCCAAGTGTTTCGTCAGGAACAACGACTTCGCGCTGAATTTGGTGCGATTAATGACCAACACTTTAACGCAGGTATGAAAAATATTAAAATCGATGGGCTTTTGTTAAGACCAGCGATTGATTTAATTTATATTGTTGGCCTTATGATTGTATTAAGTTATTTTGGGATATCTTCTTTTAACCATGTGGTGGAAATCGGTGTATTATATGCCTTCATCAATTATTTGGATCGTTTCTTTGAACCGGTCAATCAGATGATGATGAGGCTCTCCTTATACCAACAAGCAATCGTCGCTGGTTCTCGTGTCTTCAAATTGTTAGATGAGGAAGAACTAGCACCACTGCAACAGGAGGAGGAAAGGCTATCCATCCAGCAAGGTAAAATTGAATTTAAGGATTTAAGTTTTTCCTATAACGGGAAACAGGATGTCTTAAAACATATTTCATTCACGGCAAATCCAGGTGAAACAGTGGCACTAGTCGGTCATACTGGAAGTGGGAAAAGCTCGATTATCAACTTGCTGATGCGATTCTATGAATATGAACGGGGTGACATCCTAATAGATGGTCAATCGATTCGTCATTATACAAAGTCAGAACTTCGCGATAAAATGAGCTTGGTTTTACAGGATCCTTTCCTATTTTATGGGACGGTTAAAGACAATATCCGCCTCCATTCGAGTGAAATGACGGATGAACAGGTAGAAGAGGCGGCAAGGTTTGTTCAGGCTCATACATTTATAGGAAAGTTGGAAGATGGGTTTGACCATAAAGTAGTTGAACGGGGGACTACCTTCTCAAGTGGTCAACGGCAATTAATTGCTTTTGCCAGAACGATTGCGACGAACCCTAAAATCTTGGTGCTTGATGAAGCAACTGCCAATATTGATACAGAAACAGAGGAAGCAATTCAAACTGCACTTGCTAAAATGCGAAAAGGACGAACAACAATTGCAATTGCGCATCGCCTCTCCACCATTCAGGATGCGGATTTAATCTTAGTATTGCATCAAGGAAAAATTGTCGAGAGAGGAACCCACCAAGAGTTGCTTGCTTTAGGAGGGTTGTACCATAAAATGTTCCTTTTACAAAACGGAGCGGTCGAACGACTGGAGGATGTTGTTAATTAATAGAAAAAGCCTGGCAATTATATGCCAGGCTTTTAACTCGTTTCTAACACGCTGAGGAGGGAATCTTCTTTATATATATTCGATGATATTCATTTAATAGATGATCGAGTTCTTGACTGTAGCGAATTGCAACGGAGGATGTCAAGCCGTTAGTAGTTGCGACTTGAATTAATTCAGCACGTTTTTTTTCAATTAGGTTTACTAAATCTTTTTTTGTCACGGCTGATGTCCTTTCCGGAGTAACTCCTAAATTTTGGTTGAAATAGAATACTAATATATCAAATTTGGATTGATTTTACTAGTATAACCTATGATGTAAATTTTTTCAAAGACAATTGTCAATAAATATCCATCCAATTTATGCATAAATTTTGGGAAGTCCTATTTGTAATCAATAGAAAAACTAACAGCGACACAAAATATTCAAGTTAACCATTATCTTTTATAACAAACATTTGTTAGAATATAAACGTATCGACTATAGTGGGAGTGTTAATATGTCAGATGTAAATATATTTTTAGCATTAGGGGCAGGTTTTTTAAGTTTTATTTCACCCTGTTGTTTACCGCTTTATCCTGCATTTCTCTCGTATATTACTGGAATGTCTGTTGGGGAGTTAAAAAGTGAAAATGCCATGCTTCAAAAGCGGAGTCTACTCCACACTTTATTTTTTCTCTTAGGTTTTTCAATCATATTTATTGCAATTGGATTTGGAACTTCGTTTCTCGGAAGTTTTTTTCTTCAGTATAAAGATCTGATTCGACAGTTGGGCGGAATTTTTATTGTCTTTTTTGGTTTGGTCATCGTCGGGATTTTAAATCCGAAGTTTATGATGAAGGACCGCCGCATAGAATTTAAGAATCGTCCTTCAGGATACTTTGGCTCGGTCTTAATTGGAATGGCGTTTGCAGCTGGTTGGACACCATGTACTGGCCCAATTTTATCCTTTGTTATATCTTTGGCTGCGACAAACCCAGGTTCTGGCATGTTGTATATGATTGCTTATTCACTAGGTTTTGCGATCCCATTCTTCATCCTCTCCTTCTTCCTTGGCCGCATGAATTGGATCAAGAAGAACAGTGCAAAAATTGTTAAAGTTGGCGGTTACATAATGATTGTCATGGGTATTGTCTTATTCTTTGACTGGATGACAAAAATCATTACAATCTTTTCAGAGATGTTTGGCGGATTTACAGGGTTCTAATTAAACTCGAAATATATTATTTTTATGAAAAGGGAAACTTCTAAGTAGAATTTTTCCTTTTTTCATCTTTTTGGTTAAAAAATGGGACATTTAACATGAGTTAATTTTTTTCAAATCAATTTATTTGAGATATAATGAGTTAGAAAATAAATTAGATAAGGAATGAATCTAATGAACTTAGTTGTTGCTTCTTCGATTGGAGCGGTTTTTATGGGCACCCTAGCCTTGGTGGTCCGTATGAAAGCTGCCAAGAAACCCACCAATGCGCTTAAGATTATTCTTCCACCACTGTTCATGTCCAGCGGGGCACTTATGTATATAGAACCGCAGTTTCGACTAACTGGGGCTGAAATGCTCGAGGCAGCGGTCGTGGGGATGTTGTTTTCTATCTTACTCATTAAAACCTCGAAATTTGAGATTCGCGATAACGATATTTATCTAAAGCGATCTAAAGCATTTTTCTTTATATTAGTGGGTCTATTAGTAGTTCGTCTCGTGATGAAATCCGTCTTAAGTGCAACGATAGACTTTGGTGAATTAAGCGGCATGTTCTTCTTCCTTGCCTATTGCATGATCGTACCTTGGCGTGTAGCGATGTATGTGGATTACAAGAAACTGTTTAAGCAGCTCCATGGTGGTAAACAGGTATAAATTTGATGTGTGAGACTGGTCCTTTTTGGGGGCCAGTTTTTTTATTTGTTAGGTGGGGGTGCCATTTTAGATGGTTTAGTGAGTGGCTATTTTGAGGAAAAACGGTTCATTGACCGAAGAGAGGAATAAATGGAGCTTGCGGTCAATGAGAGCCTGTTTCATTGACCGATGAGGGGGAAAAAGAGGGCTTGTGGTAAATGAAAGCGTGTTTCATTGACCGAAGAGGAGAAAAAAGAAGGCTTGTGGTAATTGAAAGTTCCGGTCATTTACCGGTGAATATATAAAAAGAGAGTTGATGGAAAATGAGAGGCTCAGGTTCATGATATTATCCATTTTATAGCAACAAAAAACCGTCTAGAGTTAGACGGTTTAAAATAAATGCTCAAAAGGAGCGACATCGATTCGATTTTCAAAGAGCTTTTTGCGTAGAAATTTATGATCTCTTTTTGGTGTGGCTTGAATATAACCGCGAATAACGAGATCTTGAGTAATTTTAGCTGCCTGTTCTTTTAATGCGATTTCGCCAATCTTTCCAGCAATCTTATGTCTGGCCACATCACGGAAAAGCTCAGGAACCGGGCTAACTAAATCCTCTAGGAGCTCTTTCTCTTCAGGACCCCACAAGTGACGGGATTCATTAACAAAATGTTCTTCCCAATCCATCACAGACTTGCCGTCTTCTTTCGGCATTTTTTTTAAAAATTTCCGGAACATAAAAAATCCACCAATGGCAAAAGAACCAACTAGGAAAAATACCCAAAATAGGATAAACCATAAAAACCAACCATGAAGCATTCTATTCACCTACATTAATAACAATTTTATCATCTTATTATAGTCTGTTTTTATTAGTTTAGACAAGTATTGGACATAATTGAATGGACTAATACGAATACCTTGCATGGAAAAACCGATTTTTAGGTAGGCGCTCAGTTCCACTAAAAAAGGTCAATGGCAGGTGCAAAGCATGTCGAAAAAGTGACAAATACGCTAGTTCTATTGATTATTACCATATTCCATTGTAATATGATGACAAGTGATAAAATCTAAAATACATGTATGGTCACGAAAAGACTGTGTTTCAATAGTCCTTACCATCTTGATATATTAACATCAATGGGGCTGAATGGGGTACTGGTGTCCTCCACAGTCTTCAAAACTGCTTGAGACCTGCGTGCCAGGTCTGGTGGGTTCGATTCCCACGCAGTCCCGCCAAATTAGCATTTTCAATAAATTACAAGACTTCTTACATACACAACCTTTTGCTTATTATAAACAAAACAGGGCGAGACCAAGAAATAATGAAAATTTATGTCCAGAGCCTCCAAATAATAATATTTGGAGGTTTTTTTATATGCTTAAACTCATATGACTGTCCGCCAAAACGTTGGGGATGGACTGAAAATGAAAGGTATCCCAAAAGATGATCGAGAAAGCCGGGTTAATAAAATTCTAAAATTGGTGCAAATGGAGAACTTTTCGGCAAGAAAACCAAGGGAAATGTCTGGCGGTCAGGAACAGCGTATCGCAGTGGCGAGAGCAATCGTAAACAATCCTTCTGTTTTGTTAGATGAGTCACTTGGAGCATTATATCTGAAATTACGTAAAGAAATGCAGTTGGAATTGAAGCATCTACAACAGTCCTTAGGTATTATTTTTATTTATGTCACACATGACCAGGAAGAAGCATTAACGATGAGTGATCGAATTGCAGTCATGTATGATGGCCGTATAGCTCAATTAGATACTCCTGAAGAAATCTATTATCAGCCGAAAACGGAATTTGTTGCTGATTTTATTGGAGAAACTAATATGTTGAAAGGTAAGGTATCTGATATACAGGGTAATAAGGCCACTATTGATTTATTTGGTCATAAATTTGCTGTTGATCATAAACAAGAGTTTAGTCTGAATGGGGAGGTTATTGTTTCGATCCGTCCAGAAACCTTAGTCGTTTCTGAAGATGAAGCATTTTTAAGAGGAACGGTGAAAGAAATGATTTTTGTCGGTTCCAATCGTAAAGTTGTTTTAGAGTTAAGCGGGGGGC
Source organism: Neobacillus drentensis (assembly GCF_036962125.1). Lineage (GTDB taxonomy): Bacteria > Bacillota > Bacilli > Bacillales > Cytobacillaceae > Neobacillus > Neobacillus drentensis_B. The sequence goes on from NZ_JBALOA010000005.1 coordinate 383,217, forward strand.
AAGAACTTACCTTAACGGAACAGTGGAAATGATAGAATAGAATTGCAAGTGTCTATTGTTGGAATAGAAAAAATTCTCGGATAAAAGATATAATTTAGGACAGTTTAGGAAGATAAAACCTTTATCAATTCGGAGAATATAAAAATGTTAATAGACAAAATAATAAAATTCGAAAATAATTTTGCAGAGATTCAATCAAAAGTAATCGAAAAACCTTATGGGAAAATCTTTTATGATAAAAATAATCCTTTTTCTTATGATAGTAATCATGCATTCCTTTATGAGGATTCTGTTTATGAATTCGCGATTAAGGATATTGTGAGTTTTTATCAATCGATAGCTTTCACTCCACGAGTGTACACATTCACAAGAAATGAAGTAAAGTAGGTCAATATTTTGAAAGTAAAGGATTTATTAAATCATTAGAAGAAATTTGTTTCTTTGTGCAAAAAGATAAAAAAAGAATAGATATTCATCAGACCCTGCATTTTAAAAGGTTACATAATATAGATGAATTAGTAGTTGAATTACTCAGCTCGGATAAAGAACAAGGTGAGTGGGGTTATAAATCTCTGTTAATATCGATAGATAACGAAAATTTTTATTTGTTTGGTGGATACGTTGATGAAGAATTAGTTTGTATCGCTTCCTTGTACAAGAATGAGGATATTTCAAGGATAAATGATGTATTTACGAAAAAAGATAAAAGAGGTAAGGGTTATGGTAGCCAATTAATTTATTTTATTACTGATTTTAATGATAAGATACTAAAAACAATAAGTTATTTATATGCTCATAATCCTAATGCAATAAAAGTATATAAAAAAGCTGGATATGAGGAAATAGATGTAATTGTGAGAGGTTGTTACTGGTTAGAATAATACCCGTGCCATTCAATCAATAAGGTGAGTTTTTTTATTGCTCTCCAGTGGTGGAAACCGAAAAAATGAAATTACGCTTAAATAGAAGTATACGTGAGGTTGCCAATGTGCAGCCTTTTTCTTTTGTCTTAAAACCTTCATATTGATAGCATTTTCAAAGTGACAGATATCACGGTAACAGATTCCTAAACCACGATAAGATTGTACGGTCTGAAATCAATCTGATAATAAATATAAATCATCCTTTTATCATAATTAGGATAGCTATAAAAAAAGGAGGAGCAAAATGATCATTCACATTTTTCTTGAGATTATGTTTGCCGTCGTATCAAAAGTAATTAAATAAACTATTAAAGGAATCACAAATGAAAATCCCAAACGAAATAACTAACCACTGGCTTGTAACTGGTGCACATATCTATGATTAAAATTTTAGTATAGGAAAGATACATTATGGACGATTTAAAAATATTATTGACAACTATTCGGAATGTTTGTAAAATTAAAAATAAATTAATGCGTTTTATATGCTTTAATTTTGAGTAAAGTAAGTTTTGGGAAATTTAAAAAGTAACTGCCAAATCTAATTGACTTTGTTGAGAAACGAAGCAAAACTTAGATTAAGAACCAGTTAGATTAATGAAATGAGAGACCTTTTTTTAGGTGTTCTATTCATTAATGTGATTGGTTCTTTTTTTGCAGTTAAAGTGTCATATTTAATAGGAGGGATAACATTGGTAAATGTAAAAGAAGTAACGAATGTAGAAGCTAATAAATCAGCTGAATTAAAGCGAAGGCGAGAGAAAGCGGTTCCAAGAGGTCCGTATCATGTGACAGGAATTTATGTCGATTCTGCTAAAGGCGCGATTATTAAAGATGTTGATGGAAAAGAATACATTGATTTTGCCGGTGGAATCGGTATTCAAAACATTGGACACAATCATCCGAAAGTAGTAGAAGCTATTCAAAACCAATTATCTAAATTTATTCACACCTGTTTCCATGTAGCTCCTTATGAAAGCTATGTTGAGTTAGCAGAAAAGTTAAATAAAGTGACACCAGGGAAATTTGAAAAGCAGACAATGTTTGTAAATAGCGGATCTGAGGCTGTAGAAAACGCTATTAAAATCGCAAGGAAATATACTGGAAAACCAGGGGTGGTATCATTTGACCGTGCATATCACGGCCGCACATTATTAACATTAAGCTTGACAAGTAAAGTTGAACCATATAAAAAAGGCTTCGGTCCTTTCGCAAACGAAACCTATCGTATGCCTTACCCTTACTATTACCGCAGTGAAGATAGCATGACTAATGAGCAAATAGATGATCAAATTCTTAACAAGTTTAAAGATTTCTTCCTAGCCGAAGCTTCACCAGAAGCAATTGGAGCCATTATCATGGAACCGGTACAAGGAGAAGGTGGTTTTATTGTTCCTTCTGCTCGTTTCGTTCAAGGACTGAAACGGATTTGTGAAGAAAATAATATTCTTTTCATTGCAGATGAAATACAAACAGGTTTTTGCCGTACTGGAAAACTTTTTGCGATTGAACATTTTGGCGTAGAACCTGATTTAATCACGATGTCCAAGTCACTGGCTGCCGGCATGCCATTAAGCGCAGTGACAGGAAAAAAAGAAATCATGAATGCTCCTGGAATAGGCCAACTAGGTGGAACTTTTGCAGGAAGCCCGTTAGCATGTGCCGCTGGCTTAGCTGTATTAAATGTTATTGAAGAAGAAAATTTAGTAGAAAGAAGCGCGTGGATTGGCGAAAAAATTCAATCGAAATTGCGTGAGTTTCAGGAAAAGTTCCCGGTTGTTGGTGAAGTACGTGCTTTAGGAGCAATGTGTGCAATTGAATTAGTCACAGACCATGAGACAAAAACTCCAAATAAGGCGTTGACGGGAAATATTGTTGAAGCTTCATGGAAGCAAGGGCTAATTTCCCTAAGTGCTGGAGTTTATGGAAATGTTCTTCGCTTTTTACCACCTGTGACAATTACAGAAGAACAATTGGAGAAAGGCTTATCTATTTTGGAAAATGTCATTGCTCAAGAAGTGGAGAAAAAACAGCCCTGATTATAGAAGAGACGATAATGATGAGAAATTATTTAAATTATATTGGTGGTCGCTGGACGGAATCGTCAACAGGAGAGAAACATTAACATTTCAATCCAGCTAAACCTTATGAAAGTATTGGATTTACTCTAGACTCTTCAATTGAAGATGTAAAAGAAGCAGTGCAACAAGCAAAAATACCAACTGGAGCTTGGCGGGAAGAATCCTGTGGTTGTTTTGAAGGATGCGGACATTGATTTAGCAGCAAAGCTGACAGTTGAAGCAAGTATGAAACAGACAGGGCAGCGATGCACTTCAACTAGAGAGTTTATGTTGAGGAAGCAATCTATGCAAGCACCATTTGGTGGAATGAAAGAATCCAGCTCCGGTACCCGTGAACAAGGACAAGCTGCAATTGAGTTTTTTACATCTTATAAAACAGTGGCAATTACCACAAAAATGTAGTCCAGGAAGGTGAAGGATTAAATCTTTACATGTCTGCTTCGTTAAATTTCTGAATCTTTTAAAATTACAGAAACAAACAAAAATATCTGATAATCTCTCTGTGCCAAAAGTAGCATATCAGCTAAATGAACTAAAATATTTTCTCAAGACCAGATATGTAACAATGATTTCTTAATGCAAGAATCTAACTGTTCAGAAAAATAAATTTAGCAATTTAAAGGAGTTGGTATGTTTGGGGAATCCAACAAAGTTACAAGGTAGTCTTAAGCAAAGGCATATTACAATGATATCAATTGGTGGTGTCATTGGGGCTGGACTTTTTATTGGCAGTGGTCTAGATATTAATAAATATGGTCCGGCTGTAATAATATCTTACTTAACTGCTGGAATTCTAGTTGTTTTGGTAATGAGAATGTTGGGAGAAATGGCAAGTGTACGTGTCGGAGTACCTGGGTCTTTCAAGGCGTATGCAACTGAAGCATTTGGACCCGCTGCTGGTTATTCAATAGGTTGGCTGTATTATTTTTTCTGGATGTATATTATAGCGTTAGAGGCTTCGGTTGGAGCTAGTCTTTTGCATAGTTTGATTCCAAGTATGTCCGCTGAATGGCTAACCAGTTTAGTGTTAACATTGCTGCTCACACTTACAAATTTAGTGTCAGTTAAATCCTATGGAGAATTTGAATATTGGTTTGCGATTATTAAAGTAGCGGCTATTATTGTTTTCCTAGTTTTAGGCATAATGGTGATAATAGGAATTTTTCCGAGTGTTGATTCTCCTGGGTTTACGAATCTTCTAAATGAAGCTAACGGTGGCTTTATGCCAAAAGGCATAAACTCTATCTTACTAGGTATGTTATTTATCATGTTTGCCTTCTTCGGCACAGAAATCGGCGTAATTGCTGTCAATGAGTCCGAAAACCCTAAAAAGGCAGTTCATACAGTAATTAACAGTGTTGTTTGGAGAATTTTAGTTTTTTATATAGGGTCGATATTGGTTATCTCAATGCTGATTCCGGCATCTGATGCCGCTAAATTACAAAACCCCTTTGCATCTATATTTGACACTCTTGGCATTCCATATGCAGGTACAATCGTTCAGATTGTTGTGTTAACTTCAGTGCTTTCATGTTTAAATTCAGCTCTTTACACAAATTCAAGGATGTTATTTTCTCTTGCGTTAGAAGGAGATGCCCCAAGATATTTTGCAAAATTGAATAAAAGTGGTGTACCAGTACGAGCGGTGTGGGCTAGTACATTGTTTGCATATATTGCAGTAATCCTAAAATTTGTGGATATTAAAATTGATTTATTTGGTTTTATTGCGAATGCTGCAGGTGCAATTTGCCTGCTAGTCTATTTGATAATTGCAATGTCACAGATCCGCCTGCGTAATCGTGATAAAGATAAGTACTATCCGATTAAAATGTGGCTATTCCCATATCTTTCTTATGCGGTAATCTTACTTTTAGTCGTAACATTAGTTGCAATGTTTTTCGCTGGAAAAGATTTGGCGCATGCAACTATCTCAACCTTTGCAATTACAGCGTTTGTTATTATTACATTCTTTTTATTGCGGAGAAACAAGGCTGCCGTTGCCTCGAAAACAACTTTTCATGCTTCAGGGGAATAGCAAATTACTTTGTCATTTTAATTAAAATTTGTATTGAAGAATATTTGGCTTTTCTATCTGCTGTATCTCTCAGATGGAAAAGCTATTTTTAAAAATATTGAAAAAAGAAAAAATAATCAACAATTGAGGAGAAAAGTATGTATGATTTTGCAATAATTGGTGGAGGAATTGTGGGATTGTCAACGGGAATGGCACTTTATGATCGTTATCCGAATGCGAAAGTCCTAGTGCTAGAGAAGGAAAATGTGTTAGCGGATCATCAAACGGGCCATAACAGCGGTGTTATCCATTCAGGGATTTATTATAAGCCAGGGAGTTTTAAAGCGCGTTTTGCTAAAGCGGGAAGCCGTTCGATGATAGAATTTTGCCGAAAGCATGATATAGAACATGATATCTGCGGTAAAGTAATTGTAGCCACTAAGCAAGAAGAATTGTCGCTTCTTGATAACTTATTTTCACGTGGTCTTGAAAATGAATTGGCCATTCAAAAGATCAGCGATGGACAGTTAAAGGAAATTGAACCTCATGTCAATGGGGTGGGTGCGATTCGTGTTCCGATGGCAGGAATAGTTAATTATCGTCAAGTGAGCGAAAAATTCTCCGAAATTATATTGCAACATGGAGGTGAAATCAAGCTAGGAACGAGAGTGGAAAAAATAAATGAGAAAAAAGGCGAAGTGTTGATTGAAACGAATAAGCAAACGTATAAAGCCCGTCTAGTTATCAACTGTGCAGGTTTACAAAGTGATCGCGTAGCAAAAGCTGCTGGATACAAAACAGATATGAAAATTGTACCTTTTCGCGGCGAATATTTTAAATTAAAACCAGAAAAAAGATACCTTGTTAAGCACTTAATCTATCCGGTCCCTAACCCTAAGTTTCCTTTCCTTGGAGTTCACTTTACACGAATGATTAGCGGAGAAGTAGATGCAGGGCCGAATGCAGTCTTAAGTTTTAAACGCGAAGGTTACAAAAAGACTGATTTCAATCTAAAGGATTTTGCAGAAGTAATGGGGTATCCTGGCTTTTGGAAGCTTGCAAGTGGATTTATGAAAGAGGGCATTGATGAAATGGTTCGTTCTGTAAGCAAAGCGAAATTTGTTGAAAGCCTTCAGCAATTAATTCCTGAAATTCGAGCAGATGATTTAGTTCCTGCACCAGCGGGGGTACGTGCACAAGCCTTGAAAAATAATGGGGTCATGGTTGATGACTTCCATATTATACTAGGTGAGAGCAGTGTTCATGTATGTAATGCGCCTTCTCCTGCCGCAACGGCTTCGATTGAAATTGGAAAGGAAGTCGTCAATCGAATTCCGGTTCAATCTCATTTAAAAATGTCTGTTGCATTTTAAAAGCAGGTGTTTGTAAGGCCAAATAAAAATTTTAATTTAGGGAGAAATTTATGGTAAATCCAAATGTCATGTTTATTGCTGGCCATGCAAGATTGCCCCAGGGGATGGCAGCGAAAAGTGTATTTGATACATTAACGATTACAGCAGAAGTAGATACTAAATATGGAGTTATATTAGAAGCATCATGTACACTTGCAACGGAGCATGGGAGAGAATTCATTGGCAATTTACTGAAGGGAATCAGTTTGAATGAGGAAATTGACAAACATGTTGAGTATATTCAATATTATTACCGCGGGAAAGCAACAAATGCGCTGATTGCTGCTCTTAAAGACCTTTCTCTCTACTATCACCAGCAAAAAAATGAGATCAAATCAGTTAAATAATTAAGTATTATAAATATTGACATAATTGAAATATTAGATTAATATTTTAATAGATAATAAAATGTATATTCGCCTTTTGAATAGTCAACCTTTCAAAAACGTGGATAATGTTCGTTATAAACTTGGAAATTAATTTAATAAAAAACTGTGAAATTTACTATGACTCTATTAATGTAGGGCAATAAGGTAGATAATAGCCAGTTATACTGCGTCTTTATTGAGCAGAATAACTGGCTATTTTTGTTTTCAAGTGGATAACAGACAAATTAATCATTATTCAGGAGGTTTTATTGATGAATGTTCTCGAAAAGAAATCATTAAAATTTGTTAAAAAAACACAAGCTTATGAGATTAAAGCGCATCCACAAAGTGACCGATTATATCACATTAATATTTCAACAAATGCACTTTCTAATTTTTTGGAAGCAGTAAAACAGGACGATATATCTGTTCAGCATTTGGAATACACACCATATGCTCGCCATATTATTGCTTCTTATCTATTGAATCAAGTAGGTGAAGAGTTTGCTGAACTTCTTCGGAGCATTTTACATGACCGACAATCCGGGGGTTTTACTATTGGCTTAGAAGATGTTACTGAAAATACTGACGATTATGTAATTTTTTCAACTGCTATTTCTTATTTGTTGGGATCTCCAAATCATGATGCAATGTCGGGAAAGTATTATGCACGCTTCACTGTAAAAGATACGGATAGCAGCGACTCTTACCTTCGTCAGGCATATCGGTTATTTACACTTCATACAGATGGTACGTTTGTGGATGAGCCGACAGATTGGCTTATAATGATGAAGATGGTGGAACAAAATGCCCGTGGTGGTGAATCACGTTTATTGCATCTTGATGACTGGAATGATATTGACAAATATGTCAAAAATCCGTTAGCGAATCATAAATTTAAGTATAAAGCCCCAAAAAGTAAAAACATTGATCAAGAGATTGAAAGATTAACTTTCTTCAATCATAATAACAAGCCTGGTATTTGTTTTATCGATCAATTTGTTTATCCTGATACCATTGAGCAAGCAAAATATCTTCGTGATCTTTCTAGTTCACTGGAAAATGATGAACATGTAATTGAATTGGAACTACCAGTTGGAAATCTTGTCGCGATCAATAATATTTTCTGGCTTCATGGGCGTGCTGCATTTGAAAAAGATCCGAACTTATACCGGGAGTTACTTCGCCAACGTGGCCGATTTAACCAATAATTATCTAACTGTAGCTGGTTTACTTTCTGGACACGGTTATTCACATTTTGCCTCATACTTGGGGTAAGGGAAAATTTATCTCGGAACTCAATAACAAAGAAGGCAACTAACTTGAGTTGCCTTCTTTGAATTCAAGGGGCTTTTTCATTACTTTCATGATTAACCGCACGGTGAATCCTTCACGCGTGCGGTGTTTACTTTTTAGCACTTAAGGTCAGGGGAAGGAACCTTTTAGACAGTAGACCAATCCGAAAATCGGAGTAGTCTACCGTCGACCTTGTTTAGTATAATCTATAAAGTTTAAACACTTTGGATTTTTCAGTAACCTATTCAAAATTGAGTTACCATAAATCCTACATTGATATGTCTTTGGGCTCGTTTTGCTCCGAGATATATCTTTTCGGTATTGCATCATTATACGGCATACTGCTATGTCCATAGCTGCGATGAATCATCATATACATTAATCCAGTAACAACAACTACCACGCCTGAAATGAGCACGATATAGTTATCATACCACGGTGCATCTGGTGTTCTTGGCCAGCACATGTTAATCATAGCGATAATACCGTAAACAAGTGCACCAATATTGATAGGCAGTCCCCACTTGCCTAACTGATACTTACCACTTGGCTTCCATCCTTTAAGTCTAGCTCGAAGTGCAGCAAGGACAACCATTTGGAATCCAAGATAAATTCCAAATGCTGCAAAACTTACTATCTTAGTGATCGCATCTGTAGACACTTTTGATCCAAGCACAATGATGGCAGGAGCAAATGCCGCAAGAAGAAGTGCATATGGTGGGATGTGACGAGTAGCGGAAAACTTCTTTAACAATTGGCTTCCTACGATCATATCATCACGTCCATACGAATAAGCAAGTCTGCTTGCTGCCGCCTGTAAACTCATTGCACATGATAGGAAAGAAATAACTACAATACCCAATACAATTTTTGCTCCAATAGGGCCAAATGCATCGTTTAGTATTGTATCAACAGGGTTGATGTCCTCACCAGCTATAACTGCTGGGATATCAGCAACGGCAAGGATTAAAGAAACGCAAACAAAAGTTGCCGCAGCACCGCCAATGTAAATCGTCCGACGCATTGCCTTCGGGATAAGAACACCCGGATTCGGTACTTCTTCAGCTACATCTCCACAAGCTTCGAACCCATAATATTGAAAAATTCCAATTAATGAAGCTGCTGCAAATGCAATAAAATAGCTGCCACTACCCTGAGTACCAAAAGCATCAAAGAGCACGTTAAGACCGTGATGTCTTTCTGTTAATAGCAACCAGCCACCAACTACAAGCGCACCAATAATCTCAGCAGCAAAACCAATAATGGCTGCAGTTGCAAGAACCTTTGTTCCAAGAAAATTGATGATAGTCGCAAGTACAAGAATGATTAAAGCACATATTATCGTGGAGTTCACAGATGCTTGAAAACCTAAAATTTGTCCTAGAAAAGGTCCAGCTCCGTAAACAACACTGGCAATCGTCACAAGCAAAGCTATTAAATATACCCAGCCAGTCATCCAAGCCCACTTTCGTCCCCATAATCTTCGGGCCCAAGGATAAACTCCACCTGAAACAGGGTATTGCGCAACAATCTCACTAAAGATAAGTGCGACAAGTAATTGTCCGAGTCCAACAACAACAAAACTCCAAATCATTGGCGGTCCACCAACCGCAAGTGCGTATGCAAATAGTGTGTACACACCTACTACAGGAGATAGATAAGTGAACCCAAGCGAAAAGTTTGCCCATGGACTCATATCGCGGCGAAATTCAGATTTATATCCAAGCGATGCCAGCTGAGCAGCATCACTATCATGATGTTCTATTACGGATCCACCAATTGTTTTGTTCTGATTTTCTTGCATGTTTTTGAGCCTCCTTTAAATAGTAGTTAAATTCTATTTGCCAGTACTGTACTAATTTATAATTATACAAATATTCATAAACCTTTACTTAGTTAGAAAGTTATTTAATTTTAATAGTTATTTACCGTTGTCTGAAAACCAGCCTGTTGGTCCAACAGCAAGATTTATGTTAATTTGTTTCACTTCTTGGAATTCATCTAATCCAAATGTTCCAAGGCTTGAACCGATGCCGCTTTGTTTATAGCCATGCCATGGCGCTTCATTGTAGGTTGGTCCATAAGCGTTAATCCAAGTAATACCAGCACGTACTTGTTTAATCACACGCAGTGCTTTTGCCCCATCTGAAGTGAATACGCCGCCGGCAAGACCATAGATTGTGTCATTTGCCAGTTTAATTGCTTCCTCCTCATCCTTGAATTTTTGAATAACTGCAACAGGTCCGAAGATTTCTTCTTTCACGATCCTCATCTCTGAAGATACATCAATGAATACGGTTGGTTCAACAAAGAATCCTTTATCTAAACCATTTTCCGTAAGACGATTTCCACCGCATGCTAATGTTGCGCCTTCCTTTTTGCCAATTTCGATATATTCTAGAATAGTATTGAGCTGTGCTTCACTTACAATAGCACCCATTTCGGAACCTTCTTCTAATCCAGGCCCAACTTTGATATTTTTGGCGCGTCTAACGAACTCTTTAACGAATTGATTGTAAATGCTTTCTTCGACAATAATTCGGCTTCCGGCAGAACATACTTGCCCTGAGCCATAGAAAATGCCAAGTAATGCATGATCAACAGCAGCTTCAAAATCAGCATCAGCAAATATGATATTCGGTGACTTTCCACCTAATTCAAGGGAGATTTTTTTCAAATTGCCTGCAGCGTTACGCATAATGCTTCTTCCTACCTCAGTGCTACCTGTAAATGAAACCATATCTACATCATGGCTTGCTGCTATTACCTCGCCAATTACAGAGCCTTTTCCTAATACCAAATTGACTACACCTTTCGGGACACCAACCTCTTCAATAATTTCAACTAATTTCGTCGCAGTTATTGGAGTTACTTCAGCTGGCTTATACACTATCGTATTTCCAGCAGCTAACGCAGGAGCAAATTTCCAAACACTCATTAGGAACGGGAAATTCCAAGGAACAATTAACCCTGTAACCCCTACTGGTTCACGTACGACCATCGCTTGCATTGGATCGGCAACATGATATGTTTGTCCATCAGGAGTCCTAATTAGGCCTGCATAATAACGGAAACAAGAGGCAGCATCACTTATATCAATATCAGCCTCGGCTTTAATTTTTCCATTATCTTTTACCTCAAGTTCTACTAGTTCATCGTGTTTTTCATCAATTTTATCTGCAATTTTCAATAGGTAATCCGCACGTTCTTGGGCACTTAGCTTAGACCATACCCCACTTTCAAACGTTTCTTTTGCCGCTTTAATGGCTTCTTTGGTTTCTTCAATTGTTGCTCTAGGAGCGATCGCAATTAATTCACCATTTGCTGGATTAATTACCTTATTGGTATCTGGATTACTAGAAAGTCTCCATTCACCATTGATAAGCATCTTTAATTCTAAAACTTGAGTGGTTGTTGTCATAAGAATTGCCTCCTATTTTTTACGCCTCAGCGTTTTTTAGATCCCAAAGCTGAAAAATTATGAATCTATTACAGAAAAAAAGTCACTATTATAGTTCTAAAATGAGCTCTTTTTCAAGTTCTTTTGCTCTCGAGCAACATGTTAAAATAACGTTCTTCGTATGTCTTTCTTCATCTTTGTAGAAGTGATCTCGATGATCAACTTCACCTTCAACTACTTGTACTTCGCAGCTACCACATCCACCTACCTTACAAGAATAGGGAGCTTCTACCCCAGCTTTTAATAATGCTTCTAATAACGTTTCTTCTTCAGAAACTTCCACCTGATAACCGCTGTTCGCTAATTTTACGACAAAAGGATTTTTCATTCCCTCATCAGTTGTGGCAAATAATTCAAAGTGAATGGAATGACTTGGGTAACCGTATGAGTCCGCTGCTTCCTTGTATTCTTTCACCATTGAATTGGGTCCACAGAAATACACATGTGTGCCAATCCGATGTTCCGCCAAGGTTACAGGTGTCATTTTAGTAGGTTTTTCTGTTCTTGAAAAATAGAAGTGACATTTACCAGGATATTTTGCCTGCAACTCATCATAAAAAGCACAATCTTCTTTCGTTCTTGCAGAATAATGTAATTCAAATGATTTACATTCTGCTGTTAAATCCTCCATCATGGTCATAAATGGAGTAATACCGATTCCAGCTGCATAAAATACATGATGTTTAGCCGATTTAAAAGCTAACGGGAAATGATTTTTAGGCCAACTGATTTCTAAATGATCGCCCACTTTGATCTGTTCATGCCAATAAACGGAACCACCTCTTGAAGAGTCATCCTTCCGAATTGCAATTGCATATTGAGTACGGTCAGTTGGATGGCTGACAAGTGAGTAATTTCTTTCAATTACGCCATGGCCACTAGTTACATATGTAGCGATATGAGAACCACCAGTAAATGAAGGCAGTAAATCAATATCAACCGGATGCAAGTGGAAGCGCTTTACCGTTTTTGTTTCCTCTACTATTTTTCCTACATAAACTTTAATCTTTCCGAATGCTCTCATAAACATCACTCCCATCCTATGACTATAATTCTATTTTTTACTTCTCACGTAACTTTTAAGTTAATGTTACGAAAGCAGGGTTGTAAGGATATCCGATATATCCTTTTCGTTCTATGGAGAAGAATGGTCCAATTTCTAAACTGATTTGGCAATGGTAACAAATGGTATCTGTTTCTTTAGGCTCAACTTCCTGTAAATGATAGCATTTCATACAATATACATAACGCTTCTTCTCGCCAAAAATAAGTGTTTGAATTCCTTCTTCTGAAAACCCAGCCTCAATCGCTGCTGAAAAAATAGCAACCGCATCATCCCATTTAGCTGAAATATAAAGCTGTGTTCCCATTTTTTGACGATCTAAGTCTTCGTTAATATTTTTTATTTGTAATTCATCATTGATTTTGATAAGTTCATATTCTATTTGGTCATTTATTTCATTCGTAAATTGTTGAATTGTTCCTGCTTCTCTTGGTTCAGCAGAAATAATCAGTAATTTTCTCCTATCATGTCTTACTGTGAATCTATCTACAATTGTTTTTGATTGATCGAATAATACCGGGCTGTTGTATACCACTTTACATACCTCCAATCATTGCACCCTAGTTTGTTTGTAATTTTACTTTTTCAACCAAGTTTTTCAAATATTCTACTGTAGGTTCGATAAACGGGGTAAATCCTTTATAATCAGCCATTGGTTTCGGAATATCTGAGAGAATAGAGTATGTTTGCTCAAGCCATTCTGGTTTTAATGCCAAATCTTCCATTGGCAGGAATTGAGTATTTAGTACGAACAAAATCGCATTACTCCTTGGCATACGATAGAAAAATTGTTCTTCTACACGAAGTCTTACTAGTTTACCGGCATTTTCTGGAGTGACTAGGGAGCGTGTTGGTCCCCATGTATCAAATGTTTCATAATTTACATCCCAACGGTTTGCCATCAAATTCCAGTTGATTCTGGTCCATGGCTCACCTGGTAAAACATTGCGCATTAAGAAATTACGAACTCTTTCAGCCAGTGGTACACCTGTGCGTGACACAAATGGTACAGGTCCATGAATCTCGTCAAAGGACATCCCTTTATTCCAGTGAGGGGAGAATAATGCTGCATAAGATTCTTGAGCAACTTCTAAATAAAGATTGTCATCCCGAAGAACCATTAATACAAAGTCAGTGGCGAAATGACGGCCAATTAAATCCAGCGGCTCAAGTTTAATGCTAGATGCATCACCAAATATAAAAGATTCCGTTTCATTTAAGATTAAATTATGAAAAGTCCAGTGATTCCCATTCTTTTCTACTTGGAAATGCTCTGGGTAGCGTTCAACCGCCATATTAATCAGCATCTCTGCTACTTCCCATTGCATTTCCATTGTATGTGGATAGGATTGGAATCTTACTTCAGGTTGTTCATTCAGTAATTCCCTTTTTCTTTTTATTTGTTTTACATATTCTGGTGTTATAACAACACAATTTTGTTCATGCTTTTCAAGTTTTTTTAAGTCATTTGAATACCGATAGTTGGTACCTTCTTTAATGTTCCGAAAAGGATATGGAAATAAATCCAGTTTAGTAGATTTGTACATGAAAAATTCCCCCTTTAATTTTTAAAAAATAATCTCATTTTCAGATTGAATAGAAGAAAATGAGATTATTTTACTTGCCGTTCAGGTAATATATATTGCCAGTTCTATTGACCTCCTCTTTTCTAAGTCTCTGTTATAACTATTAGCAAGTTTTATGCCAAATTGAAAACGTTCACAAAATAGCCACAATCTAATATTTTAAAAAATTTGATAGTATTTGTTAAATTCAAATTTGAATTCTTTATTCAAATATGAAATAATTTATTTTGAATAATCTAAAATTTTAAAATCTATTGAATGAAGGGTTAAATGTGTGATGTCTATGATTTTGACTAATGATCAACTACTTCAAGCTTTTCAATCTAGTCTTCTATCCATTTACGATGAAATAATTGTAACCAATGGAAAGGGAACAATTTTATTTCTAGGTGGAAAACTGAAAAACTTTTGGTCAACAAACACAACCTTAATGATTGGTAGAACATTTACTGAATTAGAGGAGATTTCATTTTTTGGTGATCCCATTTTACAATTATTAAATAAAGAGGCAAACTCTCTTCAATTAAAGGCTTGGAATGGCAACACGATTCTCATAACCGTGTTCCAATCAAATGGTATTAATGAAGAGTTAATGGTATGGGGATTAAAAAGTATCTCCGATCGTTTAATGGATTCCATAGAAATAACTGCTGAGCCGGATATAAAACATACCCCCTCAATGGTCGTCCATAGTCAGAAAATGAAAGATGTATTTCACACAATAGAAATGGTTTCAAAAGTTTCAACCACAGTTCTCTTATTAGGGGAATCTGGTGTAGGGAAAGAAATGTTTGCTAAAACCATTCATCAATTAGGAAATAGGAGGTCTAAACCTTTTATTGCGGTAAACTGTGGTGCCATACCGGAAAATTTATTAGAAAGTGAATTATTCGGGTATGTGGGTGGGGCATTTAGTGGTGCAAACAAAAATGGTGCTCCCGGAAAATTTGAATTAGCAAATGAAGGAATCATTTTCCTCGATGAAATTGCAGAATTACCACTGAACTTGCAAGTAAAGCTCCTTCGGATTTTACAGGAAAAAGAAGTCACACCATTAGGAAGTTCAAAACCGATTCAAATTGATGTCCAAATAATAGCTGCAACGAATCAATCATTAGAAAAAATGGTCGGAGAGGGACGATTTAGAGAAGATTTATATTATCGTTTAAATGTAGTACCAATTGAAATCCCTTCATTAAGGGAAAGAACAGAGGAGATTCCTTACTTAATCTATCATTTCGTAGGAAAATATAATACGTTATATCATAGAAACATCAATGTTTTACCAGATGCAATTGATTTATTATCTATATACGATTGGCCGGGAAATGTCCGGCAATTAGAAAATACGATTGAACGAATCGTTGTGACGAGTAAAGAATTGAATGTAGACTCAAGTTTAGTTTACAAATATATTCCGAAAAAGGCTGCTGTTAAGGAACCTCCTATGATTCATCACATTATGCCGCTGCAAGAAGCAGTGGATATGATAGAAGAACAATTGATTAAAATGGCAATCGATAAATATAAGTCAGTTAAACTTGCAGCAAAAGTACTGGATGTTAGTCAACCTACAATGAGTAGAAAATATAAAAAAATTCGTGAGAAAATGCAACACAAAACTCTTTCCCCTCTAAATAAAAGAAAAATACTGGAAGAACATCTAAATAAACAATTACGATCGATGGCGATTGTGACGTCTACTGTCATTCTTCCAGAAGAAATCCTTGAATTAGTGAATCCTAGTATGTCACCATCAAACCTGACGTATAAAAATGTTCAGAAAAAATTAACGAAAATTCGTGAACAAGAAGGAATCATTGAGTGGGTCTATATTTTTAAAGTTTTAGATAATAATAAAATGCTAACGATTGTAGCAAGTGAGGATTTCGTGCTTCCACATGGGCATATCTATGAAGGACCTCCTGAAATGATGGAAGTTGCATTTGAGGCGATGGATGGGAAAGCAGGAGTCACACCTTTATATGAAGATATTTATGGTGAATGGAAAACAAGTTTTGCTCCCTTAACGGATCATAACGGAAATGTTTTGGCCATAATTGGGTTTGACCATACCAAATCGTATATCGAAACCGAGTTAAAGAAAATAGGGAATATGATATAAGGAGATCATAGCTGTTAAGAAAGAAATTTTGTTTTTTTAAAATACTTGCTCTATTCAGAAAACTAGTATAAAATGATAATTAACTTCATCCGATCCGCTTAAACAGCTGAAGGCGAGTGAAGAACAGATTGAAACATTCATCATATAGACTGAAAAGTTTCCACTCCCGACCTTAGCAGGTTGGTTTAAATGGAGCGTAAGCCAGTCCAAAACACAATTTTGTGTATTTGGGCTGGCTTTTTATCTTTTTGTAATGAAATTTTTACTAAGTGGAGGAGGCAGTATGGGAGGAGCGTTAGAAGGTGTAAAAGTATTAGATTTAACAAGGGTGCTGGCTGGTCCTCATTGTACGATGATTTTAGCAGACCTCGGCGCAGATGTTATTAAAGTAGAAGGCCCTGGAGGCAGCGATGAGACGAGAAGCTGGGGCCCTCCGTTTCAAAATGGTGTTAGTGCCTATTATTTATGCGCTAATCGTAATAAGCGTAGCATTACTGTCAACCTGAAAACAGAAGAAGGAAGGGAAATTATTCGGACATTGGCTAAAGAGGCGGATGTTCTCATTCACAATTTTAAAACGGGATCGATGGAAAAATGGCTGCTAGACTATGACTCTTTGAAAAAAATCAACCCGCAGCTCGTATATTGTTCCATCACTGGATTTGGGGAAACGGGACCCTTCCGGCATTTACCCGGTTATGACTATATTATCCAAGGTATGAGCGGGCTTATGAGCATCACCGGGAGTGAAGAGACTGGGCCTATAAAAATAGGTGTGGCAATGGTTGATCTTTTGACAGGTCTGTATTCTGCCATTTCAATTGAAGCAGCGTTGTATGAAAGGGAAAAGTCCGGTCAAGGTCAAAAAATAGACATGTCACTGATGGATACAGCCGTTAGCTCGCTTGCGAATGTAGCCAGCAATTATCTCATTTCAGGAAATGTTCCACGGAGAATTGGAAATGATCACCCTAATATCGTTCCTTATTCAACATTTAAAGCACTTGACGGTGAGCTCATTATCGCTGTAGGGAATAACCGGCAGTTTGCGACATTATGTGATGTGCTGGGATATAGGGAACTAGCAGAGGATGAAAAATTTCGTACCAATGAGGCTAGAGTTAAAAATAAAGAAGAACTGACAAGAGTTTTGGAAAATCTGTTGCAAGTGAAATCTGCTGATGAGTGGATGGAGCTATTTTCGGAAAAAAACATCCCATGTGGTCCGATTCATTCCATGGATCAAGTGTTCGAAAATCCACAGGTTACCGCTCGTGAAATGGTCGTTCAAGTTGATCACCCGGAAGCAGGGTTAGTAAAACTAGTCGGTTCACCTATTAAACTATCAAGAACAAAGGTGAAAATGGAACGACACCCTCCGATGGCGGGGGAACATAACAGTGAGGTTCTTCAACAAGCTGGGTTCTCTTTAGAGGAGATTGCACAATTAAAAGAAAATAAAATCATTTAAAAAACCAGGAGGTATTAGCTATGAATTTTGATTTCACAGAAGAGCAAAAGATGTTAAGAAAAATGGTGAGAAGTTTTGTCGATAAGGAAATTATCCCAAATATGAAGAAATGGGATGAACAAGGACATTTTGATCCTATTATTTGGAAGCGTTTAAGTGAATTAGATCTGATGGGGGTTTGTATCCCTGAACAATATGGCGGAAGCGGTATGGATTATAATTCCCTTGCCATTGTTTGTGAAGAACTGGAAAGAGGCGACACAGCCTTTCGTACGGCCGTATCCGTTCATATCGGGTTAAATAGCCTAACACTATTACAATGGGGAACTGAGGAACAAAAGCAAAAATATCTCGTTCCACAGGCCAAAGGCGAAAAAATAGCTGCCTTTGGATTAACAGAACCAGGGGCTGGTTCAGACGTGGCATCCCTCTCGACAACGGCCATTAGGGACGGTGATGATTACATTCTAAATGGCTCGAAAACATGGATATCCTTATGTGACATTGCCGATCATTTTATCGTATTTGCCTATACAGATAAAGACAAAAAACATCATGGGATTTCCGCATTTATCGTGGAGCGCACCATGCTTGGCTTTTCTTCTAAAGCAATAAAAGGGAAATTAGGAATCCGATCTGGCAATACTGGTGAATTGTTCTTTGACCAGGTAAGAGTTCCAAAGGAAAATTTACTTGGCAAAGAGGGGGAAGGATTCAAAATTGCCATGGCCGCACTTGATAATGGCCGTTTTACGGTTGCCGCAGGAGCTGTTGGTCTGATAATGGCGAGCTTAGAGGAAAGTGTAAAGTATTGTCATGAACGAAAAACATTTGGTAAAGAAATTGGAAAACACCAGCTGGTTCAGCAAATGATTGCCAATATGGAGGCGGGATTACAAATGAGCCGTTTATTGGTATATCGTGCGGGTGAACTTAAAAATCAAGGGAAGCGGAATACAAGGGAAACCTCTCTTGCAAAATGGCAGTCATGTGATTTTGCGAATAAGGCAGCTGATGATGCCGTACAAATTCATGGGGCATACGGTTATTCAAGTGAATACCCTGTTGAGCGATTCCTAAGAAACTCAAAAGCACCTGTTATTTACGAAGGAACGAGGGAAATTCATACGATTATGCAGGCAGAATATGTACTTGGTTACCGTGAAGATAAAGTCTTAAACAACATGATGCCAGCATGGCCATTTGAAAAAGAAACCGTAAATAACAGTTAAAAAGTAGGGCTCCTTGATTGGAGCCCTTACTTCGAAACGATGATTCATTTAGTAAGTAATTCATATTGTTTATATAAGTCTTTTAAGGCAGCAATCAGGGCATTATTTGCCTTTCCTAAATAGCCTGTTTTTAACTGATCGAGAGGAAGTTCAATTCCATTCCGTAAGCTATGACCTTTTAGAAGCCTGTTGATAAAATCCCTGCCATGTTCAGTAGCCAAGGTACAAGAGGCATCAACAATTACACCATAATGTTTATCGATTTCTGCAGTAATGGTTAACGTTTCGTAAACATTTTTGGCAGCCATCCCTGTTGGCAGTTTGGCATGTCCGGCGATAAAAATTGTATTCACTCATCCACCTCCTAAATAGCATTTATTTTTAGAATAATATAAAAAAAGTAAAATAGGTAGACTTAAATGAAAATAATCAATTAATTAAAGCTTTTGATAGAGTCATTAATGGAAGGGAGAAACCGAAAAATGACATTAACAACTTTGAACTTTATTAATGGAGAATGGGTTTCTGCACAAAATGGTAGTTTCATAAGGAGTATTAACCCTAGTGATTTAAATGAAGTAGTTGGAACCATTGCTGATTCAACTATCGAGGATTTAGACGATGCAGTTCAAGCGGCAAAGAGAGCGGGAGTAAGCTGGAGGAAATTATCAGCAGTTGACAGAGGAAACTTTCTACATAAAGCTGCTGATATATTGGAAAACAATGTGGATGAAATTGCGGAAATTGCTACTAGAGAAATGGGGAAAGTTTTACACGAAATGAAAGGGGAAGTGAAAAGGGGAGTTGCCATTTTAAGGTACTTTGCGCAGGAAGGAATGCGGCAAACCGGTGAAGTATTGCCATCTGCTCAAAGTAATAATTTCCTCTATACAAAGAGGGTACCGATTGGGGTTGTTGGGATCATTACGCCTTGGAATTTTCCTGTTGCGATTCCACTATGGAAAATAGCCCCAGCTCTTATTTATGGAAATACGGTAGTATTTAAGTCAGCATCAGAAACAGGAATAACTGCTGCGAAATTGGTTGAAGTCTTCAATCAGGCAGGCATACCGGGAGGGGTCATAAACTTTATAAACGGAAAAGGATCCGTTATTGGCCAAGGAATGGTAGAGCATAACGATATTCACGCCATTTCTTTTACTGGTTCGAATGAAGTTGGTAAACAGATTGCGATCGGTATGGCAGCCCGCGGAGCAAAATACCAGCTGGAAATGGGAGGGAAAAACCCTGTCATTGTTCTAGAAGATGCTGATTTGGATCTAGCTGCGAATCTTACAGTGTTAGGAGCTATGAAACAAACAGGGCAAAGATGTACAGCTACCAGTAAAGCATTTGTTCAAAGATCTGTTTATGATCGATTTAAAGAAAGAGTAATAGAAAAAGTTCAATCATTGAAGGTAGGACCTGGTCTGTTTAACGGAATAGACATGGGTCCATTAGCATCTAAAAATCAACTTGACTCAGTAGTTGACTATATTGATAAAGGATTAACAGAAGGAGCTACCCTTTTGGCAGGGGGCAGGATTCCTATGGGAAGTGAATGTAAAAATGGCTTTTTCATAGAACCTACTGTTTTTGGGAATGTAACTAATAACATGGTTATTGCAAAAGAGGAAATCTTTGGACCTGTTTTATGTTTAATAAAAGTGGAAAGCTTGGATGAAGCCATCGAGCTAGCAAATGATAATATGTATGGGCTTAGTGCATCACTGTTCACGAAAGATTTAGCTAAAGCGTTCATCTTTGCGGATCAAATTGAAGCAGGCCTTGTTCAAATCAATGGTGAAACAGGCGGTGCGGAACCACAGGCGCCATTTGGCGGAATGAAGGCATCCAGCTCACATTCAAGGGAACAAGGGCAGGCGGCAAAGGAATTTTTTACAACGATAAAAACAATCACGATTACTCCTTGAATGATAAGACGAGAATAATTAAAATATAGAAATACAAGGCTCCTACGGTGTGTATATGAACACATTGTAGGAGCCTTATTTGTATTTTATGTTAAAAAAATTCTTAAAAAATGTATTCTATCTTTTTGTTGAGAGACTCTAAAGATTACCTATAGATAAATATTTAGTTTCCAAGTAGGGTTCAATCCCTTCGAGCCCTCCTTCGCGGCCAATTCCACTTTCCTTCATGCCACCGAATGGAATGTGAGCTCCGGATGGTGCCCCGTCATTCCAGCCGACAATTCCGAAGTCTAGATTCTCACTCAAATATGTTCCGGTTTTATAGTTATTGGTGAAGAAGTAGGCAGCTAAACCATATGGAGTACTATTGGCGATCTCTACTGCTTCCTCTAAATGTTTAAAGGTAATAATTGGAGCGACTGGACCAAATGTTTCTTCCTGCATAATGTTCATATCAAGTGTAACATTTGATAAAACAGTAGGGGAGACGAAGAAGTAACCTTGTTCCTTATCGGTGTTGAATTGATTTCCTGCCAGGACTATTGCCCCTTTTTCAATCGCATCATTAATTTGGTCTACGATTTTGTTGAAGCCCTTTTCATTAATAATAGGGCCTACTTGTGTATCAATATCAAGCCCATTACCAACTTTTAATTTTTTCGCTGCTTCTGCTAATTTAGCAGAGAAAGCCTCAACTATCGTTTCATGGACAATGATCCGGTTTGCACACACACAAGTTTGTCCGGCATTCCGAAACTTGGTGAGGAGCGTTTGCTGGACAGCAAAATCCAGGTCCGCATCTTCGGCAACGATAAGTGGAGCGTGCCCGCCTAATTCCATCGTCACATGTTTCACCGTATTAGCGCTGTTTTTAATTATTTGCTTTCCAACAGGAGTGGACCCAGTAAAGGTAATTTTGCGGACGTATTCACTGCTTGTAAAAAGATCACCTACCACCGAGCCAGAACCATTTACATATTGGATGACATCGGTAGGAATTCCTGCCTCGTGGGCAAGTTCAATTAATCTGATCGATGTTAAAGGTGTTTCGACTGCTGGTTTTACAATAAAGGGGCAGCCTGCAGCCAAAGCAGGTGCTGCTTTTCTTGTCATCATCGCCGCCGGGAAATTCCACGGCGTAATCGCCGCCACTAAACCAATCGGCTGTTTGGTAACAGTGATTCTTTTGGTGTCAGAAGCTGCAGGGACCGTTCTCCCGTAGATGCGTTTTGCTTCTTCAGCATACCAGTCAATGTAGCTTGTGGCATAATCTACTTCACCGAGGGATTCATTCAACGGCTTGCCATTTTCCAATGTCATGATTTCAGCGATTTCTGCTTTATGCTCTTGAATAATTTGTGACCAATTTCTTAATAATCGGGAACGCTCATGGGCATTAACCTTTGCCCATTTTTTAAAGTTGTCATGCCCGGCTTTTAGTGCTAGCTTGATTTCTTCTTCTGTATTAATCCGGATTTCTTTAATAACTTGACCTGTTGCCGGATTCTTCACTTGTAATAGAGCTGCCATTATATACACCACCCAATGTTTTTATGAGGATAGCCCGATCCTTCCAATATCGGATCGGACCGGGTGTATCTAATTCTTATTCAAAAGCCTTCTCTAAAATCGCTAATCCTTTTGCTAATTCTTCATCTGTAATCACTAATGGGGCTAAGAAACGAATGACATTGCTCTTTATGCCGGCAGAAAGGAGTAATAATCCATTTTCGTTTGCATATTTGACAATCTGTAATGTTTTCGTCTTGTTTGGTTTTTTGCTGGAGCGGTCTTCCACTATCTCGCAAGCAACCATCGCACCCAAACGGCGAATATCTCCTACAAAGTCATGTTTTGTGCTGAGGTCTTGTAATTTCGCTTCAATTTTTTGCCCAAGGATTTCTGCTTTCTCCACTAAATTTTCTTCTTCCACAACATCAATTACGGCTAAAGCTGCAGCACAGGCGACAGGACTCCCTGAATAAGTCCCGCCAAGCTCACCGGAATCCGCAACATTTAAGATTTCTGTTTTTCCGACAACCCCACTTAACGGTAAACCAGCCGCCAACGATTTTGAAACCGTGATTAAATCAGGAATGATATCAAAATGTTCGATGGCAAATAATTTGCCAGTCCGACCAAATCCAGTTTGAATTTCATCGGCTACAAACACAATTCCATTGTCCTTACAGAATCGGCTCACAGCTTGGATAAACTTTTTCGGTGGAATAATAAAACCACCTTCGCCTTGAACAGGCTCCATGACTACACAAGCAACCATTTCTGGAGCAACTGTTGAGATAAAGAAATCTTCAAAGTCTGAAATGACCTGATCCACATATTCATCTTCTGTCATCCCGGCTGGTTTATGGTACATGTACGGAAATGGTGCTTGGTAGATTTCTGGAGCAAAGGGACCAAACCCAAATTTATAAGGCTTTACCTTGCTTGTCATTCCCATTGTTAAGTTGGTTCGTCCATGGTAGCCACGAACAAACGAAACAACTGCGGGTCTTTTTGTGTAGCGGCGGGAAATTTTAATCGCATTTTCCACTGCTTCTGCACCCGAGTTAAAGAAGATCGCTTGTTTGTCAAAGTCCCCAGGAGTGATTTGGCATAACCTTTCAGCAAGATTAAGATAACTTTCATACATGATAACGTTGAATCCAGGGTGTAAAAACTTATCTACTTGGTTCTTGACTGCTTCGGTTACTTTCGGATGACTGTGGCCAACATTTAACGTACCAATTGCACCTGCAAAGTCAATCCATTCATTGTTATCAATATCTATTACGGTTGCCCCAGAGGCATGCTGGGCAAGGTTTAAATTGCCGTTACTTACACCCTTCGGGACATATTTTTTTCTCTTCTCCTGTAATTCTGCACTTTGTGAATAAGAAACTAGCATTCTGATCGCCCCTTCATTAATTTTCTGAATTATAGGAAAAGTATTGCATGAATCTGGTATAATAAAAAGTACCAAAATCGAAAAAAATTAGGTACCAGATTGGGAGAAATAGAATGTTCATACTAATCGATAAACAGAGAGATTCTAATTATATTTACCAACAAATATACGAAGGGATCAAAGAAAACATTTTAACAGGAAAGCTAAAAGCGAATGAAAAGCTTCCTTCCAAAAGGTCATTAGCCGAACAATTAAATGTCAGTATTAATTCCGTCAGTTCTGGCTATGAACAGCTGCTTGCTGAGGGGTATATTTATACGATTGAACGAAGCGGATACTTTGTTGAAAATATTACTGAGTTTATTGAACAAGAGAAACATTGGAAACAAAAGCTGCCAAGTGAACTAAAGGAGGTACCTGTCGACAGAGATGGGTGGCTTTCACTATCCCATATGGCATCGGATACTTCTTTATTTCCTTTTAAGGAATGGCTGAAGTGTCAGGAGAAAGCCATTAAAACGTATAAAAGAGAGCTCTCGGAAATGTCTTATTCTCAAGGTCCTTATGTTGTTAGAGAGACGATTTGCCGCATGATTGCTTTGACTCGAGGAGTCAATTGCGAGCCGGAGCAAATCATCATTGGGGCAGGAACACAGTTATTGGTAGGTCAATTGATGGAAATGAACAGCAAAGGAATAGTTGTTGCAATCGAAAACCCAGGGTATGCCCGCTTTTACCAGCTCCTGAAAAAGATGAATGTAACTGTTCACCCAGTTTCATTAGATGATCAAGGTATTAATATGACCGAGATTGAGTCAGTAAAGGCAAATGTGGTGTTTGTCACCCCGTCCCATCAATTTCCAACAGGTATTATTATGCCAATCTCCCGACGAATCGAACTGTTAAACTGGGCAGCTCAATGCGAAAACAGATACATTGTTGAAGATGACTATGACAGCGAATTTAAATATGGAACAGATAATATTCCGTCATTGCAAAGTTTAGACCGAAATCAAAGAGTCATCTACATGGGGACTTTTTCAAAAACAGTACTGCCAGGATTGCGGATTAGTTATATGGTTTTGCCACATAAGCTCATAAGGGATTACAGGGAGCATTTTTCTAGCTTCATCCAATACAGTAACTCTCTTATGTTATTTACGTTGCAGTTTTTCATTGAAAGCGGTGAATATGCAAGACACGTAAAACGGATGAACCATCAGTATGATACTCGAAGAAAATTGTTAATCGCGGAGCTTCAACAGCGTTTTCGGGAGGAGGTCGATATTGAAGATGTTTCGGCTGGCCTTCATTTCCTCGCCCATTTTCATACGGAGAAGGGATATCAGGAAATAGAAGAGACCGCCTTACGGTTAAAGCTTGAAATTTATTCGATGCGGCGGTTTATGTTAGAAAAGAACGTTGATTACGAAAACAGGATTAGTTTAGTTTTGGGATTTGCTAATCTTAGAGAAGAAAATGTAGCTGGAGCGGTGGAGAGATTGTATGATATCTTTCATTAGGATAATACTATGTAAAGATTTTTCTTAATTTCTATAAACTTATTTATAGAGTTAATAGAAGAATATTTAAAGAATCAATTAAATAGGTCTAAAGAAACCTATTTATTTAATAAGTTTGGGCATTAAGATCTAGCATATGGTTATGTTAATGCAAGTTGGTGCTGAACCTTTTGGCGGTCTTGTATGTTCAGTAGTCCTCTGCTTACTAAAGACGACATAAAAATGATAATTTCATCATACTTATCAGTAATGAGATGTTAAAGAGGTGAAAATATGTTACGTAATGTTGGCAGAAGATTCATCTTGTATCTAATCGGAAGTACGATCTTTGCTACATTTATCGGATATACCTTGTTTAAGGCTGGTCTTATATCATTTCAAGTAACTACGAAATCACAAAGAACACCGGATAATGATCGAAATCGAAATAGAAGAGTGGGTAAAATTCGAATTACTTAGAGATTTGCTATCGATATCTAAAATAGATTCCATATCACTCTTTATAATAATTAACATATGATGGTTAATTAATTATTATTATTTTCAATAGATAATCTGTTTGAAACGAACGGTAAAAAGGATTGAATCTTCTCAGACCGAAGACGTAATTAGTCTATTGAAATTACAGAAAGGTGCCAGATCTCCTTTCACTACTCAAAATGTTTTAAATAAATGGACCATAGACTTTAGACAAGTCTGATGGTCCATTTCTCATTTGAAAACATACTAACTTTGTACCTTCACAAATGGAGCCGTAGAATTTCTAACGACAAGTTCAGGCTCATATACAATCGATGGACGACGATTATTTTTATTTTCAACAGCAGAAACAATCCATTTAGCTGCTTCGATCCCCATTTCCATCTTTGGATGGTTTACAGAAGTTAGTTTGACTTCTGTTGCCACTGCCAAAGAAAAATCATCAAAGCCCACGATGGAAACATCCTCAGATACACTTAGTCCAAGTCGTCGGTGCGAAGCTTTTAGATGTGACCGGGGAGCTGCAGGCAGGTATTCCACTTTGTCCGCCAGAAGGTGTTGCAGGTACTGGCATGGTTGCAACAAATAGCGTAGCGAAACGAACGGGTAATGTTTCTGCCGGAACCTCTGTATTTGCTATGGTTGTCCTAGAAAGGGAATTGTCCAAAGTATATTCCGAGATTGACCTTGTCACCACACCTACTGGTAACTTGGTAGCTATGGCTCATTCCAACAACTGTTCTTCTGATCTGAATGCATGGATTGAGTTGTTTGACGAATTTTCTAGAGCAATGGGTATGGAAGTTGACAGGGATAAGTTGTATGGAACTTTATATAACTTGGCTTTAAGAGGAGATTCGGATTGCGGGAGCTTGCTCGCTTATGGCTATCTTTCCGGCGAACATATTACAAACTTTGATGAAGGCCGTCCCTTATTTGTTCGTTCAGCAGATAGCCATTTCAGCCTGGCTAATTTCATGCGTGTACATTTATTTACTGCTTTGGGTGCTCTGAAAATGGGTATGGATATTCTTCTAAAACAAGAAAAAGTGAATTTGGATGAAATTCTAGGTCACGGTGGCTTGTTTAAAACCAAAGGTGTGGGGCAGAGTATTATGGCTGCTGCTCTTAATGTTCCTGTTTCTGTAATGGAAACGGTAGGAGATGGCGGAGCATGGGGGATCGCCCTACTTGCATCCTTTATGATTAACAAAGCCGATAATGAAACACTAGAAGAGTATTTAAGCCAAAAAGTATTTAAGGATAAACTAGGTATTACCATTTTACCTAATCCTAAGGATGAAGAGGGTTTTGAGCAATTTATTGAACGTTATATTAAGGGGCTTGCAATACAAAGAGCAGCAATAGACTATTTAAAATAAATACCTACGAATCTTGTACAGCAGGGGAAGGAATTCTCCTGGAGTAAACCAATTTTACGTATTTTTACAAATGATTTTACCGGAGCACCACCTTTGAAAAAGAAAAGATGGTGCTTTTCTTGATTTAATTTAATGGTTCAATTCATTTTTAACTAATTATTTTGAGATGAATGTGTCAGGATTCGGGAGTGGAATTTAAATTGCTCCAAAAATTTCTTGGTGTTAATAGAAAAATGATTATTCTCGGAGCGTACCCAGCCCACTCCTATCTTTTCTTGTTCGTATTTTATTAATTCGATAGAAACGATATCGCCGCTTAGTACATAAGGATCATTTTTGTTAGAGAAGTCCGGCCCGAAGCTAATACCTAATCCCTCCAAAATCGCTTTCTTTATTACTTCTGTATTATCAGAGGTAAACAAGATATTCATTGGCCCAAATTCACTCATTAAATCATTTGCAAAGCGTTTGACATAATCACCATTATATAAAATAACGTTTTGATTCATTAATTGTTGGGGAGTTATCGACTTACTTAACGCTAAAGGAGACGATTTGCTGACGTACACCTTCATCTTTCCTTCAAGTATTACTTCAAATACTAAATCTTCTCTCGTTTTTAATAAATCCTCATAAATCGTGATTAAGCCTATGTCAATCTGATTTTTTTCAACATGCTCAATAATATGCTGAGTGCTTTTTTCTGAGACTTCTATATTTACATTTGGATATGCATTTTTAAAAGAAGCTAACGGTTCTAACAGAAACAGCATAAAGCCGGGGATAGATGATAACTTTAAATTTCCTGAAATCACCGTGTTGAAAGATTGGGCTTCCTCTTTAAATTCTTGAAGTCTTACTAATACCTCGTATGCCTTTTTAATTAAATTTTTGCCTTCGTTAGTTAGAACGGCACCAAGTCGTCGGTGGCGTTTAAATATTTTAACGCCCAACTCCTCTTCTAATCTAGTAATCGATTGACTGATTCCCGATTGAGAAACATGCAGGCTCTCTGCTGCAATAGAAATAGATCCTGTTTCCGCAACTTTTACAATGTATTCTAGTTGCTCGATATGCATAGTTTTCTCCTTTTAATATAGAAGTCTAGCTTCTATAGACTTCATTAATGGTTGATTTAATTAAGTGTAAATTATATATATAATAAATTCAAGCAATTAATAATCTTCTAAAAAAATAATTAAAAAGGAGGAGGAAAGGAAAAGGATGAATTTAAACGAGAATTTAAAGAACACTGCAACAAGATTTCCCAATCGCACTGCCTATACATTTCTGAGTCAAAGTAAAACGTATGAAGAACTTAATAAATTAGTAGATTGTGCTGCATCAGGGTTATCTGCTAAAGGCATCAGAAAGGGGGATAGAGTCGCTTTACTGCTTGGAAATTGTCCTGAATTTGTTATTGCTTATTATGGGATCCTTAGGGCAGGTGCAGTGGTTGTTCCGATAAATCCTGCCTACACTTCCGGAGAAATTTCCTATATTTTATCAAATAGTCAAGCTAAAGCTGTTATTGCTCATTCTTCTTTAGAACCTACCATATCTACTTTACGAGAAAAACTAGAACATTTGAAGCTGATTTTCTACACAGATTCAATCGATTCAGAATGGACATGGGAGCAACTAATTCAAGAAACAGAAGATACTTTTGAAAGCACTTCTATAAATGAGGATGATTTGGCGGTCATTCTTTATACTTCCGGCACCACTGGTAAGCCAAAAGGCGCCATGCTATCCCATCGAAATATGGCATCCAATATTGCTTCGATGTCCCAGCTCGCTGAGTTCACGGAAGAAGATCGTATCATTGCGGTTCTGCCAATGTTCCATGTATTTTGTATGGCGACTTGCATCAACATTCCTATTTCTTGCGGGGCAGCTATTGTAATTGTACCGAAATTTAGCCCAACAGAAGTGATAAACACAATCCGTAGAGAGAAGGCGACGATTTTTGCCGGAGTTCCCACCATGTTTAGTTTTTTGTTACAGGTGCCGGGAGCGACGGCAGGAGACTTTTCAACAATACGGGCTTGTTTTTCAGGAGGTGCTTCGATACCAGTTGAATTATTAAATAGATTCGAAGAGAAGTATAAGGTCCACGTTTTAGAGGGGTATGGCCTTTCTGAAACGGCGCCTGTAACAGCATTCAATCCATTGCGGGGAATTCGTAAACCAGGTTCTGTCGGAGTAGATATACCAGAAGTGAAGAATAAAGTGGTAGATCCGAATGGAATGGAAGTATCAAGAGGAGAAATAGGCGAATTAATTGTAAAAGGTCCCAATGTGATGATGGGCTATCTTGGAATGCCGGAAGCTACATCTTCCGCTTTAAAAGAAGGTTGGTTTTACACAGGTGATTTGGCCCGAATGGATGAAGAAGGATACATCTATATCGTCGATCGTAAAAAAGATATGATCCTCGTTGGCGGATACAATGTCTATCCGAGAGAAGTGGAAGAGGTTTTATATCAACATCCTGCCATTTTAGAAACGGCCGTGATTGGAATTCCGGATAAAGAATACGGAGAAATCGTGAAGGCTTTTGTGGTTACTAATGGTGAAGGAATCACGATGGATGACATCCTGTATTTCTGCGAAGACAAGCTTGCAAAGTACAAGCTGCCAAAACAAGTGGAATTTATGGAGGAATTACCTAAGAACAGCACAGGTAAAATTTTGAGAAGAGCATTGCGTATGGAAAAAGTGGAAGTTAATTAGTTTGATAGGAAGAAATTAATAAATAAATGGTCAGTTTTTAAAAAATAAGGAGGAATAGCTATGAAAGCAGCTGTGCAAACATTGGAATTTCCACTCTTTATAAACGGGGAATGGAAACCAGCGGTAAGCGGAGAAACGTTTGAGGTAGTAAACCCAGCAACGGGTGAAGTCGTAGCACGGGTAGCGAAAGCGGGGAAAGAAGATGTAGAGTCTGCTGTTTCATCCGCTCGACGGGCCTTTGATTCCGGAGTATGGTCAAAAAAATCTCCACAAGAACGTGCGAATGTACTTATCCAATTTGGAAACAAGATTATTGAACATGCTGATGAATTAGGTTACCTAGAGTCGATCAGTTCGGGAGCTACCGTTCGACGTATCTCAAACTTAGACATCCTATCTATCGTAGATCTCTTACAGCAAACGGCAAAGTTCGCTGTAGAGTATCCGTATGTCGAAGCCCTTCCTACTTTACCATTCCCTGGACCAAGCAATAACCAGGTATGGCGGGAACCGATAGGTGTTGTAGCGGCCATTACCGCGTGGAATTTTCCAATGATTCTGGCAATGTGGAAATTGGCTCCTGCCTTGGCTATGGGGAACTCAATTGTGGTCAAACCAGCTTCCAATACGCCATTGTCTACCTTGAAATTAGCGGAATTGGCTGCTGAAGCAGGAATTCCATCTGGTGTATTCAATGTCGTGTCTGGCCCAGGAGCAAGCATTGGCGAAGCACTTGTAACACATCCAAGTGTAGACAAAGTCGCTTTTACCGGATCGACAGAAGTCGGGAGCCGCATTATGCAAATGGCAGCAGGAACAGTAAAACGCGTCACCCTTGAGTTAGGCGGGAAATCACCAGCGATCGTATTGCCGGACGCCGACCTGAGTATTACCATTCCAGGGATTTTATTCGGATTCTTATCACACTCCGGGCAAGTTTGTGAATCAGGCACACGTGTTCTCGTCCATGATTCCATTTATGAACAAGTCATTGAACAATTATCTGACCTTGCAAGCACGATTACAATTGGTAATCCATTGGATATCGCAACAGGCATGGGTCCGCTTGTATCACAGCAGCAATTGGAAACCGTCCTTTCATATATTGAATCCGGTCATCAAGAAGGGGCGCGATTGGTTTGTGGCGGAAAGCGTAGAATCGTAGAAGGATTTGAAAATGGCTATTATGTTGAACCTACCATTTTTGCAGATGTTCATAATGACATGAAGATTGCGAGAGAAGAAATTTTCGGTCCTGTGCTCTCCGTCATCCGTTACTCGACAGTTGAGGAGGCAATTGAAATTGCGAATGACTCGATATATGGACTAGCAGGCGGCGTTTGGTCTAAGGATGTAACCAAAGCCATGCAAATTGCTCGTGAATTAAAGGCTGGTACGATATGGATTAATGATTGGCATATGCTCCGTAGTGATGCACCATTTGGAGGATACAAGCAAAGCGGTTTTGGCCGGGAATTAGGACGACATGCGTTGGACGAATATTCTCAGGTCAAGCATGTCCACTGCTCCTTAGTGCCTGAAGTACGCATGCGACCTTGGTATCAAATTCTTTTGGGATAATTTTAGTTATACAAATCTAATAGAGCAGGTGATTGTATGTCGACATCATTTTTTCAATTTTCTGTACGAACGGTTGTAAATAGCGGGGCAGGATCAAGAACGTTGCTTCCAGAGATGATTAAAGGACTTGGCGGTAAACGTGCAGTACTCTACACGGATAAAGGGTTAACCCAGGCGGGAATTACAGCTCAAATAAAAGAATTATTTGAAATCATGCCAGGAACACCGGAGCTGGTCGGAGTATTTGATGATATCGAACAGGATGCAAAAGGCGGAATCATTAACCTTGGTGCACGTTTCTTTAAAGAGTGCAATGGTGACTCCTTAATTGCTCTGGGCGGCGGCAGCGTCCTGGATACAGTAAAAGGGATCAAGTGGTTGCTCCATAAAGGTCTGGATGATATTCGTGATTCCCTGGTTACCGGAAATGTGATGGAATGGTGGCCGGAGGCGCAATATATTCCGATTCCGCATGTAGCCATTGCAACAACAGCGGGAACTGGAGCGGAAGTTTCACCTGTAGCCGTTATCCTTAATGAAAAGCACGGGATAAAATCAAACCTGCTTCATCCTTTTATCAATGCGGATATGGCGATTTTGGACCCGGATCTAACAGTAGGTCTTCCTCCTAAAATCACTGCCTTTACAGGATTTGACGCCTTGACGCATGCAGTGGAAGCCTATTTTTCACCGAACGCCAATCCGATGACAGATGCCTATGCACTAAAATCGATTCGGATGATTGTTGATAATTTACAGACTGCGGTTCACAAAGGGGACGATCTTTCAGCAAGAGCGAATATGCTGATGGCAAGTTCGATGGCGATTTCTGCTTTCTGTTTATGCCTGAATGCCGTTCCAATTCACAATATGGCACACGCAATCGGGGCAAAATTCAATATCCCGCACGGAATGGCTAATGCTGTGCTTTTACCAAATGTTATGGAATCTTTGCCTGAATACTATTTGCCGCGAGTCACTGGATTTGCTCAAGCATTAGGAATCGCAAAAATATCAGAACAACCGGAACAATGTTTAGAGGATGTTATTCAATTTATTAGAGATCTCCGCAAAGCGGTGAATTTACCTGACACGTTTGCTGAATTTGAATGTAATGAAGACAAGCTTCACCTTTTGGTGCCGGCTGTACATCATGACCCTGCAGGAGTTTTCTTTAAGATCCCAGCCCCTATTATCATCAAAGTGATAAATGAAGTGTTCGAGCTTAAAGCAATAGAGGCTTAACACGGCCATTGGCAATCTTGTCAAACGGAAAACACTTGAAAGCCTCCTGTTGATGTATGGTCAAAAGACTGACATTAGTGCCGGGAAGTCAAAAGTGTTTTCCTTTTTTTTGTAGCAGTTAAAAAACAACTATCCTTGGAGGTTTGTATGAAAAGCAAAGTATTAAATCCATCGAAGTCTGCCACTTCATTTACAAAAAAGGCAAATTTAGCAGTATATGATTCATTAAATTTCAATGATCTACAGGATTTCGAGGACGCGAAACGCGGTTTTATTGCACCCTTGGAATCTAAGTTCCTAAAAGATCATTCTGGGGAAGTCGTTTGGGACATCGATAAGTTAGATTATCTTACCGACGCTGCTCCAGAAACAGTGAACCCAAGCCTATGGAGAAATGCCCAATTACAGGCAATATCCGGTTTGTTTGAAGTGGTAGAAGGAGTTTATCAAGTGCGTGGGCAATCCATCGCCACCACGTTCTTTTTTGAAGGGAAACAAGGAGTCATTGTCTGTGATGCATTAGGAAGTACGGAAACGGCTGAAGCTGCAATGGAATTATATTATAAACATCGTCCAAGAAGAAAGGTATCAGCCATCATTATTAGTCAAAGTCATGCGGACCACTTTGGCGGCATTCAAGCCGTTTTAAAATATGCAGAAAATCCAGCTATTCCTATTATTGTTCCGCAACATTTTACAAAAGAAGCCTTAAGTGAAAATGTACTTTTAGGTACCATTATGGCGCGCAGGGCTGAGTATCAGTTTGGTAAAAATATTCCAGATGGCAGGGAAGGCTCGGTTTCAATCGGTATAGGGAATACGATGAGTTCCGGTACGATGAGTTTTGCGCTCCCTACGGTTGAAATAGAAGATGAAATCGAAACGCTGGAAATCGATGGGGTAACCTTTCAATTCTTGTTAACCCCGAACACGGAAGCACCTGCTGAAATGCATTTTTATATAAGGGATTACAAAGCGTTGTTTGTCTCAGAGAACGCCAATCAATTGATGCATCAAATTTATACGGTTAGAGGGGCAAAAACACGGGATGCCCTGCATTGGGCTAATTCACTCAATAAAACCATTGATTTATTTGAAACTGAAGAAATTGATGCCTTGCTTATGATTCATGCGTGGCCTGTTTGGGGAAAAGATCGTGCTTTAGGACATTTAAAATTGCAGCGTGATCTGTATAAATATATGCATGACCAGACCGTACGTTTAGCCAACCATGGATATAC
The DNA here is from genome assembly GCF_036962125.1 of Neobacillus drentensis. Taxonomy (GTDB): domain Bacteria; phylum Bacillota; class Bacilli; order Bacillales; family Cytobacillaceae; genus Neobacillus; species Neobacillus drentensis_B. Next base: position 417,278 of record NZ_JBALOA010000005.1, read on the forward strand.
GATGGAGGAAATAGCTGAAACGATCAAACTTCCCAAATCATTAGATACGTATTGGGGGAATCGCGGGTATTACGGTACGTTAAAGCATAATTCAAAGGGGATATACAATTATTATTTAGGCTATTATAGTGCACATCCTTCAGATTTAGATCCATTACCACAAGTGGAAACCGGTCATAAGTATGTAGAATACATGGGCGGTGCAACCATTATTTTGGAAAAAGCAAAAGCCGACTTTGATAATGGGGAATATCGCTGGGTAGCTCAAGTATTAAAAAATGTTGTAATGGCCGACCCGGAAAATACGGAAGCCAAGAGTTTATTAGCAGATGCATACGAACAATTGGGTTACCAAGCCGAATCAGCCAATTGGCGTAATATTTATCTTGTTGGTGCTGCCGAACTAAGAAATGGTCTGAATCAAGCGAATACCCCGTTAGATGTTTCCGGAATTATTAACTATATGCCAGTAGAGGATTTCTTAAAGTTGATCGCGATTAAACTAAACGGGCCAAAAGCTGATGGTGAAGAAATAACGTTGAATGTAAACCTATCAGATTCTAATCAAAATTATGCAATTTATTTAGAAAATTCTGTTTTGACTTATAAAGCGGGTAAGGTAGAAGCCAACGCAGATGTTACTTTAACTCTTGATCGACTAACACTATTTGGAATTGGTCTTGGCCTTCATTCACCTGAACAAGCAGTTGCAGCAGGTAAATTAATTGTTTCCGGTGACCAAACAAGATTGGATGAATTTTTAGCACTTATGGATGAGTTCAACCCCTTTCCAAATATCGTAACACCTTAATTAACAAACAATAGAAATAATTCAATAAAATTCACCTGCCTTATTCAGTACAAAGGAACAAGGCAGGTGTTTCACCTCTTAAGCTAAGAAAGCGATTGTTATTTAAAAATATGAATATATTTGGTGAGAGGCAGGATTTTAAATGAAAAGTTGGACGAAATGGATTATTTTACTTGCAATTTTTATTATGTCTATAGTTAATTTTGCCGATAAATCCATTACAGGTTTAGCCGGAATTCATATTATGAAGGATTTGAATCTAACTTTCTCTCAATTTGGAATAGTTGGAAGCAGTTTTTTTTGGTTATTCTCATTAGCAGGAATAATAGGGGCTTCTTTATCAGACCGTTATGGAACTGGAAAGTTATTGGTTGTTATGGCGATTATTTGGACCATTTCACAATCAATAGTGATGTTTGTTTCAGGCCTTCCATTACTTTTATTTACAAGAGTATTACTAGGTGTTGGAGAAGGTCCTTTTCAAGCAACTGCTGTCAGTCATATTAGTAAATGGTTTAAACCGGCATCACGTGGATTAGCCATATCAATCTTAAATTTTGGCAATGTTGTGGGCATGGCTGTTACAGCCCCGATAGTGGTTTTTCTAATGTCAAATTATGGTTGGAAACAAACGTTTTTTATTTCAGGCATTCTTAGCTTTGTCTGGTTAATTGGTTGGCTTTGGCTCGGACGGCTGAAATCAGATGTTCGGTTTGAAGAAGAGGGATGTAAACAGGAAAACAAACAAGAGACAAATAGGAAAGACATCTGGAAAGCGTTACGATCTCCTATTTTTATTTTTACATCCTTAGCGGCATGTATCGGCTTTTCTTTTATTGTTTTTGGACTTACCTTTAATCCCGCCTATTTAATAAAAGTTAAGGGGTACACTGAACAACAAGCTGGAAAAATTATTGCTATTTCCGGATTAATTGGCGCTTTATCTTCATTAGTACTGGCAATAATTTCAGATCGAATATACAAAAAAACTCTAAATTTATGGAAGTCACGAATTCTTTTTTCTGCCAGTAGTCTGATTCTAGCAGGCATTTTTTACGCGATATATCCTTTTGTTAATGGGAAGGGATCAATCATACTTATCCTTTCTTTAGTGTATACGTTAGTAGTTACTACAGGAAACCTTAATCCTACAGTAATGATTAGTTTACTTCCAGAGCGGAGAGGTGTTATGACAGGTACCTATTATGGAATCATGACATCCTCAGGTATTTTTGCCCCGATTATTTTTGGAAAGCTCATTCAAGCTTCAGGTACAAATCCAGCAGCTGGGTTTAGCGCATCCATTTATGGAATCTCGGTTGCTATGGTGATTACAGCTATACTCATGTTCCTTTCCGGAAAACCAAAACAACCTGTATCTACTGAGAATGAAAAAAAGATAGTAAACATCTAACTTAAATATATTTTTAATAGGAGAGATAATATGGCTGCAAAAAAAAGTAACCTAGAAGAAACATTGATAAAGGATATACAGGACGAAGAAATCACGGTCGAGGGCGAAAATGAAGAATCGCTTTCTAGCCTAGACCTGCTCTGGAAACTAGCATTTCATAAATTAAATGAATGGGCGAAGTGTGCTGATCATCGCGATGAAGTCTTCTACAGACAATTCTCTGAAAGTGTAAAACGGAATCAGGGAAATATAAAAGCGATAGCAGAGCAATTTACAAAGGAATTTACTGAATGGGAAAAGACTGCACAAGATGAATTTTTAATGTCAACAACCACCTTGCAGCATTTCTTTCCTATTTGGTCTTATGAGGAAATGAATGCGCAAATGGATCAGATTAAAAAGACAGTATTGTCTCCCTTAAGTACTCCATATAAAACTATGGTTAACAGCCTTGCAATTGAGAAATATGTAGAAATGATGGAACACTATATGAAAAAAGGAAGATTGCAATATATCAATACAGTGAAACAAGCTGGAAATCAGCTCTATGGATCTCAAAAAGAATTTGTCAAACTGTTTACAACACCATTCAAAGAGATTATCTTCCCGTTAAATAAATATATGGAAAAAACCAAAGAACCTATAAAGTCTTAATTTAAGGAGAGTATTAGCATGTCAAATGAAAAAATCTTTGATCCATTTTCTGGATTCACCCAATTGAGTGAAATGTGGGATAAACAATTAACTGAACTATTATATAACTTAGCGGACACCAAAGAATTTGTTCGCACAGCAAGTTTCGGAATCAATACTTATTCATTTTACCTAGAAGGACTAAGAAAGAACCAAGAGCTATTTGCTTCTTTAATGAATATCCCGACAAAGAAAGATGTCGCTAACGCCGCAAAGCTCTCAATACAGACAGAAGAAAAAATGGATAGTTTAGAAGAACAAATATGGAAATTACAAGACAGTATAAGCTCTATTTCTAAAGAAAATGTAAGAATGTTCGAAGAAGTAATAAATATTGTCATGCAAATGAAGAATGAATTTCAAAAGATGTCCCAAGAGTTAGCGGAAACTCAAAAAATGAATGGAGATCTTCATGAATTACGGAAAGAAATAGAAAGAGGTCTCACCGGAATCGAGCGGGAAAAACAGAAAAAAACTCCGGAAAAGAAGCAAAATAAAGATTTAGTCGTCACAGGTATAAATATATAACATTGTAGAGAGCAGTGATAAAAATGAAAGCAATTACAACAAATCTTTTTCCAATCTTAAGTTTAGAAAACGAAGCGAAACGGTGGAATCAGCTTTATAAAATTATGACAGAGCCAAAGCCAGATATTGTACCTACACCAAGACAGGCTGTCTGGAAGAAAAATAAAGCAACTCTATGGTATCATCCTGCCAAGGAAAAAAGACATACTGTCCCGGTATTTCTCGTCTACTCTCTATTAAATAAGGTGTACATTCTTGACATCGGTGAAGGAAGCAGCGTTGTAGGCGGGCTTACAGAGCGCGGCTATGATGTCTACCTATTGGACTGGGGGTCCCCTGGGCTAGAGGATTCTGATATCACACTTGATCATTATATCATTGATTATTTGGAGAAGGCCCTAAAACGAGCGTTAAGACATTCAGGTGCAAAGGAAATATCCCTTGCAGGTTATTGCCTGGGTGGAACGATTGCAGCCATTCTGGCTTCCATCACCGATCTGCCAATTAAGAATTTATCACTTGCAGCCGTTCCAATTGATTTTAGTGTAGGCGTTCTTCCTAATAAAATCCTGGAAGGACTACAAAAAGGGCAGCTAAGTGTTGACCGTTTTGCCGATGCACATGGGACCATACCATCAGAAATTATGTATTTGGTGTTTAGGATGGTATCACCAGGTTATGCAAGTTCTAAAATCAATCTAGTCACCCGTGCACATGAGGAGAAATATGTAGAAAAGTGGCGCCGAATGGATAAATGGACGAAGGACTCTGCTTCGTTTTCAGGTGCTGCATTCAAACAACTGTTTAATGATCTCATTAAAAACAACAAACTCTTAAAAGGAGAATTGGTGATTGGAGGTAGAAAGGTGGATTTAAAGAATATAAACTGCCCGCTTTTTGTCTTCTCCTGTTCACGTGACACACTTATATTAGAGAAGCAAAGTCTTCCGGTGATGAACCTTGTTTCCAGTATAGATAAAACGTATGAAGTGTACGAAGGCGGACATGTTTCATTAGTCTTGACTGGGGTGTTCGCTGAAATTTGGGATAAGTGGTTATCGGCTCGATCATAGGTAACTTGGGATAATGGAATTAATAAAGTATATGAAGGGGATTTATTAAATAAATGAAAGCTTTATATAAAATAGAGGAATCACCAGGAGAAAGTGTAAAGTATGCACAGCAGCATTTAGCTAATGAAAGAACATATCTTGCATGGATACGTACGGCTATATCGATAACAGGAGTAGGTTTCTTAACAACTTCCTTACACTTTACAACTAAAATCAGTTCCAATCCCTATATTAATATCCTGGTCATCATTCTCGGAATCTTTGCTTGTGTTATAGGTGTTATTACTAGTGTGTTGTCGACAATACAATACACCAGGAAAAGAAAGGAAATTGCAGAGGGCATTTTCACACCGTCAAACCAATCCATTATCTTTGTTTCTAGTTTATTTTCTCTGTTGGTGTTCATGATTTTTATGTATCTCTCTTTTTTATTATTAGTGAACTCCTAGTTTTAAAAAGCTAAAAGGCATGCCTTAAAAACGGCATGCCTTTTCCATTTAATGATTTATCAATACATTGGCTATTTTTAATGCTTTCCGATTTTTTTTCTGTTCAAAATAATAATTAAACATTTCTTTTTTTGAACGTTTAATTAAATAAACAAAACCAAATTTTTCAAACAAAGGTAATGATTGTTCGGATAAGTATTGATGGTATTCCTGTTTTTTATCTTGAATTAAATAACACAGTAAGGTAAATAAGTTTATATATAATTGTTCATTTTTCTTTAGAGCTGTTTCTAGTCCTTCCATAGCCAGTTGTAATAATTCATCCTTTGGAAGTAAACCACCATAAAATGCACTGTTTATATACCCTTCTAAAGAAAGTAAATATGGGCTTGATTCATTATCTTTAAGACTCATAGACTCTTTATAAAATTTATTGGCTAGTTCATAATTTTTTCTTCTATAGTATTCAAAAGCTAAGTTATGTAATACCTTTGCTTTTCGAGCTGGTGAATGACAAAGGTCACAGCTCTTGATTAAGCTTTCAAACCTCTGAATGGTCTCCTTAAAATCTCCATCATCCTTTACTTGAATCGCCATCAGCATTTCTGCATCGATCACTCGAAGATAGTTATTAATTTCTTTAAAAAATTGCCTCGATTTATCTGCGAAAAAATAAGCCATAACGGGTGAATCAATGGAATGATACGCGACTGCTAAATGATAGGTATATTCCTTGTTAGTGTAATCTGCCTCATTAATTGTTTTTAAAGCTTTAATTGCTTTCAGATTTTCATGTTTTGCTAAATAATATACGCCTAAAACATGTTTAAACAAATTAACTTCGTAGGATGTTAATTTATGATCCTTCTTTTGGATTTCTACAATGATATCCAATGCTTCTTCGGTCAAATTATGCATTAGAAAATACCTTACCCGAAGTAAATTATAAAAATTAATATAATCAGAGATTTGAATTAATTCTTCTTGCTCAAGTTCGTTATAAATAAGTTCCATTTCCTCCATTAATTGCATGACAATAACATCATGCCAATAATGTAAACGCTTTTTAATATTATTAAGTTTTATTATTTCAGTTTCGATATTAATTCCTAGTCGCTCGGAAAGAAGAGTGACAATTTCAGGTGCATATTCGGTATGTAAACGTTCAATTTTACTAATATGTGTACCAGAACAAATCCCTTTTCCTAATTGCTCTTGAGTCATTTGGTATTTTTCCCGATAATACTTAATGATTTTCCCTTCATACATATTTAAATTCTCCTTTTAGAAAAATTATCTTTTGATAGTTTTTGAGTATAGGAAAACCAGGATTCCCCCAAGTACAAAAATGATTTTTACTATATAAAATAAAAATTGTCATCGTATAGTAACCTACTTTTATAAATAATCGTCAATTCTTCAAAGTTTTACAATTTTCTACAAGGTCTTCTTCGAATCATATCGTCAAATTGGGACAACTCGTAGAACAATTCCCCCAATTTACCGACTATAAAAGCTCAAGTACAATAGGAATTAATAGAGTAATCTGATTATTCATACTCTTATTTTACACTATCTAACATTAGGGAGGAATGTGCTGCTCGTAGGAATAAGTAACCATTTTATGAGGGAAAACCTGCCAGATTGTTATTTTTTAAAAGTAAAAGGGTCATATTTGCAGCTGAAATTAAAAATAGAAGGAGCATTAATTTATGAAACTGCGAAAGAAACAATTTCTAAATGTTATGGTATCAGGTGTAATCGCATCAAGCCTTCTAACATCTTATTTAATGCCTCAACCAAAAACCTATGCAATATCAAATTCCGCAGAATCGATCTTAAAAGGGCTGACTGAAGAACAGCGGCAGTCTATCAAACGATTAACCCCACAAGAAGGATTCATCATTGATCCAAGTTTGTTGACACTCAAAGGTAAAACCGCAAATGTCATTGTTGAGTTCAAAACAGATCCGATCGGAAATATCCAGCAAGCAAAATTAAAAGGAACATCTAAAAATAAAGCAGAAAAGATCAAAGGGGAGCAAGAATATTTTAAACAACGATTAACTGAAATTTTTAAGAAGAAGGAGGAGTTAAACCAAAATAAAAAAGAAAAGTCAATTAAATATCAAATAAAACAAACTTACCAGAATGTATTTAATGGAATGGCTATGACGATTCCTACAAGCGAAATTAATACCTTGCTTCAGACGGGTGTAGTTAAAAGGATTTGGAAAAACAATGTTGTTAGTTTACCAATAAATGAATCGACAACAACTCAAGAACAAACAAATGGAAAGTTAATTCCACCAGCGCTTCCTCATATCGGAGTTGATCGTTTACATAATGAGGGTTTAAAAGGTCAAGGAATAAAAGTTGGAGTACTTGATACAGGGATTGACTATAATCACCCTGATTTAAAAGATGTTTATAAAGGCGGATATGATTTAGTCGATAATGACTCTGATCCAATGGAAACAACAAGAGCGAATTGGCTTGCATCTGGTCAGCCTGAAACGATAGATGGTAATTCATACTATACAGAACATGGGACTCATGTTGCTGGGACCATCGCTTCTAACCCGAAAAATGATGTTGAATATGCAATGACAGGTGTAGCCCCGGATGTTGACTTGTACGCATATCGAGTATTAGGAGAATATGGATCAGGATATGATTCATTCGTCATCGCGGGTATAGAAAGAGCGGTCGAAGATGGAATGGACGTTATTAATCTATCACTAGGTAATGGTAATAATCATTCCTTAGACGCTACATCAGTTGCCATCAACAATGCCGCATTAAAAGGGGTCATACCAGTTATAGCCGGAGGAAATGCGGGGCCAAGTCCTAGTACGTTAGGTTCACCAGGTGCTTCTCCACTAGCAATCACTGTTGGGGCTAGTGATGTGCCGACTGATATCCCGACTGTAAAATCAAGTTTAGGTGATATATATGTTCAAAATACTTTAATGGGATATGGCTTCGGTAAGGATTATTTGAAAGTAATGGACAAAGAGTTTGAAGTTGTTGAAGTAGGAATTGGTACAGAAGACGATTTTACTGGCAAAAACGTTAATGGGAAAGTGGCATTAATTTCTCGTGGCACGATCTCCATTGATGAAAAAATTCGACGTGCTCACGAAAAAGGTGCTATAGCTGTGTTGATATACAATAATGAGGATGGAGATATTCCATTTTACTTAGGTGAAAATTATGGTTATATTCCAACATTTAAAATGTTACAAACTGACGGAGTTAAACTTTCAGAAAAATTAAAAGCAGATCCTACAGCTAAACTTATATTAACAGACTTAGAGTCAAATATGTCTACAGGGGACGTGTTAGCAGATTTTAGTTCACGTGGACCAGTAAATAATAACTTTGATATTAAGCCAGATGTAGTAGCACCTGGAGTCTCAACCTTCTCTACTGTTCCAGAATATATTAATAGTCCAGAAGAGGGTGTCGATTATTCGAGTGGTTATGCTAGTTTAAGTGGAACCTCCATGGCAACACCACATGTTGCTGGAGTTGCCGCATTATTATTACAATCCCATCCAGATTATACAGTTGCAGATGTAAAGGCAGCGCTAATGAATACGGCTGATCCATTAAAAGGTCGTACGTACAATGTGAATGAAGTTGGTGCAGGACGTGTAGATGCTTATGAGGCAGTCCACAATACAACGTTAGTTGAAGTGCAAAATAAGACGACTTCCTTAGATGAAGACGGATTAAATATAGAAATCGATGACATTTCAGGATCTCTACCTTTTGGTAGTATTGCACAGTCAAGTGAGACTCAGAATAGAACAACGTCGATTTCTTTAAAAAATTTAAGTAGTGAACTAGAAACATATCATACTAGAGTTGAATTTTTAACAATCGATGGTGTTTCAAAGGATCCTGCAAAGAGTGGAGTGACGCTTCAATTACCATCGACGGTTGAAGTGAATGGAAATGAGAGTAAAAATATTAATGCAGAAATATCAATTCCAGCCGATGCAGAATTTGGTATTTATGAGGGATACATTTATATTGAAAATGAGTCGAAAACGGCAGAATATCAAATTCCTTTCCATGTTCGTTATTCTAAACCTGGATTCGAAAAAGTAGAATTTTATAAACATGCAATTACAAATGACCTAAGTAACTTTCATCCGTATATTGAGCCGTTTACACCAGTCAGTTTCAAGTTAAATAGTCATATGAAAACGATTGATGTAGTGGTTAGCGATCTAAATGGGAAACCAATTGGGTTCTATGGTACATTTAATTTAGAAAATGCTGCAGTTGATACGGAATACTTAATATTTTTCGGGTTTTCTGGTGAGGTAAAATATTTTACCGGTGATCCGAATAAACCTTTATCACTTGAATATGAACCACTTAAAGAAGGTAAATACATTGTTTCTTATATTGGTACAGGGGTAGATGGTAAAACCTATAAAATCAATAATGACATGGTGATCGATAATACCGCTCCAACCCTGGATTTTGATAAGAAAACAGGAATCAAAGAGCTCACTAGTTCAGATTTAACAACTGAAAATTATGATGGAAAAGATTATACAGCCTATTGGGTGCATGGGAAATTGTATGATGATACAATTGACTACCTAAAAAGTAGAGGACATGACATCACTCAAGAGGCAAATACAGCGTACGCTTATCAAGATTCTTTTTGGCCAACAGCTGAATTTTTCCCAAATGCAAATGGTGAATTTAAATTTGGTGTCTTACCTGAAGAATATGCAAACTATCCAACAAATGTAAGAATCTATACCTATGATTACGCTACAGCAGGAAATCCGATTTTCCCAGAATTTACTTTTATAAATAAAGGTGATAAATATTCCACAATAAAACCAAATACAAAAGCTGTTAGTCTCGGAACGGAGTTTGTAAATACATTTACAGTACAAAACGCTAAAGATTTAACAAGTGCTTCTGTAACAATCGATGTCCCTAATTTCTATAAAGTTGAAGACGTTAATCCATCAAAACAGTTAGAGGATCTTGCTAAGAAAAATAATTGGACTATTAATGTCGCAAAGCCACAAATTACAGAAAGCACGTGGTCTAATATTTCAGCATTTACTGTAGATATTTCAGACAAAAAGACAAAGGTACCTGTTTCAATAAATGATGATATTGATTTATTGGATATCACATTAAAAGTAGTAGATGACCATAATTACATGGTAGAAAGTACATTCTATTATCAAGAATCTTCATATCAAACAAGCTCTGGTAGTAAGTCTTCTTTACCAACATTTGCTGAAAAGTTTAAATTCATTTCCCGGCACTCATGGGTAGAAGGTTACTATCATGGTGAAGCAGTTAATTTAGACAACTATGATTTAGATTATTCAAAGATTGGGACAAAAGCTTATCTGATGGATAAAAAAGGTAAAAAGTACTCTGCTGATATTTCAGAAAATGGTTATATGACAATAATGGATATTCCTGCCACGAAGGAGGAATATACATTAATTGTTGATATTCCTAGTCATTTTCTATATAGTAAAAAATTAACTTTAAGCAGGACAATTGATGGAAAGGTCCAAGGCAATTTCTATACTGTCTATACGGATACGGCAGCTGCTGGAGATGTCAACGGAGATAATGTAATCGATATTTATGACGCAAAGCTTGTTGCAAACAATGCTGGAGTTACAGGGGATAGATTGAAAGAAGATCTTAATAAAGATGGAGTCGTTGACATTATTGACTTCAATTATATCGAAAAGAACTTCATGTCCATCAATCCATACTTTCCAACATCCAATAAGCCAATTGAAAAAACAGGTAAATTGACATTAGACGAATTGAAAAAAAGTTTTAACTAAAACAAAGTTCTTATATGAGGCTAAAATATGAAAAAGGTATAATTCCTCATTATACAGAGGGATTATACCTTTTTTTGCTTTATATTGGAGTATCAATTCCTATAGGTGCGAACTATATTACAAAATCATCTGTGTGGTTATTGCAGAATAAACCTAATGATATCAAGGGTTCCGACTAATTTTAAACCCTGTTTTTCTTATGGCATAGTTGATTAAGACGACATAAAAAAGATGCATTCATCATAGTTATCATCAATAAGAGGTTAAAGAGGTGAAAACATGTTACGCAATGTTGGCAGAAGGTTCATCTTGTTTCTAATCGGAAGTTCGATCTTTGCTACATTTATCGGATATACTTTGTTTAAGGCTGGTCTCATATCATTGCCAGTAACTACGAAATCACAAAGAACACTGAATATTGATCGAAATCGAAATAGAAGAGTTGGTAAAATTCGAGTTACTTAGAGATTTGCTATCGTTATCTAAAATAGATTTAAGTTCAATAAAGGTTTGGGCCTCTTGCACCACAATGTGCTAAAGGCCTAAACCTTTTATATAATTTGTATCTTTACTCCTGTGAACAAAGAGCAGTGAACTAACATTGCTCTATTTTTTAGCAAGAAAACTTGATTACTGTATAAAGGCAAAAACATCAGACTCATTCAAAATTCCGATGGTAAGTTAGCAAATGATAACGCGAAATAGGGCAGATATCTCTGTTGCTTTTGTTAAAATATTTACTTTTATAATTCGAAATATTGACAAATTTCAGGAAGATCCAATAGCGATAACCGTCATATAATTACTGTAAAGAAGGGGGGCTCCGAATCAATTAATTCCTTAAAACTATGAAAGAAGGTGCAAGGAATGTCACTCGCTCACTTTGATGATATTTATGAAATTTGTTGTGGAATGGCGGAAGAGGAAGAAGCGTTAATCAAGGCAAAGCTGGTGAATGAGCGGTTAAATCTTTTGAAAAATCAGCTTCCAGTTGGCCAGCAGTGGTGGGAAGAAGCAATTAGAGAGAGTTTAAACGAAAAAGAAAGAGAGGTATTTTATGTCTAAAAAGAAAAAGAATACTTGGTGAAAATCCCCTGTCTATTCCAAATCAAGGAAGATAGGGGATTTTTTTAGATATAAATTATTAATACCTTCTTGCCCTAGCGTTGGTTTAGTGGGAATTATCCCCTAGAAACCATTGAAGGAATATCTCCACTAAGAAATGAATATATAGGTGGATGAAGAATTTTAAGAAAAATAGGAGGTATCGTATATGTTTTCTCCTAAATCTAGATTTGAAACGATTCATGGTATGGAAGTGCATTTTTCTGAATGGGGAAATCCAACCAATCCAACCATTGTTTGCTGGCACGGCTTAACCCGGAATGGAAGGGATTTTGACAAAATATCAAGCTGTTTGGAAAAAGACTATCATGTTATTTGCCCTGATACGATTGGGCGCGGATGGAGCCAGTGGAGTTCTTTCCCTGAAAAGGATTATTGCTTTGAGGTATACAGCAGCCTTGCCATTGGTCTTTTGGATCGGTTGGAAATTGAACAAGTTCGCTGGATAGGGACTTCCATGGGGGGAGCTATCGGCATGAGAATTGCTGGTACCGCAGAGTGGCAAAAGCGCATCACCTATTTAGTTCTAAATGACATTGGGGCAGGTGCGCTTGAAAATTCGCCTCAAAATATTGAAGGGATTAAGCGGATTATCAGCTATGTGGCAGCTCCCCCGCAATTTAAAACCGTTAGCGAATTAATAACCTATTATCAAACCATTTATGCTACATTCGGTCTTTCAAATGAACAGGAATGGATTGACTTTACCCAGTATTCCTGTAGGAGAAAAGATGGAGGCGGGGTCGGCCCGGATTATGACCCAAACATTGCACTACAATTCCAGCATCTTGAAGATTTAAATCTTTGGAACTATTGGAACGCTATTCAGGCCAGAGTATTACTTATGCGCGGTGAAATCTCCGATGTATTGCCGATCGAAGTAGCTGAGAAAATGAGGGAAAAGCCGAATTGTGAATTGGTCACTATCCCGAAAATAGGTCATGCTCCAGCCCTAAATACCGGGGAGCAAATATCCATTATTGAAGAATTTTTTGTATCATAAACTAAATCACCCCTTGCCCTGCAAGGGGTGATTTAGCTAAATTGATATACATAATCAAAATTTTGGCTACTCTAGAAATGGTCCGTACATACAGTAAAAAAATATTCAGTAAATTAAGGAGGAAAGACTTTGTCAAATTCTAATCATAAAATTGTTCCACATTTATGGTATGACAAGGAGGCAAAAGAAGCAGCTGAGTTTTACGCTTCCATATTTCCAGACTCAAAAATCACGAATGTAACCACAATCCGTAATACTCCATCCGGTGACTCCGAAATCGTCTCTTATGAATTGTGGGGACAGAAATTCATGGCCATAAGCGCAGGGCCCTTTTTCAAAATGAACCCGTCGGTATCTTTTACTGTAAATTTCGACCCTTCGCGTGAAAAAGAAGCGGGTGAAAAATTAATTGAGGTATGGAACAAATTGTCCGATGGTGGCACAGTGTTAATGCCACTTGATAAGTATCCGTTCAGTGAGAGGTTTGGTTGGATTCAGGACAAGTTTGGTTTGTCATGGCAGTTAATCTTAACAAATCCAGAAGGTGAGGAGCGCCCTGCAATTGTGCCATCATTGTTGTTTATCGGGGAACAATGCGGTAATGCCGAAGAGGCAATTCGTTTTTATCTTTCAGTATTTAAGAACGGGGAACAGGGACTTCTCGTCCGCTACCCGAAAGGGATGGAACCAGACAATGAAGGATTAATCATGTTTTCAGATTTCAAGCTTGAAAATCAATGGTTTACCGCTATGGATAGTACGCATGAGCATAGATTCAGTTTTAACGAAGCAATCTCATTTATGGTGTATTGCGACACACAAGAAGAGCTTGATTACTACTGGGAAAAACTCTCTGCGGTTCCGGAAGCCGAGCAATGCGGTTGGCTAAAAGATCAGTTTGGTGTATCCTGGCAGATTGTGCCAAGTGAAATGGACGAGATGATGAGTAAGAGTACGCCTGAGCAACGTGATCGCGTTACGAAAGCATTTCTTAAAATGAAAAAATTTAATTTGGTGGAATTACAGAAAGCATATAAGGGATCATAGAATAGAGCGAACAAAACGCCAATTTATATCACCCTGTGTGTAAATTAGTAGAAATTGTGTTAAAATGAAATTCCTTGGCAGGGGCAACAAGAGAATAAGAAGGAAGCAAGGGTCCAGTAGATTCCTTGCTTTTTTTACTTTCTAAACTCATTTAATCTTTCATAAGTTTCATGCAGAAAATCATAAAACAAGGCTTCGGTTGGAAGAAGTTTGAGTTGGGTCGGGTAAATGACACCGACTGAACGGCAGAAGATACTCGCGTTGCCTTGTTTGTAACTTCTGTTTGGTTTATTTTACTAATTGCTATATACAAGATGGGGAATTTGAAGGCAAACTATGTAGATCAAGTCTGTCAGGAAAAGAAGAAAGCAGAAAATTAAGAGGTAACTCAGAAATGTCTAATTTCTCATTTTTGTTACCGCTTTCAAAAAAGCTTGACTTGGATTCCTATAACAATTAATCTGAAAATAATAAAAAAATAGAGCGGATGACGGTTGTGGGAGAGTGCAATTTTTACACGCCACCGAAGGAGCAAGTTCCAAAAAAACCCTTGGAATTAATCTCTCAGGTAGATGGAACCACAGCGGGACGCAACTCTGGAGAGCGCGTAATAGTTATGCCACCAAAGGGGAATGTTCGTAACAGAACTAAACTCTCAGGTAAAAGGACAGAGAAGGGAAATGAAGCTTCATGCTTCCCCTTCTTCTGTCCTTTTTGCGTGCAAAAAAGAAGATTAGGAGATCAAATTTTCCAGTCTGAAGCATAAAGGGGAGCTTGAACGATATTTCAAGGAGGAGTTTACATGAGTTTACAACAAAATGATCAAACCATTTTTGAGACGATTAAAAAGGAGTAGAACAAGTTTTGTAGTTGGGGATAGCTTTCCACAAGTGCATGTGCTATTCAAATCGATTAATTGTATAGAGTAGCCTAAAAACTATAAAGGAAAGTTTCAGCAGTTTACTACCAAGTTTTCCAGTAAATATATATGAAAAGGAGAAACCGAACATGACAAAAGAATATGATGTCGTTATTATTGGTGGGGGAACAGGTGGATACGTGGCCGCCATTCGTGCTTCTCAATTAGGTTTAAAAGCGGCTGTAATTGAAAAAGGAAAAATCGGTGGAACTTGCCTTCATGCTGGTTGTATTCCGAGTAAGGCCCTATTAAGAAGTGCAGAAGTATTCGCTCAAACAAAGCATGCAGATAAGTATGGTGTAATTGCCCCTGTAGTTGGTCTTAATTTTTCAAAAGTACAAGCCCGGAAAGAAGAAATTACGGATCGACTATATAAAGGTGTCCAACATTTGATGAAAAAAGGAAAGATTGATGTTTATGATGGAAAGGGAATTATTACACAGACAAAAGATGTGTTAGTCGAATTGAATAATGGTGAAGGGGAAGTCACCTTAAACTCCAAAAATATTTTAATTGCCACCGGCTCCCGGCCAAGAACACTTCCTGGCCTAGAAGTGGATAAGAAGTATGTGATGACTTCGGATGAAGCGCTAAAAATGGAGAAACTTCCGGGTTCTATCATTATTATTGGCGGCGGTGTAATTGGAATTGAATGGGCATCGATGCTTTCGGACTTCGGCGTCCAAGTTACCGTAATTGAATACGCAGATCGCATTTTACCTACAGAGGATAAAGATATTTCAAAGGAAGTCCAGCGGTTAATGAAGAAAAAAGGAGTAAAAATCGTTACTGGAGCAAAAGTGCTTCCAGAAACGCTTGAAAAAGGTGAGTGTGTTTCCATTAGGGCGGAACATAAAGGTAAAGAAACACCTTTTTCTGCAGACAAACTTTTAGTATCCGTAGGGCGATCTCCAAACACAGAAGGATTTGGCCTTGAAAAAACGGCCGTTGAACTCAATTCCATTTTTATTAAAACCAATGAGTTCTACCAAACAAATGAATCGAACATTTACGCAATTGGTGATGTTATTGGTGGCTTGCAGCTTGCCCATGCTGCCTCACATGAAGGAATCATTGCTGTTGAACATATGGCAGGTACAACTCCAAAAGTGCTTGATTCAAACCTTATTGCAAGATGTACATATTGCAGCCCAGAAGTAGCGAGTGTCGGACTGACAGAAGAAGCGGCAAAGGGAAAGGGATATCTAGTGAAAGTTGGCAAATTCTCATTCCGAGCGATTGGAAAGGCATTGGTTTTTGGTGAATCAGACGGATTTGTCAAATTGGTTGTTGAAGAAGGAACGAATATGCTTTTAGGAGCGCATATGGTAGGTCCCCATGTAACGGATATGATTACGGAGGCAGGACTTGCTTGTGTACTGAATGCAACAGCCATGGATATTGCCCATACAATCCACCCACACCCAACATTAGCCGAAGCCATTGGTGAAGCAGCCCTAGCCGTGTATGGTCAGGAAATTCATGCCTAACCTGTTGAATGAAGGATCAATTATTGAACAGGATGTTCAGCGTGAAGTATGGTGGGTTAGGCATAAAAAAATAATTGTTTCTGAACAACCGTTGGCATGAACATACAATGTTCATGCTTTTTTTATTATTATGAAAAGGCTCAATCATTATATTAGAAAATTTCTTTTACCACCATTTACTCAACTAGTTTATAATTAAAGGATGTCTAAATGGGATAGTAATAGTCTAACCCTATGAAACTAAGAAGATTTAAGTAGGTGAATACCATCGACATCATTGAAACAAGGGTGAGAGGTTTTATAGCTGATATTCAACACCCTAAACAAAAAAAGAAAATAAATATTAACGATTTAGAACTTCAGTTGCGGAAGCTTTTGGATGATTATTTTGAAATGGATGGATATTCGTTGTTTTATTGTGCCATTGATACATTGAAAGCAGAAGGACAACTAATACCAATCCTAAATAATCAATTCAATGGAAGAACACCTTCTCTATCATTATATTATTGGGTAAATATAAAAGTTCAGGAAAACCAATGGGATCGTCTTGAAATGATGAAATTAGGGGATCAGTTTGATTTTTCCTTTTATGAACGGCATCCTGAATGGCAAACGGAAGATGAGTGGAATCGAATTCAGAATGTCTATACCTTTCTAAAGTCCAGTCAGGAACGGGAGATCGTGTCAGTCGAAGAGAGAAGTCTGGAGCTTTTTGGACATGAAAAATTCTTACTCGACAGTGATAGCTTTCCGGATGGAAAAGGATTTTTAGCTAGAATTGGCATCCGAGAAGACCAACTTAAAATGGTGAACTATGGCGAGCCATTTGTTTTTTGGATAAAACAAGGAAAAGAAATGAAAGATATTCAGAGAGTGTTAATTGTCGAGAATCTATCTTTCTTTCATACTTCCATTAAGTTATTGGAAGCAAATCAACTCGACTATGAACCGGAACTGATTATTTATGGTGAAGGAACGAAAATTGAACGGAGCTTCTCCTTTTTCTTCAGAATGTTTCCACCCAAATCCTATCTTTTCTATTATGCAGGTGACCTTGATGCTGCAGGTTACGGAATCCTCACTCGGCTTATTGAAAAATATCCAGATTGCTGTATTCAGCCTGCCTTAAAGATTTACCGAAAGATGCTCGAATGTCTAAAACAAAAAAATGACCAGAAACAAGGTCAAACACAGAACCTTAAATACCGGGATTTATTCTTTCAATGGTTTACGGAAGACGAGCAAGCGCAATTACAACATTTATGGCAGGAAAATAAGCGGATTGCACAAGAAGTGTTAACAATCGAAACATGGAGGCGATGGATGTGAACGAATCATGGGAAGGATTTGCCCAGCGGATGCAACGATTAAATCCATTGTTTGAACTTGGCAGGGGAATGGAAGTAGGTGAACTGAAACCTCATATCCAAACCATTCTCATGCAAGTGCTCCTCACCATCTTTTATCGAGAATTAAATGATGATGATCACAGGCGTAAATCCGATATCAAATATATAGTGGAAGATTCCATTAAGCAAATGAAGCTCTTAGCAGACGATAAGCAAATTGAACGAATTACAAGTGGGCTTTTATATCAGGGGAAGGAAGAGTACAGTAAACCTTTTGAAGCCCTATATTATGATGAAATTAGACAATCATGGGAAACGCAGACCTACCGATATGTCACCATGGATGAATTATATACGAACTTAGAAATAGGCGGATCCATTGTTTATAAACTCACGGATGTCTCACAGGAAATGATTTTTATGAGCAGGGAAATGGCAGAGGAATTCTCCATTACGATAGAACAACTCTATAGTATGCAGTTGATTAAAAACGGTAATTTTCGCAAAGCCACAAGAAACCTCGATCACCTCATTTCACGAGTAAACCGCTTAATGGCAAATGAATTCACCTTTCAAAAAGAAATGATCAACAATCCCAAAATCTTATTAGTGGAAGAGGAATGGCAAAGGGCCGACAATCGGATTGAAATTGAAAAGCAATTTGAAGAAGAAAAAAATCACTTCCGTACTATTACAAGTATGATAGAAAAGACCAAACGCAGGAATGAAGAAGATGATTTTATGCAGAAAGAATTGATTCTTCTGCAAGAAAAAATTGGCCACACAAGACAATTACATGATCGATTTGCGAAGCTTGTCATCCAAAATATTTCCTATGAGATGAAATTAAAGGCGGAAAACCCTTCCTTGTTTTGGGAAAACAGTCTCGTTTCCTTTCGAGAGCATTTTTATGAAAACTGGTTCATGAAGGAAGGGGTCAAGAATTTCGAGACGATCGAAGGTGTCCTTTCTCCGTTATTTTCACCGAAAAATGAATTTATTCTGCCGCTCGATTGGATTTGGGGAGAACAAGAATTTGATGAAATACAACTAACAGAACTCATAATCGAAGAAGAGGCTGAAGAAAGTATTTCTCGTTTGCGCGTGACGAACTGGAACTCCGTTATAAAAGCATGGAGTTATGTTTTTCAATTTTTACAAACTAACGGAGAGTTCTCGTTAGCAGATTTGGTTGAGTTGCCACTCGAAGTACAGGATTTATGGTTTGAAGAGTCTGAAACGATTGAATTGTGGATGATGTTCGATAAAAAACCGTTGAAGGTTCAAGTGCTGCATCGAAAGGAAGAATCCTTAACCGATGAGAGGGAAATTCTTCTTTATAAGTTAATGAAGGAATATCCGCAATTTCAAGTCTTCGAAGGCTTAAAGATTTATACCATGTTTGACCATCGCGCGGAGCCGCATCTATGGTATCAAATGAAAATTACCCCGTTTAAAATATGTGTTCAGGAGGAGAAGAGATGAATGCAGAAACGATTAAAAGAGCATCAGCTATATATTTTACTCTATTAAAAGATAAAGTCATCGATGAAAATAGCGAATACTTTCAGACGTATTTTGAGCCGGAAGTGAGACAGACTGTTCTTTTATTAGCAGATGAATCAGGTACATATATCATTGAATCGCCTAAACGAATCCACTTAGTTGTTCAGCCAACCGGTTCTGTGTTTGCTACGAATTTTACCCATATGAAAGAAAAGCATCGGCAAATTGAAACAAAAAAACACTTTCATTTGATTAGCGTTGTTATTATGTCTTTTTTAGCCGCCATAGATCGAAACCAGGCTGCAAAAATCCGCACAAAGCGGGAAGGGATTAGTTACTATGCATTAGAGCGCCAAGTCAATGACTTAATGCTGAAATGGGAGAGCCTTCTTAAAGTTGAACCGACCTTCGGAGAAGAAGAACGGATTGATATGAAGGAAGTTGTTACCACATGGAAATACATGGAGGTTGACACAGATGATTATGGAAGTAAAAAAGGCAATCGACGGACCCGAATTGGTTTAATTGCCAGCGCTATGCGCTTATTAGAGACGGAGGGGCTAATTGTCATTCTTGATCGGGACGAAATAGCTAAGGTTATTCCTAGAAATGAGCTTTTTGAGCGAATTGAATACTTGTATCACGATTATGATCGGTATGAAGTGTTTAAAAAATTAATGACTACGGAGGAGGATATGCATGCCGAAAATCCATCGAATTAGAATTGTCGGCCTCAAGTATGATGGCATGCAAAAGCAATATAAAGACACCACGTTTAATTTCCATAATAATGAGACTTCAACAAATGGGCTCATTGCCATGATGAATGGGGGTGGGAAAGGTGTATTTCTCCAGACGATTTTCCAAATACTCAAACCTGGAACTTCGTGGGGCAAACAAAATAACCGTTATTATCAGCAGTTTTTCTTTAACAATAAAGAGCAATTTATTCCCTATACCTTTCATGTTCTTATACAGTGGGAATTAGATGGGGCGGACAGTCGGCATTTGGTAACGGGCGGAATGTTCTCAGCTGAGCAGCGGATCTCGATGAATGAAGAAGGTGGACATGAAGGAAAACCATTGGAACAGGAAGCAAAGATCCTCCCTATTTACACCTTTTATACAAGAGAGTTTGAACGGAAAGAAGAGGCCTCGCTAGAGCATATTCCCCTATATGAAGATGGTGAGGTTGCTGAAACGGAGAGCTTGAAGGACTATCTAAAATGGAATGGATATGACGTTTACAGAGATCCGAAGAAGCACTATCGTATCCTTGATACATACGGAATTAATCGTAAAGACTGGGATATTATGAAGGACATTAACAAGGATGAAGGCGGCGTTGGAAAATATTTTGAGGGGGCTGAGGATGATCATTCTCTCTTCCAAAAACGAATCATTCCTACCGTAAGTCAAGTGTTGCATCGAACCGAACATCAAAAGAATGACCTTGTGGAGATTTTTAAGAGCCAGGCTAGTATTGCGAAGGACCTGCCTGTTCTCTTGAAAAGAGAGCAAGCCCATAAAGAGTTTTTAGAAGATATTGTTCCATTTGAAGAGCACCTGGTAAAAGGAGTAGAACATAAAGAAATTGTATATGCAAGTATACAAACCGGTAGACAGCTGCTTGGTGCCCTAGAACACTTGAAGCAATCGGAAGAGGAAACGCTGCAAGAATTAGAGAAAAATTTGGAAAAATTAGCTGTTAGACAGGCGGATTTACGCTTTCAAAAAGATAATTTAGAGTTTGCGAAAGCTCACAGAGAGGTCATGAATTGGGATAAGAAATTAGTGGAAGAAAAGGAGAAACATACTTCCTTACAGGCAATCGTTAATGAGAAACAGGAACGAAAAGCACAACTGGACTTTCAGCTGTTATTAAAAGAGTGGAGTGAAAACGAACAAACTATTCGCTCTCTTTCACAGCAGATCGCGACATTGGAACAAAATAGTGGCTTAGAGCAAGTGAATCAACGAATGGAAGAAATTAAACAAGAAGCTAGAAAGCAATGGGAGCAATCCTATCTACTGATTCAAGACGGTGTTAAACAGTATGTGGGTTATCAAAAGTTCTTACATAAAAAAGCATCAGGGCTGTTGCAGCAGGATAAACAAAAGACAAAAGAAATGGCTCAACTTAGTACGGAGATTGATTTTCTTTATACACAAATGCATACGTTTGAGTCGAAGGAAGCAGCACTTATCCAAGAATTTGGCGATCGCTTAACCTATGACTTAAAGGGCTTGATCGAAAGTCTTTTGAAACAAATTGAAGATAAACAGGCTGGATTAGTCGAGTTGCAAGCAAAGGATCAAGAATCTAGCGAAAAGCAAAATCAACTTGCCACTTCACATGGGACGCTTGTCCAATCGATTCAGTTTTCAGAGGAAAAATGTGAAGACTTAAACCAAGCAAATGAAGAGCAAAAGCAAAAAGAGGCAAAACTGTTAGATAAGCTTCTTGGTTTACTAGAAGATGTCACGGCACCTTTTACTCACTCTCTCTTATCGAAGTATGCGTTACAACTAGAAGAAATACTTGACAATAACCGCCAACAAGCTGAACAAATAAAAAAGGAACTTTGGGAAACACAACTCGACCACTCCTTAAACGATGAGCCCTTCTGGATTGCAAATAAAGACGTGAAGGAATTAAAGGAATGGATCGATGAGAAGACTGGGATTGATGTATTTTATGGAACCCAATTTCTCCAATCATTAAGTCCAGCAGAAATGGCTCATACACTTATGACATATCCGCTCCTCCCATACGGGTTGGTCGTAAGCGGGCAGCAATGGCAAAAAATTAATCAGCAGGTTCTTACAGGTAGGATGTTTAAAAGTCCTGTACCTATTTTCATGCGTGAGGAAATGAACAGTGAAAATCAGCAGCCAACCTTTGTAATTATTAACGGAACCGAGAAAGAACTATTAAGTGATAAAAATCAATTCACCAGCTGGAAAATAACGATTACAAAACAAATAGACGAAAAGAAAGATACTCTTCTTGAAATTGAAAAGACAGAAATCTCCTTGCGTCGTATTTTAAAAGAAATGGACCGGTTTTTATCAAGTGAGCTTTCTAGTGATATCGAAAAAGCTCTTAATCAGGAACAGAACGCTTTACTTTCTAAAAAGACACAATTGCAGGAAATTAAAACACAAGAAGAAAAAGAAAAAGAATTACAGCTAGGATTAAAAGAACAACTAGAAAAGACAAAAGGTAAGATCGAGAGACTTACAAGAAATGTAGAAAGATTAAAGGAGTTTGATCAAGAAAAAACTCTTCACCATGAAAATAAACGGGTAAAATTAGAGAAAGAAAAGCTAAAGGAAGCCTTAGGAGTTCAGCAGCAAGAAATAGGGACGGAGCATCAGAATACCGTTGACCTGCAAAACCAGTGGAATCAAACGTATGTGGAATGGAAGCTTACTACTGAGCAAAATATAAAGGAAATCCGGTTCTTTATAGAAGAAGCAGCTTTTCCTGCTGATGAAAAATCAGATCTATGTGAAGAGGTCCCACATCTTTCAATGCATTTACTACAAGAGATAAATGGCAGTACGAAAGAGTTAAAACAGCTTCAAAAGTCAAAAGAAGAGCAGGCTAGAGAATTACTTGTTCTTCAAGCAAAAAGAGAAACCGAACAAAAGCAGCAAAAGAAATTAGAGAGAAAACTCACAACCCATGATCAGGACTGGAATGAAGCAGCAGAACCAGATGAACCTCTAAGTATATTAGAAACGATGCTGCAAACTGCTCAGAAGGAAGCGAAGACAGCAGAAAAAGAAGAACGGGAACAAGGAACGGCTGTAACAGTAGCGGAAACGTCCTTAAAGCATGCGGTTGAACAGCGTGATAAGTCAGGAAAGAAAGTCGAGAAACATGAAAAACAGCCTGAACAGTGGGAAGACCTTGACTTAGAAGTAAAGGAAGTAGAAATTAAAGACCAAACGAAATTAGCCAAAGAAGAAGTAAAACAGGCTGAGAAACGCCAAAAAGAAACGGACACCAAAATTACGGGTTATGAAGGCGATTTATTAACACTTTCCGTTATCTTAAAAGAGGAAGCTGCAGTATTTACGAATGATGATCTCGAAAGAATTAAGAGTCAAGGAAAAGCATGCATCCTATCCTGGTGTGAAGAACATCAAGCGATTCAGGAAGAGGGCCAAGAAAAACATGCGAAAATTGACCAGTCGTTAAGGAATGTAAAGCTCACGATTGAAGGTAAAGATTGGGAGATTCGTTTTAAAAATGAAGTGTTAACGACACTAGACCATTTGGATACAAGGCATTATATGCATATCCAGACCATCGTTAAAAATATGAAACGTTTCTCACAAAGTGGATTGGAACAATTAGAACGCGACAAAGAAAGGGCAGAAAAGGCTCAAAACTTCTGGGCCAGCCGTGCCAGCATGAAGGTGATGAGCATTGCAGAGGCCATTCGTTCCATGGTTTCGAAAATGAAACTAAAAAATGAACGGGGATCCTTCCCGCTCGTCCAGCTCAAAGAAGATATCTTACCTAAAAAGGCCGAAGATATCGAACCACTGCTAAAGCAACACTTTGTAACTGCGATTAACAAAATCACCAAACAATTTGATATGATTGATGATACTAATCGATTATTAGATGAAGAAATAAAACAACTCATCAGTGATGAGCAAATTTTATTTGTCTCACTCCGAAATCGATACCCTGAGCTGCTCGTCTATAATATGCGAACAGATAATGCCTTTATGTATGGGAAACCGCAAAAAGAACATTATTCAACCTGGCAGACGATTAATCAGGGGTCTAAGACGAAATCAGATGGCAGCGGCGGACAGAAATTATCAGCCCGAATGGTGATGATGATGATGTTATTATCCGTTAAAAGTGAAACCGATCAAAGCTGGGTTCCTTTAGTCTGTGATAATCCATTCGGCCAAGCGGCATCTGCACATGTCCTTGACCCGATCTTCGCAGTCGCTGAGAAACTGAAGTTCCAATTCATCGTTGTTACTCCGCCTGAATTAGTGAAAACGGAAATCAGCCAAAGATTTGATGCTTATTATAAATTAGACTTCATTCGTGAAAAAGGAAAAGAAATTGTTTCAGATACGATTGTTCCAGCATTTCGGATTTATCAAGGGGCTGAAGCAACTTAGGTATGATGTAATAGAGAATCTAAAGAAAAAATCTCACTTTCTGTTTAGGAGGTGGGATTTTTTTGTACCAGAAACATCGATTGAGAACGAAGAAAAGACCATATTCATGCGAAATGCAATCCGCTTCAAATCGATTTTCTTGTTGAATATTCGACAAGCCAGTCAGATACTGGAATTCGTTTATTATTGTTTCGTTCGCAGTTCATTCTCTCCTGTTTTTCCTCCATCCTGCCCTGTAACGCTGCTGGAAGACCATTTTTTTCAAATGAAAATACTGCAATTTTATCAATAGAAGGAGGATAAGGATATTTTCTAATGTGGCTTTTCAGCTTCGCCATTACCTTTTCATAATCCATTGCAGAACATAATTGGAACCATTGCTGAACCGTCTCGTCCTTGCATATGCAGTTGGAATAAACTGATTCGATTAATATTAACAGTTCAACAACCTCTTCTTTGGTCATCGAGATTCCTCCAGTAAGAAAATTTTACCTTCCTGATATCAGCTGTTTCCTTAAGGTAACATGGACTTTTTTTAGGCATTTTGTCTGCTTCCCACTTACCTCAAATATCTAGTATGGTCAGAATAACGTATTCACAATACAACATGCTGCTAATTGGTTATAGTAATATTATATATTTTTGTAAAGGAGAAATTTAACTCTAAAGGAGGCTCAACATGGGAGAATTACCTGAAGATATCATTCCCTTACCCCAAAAATTTTACGAACAGCCGACACTTGACTTAGCTAAGGCTTTGCTCGGATGTCTCCTCGTTAAGGAAACTAGTGAGGGGGTGGCTGCAGGATATATTGTTGAAACAGAGGCATACATTGGTCCGGGAGATATGGCTGCACATAGCTATAATAATAGGAGAACAGCAAGAACAGAAATCATGTTCCAACGTTCTGGACTTACCTATACATATTTAATGCATACGCACTGCCTTTTCAATGTTGTTAGCGGCGGGGAAGAAAATCCTGAAGCCGTTTTAATTCGAGCTCTAGAACCTCGGTTTGGTATTGAATACATGAAAAACAAAAGAGGCATTGAAGACTTGCCAAGCTTGACAAACGGTCCGGGAAAACTGACAAAAGCATTGGGTATTACCATCGAGGATTATGGACACCCGCTGACAGATCCTCCACTATATCTTGCCACAGGTTTCAGTCCAGAAAGCATATCTGTTGGGAAAAGGATTGGAATAGATAAGTCGGGTGAAGCGAGGGACTATTTATGGCGATTCTGGATTACGGATAATAAATATGTTTCCAGACATCAAAAGTCAGAATATGTATACAAAGTAAAAAGGACTTAACTCATTGGTTAAGTCCCTATATGAATGGATTCGTTTAATCTCTTTATAATAAAATATTTTTCCTTTCTCAAAGTTTATTCTATCGAAAAGGATTATCTATTTAATCCTTATGATTCGATTTTACTAGTATGAAGTTTTTTTCAAAGTGATATGTCTTCCTTAACACCTCCCGCTCATAAAAATGGTTTGGTTCTGATCACCTGGACCGATAAAATCTAATGCGGCAGGAGAAAAGACTGTAACTTTTCTTTTCACGCCCTCAAACAGGATTCGGATTGATTTGATAACTACGATATCCTGAAAGACATGGCCTCCTGAGAAAATCTCCTTGTTGGCTCTCTCCCTAAGGACAACGCTACTTTTTTTCGTAACCGTTTTAGTCGTAACACGCTCCTTCGATTCATTGATCATTTGCAAGGTTCCAGTCTCGGTTTGAGCAACTTCTGTTTTCATTGAAGCGACTGTTCCAACTTCACGTTTATTTAACAACAAAATGAAGTCGTAGCCATAATCTGTTTTCCTTTGAACAATCTCAACTTCATCAGTAATAATTGTGACGAAATCTACGGATTCATTCATATGTGAGTTTTGAGAGTCTTCCTTTTGTTTTACCACTCGATAAAAGGCCTTCGCACCAATTCCTTCATCTGTAAAGTCAAACGGTTTAATACTTTGTGTGCGGACAAAATAGAGTTGATGTACCTTTTTTTTGCTGTTTAATTGGACACACAAGGCAACATCTTCTTTCACCGCCTTTCCCTCACCGCTCGAAAGCATTGGGACATTCATTTTCATTCCTGGAAATTGAACGAAGATGTAGCTAAAGTTTCTTTTAGGATGAAGATCTGAAAGTCTCACAAACTCACAACCTTTCTGGTTTGTTACAAGATTATTTTCCTGTAGGTATAGAATTCCATATTGTCCGCCTCTTTCCTTTATTTGTATGATGAGTTTTCATCGTCACTTTCTTCTGAAATACGATGGTTCCCCCTATTTGTAGAGTAATTATGAGTAAATCTTCTATCGAATCATGTAAATCAAAAAAATCTACACTCTAAAACGACAATTTCTAGACTATTCGCTCAATTGTGTTAAAATAAAATTTATATATTTTTAATTCACTTAGAATCTTCTGTTTTAAAAGCAACTTTTCTTTACAATAACGATAGTAAAATTATTAATAAACTTGGAGGCGGCCATGAACTTTGTTAGTACACGCGGTAAGGTAAATAACATTGGTTTTATTGAAACAGTTTTAATGGGATTGGCAAACGATGGGGGATTATTAGTCCCTGAAAAGATTCCGCAAATTCCAGCGGAAAAGTTAGAAGCATTGTCAAAGCTAACTTATCAAGAATTAGCTTTCGAAATCTTTTCTTATTTTGTTGAAGGTGAAATACCAGAAAATGAGTTAAAGGAATTAATCGAGAAAAGCTATTCAACATTCCGCCACCCAGAGGTCACACCTGTAAAAAAGGTAAAGGATAACATGTTTGTCCTCGAACTATTCCATGGTCCGACCTTTGCTTTTAAAGACATTGCTCTGCAATTCTTAGGGAATTTATATTCCTATGTTTCCAAGAAAACAGGGGAAACGATTCATATTCTCGGGGCAACATCAGGTGATACCGGCGCATCCGCGATAGAGGGTGTGAGAGGAAAAGAAGGAATTCGCATTTGTATTTTGCATCCGCATGGCAAAGTAAGTAAGGTCCAGGAATTACAAATGACGACTATTGATGACCAAAGTGTACTGAATTTAGCTATAAAAGGGACGTTTGATGATGGTCAAAGAATCATTAAGGAATTGTTTGCAGATGTAGAGCTAAAAAACAAATATCATCTGCGTGCGATAAATTCCATTAACTTTGTTCGTATTTTGGCGCAAACCGTTTATTATTTCTACGCTTATTTCCAAGTTGCAAAAGAGAACGAAGGAAAAAATGTTAACTTCAGTGTGCCAACTGGGAATTTCGGAGATATCTTTGCTGGCTATCTTGCAAAGAAAATGGGACTTCCTGTTGGTAAACTAATCGTTGCAACTAATGAGAATAATATTTTGGAAGGTTTTATCCGGGATGGTATCTATAAGCCAGGTGAATTCCAAAGCACCTACAGCCCGTCGATGGATATTCAAGTGGCCAGTAATTTTGAACGGTATTTGTACTACCTACTCAAAGAAGATTCAAAGGCAGTGTCAGAATTAATGGAGAATTTCAAATCAGAGGGGAAAATTGTCGTGAACACGGAACATCTTCTCCAAGTGAAAAAGGATTTTGCTGCTCATGGAGTGGTTGGGGAGGAATGCCTGCAAACCATCAGCAAGTACTACGAAGATACCAATTATTTGTTAGATCCACATACTGCTTGTGGAGTCGCTGCCTATGAACAATGTAATGATTCTCATGAGGTTTGTGTCACACTTGCAACCGCTCACCCAGCAAAATTTAATGAGTCCATCGAACGCTGTGAAATTAAGCAGTCATTCCCTGAGCAAATAAATGAATTGTTCAATAAACCACAGTTTCTAGAGGTTATAGAAGCGGATAAGAATGAAGTGGTCCATCAATTAGAAACGTTGTTTCGTTTTTCAGCTAACTGAACTCTAATTATTTTAATAGAAAAGGCAACTACACTGAGGAGAGATTGTCCCTCAAAAGGTAGTTGCCTTTCTCATTTTTTAGAGGAAATGTTATATATTGGGATATTCATTTTCAGTATTATCTTCCGCCCTAAATCGAATCTCTTTCAATTTCTGATATTGTTCATTAGGCCACCATGCACCACAATCATCTGATACCACACATGCTGCACATTTTTGCAGATCGTAGACCATCATGCCAGTAATGGGAGGGGAATACAGATGGAGAGTAACCATATCGGTATTCTTGAAAGCCTTCATTTTATGGATGCCCTTTTTCGGAGCATAAAAATATTTTCCTTTACGATGGATTTCATGAAACAATTCATTAGGCAGTCCGTCACCTTTTATCTCATAAACCGAGTTAATGGAAGTGCCAGACACGACTTGTATCCAGCCGTGGGAATTTCCATGATCATGCGGAGCGCACTCCAATTGGGACCAATTCATGACAAGTAGTTCAACTTCTTCGTTTTTAAAGAGAAGCTTCCGGTTGTACGGTTTTCCAGGGGATGGTTCTGGTAAGAGTGCAAGGTCATCTAATGTGAGACCCAGTTTTAATAGCGCGGCTTTCAACTCGGTTTTAGATGGACTTTTTAAAGCACCTAAAATATTCTGTAGCTTCATTGTCAAAGTCATAAAACTGTCCTCCTACCGTCGTTTCTTCTTGATGAGGTTGACCATCATAGGCATAAGCTGACCGTTAACAATAATCACTCCAATTATAATTATGATTCCCCCAGCAACACTTATGAGAAAAACTTTTTCATCTAGGAGTAAAACCGCAGTTATCAACGTTGCGACCGGCTCCATGTATAGAAACATTGAAACCTTCGAAGCCTCTAACACCTCAAGTGCCTTTCCCCAGTACCAATAAGCAATTCCCGAAACAAAAACCCCAAGAAACAACAAATGGGCCCACTCGGAATAGTTCAGAAGGGAAAGTGAGACCCAGCCTTTATTTCTAATAATTAAAGGTGTGGTTAGAATCAAACCTATTAAACTCATATAAAACGTGATTAAGAGTGGAGAATATGGAATCTTTAAGCTTTTTAAGAGCACTGAATAAACCGCCCAATTCAACGTGCTCAACATCATAAGAAGGAATCCTATATTAATGGAAAACTGAAAGGATTGTCCCATTCTTGTCGTTGTTACGATTAATACACCCGTTATCGCGAGCACCATTCCCAATGCCTTTGAAAGACTCAACTTTTCATGTAAAAAGAGAATGGAAAGGATGACCGTAAAGATGGGGGAAAATGAAATGAGCCAACCAGCAGATGAAGCGTTAATCGTCAGCAAAGCTGTCGCTTGAAGTATCTGATGAACAAATACCCCAAGGATGCCGAGGATCATTAAATGGGGGATATATTTAATGGAGACGAGTAGCCGCTTACGCTGCATGAGTAATAGCAACAGCAAAAATAAGGATCCAATACCAAATCGCACAACGAGTAACGAATATGGATCTAATTTTCCTAACACAGCCTTCGTCGATACAAAGGAAATTCCCCAAAAACTGATCGATATGGTTGCATACACCGAGGCTGTGAACTTCGATTTATAATAGGTCAAAAAAGAACATCCCTTCCAGCAAAAAGGTAGTTACTACATCATATGCTTGTCCCGGAAGATGATACGTATACCTTTGGTATTAGAACCTGGAAAATGTATCATCTGTAGGATTCCTTTTGAAATATGGACATAAAGAGTTTTTATCTGACTTATAATAAAAAATTTTCTGCTTTGTTCATAAGCAACGGGATTGAAGAATAACATCAAAATAGTGTGTGGATAATTATGTGGGAGGAATAAACATGATTGATATCTTTGAGGAAAAAGCTAGATTAGAACACCTTTTTTGGCTACAAATATTAGGTGATCATTCAAGGTTTATATACGAGTCGTTAGCCCCCGTTCAAAAAGAGGAAATTGAAAAGGCCCTAACTTTTATTCGAGTATTTGACACACTGTTGGAGCGTGCGAAATCCGCAGAATTGGGGCCATTAACAAGCGAAGCTCAATCCGAAGTTATTAAATTACGAGAATTTAAATTGGATTTATTAAGAAAACATCTGATTGGAAAAATAAAAATTCACCTTTCACCCACTTTCATAAATCATATGGTAAATGAGTTAGAGGAGTATTTAAGGATTTTAGAACACTTAAAGGCTGGGCAAGTCCCACCTGTTTACCATGAGCTCCACCATCACCTTTTGTGGTTATTAGATGCAGCGGGGCATGCAGAGGGAATTTCCACCAATTTAGATGGTGTTGAAAAGAAATTGAGAGAGAAAAGTGTTGCATTTAGAAAAAAATTTGAAAATTTTTATTTAAAAGCTGTTGAACTTGCAGGGTATTTAAGAACCAATTTAGCTTCTTTCCCTGCTTTGGATAAAATGAATTTAGACAGTCAATTAGAAATTAAGTTATTTCAAAACTTTTTACAGGAAATCGAGGAGCTTCGTCTAAGTAAGCAAGCATTAGGAACCTTCGCACCATTAATGGCGGATCATATGTACCGTGAAGAATGTTATTATCTTATGAAGTTAGCAGAATCTGCAAAACTTGACCCACCAAATTGTAATCCTGCTAAACCTCGACTTAAAGAATAAGAAACTGATCTTCCATAAAAAGTGAGGAGTGGTACAAAAAAATCACTCCTTTTTGCTTATATTTGGTATTTGGATTGAAATTATAAAATCATTACAGCCTCCTAATTTTTAAGAACATTGGACTAGGTTTTTTCCATACTCTATTGTATCAATACATGAGGGTGTTTATTTTGAGAAGTAAAAGGGAAATTCAAGGTCAACCACAACCAATGATTGGTCAAGCATGGACCGGTAGACATGTCATCTTGCTACACTGTACAAACAATAACCAATTCATCAATCTTTATAAAAGTTACCATGCTCCATTTGAGCCTCCA
Source organism: Neobacillus drentensis (assembly GCF_036962125.1). Lineage (GTDB taxonomy): Bacteria > Bacillota > Bacilli > Bacillales > Cytobacillaceae > Neobacillus > Neobacillus drentensis_B. The sequence continues at coordinate 448,597 of NZ_JBALOA010000005.1, forward strand.
CGTCAAAATTGTGCAGAAACGTTGTCACAATTATTAAGTATCGGTTATCGTATTATGGCGATTACTCCTATCTCAGCCAATCATATTCAATATTTTTTAGTCCTTGGGGATTAAGGCGAAAAATGGACCCATTACGTTTGTAGTGGGTCTTTGTTTTCTTCAAGATTTAGATTTTGAATATTATTTGTTGACAAAGTGATTGAATACTACTAAAATTAGAAATTATTTAACAATAATGTAGTTTGTGAATTTAAATGATTGGTAAATAACATTCATAAGTGGGAGATTTAACCCTTTGGTTCTTCAAGATAAAATTTAATAATAAGCGAGCTATGATTGCTATGGGTCAAACTATAGCAGGAGCAGCTTCTGGAGAGACCGCAGGAAATCTGCGGCGCCGAAGGGTTCACAATCTCAGGCAAAAGGACAGAAGAGTACGTATTTTATTTGTTATTCTAATAATTGAGTAATAAATATTATTTGTTATTCTTATGACCGTGAGATTGGAGCTGATCCAGTCTCTTTTTTTATGGTATTTAACCTTCTGTTCATCACTTCACAACTCAAACTTGACAAAAATAAGGAGGAAATGAAAATGGCACAACAAGAATTAAAACGAGATTTAAAAAATCGGCACGTACAACTGATTGCGATTGGCGGTACGATTGGGACAGGTTTATTCCTTGGTTCAGGAAGAGCGATCCAGTTAGCAGGACCATCTATCATTTTTGCTTATTTAATCGTTGGTATTGCTTGTTTTTTTGTGATGAGGGCACTCGGGGAACTTCTTTTATCGAATGCGAGGTATAAATCTTTCACGGATTTTGCAGAAGAGTATATTGGACCTTGGGCAGGTTTTGTGACAGGATGGACCTATTGGTTTTGTTGGATCATGACTGCCATGGCTGATATTATTGCTATCGGGGTATATGTGCAATATTGGTTCGATATCCCTCAATGGATACCTGCTTTAATCTGTTTAATTCTATTATTGGGGTTAAATTTACTAACCGTAAAGCTATTTGGGGAGTTAGAGTTTTGGTTTGCAATCATCAAAGTCATTACCATTCTAGCATTAATCGTAATAGGGATCATCTTATTGGTTATTGGATTTCAAACCGATTCAGGGACGGTTACAGTCAAAAATCTTTGGGGACACGGTGGTCTTTTTCCAAATGGAATATCAGGTTTCTTTTTATCTTTTCAAATGGTTGTCTTTGCATTTGTGGGTGTTGAATTAGTTGGTGTCTCCGCAGCGGAAACATCCAATCCACGAAAAAATATTCCATCTGCCATTAATAAGATCCCGCTGCGAATTTTATTTTTCTATGTGGGAGCCCTTTTCATTCTTTTATGCATCAATCCTTGGACAGAACTGAATGCAGCTAATAGTCCATTTGTTAAGACATTTAGCTTAGTAGGTATTCCAATTGCTGCAGGAATTATCAATTTTGTTGTTCTAACATCAGCGGCATCAGCATGTAACAGTGGATTATTTTCAACCAGCCGAATCTTGTTTAATTTAAGTGGTAACAAACAGGGACCTGCTAAATTTGCCCAATTAAATAAAAACCATGTACCAAGTAACGCATTATTTATTTCCACCCTTGTTCTTTCAGCTGGTGCTCTTTTAAGTAAACTAATTCCAGAACAAGCCTTTGGAATCGTAACCACGATCAGTGCAATTTGTTTTATCTGGGTTTGGAGCATCATATTAATTTGTCATTTGCGCTACCGGAAATCACGTCCTGATTTACATGAAAAATCAATTTTTAAAGCACCGTTTGCACCGTTTATCAATTATGTCGTCCTAACTTTATTTGCATTTATTCTAATTATTATGTTATATGCCGAAGCAACTCGTGCCGCTTTATTATTAACTCCAGTTTGGTTCATTCTTTTATTCATTTTTTATTCATTTAAAAAGAAAAAGGGTGTCAGACTAACGGCTCAAAACATACACTCTTCATAATGATGTTTTTTAGATAGTGAGGAGTGTGTGTTATGAAGTTTGAGATGCAAAAGGCTAATTTGCTTGCTGAAAATATCAACGGGTTTATAACATATGTTCAAAAAAGTCATGTTAATAAAAACAGCAACAGGTTTACTCCGGATAAGTTGTATCAAATAAAACTACTAATTGAAGAGTATAAATTTCAGATCCTTGCAGATGAATTGATTAGAATTAATAAGTTTGATTGGGATGAGAAGTATACGTATTATTTAGTGGATCAATTTAAAGAAGGGCTCAAGATTATTGAGGAATACGTAAAAAATAGCTATGATGAATTATTTCTGTTAACGTCCAGACTATACACCTTAAAAAGTATCAGTGAGTCATTTAGTAAGGGGAATAATACGAAGCCTCTTCGCTCAAAAAGATTTGACTAGTTATTTCTTATTGTCACATAAAAACTATCACACAGAGGTTACAAATCACTTTTGATTTGTGCCTCTTTTTATTTGGAATGAATGAAAACTCTCTTATCATCTTAATCTTGGATTATAGGAATATAGTAAACTATCTTAATAAAGTGAACTAAATATCTAAATTACTGCTTGCAAATATCTATATTTACATTTTAAAGAAAAAACAAAAGTCACAAATTATTCACCCTTTAAAGTATAATATTGATTGATTACGAATTTAATTCTCTACCTTATATTTCAGGATTCAGATTATTAATAGATATGAAAGGTAACAATGATGAGTATAATCAAGGATTTTTTGCTGCAACTAACGCTTATGGTAATACCCATATTTATTTACTATACCTTTATTACGGAGTGGGTAAAGAGTAGTAAAAATAGAAATGTAATCATGTCAATTTTGTGGGGAATATCCATATTATTTTGCATGTCCTTTCCAGTGGATTTCGGTCAAAATGCTCGTATAGAGTTAAGAATAATTCCTCTCTTATTAGGGACCCTTTACGGGGGAGTTTGGCCCGGTTTCTTCCTATCAGCTCTTATCATCCTTTATCGACTTTATTTTGGGATTAACCTAGGATTTTATAATACTGTATTTGTCTTATTATTCTCACTGCCTGTGATCTTGTTTTTTCAGAAAACGTTTGTAAGTTCGAAAATAGATAAAAGGGTTAAAATTGCAGTGGGTCTAGCCTTTTACTACTGTCTTATTGGCCTTACTATTTTTGGTATACTAAGAGGGTTTTCTTTAGATTATCTGAAGGTTCAGATCGTTCATCTTATCTTCGCGGTGGTAGTTACTTTGTTCTTTACTTTCTTAACTGAGTCAATCAGGGTGATTCACCAATTGCGATTAGAAATGGAAAACTCGGAGAAATTACGAGTAATTAGTGAGTTAACAAGTGTTTTCGCTCATGAAATTAGAAATCCAATGCAAGTGACGCGTGGCTTTCTGCAACTTCTAAATGAGCCGGATTTGCCTAGTAAAAAGAAGGAATATATCCAATTATCCATTGAGGAGCTTGATCGCGCCAATGAAATTATCAATGATTTCTTAACTTTTGGAAAACCTACTGTCAATCATCTTGAAAGAATTAATGTTGGAAATCAGTTGCAGCGTGTAGTAAACATTATTCAAGGCTACTCCCTGAAGCATAATGTTGCGATTACTACTGATTTTTATGAAGACTGTTGGATTTATGCTAATCCTCAAAAATTAAACCAGTCATTGATTAATATTTTGAAAAATGCTGTAGAGTCTATGCCTAATGGTGGAATGGTTTGGATTAGATGTACTCCAACTGATGATGGAAATATAAAGATTAGCATAAAGGACCAAGGAATCGGTATGACAAAAGAACAAATTGCTAGGCTAGGATCTCCGTTTTATTCTTTAAAAGAAAGTGGGACAGGATTAGGAATGATGGTAAGTTATCAAATTGTCCGTTCTTTCAAAGGTAAAATACAAGTGAACAGTGCAAAGGGGATGGGGACAGAATTTATTATTCTCCTACCCCGGATAACCTAAGTAAGAAAACATATGATAGGCATCCACATAAAGATATTTTTGTTCTAGTGTTTCATATTACAAGACTTGATTTTTGTTTATTAATATCTAAAAGCGGAGAAACCCTTTATCGATATGGGGCTTTTCCGCTTTTTGGTGTTATTGAATATTTATGAGCTTCCTTGTTCTTATTTTTATGGAAATAACAGGGAATATCTAGTAATTTCTTTCAATGACAAAATGAGCCCTATCACCACGATAGATTGTTTTTGAATATTCAATGATTGAGCCATCAAGAAGGTAGGCAAACGTATCAAGCGCAAAGCAAGGGTCACCGATACTGATATGAAGTTTGTCAGCGGCCTCCTGATCGGCAATAAACAATTCGAGGGCTTCAACAGTCTTGTTTATTTTTAAACCAAATTGAGTTTCCAAAAGCTTATATAATGAATTTTCACAACCATGTTTATTTAAAGCCGGGGTTTTATACCAAGGTAAATAAGCTGTTTCAAACTGGATTGGTTCTTCATTAACAAAACGGACCCTTTCGAGTGCATTAACCGGTTCTCCTTCTTGAATCTTTAATTGCTCACTAAGATACTCATCGGCAGGGATCACTTCTAATTGCAGGACTTTAATTGAGGGTTTCTTTCCCTGCATGGAAATTTGACTCGAAAAGTGGTCCACTGTCGTGGTTAATATTTGTTTTACTTTGTTTGTGGACACAAAGGTTCCACTTCCCCGTTTACGATAGACATAACCTTCCATTGTTAGTTGCTGTAAGGCAGTTCGTACGGTTGTCCTGCTTACTCCATATTTCTCGCAAAATTCAGCCTCCGTGGGCAACTGGGAATCCGGTTTATATTCACCATCATTAATCAATTGTATGATTGCATCCTTTACCTTTAGGTGTAGAGCACTTCCATCTTTCGCTTCTTCTATCATAATGGGCTTCCCCCCTCCATACTTATAGAGTATCAAAAAAAAGCTCCTAAATGTACTGTAAAAAATACAATCCTTAAATTTGTAATAACAAATTTAAGGATTGATAACAAATAAATAAAAATTGTATTGAAAATATTCTGAATTGTAATTACAATAGAAACAAGAAATGTAATCGCTTTCAAAAGGAGGATATGGATGAAGATTTTATTATGTTGTTCCGCAGGTATGTCTACGAGTCTATTGGTTTCTAAAATGGAGGGAAGTGCCAAATCTCTTGGGATTGATTGTGAAATTTGGGCAGTAGGTACTACTGAAATAAATGAGCAGATCAACAAGGCAGACGTGCTGCTCCTTGGTCCACAAGTCCGTTACATGCTTCCTCAACTTAAAAAGGCCGGAGAAAAAATGGGTATTCCGGTAGAGGCAATTAACCCGCAGCATTATGGGCTTTGTAATGGAGAAGAGGTTTTGAAGCAAGCGATTAATCTAATTAAAGGGGAGTAGATTACATGATGAATTTTATTGATCGATTTATTATGCCGTTCGCAAATAAGCTTGGTAACAACAGGCATCTCCTAGCCATCCGTGACGCCTTAGTGGGAATGATCGCGATTACCATGATTGGTTCGTTAGCAGTTCTTTTGAATAATCTTGGAAAGGTACCAGGCATTGGTAAATATTATGAAAAATTTATGATTTCCCTGTTCGGAGAGACGTGGACAACATTAGGAGGAGATATTTGGTGGGGGACCCTAGCTTTTATGACCATATTTGCGGTTTTCGGGATTGCGAATAAATTGGCAAGGTCTTACGGTGACGATGGTTTTGAAGCAATGCTTGTAGCTGGCGCCGCATTCTTTGTTCTGATTCCCCAAGTTGCCAATGTATCAATAACACCAGAGGGAGGAGAGGCGGTTACCGGTGGCGCGTGGGGGTTTATTGGCTGGAATTATTTCAATGCTACAGCCCTATTTACGGGGATTATAGTTGCGATTGTCGCGACAGAAATTTTTGTTCGTTTAGCTAAAATTAAATTTTTAGTCATTAAATTGCCGGATGGTGTTCCGCCAGCGGTATCCCGTTCATTTGCAAAGCTCCTTCCAGGAATGGCAACCATTTTTGCCATCGGATTGTTCGGACTAATTTTACGCAAATTTATTAGTGATGGCGCATATTTGAACGATTGGATCAATAAGGTACTCGTTTCACCTCTTACCGGTGCAGTAGATTCGATGCTGTTTGCGATTTTGATTGTATTTTTGGTGCATGGATTTTGGATTCTCGGTCTTCACGGTCCAAACATACTCGGGGGAATTACAACTCCATTAATGACCAAGCTGGGACAAGAAAATGTAAATATGTATGCACAAGGTGTACAGGATTTAGGGAAATACCACGTTCTTTCAGGATCTTTCTTGGATGCTTTTGTTTATCTTGGAGGCTCTGGTGCAACATTAGGTTTATTGATAGCGATGTTTATCGCCGGTCGCAAACGGAATAAGCAATTAATTGCGTTAGGTACTCCGCCGGGGGTATTTCAAATCAATGAACCTATCCTTTTTGGATTGCCCATTGTATTAAATCCCATTTGGTTCATTCCGTTTATACTAGGACCAATTATCATGACGATCGTTGCCTACACATCAATAAGTTTAGGTCTAGTTCATCCGGTTGTTGCAGATATCCCTTGGGTGACACCTGCGATTGTAGGAGGATTACTGGCAACTGGCGGGCATGTTTCAGGTGCTATTTTAGCATTAGTGAATTTAATCATTTCTGTCGCTATTTATCTTCCTTTTGTTATCGCTCAAGGACGAATAGAAGCAAGAAGAGACAAGGATAAAACATCATCCCAAGCTACCAATACTTTAAATATGTAAATGAGTGTTGACTCTAAAGTTTGCAACCATTAAATAATGATCAACCAGAGGTGTTTAAAAATGAAAAAGGGTTTAAAAATCGTTACAATAGGTGGGGGATCAAGCTATACTCCCGAACTTATTGAGGGATTTATTAAATATCATAACGAACTGCCAGTCCGTGAATTATGGTTGGTGGATGTAGAAGAAGGTAAGGAAAAGCTTGAAATTGTCGGTAATCTTGCCAAAAGAATGGTAGAAAAAGCGGGAGTTCCGATTAAAATATTTTTGACATTAGACCGAAAAGAAGCGCTAAAGGCTGCGGATTTCGTAACCACTCAATTTCGCGTAGGTTTACTAGAAGCCCGTAAGAAAGATGAGAGTATTCCATTGAAACACGGTGTACTTGGTCAGGAAACCAATGGACCTGGAGGTTTATTTAAAGCTCTTAGAACCATTCCAGTCATTCTTGATATTTGCCGGGAAATGGAAGAGGTTTGCCCCAATGCCTGGCTTATAAATTTTACTAATCCTGCCGGGATGGTCACAGAGGCTGTTCTTCGTTACAGTAATATTGATAGAGTGGTAGGATTGTGTAATGTGCCAATCGGAATGGAAATGGGCATTGCAAAACTATTAGATGTAGACCATAGCAGAGTAAGAATTGATTTTGCAGGATTAAACCACATGGTGTATGGATTAAACATTTATGTCGATGGTGTATCCGTGAAGGATCAAGTGATTTCCCTAATTAATGATCCAGAGAAAAGCATCACAATGCAAAACATTCATGCCATGGGTTGGGAACCTGATTTCTTACGGGCGTTAGATGTTTTTCCATGCCCATATCATAATTACTATTACAAATCGGGAGACATGCTTGAAAAAGAATTAAAAAATTATCAAGAAGGCGGAACTCGTGCTGAGGTTGTTAAAAAGCTAGAAGAAGAGCTGTTTGAGTTATATAAAGACCCTCATTTGGACATTAAACCTCCTCAATTAGAGAAGAGGGGTGGGGCCTATTATAGTGAGGCGGCGGTCAGGCTCATTCACTCGATGTATACTGACAAATGCGACATCCAGGCAGTTAATACGATAAATAAGGGGGCAATCTCAAGTCTACCATTTGATTCTGCTGTAGAACTCAGTTGTATCATTACAAAGGATGGACCGAAACCTATCGCTGTGGGTGATTTACCTATCCAAGTTCGAGGACTTGTACAACAAGTGAAATCCTTTGAAAGGGTAGCAATTGAAGCTGCTATTAGCGGTGATTATGCAACAGCGTTACTGGCCATGACCATAAATCCTTTTGTACCAAGTGATCGCGTAGCAAAAATCATATTAGACGAAATGCTCGAAGCACATAAGGAATATTTACCCTTGTTCTTTAATTAATAGTAAGTGAGGAAAATAGAATGGAAAATTTAGAGCAAGTAATCTTTCAAATTATTCTTCATGGAGGCAATGGCCGAAGCGCTGCGATGGAAGCGATGGTCGCAGCAAAGCAAGGTGACTTTGAAGGAGCAAGAGAAAAATTAAAGGAAGCAGAAACCGCATTAAATGAAGCCCACCATATTCAGACATCTCTCATTCAAGAAGAGATAAAAGGTGAAACAACTGCAGTCTCTTTGTTAATGGTTCATGCACAAGATCATTTAATGAACGCGATGACAGTGAAGGATTTGGCTGCAGAAATGGTTGAGCTATATTATAGAATAAATTGACTTGATAGTAACTAATGCATTATTTCTTCGAGAAAATTGACAACCTCCTTGTCTGATAAAAAGGTGATTAAATCATGATTAAATTAATCGTTAATGCCGATGACTTTGGGTTTAGCCATGGAGTAAACCACGGAATAATCGACAGTTTTTTGTATGGGATTGTTAATTCAACCACGATGATGATGACAATGGCAGGTACCGAACATGCCATACAATTGGCTAAAAAATATCCAAAATTGCGGGTAGGAATCCATCTTGTTTTAACATGTGGAAAACCATTAGTAGATCATGTCCCATCATTAGTTGATAATAATGGCCATTTTAGAACCTTGTCTACATTTGATCCAAAAGTTATTTCATTAGTAGAGCTGGAAAGAGAGTGGACTGCTCAGATCGAACGATTTATCAACGCTGGACTCAAACCCACCCATCTTGATAGCCATCACCATATTCATACATTGAAAGAACTTAATCCTGTTGTAAAGAATTTATCTAGAAAATTCAGACTGCCGGTAAGGAGAAATGGATTCAATTTGATTGATGGCGTGAACTCTTTCTCGGATGTATCATTGTTCGATTTCTATGGTGAAGGTGTTAACCCGGATTATTTTTCAAAGTTGAATGAGCGTTTTAATGAAAGTATGACAGTTGAAGTGATGTGTCACCCAGCATACCTAGATAATAACCTATTACACGGTTCATCTTATACTTATCGAAGATTAACAGAGCTAGAAATTTTGACATCAGTCAAGTTGCCTAATAACATGATCTTAATGTAATAGAGTAGTCATCGCTTTACTCTAAGTCACCTATAAAACTTATAGGTGACTTTTTGACGTAGTTTCGCGGTAATAGAAATATTTTGCGGATTTTGCGGTAAATTATGAATTGTTTGTAAAAACAGAGGAATTGAGTAATAATGATTAATATATACATTTGAGACGTAGTTGAATTATTAGATTTAAAATGAATATAGAACATATCTTCAGATCGTCGATAAAATGAATTTTCGGAAAAATGAGTTGACACCTTCACCTCAAGCATGATATAAACACAATAAGAAATTTTAGCGCTTAAAAGCGTGAAAGTGATTTATAAAATATAAAAGCGTAATAAACAGGGGGAAGTATTCATGGGACAACGTAGCAACATTATTGACTGTACGATTCGTGATGGAGGATTAGTTAACAATTGGGATTTCAGTGTAAAATTTGTTCAGGACTTGTATGAGGGTCTATGTGATGCAGGTGTTGAATACATGGAGATTGGTTATAAAAATTCTCCAAAGCTTCTTAAAGCGACTGAACCCAATCCATGGAGATTTCTGGATGATAACTTTCTAAAAGAGATTATTCCTGTGAAAAGGTCCACCAAGCTATCGGCTTTAGTAGATATTGGCCGGGTAGATCCCAATGATATCTTACCACGTGAACAAAGTGCTTTAGATATGATTCGAGTGGCTTGTTATATTCGTGAAGTGGATAAAGGATTAGAACTCGTCCAAATGTTTCATGATTTGGGTTATGAAACGTCCCTAAACATTATGGCGTTATCAAGTGTACCTGAACAGCAGTTGATTAAAGCGTTTGATTTGGTGAAGGAAAGCCCAGTAGATGTTGTCTATATCGTTGACTCCTTTGGAAGCTTAGATCCAACAGATATTGAGCACCAAGTGAAAAAGTTCCAAGCGATGCTCCCGAACAAACAGCTTGGCATTCATACTCATAACAATATGCAATTAGCCTTCGCTAATACATTGACGGCGCTCAAAAATGGGGTTGTTTTTCTAGATTCTTCGGTGTATGGTATGGGGCGTGCAGCAGGTAACTGTAACACAGAACTTCTCGTTAGCTATATTCAAAAAACAAGCTATGAGCTAAAGCCACTTCTTCGAGTGATTGAAGAACATATGCTTGAAATGCGTGAAAAGTGGGAATGGGGCTATATCATTCCTTACATGATCTCAGGTGTACTGAATGAACATCCACGTGTAGCCATGGCATACCGTGATAGTGCGGACCGTGACCAATTCGTAGATTTTTATGATAAGGTAACGTCCCCTGAAAGTACAGTTGCTACGACATTAAAATAATTCAGATTGCTAAAAGTACCTCTATCGATGAGGTACTTTTTATTTTTTTTAATGAATAGAATAATGAAGGGATTACCAAGATTAAACGGAATTATATTAGTAAGATATTTTCATGAAATAAAATATTAATCTCGGTTTGTAATATATTGCAAAGATATATTAGACAACCTTAAGAAGAGGTAATGTGTAGTATGAATGAGGAGTTAATTAAAAATGCCGATGCAAGCTACCAGCTGGCTGAGCAGAATGCTGCTCATTATTTCCAATCGCTTTATGAACAGGTTACGCAAAGGTCTTTTATACCAATTTTGACCAAAGATTTCCAATCGTGGAAGCAGAACCATATCCATCGTCATTCAATACTATCCTTTTTATCGGGTCGAAAGGGAAAACCTGATACTCGAGCCTATCACAACTACATCCAATGGCTCAATTATACTGGTAAACTAGAAAATTACCTGGATCGAAGCATCTCTTATATTTTCATGCGCGATCTTGGGAAATCCCTTGACGCACCTGAGACACAGAAAAGAGTCCGACGTGTCGTTGAAAATTTAAAAAATAACCTCACTAATTCTACCCAAACTAATCGAGGGATCAAAATTGAGAGGTTTAGCTTGGCTGAGTTGTACCGAATGGCCCAAAAGGAAGGCATCGAATTGACGATGATTTGGTTGTTAGAAAAACTTAAAACTGTATCCTCCAATATTCCTAATGGGATGGATGCAGAAAATGCACAGCGGAAGCTAATTAAAATTATTGCAGGGGTCATTATGCATGAGGTTGAAGAGATGGGTGATGAAATCTCGCTTGAAGAACGCACCCAGAAACTAGATGCTGCGATTAGGCTTGGATATGCTTACGGGCTAACCTATCCATTCATAGATGATCTTCTCGATGCAAAAATCTTATCTATAGAAGAAGAAAAGAAATATTCTGATTTGATACGGTCTACCCTTATCACTGGAACTGTCCCAGAATTGGGTGAATGGTCTGGAAAGAACGTGAACCTCATCCGTTATATACATGCTGAACTCCGGGATGCTTTTGAATATATTAAGTCACATTTACGTCCTGAAACAGAACAAAAATTTTTCGAGCAGGCTTATGTATTTTTTAATTCACAAGAAGTAGATCGTTTAAAGACTCTCTCCGAACCCAATTACACAAATGAAGAGCTATACATCCCTGTCATATTAAAGTCTTCTTCCTCCCGATTGATTGTTCGCTCTGTTATTAGTGCTCCTGAGGATGAAGGTTTTGAAGAACGGACATTTTTTTATGGAATTTATAACCAGCTGGCTGACGACTTTGCAGATATGGATGAAGACTTGAAAGAAGGCAGGGTAACCCCCTATACATATTATCTGAAATATCATGATAAGCGCGACAATCTTATTAATCCCTTTGAATTATACTGGACAGTCATTTCCAATTTGATCCATGAGGTATATCACTCAGATAGTAAGGCTTGTGAGGTGATCCTTGATCGGGCAATAAATGGTCTTAAACGATTCAAAAGACGCATGGGAACTGAAAGATACAACGAAATTATGAAACTATTTGCTTTTGGTATTCCGAAATTTAATCGTGTCATTCAAAATTTGGTGCGTAAAGCAGATGATGTTGATTTCTTTGATAAACTTCTCAGGGACCAAATGATAACAAATCTGAAAAATGAACGACAAGAGAGAGAAGTATTTAAAGACACGGTGGAAACGATTCGCAAAGAGATTAATCATCTCCTAAAAATCCCTAAAATCAAGAATGTTGAGCCAATCATTGATGCAGCAAATTACAGTCTCGAAGGGGATGGGAAGCGATTGCGGCCAATCATGACGTGGGTCATGGGCGTTAACGAATATGGACTAGATAAGTCGGCAATCGTGCCACTTCTAAAATCATTGGAATATATGCATACTGCATCGTTAATTTTTGACGATTTACCGTCTCAAGATAATTCCTCGGTCCGAAGAGGCCGTCCAACCCTGCATCAGGTATTTAATGTTTCCATAGCGGAATTAACCGGTCTCTTTCTGACCCAGAAGGCGATCGAGGAACAAGCGTCCCTTAATTATTTCGATTCAAAAACAGTGCTTACCGTGATCCATTATTCCGCTCAAATGACAGCCTTAATGTGTACAGGACAGGCGATGGATTTAGATTCCAAAGGGAAACAATTGACACTGGAACAATTGAATACGTTGTGTTTTTATAAAACCGGTATAGCGTTTGAAGCATCGTTGATCATGCCCGCTATCCTCGCTCAAGCAAAGGAGTCAGAAATGGAGGCATTGAAAAAGTTCGCCCATCATGCCGGGATTGCCTTTCAGATAAAGGATGATCTCCTTGATGTTGAAGGAGATACAGTCTTACTCGGAAAGCCCATTGGCAAAGACGCAGAAAACAACAACTCTACGTTTGTATCAGTACTAGGACCTGATGGGGCTAGAAAAAAAATGTGGGAACATTACTGTCTTGCCATGGAAGCATTGGAGGATGTTCCTCGTAATATCTCTTTTCTCAAGCATTTATTAAATTATATTGTAAACCGTGATCATTAATAGTTTGTCGTATTGTTTTATTTAGGAGTTACCTATCTGGAGGGTAACTCCATTTTAGTTTCAGGACAGTTATAGTCTTTTATATCCATTCACATTCTAGATATCCTCATATAAAATAATGAAAAAAAGAGGGAATGAAGGGAAGATTTTGAACACAGATCGAGCATTTGAATTGTTAAGGGAAGAAGGAATCACCGAAGATACAGACATCAATAGCTTCTTTAATTCAACAAAGAGAAAGATTAAATAAGGAGATTGTTAACCTAGAAAAAGGGAAAAGTGAATTACAAAAGGAAACAAAGAAGTTACTAAAAGAGAATATTTATTTGAATAGTGAATTACTTAAATTAAGGGAAGAACTATTTAGAGGAAAACAAAGCGAAGTTGACCAGACTGAAACTCCTCCGCCCCATACAGATGATTATCGCCAAAAATTAGGACTTTCAAAAAGAGCAAGTGATAAAGAGGTAATTACAAGGTATAAAAAACTATTAAAGATAACACATCCCGATCACGGCGGAAATGCTGCTGCTTTTCATTTCATTAAAACGGATTATAATCGATTTAGACATAGTATCAAAATAAAATAATTTCTATCGATTTTTTGTATAAATGGTAAATTATAACTCATGAAGGAGGAGTTATATGCGGAAAAAGGTGATCGGTAAACTATTAATTGCAATCTTGTTCTTATTAGTTTTCGGATTGATTGCTAGAAACAGCATGGCAAATAAGGCGAATGATAAACACTCCCATAAAAACCATATAACGGTGTATCTGGCTGGGGATTCGACTGTTGCAGATTACCTAAGTTCATCCGCACCTCGAGCAGGCTGGGGTCAGGGGTTTAATCGGTTTTTTGATGATAGAATCGTTGTGAGAAATATGGCCAAATCTGGCAGGAGTTCTAAAAGTTTTATTGATGAAGGGAGACTCGATTCCATCTTAAAACAGATTGACAAAGGGGATTATTTATTCATTCAATTTGGCCATAATGATGAAATAAAAAAGGATCCGACCCGTTTTACGGAGCCTAATGGTTCCTACAAAAGCTATTTAAAACAATATATAGATGGGGCTCGTGCCAAACAAGCCCTTCCGGTCCTTGTGACCCCCGTTGAACGCCGAAGTTTTTCTAAAGATGGAACAGCGCTTGATTCACATGGTGAATATCCTGCTGCCATGAAGGAACTTGGATTGGAAGAACATGTACCTGTTATAGACCTAACTGCTAAAAGCAAGCAACTGTTTCAAGAGCTTGGGCCAGAGGAGACGAGGGAGGTTTTCATGTGGCTTGATGCCGGGAAGGAAAAGAACTATCCAGATGGAATTCAAGATAACGTACATTTTCAGCAAGCTGGAGCTGAATTGATTTCCCGTCTTGTCCTAGAAGGGGTTAAGGAGTTAAAGCTGGTTCCACTTCAAAACCACATCATAAAATAATGGCACTATTGTGTTTTTGCTGGACAATATGAACAAAATATATAAAAATGATGGAGCGGATATATTATGGAAACAAACAAAATTAATTATTCAACCATAGATGACTATATTGGACAATTTCCTGCTGAGGTTCAGGTAACACTTAATAAATTAAGAACAGTGATTAAAGATTCGGCACCTGAAGCTGTAGAAAAGATTAGTTATCAAATGCCTACATTTGCTCTACATGGAAACCTAGTTCATTTTGCAGCCTATAAAAACCATATTGGTTTTTATCCAACTTCTAGTGGAATCGCGGCATTTAAACAAGAATTGTCGGATTACAAAGGTGCTAAAGGATCAGTACAGTTTCCTTTAGGAAGACCACTTCCATATGAATTAATAAGTAAGATTGTCAAATATAGAGTTACAGAGAATGTAACACGAGCTGAGGGGAAATTGAAAAAGAAAAAAAAATTATAAGATTTAGGAACTAATATGTGTTAGTTTCTTTTTTTTACATAAAAGGGATACTCGTCACCACTTAGGATTTCTAGTGTTTTCTTTGACAAAGATAAATATATGTTGTATTATTATCTCAGTTTCAAGATAATATAAATTGAGATATTACCAAGAATATATATTTACTTATCTTAGCTAGAAGGAGAGAATAGATTATGCTAAAAAAACTTGATAACAATTACATGGGTAGAAGTAACTTAGGATGGCTAAAAAGTATATTCCATTTCTCTTTTGCCGACTACTATAATCCAGAAAATATGAACTTTGGGATGTTAAGAGTAATTAATGATGATTTGGTGGAAGCGGGAACAGGATTTGGTCTTCATCCACATAAGAATATGGAAATTATATCCTATGTTGTTGATGGAGAATTAACTCACGGAGATAGTATGGGAAATAAAAGCACGATTTCACGTGGTCATGTTCAATATATGAGCGCAGGAACCGGTGTATATCATAGTGAATTTAATAACGGTGAAAGGACTTTAAGATTTTTACAAATTTGGATCCTCCCAGATCAAACAGGCTATGTGCCTAGTTATGGAGACTTTCGCTTCAATTGGGACGACCGCACTAATAAATGGCTCCATATGGTTTCAAGCAAAACCGGAGATGCTCCAATAAAAATAAACCAGGATATGAATGTGTTCGCCTTAGAACTCGATAAGGATAAGGAAATTAGCTTTTCAGTATCTAAAGGAAGACAGGCGTATATGGTCCAGATTGAAGGAAGCTCATCAGTAAATAACCTTGTATTAAGTACCAGGGATGCGATGGAAATTGTTGAAGAGGACATTGAAATTACAGCAAATGAACATTCTCATGTATTAATTTTAGAGATGAAAAATTTGGGTTAAAGACAATAGTGATAGAGAAGAAGCAGGAATTCAATTGAATCCTGCTTCTTTTATTTATTTTGAATTCAAAAAAGGATTTCCGATATGGATATCGAAAATGTAGTCAAACAAGTTTTATCTGCTATTGGTATTATACGTAGATTGTTAGTGGTATAGGTAATCTATTAATTTATTCAGAAATGAGATGAGAAGATGGTAAACAACGTGATGACTCCCGAAGAAAGATTAGTAGCACTTGGATTAAAGCTACCGCCCCTTCGCCCTTCATCTGGAAATTACGTTAGTTGTGTACGGACAGGGAATCTTATTTTTACTTCAGGTCAAGGTACCGATGAATACCGAGGGAAACTTGGTGAGGATATATCAATAGAAGTGGGTTATCAAGCAGCAAGGCAGTGTGGTCTTAATCTCTTGGCAGTAATTAAGAATGAACTCGGTGATCTTAGCAAAGTGAAAAGGATTGTTAAACTCCTTGGTTTGGTTAATAGCTCTGCAGATTTTAAAGATCATCCGAAGGTAATGAATGGATGCTCTGATTTGTTAGTTGAAGTGCTTGGAGAAAATGGCAGGCATGCGAGGTCAGCTGTAGGGATGGCACAGCTGCCACACAATAATGCTGTTGAGATTGAAATGATCGTTGAGGTTGTCGAGGGTTTTTAGGGAGGTTTAATCAGTAGAAAATAAATGACTGCCTACTCAACGAGTGTATATTTTAATGTGGATGGGAGGATCGATATGCTTTTATCTTTAGAGAATGCACAATTACTGGACAAAGAGGATAGCCTTAATCGATATCGCGAGGAGTTTTACCTTAAGCCGAATTCGATTTATTTGGATGGGAATTCATTGGGGCTTCTTTCGAAAAGAGCAGAGCGGACACTCTTAGAATCCTTAAATGATTGGAAGGAGCATGGGATTGACGGCTGGACAAAAGGGAAACATCCGTGGTTTTTCCTATCAGAAAAATTAGGAGAGATGATGGCTCCACTAGTAGGAGGCTTAGCAAATGAAGTGATTGTAACGGGTTCTACAACCGTTAATTTGCATCAGTTAGTAGCTACATTTTATAAGCCGGAAGGGAAAAGGACAAAAATTCTCGCTGATGAATTAACTTTCCCATCAGATATTTACGCGCTTCAAAGTCAGCTTCGAATTCATGGTTTGGACTCAAATACACATCTTGTAAGAGTCAAAAGCCGGGATGGTAGCTTTTTAGAGGAAGAAGCTATTATTGAAGCGATGACCGATGAAATTGCGCTGATCATTTTGCCAACTGTCCTTTATCGAAGCGGTCAAATTTTAGATATGAAGCGTTTAACAGCAGAAGCAAACAAAAGAGGAATCCTCATTGGTTTTGACGGTTGTCATTCAATCGGTGCGATTCCGCATTCGTTTACTGAATGGGGCGTTGATTTTGCGTATTGGTGTAATTATAAACATTTAAACGGTGGTCCAGGAACTGTAGGTGGTTTATATGTGAATTCTAAACATTTTGGCACTGCCCCTGGTTTGGCTGGCTGGTTCGGCTCGAAAAAAGAGAAGCAATTCGATATGGAGCACACTTTAACCCTCGCGGATTCAGCCGGTGCCTATCAGATTGGGACACCACATGTGCTGAGTCTTGCCCCATTACTTGGTGCATTGGAGATTTTTACAGAAGCAGGCATTGAGAATATTCGCACGAAGTCATTAAAGATTAATAAATTTTTAATGGACCTATTAGAACAAGAAGCGACAGGATTGGGATTTATGATTGGAAACCCTTTGGAGGATTACCGACGTGGTGGTCATGTTAGTTTAGAACACAAAGAAGCTGCGCGCATTTGTAAGGCGTTGAAAGAAAATGGTATTATTCCCGATTTCCGTGCGCCAAATATTATCCGACTTGCACCAGTTGCGCTTTATACCTCCTATTCTGAGGTGTGGGAAGTTGTCCAAGTTCTTAAGAAAATCATGACTGAAAAGCAGTATGAAAAGTTTAAGAATGAACGTGAAATCATAGCTTAACCTATGGACTGAGGGGGAACGCACTACAATGAATTCACAAGAAAATAACGCAAACGACGGACTTGAGAAAACGATACAAACCAATTTTCAAAAAGCAATGTCTTATGGAGATTATCTTCAGTTAGATAAAGTCCTATCAAGTCAGTTAAGGGTATCCGACCATCATGATGAAATGTTATTTATCATTATTCATCAAGCAAGTGAATTATGGATGAAATTAATCATTCATGAATTGTCAGCAGCGGTTGAGTATATTCAAAATAACAATTTAGAGCCATCTTTCAAAATTCTATCGCGTGTTTCGAGAATACAGCAGCAATTAATTCAATCATGGAGCGTACTTTCAACTTTGACGCCCTCTGAGTATTTAGAGTTTAGGGATAAATTGGGTCAATCGTCAGGATTCCAATCCTATCAGAACCGGTTGATTGAATTTGCCTTAGGTAATAAAAATGTGCATACGTTAGCCGTCTATCAGCATCAAAAGGAACTGTATGAAAAAATGCAAGCGGCCCTCCAGCAGCCAAGTATTTATGATGCAGCGATCAAAGCTCTTGTTGCACGTGGATTACACATTGATGGTGAAGTTCGCCATCGGGATTTGGCTAAAAACTATGAACACAATGCTAGTGTTGAAGAAGCGTGGCTAAAAGTTTATCGAAATGTGGATCAATACTGGGATTTATACGAGTTGGCAGAGAAATTAGTCGATATCGGCAATCAACAGCAATTATGGCGCTTTAATCATATGACCACCGTGGAACGAATTATTGGTCATAAGCAGGGGACAGGTGGGTCGACTGGAGTGACTTATTTAAAAAGAGTACTAGATCAACAATTTTTCCCAGAACTCTGGAGTTTGCGAACAAAGCTATAAAATAGCTTGTATAATTGTATAGGAAATTCTTTAATCGTATTCTTGCTCTAAATTTTAATCTATTAAATTATTATTAAGTGAACAAGCCCCTCCGACATAGTATCGAAGGGGCTGTTTGTTCAAGAGTTCTTATTTCATTTCATTAAAGCTAACGGCTATTTTTGCTCCAACAACTGCATTGTTTTTAACTAAAGCAATGTTTGCAACGAGGCTTTTGCCCTCTGTTAGTTCTTTCACCTTGCCAAGCATGAAAGGTGTTACATCTTTACCGGCAATTTTTCGTTCGTCTGCCTCTTTTAATGCAGATTCAATGATGCCATTAATAAATTGCTCGTCCATGGCATGTTCTTCAGGAATCGGATTCGCAATTACAGCGCCGCCTTTAAGACCCAAATCCCATTTTACTTTTAAAGTAGAGGCGATTGAATCCACATCATCTGCACGTAAGTTTAATGTGAATTCACTTGTGCGTGTAAAGAAAGCAGGGAGTACATCGGTCTTATAGCCAATCACAGGTACACCCTTTGTTTCAAGATATTCCATCGTTAATCCTAAATCTAAAATCGATTTGGCACCCGCACAAATGACGGCCACGTTTGTTTGTGCTAGTTCTTCTAGGTCTGCAGATATATCCATGGTAGTCTCTGCTCCGCGGTGAGCGCCGCCAATACCACCAGTAACGAAGATATTAATTCCTGCTAACTCTGCACAGATCATTGTTGCTGCTACTGTTGTTGCTCCTAGTTTTTTGGTCGCGATTAGAGAGGCTAAATCACGTCTTGATACTTTGGCAACATCCTTACTTTTTCCAAACATTTCTAATTCTTCATCGGATAATCCGATTTTAATTTTTCCATCGACAATCGCAATCGTTGCCGGAACGGCTCCATTATCACGGATAATTTGTTCCACCTCACGAGCGGTTTGTACATTTTGTGGGTAGGGCATACCATGAGAGATAATCGTGGACTCTAACGCAACAATTGGTTTCCCTTGTTCCTTGGCGGTTTGTACTTCTTCAGAAAATGTAATATATTGTTTCATGTTAATTCCTCCATGTCTTTTTGTAGTTGGTCTGCAGATAATTCTGGTCTGACTGTATAAGCTGATTGCAATGTTTTAGAAGCATTTATAGTTCCAGCTTTAGCAATATCCTTTAAGGACTTACCTTCTAACCATGAGTAAATGACAGCAGAGGAGAAGGCATCTCCCGCTCCTGTAACATCCACAATTTCAGTCGTTTCAATCGAAGGAACTTGAAAAATTCCTTCCTCCTTATTACCAATCATCGAGCCTTTTTTTCCATTCGTTACGACTACATTGGAAATCCCCAGTGCAAGCCATTTTTCTACTGCCTTTTTCCAATCTTCCTCATTATTAATTTCAATGTGAAAGTATGTTTCAGATTCATCACGGTTCGTAATTAGCCAAGTGACACCATCGAGGTCTGCGGGTAATCGGTTCATCTTTGGTGATGAAACAGGTATAATGACTATCGGTTTGTCATGGCTTTTGGCAAAGTTGCATAAGAATTGAATGGTTTCTTTGGGACAGTTTAAATCAACCATGATGCATTTTGCTCGGCTTAGAATGAAATCATGTTTAAGCAGTAATTCAGGTGTAATTGCCTCATACACTTCCATATCGGCTAAGGCAATAATTAAGTCTCCGGAATCATCTAATACAGCTGTGTAAGACCCCGTTGATTTTTCAGGGAAGGGAGTGACCGTTTCTAGGTTCATGTAAAGAGAAGAAGCTTCTTCAATAAATGACCAATCTTTATCGGTACCGCATGCTGAAATCAGAGAAACATCCAATCCAAGCCGCCCCAAGTTTTCTGCGATATTCCTAGCAACCCCGCCTGCATTCTGAGTCGCGAAAATTGGATTGGAGGTACCTAACTGGGCTTTTTCTTTGATGTGAAATTTCCGGTCGATATTAGCGCCGCCGATACAAATAACCTGTTGTGATTCATTTAGTATATAGGCTCTGCCTAAAATATTTCCTTTCCTAATAAGACCAGAAATAATATTTGCAATCGCTGGACGAGATAGTCCAACAATTTCTGCAAGGTCTTGTTGGGATACATAGGGGTTTTTCCGGATTAAATCCAAAATTAATTGTTCTTTCTCATTCAATTTTTCAGGCACAAACTCACCCCATAAAATTACATTATTTAATTCTTATCTAACTGTATTATTATTTCGAACTAAAGGTTTTTAATTCACTCCGTGTTGCTGGAACTTTTACAGCACCTGATTTGATATTTGTTTAGGTAGAAATTTAAAAATAAACTTTTGTTCGATAAATAAACTTACGTTTGAAGTATACTTCTTTTTATTATTTTGGTCAACTTTTTTTTATCACGTTATAAATTCTTCAATTAAGCATTTTCAGCCTAAATTGTAATAATTATCATAAAATTGTAATGTGTACAAGTCCCTTCGACATATGATACACGGATTAGTATTTATGTCGTATGGGAGGGGTCAGATTGCCCAAAAAGTGGCTCGTTTTTTTTGTATTTGCCTTTTTTATGGTGTCTAGTTTTTTTATTGGGGTTCCGACAGGGTCCGCAGCTTCTAATGGGAAGTTGATTATTATTAACAAGACGACCAACCGGCTTGCGTATTTTGAAAATGGAGTGTTTAAAAAGCAGTTTAAAGTAGGCACTGGGAGAAAAAAGTCGTATACACCAGAAGGTAAGTTCAAGATAGTAGTTAAAATTAAGAATAGGCCTTACTATAAGGGGCATATTCCAGGCGGAGATCCTCGTAATCCATTAGGGAACCGCTGGCTCGGTTTAAATGCACGTGGAACATGGGGGACTACGTATGCAATTCATGGCAATGCCAACCCAAGTTCTATTGGCGGGTATGTAAGCAGCGGCTGTATTCGAATGTATGATAATGAAGTAGAGTGGCTGTATAGTCAAGTACCGACCGGTACACCAGTTATCATCACCTCGTCAGGAAAATCCTTCATTGCAATTGCAGCAGCCAATGGATACAAAGTAAAAGGCGGGTCAAGTGCACCCTCTGTTCCAGTTAGCACTAGTGGAGAAATCCTTAAAAAAGGCAGTCGCGGTCCAGCTGTTCAAGAACTTCAGCGTAAGTTGACTGCACTTGGATTTAGTACGAATGGTGTAGACGGTGTTTTTGGAGTAAACACTGATACTGCTCTCCGCAAATTTCAAAAGGCTCGTAAACTAACAGTAGATGGAATTGCCGGTCCAGCAACGAAAAAGGCCCTCGGACTAAAATAACTAGCAAACCATGAAGTTGCTCAATTAAATGAGCAGCTTTTTTTTGAGCCTGAATTTTGTGTAAGTTTACCTAAATTTACGTAAAATACAGGTAGATTGATATTGGTTGGAGGTAATTGTATGAGTCGACTAGATAGGCTCAAAATGGAGAGAGTGGAACCAAAGCATTGGCGGCAGTTTAATGAGTTGCTGCGGTATGTGTTCCAGGTGACCAAAAAAGACCTACAAACAGTGGGGTGGGAAGAGCGTGAAATCGCATTAGCTAAACTACCTGTTTTGGAGCAGGCCGATGTGCTAGGGTGGTTTGATGGTGAAAAACTAATATCGCAAATTGCTGTTTACCCTTTTCAAGTAAATATTTACGGAAAAACATTTGAGATGGGCGGCTTGACAGGGGTAGGGACTTATCCAGAGTATGCCAATTTAGGCCTAATGAATAAATTGATCTGGCAGGCACTTGCGGATATGAAAGAAAGAAAACAATCCATTTCGTATTTATTTCCTTATTCCCAACCTTTTTATCGAAAAAAAGGCTGGGAGATTATTTCCGATAAGATGACCTTTGAGATCAAAGACTATCAATTGCCTAAGGTTAAGATAGTATCTGGTTATGTAGATCGGTTAAATACAGAACATCCGGATGTCAAAACGGTTTATCAACTCTTTTCTCTTAGGCATCATGCAGCTATGATTCGAAACAATTTAGCATGGGAAGAATTCTGGAGATGGGATGTGGATGAATTAACTGCTGCTGTTTATTATGATCATTCTCACCAACCTCAAGGGTATTTATTATACTGGATTTCTCATGATGTGTTGCACGTAAAGGAAATGGTATATATGAATGAAGAGGCAAGAAAGGGACTTTGGAATTTTATTAGTGCGCATTTTTCAATGGTAACGAAAGTGGTCGGAAATATTTATACAAATGACCCCTTAGCCTTCTGGTTGGAGGATGGAGATATTAAAGAAACCATTTCTCCCTATTTCATGGCACGAATTGTTGATGTGTCCCAGTTTATCGGACATTTTCCTTTCAGAGCACCAGGTACAGAAATTCACATTACTCTTAAGATTGAAGATCCAATTTTAGAGTGGAATCAAGGGGTTTTTACGCTTCGGGTATCTGCCATTGGTGAAGGAGTCTTAATTCCTAGTGAAAATCAGCCAGATGTAGTTGTTTCTATTCAGACACTGACGACAATGTTCTTCAGTTACAAACGGCCAACCTATTTGGCTAAGATTGGTCGCCTTGTCTGTAACGATCCAACAGTAGCTATATTAGAGAATCTAATTGAACGTGAGACACCTTATTTTTCCGATTATTTTTAAAGCTTACAAAGTGTAATTGTTCTCCTCTTTCGAAATTGGAAGAGGACTTTTAACATTCAGCTATTGGAAGTATAAAAAAAATATTCCATTAAGGGCTATTTCTGGTTTATTATTATGGAATAATATTTTTTTCGAAAAAGGAGTTTATGAATGAATTTTTCTGCTAAACAAATCGTCTTTATTAGTTTTATGTTATTCTCCATGTTTTTCGGGGCTGGTAACCTGATCTTTCCTCCATTTTTGGGGCAAGCTGCGGGGAATCATCTTTGGACAGCACTGGCTGGATTTATTGTATCAGCAGTGGGATTACCGATTTTTGGTGTAATTGCGGTGGCTAAGGCTGGCAGCTTTAATGAGCTTAACCAACGAGTCCATCCTATTTTTGCTTTAATTTTTCCATTTTTCATCTATATCGCAATCGGACCTGGTTTGGCGATTCCACGTGCCGGCAGCCTTGCATTTGAAATGGGATTAGCTCCTTTTTTGGGAGGCAATTTCGTAGGAAGCCCTGTATCATTGTTAGTCTATAGTATTGTTTTTTTTGGATTAGTAACTTGGTTATGCATGTATCCATCGAAGTTGATTGACCTTTTTGGGAAATTATTGACTCCGATTCTTTTGGCCCTTATCGCTATTATTTTTGTAAAAAGCTTAATGGACCCAATTGGATCGTTCGAAGCATCGAGAGGAAGCTATGTTTCGAATCCTGTATTCCAAGGAGTATTAGATGGTTATCAAACAATGGATGCACTCGCTGCATTAGCATTTGGAATTGTTATCGCCAATACATTAAAATCTCAAGGAATACTAGAGCAGAGAAAACGGTCATTATATATGATGTATGCCGGAATAGGTGCAGGATTGCTGTTAACGGTAATTTACCTTATTTTAGGTTATTTAGGGGCTGCCAGTGCCTCCTTAGGAAAAGCAGAAAATGGGGCACAAATATTATCTAATGTGATGACTCATTTGTTCGGGCAAAGCGGCACCTTAATCTTAGGGGTAGTTTTTACAATTGCTTGTTTTTGTGTCTCGATTGGTTTAGTTACTTCATGCAGTCAATTTTTTGCAAATGCCCTTCCAAAAATTAAGTATAAAACATGGGTTGTCATATTAGCTGTTCTTAGTACAGCGATAGCTAACTTAGGTCTAACGCAAATCCTAAAAATTTCTGTTCCGGTTCTTGGCATGATCTACCCAATCGCAATCGTGGTCATTTTTTTAGGCCTCATCGATGATTTTATTAAGAGCTCTCGGCATATTTATATTACAGTTGTCAGCTTTGTTGCTCTTTTTAGCATTCTTGATACACTTAATAAAACGTTCCTTGCAAGTAAATGGAATGGGGTACTTGAAATTCTTCCTTTTTACACAGAAGGTATTGGATGGATAATCCCAGCCTTGGCCGGTTTAATTGTTGGCTATCTAGTGGGAATGTTGAGAGATAAAAATGTGGAAGTTTGACCCAAAAAACACGGCTATCCGCAGCCGTGTTTTTTCTGATTAATTTTGTTTTTTATCTGTTTTTTTCTCGGTAAGTGCGCGATAAATTTGCGTATACATACTGCCTTGAACAATATTTTGAAGAAAGAAGTCTCCAATGAGCTTTAAATATTCTTCATCCTCAAACATCTTCTTGTTTTGTAATTCCATTTCAGCTAAGCCTTCATATTTAGTGAGAAGGGCGTATGTATGATCTTCACCAGAAACAGGTGTTAATATCTCAACATTATGATCATAATTCTCATTTCGGAACGTCTTAATTTCTTTCAAATTTTCAATTCCTTCTTTAAATTTATCCTGTTTAATCTCAAATGTCTGGTAGACAAAAATTGCCATTGGCAGCATCCCCTCAATAAGATTTTACAAACTTAAAATTAACTTCCCACAAATCATTATATTTATTCTTACTTCGATGGGTTGTTCCTTTTGTGTTGTGTTTTGGAATTGGAAAAAATTCATCACTTGTAAAAATTCTGAAAGGAGAATAATACAAATGACGATTAAAACCTCGATTGGAAAAGGTTAGGTGAAATTAATGGAATCCTATCAACCAGGACAAGTTGTTTATATCATCATTCGAAATCCACACGCACAAGATGTAGCCAATGTTCAACAAGCGGCCGTTGTGCAAAATCCTGAGAACCCAAATCAGCTTTCTCTTTTTGTGTATGAAACCTATTATCCTTTAACAGAGGATGTGGCTGTCTATTCATCTGCGGAAGAAGCAGAATTTGCCTATCAAGATGCATTTGGGTCACCAGAGACGGAGGGGTATTATGGTTAAGCCCTTTGTTCCCCAGCTCGTGTATGTCGAACCAAGTGCCCTTGAATACCCGCTTGGCAAAGAGTTGGTCGCTAAATTTGAAAATATGGGAATTGAAATTAGGGAAACGACTTCACATAATCAAATTCGAAATTTACCTGGGGATAACGATTTTCAAAAATACCGAACTGCAAAATCAACGCTCGTGGTCGGAGTGAGGAAAACATTGAAGTTCGATACATCCAAACCTTCTGCCGAATACGCAATCCCATTTGTAACAGGGTGTATGGGGCATTGTCATTATTGCTACCTACAGACGACGATGGGCAGTAAACCTTATATTCGTACCTATGTTAACCTTGAAGATATTTTTGAGGCAGCCGAAAATTACATGAAGGAACGCGCACCAGAGCCTACAAGATTTGAAGCCTCTTGTACCTCAGATATCGTTGGAGTCGACCATTTGACCCATACTTTAAAAAAAGCGATTGAATTTTTTGGACAATCGGAATATGGAAAACTTCGTTTTGTTACTAAATTCGCTCATGTCGACCATTTGCTTGATGCGAAGCATAATGGAAAAACGCGGTTCCGATTTAGTGTCAATGATGATTATATAATTAAGAATTTTGAACCAGGGACATCCAGACTTCCCGATCGAATCGAAGCTGCCAGTAAGGTGGCGGGGGCAGGATTTCCGTTAGGATTTATCATTGCGCCCATTTATCTCCACGATGGATGGAAAGATGGATATAAAGAAATGTTAGAAACGCTGGAGGCAAAGCTTCCGGAAGCAGCTAAAAAGGATTTAACCTTTGAAATGATTCAACATCGTTTTACAAAACCAGCTAAACGGGTCATCCAAAAAAATTATCCGATGACAAAACTAGAACTCGATGAGACGAAACGGAAATGGAAATGGGGACGCTATGGTATCGGCAAGTTTGTCTATACAAACGAAGAGCAAGAAGATATAAAGGACACGCTTGGCATGTATATTAACACCCTTTTTCCACAAGCAAAAATAGAATATTTCACATAGAAAAAGAGGGATTCAGATTGAGTCCCTCTTCTTAATGGACTATTATGATTCGGTTGCACCCTTACCAAGTGAGGCTACTTCTTGTTTGACTTCATCCTTTAGTTCGCTGTCTCTTTTAATCCGACCGTTACCAACAGCAAGTGCCACAAAGACACCAACTGCAATGAAAATGAGTCCTGTCAAGAAGACCGTAGAAAAAGAATTTGACCAAGCCACTTGAATGGCATGAATCACATTTTTTAGAATCTCCTCAGGCATTTTTAAAAGACTTGGGTTAATCAGCAAACTAAATAATGAATCTGTTTTTTCAGAAAGAGCTGTTAATGCTTGGTGTGCAATTGGATCATTCGCATCCTTTGCAACAATTGCCATTTCATTTTTAAGTGTATGGTTCATAATTGAATTTAGTATGGTAATTCCAATTGTTCCACCTATTGAACGAAAGAAGGTGGACGCTGAGGTGACTGTTCCAAGCTGAGATTTAGGAAATTCATTTTGTATGGCTATCATTAAGGTTGGCATGACTAAGCCCATCCCAAGGCCAAGAACAACCATATAGGCATAGGCTGTGAACTCGTTGGAATCGATACCCATTGTACTCATTAAATAGAATCCTAAAGAACTAAGAAGCATCCCGGTTGTTAAGACGGTGCGGAAGCTAAATCTTAATAACAGCTGTCCGCCAACTACACTTGCAGCAATCATTGCAATCATCATAGGTGTCATTGTAGAACCAGCCTGAGTTGGTGAAACGCCAAGAATCCCTTGCATGTACATCGGGACAAACATGATAGCGCCAAACATACCCAATCCAAGTAAAAACCCTAATCCATTCATCGTGGCAAAAATTCGATTTTTAAATAACGAAAGGTCTAAAATTGGTTCAACTGCTTTTCGTTCGATAATCCCGAAAAGAATCAGCAATAAAATCGACCCTCCGAAAATAAGAAAAGAGGTAGTTGAGGCCCACTCAAATTTATCTCCACCGAACGTCAATCCAAACAATAGTAAAACAATCGCAGGAATTAAGGTGATAATTCCAAGGTAATCAATATTAACTTTGCCTTTACTCGCAACAGTTTCGTGCTTTAATCCCATAAAAATTAAAATAGCGGAAAGTAGTCCAAAAGGAACGTTAATGAGGAAAATCCAGTGCCAGCTTATGCTATCAACAATTAATCCTCCTAAGAATGGACCAATAACAGAACTTAGCCCGAAGAGGCCGCCAAAAATTCCTTGCCACTTAGCACGTTGTTCTGCTGTGAAGATGTCACCGATAATAGTTTGAGATAAGGGCATAATCATCCCGCCGCCGATCCCTTGAAGACCTCTATAAATAACTAATTGTTCCATTGATGTCGCAGTGGCACATAGACCAGAGCCGATAATAAAGATAATAGTCCCAAGTAAATAGAGGAACCTTCTCCCATATAAGTCAGATAGTTTTCCGACAATCGGAACGACTGTAGTGGATGTAATCATATAAGCTGTTGTAACCCATGCGAAAATGGTAAAACCATTTAATTCGGAAATAATCGTAGGCATGGCTGTTCCAACGATGGTCTGTTCTAATGCACTGAAAAACATCCCGATAATAAGCCCGGTTAGAATTAACTTTGTGTTAATTTGTTTCTCTTCAATCACCATATTTTTTCTCCTATCTAGATGTTAGTAAAATCTATCATGTCATAAAATATACATTATAACTGGCCGGTCAGTCAATTATTTTTATAGGAAAGGAAATTATTACCCTATCCATTATATTTCAAATCCATAAAATGACCCAATCTCCTGAATGTATTTTTCCAGTGGTGACACTCCTTTAAAGTTTGAAAGCATCCCTTTTATTACTGGCAGTCGAGGGCTTTGTTTGTTAATTTCCTCCTCTAGTACCTCTAATGTGATCTCTAGAGCTTCTCTATTATCCATTCGATTAATTTCTTTTCTCATATTTTGTACCGTGTTATGAACATTTGCAGGTTGAAAATATTGCTTGGAATTTTTAATTATTTTTCCGATTTTTTCCTCCGTTAAGAAGGGTGCTTCACATGAAATCTCTTTTGCAATACTGTCCAACCTTCTCATTAAAAAGTGGGAAAGCTCTTCGATGTCAAACTCGGCAGGTTCAAGCATTAATAAACCCACATATGAATGAAACAAACCTTCAAGAATTAAGGCTAAATCAATCGAAAAAGGCTCCAATTCTTGACCATATATAGCAATTAATCCTTCTCGATATAATAAATGTGATTCAAAACGCTTTTTGAAGAGAAGTTTCTTGATTTCTTCATTCCTTGGGATTGCTTGTTCTTTGGAGAGCATGATCATAAATTCTTTGTGACCAATTAAGGTTTTGCAAAATGAAGAAATCTGCTTAATGAATTTTTCTCGAGGGGATAAATCCTGATTTTCAAAGACAAGCCTGCTTGATTCAATCGTTTCAAATATATATTCCAAAATAGCGAGTAGTAATTCATCTTTTGACTTAAAATGTAAATAGAATGCTCCCTTGGAAATATTACTTTCAGTAGCAATTTCTTGTATCGAAGTCGATGAAAAACCCTTTTGAGCAAAAAGCTTTATCGCTGATTTTAATATCACTTGCTCCTTTTCTGTCAATATAAACCCTCCATTACTAGATGTTCCTATGTAGAAATGTATATGTCTTGACTTATGACCGAATGGTCAGTAAGATTAAATTTATTGTGACCGTATAGTCAATCCTATTCGAAGCAGACTAAAATGTCAACTAGGTATAGAAGGAGCGGAATATGAAGAAAATTATTCAGTTTTCATTGAAAAACAAATTTGCGGTATGGCTATTAACCATTATTATTACAATTGCTGGTTTATATTCTGGAATGAACATGAAACTTGAAACCATTCCAAATATAAGTACACCACTTGTTACAGTATTGGCTGTCTATCCAAGTGCGACACCAGAACAAGTTGCGGAGAAAGTGACAATTCCAATTGAAAAGCGTGTCGAGAATTTGGATGGGGTTTCGGTGGTTAGTTCCTCTTCATTCCAAAATGCCTCATCGATCCAAATAGAGTACAATTTTGATAAAGATATGGAGAAAGCTCAAAATGAAGTGAAGGAGGCATTGAGCAATCTTGAACTTCCTGACGGAGTACAGGAACCAAAAGTATCACGTTTGAGTTTTTCTGCTTTCCCAGTCATGTCCTTAAGTATGACAAATACTAAACAATCCTTGGCAGAATTAACTAAAACAGCTGAAGAGGATATCGTTCCAGAACTTGAAGGTATTGAAGGCGTATCTGCCGTTCAGATTTCCGGTCAACAAGTGGACGAGGTCCAATTAAAATTTAATCAGGCTAAATTAAAGCAATTTGGCTTAACCGAAGAAACCGTTAAGAATTTAATTAAAGCTAGCGATGTTACCTTTCCATTAGGATTGTATACATTCAAAGATACACAAAAGTCTGTTGTTATTGATGGGAATATTTCCACCATTGCCGATTTAAAAGCGATAAAAATTCCTGTTATCCCAGCTGCAGGAAGTGCCCAGCAAGGAATGCCCGCCAATCAACAAAATCAACAACAAGGGATAAGCGGTGGCCAAGTTAGTCAAGGAAAACAATCAGTCCAGGCACCAACAGCAATCCCTACTATAGAACTTAATGATATTGCCGCGATAAAGGTAGTTGGAAAAGCAGAATCAATCTCTAGGACCAATGGGAAAGAGTCTATTGGAGTTCAAATTACCAGTGCACAAGATGCGAATACTGTAGATGTTGTGAACGCTGTCAAGGAAAAGTTAACTGATTTTGAAGATCACGTGGATGGGTTAAAGGTTACAACTATTTTTGACCAAGGGAAGCCGATCGAAGAATCCGTTTCAACTATGTTGAATAAAGCAATATTCGGTGCGATATTCGCAATGATTATCATCTTACTTTTCTTAAGAAATTTCCGAACAACAATAATTTCGGTTATCTCTATTCCATTATCGATTTTAATTGCGATATTACTATTAAAACAGATGAATATTACACTTAATATGATGACCCTGGGAGCTATGACTGTCGCCATCGGTCGAGTTATAGATGATTCGATTGTTGTCATCGAAAATATTTTTAGACGAATGTCTTTAAAAAATGAAACATTAAGCGGGAAGGAATTAATAGTAGCTGCAACGAGAGAAATGTTTATGCCGATTTTTTCTTCCACCGTTGTAACGATAGCTGTATTCCTTCCATTAGGGTTAGTTAAAGGCCCGGTTGGAGAAATGTTCTTACCGTTTGCCTTAACGATCGTATTTGCGTTATTGGCATCATTATTAGTTGCGATTACGGTTGTTCCGATGATGGCCCATTCATTATTTAAAAAAGGTGTATCATCAAAACAGCTCCACGTTGAGAATAAACCCGGTAAATTAGCTTCTGGCTATAAAAAGGTTCTTAATTGGTCTTTAAACCATAAAATCATAACTTTTGGGTTAGCTATTCTATTATTAGTGGGCAGTTTATTCCTAGTGCCGGTCATTGGGGTAAGTTTCCTTCCAAGTGATGAGCAAAAAATGGTGGTAGCCACATATAAACCAGCACCTGGCCAAACATTAGATGAAGTGGAGCGGATTGCCACCGAAGCAGAAGGATTTTTTGAGGACAGAGCAGGCGTTAAAACGATTCAGTTTTCCGTCGGCGGGGAGAATCCAATGAATCCAGGTCAAAGTAATTCGGCGATGTTCTTTGTTGAATATAAGAAGGATACTAAAAACTTCTCGCAAGAAACGGAAAAGGTTATCAAAGAGTTGAACAAACGAAAAGATAAAGGGGAATGGGCAAGTCAGAATTTTTCTGGTATGGGTTCATCAAATGCATTGTCATTTAATGTATATGGTGAAAATATGGACGTGATTGAACCTGTCGTCAATAATATAGAAGAAATTTTCAAAAAAAATGACTCACTTCGAAATGTGAAGACGAGTATAGCTGATACCTATGAGGAATACACGTTAGTCGCTAACCAGGAAAAATTAAGTCAATTAGGTCTTTCTGCTGCACAAATTGGAATGGGACTTGCGGGTAATGGACAGCGGCAAGTATTGACAACCATTGAAAATAACGGCAAAGAAATGAATGTCTATTTAGAACTTGAGAAAGATAAATATGAGAATATTCATGACCTAACGGATAAAACAATCCAATCACCAATGGGGATTGAAGTCCCAATAAAGGATGTTGTCGATGTAAAAGAGGGGAAAACCTCTGATAGGATAACAAGACGTGAAGGTCGTATTTATGCAAGTGTCAGTGCGGAAATTACCACAAAAGATGTGGCTAAGGTTTCGAAGGCAGTTCAGAAGAAAGTAGATAAATTGAAGCTCCCATCGAATGTTGATATTTCAATAGGCGGGGTTTCGGAAGATATTAATGAATCCTTTACACAATTAGGCTTAGCCATGCTTGCTGCTATTGCCATCGTTTATTTAGTTCTTGTCATTACCTTCGGTGGAGGCTTAGCCCCGCTAGCAATTTTATTTTCATTACCATTTACGATTATCGGTGGACTTTTAGGTTTGTTAATTTCTGGTGAAACCTTAAGTGTATCTGCAATGATCGGTGCTTTGATGTTAATCGGAATTGTTGTAACAAATGCCATTGTATTGATTGATCGAGTAATTCATAAAGAAAATGATGGATTATCTACACGTGAGGCTTTACTCGAGGCAGCAGCGACACGCCTTCGTCCAATTCTCATGACAGCGATCGCGACCATCGGGGCACTTATCCCGTTAGCCATCGGTATGGAGGGAAGTGGACTTATTTCAAAGGGATTGGGTGTTACTGTCATCGGTGGACTAACAAGTTCAACACTGCTTACCCTTGTCATTGTACCGATTGTGTATGAAACACTCATGAAAATGAAGCGGAAAGTTAGTCGACAAAACACTTTAATTGAAAAATAACCCTAGAAGCTGATTCTTTGTTAAATCATATTAACAGGAGAATCAGCTTCTTTTTTTGTATCCTTGACATTTTTAAAAATCGGAGTATAGTATTGTTCTTGTGTTAGCCAAATTGATTTACCATTAAATATTCATGGATTGTTCATATTTAACTGTTAAGATAGATGTTAGACTATTGGGAGCAGTATTAAACATTATCATTAAATAATAATAATTATATAATCATAGATTACAAGGTAGGTGCTTTATGAATAACTTATTACAAATAGGTCAAAGTATTTTTAATAAATATGTTGGCTTTTTCTTTTTAGCAGTTTTTTTCTTATGGATAAAAACATATATCGTGCAATTAACTCAATTTGACTTAGGAATCGAAAATTCTCTTCAAAAGTTTCTATTATTTATTAATCCGCTTGGATCTGCTTTACTTTTCTTGGGAATTGCTTTCTTTTTAAAAGGTAGAAAAAAGTATATTGGTCTAATTGTATTAGACTTTCTTTTATCATTTCTTTTATATGCAAATGTCTTATTTTACCGATTCTTTAGTGATTTTATTACCTTACCAACCTTAACGCAGACACAAAACTTTGGCGATGTTAGTGGCAGTGTAACTTCGTTATTGAAGCCATACGATTTCTTATTCTTCATTGATGTCATAGTGTTAATTGGTTTACTTGCTTTTCGTTTTGTGAAAATAGATGCTAATGATATGAGTCGTGGGAAAGTAGCAGCTTTATTTTCTATGGCCCTTGCGATTTCAAGTGCGAATTTAGCTTTAGCTGAAACGGACCGTCCGCAATTATTAACAAGAGGATTTGACCGCAACTATATTGTTAAATATTTGGGCATGTACAATTACACGATTTATGATGCTGTTCAGAGTACGAAAGCATCAGCACAAAGAGTTATGGCCAGCAGTGATGATATTACCGAGGTCGTTAACTATACAAAATCTAATTATGCAAAGCCAAATCCAGCTTACTTTGGAGCTGGAAAAGGAATGAATGTCATTTATTTACACCTAGAATCGACGCAAAACTTCCTTATTAATTACAAATTGAACGGGGAAGAGGTTACACCATTTTTAAATTCATTAACGAAAGATCAAAATACGCTTTACTTTGATAATTTCTTCCATCAAACTGGACAAGGTAAAACGTCAGATGCTGAATTTATGTTAGAAAATTCATTATATGGATTATCACAAGGTTCTGCTTACACAACAAAAGGTTTAAACACCTATGAAGCTGCTCCCGCCATTTTAGGTCAGCAGGGCTACACATCAGCCGTGTTCCACGGTAATTCAGGGAGCTTTTGGAATCGTAATGAAATTTATAAATCATTTGGCTTTAACAAGTTCTTTGATTCAAATTACTATAATATCAATACGAAAGATTTAGCCGAATATGGGTTAATGGATAAGCCGTTCTATGAACAATCCATTCCACTATTGGAGTCTTTACCAGAGCCATTCTATACAAAGTTTATTACTGTATCTAATCATTATCCATATCCAATTAATGAGGAAGACGCAACGATTGCACCCGGAACTACGGGTGATAAATCTGTTGATGGTTATTTTCAAACCGCACGATATGCGGACGAAGCTTTAAAGCAATTCTTTGACTACCTGAAAAAATCAGGTTTATATGATCGTTCCGTTATAGTCTTGTATGGTGACCATTATGGAATTTCCGAAAATCATAATAAAGCAATGGCGCAAGTCATGGGTAAAGAAATTACACCTTTTGAGAGTACTGGTTTACAGCGAGTGCCATTATTTATTCGTGTACCAGGGATGCAAGGTGGAGTGAACCATGAATATGGCGGCCAGATCGATCTTCTTCCAACACTTCTGCACTTGCTTGGCACAGACACGAAAGAATATGTCCAATTTGGAACTGACTTATTATCTAAAGAGCATGATGATTTAGTGCCCTTCAGAAATGGAGACTTTTTAAGTTCAACCATTACATCGATTGATGGTAAGTTTTATGATTCCAAGACGGGAATGAAATTAAACGAAGAGAAAAATGTTGAAGCGAAGAAGGATCAGAAAATCGTGGAGTATAAATTAAAGCTTTCAGATAAAGTGGTAAATGGCGATTTATTACGGTTCTACAAACCAGAAAACTTCACCGCGGTGGACCGTTCACAATACAACTATAATAATGAAAAGAATGTAGTCTCTAAATAAAAAAACTGCTTGAGAAAATTTTCTCAGGCAGTTTTTTTATTTTCAAATTTTCCTTTCCTTGGCTAAACAGAATCAATATGGACGAAAAGTGTAAAGATAAGGAATGCTGAAAGTTTGTATAGGGGTGATTATGATAGGTAAGGTTTGGTACGTTTATAAAACTGATTGGAAAAATATCATTCATGTACCTACTGTTATGTTGTTAATTCTGGCACTTATGGTCCTGCCCTCGGCATATGCCTGGGTGAACATTAAGTCAATGTGGGACCCATATGGCAATACATCAGGGATACGGGTGGCTGTGAGTAACGAGGATGAAGGAACGCAAATTCGTGGGAAACAAATAAATGTGGGGAAAGATACGGTAAAAAATCTTAAAAAGAATCATCAGCTTGGTTGGGTTTTTGTAAATCGAAACGAAGCGATTAATGGTGTGGAGGAGGGAAAGTATTATGCCTATCTGATTTTTCCTAAGGATTTTTCAAAAAAACTGGCAAGTATCCTAGAGGTAAATCCTGAAAAACCAGCGATTGAGTTCGCAGTAAATGAAAAAATCAATGCGGTAGCCCCTAAAATAGCAAGTTCAGGAGCCTCTAGTGTCACCGCCCAAATAAGCCAAGTATTTATAAAAACAGTAAGCGAAGCCATTTTTAAAGGGTTTTATAAAGCGGGTATTGAGTTGGAGCAAGCATTGCCATCAATACATAATGTGGAAAAGAAGATTTTTGAATTAGAAAGAGCTTTACCTGAGATAGAGAAAATGGGAAAAATGGCGATTGAACTAGAGAATAAGTTGCCAGATATCCAAGCAAAGGGCCAAAAGATAATTGAAATGGAGCAGAGAATTCCAGAGATTCAACAAGCAGCTAACAGTATTTTAAAAGTTGAAGATCTCTTGCCACCTATAAAAAATGCTGGTGATCATGTGATTGCCATGCAGGAGAAAATTACAAGTTTGAATCAAGCAAAGCAATTATTAATCGATATGGGAACTAAGTTAACAGAAATTGAAAGCGAGCTTCAAACTTCCATTGACCAAATGAAGGAAGCTTCTACGAACCAAAGTGGCCTCACGGCAAATCAGGAGCAATTAAGTCGACTTTACGACCAGCTTGTTAACATTCATCATGATATTGATGAGGCACAAATAGGTCTTCAAGACAAAGTCGATAAGATTACTAGGGGCATTAATTCAGCGGCTGATTTTTTTAAGGGTGATTTTGCAAACAATGAACAAAAGCTACATCGTGTGGCCGACTTCGTACGAACGGACTTACCATCTTTGGAGAACGATATTCGTAACGGATCAGAATTGATTAGAACAAGACTGCCTGTGGTGGTAAATGCGATTCACAAGGCAGCGGACATGGCTCGATATGAGTTACCTTCCTTTGAGGCGAAGGTCAAAAGAGCAGCTAATCTTATTAGAAGGTTTGAAAGCAGTGTAGATATGTACGATTTAATTCAATTTCTAAAGCATGATCCGCAAAAAGAAAGCAGTTTTCTCTCCAATCCAATTTTATTAAAAACAAAAAGGCTATTTCCTATTCCGAACTACGGTTCTGCGATGACACCGTTCTATACCATGCTTGCACTTTGGGTTGGAGCTACACTATTAATTGCCTCACTTAAAGTGAATGTTGAAAATCACGAGCCTGGGTTTAAGGGGTACCAGCTATTTTTAGGAAGGCTTAGTACGTTTCTAACCATAGGAATCTTTCAGGCGGCCATTGTGTCCCTTGGTGATATTTTTATCATTCATTCATATGCTGTAAACAAATTATGGTTTGTCATTTTCAGTATTTTTATTAGTATCGTGTTTGTCACAATCACTTATTGTTTATGTTCAGTCTTTGGAAATATTGGAAAAGGATTAGCAATTATTTTCTTGGTGCTGCAAATCTCAAGTTCTGGTGCTACATTTCCAGTAAGTTTAACATCTTCTTTTTTTCAAAAAATTAACCCTTATATGCCTTTTACCTATGCGGTGAGTATGCTCCGTGAAACAGTGGGTGGAATGATCGTGGAGGTGGTATTTAAAGATATTCTCGCATTGATTGTTATTATTGTTTTGAGCTTACTTCTTGCTTTAGCTTTAAAGAAACCATTAAGTAAACGGATTGAACAAACAGCAGAAAAGGCCAGGACAACTAGGATTATTCCGTAGGGCCAACAACTGAGAGGCTAGAAATATGAACAAGGCAGAAATTCACATTGTCTGCCTTGTCCATTTCTAAGCCTTTTTTTCTGTTTATAAAGTTTTTAAAATATTATAATTAATCATCTTGACAATTCCTATGAGTATGGTAGGATTAATGGTAATTATCAATGGAAATAAGATTTTACTGCCTTTTCTAAATGGATTGGCGGTTTTAAAAGGGGGCGAATCAACTGGAAGCCTTGGAATGGAAAGAATTACAGGGGCATATTGAACGGATGCTGGATTCTTTAAAATATGGTTCTATTACTCTAGTAATCCAAGATGGGAAAATAGTGCAAATTGAGAAAAACGAAAAGGTTCGTCTCCAAACAAATAAAATTCGCTGACAGACAACTAGAGGCTGACTTTACCTTATCGGGTGAGTCTGCCGTTTAAATAAAAGGGGGTCCATAGGAATGCAAGCAGCAGTGACATATGAAAATTGGAATCAAATATCGGATACCTTTTCAATACAAGACAAGACAAAAGGTGCACGTTCCGTTTTAGAATGGGCATATAATCAGTATCCTGAAGAGAAAATTGTCTATGCTTCTAGTTTTGGTGCAGAAGCAATTGTATTAATTGATTTAATTTATCAAGTAAAAAAAGATGCTCACATTGTTTTTTTAGATACAGGTCTTCACTTTCCTGAAACGTATGAAGTAATCGACCAAATTGAAGCACGTTTTCCCGAATTGAAAATTGAACGAAAAACACCTGAATTAAGTTTAGACCAACAAGCGGCGGAATATGGTTCAGCATTATGGAAACGAGATCCAAACCAATGTTGTCAAATTAGAAAGGTTATTCCTTTAAGAGAGGCATTGACCCCAAAGGATGCTTGGATATCGGGTCTTCGCAGGGAGCAGTCTCCGACAAGAAAAGATACTCAGTTCTTGAATAAGGATAATAAATTTCAAAATATTAAAATTTGCCCTTTGATTCACTGGACTTGGGAAGAAGTTTGGGACTACATCAGGGAAAGAGACCTCCCTTACAATCAATTGCATGACCAGAACTATCCGAGTATTGGCTGTTTCCCTTGTACCCAAGCGGTCGGAACTAATGGTGATTCCCGTGAAGGACGGTGGAGTGGCAGTGGAAAAACGGAGTGCGGGCTGCATTCTAATTAAGTAGTCATTCCACGCTTATCATCATTACTGTTTCATTTTTGTTGTGAATTAAAACTTGTAAAGAAAGGTTGATAAAAAATGTCATACTTACCAAAACCTCATGGGGGAGAACTTATTCAAGCGTTTAACCCTAATTACGATCTAACTTCTGTTGAAAAAGTACTGGAAATCGATGCGATTGCCTTAAGTGACCTTGAATTAATCGGAATTGGCCTATTTAGTCCATTAAAAGGCTTCCTTGGCAAAGCGGATTATGAATCTGTTGTAAACAATATGCGTTTAGCAGACAATACGATTTGGTCGATCCCAGTAACCCTCCCTGTTTCGTATCAAGTGGCCGAAACACTTGTTGTTGGCGATGAATTCAAGCTCTCCTATAACAATGAGGTTTATGGTGTCATAAAGGTTTCAGAATGGTATGAACCCGATTTAGACAGAGAAGCTCTTGAAGTTTATAAAACCGAAGAACTTGCTCACCCAGGTGTGAAGCGCCTTTATGAAAGAGGACCTGTATATGTGGCAGGTGAAATCGTCTTAGTTAAGAAATCAGAAAAAGGTGTATTCGGCGACGTGTGGTTTGAGCCCAAGGAAACGCGTGCCATTTTTGAAGAAAAGGGCTGGAAGACAGTTGTCGGCTTTCAAACCAGGAATCCTATTCACCGCGCACATGAATATATTCAGAAAGCTGCCCTTGAAACTGTTGATGGCTTGTTCGTGAACCCTCTAGTTGGGGAAACTAAATCAGATGATGTTCCTGCAGAGGTACGTCTAAAAAGCTACCGTGTTTTATTAGAAAATTATTATCCTAGCGAACGTGTCCAGTTAGGTGTATACCCAGCGGCTATGCGTTATGCAGGGCCAAGAGAAGCCATATTCCATGCACTAGCACGTAAGAACTTTGGCTGTACTCATTTTATTGTCGGCCGTGACCATGCTGGTGTTGGAAACTATTATGGAACCTACGATGCACAACATATTTTTAGTAATTTTTCTGAAGAAGAGCTTGGAATTAAGCCTTTATTCTTTGAGCATAGCTTCTATTGCACGAAATGTGAAGGGATGGCTTCAGATAAAACTTGCCCGCATAGCAAGGAAGACAGAGTCATCCTCTCCGGAACAAAAGTAAGAGAAATGCTTCGCGCAGGTGTGTTGCCGCCATCCACCTTTAGCCGTAAAGAGGTTGTAGAAGTACTGATTGAAGGAATGAAAGAAACGGCATCCGTGTAAGGAGGAATAAAAATCCATGACAAAACCAACGAATATTACATGGCATGAAACAACTATTTTAAAAGAAAATCGTCGCGAAAAAAATGGGCATGGAAGCTGTGCTCTTTGGTTTACTGGACTCTCAGGGTCTGGTAAATCGACGATTGCCAATGCAGTATCTTATGAATTATTCCGCCAAGGGATCAGTGAATATGTACTCGATGGAGACAATATTCGTCACGGGTTAAATAAAGATCTTGGTTTTTCTGATTATGACCGTACTGAGAATATCAGAAGAATTGGTGAAGTTGCCAAACTGTTTGTCGACAGTGGTAAAGTTGTAACTACTGCTTTCATTTCACCATTTCGCTCTGATCGTGAACAAGTACGTGAATTATTTGAGGACGGTGAATTTATTGAGGTATTTGTGCAATGTCCGATTGAGGAATGTGAACGTCGTGACCCTAAGCAGCTTTATGCGAAAGCACGCCGAGGCGAGATAAAGGATTTTACTGGAATTGACTCGCCTTATGAAGCACCAGAAAAACCTGAAATCACACTTCACTCAGATCAACTCACAGTAGAAGAAGCAGTCCAAGAAGTCTTTGCTTACCTAAAAGAGAAGAAGATTATCTAATTTGGACAAAGTGAAAAGCCTGACATACTAAAATGCAATGTTTGTTGGACAAGTTCCTCTAAGCATGGTAAGTTCGTAGATGACAAAGAATATAGGTAATGTTACCCTTCATAGATAAGCAAAAAGGAGCAGCGAAAATGAAATCAATTCTTTACATTGGTCATGGTACACGATCGAAAGAGGGGGCTGAAGAAGCCCAATCCTTTATACATAGAGTGATGGAACGAATCAATGTGGAGATTCAGGAAATCAGTTTTCTCGAGCTGACCAGTCCAAGTATTGAAGAGGGCTTTCTGCGCTGTGTGGAAAGAGGAGCGACGGAAATTACCGTCGTTCCTTTATTTTTATTAGCTGCTGGTCATATTAAAGAAGATATTCCTGATGCTCTGTCTTCGCTTTGCAAGAGGTTTCCGAATATTACTGTAAATATCAGGGATCCTTTTGGTGTTCAAGGATCGATACTCGATGGGATAGCTGGAATGGTAAGAGGAACGGTCGCTGATCTATCACCACAGGATTCGATTTTAGTAGTTGGCAGGGGTAGTAGTGACGAGAGTATTCATGCTGCTTTTGCGGAGATTTCTAAGGGGATTAGCGAACGACTTGGAATCGAACATGTTGCTGTTTGTTTTTTAGCTGCAACTGAACCAAGGCTTCAGGAAGGCCTTGAGGCGATATCTAAACAAACAGCTGGAAAGATAATTGTGATTCCTTATTTATTATTTTCCGGTCTTCTTTTAAAGGAAGTAGATCAATTGGTCAATCAGAGACAAGCGTTAGGGCTGCAAATTATTCATACGGGTCAGTTGAGTAAGCATCGTGTCATTGAAGATCTCATCATAGAGCGGGCCATAGAAAGGTGAATGATGTAATTGCTAAAATCGATAGGATTTTAGCAATTTTTTTGGAAAAAATGGGAAGATTAATCAAAGGAAATAATAAAAAAGATGAACTATAGTTCATCTTTTTGAACAAAAATGATA
Source organism: Neobacillus drentensis (assembly GCF_036962125.1). GTDB lineage: Bacteria > Bacillota > Bacilli > Bacillales > Cytobacillaceae > Neobacillus > Neobacillus drentensis_B. Next base: position 489,603 of record NZ_JBALOA010000005.1, read on the forward strand.
TAATTACACTATAGATATAGTTTATTTCATGTTCATCTGAAATAATAAATACTTAATTTTAACGAAAAGATGTGATGATGTGACAGAACACATTCAAGGAAAAGTTCAACACCGAAAGTTACCACTAAGAAATGTAATTCTCCGAGCAATTGCCATTACCATCGGAGCAATTCTGATGGCAACAGGATTAGAAATATTTCTAGTTCCAAACCATGTTATTGATGGAGGAATTACAGGGATTTCAATCATGCTTGCGCACCTCACAGGGTGGAAATTGGGAATTTTCCTCCTCATTTTAAACCTGCCATTTGTATATCTGGGTTATAAGCAGATGGGAAAAACCTTTGCGATTTCTACCGTTTATGGAATCCTCGTTTTATCAATTTTTACTTCATTTTTTCATCCCATTCCCGCTTTTACAGATGATATCCTCCTCGCCACCGTTTTTGGAGGGATGATCCTCGGCATAGGTGTAGGTGTCGTCATCCGAAATGGCGGTGCGTTGGACGGAACAGAAATATTGGCACTAGTAATCACAAAAAAGGTTCCATTTTCTGTTGGACAAATTATTATGTTCATTAATATCTTCATATTAGGGGCCGCAGGTTTTGTGTTTAGTTGGGACCGTGCCATGTACTCCTTGTTAGCCTATGTGATTGCATCCAAGGCAATTGATACTGTTGTAGCGGGCCTTGAAGAATCAAAATCTGTTTGGATTATCAGTGATGAAGCAGAGGAGATTGGAAATGCAATCAATGCTCGACTGGGAAGGGGTGTAACCTACATAAAGGGTCAAGGTGCCTTCACTGGTGATGATAAGAAGGTCATCTTTAGTATTATTACGAGGCTGGAAGAGTCTAAGCTAAACACAATTGTTCAGGATATTGACCCGTCAGCATTTTTAGCGATTGGTGACATTTCAGAAGTCCGCGGGGGACGTTTTAAGAAAAAAGATATCCACTAATAAATAAAAAAATAATTTGCATGAAAAAGGATCTGCAATACACAGATCCTGATGCAAATTTAGTGACTACTGCTGATACCATCTACATGCTTCACATGTTTATTATTAACCCAAATAAATAAGACCGAGATAACCACAAAGCCAGCTCCGACCAAAAATGGTACACTTGGATTATAAATTTCTGCTAGCTTCCCTGCGGTAAATGGGGCAATCGCCCCGCCAATAAACCGGAGGAAACTGTAAGCGGCAGAGGCCGTGGATCGTTCAACGGGGGCTGCATTCATAACAGCAGTGGTAATGAGAGTATTGTTATTTCCTAATAACGCACCGGCTAAAATAACGGCAGCAATGATTACCCATTGGGTCGATGTCCATATCCCCATTACGACTAGAAGTGCCGCAAATAAAATTAACATCATACACATGGATTTTATAGTACCAAATGCTTCCGTCAATTTTGGTGCCATAAAAACAGAGGTAATTGCTAGTAAAATTCCCCACCCTAGAAATACAAAGCCTAGTCCGTGTTCATCCAATCCCATCACAAACGGTGCATAGGCAAGCAGGGTAAAGAAGCCAAAATTATAGAGTGTAGCAGTTATACCAAAGACTAGAAGTGAACGGTGTTTTAAAGCGCGGAATGGATCCAATAATGAAGTCCTTGTTTTTACCCCATTTGGAGTTGTTGATTTTGGCATTAAAAGGAGAAGACCGATGAATGCAATAATCATTAATGTCGCAACGCCAAGAAAGGGACCACGCCATGACATCGCACCGAGCCAGCCTCCAAGTAGTGGACCAACGGAAATGCCTAGACCGATGGCGGCTTCATACAAGATAATAGCTTTGGCCGTACCACTATTGGAGAGGGATACGATGGCTGAAAGAGCTGTTGCTACAAACAACGCATTCCCAAGACCCCAGCCACCCCGTAATCCAACGAGTGTCCAAATACCATTTGAAAATCCGCCAAGTGCTGAAAAGATAGCAATGATCACGATTCCAGTTAGTAATGTCCATTTGATCCCGAGCCGTGATGATATAACCCCAGTAATGAGCATTGCAACTGCCATAACGGCATTATAACTAGTGAATAGCAAGGTGACCTCACTATGTGAAGCGTGTAACTGTTCGGCAATCGCAGGTAAAATAGGATCTACTAAACCTAACCCCATGAACGCAATAATACTTGCAAAGAAAACGGCCCAGACGGCTTTTGGCTGAGTTAGTAACCCAGACTGTTTTTGAACTGCATCAGAAATCTGCAGTGCAGTTTCAATAGTTGATTTTGGCGATGGTGACATTCAATTTCCCCCTAGGTTTTCTTCCAACATTTTGGATTAGTTGTATTGCGAAAGTATATAATTGTATTATACAACCGTTTTTCACTACGTCAATAGTGCTTTTGCAATGATGTTCTAAAAGTGATTACGATTGATGAATCGAGTATGTTATCATTATATTATGAAAAATTAGCTTGACAGTGAGGAAGGAAAGAAATGGATAAACAATCCTTAGAGATGATCGAATTGGAGCTGGCTATTCTGATACGCCGAACCACTTCCAATTCGATTAATAAAAGAATCGGTAACCTTGACCGTTCGGCATATCTCATCCTGCGGCGAATTGTTGAGAAAGGGGCGGTAGGGGTCAAAGTGTTAGCCGAAGAATTTCAATTAGATATATCAACAATTAGCAGACAAGGAGCTGCTTTAGAACATAAAGGTTATTTGTACAGAATTCCTGATGCCTTGGATGGAAGGGCATACTATCTCCAGATAACGGAGTTGGGTAAAAAGGAATTGTTTGATTATAAACAAGCACGTCTAGAGAGAATCACCGAACTCGTAGAGGATTGGTCTGAAGAGGAATGCAAAATATTTGGGAAACTATTAAAGAAATTTAACCAGTCTTTCAAATAAGAATGTAAATGAAAAAAGAGGTAATTCGTAAAGTTGTCATAACGATTTACTGGATTACCTCTTTTTTTCATGATTTCAAAGGTGATAGTAATTCTATAAATCTCTCAAAAGGAAGTTCACAGGCAGGGTATTTCTCTATGAGATACAGCATTGAAATTCCTTGTTCAACTCGCTGCAGCGTATTCGTTCCTTCAGTAAGCAATGACTCTAATTCCCGCTTGTGTGGAGGACAGATGGTATATTCGGCAAGTTCGCGGATTTGTTCATCGCTAGCGGTTGCCCCCAAGTCGACACTATAGCACAATAAATCCCAAACACGAACAGGGAAATCTAACGGGAGATGTTTATTTTCTTTCCGGTTCCCACTTAAGATAACTTGAGTATTTTTATCAAGACCATATCGGTTAATGACCCTTTTTACCAGTTCTGCTGAGTTTTTTGGGATGATACTAATATTGTTAACCTCCTGAGGAGTAATTACGTCTCCTGGTAAAGGCCCCGTGCTTAATTCATTAACAAAATAAACGGACAAAGTGTTGTTTTCTGTATGGCTAGGAGTGGTTCTCTCTATCCCAAAAGCCTCATTTAGCATTGGCCAAATCTGGTCATGCCATTCTTCGTACTGTTTTTCAAACTCGCTGCTCGCGTCTCCTTGCCCTTTTTGAAAGAGCCGTGTTGCGCCAAGTTCACTAAGCCTCGCATCGATAAACGACAGAATCTCTTGGTAGGTGCTTGCCCAATTGGTATCGCCACAGCCAAACACAGCAAATCGAATCCCGTTCAATGTTTCACCATCATTTTCTTTTAGCCATTTAACGAATTTGCGGGCATTTTTTGGCGGATTCCCATTGTAGGAGGAGGTAATGATAAAGACTGCACCATCAGTTGGCAGTCCGCCTGCAAATTCATCTAACGGTGCAACTTCGCTGCGGAACCCCTTAAAACGCGCTGTTACTGCCAAATCGCGAGCGATGCGCTCTGAGGTTCCCATGTTGGAGCCATATAATACTAGGAATGGTGTATTATGTGCACCAATAAGCGATGGACTCGGCTGTAATGTGACTTCCGCCGCCTTTTCCAACGCTGTGTTTACCTCATTTCCCGCTAGAGATGCCCTATTAAAAGTCTCGCGAGGACGAACCTGCATTGTTAATCCATCTGGTTTAAGGGTCAATGTTTCCTTTACCTTCAATTGATAATTGGTATGATCAATCAAGTGGAAGTGTCTTAGGATCATCCCAAGTAATAAGGTTGCTTCGTGCATAGCGAATTGCTGCCCAATACACGCACGCTGCCCGTTACCAAACGGTTTGAATGCATCGTGCGGGATTTTCTTAGGATCCTCAAAACGCTCTGGTCTAAATACTTCCACGTCATCCCCCCAAGCATTTTTATCACGGTGCAATTTAGGAAGGAGGACATTGACAACATCTCTTTTTTTGAGCGGATATTTTCCAGCAAGCAGAGTATCTTCCTTTGCGAAAAGCGAAAAGAGCGGTGCAGTTGGCCATAGTCGCAGCGACTCATTTAATATCATCCGGATGTATTTTAAATTCCGAACTTGTTGGTAGCTTGGAATAGATTCCGTAAGAACTTGGTCTACTTCTGCATAAGCTTTTTCAAGCTTTTCTGGATGTTTCATCAGAAAATATAAAGCAAATGATAGTAAGCCGCTGGTAGTTTCGTGCCCAGCAATTAAAAAGGTAATGATTTGATAGCGGATATTTTCATCACTGAGCCTTTCCCCAGTTACAGGATCAGCACTATTAAGCATTCGGGAGAGCAAGTCCTCTGCCTCATGTTCATCACTTAATTTTCGCTCTTCAATGATCCTATCGACAAGGGATACCATGGTATGTATGTCTTGATTAAATTGACGTTTGGTTTTAACCATTAGTTTATCTTGAATCCCAAGACGGTTGCTTTGATTCATTGCTTCGTCAAGCGCAGACGCCATACTTGTAATAAATGGATGGGATTTTTCTCGATAAAAACTATTAAATCTATAATTGAAACCACATAAGCCAATCGTATCTAAAGTAAGTCGAGTCATATCTTCAGGTACATCAATTGACTCATCTGAATTTAAGCGGGACCATTTTTGGATAAGTTGGACAGCAATATCGACCATCATCGAATGATAACCCTTCATCGCACTTTGGCTAAAGCTAGGGAGAAGAATGTTATGAGCTTTTTGCCAATTCTCTTCTTTTGTCCAACTGGTAAAAAGACCATCTCCGGAAAAGGCACGTACCTTCTGTAACGGGGCATTGACAAGTTTATCAAATCGGGTTACATCTGAGGCATCCTTTACTAATTCAGCAGAGGAAATAAAGGTCCCAGTCCCAGATGGGAATTTCAGTTTGAATATGGGTCCATATTCATCGGCTAGTTTCATGATGGATTGTGTGGGTTGATTTAAGTCTAGTTGTGGAAGATTACCAAGCGGTCCATAAGTTTTGGGTTGTGGTATGGATGTGATTTCTGTAGTTACCATGCTACAATTCATCCTTCCTTTCATCAACAATTTTAAAATTTACAATATTGAAATAATAATTAGTTAGATTATAACATGTAAGAGTGGTTTATATAAGGTCTAAAATAGAAAATTTTCAGATAAATTTTGTTGGATTATTATTTTAACAGAGTATTATCTTTAAAAAGAGAGACATTGGGAATTTAAACTGGTATTATTTTTTTGTAATCAACAATTTTATATCGACTGTTTAAATAAGGGGTGCAACAGCTAATTATGGATACAAAAAGAATCGAGCAAGACTTCTTAGGTAAAAAAGAGATACCATCAGATGCTTATTATGGTATTCAAACTCTAAGGGCAGTTGAAAATTTCCCAATTACAGGTTATCGAATTCATGAGGAATTAATTATCGCCCTTGCAATGGTAAAAAAAGCAGCTGCGATTGCCAACATGAAAACGAAACGGCTGTATAGCGGACTTGGAGACGTGATTAGCCAAGCGGCTGATGAAATTATTGCAGGGAAATGGAACGATCAGTTTATTGTTGACCCGATTCAAGGTGGAGCGGGCACATCCATGAATATGAATGCAAATGAAGTGATTGCCAACCGGGCCCTTGAATTGCTTGGACATGAAAAGGGGGCATATATGCATTTAAGTCCCAATACACATGTGAATATGTCGCAATCGACAAATGATGTCTTTCCAACCGCGATCCATATCGCAACCCTAAGGTTGCTTGAAAAATTGCTTATCACTATGAAGGACATGCATAAGGTATTTTTGGACAAAGCACAGCAATTTGAAAAAGTGATCAAAATGGGGCGTACCCATCTACAGGATGCCGTTCCCATTCGACTTGGACAAGAATTTGAAGCATATTCCCGTGTGCTTGAACGAGATATGAAACGCATCAACCTTTCTCGTGAACATTTATATGAAGTAAACATGGGAGCAACGGCGGTAGGAACAGGTTTAAATGCGGATCCTCAATATATTAAAGATGTTGTCACCCAACTCGCTGCCATTACCGGACTGCCACTGGTCAATGCTGAACACTTAGTGGATGCTACCCAAAATACGGATGCCTATACAGAGGTATCTTCTGCCCTTAAAGTATGTATGATGAATATGTCGAAAATCGCTAATGATCTTCGGTTAATGGCATCAGGTCCGCGTGCAGGACTTGGGGAGATTTCTCTGCCAGCCCGTCAGCCAGGCTCTTCGATTATGCCGGGAAAAGTTAACCCTGTAATGCCAGAGTTAATTAATCAAATTGCTTTTCAAGTGATTGGTAATGACCATACCATTTGCCTTGCTTCAGAAGCAGGCCAACTTGAATTGAACGTCATGGAACCTGTTTTGGTATTTAACCTACTTCAATCCATTAGTATTATGAATAACGGCTTCCGATCGTTTACGGATCATTGTTTAGTAGGTATTGAAGCAAATGAGGCGCGCTTAAAAGAGAATGTTGAAAAAAGCGTCGGTATTATTACAGCGGTTAACCCACACCTCGGCTATGAAGTGGCAGCGAGAATCGCCAGAGAAGCAACGGTTACAGGGAAATCGGTTCGTGAACTATGCTTAAAGTATGATGTTCTAACTGAAGAAGAATTAGACCTTATTCTAAATATCTATGAAATGACTAAACCAGGAATATCTGGAGCCGCACTTCTAGATAGAGATTAAATAAAGTGGTGCCTGACACCCAATACTTTTCAGTATTGGGGTGTCAGGCACCATGTTTTTTTATTTTAGTAATATGCTTAAGGGAACTAGTTGGTAGCCTTGGTCCTTTAGCCATGGGATAACTTTGTCGACAGCTTCAGGTGTATTTATTCCACCGATATGCATGAGGATGATATCACCATTGCTCGCTCCGTTTTTAATTCGGGAGATGATGACGTCAGTAGCAGGCTGCTTCCAGTCAATCGTATCAAGTGACCACTGAATGCTATAAGGGTAACCGGCTGAGCCTACTGTTTTGAGTGTGGTAGAATTGTACGCTCCGAATGGAAAGCGAAAAAAGGGCTGTGGAGATTTCCCAGTTACAGCCTTGATTGCTTCCTCTGCTTTGATGATATCCTGTTTAAACGCATTAGTTGTAATTTTTACAGCATCAGGATGAGAATAAGAGTGGTTACCGATTTCATGTCCTTCCTCGGCAATTCTTTTGGCAAGGTTAGGATATTTCTCAACCCATTTACCGGTTAGAAAGAAAGTTGCTTTCACATTATGTTTTTTCAACACATCAAGAATCGCAATCCCCACAGCGTCGCTGCCGGCATCAAAGGTCAGTGCAATCTTTTTTTGCTGGAGACTGCCATTTGAAATAATGACAGAGGATGCTGTTGCTGGTGGCGGGTCCTGCTTGGGTGGGTCTGCAGGTGGCGGCGGCTCAACATTTTTCCCATAAAGTGTTAATATTTGATCCACATAAATGACATCGGATGTGAGACGGTTCCATCGCTTAATTTTTTCGACAGTCAGGTCTGCTCGGATGGCAATGGAATATAGGGTATCGCCTTTAACAACTTTATATTCAACAATGGCATCATCAGCTACGCTAATTGGTTCAGGTAAAGTTGGTTTTGGGTCATCAGGTTTTTCTTCAGCAGGTCCTTCGGCAGGAGGGGGTTCATCGTCTGCTGGTTTTTCTTTTCCTGGATCCACTTCATGATTGTGTCCAGAACTTGCCGGCGTTTCTGTTTTAGGAGAATCGACTATTCCGCCACTCCTAATAGCACCTAGGTTCCAGCCGTGAAAAAACAAAAAGAAAACAACGCCAACCAAACTGATGACTGTCAATGAATAAAAAATTCCCTTTCCACTTTTCCGATGAACCTGAGATATTACTCCTAAAACAAAAAATACTGAAAATAAAAGAATACAAAGAAGAATTAAAATTTCTGTCATGGCATTTTCCCCCTTTATTTGCGTATGTGCCAGGGAGCAGGAACCATTCATTTTACTTAGGTTTATTTGTTGTTGAAGTCAAAGAGGGGACTAAAGTGGTATTGAAATATCATTGATTTCTGCTTTAATTATACCATATGAGGATATGGGCTTAGTTGCTACGCACTTTAAAAAAAAGCATAAGATGATCTAGGCATTGAACTTATTCCCTAGTTTAAAAGACAATTTCCATATTTTTGCAAGAGATTGACATGAAAAATGGAATAGAATATGAGAGTCGTATGAAACAAAATTCATTGGAAAACGTCTAACAATATATAAGGGCGAATATGGTTATTAAAAAGGAGTAAAGTAGGAGAAAATGGCTAAGCATAATTGGGTAATTTCACTTTTAGTGGCAGTTTGTTTAATCGGAACGGGATGTACGGAACAATCCGCAAAAGAAAAAGAAGCAAAGGCAGCAGAGCAGCAGCAGAGACTTGAAAAAGAGAAAAAATTACAAGAAGAAAAGAAACTGGCGGAAGCAAAGAAACGTGAGGAAGAACGAAAACGGGAAGAAGCAAGGCCTGTATACGTAAATATAATTGATCCGAATACGAAAGAAACAATAAAAACCTTTAATACCAAAGATTTAGGATACATAACTAATCCTGAAAATTATAAAGTCGAAATAGCAAAGATAACTAGAGAATTGGCGCGCGGGACCGAGTCTGCACCTGGGTATGATAAGCGAATGATTCCTGATAAACTGGATGATAATGGTAATGTTATCAAGGGGACACCGCAGCAAATTCTTGAAGAAGAAGAGCTAGCTGAAAAGATTATGTTGGTATCAGAAAAAGGCGGAGATGTGGAATTACCTTTATATGTGAATGCAAGCGGATATCAGGCTGAAGAGGTGTCTCAGTTAGATGATGTCGTCGTCGCCTCCTATACCACTCATTTTAATAGTGGTGCTGTGGGCAGAACAAAAAATATCGAATTATCCGCTCAAGCAATTAATAATGTTATCCTAGGTACAAATGATTCTTTCTCGTTTAATACAACTGTTGGACCGAGTGATGCTGCGCACGGATATCAAAAAGCACCAGAGATAAATTATGGGAAATTAGTCGAGGGTTATGGCGGGGGCATTTGCCAAACTTCTTCTACTTTGTATAATGCCATTGATAAGCTAGCCGTACAATATATCGAAAAAAATCACCACTCTCTAACGGTGGGGTATGTGCCAAAAGGAAGAGATGCGACTGTTTCTTATGGAGGTAAGGATTTTAGATTTAAAAATACTACAGGTGTACCATTACTAGTAAAAGCGATTGTTAATCGAGGGTCGCTAACGGTTGAAGTAAGGACGTCAAAAACTTATCAAAGTCAACTTAAGAAACGAATTTAACAAAAAATCTTGATTTTCCCTACAAAAGATACAATGTATCACAAAAAGAATCCCTTCATGACCAAATAAACGTTAATCATGAAGGGATTTTTATCTTTATATATGGAATAGAACGCTTAAATGGACGTTTCCACACTTTATTGCATTTGTTCCCAATCTGTATATTGACCTGTTCCTTGACATCCCGGACATTCAAACGAATTGAAGTAAGCGAATTCATTGTATGGGTAAACCGTATAGCCACGACCATGACAGTCTGGACATTTGCCCTGGTCTTTCATCGTAGAGACATGATTCTGATACTTTGTTTCTTTCCATTGGTTAAAAGTATTGAGTAGTCCCATATTTTTCACCTCATCTTTTTTTCTTCTTAGTATGGAGAAAAAATGGAATTATTATGCTTGTATTATTTTATTACCTAAAGGGAATTTGTTGAAAAAAAGATTCCATTTATCAAACTAATTTACTTTTCTATAATAATTTTATGTAAAATCATTCATTTTGGTGATTGAGTACATAAAAAATAACGAATGAGGAAACCGCTTAAAGTTTTCCTCCTTCGTTATTTTTTATGTCAATTTATTTTCCATTAATGTTCAATTTTTTCATCCGATACTGCAAGCTTTGCCGGCTTAATCCAAGAAGATTCGCAGTCCGGGAAATATTATAATCATTTTTGGTTAAGACATGGTCAATATAGGATTTTTCAAATAACTCCATTTGATATTTTAGTGGTATAGCTACATCCGAATTTTCCTTAATAAAGCTGTCAACGGTAGAAAGGGGGATCATTCTCTCTTTCATCTGCATTTTGCTTCGATATTGATAGGGTAAATGAGCGTAGGAGATCCATTCTTCATCCATCATAATGTTCATAGCTGCCTCAATAATATGCTCAAGTTCCCGAACATTCCCTAACCAGTCATATTCAAAAAAGGATTGTTTAACCTCATCGGATAACCCTTTTACATTCATCTGAAACAGATCATTGTATTTTTGTATAAAGTGCTCGACTAATATTGGAATATCTTCTTTGCGATCTTTAAGAGAAGGGACAAAAAGTGTGACAACCCCAAGTCGATAATATAAGTCTTTACGCATCCGATTATTGGCAATCGCATCGATGGGATCTTCATTCATATTGGCAATGACACGGACATCAACAGGGGTATCCTTCGTATCACCGATTCTTCTAATCGTTCTTTCTTGAAGCACTCGCAGTAATTTCGCCTGTAGGTTTAAATTTAATGAGTTAATCTCATCAAGGAGCAGGGTTCCGCCATTGGCTTGTTCAAATAATCCAGGGGTATCGACCGCACCTGTAAAGGCCCCCCGCTTAGTTCCGAACAGGAGACTTTCGATTAGATTATCAGGTAATGCAGCACAGTTTTGGGAAATAAATGGTCCAGATAGCCGACCACTCCCATTGTGAATACTTTGAGCAAACAGTTCTTTTCCTGTACCGGTATCCCCAACAATTAGAACATAGGATGAGGTCCGAGTCGCTCGCTTAGCAGCTTCGATTACTTCTTTAATAGCTGGACTGCTCCCAATGATTTTATCAAACGTGTAGCGAGTAGATTCTTTGTTCATATTGCCTTTTATCAGCCGCTCCAGCTTCGTTACATCACTTGCAATCTCGACCGCACCTTGGAGTGTTTCGTTTTGAAAAATTGGAATGGTATTGTTAATGGTCGTAATTTCACGGCCCTTATTATTAAAATACGTTTGTTTTACATTTCTTGTTACTTTGCCTTCTTGCAAAGCTTTTACAAGTGTACTAGATTGGTCATCCTTAAACATAAATACATCTAGTAGGTTTTTATCAATGACATCTTGGAGATCCATTGACTCCATTTGCATCATTTTTTTATTATAAATAATGGTTTTCCCTGTTTCATCGACGGCATGGACACCTACATCGACTTCGTCTAAGATGCGTTTATACATTCGATTTACATATTGCAAATAACTTACTGAAGTATTCAGTTTCTCCATCCTGGTTCATTCCCTTTGTTTAATCCTTTATGCACTTATTTAATCAAAAAAAACGTAATAATGCAAAATAGTTTTGCAGGTTTTGAGGATATAGTGTTTAAAATTGCAAAAATACTTTGCTTATATTAAATTTTTCCTATATTTTACTAATTTTGTAGATAAATACTCTCCCTTTTTGTGGGAAAAATATTTTTGCAGGATAGGTGCAAAATTATTAAAATACCTGCAATGATATTTTGCGAAATTGTTCGGAAAGTATTCACAATCATGCGTTTTAACCTTGGCATGAAACTTGCATTTAATAATTTTAAAATATATAGATAATTTAGAAATTATTGTCTGTTGTAAAAATTTCCTATTTTTATATAATTTTTAAAAGATTATACTAAACAGACGGTAGTAGAAAAGTTATCCTATTATTTTGGGGAGTAAAAGTTTGAAAGCGTATTCTTTTTAATGGGAGAAGGGGGAAATTTAGTGAATTTGCAGGAAAACAGTTCAAATCATGAATTAAAAAGAACAATGAAGACAAGACATTTATTTATGATCTCGTTAGGTGGGGTAATCGGATCAGGTCTTTTCTTAGGTTCAGGCTATACGATAAGCCAAGCAGGGCCGACTGGTGCAATTCTTTCTTATATTGTCGGCGGTTTGATCATGTTTTTAACAATGCTGTGTCTTGGTGAGTTATCTGTGGCCATGCCTGTGTCTGGCTCGTTTCAAACGTATACAACAAAATTCATTGGACCGGGTACAGGGTTTGCGCTGGGCTGGCTCTATTGGTTAGGCTGGTCAGTAACTGTGGCGTTGGAGTTATTATCAGCAGGACAGCTCATGCAAAGATGGTTTCCAGATTCGCCGATTTGGGTTTGGTGTGCGATTTTTGCAGTCGTATTATTTTCACTCAATGCACTTTCAGCAAGAGCATTTGGCGAAACAGAATTTTGGTTTTCTAGTATAAAAATCTTTGCAATTATTGCCTTTATCGTCCTTGGCGGTGCAGCAATGTTTGGGCTGATTCACTTAAAAGGTGGACAACCTGCACCATTTTTCTCGAATTTTACAGCACATGGATTACTGCCTCATGGATTCACAGCCTTAATCATTACCATGATTGCGGTTAATTTTTCGTTTCAAGGGACAGAATTAATTGGGATTGCTGCAGGTGAAAGTGAAGAACCAGAAAAGACAATTCCAAAATCAATCAAACAAACCGTTTGGCGTACATTGTTTTTCTTTGTTTTAGCCATCTTCGTTTTAGCCAGTTTAATTCCAATGAAACAAGCTGGAGTAGTGGAAAGCCCATTTGTGGTGGTGTTTGATAGCATAGGAATTCCATATGCTGCAGACATTATGAACTTTGTTATTCTAACCGCGTTACTATCCGTTGCAAACTCAGGACTTTATGCTGCTACACGGATGATATATGCTATGTCTAAAGAGAAGATGACTCGACCTGCACTTGCAAAAGTAAATAAACAAGGCGTTCCAATCAACGCCCTTATTTTAACAATCGGAATTGCTTTATTATCCTTACTGTCAGGATTCTTTGCCGAAGAAACAGTCTTTGTTTGGCTGCTTTCCGTTGCAGGATTAGGTGCACAGGTTGGTTGGATTTCGATTACAGCTTCACAAATTGCTTTCCGCAGAAAATTTATCCGTGAAGGCGGTAAAGTGGAGGATCTCAAATTCAAAACACCGCTTTACCCCGTACTGCCAATTATCGCTTTAACCTTAAATGTAATCGTTTTAGTCAGTTTAGCATTTGATTCAGAACAACGTTTAGCGTTGTATCTGGGAGCTCCGTTCGTGGCCATTTGTTACCTGATTTATCATTTTAGAATTAAAAAGAATCGTGAAGCAGACGGTACTAGTGAACAAGAATTACAACTGCATGAAAATAAAAAAATGGTTATCTAATTTTTGTGAAGACGCAAGGTTTTTTCCATGCGTCTTTGTGTATGGATAAGTTCCACCATAATTCAAATACTACTACCGAGGTGATTTGAATGGGAAAATGGAATGAACAAGCGGCTCCAAATAATAATGTACCCCGAAGGACAATCAAACATGGGGAATTAGTTGGAAAAGTAGCAAAACATGAATTTTCAGAGGAATTATCTGATGGTGGCGAGCGTGACCAAAACATTAAGATATTGAGAAATAACGGGCAGGTAAAATAGGGTAAGATAGGGTAGTGGCGATGAAAAATTGCCACTATTTTTTTTAGCTATTTACAATCTAATGTGGATGGTATAGAATTTCTATGTGCCTAAAATATCTAGGTAGGTGAAAATATGTTTAACCGTGAATTAGTAAAAGGCAGTACCTCTTTAATCCTTCTTCAGTTATTAACCGAGCGTGATATGTATGGATATGAATTAGTAAAAGAATTGGAACAACGCAGTGATAATGGCTTGAGTGTGAAAGAAGGAACCTTGTATCCCGCGCTTCACAAGCTTGAAAAGCAAGAATACATTGAATGTTATTGGCAGGAACAGGAAAAGGGCCCCGCCCGCAAGTATTACAAAATTACCAAGGCTGGAAAAGAATTATTAGGTGAAAAAACACGTGAATGGCAGGACTTTGTTAAAGTGATGAACAAAGTGATAGGGAGATCGAAGCATGGAACGGCCGAAGAATAGGTTTCTTGCAGAGTTGGCAAAAGGATTAGGAAACCAGTTAGACGATGAGGAAATCCTCCGTGAATATGGGTCACATATTGATGAAATTTTGATGGAGTTGGAATGTCAGGATGAGGATACGGTTTTTGAACTAATTGTATCCCGCCTTGGTAGTCCAGAGGAAATTGTTCAGCTATGGAAAGAAGAGTTTTCTGTCACACCCAGTAATATGAAATGGCTATTTATCCTTTTAAATATCTTATTTTTTGGAGGGGGCAGTTTACTAACTCTGGCACATAATCTTTATCAGTGGGAATGGCTTGCAGTGATATGGAATCACTTAACGGCAATTCCGACCTTAATTGCTTTTTTGTATCTGTTTTTTTGGGCCTTGCTAGGCTATGAAATTGGAAAGGGCTTTGGCCATAATGGAAGAGGGCTTCTTAATAAAACGTTTTTACTATCGCTTATTCCCAATTTAGCATTAATGGTCCTAACGGTTTTTGAGATAATTCCGCATGCTTGGTTTGCTCCATTATTAACAAAAACGTTTATTATTGCTTGTATCATTTTTACTATCATCCTATATCCAGTCAGTTGGATTGGCTATCGATGGGGAAGAAAGGCTTCGGTATAAGCATTTTTTTTGGATATATACCTAGTGAAACTATATATATAGAAAATCTACAATGAAAGAGGGATAAAGATGGAAACAAAAATAGAAACAAAAATAGGTAGTACTGCCTGGATCCTTTTATCGTTATGTTTGTTGCTAGGAATTTTAGCTGAAGAAGCATTCTTTCACAGTGAGATTGGGATATCCTACTTCTTATTTATTGCTGCATTTTACTCAGTGTTTTTTTGGCGGTACCGCCGCTACCAATTTTCCCATCAACGGTTAGGGTACTTAATTCTTTGTTGTATTTGGCTCTTATCAGCATGCTATTTCCTAAATAATAACTTTCTTTTTTACGGCTTAAATATTTTGGTAATCCCTGGGCTGGTTGTTTTTCATCTAGTGTTAATAACAAGCCCAAAAAATTCTCAATGGAATAAGCCAGCGTTTATTACGTTAATTTTCACACGCTTAATCCACTCGCTAAAATTTACGATTGGTTTTGTTGGCCTGATCGGAAAGAGTGCAAAACAAGGCGTCAATGAAGACAAACTTTTAATATGGAAAAAGATTATCCTCGGAGTTGTGATTTCCTTGCCGATTCTGTTCGTTGTCTTGAACTTACTGGTATCAGCAGACGCTCAGTTTGAGCAATTAATTGGCGGCATTCCACAATGGTTTCAAGTCATTACTGGTGAGCGAATCATAAGATGTATTATTATTTTCATTCTGACTGCTGTTTTCTTTGGGTTTATGCAAGTCCTTTCTAGCAGAAATCCTACTATCATCAAACAACAAACGAACGAGCAAAGGTTTACAATTGACGGAATTATCATGATTACCGTGCTTGTTCTGATTAATGTCGTGTATCTATTGTTTACGCTGGTCCAATTTCGCTATTTCTTTAGTGGAACCCTTCAAGCAGATTTCACTTATGCTGAATACGCGCGAAAAGGTTTTTTTGAGCTCCTTTTTGTCACATTAATCAATTTATCGGTTACAGTCATCGTCTTAACCTTTGTAAAACGAGCAACAAAATTGATGCAAAGAACAACACAATTGCTGCTTACTATTCTTGTTCTTGTAAGCTTTGTTATGCTGACTTCTGCATTCCTGAGGTTAAGCATGTATGAAGATGCTTATGGATTTACTTTTACAAGAGTACTTGTCCATTCGTTCATGATTTTTCTGGTCGTCATTTTTACGTATACTTTGGTGAAAATTTGGATCGAGAAGCTGTCATTGTTTCATTTTTATTTTATTACCTCGTTAATCTACTATACTTCGATTACGGTGATAGATATCGATAAAATCGTCGTGAATGAAAATTTGCACCGTTACGAACTGAGCGGAAAAATTGATGTTCATTACCTCAACAACTTGTCCTTTACTGGGGTGTTGGGATTAATCGACCTCTATGAAAGGGATCAGAATATACCGGATTTAAAAATCATTCTAATGGATCGAAAAAAAGAAGCACTTGCAGATGAACAACCATGGCAAGCATATAATCTTAAACGAGAGCAAGCCTACTCTGAACTTAAGAAGTTGGACATTCATTAATAAAATGACGATTCGGTACTCCGAATCGTTTTTTATACTTATTAAGAATATTGCCAAAATACCAATTAAATGGTACAAAAGAAATGGACTGAATTTTTGTACAAAATGAGCAGGTGGGATAGGATGAAAGGTTTTTTTAATTTTCTAATTAGAATCGTATTAATAATCTCAGGCTTTCTATTTATTTTTAATCTCCCTTCCTTATTAGGGATTGGGAAAAATCATCTGGTGTTAAATGTTAATACACTATGGACCAATGTGAAGGCGGATTTGCAAGCATTAATGGACTTTAAGGAAATTCATTACTTGGAATTTTTCAAGAAATTAGAGATTGCAGAGAGTTATCAATATACAATGACGATTCTCGTGGCCAGCCTTGTCTTCATTCTTTTCCTTGCGATTGTTATGGCTGTATTAATTATTCTCTCACCAAATAAAGTAAGAAATCGTTTCAAAAGCGGAATTAATTTTTTTGAAGCAGTTCCTGATTTACTTGTCATCTTTTTAATTCAGTTTTTTGTGATATCCCTCTATAAATCTACTGGTTTAAAATTTTTACAAATATATGGATTATTTGGTCATAAACCATACTTTATCCCAATTGTGACTGTATCTTTTCTGCCACTTTTCTTATTGCTGCAGTTTCTGATTAAAGTGATTGATGAGGAACAAGTTCAGCAATATGTTCTCTATGCGAGGGCTAAGGGAATGGGGCGTATTAGAACATTACTAGTCCACGTAATTAGAAATATTGTTCCACTTATAATCATGCAGCTTCGAACGATTGTATGGGTATTGTTGTCAAACATCTATCTCGTCGAAGTCTTGTTTAATATTAATGGGTTTAATCAGCAATTCTTAAAGATTATTTTTATGGGGGGGGATTTTGCTTCCCTAGTTGTTTGTTTATTAATGCTATCCGTTCCGTTGGTGATTATCGAGGCAGCAGGTTGGCTTATTTCTAAGCTTGTTAAAGGGAAGGAGGCTATTAGTATATGAGAAACTACAAAAAAACAATAGTCGGATCCTCCTTACTTTTAATTCTCTTAATTATAAGTATATTGTATCCCTATTATGGACCAAGCGACTTTAATCATCAGGTGCTGATAAAAAATGATCAGGGTGATATCATTGGAAGAGCACCGTTCCCACCATCAGAAAAGCATTTACTTGGGACTAATCGAAATGGTGAGGATATGCACTGGCTCCTTCTTTATGGGGCGAAATTCACTCTAATTTCTGCATTTGGAGTAGCACTGTTAAGAGTTGTTCTTGGAGGGATTTTTGGGATAGTTCTCTCGTTATGGGCACCCTTTTTAAAAAGTTATGTGAAAGACTTTTTCCTTACTTTTCGTTACATCCCATCAATTCTGATTGCGATTATTTTAATGATTCCAATTGTGGGTGACTTTAATGATGTGGCTATATCCTCTATAGTAACCTATCAAATTTTTATACTTATTTTTATTGGATTCCCTTCGGTAACGATATTCACTTCAGATGTAATCGATGAACTATTAAAAACCTCTTTTGTGCAAAGTTCTAGATTAATGGGGGCAGGAAAACTACATATTGTCAGAAAACAATTGATGCCATATATTCGTTCCTATGGGATATTATTTACGGTTCAGCAGTTCATAAGTACACTTCATATTACCATGCAGCTTGGTTTGTTTGGGATGTTTCTTGGTGGAAGAAATAGGGCGGGGATAATGGGGTATGATGACCCACCACCAAAGCCTGCTTCTCTATCAAATGAATGGGCTGGTTTGATTGGCCAAAACTTTAGCGAATTTCTACGCGCCCCGTGGTCGATCTTAACTCCTGTATTTGGTTTCTTTGTGGTCATTGTCATTGTGAATGTAATTAAGAAGGAATTAGAAGAGAATTTATATGGGATGCAGCCCATCAAAAAGAAAATGAAGAAAGAAATAGATTCAAATAGTGTTCCATATTCCTCAGATCAATTTAAGCTTATACAGAAATAACTGGTATTATGCTTTAGTTATTAAATATATCTTAGTATTAAAGCAAGGAGGAGTTGTTGATGATGAGTCGAAAAGAGGTAATCTTAGAACAATTTTTATTGACCCATAACAAAAATGGCTGGTTTGTTTCATTTGAAAGTGCTGTTGCAGGGGTGACGCCAGAACAAGCATTGTGGAAGAAGTCACAATTAGAAAATTCTATTTGGGAGCTTGTAAACCACCTCGTATTTTGGAATCAATACTGCTTAAACCTTTTTAAAGGAATTCCCAACACAAAACTAGAAGGGGGTAATGATACTACATTTAAGAGTTCAGGCCATTCAGAATGGCTGGAGACAGTTGATCGTTTTAATGCAGTGATGGTTGAGTGGTATGAAATAATTCAGGCATGTGGAGACGAAAAATTAGACCAGCTCTATCATCCAGAATCTAAAAGTTCATGGATTACGACATTATCTTCTCTGGCACTTCATAATGCCTATCATGTTGGACAAATCGTCACGATTCGAAAAAACCAAGGCATATGGAATAAGGAAAATGGTGTGAGTTAATAGGCGGACATAAGAAAACCGAGCAGTTGCTCGGTTTTTGCGATGAATAAAGCAGGATCAAAATGATCCTGCCCTCCAATCAGTCCCCATTAAACATATCAAAAATTCCTCTAGCGATACTTCCTTCATCCTTAGCTCCGCCGCGAGAAGGAGCTGCCGCAAAAACACGGCTCGCTAAACGGCTAAATGGCAATGATTGAATCCATACTGAACCAGGTCCTCTTAGTGTAGCAAAAAACAAGCCTTCTCCACCGAACAACGCTGTTTTAACCCCTTTAACAAATTCAATATCGTAATTTACGCCACTTGTCATGGCCACTAAACAACCAGTATCGACACGTAATGTCTGGCCGGGTAAGAGGTCTTTTTTAGTAATTGTTCCGCCCGCATGGACAAAAGCAAGACCATCGCCTTCTAACTTTTGCATGATAAATCCTTCTCCGCCGAAGAAGCCGGCACCAATTTTTCGTTGAAATTCAATCCCTACCTGAACTCCTTTTGCTGCGGCAAGGAAGGCATCTTTTTGGCAGATGATTTTTCCACCAAGTTGGCTTAAGTCCATGGGAATGATTTTCCCTGGATAAGGAGAAGCAAATGAAACATGCTTCTTGCCCATGCCGTTATTTGTGAAGGCTGTCATAAACAAGCTTTCACCAGTCAGAACACGTTTCCCTGCACTAAATAATTTTCCCATCAGGCCGCTTCCAGCACTTGCACCGCTTCCATCACCAAAAATTGTCTCCATATGTATGTCATCTTCCATCATCATGAAACTTCCGGCTTCAGCAACAACCGTTTCCTGTGGGTCAAGTTCGACCTCAACAAATTGCATGTCATCTCCATAAATTTTATATTCGATTTCATGGTTATTCATATATTTTCCCTCCACCCTTATATAATGGCAATTCTATATCTATTATAAAAAACTTAGGAAAAAAGTGCTAATTTTAACAAAATAAAAGAACAAAAAGTGTTAGGCGCGGGGGCTGGATTCAGAGAGAGTATAACAATATATTCACAATTAAATATTTTATAATTTCTTATACAATAAAAAAAGACGTCTGTTTGCACAGACGTCTTTCGCGTATTGAGGCGAAAAACCACACTCCACATAGTGTGTTCCATAAGGAATGTTTCTCGACTTACACAACTCAGCTCATCGCTTAGCTATTGTAACACGGTCTCGTAAAACAAACAAGTAGCTAAGAATAAATTTTTTTAAAACAAAATGCTTGCCAAGTAAGATGAATTACCATATATTCAAATAATCAGATATACAAAAATAAGAAGATAAGAAGGGTTTATATGTTAATTGATAAAAGATTCCATAATTATTCCTTAAGGAGTGTTCCTAAGGATCTCCTCTCAGGATTGATTGTCGGGGTAATCGCGATTCCGCTCGGAATGGCCTTTGCTATTGCTTCAGGGGTGAAGCCGGAGTATGGAATCTATACCACTGTGGTTGCAGGGATTCTTATCTCCTTATGCGGCGGGTCTAAGTATCAAATCGGCGGTCCAACCGGAGCGTTTATTCCAATTTTATTTGGGATTGTCATGTCCTATGGGTATGGCAATCTCCTCATAGCTGGGTTTCTCGCTGGGGTTATTCTTCTATTGATGGGCTTATTAAAACTTGGTTCATTAATAAAATATATCCCTAGACCCGTGACGATTGGATTCACTACGGGGATTGCAGTAACGATCTTTACTGGGCAAGTTGCTAGTTTCCTAGGTTTAGTGGGAATAGAGAAACATGAAGAGTTTATTAGAAACGTCCAAGAAATATTTGTACATTTAGATACCCTTAATATTTTTAGTGTGTTAACAGCGGGAATTTGTTTAGGAACCGTCATCTTAACACCAAAAATTGCACCTAAGGTACCGGGTCCATTGATTGGTTTAATTGTTTCCTCTGTCATCGCAACCTTATTTTACCCAACCCATATTGCGACGATTGGAACAGCCTATGGACAAATACCGAGTACACTTCCAGAACTTCATATACCTAACTTGAATGTAGACATCATTGTCAAGATGATTAAGCCGGCATTCATTATTGCGATGCTTGGCGGGATTGAATCATTGTTATCAGCTGTTGTTGCAGATGGCATGACCAATAGCAGGCATAATAGCAATAAAGAGTTAATTGGGCAAGGTATTGCCAATATGATTACCCCCTTGTTCGGAGGAATACCTGCAACAGGTGCGATCGCACGTACAGCCACAAATATTAAAAATGGTGCGATTTCACCGTTTTCTGGAATTATCCATGGAATTGTAGTTTTGTTGGTGCTGCTGTTTTTTGCTCCTTATGCATCGTATATCCCATTAGCAAGTATGGCACCAATCCTGATGGTTGTGGCATGGAATATGAGCGAAAGAAAAATTTTTTCTCACATCTTAAAAACAAAGTCGACCGATTCACTGGTGTTAATGGTCACGTTTTTACTAACGGTTTTTGTCAATTTGACAATGGCTGTTGAGGTGGGCTTGGTCATGTCAGCCATACTATTTGCAAAAAGGATGAGCGACGTGATGGTAACAGCAAAAGCATTGCCGAACCGCAAACATAAACATGAGAAAGTAGAGTCAGGAATCGTCTCTGATACCAATGATTGCCCGCAAATTAGTATTTTCAATGTGGAAGGCCCGTTATTTTTCGGAGCAGCCGAAATGTTCGAGAAAACGATTATGAGCACGATCAACTATCGGCCGAAAATATTATTGCTGAGAATGAGTAAGGTTCCATTAATGGATACAACAGGGGAAGCAACTCTATCAAGTATCGTTCGACATTTTTCGAAAAGTGGTATAATCATGATATCAGGTTTAAATTCGCAGCCAGAAAATGTCTTGAAAAAGACTGGACTATACCAAATCATTGGCGAGCAACATTTTTTTGAGCATACAGGTGAAGCCATCCAATATGCCCTTGAGCATATTAACAAAAATAAGTGCCTGGGTTGTAAGCATTACGCCTTTAGGGAATGCAAAAAATTATCAACTGCAGAGGCTGTAGAAGGAAGCAGAGCAAAACTTACGGCTACGGTTTAAAAAAGCATGGGAGTGGACAATTTGAATCTTGAAATGCAACAATTTAAGGCGGAATTTTTCAAAGCACTAGCACATCCATTGAGAATCCGCATTTTAGAACTCTTAGCAGAAGGGGATAAGAACGTTAATGAACTTCAAACCCTTGTTGGAAGTGAAGGCTCGGCTGTTTCACAGCAGCTAACGATCCTAAGAGCGAAGAACATTGTCTCTGGAACAAAAGAGGGTAATAAAGTTATCTATACATTAAAGGACCCGATGATTATCGAATTGTTGGCTGTTGCAAGACAAATTTTTAACAATCATCTCGTGGATACAATCACGATCTTAGACAAATTTAAAGAAGATGAAGAAGAACCAGCGATGCCGAAGAATTAAATTCTTCGGTTTTTTTATTTTTTATATAAAGATAGTAATAAACGGGTTATTGTTATTTTTTGGTAATTATCGGTAATTTGTAATAATTATAACCGCTTACAATTGGAAATATAGATTAATATTAATATGAATCTATTAAATAGAAAAAATAGGAAGGTGAATAAATATGTATGATTTGGTCTTGCTGCATCCCCCGACGGTCTATGATTTTCGAAAAGAGATGCTGTTTACTGGTCCAATCAGTGATGTTGTTCCGTCCTCTCCGGTATTTGAAATGTACCCGATTGGTTTAACAAGCATTGGTGATTATTTAGAGCGATTTGGCTTAAAAGTAAAAATCATCAATATTGCCAATCGAATGCTCTTAAATCCAAATTTTGACGTTGAAAAGAAAATTAGAAAAATAAAGACAAAAGCCTTCGGGATTGATCTTCACTGGCTTCCCCATGCCCACGGCAGTGTCGAACTGGCTAAAATTATCAAAAAACATCATCCAAACACGCCTGTATTGTTTGGGGGGCTGTCGAGTACCTATTTTCATAAAGAACTGATTGAATATCCTTGTATTGATTTTGTCGTCCGTGGTGACACAACCGAGAAGTTAATCCTGATGCTCCTCAATAAATTAGAATACAAAGACAATGATGTCTTTGATGATATTCCCAATCTTACCTGGAAAAAAGGAAATTCCTATTATTTTAACAAGATGACCTATGTTCCTGATAGTCTGGATGAATTCAATCTGCCAGGCTATCGTTACATTATCCGTTCCGTCTTTAAGTATTTTAACCTCCTAGATCCATTGCCCTACAAAGGGTGGCTGCAGTACCCAAATACAGCTATCTTAACTTCTAAAGGGTGTACGTACAATTGTTTAATTTGTGGCGGTTCGAAGGATGCCTATGAATTAAATTGTAATCGAAAAAAACTGGTGATGCGTTCACCAAAAAAAATGCTTGAAGATATTAGGTTGATCCAACGATTTACACGTGCTCCGATTTTTTTATTAAACGATATTAGACAGGGCGGTAAGGAATATGTCGATGAATTCTTAAGCGGTTTAGAAAAAATGAATTTAAAAAACGAAATAGTCTTTGAATTATTTAATTATGCAGATGAGGATTTTTTCAAACGATTAAATAAAGCAATGCCTAAATATAGTATCGAACTAACCCTTGAATCTGCTGATGAGGATATTCGAAGATATAATGGTAAGCTCCCATGCACGAATGCAAAGGTCATCGAGATGCTCAAATATGCTTTAAAACACGGCTGTGCAAAAATTGATTTATTCTTCATGACAGGAATTCCTCATCAAGACTACGACAGTGCGATGCGTAATGTGGATTTTTGTGAAATTATTCACAAAGAATGTGGGGAAAGTCAACAAATTTCCTATTTTGTTGCGCCGCTGTCCCCATTTCTTGATCCAGGCAGTCCTGCGTTTGAACATCCCGAAAAATATGGATATAAAAAATTCTGCCATCGTCTTGAGGATTTTCGTGAGGCAATGAAACAGCCTTCATGGAAAAACATGCTTAGTTACGAAACAAGTCACATGACAAGGGAGGATATCGTTAGGGCCACCTATGACTCTGCACTAAAATTGAATGAATTTAAATATAGAAATGAGATCATCGCAAAGGATGTTCATGATGAAGTGGCAATCAAAATCGGAAAATCTGTTGAATTCCTTAGGCGACTAGATGAAATTGCGCTCCTCCCAAATGAAAAACAAAAGCTTGAAATGGCAAAAATTAAGGAGGAAGTCGACAATATTAATCGACATAGTATTTGCGGGAAAAATGAATTGAAATGGGAGGTTAAAAAGCTGTTTGCAGATTTCCCATCGTTAACTTATATCGGTTTGGAATTACTAGTTAAGGATATTATTAAAGGAATCAAGTGCAGAGTTGGAAAAATTGACCGAAATATCAGGGTTATTCCAAGTTCGCAAAATAGTAACCTAAAAAAATAGCTTTGTTCATCGAAATAGCGTCATTAAAAACGCTTTCATCCTCATGAGTTTGTCTCTCGGAAGTTGATGTCGAAATGAGTCGAATATAACTTGAAAATGAGCTGGAAATGTAGAATTCTGTAGGTTTATCTTGCCCTGACTTTATTGACAGTCAAGCAAAAAGAATGCTAAAATTTAGTCAGCCGTTGCACGAGATTAGATTTATGTTACAAGCTTGTTCAAAGTTTTAACCGATGTTTGGATGAGGAAATGAAGGTAAAGCTATCACGTTGTAATTTGGTGAATTTACACATGGCTTACGTGTATAAGCCAATAGGAGGATTTTTTTTCATGAAAAACGGTAAAGTAAAATGGTTTAACTCAGAAAAAGGTTTTGGATTCATCGAAGCTGAAGATGGAAACGACGTATTCGTTCATTACTCTGCTATCCAAACAGAAGGTTTCAAAACTTTAGAAGAAGGTCAAGAAGTATCTTTCGAAGTTGTTGAGGGAGCTCGAGGACCACAAGCTGCTAACGTAACTAAAAAATAATATTGTAATCTATTATAACAGCCCGGACTTTTGTTCCGGGCTGTTTTTTGTATTTTAATAGTTACTCATAGACTAAGGGATAAAATACCCGATGTTCCAGTAAACAGCTAGCATTTCCAAGCTCATTTCTGACAGTATTTTGCTATAATAGTAGTATTGGAAAACGCAGAATAATAATTTGGGGTGAGCAAATGAAATTTATCCATACAGCTGATTGGCATTTAGGCAAGCTTGTCCATGGGATTTATATGACAGAGAATCAGCGCGAAGTACTTGAGCAATTTGTGACCGTAGTAGCCGAGGAAAAGCCGGATGCTGTTGTCATTGCAGGCGACTTATATGATCGTTCGGTACCACCGACAGATGCCGTGGAATTACTCGATGAGATTCTTTTTAGAATCAATGTTGAATTGAAAACACCCGTTGTAGCGATTGCAGGAAACCATGATAGTGCAGAAAGACTTTCATTCGGGAGTTCGTGGTATAAACACAGTCAATTTTATCTATCAGGAAAATTAACCCAAAGCTTTACTCCCGTCAGAATAAATGGTGTTAATTTTTATCTTGTTCCTTATGCAGAGCCAGGCGTCGTCCGGCAGCTGCTCGGGGATGATTCCATCCATTCCCATCAAGAGGCAATGAAAGCATTGATTGGTAAAATGGAAGAAACGCTTAATCCTAACGAGCCAAATGTTTTGGTGGGACATGCCTTTGTACTAGGAGGGCAAACGTCTGATTCAGAACGAATTTTATCTGTAGGGGGCTCAGGGTGTGTTGGGGCGGAATTGTTCGAACCCTTTTCATATACCGCTCTTGGTCATTTGCATAGTCCGGAAGCCATTAACCACCACAATGTGAAATATTCAGGATCCCTGTTAAAATATTCTTTCTCGGAAGCAAAGCAAAAAAAGTCGATTTCCATCATAGAAATGGACGATAAAGGGAATTTTACGCATCGATATCGCTCGCTTGCACCAAAACATGATATGCGTGAACTGGAAGGGCACTTAGAAGAACTACTTGACCCTTATTTTTATGAAAAAGAGACAGTCCATGATTATTTAAAAATCACTCTGCTTGATGAAGGAGCGTTAATTGATCCAATCAATAAATTGCGTCAGGTGTACCCAAATGTCCTTCATCTTGAACGGAAATTAGATCTGACTGATTTGAAGAAAAAACAATCGTTTACGTCGATTCGAAGTGAGAAAAAGTCAGAGATTGAGTTGTTTGAACAATTTTACACAGAAATGACGACCTCAGAATTTTCTCTGGATAAAAAAGCGGCTATGACAGAGGTAATCGAAAAAGTGCTAAGGGAGGAGAGACTGAAATGAAACCGTTAAAACTGACGATGCAAGCTTTCGGTCCTTATGCAGGATATGAAGAAATCGACTTTACCTCCCTAGGAAATCGCACGATGTTTGTTATTTCGGGGAAAACAGGGGCAGGAAAAACGACCATTTTTGATGCAATTAGCTATGCCATCTATGGAAAAGCGAGCGGTGAGGATCGTAATGGTCCCGATCTTCGCAGCCAGTTCGCCAAGGATGAGTTATTAACCGAGGTATCACTTGATTTTGCCCTTCGTGAAAAAGCATATTCCATTACTCGCTCACCGCAGCAGCTAAAGAAGAAAGATAAAGGTGACGGTTATACACAAATAGGTGCAAAAGCAGAGTTATATATATGGTCAGATGGCGAAAAGAAGCTGCTCGCTTCTAAAATCAATGATGTTGAAGAAAAGATTAAAGAAATTATGCTGATTGATGCGAATCAGTTCCGGCAAATATTAATGATTCCGCAAGGGGAATTCCGCAAGCTGCTTACTTCAGATAGTAAGGATAAAGAAGTGATATTACAGCGGTTGTTCCATACACAATTATACAAAATGGTCGAAGATAGACTGAAAGTTGAAGCAACAGACCTGAAAAAATCTGTTGAGGACCAGGTCCAAGCTCGAAATGAGCAGATTCGCCGTATTCAGGCACTAACGAATGAAGAACTCCGCGAATATATCGAAGCTGATAGTGTAAATGACACAATCATTATGCCGCTTTTACAGGCAGAAATTTCAGGTATGGGTGAGGTGTTAAACCAACTTACCCTCCATTTAAAAGAAAAGAATCGAGAACAAGACAAACTGAAGGGGCAGCTTTTTGAAGCAGAGGCGATTTTAAAACAACTGCAAACGAAAGAAGAATTGAAGCAACAAAAAACAAGACTTGTTTCGCAAGAAGAAGTGTTTATCGAGAAAGAAAAGCAGGTACATCGGGCCCAAAAAGCAGCTCTGTTAGCAAAGCAGGAAGAACTATGTCACCGGTTAAAGCGAGAATTAGATCAGCTTGAAGGAAATTTGAAGTCCATTCAAATGGAAATTGCCAAATTGGATGGACTCTTAAAAGAAAATGAACAACGGCTTCAGCAGGAACTGGAACGTGAGGGAGAACGTCAAGCAGCTCTCGAAGAACTAAATCGATTAGTTCATATGAGAGACGATGTTTATTCATTTTCTGCTTTATTAAAAGAAACGAGAAGCAAGGATACTGAATTAAAAGCAGCAAAGCAAAAGCAGGTTCAGTCTGAACAACTCCTTGGCCAACTTGAAACACAGTTAGGTGAATGGAAAACGAAAAAAGACGGGATTGAAAAAGGTAAGATTATCTACCTCGAGAATGAAGGGAAAATTGAAAAACTAAAAACGGAGCTGGATCGCTTTGAAAGATTAGAAATGCTGTTTGGTCGTCATCAAAAGGCAGAGGGAAATCTAAAATTGATCACCGCCCGTTATGAAAATACGGTTGCCCGATTTACTGATGCGAGGGTCTTAGTGGAACAACTAGAGAAAAAATGGATGCATGGGCAGGCTGCGATATTAGCGGCACAACTACAATCAGGTGAAGCCTGTCCTGTTTGCGGTTCAGAGCATCATCCCTCACCAGCGGTTGGGCAAGATGCTAGTCTGCCGACAGAAGATGAAATGAAGGCAGCCAAGGCTCAAGCGTCTAAATGGGAAAAAGAAAAGTCAACAGATGAAGCAGCCTTTTACCAAAGCCAGTCCTTTGTGGCAGCTCAAAAAGAAGCCGTTGAAGAAATGATTAGAGAAATACGTTTGTACCGTAGTGATTTTACTGCAGATCAATTAATTATTGCAAAAAGTGAGGCCATTACCGCTAAAAACCAGCTTGTTCATGCTCAAGAAAAGCTTACAGAACAGATTAAGATACTGGATAAAGTAAAAAGTGAAATTGAGAGAAGAGAAATTGAAAAAGTAAACCTACAAAAGTCTATTCAGCAGGTTTCCATGCTGATCAATGAATTAACAGTCCAATTCACTGAAAAGAAGACCAATCTATCGCGGATGATGAACAACATCCCTGAAAATCTACGTTCAGAAGTAGAGTACGAAAAAGCGCTGTTGGCTGCGAAAAACCGGCAGGAATTATTAGTTAAACAACTCGAAGATGCTCAGAAGCGCTTACAGAAAGTAAGAGAAAAACATTCAAATGAAACCGCAAGATTAGTAGATGCCGAGAAGCATTATGAAAGTAAAAAACATGAACTTGCCTTGGAAAAAGAAATCTTTGTAAATAAATTAACTGAGCAGGGCTTTGAAAAATACGGAGCCTATGCCGAATCTAAACGGTCTGAAGCGGAAATCCGCAGTCTAGAAACAGAGATCCGCAGTTACCGTGAAGAATTACGCTCCGTTTCGGATCGGTTGAAAGAACTAACGGATCTTCTAATTGACGTGAAAACACCTGATGTTGAGGGAATGAAGCTCGAGTTAGAGAAATTAACAAACGAAATTGAATCGCTTAATCATCAACACACGAATTTATTTGTTAAAAAGCGTGACAACGAAGAGATTTACAGCCGCGTGGAAAGCTTGAATGAACAAATGAAGGTACTTGAAGAACGCTATAAGTTAATTGGTCATCTTTATGAAATCGCTAAAGGACAAAATAATTTCCGAATTACCTTTGAACGGTATGTACTAGCGGCATTCCTCGATGATATTTTGCGAGAAGCAAATGGCCGCTTACGTAAAATGACTTCGGGTCGTTTTCAATTGCTGCGAAAAACAGACCGCTCGAAAGGAAATGCTCAAAGTGGCCTAGAATTACTCGTGTTTGATCAATATACGGGCCAGGAACGGCATGTAAAAACACTATCGGGCGGGGAAAGCTTTAAAGCCTCACTCTCACTTGCACTGGGTTTGGCGGATGTCGTTCAAAATTATGCCGGTGGGGTATCGCTGGAAACGATGTTTATCGACGAAGGCTTTGGTACACTAGACCCTGAGTCACTTGAACAAGCAATTGAAGCCTTAATGGATATCCAAAGCAGCGGCCGCTTAGTTGGCATCATTTCTCACGTTCCGGAACTGAAGGAACGAATCGATGTCAGACTAGAAGTCATGGCGGACCAGACGGGAAGCAGAACGGAATTTGTGTTTACGAATTAAGGTATTGGTTGGCAGTCATTAAAATAGCAAAGAAGCGGGGTATAGGGTGTGGTTATTTTGCCCTGGAGGATGAAAAAAGTGTTGAACGGTAAGAAAGAGCGCCTCTTTTTGACCCTGGAGGATGAAAAAAGCGTTGGGCGGTCAAAAAGAGGGCCTCTTTTTGACCCTGAAGGATGAAAAAAGCGTTGAACGGTAAGAAAGAGCGCCTCTTTTTGACCCCGGGGGATGAAAAAAGCCTTGAACGGTAAAAAAGACCGCTTATCATCCGGAAAGACGAACAGCAGTGGATTTCATTAACCTGAAATCACACTGCTGTTTGTGTTTTTTTCAAATTTTACTCTATAAAGGTTTAAAATTGGGAAAAGGGTGCCCAGCTTCGGCCAGTGTTGAAAGGCTTGTTAACTCGGCTAACGAACCAATCTTATCCCAAACGGCCATGACAGCATCAGATTGATGTGCCTTTTCAATTGCCTCCGTTGACTTCCACTCAGCGATCTCGATGATTGTTCCATCCTCTGCTTGAAGTGTTAATAATTCTCGACTAGTAATTAACTCTTGCTCGCGAAGTGTTGGGATATGTATTTTAAGGAGTTCTTTTAATTCCTCTTCTTTTCCTGGTTTTGGGCGATAGAGCGCCATGAACACTAATGATGACATATTCTCACCTCCTTTAATAACATCATCATACTCATGATAATTCTTTAGCAATGGCGCGTCCAGCTTGCCTTCCTGTAAACAAACAGCCGCCGACAAAGGTTCCTTCCAACGAGCGGTAACCATGGATTCCACCGCCGCCAAACCCTGATACTTCTCCAGCTGCGTATAGCCCTGGAACGGGATTCCCTGAAATATCAAGGACTCTTCCGGATAAATCAGTCTGTAGTCCGCCCAGTGTTTTCCGGCTGACAATGTTTAAGCGAACTGCGACTAATGGTCCCATTTTTGGATCAAGAATTCGATGGGGCGATGCCACTCTAATTAGTTTGTCCCCCAGATAATTTCTGGCTCCACGCATCGCTGTAATTTGGAGATCCTTTGTGAATTTATTTTCGATTTCCCGATCTCTTGCAAGTATCAGCCGTTCAATGTTATTGAATGATAACAGGTTATTACCGGATAGTTTGTTCATTCCTTCTACCAACTCTGGCAGTGTATTTGCAATCACAAAATCCTCGCCTTTATCCATAAATGCTTTAACCGGTGCAGTAGGGCCCGGTAAGACACGAGCCAACACTTTTTTGATACTCTTTTCTGTTAAATCTGGATTTTGCTCGGAACCGGATAAGGCAAATTCTTTTTCAATTATTTTTTGAGTTAATATGAACCATGAATAGTCATAACCTGACTTCATAATAGCCTCAAGGGTTCCTAACGTGTCAAACCCTGGAAAGTTTGGCGCAGGAAAGCGCTGTCCTTGGGCATCAAGCCAAAGGGAAGAGGGACCAGGCAGGATTCGAATCCCATGCTTTGGCCAGACGGGATCCCAGTTTTTAATTCCTTCGGTATAATGCCACATTCGGTCGCGATTGACGATTCGTCCGCCAACTTTCTCCGTAATCCCAAGCATTCTTCCGTCCACATGCTCTGGTACCCCAGAGATCATATATTGAGGGGCTTTTCCAAGCCGTTCAGGCCAATTCTTTCTAATTAGCTCATGGTTTCCGCCGATCCCCCCGCTAGTTACCGCAACTGCTGATGAATGAAACTCAAACACGCCAATGACCTCTCGGGAGCTTGCTTCCCCGCGGGCAGCAGAACTTGGAACGAGGATATCCCCTCGAACACCAACGATCGCACCATTTTCCTTCATTAATTCATTTACGCGATGGCGGGGACGATAATCGACCAGTCCAATCTTCATCGCTTTTCGAACTCGATCCTCAAATGGCTTAACGAGACCGGGACCTGTCCCCCAAACAATGTGGAAACGGGGGACTGAATTGCCATGGCCTTCAGCCGTATAGCCGCCACGCTCTGCCCAGCCGACAACTGGAAAAAAACGAACCCCCATCCCAGCTAGCCACTGACGTTTTTCTCCTGCGGCAAAGTCCACATAAGCCTCAGCCCATTTTTTCCCCCAATAATCTTCATCTTCTTCACGATCAAACCCTGCTGACCCGAGCCAGTCCTGCCAGGCAAGCTCACGCGAATCCTTTATCCCCATTCGTCTTTGTTCAGGTGAATCGATAAGAAATAATCCGCCAAACGACCACCATGCTTGGCCACCTAGCGAGGCTTCAGGTTCTTGGTCTAAAAGGAGTACTTTCTTACCCGCATCGGCAAGCTCTGCTGTAGCTACTAAACCTGCTAGGCCAGCACCAACCACAATCACTTCATAGTTCAATTTAATCCTCCTCTATAATTAAGACCTCACTAGAATAGAAATATCTTGAATTGTCTGAAAAGTAAGTATAAGTATATCATATTATAAATGGAAAATAATTTGTAAAATGTTTTATCACGGTTTGGGTTTTTTATTTTTCTATCATTATGACTATTTTAAATTATTGGGTTGTTATATCATATTATTAAATATAGAGAGGAAGGTAATCCATTGATTAAAATGATTGATTTACAAAATAAAAATATAGTAGCGGAGCTGTTTGCACTCCAAAAGGCCTCTTACCTCGTTGAAGCAAATTTAATTAATTTTTTTGAAATCCCGCCTTTAGTAGAAACAATCAATGAATTAAGAGAATGTGAGGAGTCATTTATCGGTTATTTTGGAGACAGTGAACTAGCTGGCGCTCTTTCCTTTACCATTGATGAGGGCGGGTTAACGATTTGCCGCATGGTTGTCCATCCGAACCATTTCCGAAAAGGGATCGCGCAAAGGTTACTAACTGAAGTGGAGGAGAGTCATCGGGGAGTAACTGTTTTTAGAGTGACAACTGGAAAAGAAAATCTCCCTGCTAAAAATTTATATTTGAAGAATGGCTATGAATTAATGGGCGACATGGAGGTTGCCCCTGGATTGTTTATTAGTAATTTTGAAAAAAGAAAGTTGGAAAAATAATGACAACAGCGACAACGACCTTTACACAAGCGTAGCGGGAAGTTATTTTAGAAAGGTAATGGTGACCGACAAAGTAGTTTTTTATCATATAAGGTAACCATAGACTCCTATGGTTACCTCAGCATTGAGTATTTTGGAAGAACGGTAACCATACGAACTCAATGGTTACCGCAGCAGTTGTTTTTGAGTAAAAACGGTAACCATACGCATCCATAGAGCCTGTTCATACTAAATGTTTATTAGATTAAGAAATCAAACCTCCAAATGAATTGACCTTTTACTTTCATCGGTCCTCTCATAATATTTTCTTCTTATATCTCATGATTCCAAAAAAAATCTAAAATAATAAATTAATGAACGAATTATTTCTATTTTATGAATATGTGGGTAAAGATAATTGGTAAGAATGGTTAAGAATAGAAGAGGAGATTTTATGATAGTTACCTTTTATTTCACGTTAAGCTGGATGATGACAGGGTTTCTTACCTTTAATCGAAAAGAATCCAGGGGATCAAGGGAGGAAATTCTATTTCTTGTCCTACTGACCTGCCTTATTAACACACACACATATCTAGGATTATTTGAAACATTTAAGTGGATAAAAACAGCAACAACTCCAAAATTATATTTAGCATTTCTCTTGTTTCGAAGTGCCTTTATACCAGTTTTTGTATCCTATCTTACCTTGCACATTGTTAACAACACGTGGAAAAAGCAAATATTACTCTTTTTACTCTATCTTCTAGTTATTATTGGAACTGATAAAATTAATGTTTATAGTGATTTATATACTTTTAAGCATTGGAATCACATGTCTACGATTATTTATTATCTTCTTTATTTGGCTTTGGTAGTGATTGCCTTTAAGTGGTTTCAGGGATTGAAAATTCCGGAGGTGAAAAACGCGAATGAAGTTGGTAGAAAATAATTTTGGACTAAATGATTATTTTGTGATTTTTGCGGTGATTCTCTCATGGGGTATTTATTTACTTTTGCCAAAAGTATTTTCAAAACAAATGACGATTCTCATTTTTTTATACAGCCTGACAACAGCAGGTCTCTTTGATAACTCAGTTGGAGCTCCGCCGTTCGACTATTACGATATTATGGATGGTCCTGCTTATACAGTAATGGATGTTGTCGTTTATTTTCTTTATCCACCATTTTCCTACCTTTTTCTCTTTCTTTATAAAAAGTTTCAAATCCAAGACAGCTACTTAGTGTTTTTTATTATAAGTTTCACTGCCTTAGCCATAGGCGTCGAGTGGGTCAACCATAAAATGGGGGTTTTTCATTATAAAAATGGTAACAGCATCATCTATTCGGTTTGTGCCTATCTTTTTATTCAATCTTTATTAGTGGTGTTGTATCGTTTCTTACTTGTAAATAATGCGGATGAAATGAAAAAAACCAGATGAATTCTGGTTTTTGTTAGTTAATAGGGTTTTTCACAAGATACCGTTTAAGTTCCTTCAAACTGGTTGATTGATGTACCATTCCATTATTATCAAAAAGAAGATAAGCAGATTTATTTTCGATTGGCAGTTTTGGATAAACTTTTTCGACCGTAGCGATGTTTGGCAAACTTAAAATATTCGTAACATCTTTAATAATGGTTTGGTCCTCTTCAATCGGAGATTGGTCTTCATTTTCCCCAATGACGAGTACAGAGTAGGATTTATTGTTCTCAGCTAATAAATTCTGATATGGAAAATTGCTGTCTTTCTTCGATTCAACTGTCTGTTGGGGCTTTTCAGCTGTAGTTTTACTTTCATGGACTTTTTTTGGTTCACTGTTTTGACAGGCGGATAACAAGAGTATTCCTGCGATGATTGGCAACACCAATTTCTTCATTTGCAATCTTCCTTTGTTGTTTATATATTCTACCTAGTAACATAGCATATTTAAGAAACCAATGGGCGACATGAATGTGGAGATATCTTGAAAAGATGTCGTAAAATCTTCTCTTGAACAATAGAGCCAGAATCGATACAGTAGAAGGGAAGAATGATAAAGTAGGTGGCAACCTTGGAAAAAAGATATTTTACAATTGGGATGGCAGGGCACATCGATCACGGGAAAACTTCACTAACTAAAGCTTTAACCAATGTAGATACGGACCGTTTAAAAGAAGAGAAGGAGCGTCAAATTTCTATTGAGCTCGGGTTCGCTCCATTATATGAAGATAATGAAATACAAATTTCGGTCATAGATGTTCCAGGACATGAACGGTTTATCAGGCAAATGATCGCAGGTGTCGCAGGAATTGATTTAGTTGTACTCGTTGTTGCAGCAGACGAAGGGGTGATGCCGCAAACGAGGGAGCACTTAGATATCTTGAAGTTTTTAGGAGTGAAAAATGGTTTAGTAGCTATATCTAAAATTGATCGAGTGGATGAAGAATTTATCGAATTGGTTAAAGATGATATCTTAGAGGAACTTTCTGGTACGGTATTCGAGGAAGCACCATTTGTTTTAATAGACAGTCTTTCTAAAAAAGGCATCGATGAGATGAAAGAATTAATTATTAGGATGTTAAAGGAACAAGAAATGCGTGATGCCAAAGGTGCTTTTCGACTCCCGATTGACCAGGTTTTCACTGTTAAGGGACAAGGTACGGTTGTTCGTGGAACGGTCTATGAAGGAACGGTTGAAGAGGGCCAAACGCTAAAAATCATGCCTAAAGGGGTGGAGGTTCGAGCGCGGCAGATTCAGGTCCATCATACCCCTGCTGTGAAGGCCTATGCAGGACAACGCACGGCGATTAATCTTTCAGGTGTTTCGAAGGAAGAGGTAGAAAGGGGAGATGTGCTTGTCTCATCTGAACATTTCCTCGTTACAAAGACGCTCGATGTCGCTATTCGGGTTGTTGAAGACCTTGAACATATGGTCAAACAGCGGATGCCGATTAAGCTCCATATTGGAACGGCAGAGGTTATGGGTCGAATTGTCTTTTTTGATCGCAATGAAATCCAAGAGGAAAATGGGGAAATTCTTTGTCAACTCCGGCTTGAGGAAGAAATTCTGACCAAACGGGGTGACCGTTTTATTCTCCGTCGTCCGAGTCCACAAGAAACGATTGGCGGAGGCTGGGTGATTGACCCGCGCGGTAACAAATATCGCTTTGGCAATCAGACGATTGAAGACCTTGAAAAGAAAAAAGTCGGGTCACCTAAGGAGCGGATTACCGCTGCATTAATGGAAGCAAAGTGCTTGCCGCTGAATGAATTAATCAAACGGACTTCATTAGATGAAGCGACCTTGACTGAGCAATTAGCGGAGGAAGAATTTGTCTTATTTGATGGAAAAGAATACACACTACAATTGTTAATTGATTCGATCGAGGAAGATATCTTTGACCGATTACAGGATTTTCATTTGCTTCAATCGATGAAAATAGGCATCAATAAAGCGGAACTTTTGCAAACCATGCAAAAAAGAGTACCTAAACAATTATTGGATTTTGTTGTTGAGAATGGAATTGCCAATCAGATCTTTAAGAGAAGAGGGCAGTTTGTTTCATTGGCAAGTTTTGTCCCTCATGTACCTAAAAACTGGGAAAAGCGGTCAGAAAATCTAATTAATGAATTGAAAAAAGATGGACTAAAGGTTCGGTACTTAAAAGATTATTTTTCCGATGCCGGCATACCTGAAAATCTGGTTCCTGACTTACGACGCTTTCTAGAAGAGGAGGAACTTCTTGTTCAGTTAGATGACCAATTTGCCTATCATGGGGAAGTGTTTAAGCAAGCTGTCGACAAACTCCGTACCCAAACTGGATCAGAATTTGACGTTGGAGATGCGAAGGATATCCTTGGACTGTCACGAAAATATATGATTCCGTTTTTAGAAAAATTGGATACCATCGGCCTGACAAAGCGTGTAGAAAATAAGCGAGTTTGGAAGAAGTAAATGAAGGAAGCCTCTTTTCCCATAAAGGAAAAGAGGCTTTTTGTTCTTATGATAAAAACTCTGCAGGATTAAGACCAAGCTCGCGGCAAATATCACTAACCATTTGTTTTTCATTGTTATCGAAATTTCCATCTGCATAGCCGATTGCGATGCAATAACGTGCGACAAGACGAGCAATTTCGGGCTTGGTTCTTATTTTTCCAAGGGCACGGAAGGCTTCTGCACGACCCATCATCCGGTCATTTTCTATTCTAGAAACAAACAGATTAAACTTTTGAATTACCTTATTTGTATCAAACACTCGTAATTCTTCACTTTGATGGACGAACTCCATCATTTTCTGACGTTCAGATGCATCGAGGTATCCGTCTGCCATCGCCACTAAAGCACAGGCGGCAACCACGGCTTCAAGTACATCCTGACTTTTATAACGATTAAACAGTTCCTGTGCTTTTCTTTTTTGATTGTTTGCCCACTCTGCATAATCGGTTTGCGAAGGAGACCAGTTGTTTCCACAACTATTGCAGGAAAATTTCAGCTGATTTTTCCCAATAAAACCGCCAAGTAAGCCAACTGGACCCAGGATTAATCCGCCGATTGCTGCTTTACCAAGACCGAATCCTTTTTTACCTGTCCTGACATTCGACGAATGGCAGCGCGGGCAAATGATATCATCTCCGCCATAGGCTTGGTGCGAATTAGCTGTTGCTGGATAAGATTGTGTTGGATATCCATAGGCAGGCGGCTGTTGATAAGATGATTCAGGCTGAAGATGATTGGAATGCTGATTATTAAAAGGGTTTGACTGATTTTGTTGGTATGGATTACTCTGCTGATAGCCCTGATTAAAACTTTGACTTTGTTGATAAATTGACGGCTGAGACGGTGGTGGTGTTGTCATTCCCGCCGGAGGGTCATCAACCGCTATCCCGAAGTTCCTGCAAAGTGCGGCCAAGCCTCCTTGGAAGCCACTAGCAATCGCATTAAATTTCCACTCACCGTTGTGGCGATACAATTCAGCCGCAACAATTGCAGTTTCTACGGTAAAATCTCTTCCAAGATTAAATTTCAACAATTCCTCATTTGTTTCTTCGTTAAAAATCCGCACGTAAGAATCGGAAATTTGTCCGAAATTTTGACGTTTTGCCTGTGCGTCATGGATGGTGATGGTAAAGGCCACACGGTGAATGTGAGAAGGTACCCGGGTTAAATCAATTCTGATTTGTTCATCATCTTGTGCTCCTGCACCAGTACGATTATCACCGCTATAGATAATCGATCCATTTCCGCCTGAAGGATTATTGTAAAACACAAAATCCTGATCACTGTTTACTATTCCGGCTTCCCCTA
This sequence comes from Neobacillus drentensis, assembly GCF_036962125.1. Taxonomy (GTDB): domain Bacteria; phylum Bacillota; class Bacilli; order Bacillales; family Cytobacillaceae; genus Neobacillus; species Neobacillus drentensis_B. Next base: position 527,304 of record NZ_JBALOA010000005.1, read on the forward strand.
ATAAAAAAGCAGAAGCATCTAAATCAAAATTAGCGCCTTGCTGATTGATATTCCAGCCTAACCCTACAACCACGTTTTGCAGTCCGGGGTGAGATTTGGTTAAATCTACTTTTTGTCCTTTACTAAGTGTAACACCCAATTTTTTCACTCCTCATCGATTCTTTGCTTATGTACATTATAATATATTTTAAAGAAAGGGAAAATTTTCAAAACAGACCTAGATTCCTCTAGGCTTATACAACTATATATGTACGAATCGAAAGGGAAAAAGTTTCAAAATCATTTGAAGTAAACCAATCTGCATAAAAAAACACGCTGACCCAAAAGATCAGCGTAACTGTACTAGTCGATATGACTTATCGTATCTTTATTTTTTATAAAAGGCCACCAGTTGGCTTCTCCGAAGGTTTTGACCATTACAGGTACAAACAATGGAAGGACAACCAGGGAGTACAAGGCCAATCCGATTAATAGAATCGTAGCGATTTCAAGCAAGGACAATACTCCAGAAGGCATCATTGCCGCAAAGGTACCTCCTAAGATGATGGCTGCTGAAATGATAACCGTACCCATTTTTTTCATGGATAAAAGAATTGCTTTTTCAACGGGCATGTTTCGATATTCGTTGAAGCGGTCCATTAAGAAAATACTGTAGTCAATCCCTAAAGCTACTAATATAACAAAGGCGAAGAAGGGAACCGCCCAACTTATTCCGGAATATCCTAATATATTAACAAAGATTTTTTCTGAAATGGCCATCGAAGTATAATAAGTTAAGACTAAAGAGCCAATCAGATAAAGTGGCATAATAAGCGAACGTAAAAGGATAACCAAGATAATACTAATTCCGATAAGCATTAAGACAACGGTTCTTGAATAATCCGCTTTTGAAATTGAATCAAGGTCGTTATGCATACTGGACACACCGCCAACTGCCACCTGAGCATTCTCGAGTTTGGTGTCCTTAATGACGCGTTTAACGGCCTGCTTAATTTCAGGAACACGGTCAATCGCCTCATTGGAATATGGATTTTTACTAAAGATGACATCTAGTGTCATAACTTTTCTATCTTTTGACAGATACGCATCGAGTGCTTGCTCAAAATCTTTACTATCAAGGACGTCCTGTGGAATATAAAATCCATTTTGCTTCTGCTTGGATACTTCCGATAAGTAATCTTGGGCAGTATTCAGGCCATCTGAAACTTGATTTAACCCATCAGCACTTTTGGTTAAACCATCTGAAAGCTGCGTAATTTGACTACCCATATCTTGAAAGCCAGTTAGAAGCTGTTTTTGACCGTCATTTATTCCTGATAGTCCACCGGTAAATTGGGGAAGTCCGGCAATGACTTTTCCTTGGCCTGTAGCTAGCTTATCTAACCCCGTTTCAAGGTCGGAAATCCCTTTGATAAGACCTTCTATTCCGGTAATCAGGGCTTTTTGGCCATCTATAATTTCTACATATTTACTATTGGCAAACTTTATTCCTTCTTGGGCACTCTTAAGACCGGAATTTAATTGCTGCATTCCTCCGGCCAACTCTTTTGTTGCCGTTTGCGAGCCTTGAACCGTCATTTTAATAGCTTGAAAGTTTTGATTTTGACCGATATCACTGTATTGTTTTTCAAGATTAGCAAAATACTGATTCGTGGCGGTTAGGGTCCCGTTTAATGTGGTCAAGCCAGTTGCAATTTTTTCATATTGCTTATTAAGTGTAGCTAAACCGGAATTAGCCTTTTGATAGCCTGCAAGCAATTGTTTGCTTCCGGCGAGTACCTCTTCAGATTTTGTCTTAACTAGGGTCAAGCCCTCTTTTATTTGTCTAGAACCAGCAGAACCTGATTTAAGACCCTTCTCAATTTGTGAGAGTCCGCCTTGAATGTCTCCCATCCCTGTTTTTAGTTTATTAGTTCCAGTAATTAACTGGCTAATTCCGTCGGTGGCTTCTTGCATTTTCGGCTGATTAGCAGCCATTTGGGAGCCTGCTTCTTCGAGGCCATTGCTAATTTTTTTAATACCATCATTGCCTTTCCCCAGTCCGTCACCAAGACTTGCCACCTGTTTAGACAGGTACAAATCGTCAAGTGTTTTCCCAGTTGGTCTGGTAACCGAACGAACCGTATCAACATCGTTGACGCGGGCGAGTTCTTGACTTACTTTTTCAGTAATCGCAATATATTCGGAAGTATTCATTTGATCATCGTTTTTAATGACAATTTGGGTTGGCATCGATTCACCGGGACCAAATGACTCAGAAATGATATTAAAACCTTTAATTGAAGCGAAGTCATCGCTGATTTCTTCCAGTGAATTAAACGATAATTGATCCTTAAAGGTAAATAAGAAGGGAACCGAAATAATTCCGACAATAATAAAAGCAATTAGTGGACGGACTAATGCGAATTTACCAACATATCCCCAAAATTTACTTTCACTGTGTTCAAGTTTCCCCTTGGATGGCCAAAATAGTTTTTTGCCAAGAACAGCCATAAAGAAGGGAACGACTGTGACAAGGGCAATCAAAAGGATTGCGACACCAACAGCAACTGCCGCGGCTGATTGATAGAGCTTAAAGGTTGAAAAACCAATCGAAGCAAACCCAATCATAACAGCAACGCCGCTAAAGAAAACAGTTTTTCCGGCGGTGCGATAGGTTTCGACAATCGCTTCGGTGACACTCTCATTTTTTGCCATTTCTTCTTTAAAACGACTAAGCAGTAAAATACAATAATCTGTTCCAATCCCAAATAGGACCGCGACTAGGAAGATTTGCGTAAAGGTCGAGAGTGGAAAATTTACCTTATCGACTAATAACGATACAATTGATTGAGCTGTAAGATAACTGAATCCCACCGTGACCAATGGAATAATTGGTGCGATGGCTGAACGAAATACGAGGAGGAGAACAATGAGAATGAACCCAACCGTAATCCCCTCCGTTTTTTTCAAGCCTTCTTGTGAATTGGTGACGAGGTCATCACTGATGACCCAATTTCCTGTATAGTAATGGTCTAGTTTTACATCATTAATTTCTTTATACAAAGCATCTGAAATTTCTTTCGCTTCCCGTTTTTTTACATCGACTTTAACGGATACAAGTATGGTTTTACCATCCTTTGATACGAGCTGATCTTTTAGCTCTGCGTTATTAAAATGGGTTAATATTTCGGAAATTCCGAGTTTTTCCTTGTTTTGTTCAAGCTGATTAACAGCCTTTTCGGCACTTGTTAAATCTGTCTTTGTTAACTTTTTTTCGCTATGAAAAACAAGCGCGGTTTGTAAATTACTGCCGCTGTTCTCATTTGATTGTACATCCTTAAGTATTTTTTCAGCAATGGTTGAAGAGTATCCCTCTGGAACAGTAATTTGGCCTTTCTCTCGGACCAATGCTTCCATATTAGGAGCTACCATAAATAGTGCGCTGATCACGAGGAACCACGCAACTAAAATAACCCATTTTGCTTTAATAATTGCCCTCACTGTTTATTCCCCCAGTTCTTCCGCTTTCTTATTGACTAATATTTGGGCCAGTTTTTCATAGGTAGTAATAAAAGCAGTAATTTCTGCCTCGTCAAATTGGGTAATAATCGACTCCACTAACAATTGTACTTTTTCTTGGCAAGTTTCATAAAGAGTGTTACCTTCTGCAGTTAAAGTTAGATAAACCACTCTGCGATCGTTATCGTCACGAGTTCTTTGAATGAGTCCTCGTTCTGCCATCCGATTAATAATCGCAGTAATGGCACTTTTATTAACCTCAAAGGCATCGGCCAATTCGGTTGAGGTACACTCCTTCTTGTCGTGGATATATCGTAATATGTAATGCTGATCATTCGTGAGGTCATCACCAATTTGGCCCTTAATTAAATACTCTGCTTTTTTATGGACTTGAAAAGAAACGGACACATAACGATCAATTAATTCCTGGACGATGTCTTTATCCATCGTTTCATCACTCCATTTTATTCATATAGTTAAACTGTTTAACTATTCACCTGTTAAACTATATAATAAAACAATATTTGGTGTCAATTGAAATAAATTTAGCTCAAATAGGGGATTCCCATCAAAACTTAAGAACTTTTAAGGAAAAGTTAAGGAATAAACATAATACTAGATTTAGATTAGAAATTTTGGCATCCTGCGGGGAATTCAGGAAAGCAAAAAGGAGTAAGTAAGATGAAAAAATGGATTGTAATTGCGGGTAGCGTCTTAGTGGTTGGTTTTGTCGGATATCAATGGATACCTTCCCCATTAAGCACACAAACTGTATCCGCACAGGTAAGATCGGCGGTTGTTCAGAAGGGGACATTAAACATCAATATCAGTGGTTCAGGGACCGTTCAAGCGGTAACGAGCTATGATATTAAATCAAAGTTTGCTAATAACGAAATAGACGAAGTTCTCGCAGCGGTTGGCGAAAGCGTAAAGGAGGGTGATGAATTAATTACCTTTTCGGATGGAAGTGATCCTGTAACATCACCTGCTACAGGGGTTATTACGAGTTTAGCAGTTTCAGCAGGTGAGCGGGTCACGAATGGGCAGGTTGTTGCCCATGTCACAAATTACAATAAATTACAAACTGTGGTGCAAATTGATGAACTTGATATCGCAAAAATAAAAAAGAAGCAGCCGGTAGAATTATCCATTAATGCGTTTCCTGATCAAGTATTTACCGGCAAAGTGGCCGCTATTTCTGATGAAGGGACCTCTTCAAACGGAGTATCCACGTTCGCTGTGACCATTCATATTGATAAACCTGATCAACTGAAAGTCGGGATGAGTGCGGAAGCACGAATTTTAACGGAAAGTAAGAAAGATGCACTTTATGTTCCACTTGATGCGGTATACACTTCAAAGCAGGAGAAGTATGTTGTTATTAATTCAAAAATCGCTGGAGGTACGGTGTCCGGAAATGAGAAAAAAACAGTCCAAACCGGCCTGGCGAATGAGGATTACGTAGAAATAACTAAAGGTGTGACAGCAGGAGAAACAGTTAAATTACCTCAATTAGCAAAAGCAAGTGTATCAACGAACTCAAGTGGAAATAATCAAGTTAGTATTTTTGGCGGAATGGGTAATGCGGGCCGAATAAACCGGAACTTTAGTGGTAGAGGCGTTAATTAATGGAGGTAACTTGACCTCTTCTTGCACATTCAATATAAAGGAATCATAACCTTTATGTTATGATTCCTTTATATAATTACAGGTATTACTAATTCCTTCATCCTAGGAGAGATAGATATGCGTTTATTAGTTGTCGAAGATAATCTTCCTCTACTGGAATCGATTGTTCAGCTGTTATCAGATGAGTTTGAAGTGGACCAAGCATCAAACGGAGAGGATGCTTTATTTTTAGCGATGCAAAATATTCATGATGTCATTGTATTAGATGTCATGATTCCTGAAATTGATGGATTTGAAGTCCTGCAGACGATTCGTAAGGAAGGCTTAAAAATACCTGTTCTTTTTCTGACTGCGAGAGATTCACTCGAGGACCGTGTCAAAGGCCTGGATAGTGGTGGGGATGATTACTTAGTCAAACCATTTCAAGGAGCGGAGTTAAAGGCAAGGATTCGTGCCTTATTAAGGAGAAGCGGAAGCCTAACAACCAATCAAACAATCCAGTATCGTGGGATTGAATTGTTAGGGAAGGAACGAGACATTGTAGTCGATGGCAGCCAGATTAAACTGACAGCGAAGCAATATGAGCTATTAGAGTACCTCATTCAGAATAAAGGGGCAATCCTCACAAAAGAACAAATATATGACCGTGTCTGGGGCTTTGATTCCGATACAACGATCGCGATTGTGGAGGTATTCATGCATCATCTCCGCAAAAAATTAGAACCATCAGGTTACCAGTCTGATATTAAAACGATTCGTGGCGTCGGCTATATGTTAAACGAAGAATAGGAGCTCATATGTTTCGACAAACCCTTATTAAATTGACATTTCTTAATTCATTAGTAGTTATTGTTCTGATAAGCATACTTGGTGGCGTAATATATTTTTACACAAATCATCAACTCTATAAAGATGTTAACCAATCATTGTATGAATCGATGGATCATTTTGATCAGCAGCCGGATGGACGAGGTGATATGCGAGAGGGAAATGGGGGACCGATTCCGAAATTTGTAAGGAGAGACCCGAGGATATTAACCTTAATCTGGGATGAAAATGATCAGCTATTGTCAGAACAAAACCGAGATGCTGAACTCTTTCAGGATAATGAAAAGAGAATTCGCCCTACAGCCATGAATACTCTAACAGATGTCGATGTAGAAGATTTTTCTTTTCGATACATTGCCGTCGAGGCCAATCATCCTGAATTAGGAAAAATAACGGTACAATTCATTCGGAATGTAAACTCTGAGCAAGAATTACTTGAAAGATTATTATTGATTATGCTGGTGGGGATGGGAATCGGTATCCTTTGCGCGGTAGCCTCTGGTTACTTTTTAGCGGGAAAGGCACTTGTCCCGATTAAAAACGCCTGGCAAAAACAGTCGGAGTTTGTATCCGATGCTTCCCATGAGTTAAGGACCCCATTAGCGGTGATCCAAGCAAAGACGGAGGTGCTTTTTCGAGCACCTAAAGCAACGATTCAGGATAAAATTCTTGATATATCAACCATATCAAATGAATCAAGAAGGCTTTCGAAATTAGTGACCAACTTATTAACACTAGCAAGGTCGGATTCCAATCAAATTGAAGTGAAAAAAGAGGTCTTCCAGCTAGATCACCTTTTACTAGAGATTCTTCAACAATACGAAGAAATTGCGATGTATCAAGAAAAAACGCTCCGATTACAAGAATCCGAACCTGTTAAAATGTTAGCCGATAAAGCTAGAATTCATCAATTAATTGTCATTCTTTTAGACAATGCCTTGAAATATACGAATGAGGGCGGGGAGATTCTGCTTTCCTGCGGGCAAACACATAATTCTATTTTCCTTAAAGTGGATGACACCGGAATTGGCATCCCAGAGATGGATATTCCAAAAATCTTTGATCGTTTCTATCAAAGTGACAAAGCAAGGACTGCCGCCGAAGGTACTGGGCTCGGATTGTCGATTGCTAAGTGGATTATTGAGAAACATCATGGTAAAACCAAGGTGCAAAGTACGCTTGGCAAAGGAACAACGATTGAAGTCATTTTCCCACGTACCCCAAAAAGTTGATAAGACGTAATAAAGAAAAGCACACGAATGGATATCGTGTGCTTTTGACCTTTCTATTCAACAATGATTGTCCCTTTAAACATTTGCATTCCGCAACTAAACGTATATTCTCCAGATTTATCAGGTGTAAAGGTAAGTTTTGTCGTGCCTGTTTTAAGATTGACATTGTTTACATTAAAATCAGGAATCATGAAGGTAGATATACAATTACTACTGTCCAGTGGATTGGTAATTTCTAGTTCCACAGGCACTCCTTTTTTTACGCGGATGACGTTTGGAGTGTACCCTTGAGTAGTTACGTTCATCTTAACAATGGGTTTGCTTTCCTTGGTGACATCAACTTCTGTTTTAGGAACCTCTTGACTAGTGGTTTGTTTCGCTTCCGTTTGTGCTGTTTGACTTTTACCTGGGATTTCCACCATGTCACTGCTATACATAAATAAGAATAAAGAAACGAGCACCACACCACCTGCGATGATTGCAAACGGTGAGAGTTCTTGTGTATCAAGGGATAACTTATTATTCGATTCAACCTTAATATACATAATTACGAATCCAATAATTAAAATATAAAATCCCAATAGGATTCCTAACAAAATCGTCGGATTAATAAATTGGATAAATGCTCCGAGAATCGCGCCAATGATGCCGCCCATTAAACCGGAAATAGAGCCCATCAGAATCGCTAATATCCCGACAGGGTGCCCAGCTAAGAAACCGATGACGAAACCAATAATCATGCTGACTCCGACAACTAGAAAAATCTCGCCGGAAATGATGCCAATGATACTGCCGGTCAGTAACCCAGTGATTACCGCAATCACCATACTAAGCATTACCCCAGATGTTCCGGCTAGTTTATTTTTATTCCGGTAAACTGAATAGATTGAATAACCGGTGCCGGCAGCAACAATCACAGCTGAAAGAATCGCAAATATATTCATTTTATATCTCCTCTTAGTGTATATGGATTAACAACATAAGAGTATTATAAATGTAAATGACTACTTTAAATTTGTATTTTCAGTGATGAATTTGAACGTTTTATGACTATTGGTGAGGGATAGATTTCAGTTGAGAGCTATTGGGAGAGTTATTCCTTAGTTTCTTCTTTATCTAAAGTATTTTTAAAAATTCTTTTCATAGCTTCATTTTGCATTTTGATGTATTCAAGCAAGAATTCTTTTTCTTCTTCTTCTTTTTGGAGATCATCCTTTTCTTTTTCCACGCGAGCCACCCCATTTTTTCTAATTACTAGCATTTTAACTGATTTTTTCCTTCGAATAAAGTGAATTCGAAGGTTATTTAAACTCATCAGAAGAATATTCCATAAAAAAATTGACTTTTTTTACGCTGAAATATATAATTTTCAAAAATACTATTGAAACTGTGACGGGGATTAGTAAAGTGAACCGGTCTTACCAAGAGAGGGAACCAGTGGTGTGAGGTTCCTTAAGACAGTCATTTGAACCTGCTCCTGAGTTCTGTATCGAATTTGAAGATACATGCGGATAAAGTCCGTTATCATGGAAAGAGTATAAAGCAATTTGCTTTATGAATTTAGGGTGGTACCGCCAGGCCTTGGTCCCTTTTTTAGGATCAAGGCCTTTTTGTGTGGAAAAGCGGAAGCGCCCGTTTAAGTATATAAAAAAATAAGAGGTGTCAAACATGGCAAAAGAATTTGTAAAAGATGTAACGGCGATGGACGATGATTTCGCCCAATGGTACACAGATGTCGTCACAAAAGCGGATTTAATTGATTATTCAAGTGTACGCGGCTCCATGATTATCCGTCCATATGGCTATGCTTTATGGGATAATATTAAAAATGAACTCGATCGCCGCATTAAAGAAACTGGGCATGAAAATGTTTATATGCCTTTGTTTATTCCAGAGAGCTTGCTACAAAAAGAAAAAGACCATGTCGAAGGTTTTGCACCTGAAGTAGCATGGGTCACACACGGAGGATCTGAGCCACTTGCCGAACGACTAGTTGTTCGTCCTACATCAGAAGTACTTTTCTGCGAGCATTATAGCAATATCATTCATTCTTACCGAGATCTGCCTAAGCTTTATAATCAATGGGCGAACGTTGTCCGTTGGGAGAAAACAACGCGTCCATTCCTGCGGACATTAGAGTTTTTATGGCAGGAAGGTCATACAGCCCATGCGACTGACGAAGATGCAATGGAAGAAACCATTAAAATGCTAAACGTCTATGCGGCTATATGTGAAGAAATCCTTGCGATTCCAGTTGTCAAAGGACAAAAAACGGAAAAAGAAAAGTTTGCCGGTGCAAAAGCGACATTTACAATTGAAAGCTTAATGCATGATGGAAAAGCTTTACAGTCTGGAACTTCTCACCACTTTGGCACAGGTTTTGCTGAGGCATTTAACATTCAGTACACCGACAAAGAAGGAAAGCTGCAATATGTACATCAAACTTCTTGGGGCTTTACAACGAGAATTATTGGTGCGTTAATCATGGTCCACGGAGATGACCGCGGTCTTGTGATTCCGCCAAAAGCAGCACCAACTCAAGTGATGATTGTGCCAATTGCGCAGCATAAAGAAGGCGTGCTTGACTTTGCCTATGATTTGAAACAGTCACTTGGTAAGGTGGCCCGTGTTGATATTGATGCCAGCGATAAAAAGCCAGGCTGGAAATTTAATGAGTATGAAATGAAGGGTATTCCAGTTCGTCTTGAGGTGGGACCTAAAGACATTGAAAACAAGCAAGTGGTTTTAGTAAGACGCGATACGTTAGAGAAAGTCTTTGTTCCACTCGATCAATTAGAAACCAAGCTTGTTGAACTACTCGATGAAATTCAAACGAATTTATATAACAAAGCTCTAACTCATCGTGAAGAAAGAACAACGGTTGCGGTAACTCTTGATGAGTTAAAGGCATCACTTGAAGCAAAACCTGGTTTTATTAAGGCGATGTGGTGCGGTGAATTAGCTTGTGAGGAAAAAATTAAAGAAGATACCGGTGCAACTTCACGCTGTATGCCATTTGAGCAAGAAAAGCTGTCTGATAAGTGCGTTTGCTGCGGAAAAGATGCAGACAAGATGGTCTATTGGGCAAAAGCATACTAAAAATAGCAATTTTCGAGGGCTCTTCCTTATGGGGAAGGGTCTTTTTTATCCCTTCCTGAGCTACTATGATGGCCAGTATGGTTTCAATGGGCGAATTTTGAAGTTCAATGGGCGAATTTGATGATTCAATGGGCGAATTTGATGATTCAATGGGCAAATTTTGAAGTTCACTGGGCGAATTTCACAATTCAATGAGCGAATTCAAATCCTCGACCTAAAGAAAGAGGAATTACAACGAGAATAGCGAATGGTTTAAAGAAAGGAGGAAAGAATCATGAAACCAATTCTATTAAATATTCCAGAAGAGTTTTATACTGAAAGATTACTAATCCGTAAACCCTTACCCGGGGATGGTAAAGCTGTGTACCAAGCAATGCAAGCATCATTAACTGAATTAAAAGACTGGATGCCGTGGGCCCATCGCGAGCAAACAGCCGATGATGTGGAAGCAAATATGCGAGAAGCACATGCCAAGTTTTTAACACGCGAGGATTTGAGATTACATATTTTTCATAAAGAAACAGGAGAATTCATCGGTTCTTCTGGTTTGCATAGAATCAACTGGGATATTCCCAAGTTTGAGATTGGTTACTGGATTGATACGCGCTATAGAGGGAGTGGATATATCACCGAAGCGACTGAGGCGATCACTAATTTTGCCTTTATGGAACTAAAAGCAAAACGGGTTGAAATTCGCTGCGACTCGAAAAATACCAGAAGCCGGGCGATTCCTGAACGATTAGGATTTACTTTAGAGGGAATTTTACGTAAGGATGGGATTTCTGCAGACAGTAAAGAATTAAGAGATACATGTATCTATGCAAAAATAATTGAGGATTAAAAACACAAGAGTACTGGTCTCTACACAGTACTCTTGTGTTTTTTAATTAGTCAAGGATATATCTTTTTAAATAGAATTTTGTAATTGCTAAGTATTCGCGGGAATAGGATTTTATTACTGCGCTCCATGGAGTTGCTGCTGGAAGTCCATGTACCTCTAGGCCGTAATCACGAGCAATTGACACTCCTCGGTAGACATGAAAAGTATTTGTAACCACAAGACCAAGCTTTGCTCCGGTTGGAATCAGTCTCTTTGAAAACTTAATATTTTCATAGGTATCTGTTGATTGATCTTCTAAAATAATCCGCGACTCACTAATTCCTTGCTCGACAAGTTTTCTCCTGATTGATTCCGCTTCAGATATATCTTCACCCGGTCCTTTTCCTCCAGAGGTTATGACAATTGTCTCTTTGTTTTTCTTTAAATATTCTGCAGCTGAATTTATTCTGCTAGCCAACGCCAGAGAAGGAACGGTTCCCTTAACCCTTGCCCCAAGGACAATTAGATAGTCTGCATTTTTAGGTACTTCATTATGACTATATTGACTTATTTTAAATTGTAAAATGCCGATATAAATCAACCCCAAAGTAATTAGTAATCCTAACAATAAAAACACTCTTTTCCTATTTTTCATCGCTTCAATTCCATTTCATGTAATTTATTAAATCAATTAATCCTATTATACATAATAATAGAATCAATTAGTGGAAAATAATAACATAATGAAAGTAAAAAAAGGACTGGATTCAGTCCTTTTCTTTATTCGGATACCCAAGAAAGTCCCAGCGTGCCGACCCCCGTATGAACGCCAGCCACCGTAATCAACATCATTAATTCCGTTTCAATGTCTGGGAATGTTTCATTGACTAATTTTTCAAGTTGAACAGCTCGTTCGAGGTCGTTCGCATGAACGATGGCTGCTTTCTTAACACTCTTTGTTTCTAGGTCTTTTTTCAAATTATTTATCAACCACGCGATTGCTTTCTTTTCCGTGCGAACTTTATCTTTAATCTTAGCGCCACCGTCTTCAATCGCTAAGATTGGTTTAATATTAAATAAAGAAGCTAGTATAGCTTGGCCGCCAGATACTCTGCCGCTTTTTTTAAGCTGGTCCAAATTTGAAGGAACTAAAAATAAGCGTGTATGCTCGCGCAGTCCATTAAGTTGTGCAACGACTTCATTGATTTCAAGGCCTTTTTCTACTAGTTCAATCCCTTTTTTGATTAAGAAAGAGAGTGGGTAGGACCCTGTTAGTGAGTCAAGCGGGACTAATTTAAAATCAACCATTTCCGCTGCCATCACAGAGGTTTGAAAGGTACCAGATAATAGACTTGAAGCATGAATAGCTATCCCAAAATCATAGTCTTCCTTTAATTTTGAATAAAGGTTAACAAAATCACCAAGCGCCGGTTGCGATGTTTGAAATTTTGAATCTTCCTTTCGCATTCGCTCATAAAACTCTTTTTGCGTAATATCGATTGTTTCCTTATAGGATTCTTGGTTAATTACAATATTGAGGGGAACGACATATATATTATTTTTCTTAATAAATTCTTCGCTGAGAGAAGCCGTGGTATCCGTGATCCAGGCAATTTTTGCATTGTTCATTCTTATCCTCTTCCTCCAGTGAAAAGTGTGTAAGTATAATGATATCTAAACTCAACATTACAAGAATGTGTACTTTCAGACTAGTTATATTTGTCATGTTCAAAAGTGAACATTTTGTGACATGTTGGACTAGTTCAAATTATTCAAAAATAGCAATCTGTGATTTAAATCACTTAGTATCTGTATTTAATCTCATATAATCACTATGGCAATAGTAATTACATAAGGGGTGTTCGAATTGTTAAATACAAAAACAATTGAAATAGTTAAATCCACTGTACCAGTATTAGAAAAACACGGGGAAACGATTACCACTCGTTTTTACCAATTAATGTTTAGTAACCATCCTGAATTGTTAAATATCTTTAATCATGCCAATCAAAAACAAGGCAGACAGCAAAAAGCATTAGCAGGAACGGTTTATGCTGCTGCGATGTATATCGATAATTTAGGAGCTATTCTACCCGTGGTTAAACAAATTGCTCAAAAACACAGAAGCCTTGGCATTTTGCCTGAACATTATCCGATTGTTGGGAAACACCTTTTATTAGCGATTAAAGATGTGTTAGGTGATGCCGCAACAGACGAAGTTATCAATGCATGGGCAGAGGCGTACAATGTCATTGCCGATGTTTTTATCAGTGTAGAAGCAGAATTATATGATGAAACTGAACATCAACAGGGCGGCTGGTATGGGTTCCGCAATTTTATTGTAGCCCGTAAAGTGGTTGAAAGTGACGTCATTACTTCGTTCTACTTAAAACCAGAAGATAACAAAGGAATTGCAGATTTTATTCCTGGTCAATATATTAGTATCAAACTAGAAATAGCTGGTGAAACGTTCACCCATATCCGTCAGTACAGCCTCTCAGACGCACCGGGTAAAGATTATTACCGGATTAGTGTAAAGCGTGAAACAGGGACGGATAATCCTGATGGTATGGTTTCCAACTTCTTGCACAATGGAGTCAATGTAGGAGATATTTTAAAAGTTAGTGCTCCAGCAGGTGATTTTGTTCTTGATATGAACAAAAAAACTCCAGTAGTTTTACTTAGTGGCGGGGTTGGTTTAACGCCCATGATGAGTATGTTAAAAACGACAGTGGAAGCTCAGCCAAAACGTAAGGTCACATTTATCCATGCTGCTGCGAACGGTAATGTCCATGCGCTAAGAGACGAAGTCGAGGAAGTATCCAAACTTGAAAATGTACATGCCTATTTCTTCTATGATTCACCTACAGAAGAAGACCGCAAAAATAATCGTTTTGATGTAGAAGGCTATGTTACACGTGATTGGCTTCACGAAAAAATTGATACGAAGGAAGCAGACTTTTATTTCTGTGGACCTGTTCCTTTTATGAAGGCTATTAATCGATCATTAAAGGAAATTGGTATTACGGAAGACAGAATTCACTTTGAATTTTTTGGCCCGATGGGGAATTTAGAAGAATAGTAGCAAAACAAAACCGATTTCCAATGGAAGTCGGTTTGTCTTTTATTGCAGCACATAGCACTTAAAACATTTTGGAAATACCATAAAATTATGTTAAAGAATAGTGAATAATGGTTAAAATATTTTTATGGATGATTACCGAACAACGGCTAAAGGTCCTTTAAGGGAAAGGAGAGTTTTCATCAGTGCATTATTTAACAGCCATTATGAACGAGTATGGATACCTTGTCCTTTTTCTTTCAATCTCGCTAGGAATATTGGCACTCCCGGTCCCCATGGAAGCCATGCTTGCATATGCAGGGTTTTTATCATTTATTGGGCAATTAAATTGGTTCGGTAGTATTTTCGCTTCCGCGGCAGGTTCTACCGCTGGGATGCTCCTCTCGTATTGGGTAGGAAATAAGCTAGGTATAAAATTTTTTGAAAGGCATGGTAAGCGTATTCATATCGAGCCAGAAAAGTTAACTGCGATTTCGAGGTGGCTAAGTAGATTTGGAAATAAACTATTAATTATTTCATTATTTATCCCCGTTTTTAGACATTTTATTGGGTACTTTTCAGGAATCACTGGTGTTCCAATTAGAGTTTATACCCTGTATACAGGTATTGGCTCGACCATTTGGGTCTCCAGCTTTATTATTTTTGGTAAATTGCTTGGATCTCGATGGGAGCTTTTTTTTGAAGTCATCAAGAGATACGTAATCCTTACGTGTTTAGTTCTATTCATCCTTTTCGTAGTTATTTATTTGTTTAAAAAATTAAGGAATGTTGTGATTGAAACAGGTTCCAAATAGGAGAACCCATCTATTACAAAGGCAGCCTATATAGGTACCTTTGTTTTTTAATACAGAAAATCTCGATAAAGTTAACAAATATCGAATCTTTTATAATTGAACTCCATTTATAGTGGTTGAAAGTTTGATTCAATACTCAACTATGATTAAATAAAATATAGAAATAGCCAGAAAGGATGGTTCTTCATGAATAGGAATGTCATACGTTCGATCACGGGCATAGCGGTTTTATTTTGCCTCATCTGGCTGATCGGACTTGTCTGGGCAGTTGGGGAGTATTATGCCGGCAAACCAGAGAAGGTTCCAGAAGTAAAGACTGTTTCCAAAGTTGATACTAAAAAAGGGCTAACGATTGTGGCGTTAGGTGATTCTTTAACTCGCGGGACAGGGGATGAAACTGGAAAAGGCTATGTGGGCGTCTTGGTTGATGAAATCAAGAAGAAAACAAACCGGCCAGTTCAACTGACCAATCTAGGTATTAATGGTCAAAGATCTGATTCTTTGAAAAAGCAAGTCCAGGAAACCGAAGTTGGGCGGCAAATCGGGAAGGCAGATATGGTGTTAGTGACGATTGGTGGTAATGACTTGTTCAGAGGTGGACAAGGATTAGAGGATTTTGGAGCAAAAGATATTGCAGTGATTGAAAAGAAATACCTCAATAACTTAAAATTTGTTTTTGAGCAAATACGGAAAAACAACCCTAATGCCAATGTATTCTTCATCGGACTTTATAATCCTTTTATTGAATTAGATCAAGGAAAGGAAATGTCCAAAGTGGTCCGGCACTGGAATTATGACAGTGCAGAGGTGAGTGCTTCATTCCCCAAAATTATATTTGTTCCAACCTTTGATCTGTTTGAGTTAAAGGTGAATGACTATCTCTATGCTGACAAGTTTCACCCAAACTCAAAAGGGTATCGTTTAATTGCCGAACGGGTAGCTTCATTGCTTACCTGGTAAGGAGAGGAAATTGATGGAGAAAAAAATTACATTAGCAGTTAAGGATTTAAAAAAGGTAATTGGAAAAAAAGAAATCATTAAAGGATTGTCATTTGATTTACGGGAAGGAGAGGTGTTTGGTTTTTTAGGTCCAAATGGTGCTGGAAAAACCACCACTATCCGCATGCTAGTTGGATTAATCAAGCCTACTTCCGGCCACATTCAAATTTGTGGAGCAAATATAGAAGAGAAGTTTCAGGAGGCAATGTCAAACCTCGGATGTATTGTTGAAAATCCAGAACTATATCCATATCTATCAGGCTATAATAATCTCCTTCATTTTGCCAGAATGCTTGATGATATCGGAGAGGAACGAATTAAAGAGGTAACCGAACTTGTTGGTTTAACGGAAAGAATCCATGATAAAGTAAAAACTTATTCACTAGGGATGAGACAGCGTCTTGGTATTGCTCAAGCATTGCTGGGAAAACCAAAGGTGCTGATCCTCGATGAGCCAACAAATGGGCTCGACCCTGCAGGTATCCGCGAAATGCGTCAATTTATTCGCTTTCTTGCTGAAGATGAAGGTTTAAGTGTGCTAGTTTCAAGCCATCTATTAAGTGAAATCCAACTATTATGTGATCGTGTTGCGATTATTTCAAAAGGGACAATCATCCGAACAGATACAGTCCATGATTTGTTGTCAAACCGTGAACGGGTAGTTTGGCATCTTCAACCCCTTGAGCGGGGAAGGGAAGTACTGCGTTCATTAACAAAAATTGAAGATACAGTAGATGGCGCCATAATGACTGAATTTAATCAAGAAAAGATCCCGGTATGGAATAAACACCTAGTTGAAGCTGGTATTTCTGTGATGGAAATAAATCGAAAGATGCCAGTCCTTGAGGATTTATTCCTCGAACTTACGGGGGGTGACCTGATTGAATAAGCTAATTCAGAATGAAATGATGAAACTGATTGCCAAGAAACGACTCATTGTTATTGCCATCATTATTGGCGTTCTTGTTATGTTATTTACATATGCACAATATAAACAGGTTCAGACACAACGAGAAAAATTAGGAACCAGTGACTGGCGAACGATTTTACAACAGCAAATTGTGGATACAACAAATCGCTTGAGCAGCAGTCGAATTTCAGACGAATGGAAGAAACAGTTGCAAATCTCCTTACAACAGCAACAATATTATTTAGATCATGATATCAATCCCTCTGAACCAGGGGCACCAACATTTATGAGAATATTCCTGGAAAATTCAATTGATTTATTTATCCCATTAATGGTCATGGTGATTGCAAGTGATTTGGTTTCATCCGAGCACAGCTTAGGTTCGATAAAACTGCTCTTGACGAGGCCTGTGAAACGTTGGAAGATCCTCTTGAGTAAATATTGGACACTTTGTTTAGCTGTTTCTTTAATTATTGCAATCGCAGGAATTCTTTCCTATCTGATATCAGGTGTGGTGTTTGGCTATAAAGGGTGGGGAGCCCCAATCTTAACAGGTTTTAATGTAACGGAAACGGGGTTAAATACATCAGAAGTCAAGCTTATGGGTCAGTGGAAATTTTTATTAATGGACTTTGGGCTCGTCTGGTTTGTTTCAATAGTCGTTGGTACACTTTCCTTTATGTTGTCTGTATTAATTCGTAGTACGGCAGCAGGCATGGGTGTAATGCTCGCGTCCCTAATCTCTGGCGCCATTCTTACAAACATGGTTTCCTCTTGGGAATCTGCAAAGTACTTTTTTATGGTTAATTTACGTCTAACTGATTACATGAAAGGGTCCGCTCCACCAATTGAAGGCATGAACCTGTCATTCTCAATCCAAGTACTTTTAGTGTGGTGGGCAGCTGCTTTGTTTGTTTCCTTTTTCGTCTTTACAAAAAGAGATGTTTATTAAAGAAAGACTCTTTCCATTTTCATGGAAATAGTCTTTCTTGTGATTATACCAATTTATGAAAGTTCAAACTTGAAAGAAAATAATAAAATTAATAAAATAAAGTGAGGAGATTATTGACAAACGGAGGAGTGTCTAATGTCATTTGCAATAAAAAAAATCGACCATATCCAGCTTGCGGCTCCTAAGGGCTGTGAAGAAGCAGCAAGGGAATTTTTTAGCGGAATACTAGGATTATTAGAAGTTGAAAAGCCTGAGGAATTAAAAAAGCGGGGCGGAGTATGGTTCGAGTTTGGGACTTTTCAACTTCACATTGGAGTAGAGGAACCGTTTACACCAGCTAAAAAAGCACATCCTGCCTTTGTTGTAGAAAATCTCGAGGTGCTAAAAGGACATCTTCGTGAAAAGGGTATTACATTTTATGAAGATGATCTTCTTCCAGGGGCGAGCAGAATTCATATGCACGATCCCTTTGGTAACCGTCTTGAATTATTGGAATGGCATTAGGTAATTGTTAAAATAGGAATAAACAGCCCCACTCTATTGGAGTGGGGCTGTCTGCCTTTAATTGGGGGATTGAAGGCTCTTTATATCTTAGGGATAATTCTATTCAAATTCCAGAAAGGGGGGGACCATCTGGAAAGGGAAATAAGCATAAATAAATGGTTTCAGTTATTGTTTTGCAGTAACTTTTAATGGTTGTCTGTCTACACCAAAGTGTTGCTTAAGGATCAACGAAGGACCGCCAAGATTAAACAGGTAACGGGCTTCAATGACTAACTTCATAAATGCTCCGATTAAGCCTGACAGACGGACAGAACCTACTTTACCAACTCCGGCAGAAAGTCCAATTGAAGCAACAGAGCCTTTGTGGTGATATTCAAAAGCAGTTAGTGATTCACCGCGTAGTGTAGCGACTATGTTTTTTGCACAAACAGGCGCTTGCTGCAAGGCTACTTGTGCAGTTGGTGCTAAAGCAGTTTTTTCATCCTTCATGAATAGGGAGCAATCTCCGATACTAAACACATTTTTTGTATTCTTAACTCGAAGATATGGATCTACAGCAAGCTTGCCTCTTTCAATTGGTAAGCCCCATTTTTGAACAATTGTGTTACCTTGAACGCCACATGACCATACAATTGTCTTGGTAGGAACCTCGATATTATTCTCAAGAATCACTTTATCAGCTGTACACTCAAGAATTTTGGTGGCTGTAATTAATTTAATATTCAACTTTTCTAAGACTTCTGTCGTATATTGGACAGATTGCTTAGGGAAGAAAGGGATAACCGATGGAGCTGCTTCAATTCCGATAATTTGAACCTTTTCAAACGGAACCTCATGTTCTTTACAAAGTTTAGGTAAACCATCAGCCAACTCTCCAAGCAATTCGATCCCTGTAAATCCGCCGCCAGCGACAACGAAGGTTAACCGTGAAGGATCTTGATCTTCTTTATATAGGTTTAGCTGTTTTTTAATTTGGTGGTAAATAGCTTTTGAACTCCGAAAGCTGCGCAGTTCAAAGGCATGCTCTTTCACACCAGGCGTTCCGAAGGTTTGACCTTCAAACCCTAATGCTACTAATAAGTAATCATATTTGACCGCCTCTCCGCCTTCCAGTTGTACTTCTTGATTAGCAGTGTCAACATTGGATACGGTAGCCGTAATAAAGTTAGTTTTATCAGGATTAATTAATTCTGGTATAGACATGGCAATTTGCTTATCTGATGCCGTTCCAACACCTGTTTTATGTAATTGTGTTGTAATATAGTGGTACTCATGTTTATTAATTAATGTCACATCTGCTTCACCAGATTTAAGTAGCTTTTCTAATTTTTTGCTTGTGATAATTCCGCCGTATCCTCCACCTAGGATGACGATTTTTGGTTTGTTCATAACTTCCCACTCCCATATATAGTAAGGTACTTTTTCTACGATTATTGTGAAATCATTCACATAGGGCTTTTTAAAAAATAGAGCCAAGGCCCTTTAGTAATTGTGAAATGTTTCACATATCTTCTATGTACTTAGAATACGATAATTCAAGAATAAACTCAAGAGGTTTATCACTAAATATTTGTCAAATTGGTAAATTTTTTTTGAAAAACTGGGAATGATAAATCCGTACCAAAAAAAGGATTATTTTACTAATTAAAAGGATTGGAAGGAGATACTTATGAAGAAGATAATGTCGTTGTTAGCATTGGGCTTAATATTGTCAGTACCTGGAATGGCTGCAGCAAATCACACGGCACCTGATACCACAAATGGAACGCAAAGGGAAAAAGCCCCTTGTGATTGTCATGAAGACGGACATCACCACATGATGCATAAAGATTGGCAAGCAAAAATGGAAGAAAGACAGAAAATGCTTCTATCTTGGGTGGATCAGTACACACCCGAGAAAAAAGCAGAATGGACTGCAGTCATTGCAGAAAAGAAGACGTTGAGTAACCAATGGATGAGTCCAGAAAATGCTGCAAAACGTGAGCAATGGAAAAAAGAGAAAATGGCAAAAATTGATCAACTGAAAAAGCAATTTGATGCTGGAAAGATAACAAAAGAAGAATTTATTAAACAAGCACATGGCGGTAAAGAAATGTCCCATTGGAAAACATTTCATGAGTTAAGGTTAGCAGTTGAAAAAAAGGACAATAAGCAGAGTTCGTTACTACTAAATCAACTGTTAGAGCAAACTAAGCAGCATAATGAGAAGATTAAGGGACTCTTGAAAAAGTAATAAGCTTCAAAATGAAAAACTAATTCAATTCGATTTAGTCAGATTGTCGAGAAAGGGTGCTTTTCTCGGCAATTTTTCTTTTCACCGGAACAATTTATTGATTTTGTCCCTGCTAATGGTCCTGTTGATTTCCGCGGAAGGCACGCAGACTCCTGCGGGAGTACGGGGCAGGGGAGACCCCGCAGGAGCGTAGCGACGAGGAGGCTCCCCGCAACGCCCGCGGAAAGCGAAGTGCCTGGAGCGCCAATCAACAGACAAGTCTCAAAGCGTTTACTAATAATATTATAATGAATTAACGCCGTAAATTATTAAAGTTTTTGTATAAAATAAAGGGCTGTCGAGAGTTTTTAGACAGCCTGACTAATTCAATTCGAATTAGTTTTTTTAATACGTTAAATTCACTTTTCTGACCATCAAGGGGGATGATTGTAAATAATTACTGTTGTTAAATAAGTTATTAAAGGGAACATTTAAGAATGATTAACACTGAGGAGGTTTGTAATGAAAAGAAAAAATCTAATGATGACTACCGTTGCACTTGGTGCAGCCTATCTACTCCGAAATCCTAACTCGCGAAAAAAATTAATGAATCAAGTTCAGGCTTTTACAAAGAAATAAGAAGTCAAAAACATCCCCATCAAATTGAAGGGGATGTTTTCATTAAATATCAACTATCATTATTTCTTTAAATTAATGGTTGTTTGTTTGCTTTCTTGGATATCTTCAATTATTTCTTCTTTAATATCATCAGCAATTCCTTCTGTCGCTTTTTTGAATTCGCGAATCGAACGGCCAAATGCGCGGCCGACTTCGGGGAGTTTGTTTGGACCAAAGATGACTAAGGCGACGATTAAAATTAAAATTAATCCTGGTACACCAATATTAGAAAACATTTATTCATCTCCTACTGGATTAAATCACTTTGCACGTAATGATACAGTAATTTAGCTGTATTAGCAATGGAAGATTCATGGGTTCTCTCAAACGCGTGTGAAGAATCAATACCAGGTCCAATTAAGCCATGGACGATATCATGACCGGAGCGGATCGCGGCTGAGGCATCTGACCCATAGAAAGGATAAATGTCTAATTTATATTCGACGTTGTTTTCTACAGCTAGACGAACTAAATTTTTCCGTAATCCATAATGGTAAGGACCACTTGCATCCTTTACACAAATGGAAACAGTATACTCATCCGTTGACTGTCCGTCACCCATTGCTCCCATGTCGACTGCTAAATACTCCACTGTTTCAGGAGTAATATTCGAGTTCCCGCCGTAACCAATTTCTTCATTGTTAGAAATTAAGAAATGGGTAGTATAGGGAAGGGCTATGTTTTCCTGCTTAATTTGTTTAATCAATTGCAGTAAAATGGCCACACTTGCTTTGTCATCCAAATGACGTGATTTTATATAGCCGCTTGGTGTTATCTCGACACGGGGGTTAAACGAAACAAAATCACCTACCTCAATTCCCAACGCACGAACTTCCTCGGCATTATGTACTTTTTCATCTATCCTTATTTCGATATTTTCCTGATTTCGTTCTGCCTTCCCAGCATCTTTATACACATGGACAGAAGTTTGATGCATTAAAATCGTTCCAGTAATCTTTTTGCCGCTGTTTGTTTCAATTTGACAATATTCTCCTTCAATAGAATTGAACTTAAATCCGCCAATTAAATCAATTTTTAAGCGGCCATTTGATTTTACTTCCTTCACCATCGCACCAAGCGTGTCAACATGAGCTGTCAACATACGATGCTTACTTGAATTTTCACCTTCAATTGTAGCTATTAATCCACCTTTACGGTTTCGATAGGTTGAAATTTGTAACTCGGACAGGTAGTTTTCAACGAAAGTAATCACTTCATGTGTATTCCCTGATGGGCTTGGTATCGACACTAAATCCGCGATTAATTTCAGTGTTTCTTTTGAATTAGTATTTAGCACTGCTGTAACCCCTTTCAGAATGTTCATTCCTTACTATTATACATAATTATGAAAATCATGTGTTTATCGGTGATTATCGTCAACTATTAGTGTCCATTAGCATAAATTAACCAGTGATAAATTTTTTTAGATAGATTAAAAAATGAGGGTTTGGGCAATGATTGAAGTATTCTAACTATTTGAAAAATTAATTTGCCCGATCATTTATTACAGGAGGAAAAAAGTTGACCAGAGTTGAACTATACCATACTAAGCCGAAGCGATCTCCGTTGAAGGGTTTATTTTTTTTAATCGTCGTGTGCCTTATAGTTACAGCTAGTTTCATTGTATTTCGTCACTATTATCAAAATACAATTAAAATAGAAGCACCGATTGAAAACCCTGGACAGAAGGTAGTGATTCATTTGCCAAATGGGCAGAAAGTATATACCTATGATAGATTACTTATCGAAAAAGATGGAAAAACCTATTATAAAGGTGAGCGGAACACGATTGATTTAACAGGCGGAACAGTTAATTATGAAGAGTGGAAATGAGTTTGACCGATTGAAAGAAGGGACTAGCAGAAGCTAGTCCCTTCATTTATTTAAACCAACCTTTTTTCATAAACCAAATAGACATACCAATTGCTACAAGAACCATGACACCTAGCGTGGCAAAATATCCATATTTCCAGGTTAATTCTGGCATATAGTGAAAATTCATTCCATACAAACCTGCAATGAAGGTTAGCGGCATGAAAATCGTGGTAATTACCGTTAAAACCTTCATGACATGATTGGTTTGATGAGAATTTAGTGAGATATAGCTGTCGCGGATATCTGTTGTTAATTCACGATTGGCTTCAATCATCTCTGATAATTTAAGTAAGTGGTCATGAATATCAGAATAATATTCCCATTTTCCTTGAATAGACGACATCCGCTGCGAATTAAGAACCCTGTAGATCAGGTCACGCATTGGTGTAATCGTATGCCTGAGCGATAGAAGGTGATGTCTTGTATCAAATAAATCCTCCAACAATTCTTCCATTGTTCTTCTTTTAGAATTCTCGTCAATTTCATTTAAGCGGTCTTCAATCTGATAAACGAGAGGGAAATAGTTATCAACCATTTTATCGAGGACAAGGTATAATACATGCGAAGGATCCCACTTCTCAGTGCTTGTTGACAAAGTAAATTTATTCCACACATCGTCAATTTCAGGTGAAAATTGATGATGAAAAGTAATTATGTAGTTTTTACTCAGAAAAAAATCAATTTCTTCTCTTGTTATCATCTTTTGATTTAAGGCTTGTGTAACAAAAAAAGTATATTCCTCATAATAATCAAGCTTCGGGCGTTGTAAATTATGGATACAATCTTCAATTGCCAAGGGATGAAAATGAAAAGGTTCGCGAAGGAATTCAATTTCTTCATCCGTTGGTATATTAAAATCTACCCAATACCAATGAAAATCTCCGTTTAATACATCTCGGATTGTTAAGTCTTTAACTAATTCATTCTTTTTATTTACTGCAATTGTCCTAATCATATTAACTCCTTCTCTATTTGACCGTTCTATTAGGATGGTATGGTTTAGGAATAAAATACCATCAAATGAGGAATTTATAAAGAAATAAAAAAGAGGCACTCTAAGTAGAATGCCTCTTAATTGGAATCATTGTTATAGACTGGGTGAAGTTTCTTTATTCCGCATTGCTTGTGGAATATAAACGCAGAATGGTTCACTTTCCATATAGTCGCCCGTTACAGCATAGGTGCGTGAACGAGAACCGCCACACATTTTGTTATATTCACACACGCCGCATTTTCCTTTGTAGTTATCAGGCTGGCGTAATTCTTTAAATACTTTCGCCTCACGGTAAATTTCTGCAAGCGGTGTTTCGCGAACGTTTCCACCGACAATTGGAAGTAATCCACTTGGCATGACATCGCCGATGTGAGATACAAAAGCGAAGCCATTTCCGTCATTTACACCTTTTGGAGCCCGCTTAAGACCGTCATGCATGGAAGCAAAATCGGTAGTAATCGAGTCTTCGTAATGAATTTCGCCTTTTTCAATTAATTGGTCACGCGTTTTTTGTTGTAAAACCACACGGCGGTAATGTTGTGCCGCTGTTGTCTTAATATCATATGGAGCCGTTTTACTTAATTCATAAAGCCAGCGGAACACTTTTTCATGCTCTGCAGGGGATATACATGCATCCATTTGACCTCTGCCTGTTGGAACAAGTAAGAAAATATACCACATTACAGCGCCAAGCTCACCAACGAGCTTTGCCATCTGTTCAAGCGAGTCATAATTATAACGAGAGATTACGGTATTGATTTGCAACGGCATATCTAATTCGTTAAGATATTTAATTTTTTCAACCGTTAAGTCAAATGAGCCAGGAGTTCCGCGGAAATGATCATGAATTTCTGGAGTAGGACCATCTAAGCTAAAGCCCCAGCGAGAAAGACCGACATCCTTGAAGAGTTTCATTTTTTCTTTGGTAACATTAGCAGTCGCACTAGGTGTCATTGAAACACGCATGCCTTTTTTGATTGCATAATCTGCAAGCTCATAAAGGTCTTCTCTCATCATACAATCTCCGCCCGTGAAAACGAGCATCGGATTATCCATTTCATAAATTTGATCAATAAGATTGATACCTTCTGCATGTGAAAGTTCACGTGGGTCTGGAGTCAGCTGCGCATCGGCACGGCAGTGAACACATTTCAATTGACAGGCTCTTGTTACTTCCCAAATGACTATAAATGGATTCTTATCATAATCTATTACATTTCGCATTCCATGAGGATGCCCCATAGCATGTGGATGTCCTTTTCCGATTCCTTGCATCATCATCACCCAAATCATTAGTATTTTAAAACCATGTTTATAAGTTTATTATAGGTTTATCAGCCGTTAGTGCATGGAAGTATTGTTACAATATTTCTACATTACAAGTGTGAATTATCAGACACCTAAAAAATTATTAATTCCTTGTATTACATTTATGTTACAAAAATATTATTGAATAATTTAAGAACACAAAGTAATACTCGTATACATAGGGTTTAGGCATAATTGCTTGAAATATTTACGGTTTTCTTTGTTAAAAGTGGGATAGATTTCCTTGTAAGCCATATCTTTGGGGATTTAACCAATCCTTTATAGTCGTTTATGATGGATTTACATAAACGAAATGAAGGGGTGCTACGATGAAAAAACAGCTACTATCATTCGCAGCGACAGCAGGAATCTTGTTTTCTACATTTACTGGAACGGCAAGTGCCCACGAAAACATTTATACAGTACAATCTGGGGATACGCTTTGGAAAATTTCTCAAGCTAACTCAATCTCTATTGCAGACTTGAAAACTTGGAATCACTTAACTACTGATACTATTTATTTAAATCAGAAATTAACATTACTAGCACCACACAGCCATGAGACAACAACTGTTTCTTATACAGTTCAAAAAGGCGACACATTATACCTAATCGCTGTCCGAAACACTTTAACTGTTGCTCAGTTAAAGTCACTGAATAATCTTACATCTGATACTATCTATGTTGGGCAAGTTCTGAAAGTATCGTCTACAGGGATAACCACACCAACAGTTTCAAAAGCACAAATGGTGATGGATGAAGCTAAAAAGTATATTGGGACACCATATTTATGGGGCGGAAATACACCAGCAGGTTTTGATTGCAGTGGATTTACTAGTTATGTCTATAATAAAGTGGGAGTATCCATCCCTCGCACGGCAGCTACACAGTGGTCAGGACTGAAAGCTGTTAGCACACCGCAACCAGGGGACCTTGTATTCTTTGAGACATATGCGCCAGGTCCAACACATGTAGGGATTTATTTAGGCAACAACCAATTCATTCAAGCAGGTTCAAAAGGTGTTTCGATTGCTGATATGACAAATACCTATTGGAAACCAAAATACCTTGGTGCAAGAACAGCGTTTTAATAGATAAGTAGGGAGTCTTTCAATACTGAAAGGCTCTTTTCATTTTCAGGCTAAGAAAAATTATTTCAATATAATTTTGTAACGAAATTGTAATTTCGATGTGATGTCGCTGTTACAACTATCTAGTATATTAAAACTATCAAATCGCACTAGGAGGTAACAATCATGCTAAAGAAATTTATCGTCACATTTATCATTATCGTTTCTTCTGGCTCTTTGTTTGCTAACATGGGTGATCAAGCGGAAGCAGCTTATTATAATTCAAAAGCAGTTACGGTCGCGAAGGCTAATATAGGAGTACCATATCGTTGGGGCGGAATCTCACCAAGCGGTTTTGATTGTTCAGGGCTTGTTAAATATTCGTATTCAAAAGCTGGAAGAACGCTAAACAGAACAGCTGCTGGAATGTTCTATGGAAACGGATATCGTATTTATAATTATATCCAGCCAGGTGATTTAATGTTCTTTGCGCCAACTAAGGCAAGTCAACCGACACATGTAGCGATGTATATTGGAAATGGCAAAATGATTATGGCTTCTTCCTCAAAAGGAGTCATGATTACAAGCACAAACAATCCATATTGGCATGCCAGATACGTTGGAACTAAACGCGTTTAAAGACCATCCTAGATGGTCTTTTTTTCATATCTTTCTATCTATTTTTCAAAAAATTAAAAATATAGTATGATAAATTTATGCGAAAAATCGAACGTAATGGGGGAGCTTAATGGGTAAAAGAACGATTAGTATTGGCATCCTACTAGTAATTATAACGATTGGTTTCTTTCAAAAGGATGAGTTACTGCACCTTGTAAAACAAGGCGGAACGATATCCATTTTCATAAGCATGTTATTAGTAGCAATTTGTGTGTTTTTTCCCGTCATTCCCTTTCCTGTATTAGCTGGCACGATTGGCGCGGCATTTGGAACAACTCAAGGGATGATTGTATCCTTAACAGGTGCAATAGCAGGAACGATGGCTTTCTTTTTCCTATCCAGGTATGGTTTTCGCGATTATGCGCAGCAAAAACTGATGCACTATCCAAAAGTTCTGGAATATGATGAGTTTCTAAAGAAAAATTCCTTTGTCGCCATATTAACTTGTCGATTAATCCCAATCATTCCAGCACCCGTCGTTAATATTATTTGTGGATTAAGTCATGTCAACTGGCTAACATTTTTTACGGCATCGCTAATTGGAAAAATCCCAAATATCTTACTATTGTCTTATGCCGGAGCATCATTTAGTAATAACAAACTGTATTCTGTTGGAATATATATAGCTTATATTTTTATTATTTTTTTAATTAATTTTTTTATTATTTATCGAAAACAAGCAAAAAAATCACTGGATTAAACTACTTCTTGAATGTTTAAATCATTTTGCGTTTCCACAGTGATGATATCCTTAAAGAAGCTTTTTAAGATTAGCCATTTTGCTGGATAACTGTAAATGAAATCTTCCATTACTTGTGAAGAGTAATATAAAAAGCAATCAACATGAATTTTTTCTTTCTTAAGGTCGTAAAGCAGTGCATGTGGAATCGTGTAATAGTCATTCAACTGGTAGGGATTGAACTTTATTACTTGTATATTTTGGTCATTAATAAATTTCTTTACAGATTGTTCTTGTAAGGAAACACTTTCTTCTTTACTTAGTCCATTTAAACAAATACGATCATTAATAAAATATATTCCCTGCATAAATAACACCTCAATTTTCCCTTAATTGATATTGTTATTGACAGGGATTAAAAGAAGTATACTTCTTTTAGAAAATACATATGGAGAGAAAAAAATGATTAGTGCCGCATTACATGGATTTATTTTAGCTTTTGGACTCATTCTGCCGCTTGGAGTCCAAAATGTGTTTATATTTAATCAAGGGGCATTGCAGTCTCGGTGGATCAACGTACTGCCGGTTGTTTTGACCGCTTCCATTTGTGATACATTCCTTATATCCTTAGCTGTTTTTGGTGTCTCTGCGGTAGTATTAGGGATTACCTGGATAAAGATGGCGTTATTGCTTGGAGGAATTCTTTTCTTACTATACATGGGGTATTCTACGTGGAAAAGTAAACCAAGTGACGAGAAAACAACGGGTGAGAAATTCTCGCCCCAAAAACAGATAATGTTTGCTGCCTCAGTCTCTTTATTGAACCCTCATGCAATTATGGATACCATTGGAGTCATTGGTACTAGTTCCTTATCCTATTCGGGGTCAGCCAAAATTACCTTCATGATAGTATGTATTTTGGTTTCCTGGGTTTGGTTCTTTGCTCTTTCGATTGTTGGTCGATGGGTTGGAAATATAGATCAGTCTGGGAGATTTATTCTTTTATTAAATAAACTGTCCGCGTTAATAATGTGGGGTACAGCGCTCTATCTACTGTTTTCATTTTGACAAAAAAATTACCCAGCCATTGGCTGGGTATTCAAAGAATCTATATTTTAAGGGGGCGGAGGTTTAAGGTTCTTCCGTGAACCTGTTTATATCTTAATGGACAATTATTAATAAACTATGAACGAATGATTAATAGTTTAAGAAAAGAGAGTATTACTTTTTTGTTGCAGTAGCTGACAAATGTCCATTGTCCCTATTCTAAAATCATGATAATTTGATGAATATCAAATATCGTTCATTATTGGAAGGAATTGAATTAAAATGGCAGCAACACATGTTTTTTCAAAGAAAGAGGAATTAGCAAATTCCATTACACATGGAGTAGGGGCATTGCTTAGTATTTCGGCTTTAGTTTTATTAATTGTTTATTCATCCCTTTATGGGAATGTCTGGCATATTGTCAGTTTCACGCTCTTTGGTGTGACAATGTTTATTCTTTATGTATCCTCCACCCTGCTCCATAGCTTCCCCGAAGGAAAAGTTAAGGATCTTTTCGAAATTTTTGACCATTCGTCTATTTACTTTTTTATTGCGGGTACCTATACACCGTTTTTACTTGTTGTAATTAAAGGAACACTCGGCTGGACACTTTTTGGAATCGTTTGGGGCCTTGCAATTGCTGGTACCGTCTTTAAATGTTTTTTTGTGAAAAAGTACTTATTTTCCTCAACTGCGCTCTATGTAGTCATGGGCTGGCTAATTGTCTTTGCATGGAAGCCTTTGGTCAATAATCTAGCACCGGAGGGGATGACCTATTTAATTATTGGCGGTGCACTTTATACGCTTGGTGCCATTTTCTATGTTTGGCGTGGGTTTAGGTATCATCATGCGGTGTGGCATCTGTTCGTATTGGCAGCTAGTGTCGCGCACTTTTTTTGCGTGCTGTTTTATGTCTTGCCGATTAACTAAAAGAAACAGACTCGATTTGAACTGCCCCGTAAATGT
>NZ_JBALOA010000049.1:0-450 GCF_036962125.1 Neobacillus drentensis
TTGTTACGTTGGCTTAGTTTCATAAATGAAACTAAAATGTTATTGTTTGTTTTCACGTCTTGTTTGTTTAGTTTTCAAAGAACGAAATCTTTGTCGCACATGCGACTTTTCAATATTAACAAACTGTTATAGTAATGTCAACATTAAAAAATAATATTTTTTGGTGGAGTCTAGGGGGATCGAACCCCTGACCTCCTGCGTGCAAAGCAGGCGCTCTCCCAGCTGAGCTAAGACCCCATATAAAATTAGAAAGAATGGTCGGGAAGACAGGATTCGAACCTGCGACCCCTTGGTCCCAAACCAAGTGCTCTACCAAGCTGAGCTACTTCCCGTTAAAGTGCGCCCTGAGAGATTCGAACTCCCGACCTTTTGATTCGTAGTCAAACACTCTATCCAGCTGAGCTAAGGGCGCATATGAAATTGATTAAAAAGTGGTGCCGAGGACCGGAA
>NZ_JBALOA010000049.1:665-1010 GCF_036962125.1 Neobacillus drentensis
CAATTCCGCCACACCCGCAATATTGAAAGTTATTTTGCTAGCGCAAAAAACTTTGGTGAGCCATGAAGGACTCGAACCTTCGACCCTCTGATTAAAAGTCAGATGCTCTACCAACTGAGCTAATGGCTCGTACTAAAGGTGCCGGCGAGAGGACTTGAACCCCCAACCTACTGATTACAAGTCAGTTGCTCTACCAATTGAGCTACCCCGGCATACAGTATAAAATATTATTAATATATATATGGTGGAGGATGACGGGCTCGAACCGCCGACCCTCTGCTTGTAAGGCAGATGCTCTCCCAGCTGAGCTAATCCTCCATATATACCGCCTGGCAACGTCCTACT
>NZ_JBALOA010000050.1:0-1456 GCF_036962125.1 Neobacillus drentensis
TGATCTGACCCAATAAAGTTAGACAAATATCTTTATGCAACTTTTAAGACTTGAGTTCGGTATTCCACTGGACTTAAGTCTTTTAATTTTGCCTTCATTCGTTTGTGATTGTAATAGTAAATATAGTCGGATAATTCTTGTTCAAAATGCTCCATACTGTCAAATTCTTGTAGATAAAGGAGTTCCGACTTTAATAGGCCAAAGAAATTTTCCATGACTGCATTATCCAAACAGTTTCCCTTCCGGGACATGCTCTGTGTAATTTGGTGCTGCTCCAGTGTTTTTTGATACTGTTTCATTTGATAATGCCACCCTTGATCCGAATGAAGTGTTACTTGATCTCCTGGCTGAAGATGTTTAATCGCTTGGTCTACCATATCGCCAACCAATTTATAAACAGGGCGTTTCATGACGGTATACGCTATAATTTCGCCATTACACAAATCAAGTACTGGAGAAAGGTAACGTTTCTCACCGAACAAGTGGAATTCTGTGACGTCAGTTACCCATTTTTGATTCATTTTCTCGGCAGAGAAATCGCGGTTTAAAACGTTCGGAGCGATTTTGCCTACATTTCCTTTATAAGAACGGTACTTCTTCATGCGTACCATGCATTTTAAACCGATTTCATTCATTAACCGATTAATGGTTTTTGGATCGTGTTGGAAACCTCTTTTTGCTAGCTCTTTCGTGATACGACGATACCCATAACGCCCTCTATGTTCATGAAAGATCTCGTTGATAGCTTCTTTTACTTTCTCATATTTATCTAGTTGAGTTAACCGTTTTTCCCAATAATAATACGTGCTTCGTGGAATGTCAGCGACTTCAACTAAATCCACAACCTCATACTCATCCTTTAGTTCGAAAATTACTTGCGCTTTGATTTTGTTTGTAATTTTTCTTGTATTTGAACTAAAGCATTCAACTTTTTTAAGTATGCATTCTCCATTTCTAAACGTTCAATTTTCGCTTGTAGTGCCTCAACAGTTCCTTCAGTTGGTACTGGTTTCTTTGTTTTTGTTTCTGTTTTCTTTCTCTCTTTTTTCATGGATGGACGCCCCTTTTTCTTTGATTCTAGGGCACCAATTCCACACTTTTCAAACTGTCTTTGCCAATTTCTAATCATTCCAGAAGACGATAGATTAAAAAACGCTGCAGTTTCAACAGAGGATGAACCCTTTTCGTTCATATATTTAAGTACATCCATTTTAAACTGAGCAGAATAGCTTGTATAGGATTTAATAAAGGCACTTTCCCCTTGATGCTCATAAAGACGAACCCAACTGCTGAAAACACTGTGGTGAACACCAATATCTTTGGCGATTTCTCTTATTGATTCTTTCCCATGTTCATACCTCAAAACACTTTGTATCTTTTCTTCTGATGTAAATTTAGCCATAATAAAACACCCCGTAAATGTTAGTAAAGTGTCTAACATTTACGGGGCAGTTCA
>NZ_JBALOA010000051.1:0-1241 GCF_036962125.1 Neobacillus drentensis
TGGAAATTCGCCCATTGAATGCTGAAATTCGCCCATAAACTCTTAAAATTCGCTGATTGAAATTTACAATCAAAGTTTTTTACAAGAAATGATAAAATTCGGCAGGATTTTCAACGCTTTTATTAGAATTTAATCGTATATAGAAAGGAGTGATGAATTTTGATTATAAAAGATAGGACAAAACCATTAGTTTTGCTCATTTTAGAAGCTTTACTGAGGCGCCTTCCCAACAGTCATCCAAAACACCAACAAATTTCTGATGAACTTGGACGGAGGCAGGCTGGATATACAGGTGAAAAATCACTCGATTACTATTATCGTGAGCTACCGCATCAAAAATATATGATTCTCCACGATTTAAACCTTCCNNACTGCCAAATTGATACCCTACTTATAACACCTGAATTTACCCTAGCCATTGATGTCAAAAATATGGCTGGAAAATTAATTTTTGATACAGACAATGAACAATTTATTCAAATCAACAATGGTAACGAAAAAGGATATCCTTATCCGATTGCTCAAGGGGAAAGACATCAGAAGTACTTACAGAAACTTCTCACTGCCAATCATTTCCCTTCCGTTCCAGTTGAATATGTAGTGGTGATCAGTAATAGTTATACTTCCTATGCTGTTACAGGAAAAAACGCTCACAAAGTTAAACCACGAATTTGTAAGTCCGATGTCTTTTTAAACAAAGTTAGCTTTTTTGAAAAACAATATTCGAAACCGTTGATGACTTCAAAAGACCTCCGCAAGCTTTGCCGCCTCTTAATAAAAATGAATACTATTCCAACAACCTATGTCCTAAAAAATTACGGGATTCAGAGCTCGGAACTAATAACAGGTGTCTTCTGCCCTTCCAACCCCCATCATTGTCTAACACGTAAAAACCAGAGTTGGTACTGCCCAACCTGTGACACTTTTACAAGAGATGCGCATATTAACGCACTGAGGGATTATTTTCTACTGTTTGGACCTACGATCACAAATATGCAGTTTCGGGAATTTGCTCATATAAAATCACGGTATGTAGCAAAAAGAATTCTTCTCTCTTGTAATCTTCAATCCACAGGAAAAAACAGATCTTCGTGCTACACTCCTAAAAATTTCCCTTGGTGATTTATTTTATCTCTAACAAGACTAAATTACGATTCGCCCATTGAGTGATGAAATTCGCCCATTTAATGGTAAGATTCGCCCATTGGACATGGAGATTCGCCCATTGAACGTGGAGATTC
>NZ_JBALOA010000052.1:0-9452 GCF_036962125.1 Neobacillus drentensis
CGCGCTCCGCACTACGATAAGTCAACATCGGGTCGCTACGCTCTCCGTGTTTCCTTTATCTCAGTTGGAGCGCTCCAGGCCATACGCCGCTGAACAGGGCGCTTACGCTTTTCTTATTATAAATAAAAAGCTGTTCAGTTACTAATACTGAACAGCTAACTTTGTTTAATTTCTAGATTAGGAAAGAGTAGTCGACTTTTCTAATAAAATGCTTTTCACTAATTCTTTTTTCTCTGGACTGAGTGAACGAACGGGTGCTAGAACATCCGTCGAAATTTCGATTCCGCGCAGGAGAATGGCTTCTTTCACAACATTCATAAAAGGTGAATCGAGTTTATATAAAGGGAGCAAAGCTGCCAATTTTTGGTGGAGTTCAATAGCTTTGCCGAAGTTTTCTTGTTTAAACGATTGGTATATACCGACGGAAACTTCCGGTGCGAAAGATGCAGTCAATGGAATAGATCCGTCACCGCCAAGGGCTAAGTTATTTAAAAGATGCTCATCATATCCGGCAAACACCGCAAAGTGAGGGTGTTGGGACTTAACGATTTGAATTAATTCTCTCGTATGTCCTACTGCTAAAACCGTGTCCTTGATACCGACGATATTCGGATAGTTATTAACTAGTGTAAGAACAAAGTCGGGTGATAAATCTTGGCCAGTTAATTCTGGATAATTGTATAAAATAATCGGCAGCTCTACATTTTTAGCAATTTCTGCATAATGCTGAAACAGGCTATCCTCCGTTAGTTTATAGTAATACGGGTTGACTACGACTACTCCATCCGCACCAATCGATTTTGCATGCTTGCTTATTGAGATGGTTTCGTTGGTACTTGGGGTTCCTGTCCCTATTAAAACTGGTACACGCCCATTTACATAACTTGTCGCAAATTCAGCCACTTCTTTTCTTAACTCGACCGGCATTTGGCCGAACTCTCCGCCAGAACCTAAAAAGAAAAGCCCGTTTACTTGTGAATCTATCAAGAAATCAATTAGATTTCCCATTCCTTTCTTATCAAGTTTCCCTTCTTTGAACAAAATGGTCGGTACTGGTGGGATAACACCATAGAATTGATTAGTAGTTTCCATAATACTCCTCTTTTCCAGTTTAATATAGAAAACCAAAGTTTATTATTTAGAACCAAATTCATTATATCATACAATTTTCTGAAAAATCCCTTTTTACTTGGAAATTTCCTCAAAAAATCAAAATTCATCTTTTTGTCAAATTCCCTATAGCAATTCTGAAATGAAACCGCTATAATTAAATTATGAAACACCGTACCACGATGTGGAACAAAAAAACATCGAAGGTTCGAAGTTAATTTTAAGGAGATGTAGATTGTGGAAACTAGGTACTCAACACACCCAGATCATGCCAAAACATTTACAACTGAAGAACTTCGTAAACACTATCTAATTGAAGAGTTATTTGTACCCGGTGAAATAAAGCTGGTTTATACGATGGAGGATCGCGCCATTGTGGGTGGGATCACACCTATGGGAGAAGCTATTTCATTAAAGGGCTATGACCAAATTAAAGCAGATTACTTCTTAGAACGTAGAGAAGTTGGGATCTTTAATGTCGGTGGAACCGGAAAAATCACCGTTGATGGTGAAACTTATGATATGGAAAACAAAGATTGCTTGTATGTTGGATTAGGGAAGAAAGAGTTGCTTTTCATTAGTGAATCAACCGTTAGTCCAGCCAAGTTTTATTTATTCTCTGCTCCAGCTCATAAAGAGTATCCAGTACAGCATGTAGCGTTTAAGGATATTGAAGGGGATCGATTAGGATCACTTGAAAATGCAAACGACCGAGTGATTCGCCGCATGATTCATAATGAGGGAATCCAAAGCTGCCAAGTTGTCATGGGCATGACGCAATTGAATACAGGAAGTGTCTGGAATTCAATGCCGACTCATACACATGACCGCCGAATGGAAGTTTACCTGTACATTGATTTAGATGAAAATGCAAGAATGTTCCATATGATGGGTGAGCCAACCGAAACACGCCATCTTGTAATGAAGAACGAACAGGCAGTCATTTCTCCGCCTTGGTCGATACATTGCGGCGGTGCAACGAGTAATTATACGTTCATCTGGGCAATGGCCGGTGAAAATAAAACCTATAATGACATGGACCAAGTAACCATGGACCAATTAAGATAATTGGAGCCAAAAACATATCTAGTAAACTGCAAAATAAAACGCAAACAAAATTAAGGGGTGCTATACAAATGAGTTTAAGAGATTTTTCATTAGATTTTTTCAAGTTAACAGATAAGGTAGCCATTGTAACAGGAGGAAATACTGGTCTTGGTCAAGGATATGCTGTTGCATTAGCTAAAGCTGGAGCAGATTTGTTTATTGTTTCTTATGATACCAACTGGGATGAAACAAGAGAGTTGATTGAAGAAACAGGAAGAAAAGTTTACTTCCATCAAGCAGATTTAACCGCTAGAGAAAACTTACAAACGATTGTGGATACATGTCTAAGTGTTTATGGCAAGATTGATATCCTAGTCAATAATGCTGGAACCATCCGCCGCAACCCATTGCTTGAATATAAAGAGGAAGATTGGAATGCTGTTATGGAGATCAACCTAAATGCTGTTTATCTTCTAAGTCAAGCAGTTGCCAGAGTAATGGTAAAGCAAGAAAGCGGAAAAATCATTAATATCTGCTCGATGCTTTCTTTCCAAGGTGGTAAATTTGTTCCGCCATATACAGCTAGTAAAAGTGCCGTTGCCGGTTTAACCAAAGCTTTTGCCAATGAATTAGGTCAATATAATGTCCAGATTAATGCGATTGCACCAGGTTATGTGGCAACAGCAAATACTGCACCGATTCGTGCTGATGAGGGGCGTAGTGAGGAAATTCTTTCTCGTATTCCTGCTGGCCGCTGGGCAAATCCATTTGACTTAATGGGCGTAGTCGTTTTCTTATCTAGCCAAGCTTCTGACTATATGAATGGACATATTCTTGCAGTGGATGGCGGTTGGTTAGCCCGTTAATAAATTCCTAATAGGAAGAGTTGATCTCGATGATAGTTGGTAGATTAAATGACTTAATCAAAAACCAGCTTCTTACTGAGAAATTGCAATCAACACTACATCTCTTACAAGAAGCAGATTTTTCCCAGTATTCTACTGGACGTTATGAATTGAACGAGGAATTATTCTTTTTCTTAAACGAATATGAAACAAAAGCAGTGGATGAGTGCTTTTGGGAAGCTCACCAAAAATATCTAGACTTTCACTTTATTATAGAAGGTAAAGAAAAGATTGCCGTAGACCATATTGAGCATCAGCGTGTGAAGGAAGCATACAACGAAGAGAAGGATGCCATCTTCTTTGAAGGGGATGTCCACTCTGACATCACGATGAACCCAGGAGATGTGATGATCTGTTTTCCAGAAGATTCTCATATGACTGGAATAATTGCTGAAGAATCACAAAAGGTTAGAAAAGTAGTCCTCAAAGTAAAAATGTAATACAAGTTTGTGAGGTTAAAAGAAAAATTGAGGTCAAAAGTCAGTGGCGGTTCATGAAAAGAATAGTATAGGGCCGCCCACGGCTTCCCATTTGATTCAGGAACTTATCACACAGCATGAACAATCAAATCAACCATCTCAGTTTTTTGCTAAAAATTACCCATTATAAACCGAAAGGTAAGGTATGCAATTATGAAAATTATGAAGACGATTGAAAAGATCCCTGGGGGTCTGATGCTGGTTCCATTATTCTTAGGTGCAATTATTCACACACTTGCTCCAAAATCTGGTGAGTATTTCGGTTCATTTACTAATGGTTTAATGACAGGTACGGTTCCAATTCTAGCGGTATGGTTCTTCTGTATGGGTGCTGGTATTAATATTAAAGCTACAGGTACGGTTTTAAGAAAATCAGGAACACTTGTCATAACAAAGATAGCGGTTGCATGGGTAGTGGCGATGGTTGCCTCTATGTTTATCCCTGATGGCGGAATTCAAACAGGCTTTTTCGCTGGATTCTCTGTTCTTGCAATCATTGCGTGTATGGATATGACAAACGGCGGTCTTTACGCTTCCATTATGCAGCAATATGGTTCAAAAGAAGAAGCTGGAGCATTCGTATTAATGTCACTTGAATCTGGTCCACTAGTAACCATGTTAATTCTAGGTTCAACAGGTATTGCAGCTTTCCAACCACATGCATTTGTAGGCGCTGTCTTACCATTCTTAGTAGGTTTCGTTCTTGGTAACTTAGACAAAGATTTCCGTGAATTTTTCAGTAAAGCAACACACACCATGATTCCATTCTTTGGTTTTGCTTTAGGTAACTCGATTGACCTGACAGTTATTGCAAAAACTGGCTTGGCTGGAATTTTATTAGGACTACTTGTAATCGTTATCACAGGTATTCCATTGATGCTTGCTGATAAATTTATCGGCGGCGGAAACGGTACAGCAGGACTTGCTGCTTCAAGTACAGCTGGAGCTGCGGTTGCTAACCCAATGATTATTGCGACAATGAAGCCAGAGTTTATGGATATTGCACAGTCTGCTACTGCTTTGTGTGCAGCATCCGTAATCGTAACATCGATTTTAGTTCCTATCTTAACTGCCTATTGGTCACAGTATATGAGCAAAAAAAAACAAGGACCAGTTGGGCACAATGATAGCCATAAAGTAACTGCTTGATAATTAAATCAAGAGAGACATATTTCATTGTATGTCTCTCTTTCAATTATAGGAGGACCTCAAATGAGTAGAGTTATTACAATCGGAGAACCTATGGCACTCTTTGTTGCGGAGCAAGAAGGTCCGTTAGAAAATGTGGAGCGTTTTGACCGCTTTGTTGCAGGTGCCGAGGTTAACTTCTCCATCGGAATGTCACGTTTAGGGCATTCAGTTACGTATATCACCCAATTGGGATTGGACCCATTTGGAAAAAATATTGAAAAATTTCTCCAGCAAAATGATATTGATACCACGTATGTGAAGTATGATGCTACCTTTTTAACGGGTATGCAGTGGAAGCAAAAGGTTGTAAGCGGAGATCCGGAAGTATTCTCAGCCCGAAAGAATTCAGCGGCTTCACACATGGATTTGGAAACAATCGCTAATCTAAATTGGGATGGATTTGACCATATTCATCTTACGGGCATTCCGCCTGCATTATCCGGTGGTTGTCGGGAAATGGTCTATGAGCTAATGAAAGAAGCTCGGGCGAGAGGCGTGCAAATTTCTTTTGATCCTAACCTGCGTCCTGGTCTTTGGCCTGATAGAGAAGAAATGGCCCAAGTCATTAACGACCTTGCTTGTCATGCAGATATTGTTCTTCCGGGCATTGAAGAAGGGAAATTATTAACAGGTAAACAGGACGTTTATGAGATTGCCGCATACTATCATGCGGCTGGAGTGAAAACAGTCGTGATTAAGCTTGGGGCAGAAGGCGCGTTCACAAGTTCAGAAGGTGAGCAGTTTTACACTGAAGGTTTCACAGTAAAGAAAGTTATTGACACGGTTGGTGCTGGTGATGGATTTGCCGTTGGCGTGGTAAGCGGTATTTTAGAAGGCTTGCCATTGCAAGAAGCAGTAAAACGTGGAACTGCCATCGGTGCCCTTGCTGTTATGTCACCAGGAGATAATGATGGGCTGCCAAATAGAGAAAGTTTGGAAGCTTATATGGAAAACGTGATGGTTAACCTTTAATCCATGTGTTTATTAGGGTAAAGAAACCTGCTTGCTTTGGTTTCTTTACCTTTCATGTTTTGGATGAAGTAAAAAAGGTATTCTCAAAAAAGAATACCTCCGTTCACTAAATTCCAGTATAGCCAAGGTTTCTTGAGATGGCTAAACTATATTGTTTCATTTTCTCGACTAATGTGTCATTGATAACATCCATTGTGATTCGATTTCTTGGGCCTGAAATACTGAAACTAGCGATAATCTTACCTTTATGATCGTAAATAGGGGAGGCAATACATCTTAGCACCTCTTCATTCTCAGCATTATCGAGGGCATACCCTTGAGCCTTTACCTTATCGATTTCTTCGATAAATGCTTCTTTTGAAGTGATGGTGTGTGGTGTCTTAGGTATGAAATTAATATTTGAAATAATTTCTTCAAACCTATCCGGATTCATGCCTGAAAGTAATACTTTTCCAACCCCCGTACAGTACATCGGGGCTCGGCTTCCAATCCGGGAATACATTCGAATGGTTTGATTACTTTCAATTTTATCGATGTAAATAACTTCACCATGGTCTTCGATGCATAAATGAACGGTTTCATTGACTTCTTTGGATAATTTTTCTAGATAGGGTTTTGCAACCGTAATGATATTCGAGTTATTTAAAAGGTTCCTAGAAAGAAAGAGGACTTGTAATCCAAGTTTGTATTTATCTGTTTCTTCATCTTTTACAACATAATTCATATTCGATAACGTAGCTAACAGTCTATGAAGGGTGCCTTTTGTCAGTCCAACCTGCTCCGC
Source organism: Neobacillus drentensis (assembly GCF_036962125.1). GTDB lineage: Bacteria > Bacillota > Bacilli > Bacillales > Cytobacillaceae > Neobacillus > Neobacillus drentensis_B. The sequence goes on from NZ_JBALOA010000052.1 coordinate 6,489, forward strand.
TAGACGTGTAATCTGGATGCCATCTGGATATTCAGATAGCTTGTTTAAAATGGTTAGAGCTCTTTCAAGTGATTGAACATTAGACATCTTTTTCTACCCCGTTTAAATAGTTTTCATAATACATTTTTAGAACACTGTTCTATTATATGATACGGTATCGGAAATCTTTTGTAAATTTAATTCATAGTAATTAAAACTATTTGAAAATAATTTTTTGAAAAAATTAATAGAGAGAAGTGATCAGCATGATGAAAAAAATAAACACCTTAACTAAAATTGCCGATTGTGGAGTCGTTGCTGTTGTAAGAGCAGATTCAAAGGAAGAGGCCGTTAACATTTCTGAGGCCTGTGTAAAGGGCGGAATTCAAGGGATTGAAGTCACCTTTACTGTTAAAGGGGCAGATGAGGTAATTAAAGAATTAACAACACTTTATCAAAATAATACCGAGGTTGTCATTGGAGCAGGAACCGTTCTTGATGCGGCTACAGCACGGATCGCAATTTTGGCGGGAGCACAGTTTGTGGTAAGTCCAGCATTTGATGAGGATACAGCAACACTTTGTAATCTCTATCAAATCCCCTACATGCCAGGCTGTATGACCATTACTGAAATGAAACGTGCACTAGAAGCTGGGGTGGATATCATAAAACTATTCCCAGGAAGTGCATTTGGTCCAGAATTTGTCAAAGCAGTGAAAGGTCCGCTGCCGCAAATAAACATTATGCCAACCGGCGGTGTTGATTTAGAGAATATTGGTCAATGGATCAAAAATGGCTGTGTGGCTGTTGGAGTCGGTGGAAACCTAATCGCCCCAGCTAAAACAGGCGAGTTTGACAAGATCACCGCATATGCAAAAGAATATATCGAGAAGGTCCAAGCCGCACGAGGATAATAAGTATTTCCTCGGTTGATTCTTTTATAAAGACTACTAAGTTTTTGTTATAATCATAAATAAAGGCTGTGTTAAATTTTGGTAACCTATTGATTGAATCGGAAATCAATAGGCAAGTTTAACACAGACTAATTAAATGGGAGGAATTACGATGCCAACAAATTTAAAAGACACGACTACATTACATAATGGTGTAAAAATGCCATGGATGGGATTGGGCGTATTCAAAGTGAGCGAAGAAGAGGTTGTCCAGTCTGTAAAAGCAGCGATAAAGAATGGATACATAAGTATCGATACGGCTTCATTTTATAAAAATGAAGAAGGCGTGGGTCAAGCAATTAAAGAATCTGGAGTGCCCCGTGAGGATTTATTTATTACCACTAAGCTGTGGAATGCCGACCAAGGATATGAATCAACCCTAGAAGCGTTTGAAACTAGTTTGAACAAACTTGGACTTGAGTACTTGGATCTTTATTTAATTCATTGGCCTGGTAAAGATAAATATAAAGAAACGTGGAAAGCTTTTGAAAAGCTATATAAGGACGGACGTGTGCGTGCAATTGGCGTAAGTAACTTCCAAGTTCATCATCTTGAGGATTTGATCAGTTCAGCAGAAATTAAACCGATGGTCAACCAAGTGGAATTCCATCCGCATCTTACCCAAAAAGAACTTCTTGCTTATTGTAAAAAGGAAGGTATTCAGTTAGAAGCGTGGTCACCTTTAAAACAAGGGCAGCTTTTGAGCGAGCCGGTTCTTGAGGATTTAGCGCATAAATATAATAAATCCGTTGCTCAAGTTATTTTGCGCTGGGATCTGCAACATGGTGTGGTAACGATTCCTAAATCAATCAAAGAGTATCGCATTATTGAAAATGCAGATATATTTGATTTTGAAATATCTAAAGAGGATATGGAAAAAATTGATGGACTAAATCAAGATAGCCGTGCCGGATCAAATCCGGATACGATGAGTGTCGGCTTTGAACAATAGAATTTCATTTATTAATCTTTAGTTAGAGTGGAATTTTGTGATTAACTGGAAAAGAAAAAAAAGGGATACATCCTTTATGGGATGTATCCCTTTCTTAGTCAGCTTACAAAACCATTCCGCCTTTGGTTTATTAAAGTAAACTCTTTAATAACATGTTCTATTCAGTGTTCCCACTAATCATGGCGGACAGCTATGATAGTTGATACTTTTCGTACATTACCTGCCTGATCGGTGATAGTATAGATTATTGTATAGATCCGCTCCTGGGTTATCCCCGATCTTTCTGCCCGTAAATCAAACTCAAAATCGGCTGTACCAAATTCAGCATTTTGGATATCTAGCTCGGTAGAACCATCACCTAGCCATTCATCTGGCTCGCTACTAGTAATCGATGTTAAAACAATAGACTGGAAACCAGAGATGGAATCCGTTATATCAGGTTTGACCGTCACTTTGACCATCTTATGGTTTGGCGACCATATAGTGTAATGACTTAAGTTGAGTTTGACCTCCGGTAATGTTTTATCAATTTTCACATTGATAGATTTCAACTCTTCCGTATTTCCGGCATTGTCTGTGCTACGGTATTCAACCTTATGAATACCATCAATGGTCAATTGAATAGGTGACTTGTAAGGTGCCCAGTCACTTCCATCAACTCGATATTCTGTTTTGCTTATGCCTGATTGCCCATCATTTGCTGAAAGCTCCACATTTACATCTGTTGTGTACCAACCATTTGCGCCGTTCGGCTCACCTTGTGATATTTTTGATGTTGTAACTGGGTTTGTTTTATCCAACTTTAATAATTCAGATTTACTTTCTTCTACATTTCCTGCTTTATCGATGCTCCTGTATTCAATTTTGTAAATGCCATCCGTCTTTACCATTACCAAATTGTCATAGGTTCTCCAGTCGCCTTCATTCACACGGTATTCGGTTTTCTCAACACCAGATCCTTCGTCTGATGCAGTTAGTGTGAAACTGACTTCTGATTTGTACCACTCATTGGTACCGTCTGGTTTACCTGGTAAAACATTAACCGTGGTAACGGGCTTGGTATTATCGCGTTTTAGGGAA
>NZ_JBALOA010000053.1:0-8280 GCF_036962125.1 Neobacillus drentensis
TATTTACTTTTCCTCTTTAACGAAAAGCATTGTTAACGCTTACAATTACTACATTTTATACTAATTTGAATGAACACATTTTTGAAAATCAAATAATATTTTCAGACCCAAAAACTAAATTTTTTTTATATATTTTTGGCGATAATTGAAAGAAAATTTGATGAATAGTGTCGAAATATGACTAAGAACAGTCTATTATGTCAGCAAACCTCATTTATTGTCAGAAAAGATAAAAAAGTTTTATGAGGATTATTGAGAAAATGCAATTATAATTGGACTTTGTAATACATATTTTCAATGGGATGAGGAGAGCCATGACAGTGAATACGTTTTTTCCGACTGACTATCAATTGCATTTATTTCATGAGGGAAATTTTTTCCAAAGTCATCAGCTTTTTGGCGCTCATATCTTTAAGAATTCCGATAAGGTATATACACGATTTTGCGTATGGGCCCCTAATGCTTTACAGGTTAGGCTTGCGGGGGATTTTAATAACTGGAATGGTGAAGGGTATGAATTGCAAAAGGTGAATGATGAAGGAGTATGGATCCTGATTGTAAACAGTGATCTAACAGGTAAGCTTTATAAATATGAAATCTTCTCACAAACAGGTGAGAGACTGTTAAAATCAGATCCGTTTGCTTTTTATTCTGAAATAAGACCAAATACAGCTTCTATTGTTTATTCATTGAAGAATTATCAGTGGCAAGATCATCAGTGGATGACCCGAAGAGGAAAAAAGACCCTTCTTTCAGAGCCAGCAATTATTTATGAGGTTCATCTTGGCTCTTGGAAAAAGAAAGAAAATAATGATTACTTATCCTATAAAGAATTGGCAGCGGAGCTTATACCATATGTTTTGGAATATGGCTTTACACATATAGAGTTATTACCGCTTGTTGAGCATCCACTGGACGCTTCGTGGGGCTATCAAGGAACTGGTTACTATTCTGTTACATCAAGGTATGGCACACCAGATGAATTTAGGGAATTTGTTGATCAGTTTCACCAGCATGGTATTGGGGTCATTCTTGATTGGGTGCCTGGTCATTTTTGCAAAGACGCCCATGGTCTATACTGTTTTGATGGAACGCACTGCTATTCTTATAGCTACGCAGGCGACAGAGAAAATGCAGTCTGGGGGACCGCTAACTTTGATCTCGGTAGAGGTGAAGTGCAAAGCTTTCTCATCTCAAACGCTCTATATTGGATAGACAATTTTCATATTGATGGTTTTCGAATGGATGCAGTTGCCAATATCATTTATTGGCCAAACGCCTCAAATGAAAGGCGGGAAAATCCTTTTGGTATAAATTTCTTAAAAAAGCTAAATAATCAAGTCCATGAGTTTGATCCGCACTTTCTTATGATTGGTGAAGATTCAACTGAATATCCTAATGTCACAACACCAGTAAGTTATGGTGGCCTTGGCTTTGACTATAAATGGAATATGGGCTGGATGAATGACATGTTGGAATATATGGAGACTCCACCTTATTTAAGATCCCATGTGCATTCTAAAGTAACTTTTTCATTTTTATATGCCTTTTTAGAAAACTTTATGCTTCCGTTTTCACACGATGAAGTAGTCCACGGGAAAAAGTCTTTACTAGATAAGATGCCAGGGGATTATTGGGAAAAGTTTGCGCAGCTTAGACTTTTGTTGGGTTATATGTTTGCCCATCCTGGCAAAAAACTTCTCTTTATGGGCTTTGAAATAGGACAGTTTGCTGAATGGAAAGATAAAGAACAGCTTGACTGGAACTTATTAGACTATGAAATGCATCAAAAACTAAGTGCTTATGTAAAATTTTTAACTAAGGTCTATAAACGATCTAAAGCACTTTATGAGCTTGATTTTTTGCAAGATGGCTTTCAATGGATCGATGCGAATAACAGTGAACAATCCGTTTTTTCTTTCATCAGAAAAGGGAAAAAGGAAGATGAAACCTTAGTTGTTGTTTGTAATTTTACAGGGGTAAGCTACCCTGTCTATAAAATTGGTGTTCCTAAGAATGGAGAATACCGGGAAATTTTTAATAGTGATCATGAGGAATACGGTGGGTCCGGCTTGGTTAATAAAAAAACAATTATAGCAGAAGAAGAGCCCTATCATGGACTGCCCCATTCAATAAATCTTACAATTCCTGCATTTGGATTTCAAATCATCAGACCGGTTAAAAAGCGAAAGGAGCGAAAAGGAAATGGCAAAGAAAAAGTGCGTAGCCATGTTATTAGCAGGAGGAAAAGGGAGCAGGCTTAATTCGCTGACAAAGGATCTAGCGAAACCTGCTGTGCCTTTTGGAGGGAAATATAGAATTATAGATTTTCCATTAAGCAATTGTGCCAATTCTAACATTGATACAGTTGGGGTTTTAACACAATACCAGCCATTATTATTAAATTCCTATATTGGGATTGGCAGTGCTTGGGACCTTGACCGGAAGGATGGCGGGGTAACCGTTTTACCACCATATGCCGAATCTTCTGAAGTGAAATGGTATACAGGGACAGCTAGTGCGATTTATCAAAATCTTAATTACCTCAAACAATACCAGCCCGAATATGTCCTCATACTGTCAGGAGACCATATTTACAAAATGAATTACGAGAGTATGCTCGAATATCATATCGAAAAAAGGGCAGATGTGACCATTTCCCTAATTGAAGTTCCATGGAACGAAGCGAGCCGTTTTGGAATCATGGATACTGATGAAGATTTGAGAATAGTAGATTTTGATGAAAAGCCAGCCAATCCGAAAAATAATCTTGCATCGATGGGCATTTATATATTTAGCTGGAATATACTGAAAGAATATCTAGAAATGGATGAAAGAAATCCTGATTCAAGTCATGACTTTGGTAAAGATGTAATTCCAATGCTATTAGAGGAAAATAAGAAGTTGTTTGCTTATCCATTTAAAGGCTATTGGAAAGATGTTGGTACAGTTAAAAGCCTTTGGGAAGCTAACATGGATTTGTTAAGTGAGGATTGTGATTTAGATTTATTTGATCACGATTGGAGGATTTATTCCGTTAATCCAAATCAGCCTCCACAATATATTTCTACCGATGCGATTGTAAACGAGTCACTTATTAATGAAGGTTGTACGATTGAAGGGGAGGTAGACAAATCTGTTCTCTTTCAAGGTGTGACGGTTGGAAAAGGAACGATTATTAAAGAATCTGTCATTATGCCTGATGCTTCCATTGGCAGTAATTGTTTGATTGAGAAAGCGATTGTTCAGGAAGATGTGAAAGTTCCAGATGGAACCGTTATTCGCTCATTTGACGATGAAATCATTTTAGTAACTAATGAAATGTTAAGCGGGCTTTATCCTGCTTTTTAGTAAAACTCAGGAGGGACTTTATTTGAAACGTAACCTATTGGGCGTAATTGACGCCACCACATACCATGATGATTTAGAAGACTTAATAACTCATCGATCACTTGCTGCTCTACCTTTTGCTGGGCGTTACAGGATCATTGATTTTGTTTTATCAAATATGGTGAATTCAGGGATAAGAAGTGTGGCTATTTTCCCGAAAATGCAATATCGTTCGTTAATGGATCACTTAGGTTCCGGAAAGAATTGGGACCTAAATCGAAAAAGTGATGGACTTTTCTTTTTTCCATCACCGATTATTGATAACGATGGCCATAAAATCGGCTCGTTTGAAAATTTTGGTGAAAACATAGATTTTTTCTATCGTAGTACTCAAGAGTATGCAATCATCTCCAATTGTTATACGGTCTTCAATATGAACTTTAGACCAATCCTCGATTGGCATAGTCGCTCTGGATGTGACATCACTGAAATCCATCACAAGGATGGAGGTTCAATGGAAATGTACTTAATCAAAACATCCCTTCTAATTAAGTTAATTGAAACACGCAATGAAACAGGATATACATGTATGAAAGATGTGGTAAATGATCTCCAGGATCTTTACTCTGTATGTCACTATGGCTATGACGGTTATGCCGTGATGATTGATTCAATCGCAAACTATTTTTCTACTAGTATGAATTTATTAAAATTGGACGTTTGGAAAGAACTATTCTTAAAGGATCAGCCAATCTTTACTAAAGTTAAAGATGAACCGCCAACGAAGTATGTTAAGGGGTCCGATGTAAAAAATGCAATGATTGCCAATGGCTGCATCATTAATGGCACGGTTGAAAATAGTATTATTTCTCGAGGTGTGAAAATTGGTAAAGGTGCAGTTATTAAGAACTGTATCATAATGCAAAAGTGCCAAATCGAGGAGAACTGTTATCTAGACTCAGTCATTTTAGACAAAGACGTAAAAGTAGAGGCAGGAGTACAATTATTCGGTACTGCTCAATCACCATTAGTTATTCGTAAGGGCACAAAGCAAGGAGCGTTGATGAACTCGTGAAAGTATTATTTGCTGTTTCGGAATGTGGGCCATTTGCTAAATCGGGAGGACTTGCCGATGTTGCAGGTTCCCTTCCAAAAGAATTAAAAAGTTTGGGAACGGATATCAGGGTCATTCTGCCAAAGTATGGGACGATACCAGATGAATTTAAGACAGATATGAAAAAAATTAAAGAATTTACTGTTCCTGTGGGTTGGAGAAATCAATATTGTGGGATAGAGGAACTTACCTTTCAAGGAGTAACCTACTATTTTGTCGATAATGAATATTATTTTAAGCGCGAAGGTTTATATGGATATTTTGATGATGGGGAAAGATTTGCATATTTTAACAGAGCTGTTTTAGAAACCCTTGCCCAGCTCGATTTTTATCCAGATGTACTCCATTGCCATGATTGGCATACGGCAATGATCCCTTATCTTTTAAGAACAGAGTATTACAAACGAAAAGGCTACAGTCTGATGCGGACTGTATTTACCATTCATAATCTGCAATTCCAAGGGGTTTTTCCGAAAGAGGTAATAGGAGATTTGTTAGGAATGGATTATAATTCCTTTCATTCCGGTCACTTAGAGTTTTTCGGAAATATCAATTATATGAAGGGGGCACTTGTAGCAGCGGACAAAATTACGACAGTGAGCCCGACCTATAAAGAAGAAATACAAACTCCAGAATACGGTGAAAAGTTAGATGGTCTGTTAAGAGCAAGAAAAGAGGACTTAATTGGAATTCTAAATGGAATTGATGATGATTTTTATGATCCTGCAAAAGATCCATTAATTTATCAAACATATACGGCTGCTAACCATCAAAAAAAGGCAGTAAACAAGAGTGAAATACAAAAAGAGTTTGGATTACCACAGTCGGCACGTACCCCTTTATTAGTGATGATTACAAGGCTGACAAGGCAAAAGGGGCTTGATTTAGTAAAATGTGTTTTACGTGAGATTTTGCAGGAAGACCTACAGGTAATTGTTCTAGGTACTGGTGATTATGAATACGAAGAACATTTACGACAGGCAGCCCGAATTTATCCTGAAAAGTTAAAAGTTTTTACTGGATTTAATGAAGGCCTGGCCCATAAACTCTATGCGGCAGCAGACTTGTTTTTAATGCCATCACAATTCGAGCCTTGCGGGCTTGGTCAATTAATTGCCATGAAATATGGTGCAATCCCGATTGTTAGGGAAACAGGCGGCTTAAATGATACAATAAACGCTTGGAATGAATTTACAGGAAAAGGTAATGGCTTTTCTTTCTCAAATTTTAATGCCCATGACATGCTGTATACCATTAAAAGAGCGTTAAGTATTTACCATGATTCCAATTCGTGGAACCAAATTGTAAAACAAGCGATGGAAATGGATTATAGTTGGGCCCAATCAGCGTATAGCTATAATCAATTATATGCAGAAATTGTTGCAAGGAGTGAAACCCATGTTTTCTAATAAGGCGGAGTTTAAGGAGACCTTTCTAAAAAGGATCGAAATGGTATGTGGGAAGAGTTTCTCTGAAAGCTCAGCCAGGGACCACTATCAAACACTTGGTACGATGATTAGCGAATATGTGAGTAATGATTGGATTACGACAAACGAGCAACATCTAGCGGCAAAAGGAAAACAAGTTTATTATCTCTCCATTGAATATCTATTGGGGAAGTTACTAAGACAAAATTTAATAAATTTAGGTGTAGAAGAAACGGTTCAAGCTGGCCTAATAGATTTAGGTATAGACTTAGGTGAGTTAGAGGAATTTGAGGCTGATGCTGGCTTAGGAAACGGCGGCTTAGGAAGACTGGCTGCCTGTTTTCTAGACTCGTTAGCTTCCCTTCATTTACCTGGACATGGCCACGGCATTCGTTACAAACATGGATTATTTGAGCAGAAAATTGTTGATGGCTATCAAGTCGAATTACCCGAACAATGGCTAAGAAATGGGAATGTATGGGAAATCCGCAAAGCAGATAGTTCAATTAAGATTCCCTTTTGGGGGAAGGTGGAAACAAAGCTTGAAAATGGCCGTCTTGTATTTCAGCATTTAAATACAGAAACGGTCACTGCTGTACCTCATGACATGCCTGTTATCGGCTATCAATCAAAAACAGTCAATACATTAAGATTGTGGAACGCTGAGCCTTCTCAATTTCCCTTACATGTTGATATTTTAAAATATAAACGGGAAACAGAAATGATTTCGGAGTTTTTATACCCCGATGATACTCATGATGAAGGGAAGATACTGAGGCTGAAACAGCAATACTTTTTAGTATCTGCTAGTATTCAATCCATCCTAAAAACCTATCGGAAACAACACGGGAGCTTGAAACATCTACATGAACATATTTGTATTCATATTAATGATACTCACCCTGTCCTTGCCATTCCCGAATTAATGAGAATCCTCATAGATGAAGAAGGATACGATTGGGAGCCGGCTTGGCATATTACCACACATACTATTTCTTACACTAATCATACGACCTTATCTGAAGCACTGGAAAAGTGGCCCATACATATTTTCCAACCGTTACTTCCAAGGATTTATATGATTGTAGAGGAAATTAATGAACGATTTTGCCATGAGTTATGGGAACAAACTCCAGGAGATTGGGAACGGATAAAAGGACTAGCCATCCTCGCAGACAATTTTGTTAAAATGGCACATTTAGCGATTGTCGGAAGTTTTAGTATCAATGGTGTGGCAAAACTGCATACTGAAATTTTAAAGAAACGTGAGATGAATCAATTTTTTCAACTGTTTCCAGAGAAATTTAATAATAAAACAAACGGGATTGCTTACCGGCGCTGGCTATTAAAGGCAAACCCGAAACTATCGTCCCTGATAACAGAAACCATTGGTTCCGATTGGAAATACAAAGCAACAGCACTTTCGGAGCTGCTTAATTATCAAAACAATACCTCATTTCTAGAGCAACTTCTAAAAGTAAAAAATGAAAATAAGCAAACACTAGGGAATATTATTTATGAAAAGACGGGAACTGTGGTGGATACAGGTGCTATCTTTGACGTACAGGTAAAGCGTCTGCATGCCTATAAGCGGCAGCTTTTAAATGTTTTACATATTATGCATCTTTATAACCGTATTAAAGAGGATTCAAGCTCCCCTGTTGTTCCTAGGGTGTTTATTTTTGGTGCAAAGGCATCCCCGGGATATTACTATGCAAAAAAAATCATCAAGCTAATTAATACAGTTGCAGAAAAAGTGAACAATGACCCCGTAATTGGCGATAAAATGAAAGTGATCTTTCTTGAAAATTATCGTGTTTCTCTTGCGGAGCGGATCTTTCCTGCAGCAGATGTAAGTGAACAAATCTCAACCGCTAGTAAGGAAGCCTCTGGTACAGGGAATATGAAATTTATGATTAATGGAGCTTTAACGGTAGGAACTTTGGATGGTGCTAATATAGAAATTCGTGAATTAGTTGGTAATGACAATATCTTTACGTTTGGACTAACAGCAGAGGAAGTTCTTCATTACTACCAGCACGGTGGGTATCAATCCGATGAATATTACCACCATGATTATCGTATCCGTCAAGTAGTCGACCAACTGATAAATGGTTTTTTCCCTGGTATCTATAACGAGTTTGAACCAATATTTGATTCACTTCTTCAAGAAAATGACCAATATTTTGTTTTAAAGGATTTTGCCTCCTATGCAAACATCCAACGATCGATTGGCGATGCATTTACTGATCAATTACGTTGGCAGCAAATGAGTTTAAGAAATATTGCTCATGCCGGTTATTTTTCAAGTGATCGCACGATTCAAGAATACGCTGATGATATTTGGAAGATTAAACCTATAAAATAAGAAAAGCTTCTGCCGTTGGCAGAAGCTTTTCTTTATAATAT
>NZ_JBALOA010000054.1:0-1859 GCF_036962125.1 Neobacillus drentensis
CCATACGCCGCTAAACGGTTGCTTCCGCTTTTACCATTGGCATAAATCTTGCATATTATTTAGTGAAGCAGGATGGGAGGAACTTATAATGAAACAATTTTTATATAAACCAACTAGAAATTGGAAGGATATAGAGCTTTGGAAAGATGTAACAGAAGAGCAGTGGAACGATTGGATTTGGCAGCTGACCAATACGATTCGAACTTTAGATGATCTAAAAAAGGTTATTAATTTAACACCTGATGAAGAAGAAGGGGTCAGGATTTCAACGAAAACCATTCCCTTAAATATTACACCATATTATGCTTCCTTAATGAATCCTGATGACCCACGCTGTCCGATTAGAATGCAATCGGTGCCGATATCGAAGGAAATCTATAAAACAAAATATGACCTTGAAGACCCATTATATGAGGATGAAGATTCGCCGACACCAGGCTTAACGCACCGCTATCCCGACCGCGTCCTCTTCTTAGTGACCAATCAATGTTCGATGTATTGCCGCTATTGTACGAGGAGACGATTCTCAGGACAAATTGGCATGGGTGTTCCGAAGAAACAGCTCGATGCCGCTATTTCGTATATCAGAAATACCCCGCAAGTGCGTGATGTTTTAATATCAGGCGGTGATGGCCTGTTGATAAATGATAATATTCTGGAATATATCCTTAAAAATCTGCGGGAAATTGACCATGTTGAGATTATTAGAATAGGGACACGTGCCCCCGTTGTGTTCCCACAGCGGATCACCGAAAACCTCTGTAATATCTTGAAAAAATACCATCCAATCTGGCTTAATACCCATTTTAATACATCTATCGAGATTACAGAGGATTCAAAAAGGGCTTGTGAAATGCTTGCTAATGCAGGCGTCCCTGTGGGTAACCAATCAGTGATACTCGCTGGAATCAATGACAGTGTTCCAATCATGAAAAAACTCATGCATGACCTAGTTAAAATTCGTGTCCGCCCCTATTACATTTATCAATGTGACTTATCGGAAGGGATTGGTCATTTCCGTGCTCCGGTGTCAAAAGGACTTGAAATCATCGAGGGGTTGCGGGGCCATACCTCGGGATATGCTGTACCAACCTTTGTCGTTGACGCACCCGGCGGCGGAGGGAAAATCGCCCTTCAGCCAAACTATCTGATTTCCCAAAGTCCCGAGAAAGTGGTTCTTCGCAATTTCGAAGGCGTCATTACCTCTTACCCAGAGCCCGAGAATTACGTTCCTGGAAGGGCTGAAGCATATTTTCAAGGGATATATCCTGACATGGAAGAGAAGAAATCACTTAATGGAATTGCAGGGATAATGAATGACCAGCACTTTAATCTGGTTCCAGAGGGATTATCTAGATTAAATCGCCGCCAAGATTATAACCAGAACCCTGCCCATACGACGCTAAAGGATAAGCGCAGTAAACGAGATGAATTAAAGGAAAAGAAATTTAAAGCATTGACTCAGAAGGAAGTGGGTCAGACAGCCGCCGCTGATAGCACTTCAGCAGAAGAATCGATGAAGGAATAGGAGGGGCTGAGGTGAAAACAATATGTGAGTGGTGTGACAGCACCAATGTAGCTAAAACTACCGATTCAGTTTTTTGGGAATTACCTGATGGAACAAAAGCTATAGAAATTACCGATACCCCCACCCATTTCTGCCCTGATTGTCTGATGATTTATCAGAGTGAGCTGATTGTAAAAGAGATTGAGAATCAGTTGTATTTGATTAATTGTAAACAACTTGGGAAAGTAATCAGTTTCGAAGAACTTATGGCTATACCGAGATTACTAAAGAGGAATTATTTTGACTTTTCCTCATAAGAGAAAGCAGCCCATTTTTGAACTGCCCCGTAAAT
>NZ_JBALOA010000006.1:0-59108 GCF_036962125.1 Neobacillus drentensis
TATATGCGGAAGTAGTTCAGTGGTAGAACATCACCTTGCCAAGGTGGGGGTCGCGGGTTCGAATCCCGTCTTCCGCTCTCTATTTTTGCCGGGGTGGCGGAACTGGCAGACGCACAGGACTTAAAATCCTGCGGTAGGTGACTACCGTACCGGTTCGATTCCGGTCCTCGGCACCACAATTTATGTTGTAATTACGGGAAGTAGCTCAGCTTGGTAGAGCACTTGGTTTGGGACCAAGGGGTCGCAGGTTCGAATCCTGTCTTCCCGACCATTCTTATTTACAATACGGGGTCTTAGCTCAGCTGGGAGAGCGCCTGCTTTGCACGCAGGAGGTCAGGGGTTCGATCCCCCTAGACTCCACTTATTCGGAGGAATACCCAAGTTTGGCTGAAGGGATCGGTCTTGAAAACCGACAGGCGGGTCATACCGCGCGGGGGTTCGAATCCCTCTTCCTCCTCCATATATTCTATTGTCGCGGGGTGGAGCAGTCCGGTAGCTCGTCGGGCTCATAACCCGAAGGTCGCAGGTTCAAATCCTGTCCCCGCAATTTGGTCTGGTAGTTCAGTTGGTTAGAATGCCTGCCTGTCACGCAGGAGGTCGCGGGTTCGAGTCCCGTCCAGACCGCCATCTTTATTCCAGTAGGTTACCTACTGTTTTTTATATATTTTTTTTAAAATACATATCATTAGGCTCAGTAGCTCAGTCGGTAGAGCAAAGGACTGAAAATCCTTGTGTCGGCGGTTCGATTCCGTCCTGAGCCATTTATCAATTTTAAAACACCTTTTTTAGTTGGAGGGGTAGCGAAGTGGCTAAACGCGGCGGACTGTAAATCCGCTCCCTCAGGGTTCGGCGGTTCGAATCCGTCCCCCTCCACCATTATGGCGGTTGTGGCGAAGTGGTTAACGCACCTGATTGTGGTTCAGGCATTCGTGGGTTCGATTCCCATCAGCCGCCCCATTTATTTTAATAGTAAGGCAGCATAGCCAAGTGGTAAGGCAGAGGTCTGCAAAACCTTTATCCCCGGTTCAAATCCGGGTGTTGCCTCCAAACTTTATATGCGGGTGTAGTTTAGTGGTAAAACCTCAGCCTTCCAAGCTGATGATGAGAGTTCGATTCTCTTCACCCGCTCCAAAATGGGCCTATAGCTCAGCTGGTTAGAGCGCACGCCTGATAAGCGTGAGGTCGATGGTTCGAGTCCATTTAGGCCCACTATATTTTTATTCCGCAGTAGCTCAGTGGTAGAGCTATCGGCTGTTAACCGATCGGTCGTAGGTTCGAGTCCTACCTGCGGAGCCATTTTTCTACATACCATTATTCTTTTATATCAACCACCTTTAAAAAAGTAACCATTTTTTGAAGGTGGTTTTTTTGTCTTTAGATGACTTCAAAATAGGGTTAGCATGGTTCTATTTATGGGTTTCGCAAATAAAAGTGTCACTTTCGCAAATAAATCCTATGGTTTCGCAAATAAACTCTGTACTTTCGCAAACAAATCCTCTAGTTTCGCAAATAAACTCTTTCTTTAAAAAAATAGAAGTAACTTTTTGACCGATTACCACATATTTGAGGTTGTATTGGCGACCGAACGCATGAAAAATCGGCGAGGCCGGTAGCTAATCGCCCGTATTGGCGACCGAACGCATGAAAAGTCTGCGAGCCTGGTAGTTAATCGCCTGTATTGGCGACCGAACGCATGAAAAATCCGCGAGGCCGGTAGTTAATAGCCGACCGAGCACTCATAATGCATTTACTAGAACTAGAACCTTACTATTTCTTTCACTTTTCCCCTAGCTCCGCTCCGCCAGGCTTTCACTGCAGATAAAGATACCTTTTCTAGTTCGGCAATCTCTTTGATTGATAACCTACCACAGACGGTGTACAGGAGCCATTTCTTTTGATTAGGGGTCAGCGTGTGACAGTAAGATAGGAGGATTTCTTTCTGTAATGGTTCGTCAGAGTAGCTGTCCGCTGCTAAGTCCCAGAATTCTGTATCTGGTTGTACATATCTTTCCTGTTCTTGGTGGGATTTCTTTAATTCCATCAGGAGGTAGCCCTTGATGTAGGTGTAGGCATAGTTGGTGAAGCTGCCTTTTTTTGAGTTGAAGCGTTGGCTTGCTTCCCAAAGGGCGATGAGACTGTGCTGATAGAATTCGTCATGGTTTTTGTAAAGGTGGAGCGAGTGAATAATTTTGTGGAGCATGGGCTGGTATTGGTCAACTAATTGTTCAAAGCTTTCCAAGGGAGAGTCCTTCCAGAAAGCGCGCTTTTCATGTATTCCCGGGTACCTCTACCATAACGGGAATCCTGCAGCGGAGCGAACGAACATTTTTCACATTTGGAGGGATTTTTGGCCTTAAAGAGGCTATTTTTGCTTCCAAATATCATATTTGAAGGTGATTTATGCAATTTTAGTTAATTTTGGGGTGAATTGCACGCTAGGCTTTTTTTAAAATCCTCGAAATTAAAAAAGCTAGCCTTTAGGTTTTGCCATCAGATCCCAATCTGTTCCCCATGCCCTATGGCCAAATTTTCCTCCTTTGTCAGTATCAATTGTTTGACGTAAATCCTATATTGATATATTATGAATTCGAGATACTTATTTCAAGGATATTAAAAAAGGAGAGTTTAAATTAATGAATATATTAGTAGTAAAAGCCAATAACCGTCCAGCATCTGAAGCTGTTTCTAGTAAAATGTATGAAACTTTCATGGAGAACTTAGAAGGCGTCAATGTCACAACATACGATGTATTTGCTGAAGATATGCCTTACTTTGGACAAGATTTATTCAACGCATTTGGTAAGTTACAATCAGGTGAAGAAATGTCAGATGTTGAACAACGCATTTTAGCAGCTAAGCAAAAGGCAATGGATGCTTTGTCTGCTGCAGATGTAGTGGTATTTGCGTTCCCATTATGGAACTTAACGATTCCAGCTAAATTACAAACATTCATCGACTATGTTTACGCTGCGGGTTTCACTTTCAAATATAGCGAAACTGGTCAATTAATTAGCTTAATGAATGACAAAAAAGCAGTGATTCTAAGTGCGCGCGGCGGCGTATACTCTTCACCAGAAGCGGCTCCAATGGAAATGGCTGCTACTTATATTAAAAATGTGGTTGGCGGCGTATTTGGAATGCAGATTGTTGATGAAGTGATTATCGAAGGTCATAATGCAGCGCCAGATCAAGCTGAAACAATTATTGCGGAAGGCCTAGCTAAAGTGGCTGAAGTAGCTAAAAGTTTTTCAGCAGTAAAAGCATAAAACGTTCTAAATTATTAAAAATGCCCTGGTGAGATTCATCTCTCCCAGGGCATTTTTTTCGTGTTAGGACATTTACTGCATAGCTTGGAAATACTATACTAAAAGTATGCCTTATGACAAGGAGTAGTAGTGATGTTGATTAGTGATTTTATCGGTTCTTTGATTGGTGATCTACTAGGTGGTTTATTGGAGGCAATTATCCCTACTTCGAAGTCGAAACTAGAAAAAAACATTGATGAGTTAAGGGGAGAAGACTGGTTTTTTCAATTGAATCAGGACGTCCGTTATAATTACATCATTTGGCATAACCACAAGGTAAAACGCATCTTAAAGAAGCCTGAAAATATAAAACTTCTCAAAAGTAGTGACGAAGAACGCGAAAAATTTATTGAGCTTGTTATTAAGGAACATAAAAAATTCGTAGGGATTCGTTGAGTATTTTCCACGTTCCTGTTTGCACATGTGGAAATGGCCCATAGTGGAGCATTGAGCAATAGGGCACATATGCTGGTTCAGCAGCTACAAAAGGTTCCTTTTAAAAAGAAGGCGGGGATGAGTATGAGTAACTTACAAAAATTAGATTATCAATCACCGATTGGTGTGTTAGAAATTGTCGGCACGGATGAAGCTATTTGTTCCATCCTGTTCTCGGAGCAGGAGAAGGCTCAACATTTCCGTAACAATGAGACGAGCGAGGTTTTAGTTGAGTGCTACAGTCAACTGGATGAATATTTTAAGGGGACGCGTCAACACTTTACTTTCCCTTATATTTTTGAGGGGACTCCTTTTCAAAAATCAGTTTGGAACGCTTTAACAAACATACCTTATGCTGAAACTGGGTCCTACAAGGATATTGCTGTTTCGATTGGAAATGAGAAGGCGATTCGAGCGGTGGGGAGTGCGAACGGCAGAAATAAGTTAACGATTGTCATTCCGTGTCATCGTATTATTGGTTCGAATGGGAAATTGACGGGCTATGCCGGTGGTTTATGGCGAAAGGAATGGCTTCTTAAGCATGAGACAGCTTTTAAATAAGTAAGTCATGGAGCAGCCTGACAAGGTTGCTTTTTATTGTGAATTTTACAGATATTATTCGACTTCTCTTCTTAGTATGTCATCGAGTTTTTTTTGTATTTGGTTGACTTTGTTTATATCCAGATGGTTTTCTTCGATTTCTTCCATTTTCCACAAATTAATATCATGTTTTAATTCTGTTAGGCGATGTAAGGTGGAGGTTTTCTGTTTGATAATTTTTGAATCTGCAATGACTCCCTCATAGGCAATTAAGGCAGGTATGACGGCACTAAAAAGTGCAATTAAAACATTAATAATTGCTTCATTCAAGCCAATGAAGGTGAGATTTGCTCCCGATAAAAAGGTTATAAAGAATGAAAAGACGATGGTTGAAATTTTTATTTTCCTAGCCTTTAGTTTAATTTTTCTTATGCAATTCGAGTACAAAATGATTTTCTCCTCGATATCACCTCTAACATCATCTAGGTGTTCCGAATTAGTCACACAATCCCTCCTTAGCTTGTTCGATTATATTAGGATATGAGAAATACCCCAATCAGGTGAAAACCAAGCCAATAGTTATCCGCCAATTTTAAAAAAAATAACTGGAAGATTTTCTATTTTTGAAGCAAGGAAGAAATTGGTGGGTTCCCACCCCCATAAGACATTCTAGTGTGTTCGTATTCTATTAGTATAAGAACAATTTAACTACGAGGGGAATCACATGAAAAAAGTAACCAAGGGAGCTGTTGCCATGGTGTTAGCGGGGGCTGTTACGTTTTCTGCCGCCAACGCTTTGTTGGTCAACACTACTCCTAAACGATTAATAGAAGAACTTGCTACACCTCTATCGGCGGACCGAAAAAAAGCCGATGCATTCGACCAATCATCTAAGAAGAAGTTAGCTTCGGCGCCAACCACGAAGAGGAAGGACCAGGATCGTGCTGCTGTCCAGGTATCTTCAAAAAATAGCTATCTAGCAAAAGAAGCTATTCAGCCGAATCAACAAAGCGTAAGCAAAAAAACGACAACCAATCCTGATACTACGACAACTAGAACGTCTACACCAACACCGATATCAACCAGAACGGGAACAACTAGTGTGACGACAAAGCCTGTTGTGGCGACCAAGAATGTTGCCGTGACAAAACCTGTTACAGCGACAAAGC
Source organism: Neobacillus drentensis (assembly GCF_036962125.1). Classification (GTDB taxonomy): domain Bacteria; phylum Bacillota; class Bacilli; order Bacillales; family Cytobacillaceae; genus Neobacillus; species Neobacillus drentensis_B. The sequence continues at coordinate 5,450 of NZ_JBALOA010000006.1, forward strand.
CCGTTGCGACGGCAAAACCCGGAGCAACGACAAAACCTGCGACAACGACAAAACCAGTGACAACTGCAAAAGCACCAACGACAACGTCGAAACCTAGGACAACAACTTCATCCACAACAAAGAAAAATACAACAGCAAGTGCAGCCACAACAAAAACGAATACCCAAAAGACATCCACCACCACAACTAACCGTGGACAACAGGTTTCTCAAGCAGCAAAAGAAAAGGCTGCAAACCGTAAAGATACAAAAGGAACCAACCAAAAGAAAATGTAGTTTATCCGAAGGAGTCACCATAAGCTGGTGACCCTTTCTTTTTGTATACAGAAAAGGCCTTCCCTAAATTAGGAAGGACCTGTTCAAAGATTGATTACATCGTTTCTTTCACCTTCACGATCGAGGTTTCCTGCGTTACATTTCCTTTGCGCTTTAGTTTACCCCAGCCAACGGTGACTCCCTTAATCGCGGAGAAGATTGATTTTACTACCACATAGGTCATCAGTTGTTTGTACAGGATTCGTTGTAGGAACAAGGACGCTAGTGGTTTCGGACTTTCTTTTTCTAAGCGGAACGCATAGAGAGATGTACCCAAGTCCAGCAGGTAAAATAGGATAAAGCCAATCGCTGCTTTTTCAGGATGCGGGTTAAATAGAGCGATAATGAACAAAAGATCGGCAATCGGTGAGATCGTTTGATAAATATATTGGAACAGCCACATATTTGGCAGAGCGAGATAGCCTAATGAGTGATGCTTTTTATTGAATAACGCCGAACGATGCTTCCATAGGCATTGTAAGGTACCATAAACCCAGCGGTACCGCTGCTTGGCTAGACTCCTAATATCCTCCGGCACTTCTGTATAGGCATACGCTTTTTCTTCGAATTCAATTGTTTTCCCCATTCGTAAGAGGGTAAGCGTGATATCAGTATCCTCTGCCAGTGTATCTTCTTGATAGTAGCCCGCCTCTGCTACGTCCGATTTCCGCCATGCGCCAATCGCACCTGGTACAACGGTAATACAATTGAGTGCGGCGAAGGCCCTTCTCTCAAGGTTAAAGCCTGTCACATATTCGATATGCTGCCAGTTTGTTAGGAGTGTCCCTTTGTTACCGACCTTGACATTACCGGAAACCGCTGCAACATTTTCATTTTTAAAATGGTTGACTAGCAAGGAGATTGCATTTTCAGCGATGAGTGTATCAGCGTCCAGGGCGACGACGATTTCTCCGTTTGCTTCTTTAAATCCAAGATTGACAGCGGAAGATTTTCCTCCGTTTGGTTTTTGAATTAAATGGACGAGAGGATGGTTTGCATATGTTTCTAGGACAATATGCGCTGTCTCATCCTTTGATCCGTCGTCGATTACCAGTATTTCAAAGGCAGGGTAATCGCTCGCTAATATTGAATCAACGGTTTTGCAAATGACTTTTTCTTCGTTATAGGCGGCAATTACGACACTAACCAACGGGATAAAACTTGGGTCAATTTCGGTCTCCTTATACCTTTTTACCTGTTTTCTCGAAAGGAACACGAAGAGAATCAGACGCAAGATTCCTAAAATGATTGCGGAATAAAACAGAAAGCTTACTCCGGAATGCCAGCCTTGAAGGACATTGAAAACAGCTTTGTCATAAATCAGATACGGGTTATCACCGTTCGTGGCAGCCGGCATGATCTGAGTAGCCTTTTTTTCCGTTAGACCAGCAATGGTCGTAAAGGTGTAGCCGCGCTGTTTGAGCTCATTAATCATCATCGGCAGGGCCTTTACGGTATTTGAGCGGTCCCCGCCAGCATCGTGCATCAAAATTATATTACCTTCTGGGAGTTGTTTTATCGCCCGGTTGACAATTTCCTTACTGGATAGACGCTGCCAGTCATCTGTGTCAATTAATTCACCGACAGTGGTATAGCCCATCTCTTGTGCCCGCATGATGGGCTCGAGTTCGTTCTTTGTGTTCGGTTCCGCATCGGCAACATAGGGCGGCCGGAAAAGAGTCATCGAATGACCGGTAATTTCTTGAACCAAGCGTTGATTGGCGTTCAGTTCTACTTTCGTTTGAAAAGGGGTGGTCGATGCGATATCGCGATGGGTAAAGGTATGGTTGCCAATTTCATGGCCCTCCTCATACATCCTTTTTACCAGCTCTGGGTATTGCATCGCATTTTCGCCTAGGATAAAAAAGGTCCCTTTTACGTGATTCTTGTTCAAAATGTCCAATATTTGCGGTGTATAGGTTGGGTCGGGACCGTCATCAAAAGAGAGAACGATTTCCTTCCCTGTTGATTTTCCATACCTTTCAACCACAATAGGCTTAGGAAATTTAAGATAGCTTTCCGCTTGAATCATCCCTTGGGAATCCATTTGGATGGTTCTTTTTCCTTGTTCTAATTGAGAAGTAATTTTTAAAATCTCTCCAGCCCCGGTAAAGTGAACAGGCTTAGGATTAACTAAGGTCTCCAGAGCCTGGGAAGGATCGTTTAGAGCTTTTGGTTTATTGATATAATTCCATATCGCAGGATCTTCAGAACCGAGACGCCATATCGCCAGACCGCTTGAACCTCGATTACTCACTAACTTCATTTGGTTATAAAAGGTGGCGGCATCTAAGAACCAAACGGTATGATTTTTTCCATTTACTTTGTAGCGTAAATAAGGATTGCCTGCTTGTTGATTCCAATGGATTTGGAGGTTGGTTCCGATTCCTAAATTCATGATATCAGCGAATGTCCTCGTTTCGGCAGGCTGATTGGAACCTTCTTCCCAGTCATAGCCGAAGCTTCCTAAACCGATAATCAATTTTTCGGAAGGAATGTTGAGCTGGTTTAGGGTTGCTTGGACCCAATCTGCCTGTGCCACAGGTCCAGGCTTACTCGTGGAGTGGTGTTGGTCATAGACCATTACAATCATTCGATCAACAGTAGTTGCTAATGCAGGATAGTTAAAACTATTATTCTGCGGCGGAACATCCACTGTCACCATGAGTCCGTACTCGTGAAAAGCCTCATTCACTTTTCCGATAAACTGTGTGAAATGGTCTTTGTCACTTGCATTGACTTCTTCAAAGTCGATATTTATTCCGTCAAAGTCATTTGTTCTTACATAATCCACCATCTTTTTGATAAAAAGATCTTCCGCACCTGGTGTAGTAAATAGGCGGTGAAGCGTTTGGCCATCCCATTTATTATTAATAAAGTTATTTACTAATGGGAGAATCTTGATATGGTGCGCCTTTGCCTCTTTAATAATCGATTGGTCTGTGCTGGTTGAAAGGGTAAGGCTCGAATTGAGCTGCAGCCACCCAGGTACTAAGGTTGTAATCGAATCGAGATTCTTTTTAAAAGAATCACGGCTGTTTTTGTCCCAACCGACGTAAAAACCATAGACATCCTGTTCTTGGTTCAATTGCCCGGCCTTTTTTTGAATGGCAGGGGCTGGATTCATTTTTTGAACCTGCGAGGCGAGCTCTTTTGCACTAAAGCTGATATTAATCGGCTCAATTCCACTCATAGCGGTGCTTCGCTTTAAGTCCAGCTTGGGGAATTCTGGATTCGTATTCAAGCTTTCTATAAAAATAGTTGTTACTAAAATGATAAAAACTGTAAAGCCAGCGCTCATTCGTTTGATGACGGACCAGCGTCTTTTGGCAGGGTCAAGAAAAACATGATCAGGGTGATTCTCTTTCTTTTTCAGCCCTAAATTGTAAAACCAATGGAAGAAGAAATAACAGACAAGCCCAATTAAGCCCCCTAGGATTCCCGGTGCAATGCTGTGTGACAGTTGGATTTTGGATTTTAGGGTAGATATGAACCAGTAATCTTCAAACCGACTTAAATCAAGGATGGGTAGATGATTCATTTTTGGGATGAAAATCGGAATCAACGTTCCAAGAAATATGGCGATGATATTCAGACGTAACACGAGCGAAAGAACAAGCAACAAGGGAATTCTTAAATTATCTATTGGTAAAAATCCGAGGAAAAAGCCAAGCGTACTTGCGATCGCCCCGGCACTTCCAGTGACTGGTGCAAATAAAGATCTAACTATCCATCTAAACATTCGATTCACATAGACGCCTCCTTTTGGGTTCGTGTCGTTTTTCTATTTTAATAGAATGATTTTATCATTTAACGGAAGTTTGCGATTTAATAGGAAAGATTTTTCGACATAAACTGACTATCTCCAAAAGGTTAGCATGTCATGAGGAGATTTTGGGGGTAGGTGGGAAAGTTCTTTTAATTATTAATTGGTAATCGAGGGTGACTGGTACCAGTTTAGGGGAGAAATCGGGTCAGCGATCAACAGAGGGGCCGACTAATGCCCGTCGGGAGTGAAAAAGTGGTTCAACGGTAACTAGAGGAGCCGACTAAAGCTTGCGGAGGATATTTTGGTGATTTAAATTGGAAAAAAGTTGGGAATTACAGTATGATTTTTACTTAAAATGGAAATTTTAAAGTTACTAATACCTGAGGGAGTCAAATAATGGTTGGGATTATTCTAGCGGTTTTCATCTTTAACGTTATTGCACTAAAAGTAAGAAAGCGATTAACCCGAAGCGAAATGCTGCAAATTTGGTTATTTACATCTTTACTCCAGTTGGTATTTGATTTATTTGTCAGCCTGAAATACCATGGGTACTGGTACTTTAACAAAGGTGTAGATGGGGTGTCACTCCTTGTTTACCTTTGTTTAGTCCCACCCGTAAATATCATTTTCTTAAATTTGTTTCCTTTAAAAAATTCATTGTGGAAACAAATTTCCTTTTTTCTAGCGTGGAATGTTGGAATTGTTTTATATGAGGTATTAACGTTATTACCTGAACCATGGGGATATTTCCATTACGGTTGGTGGAGGCTGTATCACTCCATTTTGCTCAACCCTTTTCTGCTCCTCAGCTTATTGGGGTTCTACAAATTGATTGGCAGGTTAGAGCAGGGGAGTCATGGTAAGCAAGTATAGTTTAGGGGAGAAGTGTTCGCGCACTTCTCCTCTTTTCATGGTTATTTTGTTTGCTCGACGTTGAGTTCGATTAAGTTGCCATCAGGATCGGCACAGAAGATTTGGGCGAAGCCGCTGATGCTGTTGGGCTTCTCTAATAGCTCAACACCCTTACTTTTCAACCAATTCAGTGTGGCCTCATAATCCTTCACTCTAAGTGCAAAGTGACCCTCCCTGCTGCTCAAACGTTTATCTGGGCGAATGGTTTGGGAGGTGGGGAGAACGATGAGATGAAGCTGTTGTTCTCCTATTTCATACCAAGCACCCGGAAAATCAAAATTAGGTCGCTGGATTTCTCTCAAACATAAGATGTTACCATAAAAATTTTTAGCTTGTTCTAAATCAGTAACCGTTAGACTAACGTGATGGAGGCATTCATATTGAATCACGGCGGTATCTCCTTCATTTTTTAGTACCATAATAACATAGAATTATGGTTTGGCGGTTTATCATTGGCGCGATTTGTCGATCTGATTACAAGGCGGACTAGGTTCCTTTTTATAGGATGAATGTCGTTTCGCAAACAAATGCCCTACTTTCGCAAATAAACCGGTTGCCTTCGCAAACAAATGCCCTACTTTCGCAAATAAACCAGTTGCTTTCGCAAACAAATGCCTTAGTTTCGCAAACAAACCGGTTCCTTTCGCAAATAAATCACGAACCGCGGCAATACCAATAAAAAACACTGCATTAGAATGCAGTGCTGGTGTACATTTCCTATATAGTAGCCTTTTTATATCTCCGATAGATGGTATTTTCCATTAGATGGCCCAAACCACCCATCAATAATCCCAGTAAAAGCCCGTTAAAGACAGGGAAATCCAGAAATCTCAAAGCTGAATAATGCTGGATCAAGCCAGAGTCGTGCCAAAATAATCCGAAATCCATTCCTACTACAACTCCTATAAAAAAGCCAGATAAATAGGTGCGATGGTCTACCTCTTGACCATCGAGTTTATTATTATTGGCCCTGGCTGCATTATAGGCCTGCCAAATCCCATAACAATAAACGGAGGGGTAAAATAGCGCCCAGCGATAATCAATCTCGTGATGGGCTAAATGAATATCTCCGATAAAAGAATCTATTAATGAGAGGTTTAGGTTAGAATTCAAATTGACGATAAATTCCAAGCCTAGTAAGACTGCGCCGATGAGATAATCTTTGTTGTAAAATTGCCCGAAGCCTGGCAACACACATGACCATAACATTGCCGCATAGGGAGATTGATATTGGCGACTTGTTCTCATGGCGCAATCCCTCCAAATGAGTATGTTACTATAATTTCTCCAGCGTCCTTCTAAATCCCTCTATTTATACATATTTTGGTAAATTGATCCTATTTCAGCGATTTTTTGCAAACCTTATTTCTACCACTAATAGGTGAAAAAACTAGGTATCAAGCCCGTAGAGTTCTGGTAAGGCAGATAAAATAACATTATCTTTACAAAAGTTTTAAATTTTAAGATAAATTATAGAAGGATAATAGCTTACCTTGTATAATTGGTTAAAAAAGCATGCATTTTTGCTATATTCGGTATCTATTTCATGTGGAATCTACTACATAGATGATGCTAAATGGGGAATCGTTAATCATGAAGAAAAAGAAAAGTTCAATTCGGTTGTTCATAAGCATTTCATTTATTGTTCTTATGGTAGGGACGATTATTGTGATTGGCAATATTACTTTTTCAAATTGGAAATTATCTTCCTATAGTTTGATTGACCGAATGGGGAATGACGCAAGTAAGGATATATTCACAAGAATTGAAGCGCTGATTATGGTTCCACTGCATACAAATGAAAACAATCATTTTTTAATCCAAAATGGGATTGTTGACCTTAACAATAAGAAAAGGCGCGAAGCCTATTTTGCCGGTACCCTTCAATCAAGTAGCGAGGAAATCTATAGTTTTAGCTATGGTTTGGAGGATGGGGAATACTACGGGGCGCGCAGGAATACTCGTAACAACATCGAAGTTTATCAAAGTAATCGTGAAACCAATGGGCACTCTCTCTATTATTCGATGACAAGTGACATGACGGCAGGGAAATTCATCGAGGACTTTGGTGCGTTTGACCCACGGACAAGACCATGGTATAAAATGGCGAAGAAAAGTGGGAAGCCTGTTTTTTCTCCATTGTATAAGCACTTTGTCAAGAATGACTTAGTCCTTTCTGCTGCCTATCCGATTTATAGCAAGGATGGAAAGTTGCAGGGTGTATTAGGAACACATGTGACCCTTTCGGAATTAAGTACATCTTTGAAGGAAGCGGTAGCAGAGAAAAAGGCCATTGCCTATGTTATTGAAAAAAATACAGATATGCTTGTGGCTAGCTCAGTAGATAATCGAACCTTTCTACCGCTTGCCAATGATTCCTTTAAAAGGATAGCGATGGACGAAATTGATAACAAATCAATCAAACAGGCCTATCAAAGGTTTAAAAAAACAGCAGACACCAAGTTTACGATCAAATCTAATGATGATCAATTCCATATCAAACTATCAGAGTATAAAAAGAATGGCATTGATTGGCTCGTAATGACAGCCATTCCAGAAAGCCAATTTACGGGTGAAATTAATAAAAATATCCGGACAGCATTAATTTTATCGTTGATTGCCCTCGTTATATCAATATTCATCTATATAAAAAGTACGAAGTACATTTTAAAGCCGATTAACAATTTAATCGATGTCGCCGAAAAATTTTCAAAGGGAGATTTATTACAGCGGGCGGAGATTTTTAAAAATGATGAAATTGGCCGGCTTTCCGGTGCGTTTAATAAAATGGCGGATGAAATTTTCACTCATATTATTACCCTGGAAGAAAAAGTAAAAGAACGAACGGTTACCCTAGAAAAAATTAATCGGGAATTAAAATATGCCAAGATGGAAGCAGACCGGGCAAATGAAGCTAAAAGTGAATTCCTTGCCAATATGAGCCATGAAATTAGGACCCCTCTTAATGCGGTGATTGGTTTTAGTGAACTGCTCCAACATACGTTAAAAGAGGAAAAAGAAAAGCGATATATTAAATCCATCCATCTGGCTGGGAATAGTTTATTGACGATAATTAACGATATTCTTGATCTTTCGAAGGTGGAGGCAGGGAAAATTGAGCTGCAATACAAGCCTGTTAAGCTCAGAAATATTATTAAAGAGATTGAGAATATTTTTTCGGAGAAGGTTGAGGCAAAAAATCTGGAATTGATTGTTGAGATTCAAGACGATTTTCCGAGGACCATACTCATAGACGAAGTGAGAATCAGGCAAGTCCTGCTGAATACAGTCGGAAATGCAGTTAAGTTTACAGAACATGGCTATGTGAAAATTTCATTAACCGCAACGGCCGCTGCCGCTTCGAATGACTTTAGCAGTATCGATATTCATCTTTCTATTGAAGATACAGGAATTGGAATTCCCGAAAGTGAGCGTGCGAATATCTTTGAAGCATTTAAGCAAGTATCGGGTCAAAGTGCCAAAAAATATGGCGGGACAGGACTAGGGCTTTCGATTACCAAAAAATTGGTCGAAATCATGAATGGAAAAATGGATGTAGAAAGTACGGTCGGCAAAGGAAGCATTTTTTATGTGGAGTTTGCGAATGTGGAGATCGCGGCGACTGAGCAGCTACCCGATGTCATTGAGAGATCTTACTTTGAAAAGTACAAGTTTTCTCAAGAGAAAGTCCTCGTCGTTGATGATATCGAGACGAACCGTGTTTTATTGATGGAATTGCTTTCTAAGGCAGGAATGAGGGTTTTGACTGCTGAAAATGGGTATGACGCACTGCAGATTTGTGAGGTGGAGCGACCGGATTTGGTGATTACAGACTTGGTGATGCCGGTGATGGATGGATTTCAAGCTTGCCGAGAACTAAAAGGGAACCCTGAATTATCCCATATCCCAATCATCGCTTTAAGTGCATCGACGGCCCATGCCTTGCCTGAAGTGAACCTATTTGATGATTTCTTAATGAAACCAGTACATGCGGAAGAGTTGCTCCGCAAAATATCACTGTACCTGAATAAGAACACACAGTTGGAAAATGACTTTTTTTCAAATGCAGGCTCAACGATTGGGATGGTACATACCATGGACCCTGAAATTCTAACAGAAATTAGAGAAAAATTGAAACCTCTCATCCTAAAATTAGAAGCCTCGCTCATCATCGGCGATGTGAAAAATTTGGCCGACCATTTCATTTCATTAGGGCAGCACTATCAATTGAGGTTTTTAGTGGCTGATGGGATTGAACTGATGAAGACTGCAGAGTGCTACGATATTGTTAGTATAAAATCAAAATTAAAACAAATAGAAAGATTCATAGATGAGGATAATCCAAATGAAAAATAGAAAAAATGATTTGGTTTTAATAGTTGATGACAACCCTAATAATATTCAGGTATTAGCGATGATTCTTGCAGAGTACGGTTATGAGCTTGGAATTGCTCAAAATGCCTATGAAGTCTATACGTTTCTTGATGAAAACACTCCTGAGCTCATTTTACTAGATGTAGAGATGCCGGATATCGATGGCTACGAGGTGTGTCGGACGATCAAGGCAACTGAAGATTATAACGATATTCCCATCATTTTTCTAACAGTAAAAAGTGAGCAGGAGGACATTGTCAAGGGCTTTGATTTAGGTGCGGTAGATTATATGACCAAGCCTTTTCATCGGAAGGAACTGATATACAGAGTAAGAAACCATATCGCATTAAAGCAGTCAAAAGATGATCTGGGAAAGAAGAATAAGGAACTCGAAAGGGCGTTAAAAGCTAGAGAAGAAATAGAACAAGAACGTGATCGGTTAATGATTGACCTATGCAAGCATCGCGATCAGCTCGAGGAGATTGTGCTTGAGCGCACGAAAGAGTTAAGGGATTCCAATCGGCGGTTTATTCATGTAGCCGAAAGTATTAATGATGGATTTTTATTATTGGATAAAGAATGGAGGTTTATCTTCGTCAATCGAGATGACTTCTTACCTTTGAACCAATCAAAAGAATCTGTCGTTGGCAAAAATATTTGGGAGTTATATCCAAAAGATATTGGTACAACCCTGTTTGATGAGTTTCACCGTGCGATGAACGAGCGGATTCATGTTCATTTTGAGACGGGTTCTAAATATACCGATATCTGGTATGACCTGTCGATTTATCCCTTTGATGATGGAATCTGCTGCATTATTAAGGACATTACGGATAAAAGGAAATACGAGAAAGAATTGAAGCGATTATCCGGCTTAGATTTAATCGGGCAAATGGCCGCCGGCATCAGTCATGAAATTAGGAATCCGATGACAACGGTACGAGGATTTTTGCAGCTCTTAAATAAAAATGATGACTTTGATCAATATAGTGAAATTTTTGATTTAATGATAGAAGAACTTGACCGTGCCAATTCAATTATTTCTGAATTCCTATCAATGGGCAATACAAGGAGCACCGATTTACAAACATTCGATTTAAATGAAATCATCCATGACCTAACTCCACTTATGATGGCTGATGCGTTAAGTAAGGATAAGTATATTGAATGTGAAACGAGTGACATTCCAAGATTACGGTTAAACCGTGATGAGATCCGGCAGTTATTACTTAACCTTACCCGTAATGGGATTGAAGCGATGAGTCCTGGAAAGGGCCTTATCATAAAAACCTATCAAGAAGATGATTGTGTGGTTCTTGCCGTCGAGGATCAGGGCGAAGGGATTAAGCCGGAGGTATTAGAAAAGTTAGGTACACCGTTCTTCACGACCAAGGATAACGGGACTGGCCTCGGCTTAGGTGTATGCTATGCCATTGCTGCCCGTCATCAGGCAAAAATTGATATTAAAACAGGAGACGGGGGCACGACCTTTTTTGTGAGATTTCGTGCGGGACACCCATCGGATTCACTGAAGATTGATAGTGTGTCAAAGTAGTAGAAAATTTATTCTGAGGTTAGTTAATAAAAAATAGGTGCAATCCCGGTAACTCCCAAAGATTGCACCTTTTTCTTTTTTTATGCTATTTTCGCTTCTCGATTATCCTCTTGTTCCTTCCCTTTGTTACTCTCCCATTTTGTAATAACAAGGGCGGCTAATGAGTTGCCAACGATATTAACGGCAGTCCGTGCCATATCAAGGATTCGGTCAATTCCGGCAATAAAGGCCAGTCCTTCTACAGGAATTCCGACACTTCCAAGGGTTGCAAGAAGAACAACAAACGAAACCCCGGGAACACCGGCAATTCCTTTGGATGTCAGCATTAAAACAAGAACGAGAGTGATTTGATGACCGATACTCATATGAATTCCGTACATTTGCGCGATAAACAAGGAAGCAATCGCTTGATACAAGGTCGACCCATCCAGGTTAAAGGAATAACCCGTTGGAATGACAAATGAGGTAATTGTCTTCGGACAGCCTAACTGCTCCATTTTTTCCATGAGTTTAGGAAGCACGGTCTCGGAACTGGCTGTCGAATAACCTAGTAATAGTTCGTCCTTTAAATATTTTATGAGATTAAAAATATTATAGCCTGCGATTTTCGCCACAATTCCCATAACGACGACGATAAAGAAAATCATTGATCCATAGACCACGAGGACTAATTTTCCTAACGGAATTAAGGAAGATAGACCGAATGTCGATACAGTCACGCCGATTAAAGCAAATACCCCAAGCGGCGCCAATTTCATAATTTGGTTCGTTACATAAAACATCGCTTCCGCCGTTCCCTTGAAGAACTGAATCACTGGTTTCCCTTTTTCACCGACCGCCGCTACACCGAGCCCAAACATGACGGAGAAGAAAATGATGGCAAGCATGTCGCCATTGGCTAAAGCTTGAATGACGTTAGTTGGAACAATGTTGACAAACGTGTCTATCATTGAATGTGACTCTGTTGTTTGCGCTGTTGTTACATAGGTATTGATATCTGTTTTGGTCAGATGGGAGCGATCGATACCTGTTCCTGGATGGAAAAGGTTGGCTGCCAAAAGCCCGACCAAGATGGCAATCGTTGTAATTATTTCAAAATATAAAAGGGTTTTCCCGCCTAATCTGCCTAAGGACTTCATATCGCCTGCACCCGCAACACCGACAATCAAACTGGAGATGACAATTGGAATCACAATCATTTTGATTAAGCGGATAAATATCGTCCCAATGGGCTGTAAATACTCAACTACATGAGGGTTTCCGTAAAAAAAACCGCCTACGGCAATCCCTAAAACCAATCCGATAAAAATTTGCCAAGCTAATCCGATTCTTCTCATTTCATCTACTCCCCATAAAAAATCTCTATGAAGTTATTCTAGTATTTCTTTATTAATATTAACAATATATAATATGGATAGAAATCATCTCATTTTGAGATAGGAAGGTCGATATATGGAACTAAGACAATTAAAGTACTTTATCGAGGTGGCCCGGCTCGAACATTTTTCAATGGCAGCTGAAACCCTACATATTGCCCAGTCAGCGTTAAGCCGCCAGATTAGTCTTTTAGAAAAAGAATTAGGAGTCGATCTGTTTGAGCGGGAAGGTCGGAACGTCCGATTAACATTAATTGGGAAATTGTTTGCCGACCAGGCTGTGGTTGCTTTAAAGGCGATTGACAATGCGACACAGTTAATTAATGAATATTTGGACCCAGAACACGGAACGATTCGGATCGGGTATCCGTCCAGTATCGCGAGCAGCACCCTGCCAACGATTATTTCAGCTTTTAAAAAAGAGTATCCAGAGGTAAAGTTCCATTTACGGCAAGGGTCGTATGAATTTCTTACCGAGGGAATCAAGAATCGAGAGATTGATTTAGCGTTGATTGGTCCTGTGCCGGATAGCGATCCAGATTTACGTACCAATATCCTTTTTTCAGAGGATTTTGTCGCGCTCTTACCTGAAACGCATGCGTTAGCAGCGAATGGCAGTTTATCGTTATACCAACTAGAGCAGGATCCCTTTGTGTTATTTCCAGAAGGCTTTGTTCTTCGGAAAATTGCCGTGGATGCCTGCCACCAGGTTGGATTTCGACCCATTGTTCCATATGAAGGGGACGATTTGGACGCGATCAAAGGATTAGTTTCAGCAGGGATGGGCGTTACACTTCTCCCAGAAACAACCCTTTATAAAAATATGCCAAGCGGAACCGTAAAATTAAAAATTAACCATCCGGAAGTGAAAAGAACAGTCGGTGTCATTACTCCTAAGAATCGCCAACTGTCACCTTCTGAAAATCTATTTTACCGGTTTGTGCTGGATTACTTTAAGAATATTCAGTTACGGATATCGGATAAAAAAAGAAAGGTATGAGGAGAATAGATGGGTTACCCCAATAGATATATTGATGAACAACCAAATGAATCATTAAAAGGAACTAAACGAACGTCATTTTTTCAAGATTTATCAAGCCAAAATATTTCTTCTGGTTTCATTTCAAGTACGTTGGTGATGACAGGACCGGCGCTGATTATTCTCCAGGCGGCAGCCACAGGGAATTTTTCTAATCAGCAAACCATCAATTGGATGTTTGCGGTCTATTTCTTTGGCGGTCTTTTTGGCATCGTTATGCCGCTGGTATTTCGAATTCCAATTACAGGTGCACATTCGATTTCGGGAGTGGCTTTTTTAGCGACTGTGACCGCCCATTTTAGCTATCCACAGCTGATTGGCGGCTATGTGATGTCAGGGCTGTTGATTTTGCTGGTTGGGTTGTCAGGACTTTTTACTAAAATTATTAAATGGGTTCCGAAAGAAGTTATTGCTGCCATGCTGGGGGGCTTGGTCACTAATTATGTGGTTCAGATTGTGGATGGCGTCAAGGCACTGCCTATAGTAGGTGGAGCTGCCTTGCTTAGTTTTTTAATCTGTACGAAAATATCCAAACGGATTCCTGCCGTCATGGTCGCGGTGGTGGTCGCGTTTATTAGCTTGTTTTTAACCGAGGATTTGCAGATGTCATCTAAGGGAATTGCCTTTTTCTTACCTTCCTTACAAATGCCGGAATTTACTTGGATGGGGATGGTCACGCTTGGCCTGCCATTGGCGATGTTAATTCTCAGCAATGATGTAGCGCCAGGAATCGGAGCGCTAGAAAGCTCCGATTTTAACCCACCGATTCGAAAAATTGTTTCGTTTAGTGGAGTGTTTTCAATTATTGCTAGTTTTTTTGGAGGGCAAAGCGCAAATATTGCCGGAATGATGACGGCGATTTGCTCAAGCGAGGAAGCAGGAATGAGTTCCAAACGCTATATGGCAGCGGTGGTATCAGGGATTTTGACGTTACTCTTTGGTGTGTTTGCGTGGAAAATTGTTCCCTTTATCCAAACTTTACCGCAGGCATTTGTGTCGATGCTGGCAGGGTTTGCGTTAATCGGGGTCCTATTATCCAGTTTGCAGCTGGGCTTTACCGGAAATAAATATCGCCTCAGTGCCCTGTTTGCCTTTCTCATTGCACTCTCGCATGTATCGTTTTTCCATATTAGTGCGCCTGTATGGGGACTGGTCGTTGGGGCGATAATTGCGAGAACAGTGGAAGCTTAGACTATTTTTTAAAATAAAAAAATCCTCTTCGTCCAAAGAAGAGGATTTCGTCTATATTCAGGTTAAGTTTCTCTCGAGAAACAAAGTATCAACTATTCGAAGCAACCAATTCTTTGCTCCGCTCATCCCCTGAGTTATCAAACTCCTTAATCATCGCTATAAATGGTTCAATAAATTGAGGATCAAATTGTTTTCCAGAGCAGGCACGTAATTCAACAATCGCTTCTTGAAATGTTTTTGTTTTTTGATAAGGCCGCTCCGTTGTCATTGCATCAAAGGAATCAATCACACAAAGAATGCGCGCAAGCTTTGGAATGGATTTTCCTGCTAAACCATAGGGATAGCCAAACCCGTCATACCGTTCATGGTGGAGTTCAACGAGTGGAATCAGATCTTCTAGTTTCTTATTCGTTGCAATGATTTCTTTTCCAAAGGTGACATGCTTCTTCATCAATTCCCATTCATGGGGCTCGAGCTTTCCTTTTTTACTTAAAATATCGCGAGGAATTTCAATTTTTCCGATGTCATGGACCAGTGCTCCAAGAATCAGCGTTTTCCTTTCATGAACGCTTAAATTAAGCATCCTGGAAAAATCAACAGCATATTGATAGACACGTTTACTATGGCGGTAGGTATAAACATCCTTGGAAAGAAAGATTTTTAACTGGAATTCTGCTTCCTCTAACTCTTTATCAAGCGAAAGAGACTGTTGAACAGAGTATTCGGAATAACCGTTGTA
This sequence comes from Neobacillus drentensis, assembly GCF_036962125.1. Lineage (GTDB taxonomy): Bacteria > Bacillota > Bacilli > Bacillales > Cytobacillaceae > Neobacillus > Neobacillus drentensis_B. The sequence goes on from NZ_JBALOA010000006.1 coordinate 20,719, forward strand.
AATTTGGACCAGATTCTTTCCTTGATTCTTTGCTGCATACATCGCTTGGTCCGCCTTGTTCAAAAGCTCGGAAATACTATAGGTCTCCTTTTCACATTCAGCAATCCCAGAGGAAAAGGATAAGCATCCATAGGGAAGACCTTCGACCCCCTTATAGTAGGTGTCATTTACTTTCTTCCGAAATTCATTCATAAACGAATAAGCTGTCTTGCGCTGGGTATTTGGCATGATAATCGAAAACTCTTCACCGCCATAGCGGGCAACGATAAAATTAGCTGCATCAGATTCTGCTTTCAAAAGGGCACCAAACTCCTGGAGCAGCTGATCTCCTTGAATATGCCCGTAGAGATCGTTGTACTTTTTAAAATCATCAATGTCGAGGATAACCACACACAAAGGCTGATCATTTTCCTTCGCCGCTGCCACTTCTTTTTCTAAAATCTCTTTAAAATATCCGTGGTTATTCAGACCAGTAAGGAAATCCTTGTTTGCTTTCTCAGCCACTTCTTTAAATAAGTTAAAATGTTGTTTAAATGCTAACGATAATAAAAAGGCAATACAAGTAAAAAGCAACAGTCCAAAAAGTCTTTCGTTTTTCATTAAAATGACGAGGACTAATGAAAGCACAAGTGTACTTAGATAAGTGGAAATTGTTTCTTTAATGATTTCCTTAAAATAGTTTATTATGTTTTCGGTTGCCAATATAAAAAATAACCCAACTAGTAGTAGATTCAATGTAAAATAGGTGCAAAAAGAGATCAAATATGGAATGACATTATCAATATGGATTGCTCCAATGGTTCCATTTGTATAGAAAAAAGCATAATAAGCGCAAATAATCATTAAAGAATAAACTGCAAAATTAAACAAATGTTTCCACCAGACAACTTTCCGTTGTAAACCAGCAAAAATGACGCTATGTATGAATAAAACGAGTAATGAAAAATGTAAACCATACAAAAAAAGGCTTGCTAAATAGATCGATGAATCCATAGAAAGGGAATTACCCTTTGGTGGGATTAGTATGGTGTAGTAATTAAGCAATATAATAGATAAGGAAAGTGCAAAAATAACCATCCAATCCATTTGGGAGTACTGTGGGATTTTAATCAAGAAAGTAAAAAACAAAATGCCTAAGGCTGAAACCAAAAAAAGATATATATTTTCAGGTGTCTTTAAAATACGCATACTCATCACTCTCATAAATCAATTTAGGAGAAGTAAATAGATTACTTCTCCCCATTATTATACTCTTAAACTAATTTATATCCAGAAGTTAAAGAAATAATGATAGCACCGATAATAATTGCATTGAATAGAATTCCTGTTAATTTGATTCCCTTTTTTTGTTCGTTTTTCATCCTTTTTCACCCCCCTTCAAGGAGACAGGGAGAATCTTCACCTTTTTTGCCAATGGATGATGAACCATCAGATACTGAATGAAAAAGAAGATTCCAATATTCATAATAATATCGCCGATACTTATGACTTGTGTACGAGGGTAGGGGTCTGAAATTGGAATGACATCACCCAAGATTCCTAGATGCGATGACGAAGTTAGCATGGTATGCTTTGCATATAAGCTTTCTTTAAGGACTTTGATATAGCTTGAATCTAAAACAGCAGCAGCATCTACTGATACCGGCATTCTTCCACCATTTAGGACCATAACTAAAAAGTTTAGAAATACTCCTATCAAAATTAAGATAAATCCAGGATTCTTGCGGTTAATATATAAAAATAGTAAACCGAATACATAAACCACAATGTAAATATATCCACTAATCTGTCCAAGAAATTTGCTACCATTTTGGAGCTTGAAAACAGCTAGTTCAACAATCAAAAGCAAAGGAAAGACCCAACCCCACTTGAGCTTTAGTTGTGCTAGCGCCCGTAGGTTCCCTTTGCGAAGGAACCCTACTATAAATGAAAGTACAATACCGTCAAATACCATCGTTGTTACCTGCCTATGCCAGAATATATGAAAAGATAAATAAAAGTTGAAAAATTCCATGAAGGAAAAATATTCCCAAAATAATAATAATCAAATAGGTTCGTTGAAGGCAAGTGAAAATCTTGATGAATTATGTCGTTTTTGTGGATGTCTACAAGTAGAGTGAGATATTAAGGTAATAGGGAGGGTGGTCAAAAGCGTAACTGTTATCGAGGAAAAAGGCATCCTGCATGAATAGGATGCCTTGAAATGGAGGTCGGTTTGTGGTTTGCAATTTCTTATCCGTTTCAACTCCAGAACGGATTGTTCGTTCATTAAGAGCCTTTTTTAATAGTAAAATTATCCGCTAACAATGCCCAGTTTGACGGATAAGGGTAGCCTAATGCCCAGTAACTAATTCCGCGGAGATTGAATTCTTTTGCCAAGTCGAACTTCGCTTGAGCGCTTCGTGCATCCTCGAACCATACTTCATGGCCTCGGCCTTGTTCGTCGACGTAACGGAAAAATGGTGATTGGGTAGTTTCATCATATTGAATACTTGCTCCGTATTTGACCGCACGCGCAATCGCTTCTTGTGTGCTAAAGGTTTCCGCTTCTTGTCCCTGTACATGTGGAAGGAGCCAATCGCGGGCGTAAATCTGAAATCCTAGGAAAATTTTTTCTGCAGGCATAACGGTCCGGGCATATTCGACGACTCGTCTCATTTGGTTAAGCGGTGAAATAGCTTGTGGCGGCCCTAGCCGGTATCCCCATTCATAAGTCATCAGCACGACAAAATCAACAATTCGCCCGTGTGCCTCATAATCATGTGCTTCATAAAGCAGCCCGGCTTGTGTGGCACTTTGCTTGGGAGCCAGGGCCGTTGAGACAAAATATCCGCGTGGATGAAGGCGGTCCACGGTTTCTTGGAGGAATAGATTGTAAAATTCACGATCCGCCGGTAAAACATTTTCAAAATCAATGTTGACGCCCTTATAGCCTTTTTCATCCATAATCCGCAGCATATTTGTTAGTACCTTTTCACGTAATACCGGACTAGATAAAAGGGTATGAGCGACGTTTGATCCCGCTGCGCTTGAGGTGAAATTGGTAATCGACATCATTGGGATAACATTATTTGTTTTTGCTGCTTGAATCGTCAATGTATCTTTCGCTGGAGCGAGATCGCCATTTTCATTGATTAGGTAAGCAAATGGACCGATATACGTTAATAATTGGCGAAGTTCTCTTACTGTGTCAGCAGCAGCCTGATCGGGTTGGTAGGTGTAAGCATTGACTTCAATGGTTGGTTTCTTAATTGGTATTCTTAACTGTGTTCCTGAATAAATGAGATTTGGATTTTGAATTTGGTTTTCATCGATAATCGCTTGGACAGTCACTCCGTAACGTCTTGCAATTTGTGATAAGGTCTCCCCAGTTTTCGTCACGTGAACTCGCGCGGGAATAATCAGTTTGGCCCCTGGGTATAAGAGCGAGGGATTTATCAGTTGATTAGCCTGAATAATCGAGTTAATATCCACCCCATACTGTTGTGAAATTGACCACAACGTGTCTCCAGACCGTATGATGTGAGATGTTCCGGGGACTGGAATGACCAATGATTGCCCAATCAACAGCTGGTTCGGGTTTTCGAGCCCATTTGATTGAATAATTCCATTCATATTTACTTTGTAACGAGCAGCAATTTGCCAAAGCGTTTCACCGCTCCGGACAATATGGATCACCATCTGCCTCTCCTCCTGTTTCACCTCAATAATGTAGATTATGTGGATGAAAAGGATTGGTTAATTGTCTATATAAATTTACTTAATAGTCAACTTTTTCATAAGTAAATCTAACTATTATATGGTAATTAAATGTATAAAATCCAATTCTATTAAGAAATCTCTGATAGATCTAAATCTCTTTAATTAAAATATTATCTGAATGATAAGTTTTTTGTAATAGTATTGACAGTTTTCCGACATAATTATAAGATTACACTGAAATATGAATCTATGGCTTTCTAATTGAGAGGAGGAATAACTAAACCGGCTTATTATTACACTACCCTTTCCATAATAACATCTCCGTTCAAAGGTAGGATTGGAAAACTTCAGTTGAAATTTTCACTATGAAACTTTTATTTTTTTGAACCCATATGAAAACGTTTCCAAATTTTTCAATATTGAATTTACAATCCGAATAAACATCACGAGAAGGTTATGAAAAGAACTAAGGGGTAATTTATAAGGAGGAATTATTTTGGCAAAACAGACTTTAAAGGACTTCTTAACACCCCAACTGAACGAGTTGCGGGAAAACGGCCTCTACAATGTCATTGACACGATAGAAGGACCCAACGGCCCTATCGTTACCATCAATGGCAAATCATTAATCAATATGTCTTCTAATAACTACCTTGGCCTTGCTAATAATGAAAGAATGAAGCAAAAAGCGCGTGAAGCAATCGAAGAATATGGAGTGGGAGCAGGTGCGGTCCGTACCATTAATGGTACATTAACCATCCATAATGAATTGGAGAAAACCATTGCTCAGTTCAAGCATACCGAAGCGGCGATTGCTTTCCAATCGGGATTCAATTGCAACATGGGTGCCATTTCAGCCTTAATGACAAAGAAGGATGCCATTCTTTCTGATGAATTGAACCATGCATCGATTATTGATGGATGCAGATTATCAGGTGCGAAAATTATCCGCGTCAAACATCAGGACATGGACGATTTGCGCCGCGTTGCGAAGGAAACAATTGAAAGTGGTTTATACGAAAAAGTCATGTACATCACGGACGGAGTTTTCTCAATGGACGGTGATGTAGCAAAGCTTCCGGAAATCGTTGAAATTGCTGAGGAGTTTGGGTTAATTACATATGTAGATGATGCTCATGGCTCTGGTGTAATGGGAAATGGTGCGGGTACAGTCAAGCATTTTGGCCTTTCAGACCGAATTGACTTACAGATTGGGACCCTTTCAAAAGCGATTGGTGTTGTAGGAGGATATGTGGCAGGTACCGAGCAGTTGATTGATTGGCTGAAGGTGCGGGCACGTCCATTCCTGTTTTCCACCTCTTTGACTCCAGGAGATGCGGCCGCCTGTATGGAAGCAATCCATATCATGACCGAATCAACAGAAAAAGTTGAAAAGCTTTGGGAAAACGGAAGATATTTAAAAGAAGGCTTAAAGAACCTCGGTTTTGATATTGGCCATTCAGAAACACCAATAACCCCATGTATCATAGGGAAAGAAGATCTTACCCAATTATTTTCGCGCAGGCTGATGGAAGAAGGCGTCTATGCCAAATCAATCACCTTCCCGACCGTTCCTAGAGGTACTGGCAGGGTTAGAAATATGCCTACTGCTGCACATACCAAGCAAATGCTCGATGAGGTACTAGCAGTCTATGAAAAAATAGGCAAAGATTTAACGATTATCTAATCATACAAAATTTCACAAAGACAGAATACTTACATCATGAAAAAAGAAACTTCAGGAGGTATTGTCCTATGAAAAAAATCCTTATTACTGGCAGTCTTGGCCAAATCGGCTCTGAACTGACACACCAACTCAGGGAAGTGTACGGAACAGAAAACGTCATTGCAACAGACATTCGCCGGATTGAAGGCAATCCAGTCATTGAAAGAGGGACATTTGAAATCCTTGATGTGATGGATTACGAAGCCATGCTTAACCTTTGCCGAAACTATCAAGTGGACACACTCATCCATCTTGCGGCGCTATTATCAGCAGTAGGAGAAGCAAAACCAAAATTTGCATGGGACCTGAATATGGGCGGTCTATTGAACGCACTTGAAGTTTCCCGTGAGCTACAGCTGAAACTATTTATACCGAGCTCCATCGCTGCATTCGGACCGGAAACACCAGCAGACTTGACACCACAGGATACGGTGCAAAGACCTACCACTATGTATGGTGTAACTAAGGTAGCCGGAGAATTGCTTTGCGACTATTACTTCTCTAAATTCGGTGTAGACGTACGCGGTGTCAGGTTCCCAGGTCTGATTTCATACAAGACTCTTCCAGGCGGTGGAACAACTGACTATGCAGTAGATATTTATTATGAAGCTCTTAAAAACAAGAAATATACATCTTTCATTGGTAAAGGAACCTATATGGATATGATGTATATGCCTGATGCAATCCAAGCAATCATTCAATTGATGGAGGCTGATCCATCACGATTGAAGCACCGCAACGCTTTTAACATTACGGCGATGAGCTTTGAGCCGGAACAAATTGCTGCATCCATTAAGAAATTCATCCCTGAATTCGAAATGTCCTATCATGTTGACCCTGTACGCCAAGGCATCGCAAATTCCTGGCCGAATAGCATTGATGCCTCTGCTGCACGAGAAGAATGGGATTTCAATCCACAATACGATTTGGATCGTATGACAAAAGACATGTTGGAAAATTTATCAGAGAAATTAGGCATTCCTTTTAAGGAACTTGCATTAGCCTAATAGTTTCTGAAGACTGACCAAAGGGGTAAAACTTCTATCTACTAAACTATTATAATCTATCCACCTAAAAAACACAATTGTATTTTTAGGGTGGACTGTTTCCTGGGGATTATGTTATCTTAAGTTATCCTGCAATAACAAAATATGAACAAAGGGTTATATGAATCTTGCTTAAATTTGACAATAAGCAAAACAGGGGAGGAAACGAAATGGCAAACAAGGAATTGAATAGGGGCTTAAGTTCGCGCCATATTCAGATGATAGCTTTGGGTGGAACGATTGGTGTAGGTCTATTTATGGGGTCTTCTAGCACAATTGGCTGGACAGGTCCATCCGTCATGCTCGCCTATGGAATTACTGGTATTTTTCTATATTTAATTATGCGCGCTATGGGCGAAATGCTCTATTTAGAGCCAAGTACAGGTTCGTTCGCCACATTTGGTTATAAGTACATCCATCCACTAGCAGGATACATGACTGCCTGGAGCAACTGGTTCCAGTGGGTCGTTGTCGGCATGTCGGAGGTTATCGCAATCGGCACATATATGCATTATTGGTATCCAGATCTTCCTGCATGGATTCCTGGTCTGATTGCAATGGTCATTCTTGGAGTAGCAAACTTTATTTCTGTAAAATCATTTGGTGAATTCGAGTTTTGGTTTGCTTTGATTAAAGTAGTAACGATTGTCTTGATGATTGTTGCAGGTTTTGGCTTGATTTTCTTCGGTTTTGGCAATGGAGGAGACGCAATCGGCATTTCAAACCTATGGAAAAATGGCGGTTTCTTTACTGGCGGACTGAAAGGATTCCTTTTTGCCTTATCCCTAGTGGTTGGTGCTTATCAAGGTGTTGAGCTTATCGGTATTACAGCTGGTGAAGCGAAGGATCCACAGAAAACAATTAGAAACGCGATTCAAAGTACCATTTGGCGTATCCTCGTTTTCTATATTGGCGCCATTTTTGTTATTGTTACCGTTTATCCTTGGGATCAATTGCATGCAATTGGAAGCCCGTTCGTAGCAACTTTTGCAAAAATCGGTATTACTGCTGCAGCTGGAATCATTAACTTTGTTGTTATCACGGCTGCATTGTCTGGCTGTAACAGCGGTATCTACAGCGCAGGGCGTATGCTTTATACGCTTGGAGTCAATGGTCAAGCTCCAAAAGTGTTTTCGAAGGTTTCAAGTAACGGGGTGCCTTTATTCGGTACGATAGGCGTACTGATTGGCCTTGGCGTTGGCGTTGTGTTAAGTTATATTGCACCAGAAAAACTGTTTGTCTACGTCTATGCTGCAAGTGTTCTTCCGGGGATGGTTCCTTGGTTTGTTATCCTGATCAGTCAACCAAAGTTCCGGAAAGTTCATGCGGCAAAAATGGCAAGCCACCCGTTCAAAATGCCGTTTGCGCCGGTTACGAACTACGTGACCATTGCCTATCTGGTAGCGGTGCTTGTCGGTATGTGGTTCAACGAAGATACTCGTGTTTCACTGATTGCGGGTATTGTGTTCCTGGCAATTGTGACCATCAGTTTTTATGCTTTCGGAATCAATAAACGTGTACCAGCGGATCTTCAAGCAGAGGACCTAACAGGTAAGAAGGCAGTTTAAACCATTTAAATAGTAACATAGGGACAGTTTTGATGAATTGTCCCTATTTTTATTAATTCACATGCTAAGAAAGCAAACTTAACATATTATATAGAATCTTAATTATAGAATTCAGGTGAGATTAATGAAGTATCGATCAGCATTTGAAATCATTGGTCCGATTATGATTGGGCCATCTAGTTCACATACTGCTGGTGCCGTCCGGATTGGCCGCGTGGCCCGAACTCTGTTCGAAAGCCAGCCGAAAAAGGCCGTCCTCTCGCTTTATGGCTCCTTTGCAAAAACGTATAAGGGGCATGGGACAGACTTAGCTCTTGTTGCGGGCCTATTGGATTATGATACGTACGATGAGCGGATTTCCGACGCATTGGATGTAGCAGAACAATTGGGTATGGAGATCATCTTTAAAGAAGAATCGGCTGTTACGGAACATCCGAATACGGTTAAAATCAATCTCTTTGATGAAGATAAGAAGTTGGAGATCATTGGCATCTCTATTGGTGGAGGGGCCATTGAAATAACCGAAATTAATTCGTTCAAACTAAAATTATCAGGTGACCCAGCCATCCTGGTCATTCATAATGACCGTTTTGGAGTAATCAGCGCGGTCACAAGTATTTTTTCACAAAATAAAATAAACATCGGCCATATGGAAGTGGCTAGGAAAGATAAAGGGGACACAGCCATTATGGTGATTGAAGCTGATGAAAGAATAGATGACCAGTTGGTAGGCGAGCTGCAAAAGCTGGATAACGTTTTAAGTGTCATCCGTATGGTTTTATAAATAGATATTTTAATAGAAGACAGCAGGGGGAAATACTATGTTTCGTAATGTAGCTGAACTTGTTTCGCTGGCGGAACAACATCAGGTTAAAATAGCTGAAATCATGATTAGACAGGAAGTAGAAGTTACTGGTCTTACCCGTGAAGAAGTGATGGCCAAAATGGATCTGAATCTGACGGTAATGGAACGGGCAGTGGAACGGGGCCTAAATGGAGTGAAATCACGGACAGGACTGACGGGCGGTGATGCCGTATTGCTGCAAAACTATATTAAGAGTGGGAAGTCGCTTACGGGAACATTGCTGTTGGACGCGGTGAGCAAGGCGGTGGCTACCAATGAAGTCAATGCCGCCATGGGTATCATTTGTGCGACGCCAACTGCCGGTTCGGCTGGAGTGGTCCCAGGGACATTATTTGCAGTAAAGAATCAGCTTAATCCAACCAGGCAGGAAATGCTAGAATTTTTATTTACGGCAGCGGCATTTGGATTTGTCGTTGCCAATAACGCATCGATTTCAGGTGCGGCAGGAGGCTGCCAAGCAGAGGTGGGGTCAGCTTCTGGAATGGCAGCCGCTGCAATCGTTGAAATGGCTGGCGGTACGCCTAAGCAATCAGCCGAAGCAATGGCGATCACCTTGAAAAATATGCTAGGTCTAGTGTGCGACCCAGTTGCCGGGCTTGTTGAAGTGCCTTGCGTAAAACGGAATGCGATGGGGGCATCGAATGCCTTGACAGCAGCTGATATGGCCCTTGCCGGAATCACGAGCAGGATTCCATGTGACGAAGTCATTTCAGCCATGTATGCGATCGGCCAGTCGATGCCGTCTGCTTTACGGGAAACAGCCGAGGGCGGACTAGCGGCTACCCCAACCGGGCGGAGACTGGAAGCGGAAATCTTTGGCCAGCCAAAACCAAAACTGAAAGATTATTTAGTGTAACGGCTTTAAAAAAAGCTGCCGTTTATTCCCGGCAGCTTGATTTATTTTAACTAATTATGTTTGACTTTATTTTTGGGGTTGGTTTTCCATATATTGTCTATTTGTACTAAACCCCTTGATTTTTGTACTTAACCCTTTGATTTTTGCACTAAACCTCATGAATTTTGTACATAACCCAAAATTCTTATCTTAAGGCCCTTTGATTTTTGTACAAAACCCATAGAAAAATAAACAAAACCCTAAAAATGATTATTCCACAACTGCATCCGATTAAATTCTCCGTTTATCCTGCATATATTTCATCCATTTTTTCAATTTATAACAACAAATAATATACCCTGTAAGCGAGAACGCGGCTATTCCAGCTGACAGTTCCCAGATTAGATTGTGTGCAGTATAGAGCCCCGCCGCAATTCCTATCAGTCCGAATAGGGTTAACTGGAATAATTGCCTTTTTGTATTTTCATAGATGGTAAATTGAAAGTGTCTGCGCTGTTCAGTTTCCTTTAACTGCTCCCATTTCTGCGGGGCATTCAGGAATTCTGTCACAGAATGAAAGATTTTAAAGAAGGGCTGTGATTGGAGCCATTGCCAGACGAACACCCATTTATTATTGCCTTGCCTGTTTAGCCACTCCATAAACACCGGTTTCCCTAGCTCTAAGAGCTCCGCCTCAGGTGCCAGATTGCGAATGATCCCTTCAATGGTGACAACGGATCGGCCTAAAAAGACAAACCGGGTCGGAATTTGAATGGGCAAAGCTTGAATCATGTCGTTGATTTCTAATTTTAAGGCGAGCAGATCCATTTCTTTTAATTGAGCGGGTTGAAAGGTGATGAATTCTGCCAAAATCCGTTCAATCTTCTTAGATTCGGCCTCTGGAAGCAACACGCCTAAATTGAATAAGCAATCGACGGCCTTCGGAAAATTTTTAGCAAGAATGCTTTCAATTAATCCTTGAAAATAACCAGCATCCTTTTTGGAAAGTTCGCCGACCATTCCAAAATCTAGTAAAATAATTTTTCCTTCCTTTGAGACGAGAACGTTGCCTGGATGCGGGTCGGCATGGAATATACCAGGCTCCATCCATTGGGGAAGGAAGACCTTCAACAGTCGACGGGAAAGTTCTTGCCGGCTCACGGGTAATTGGTCGATCGCCTCGTGATTGGTCAGCCGTAAACCTTCGAGCCACTCCATAACTAGGACATTTGCGGTACTAAGTTCGGCGTAGACCGCTGGAATTTGAACGATATCCATCCCTTTCAAGCGTTCTTTAAATTTAACCATTGTATTCCGTTCCTGATCATAGTTCAGTTCACGCATAATGACTTGTTTTACTTCTTTAAAGAGAACTTTAAAGTTCATAAATCCTTTTGGGAGCGGAACTACGCGGTCAACTAGCCACATGACAATACTTAAAATTCGAAAATCGGTTTCGACAATCGTATCAATATGGGGGCGCTTAACCTTAATGGCCACTTCGGTACCATCTTGAAGCACTCCTTTATATACTTCTCCAATCGATGCGGAGGCGATGGCTGTTTTTTCAATCGACTGGAAGTGTTGCTGGTACAGGCTGCCCCATTCCTTTTCTAAGATTTCCTCAATCTCGGACCAGTCTGAAGGGGGAACTTTATCAGTCATATCTTCGATTTGCTGGATAAAGGCAGGAGGCAGCAAATCCGCACGTGTGCTGAGGATTTGTCCAAGTTTAATTAGCAAGCCTTCTAAATCATACAGGGTCTGGCGAAACTGGACGCCGATTTCTCCCCAAAGTTTTTCCCACTCCACTTTCGGTTTCCGGCGGAGTTTATACCAATAAATTCTTAGGAAGATGCTAAAAGTCAGCGAGAGGACCTTCGCCATCCGCACTAGCTTATTCTTTGTCTTCATCCGAGTCCCCACATTCCATTCTAGTTTTTACTACTTACTACGATTTTGATAGATAGAAAGTTTCTGTCTAGAGTGGTCCCTCATTAGATGTGATGTAAATTTATTTTACTATATTTTAACATTTTTTAATCATTATAAAACTAATTTTAGGAGGGGAATTTATTAATCGTGCCCATCCAGGCTGAAGAGTGGAGTGAACGGTAACGAATAGCATCTAATCATGCCCATCCGAGGTTAAAATGATGATAAATGGTAAGGAATAGATGTTAATCGTGCCCATCCAGGCTGAAAAGTGGAATGAACGGTAACAAATAGGGGCCGCCACTAAAATAACCACTTCTATCGCCCTGAACTAAAATCTCAATTATCATAATATACTATATTGACATAATTAACTGAATATAGTATTCTTTTAATAATAATTTCATATTCACCTCACTTTTTAAGTGAGGTAGAGGCGCGGTATTTAACAGTCTTTAGTGGAGCTTGAGGAGCTTTGATGCTAGGGAGAAGGAAATATCGCCGAAGTTAGTAATCTGCTCACGATTACTTGCTGGGTCTGTAGTTAAGAGCTGCAGGACTGTCTCAATAAACCCCCTAGTTTATTGAGTTGTGCTATCTCACCTGGGAAAAGAGAGGACTTAAGGGCAACTATGCATACATATTGCGACCTGAGTTTATCTCAGGTCGTTTTTTGTTGTAATAAACTGCCTGAATTAATAGGAGGAGAATAACATTATGAAAAAAGCATTATTATTTTTTGTATCATTGCTTTCAGCCATGATTCTACTAGCTGGATGTGGATCAAGTGGAAAGACAACAGCGGGTGAAGATACATTTAAAGTTGGTTTAGAAGCAGGTTATGCACCATTTAACTGGACGCAAAAAGACAACTCTAATGGCGGTGTAAAAATTCAGGGCACGAAGGAATTCGCTGGGGGTTATGATGTGGAAGTTGCCAAAAAAATTGCCGACGGACTTGGTAAAAAACTAGTGATTGTCAAAACAGAATGGGATGGTCTTGTTCCAGCGCTAACCTCTGGAAAAATTGACGCGATTATCGCAGGGATGTCACCAACAGCTGAGCGGAAGAAGACAATCGATTTCTCAGAAAACTACTACAAGTCCAATCTTGTTATGGTGGTAAAAAAAGGCGGTAAATATGAAGGGGCGACTTCAATCCAAGATTTCACTGGAGCAAAGATTACTGCACAATTGAATACCTTCCACTATTCCGTCATTGACCAAATCAATGGGGTGAAAAAAGCAACAGCGATGGATAACTTCCCGGCGATGCGAGTGGCGCTTGAATCCGGAATTATTGATGGATACGTCTCCGAACGTCCAGAAGCAGTGAGTGCTTCTGGTGCAAATGATCAGTTTGCGATGGTTGAGTTTAAGGATGGATTTAAAACATCTGAAGATGATACGGCGATTGCTGTTGGCCTTAAAAAAGGTGATAAAAATATCGACAAGATCAATGAAGTGTTAAAAGGCATCTCAGAGGAAGCACGGACGCAAATTATGGATGAGGCAATAAAGAATCAGCCTGCAGCAGAATAATGAATTCATAAAACCGGCTGTATCGTGATGCAGTCGGTTTTATGATGATGGAATTAAGGGGGAGAAAGATGAGTATCGATTGGATTATCAAAATCGTATCAGAAAATTGGCCCATGTTTCTGCGCGGTGCGTGGGCTACACTGTATATTTCCCTGATTGGTACGATCTTAGGGGCAGTCATTGGTTTGCTGGCGGGAGTGGTTCGGACAATTCCTGTACCTGGCAGAGGTGCGAAAAAAGTTCTTCTAAAAATAGTTAATATTATTCTTTCCATTTATATTGAGTTTTTCCGCGGAACACCGATGATTGTACAAGCGATGGTTATTTATTATGGTTCTGCATTAGCATTTAATATTGATATGAATGTTGTTTTGGCAGCGATTATTATCGTTTCAATTAATACAGGAGCCTATATGGCAGAAATCGTCCGCGGCGGGATTGTTTCAGTGGACCAAGGGCAATTTGAGGCAGCGCAAGCGGTCGGGATGAACCATATGCAAACGATGATGAATGTTGTTTTGCCCCAAGTGATACGCAACATCTTACCGGCAACAGGGAATCAATTTGTCATTAATATTAAAGATACGTCGGTGCTGAATGTTATTTCCGTGTCAGAGCTTTATTTCTTAACGAAATCAGTGGCTGGAAACAATTTTAGATACTTCGAATCGTTTTTTGTTGCTTGTGTGATGTATTTTGTAATGACCTTTATCGTTACAAGAATTCTTCTTTATGTGGAGCGGAAATTAGAAGGTCCAGATAATTACACAATGCTCGGTGAGGAAAGCCAGACAAGCAAATAATCTTTTAAAGAAGGAGGAGAGCCCATGGGAAATGTCATTGAAATTCAAAATTTAAGTAAAACGTTTGGAAATCATGAGGTCTTAAAGGACATTGAGTTTACCGTTAAAAAAGGGGAAGTCGTCAGTATCATTGGTTCGTCAGGATCCGGTAAATCAACGCTGCTCCGCTGTATCAATCTCTTAGAAAAACCAAGCGGCGGTCAAATTATATATCATGGAGAGAATATTTTAGATGACAAGCATGATATTTTCTCCTACCGCAGGCATCTAGGAATGGTTTTTCAACATTTTAATTTGTTTAATAATCACAATGTCCTTAAGAATTGTGTGGTTGGACAAGTTAAGGTCTTGAAGCGCTCCAAGGAGGAAGCGGAGAAGGTGGCAATGAAATACTTGAAGGTTGTCGGCATGGATCGCTATATTAATGCGAAGCCCAAGCAGCTTTCAGGCGGTCAAAAACAACGGGTCGCGATTGCACGAGCGCTTTCGATGGAACCGGATGTGATGTTATTCGATGAGCCAACATCTGCTCTCGATCCTGAAATGGTCGGCGAAGTGTTAAAAGTCATGAAGGAACTGGCCGGAACGGGTCTGACGATGTTGATTGTTACGCATGAAATGGATTTCGCAAGGGAAGTTTCTGACAGAGTCGTCTTTATGGATAAGGGTGTGATTGCCGAGGAAGGAAGCCCTGAACAAATCTTCAGTCATCCGACACAAGAACGGACGAGAGAATTTTTAAAACGGACGTTAAAAGACTAATGGTATCGAAGTTTATGCTCCAAGCAAAAATAACCCCCCTTATCCAAGCAGGTAAGGGGGGGTGTCATGTAAGGAATGCTATAAATAACGTGCCGCTGCTAATTTAACAGATCTGCGGTTTTTTCATCAAAATATTGATGCATAAGTGATTGTAGTTTTATGGAAAGCGTAATATACTCTGAGCTGCTAGGACCTATTTGCTTATATATATCGCTTAGTTTTGTTTTTAAAGTAACGATTTCCAATAATAATTCCATATTTTCACTTTGAACAGATTCGTACGTTTTCATCATCCACCTCGTAAAATTAATATTTTTAATAATGGATTGGAAGGCATGATGAAGTAAACTTCTAGTCTATCGTTTCCAATGATAATACAATTCCAATTCCATAACTGATCGTAACACAGTCGATTTTTCATGTGAATATAGATTTTAAAAGTAAAAATATTAGAAAAAAGGTAAATAATATTGGTATACCAAGTGGATAGCACGCGATACTTCAAATGGCTTGTAAATAAACAAACAACATATTTCGACAAATTATATTGTTATAATAACAATATAAAAATAAATATATTTAGAAAATTTAAAAAATAAACCAATACAAAAAAAATCCGGCCCGATGCCGGATCTACAAAATATATCAAAGGGGGTCATGAAAAAGAGAGAGATGATGGTTGTCCTTTTCATGTATTTATCTTACTGCTTAAACATGAATAAACTATGAATATTTCATTTAAATACTATTAAATCTTTGTGTTTATACAAGATGAGATTGTTGGCTTAATTCTGCAGCCGTGTTTATAATCTGTTCGAATGATTGATTAAATTCTTCCATCTTAACTGACTGTTCCAGGGAATCGAAAGCAATATGCTGAATCTTAGTGATGATTTTTTCTAGGTTAGCGATCATACCCTTTAACTGTGGTTCCACACCTTCTACAGTTTCCCTGTTATTTTCAGCCATTTTTTCAATTTCTCTTGCCACAACAGCAAATCCTTTTCCATGTTCTCCAGAACGTACAGCCTCGATCGAGGCATTTAAGCCAAGAATACGGGATCTAACCGACGTTTTTTTTAATAATCCAAGGATTTCTTCGATGTTTTTAATTTCATTTCTAAGTAAAGTAGTTTCTTCATTAAGATCTTTAAGTTCTAAAGCGATACGTTCGGTTACTTTTGTGACGTCTTCCGAGGCTGTAGCAAGTTCTTCACTTACTCCAGTTAGTTTGTGAGCACTTTGGCGCAACACATCAACTTTATTATTAGAAACAATTGTAGAAATAACTCCTATCACTTCGTCATTCTCCATAATTGGCGTTGCAGTAGAAATGTACGCGATCCCAAAAGATTCTGGACCTCTTTCTTCCTTTTGCGGCTTCCGAGTTATCAATGCATTGTATGTGACAGTTCCTTTGAAATTATCAACAGAAGCACCGATAGGAATTTTTAAATCAATAGTTTTACCTGAGATATAACCAATAACCTTTTCTGTATTTGCCAAAACGATACATGCGTCTTCTGCATGTGTTGATTGTATTAATTCCAAGTTGTTTAGCAATTGTCCTAACCGATCCAAAGTAATTCCTCCGTAAAGAACTATAATGTAAGTATAATAAATATACCATTTTTTTCGTAAGGTAAGCGCTATTAAAGAAATAAATTTTCATTATAATCTGTGAAGAATATATTTTTATGTATGCTAGGTAATGATACAATAGAATGATGAATTTGGGTAATATGTAATGGTCTTACCGTATGAAGTGTCACATGTTAGGTAATAAAAGTATTACATTATAAAACATTTAAGGGGATTTAGAAATGCCAGTCATGAAAGAAATAAAGACACCATTCCTTCTTTTTAAAGTTCGCTATTTTCAAGATGAAAAAGGAATTTACTATAAAAAGATAGGTGAACATCACCGTAAAACGGTTAGACCTTTTTGGAAGTTGAAACGAATTGTTTGGGGGATTCCGGTGATCATCCTGCTTGTCCTTGGGGGTGTGGGCTACAGGATTGGTATGAACCTGGTTTCTGATAAAATGGTGGACGAGCTTGCGAGTCAAATAACGAAGGAAGATTACAATAAACTTTTAAAAGACCCAAGTGTTCAGCAAATTATTGAGAAAGAGATGGGATCAGACAAAAAAAGTGAGTTGCTAAATAGTATTTCCTCTGATCCGGCGATCAAAGATACGGTGAATAATGGACAGGCTATTCCAGTCTCAGCGACAACCACAGAAAATACAAACAATGAAAAGCAGCCTGCCACAACGATTGCGGATTCGGGAAAAGATAAGGATAAAAACGTAGCTGCTGTTACTCCTGATAAGGGCAAGACTGAAGAGCAAAAACCTTCAGTTGAACAAGAAAAACCTCAGCCTGGATTACATTTTAACTCCCGTTCAGAGGCGATGAAATTTCTATTATCAAAGTTTTCAATGAGCGAGCTCAGTGCGTTTGCGAAAAAGGCAGAAGGCGGGGTTACACCAGAGGAGAAGGCAGAAATTAAAAGTGCTGTGTTAGGGAGACTTTCAGCCGAAGAATATAATGCCTTGAAGGTTTTCGCGTTGGTTGAAGCGAGTAAAAGATAACGGATTCTTTCTATTATAATAGTGTTACTTAGGACCTCCTGTCTTTAAGGAGGTTTTAATTTTTCTACTGAAAAAAACACAAACAGGATTATTCTCTGTTTGTGCTTTTTTGTAGGAGATTATCTTTTTCCGATTACTGAGATTACTCTTGGGCTACTGCTGTTATTAGATTTATCTTTTGCTGTTATGGAAATTACTGTACCTTTCTTTTGGGCCTTAATTTTTACACTATAGTTTCCATTAGAAGAGGTTTTACCAGTTCCTATTACTTTAGAGCCTTTTTTGATTATAATTGTTGAGCCAGCTTCTGCTGTACCTTTGACTACTTTATCATTTGAATGAACATAGTATACTCTTGGTTTAGCTGGAGCAATTCTATCAAGTACTTTGGTTGATTTTGCTTTACTTACGTTACCGGCCGCATCCTTAGCTGTTACATAAAGGGTTGAACCAGCTTTTTGAGCAGTCTTAATTGTGAAGCTGAACGTACCTTTGGAAGAAGTTTTTCCTGTTGCAATTGTTGTTTTTCCATTTTTGATTGTAATGTAGGAATAAGCTTCTGCTTTACCTTTAATTGTTTTATCATTATTATCCACTGAATAAACAGTTGGAGTTGCTGGAGCCGTCCGATCAAGCACTTTGATTGATCTTACTTTACTTACATTACCAGATGCATCTTTCGCAGTTACATAAAGTGTGGAACCAGCTTTTTGTGCCTTCATGGAAATACTGAACGTACGGTTGGTAGCCGTTTTACCGATAGCAACGGTTGTGCTGCTGTTTTTGACTGTAATTGTTGAGCCAGCTTCCGCTTGTCCTTTGATGACTGTATCATTATCGTCCACAGTATAAACAGTTGGTACCGCAGGAGCAGTTTTGTCCGGATTAATCGTAATTTCTTTTGTGATAATTGGTTGGTTTAAATAATACGCAACTACTTTTACTTTCCCAGCTTTTTTAGCAATTAGTTTATTGCCAGTAAAAGTAGCGATGGTAGAGTTATTTGTTTTCCAAACTACATCGTTTTTTAGATCTAAGGTCTCACCCATAAAAGGTACTTTCAAGCTATATGTAGGTGCAGTATTTCCTATAGTATATGTGCTAGCACCATATACATATCCGCCTTCGCTTCGAATCAAACCTGAGGAAAGAGCGGCAGATGCCATTTTCGTCGGATCAACAGCTTTTTCTAAATTTGTTTTCATTGTAAGGAGTTCAGGTACTGTGATTCCTAATCCCTGATAAAGTCCATCAAAATTGCTGAACTCCTTTTGAGTATCATCAATTGCTGCTGTTACAAGTTGATCAAAGCTTGTATACTCTTCATCATAATAAGATTTAATAATTTCAACTTTTAGGTTATCTTCAAATGCATTTAAGATGGAAATGACATCATTCGCTGATAATTTTCCAGTAAAAATTTGGGAATGAGCACTTTTGAATGCTTCTAATTGTTTGCTGAAATCAGAAGAATTAGTTTGATAGAGAAGTTTTGCAATATCTTTTGCAAGAATAATAGCTGTTCCAGATCCCATTTTTGTATCGATTTTATTGATGATATTATTTCCAAGAATAGTAGAGAAGTTTGCTTTCGAGATATTATTATAGGCAACTTTAATATCAGCAACATCGGAAGCAGTAAGATTTTTATAGATTTTGCTCTGTGCTACTGCAGTGATATCCTCAATTCCTGACGCATGTACCGCATTAGGCGCAAACGCTAGGTTAGCTGCAAAGGGTGTTAGGGCTATGGTACTAGCCAAGATTAAATTGATGGTACGTTTACGAAACGGTGTCTTCAAAATTAATTCCTCCAAGTTTTTAGTCTTTTATTATTATACTTTAAAGAATGAAAGGATGAAAGAAAAATAAGTTAAATTGGGGAATTTTGTCTTATTGGGTAAATATCCTTAAAAAGTTGGTAGAGAATAGGAATAAAGTAGCGAAATTCCTGTAATTTTTTCGACAATATTATGTGAAGAAAATAAGATAATTTGTTATACATATAGCCGTTTTATTCCATCAGCAGTTATACTAGATTAGTTGATGGTTGTCGAAAATTGTCTAATATTAGGAGGAACCATGTATCTTAAAGTAGATTCTTTAGCATTGCTTAATAGTTTTAACCAGATATGGATGGAATGTTGGCTGGAAAAAGGATATGTTTTGGAAAATGAAAATGGTACATCGGATCGTTATATTATCACGGACACTAAAGATCAGCGCGTAGGAACAATCGAATTTAAGCCGTATAGTCTCGGCCTGGATAATAATATTAATAGCGTCTTCCCTTTTTATGAGATTGAAGACATTGCAAAAAATCCTCAATCAGTTATTGAAATTGATAAGGTAGCAATCTTAAAACAATATCGAGGCAAAAATTTGGACCGGTTGTTATCCGTGTTTGTTCATTATTCCGAGAAACATCAGATTAGTCACTGTGTGGTCCTGCTTGAAAGAATGTTCTACAAAGCATTAAGAAATGTCTATAAAATACCATTGCAAGCCGTCGGGGATAAAATATATTATAAGGGAGATTATGTAATCCCAGCGATTATTTATCCTCAAGAAATCTATCAAAATAAGAGCCACTATAGTTGGGTATTACATGACCAACCTGTTCCAAAAAGAAAACTTATTTTTACGTAATTTAGATTGGAGAACGACATGTTTAGTTTAAAAACTAAAAAGTTTGCTTATTCCTTTATCTCTGTTTTTATTGTTACGAACGTTCTCTGGAATATGATCTTTCAGCATAATCAAACTTTTTTAGATTGGGGCGGTGTTACATTTCAAATCATTGCCTGTCTCACTTCAATTGCTTGGCTCATTAACACTTTTTTCAAGCATAAAGGAATGGCTAAAAGTTTTTGGTTAATCCTGGGTTTGGGGATCCTTAGCTATTTAATTGGGACCTTAATCTGGACCTTTCATGAGTTTGTACTAAAGCATAATGGCGGAGCAAGCGATCTCCCGGGGATATTTTGGATCAGCCAAAATGGCTTTTACATTATCGCATTGCTTGTACTAATGAATGCAATTAGAAGTCATCTCTTAACGATTCGGTTCTTTTTAGATATGTTAATTGTTATGTCTGTGGCAATGAGCTTTAATTGGATTTTCATTGTAAATCCTTTGATTAATCATATTGTTTTTAAATATACTGATTTAATGTATCCCATTTTAGATTTAGGTGTCCTTGTCGGCGTATTGAGCTTTTTTGCAGCATCCAATTCAATCTTTAACAAACCGACTTCCTTTCTACTGATTTCTGGATTTTTAATTCAAATTATTGCGGACTCTATCTATTCTTATTTAAAGGTAATGGATATCTATTCAGTTGGCAGTGTCAATGAACCTTTATGGATTCTTTCCATTTTTTTAATTGGATTATCCGGCATTTATCATGTGCCCTCTATTGCAAAAGAGACACGGGTCAAGCGCCCTAAAAGGGGGATGATTTTTAGACATAGCATTCCTTATTTAAGTGTCCTGTTTCTTTCGGTTTATGTGATTGCTTCGCTGTATAAAACCCACCCTATTGTAGTGGGACTGTTCTTCTGTATCCTATTAGTTATCCTAAGACAATTATTTACGTTATTAGAGAATGACAAATTAGTAAATGATTTAAATAATCTAAATGAAGATCTTGAAGTGAAGGTTAAAGAGAGAACGGATAAATTAGTAGAGACGGTCAATTCGATGGAACATCTTGCCTACCATGATGTCGTCACAGGCTTGCCTAATCGAAGATTTATGGAAAAGAGACTTTCTCTTGCCATTGATAATAAAACAGGACATCGTAAAATTGCCTTTATGCTACTTGATTTGGATCGTTTTAAACATATTAATGATAGTTTGGGACATTCCTATGGCGATCTCTTGCTTAAGGAAGTTGGGAAACGACTGGTTGCTTGTTTAAAGCCCAATGAAGTGGTTTGTCGCTTTGGCGGGGATGAATATGCTTTACTAATTGAGAATACGTCCATTCAAGCGATTGAAAGAAAGGCATTACGGATTTTAACTACCTTAAGAGAGACTTATATAATAGAAGGTTTTGAACTTCATATTACGCCGAGCATTGGTGTATCGCTAATTCCTGATCATGGAAGTGATTTTGAAGCGTTATTGATGAAAGCAGATACAGCTATGTACAAAGTAAAAGAAAAAGGTAAGAATCATTTTATGATTTATAGCTGTTCAATGAGTATGGAACCGATGATGGAGTTAGAAAGTTCGCTCAGAAAGGGACTGGAACGGAATGAATTCTTACTGTATTACCAGCCGCAAATCTCAATCGCTACGAATAAAATTGTTGGGGTTGAAGCTTTAATTCGGTGGGACCGACCCGGCTACGGAATGGTGCCGCCAGCGGAGTTTATTCCTTTATGTGAAGAAACAGGGTTAATTATACCACTTGGAGAAAAGGTTTTCCACGAAGCGTGTAAGCAGTCCGTTGCATGGAGGAAAAAGGGTTTCACTGATTTAAGAATTGCTGTGAATATTTCTTCCTTACAATTTCAACACAGTGATTTTATCGAGTCAGTTGCAAGAATCATTAAAGAAACGGGGGCTAACCCTAATCAAATCGAATTAGAAATTACCGAAAGTATTGCGATGGGACCGATAGAGAAAACCCTCGCTAAATTAACTTTCTTAAAACAAATGGGCTTTCAAATTGCGATGGATGACTTTGGGACTGGCTATTCCTCGCTACATTATCTTAGCCAATTTCCCATCGACCGCCTAAAGATCGACCGTTCGTTTATTTCTTCTTTAGAGAAAGGTGACAAGGATGCAGCCATCGTTCGGTTGATTGTTATGATGGCGAAAGGTTTGAATTTCAAGGTTCTTGCCGAAGGGGTGGAAGAGGAGACTCAAAAGGCGTTTTTAGATGACATTCGCTGTGATGAATTTCAAGGCTACCTCTTTAGCCGCCCATTAGGTGTCGAGGAATGTGAGCAGATGATCTTAAAATACCAACAGGAACCGAATCTCAGAGTGGTTCATTGTTAAAAGCGTTAAAATAGAAATGTGGGACAAGGTGCGAATGCACTTAGTCTCTTTTTTTTGCTTACAACTGTGGTGATATTCCTACATAAGTTGTCAAAAAATAATATTTTTTATAAAATTCAGAAAAAAACGTTGTAAAAAAGGTCTATATAGTAAATAATTAAGGTGGAAAAAAATGTTTTTTTGTCGGAAAAAGGTTTGTGATCTAGTAGAAAAGTAGGGGTAATGCAGACAACGGATAGAAGGATGTTGTCGATAATAGACGTAAGTTGATCTTAATTAAAAAAGAAAGGAAGGAATCATCACTTGAAAAAAATGAATTTCAAAACACTTGTTGCCTTTATGTTGGTTTTACAACTGACGCTGATTGGGCCATTAGGTACGATTCAGCATTCTTCGGCAGCGAGCAACCCAATGTCTGAACAACTAATCCATGAATTTACTCAAAATACGTGGGCGTATAATCATTTATTTACAAGTCCAAGTGGACAGCTCTTTCTCTCTCATGTGAAAACTAATGCAGAAATCGTTGTGAAAAAATGGAGCCAGAATACGTGGGAAGAGGTTACCTCCATTAAGAAAAGTGTCACTGGTGATAACTATTTTAATGGCGAATCGGACTTAGCCGTAGATGCAAACGAACGGGTCCATATGGCTTTTTTATTTGAAAAGGGAACAGGCCTTACGAGCCAGCGGGGTGTAAAATACGGAGTCTATCAAAATGGCAGTTGGACTTTCCAAACCATTGATGCTGCCTCGGACACATGGGGCTGGAAAAACATGTTCGATCCAAGTATTGCCATCGATACCGATGGCAAGGCCCATGTCGTTTATGTTTATAATGATGCGAACGATCCGCGAAAATATGAAATTCGGTATGCTACAAATCAATCAGGATCGTGGGTAGTTAAGACCCTCGCCAGCGGGGCAAATTCGAAGGATGAAGTAAAAGACCCGCAAATTGAAATCGATTCAAACAATAAGATTCATATTACCTATGTCAAGGAAGATAATCAGAATAGTTACTATGGAAATTATTATTATACTCACAAACAAGTGAATGAAGCAGAGTTTTCTTCGGCAGATAAGATCGTTGACGCAGTTGCAGATCAAAAGGGATATATCTATACCCCGTTTGTGGTAGATTCGGCTGGAAAAATAACCTTTGCTTTCTATCAAGGCAATCGATACTCTAGCAATCTAGCGAATGAAACGTTTATCAGCCATGTTCAAAGCAATCAATCGGGCTCATGGCAAAAAGAAGTAGTTAATTCTGATCAAAGTAAAATCACTTACCCGATCCAAGTATCCCAAGTTGGTTCGAAAAGTATTTTATTAATGTATTCCGTTTCGAAAGATTCCCCTGCATCCTCATTAGGCTTTTTTGCGATGGAAAAGGATGGCGGAGCATGGACAAAGGGAACAACGGACGTTATCCCCAGCTTAACCAATCAGACTCCAGGTGAAATGACCTATTCTATCGATGATCATGGAAATGTGACCGTCGTCCTGTTAGATAACGGGTTACGAAAGATATCCTATCTACGTGGGACAGGTGCAGACTTTGGTTTGAATTTTAAGTCTAGTAATGCTGATTTGAATCAGTTAACGGTGAGTCCTGAGGGATTGCAGCCTGGATTTAGTCCGGCCATCACCAACTACACCTCGTCTGTTGGAAATGCCGTTCAATCGGTCTCTGTTACCGCAACTGTCGCGGATGCAAAGGCAACGGTTACTGTCAAGGGAATAGCGGTGAATAGTGGAAGTTCTACTTCGATTCCATTAAATGTGGGAAGCAATTCAATTCCTGTGGTTGTCACAGCTGAAAATGGTGCAACCAAAGTTTATACTGTAACGGTGACAAGAGCAGCCCCATCAAATAATGCTAACTTAAGTCATTTAACCGTTAGCACAGGATCATTGAACCCTTCCTTTGATCCGACGAAACAGCAATATCAAGTGAGTGTACCTGCTAGTACGGATCAGATTCGTGTGAAACCAACAGTCGCAGATGCCAATGCAACAGTAACGGTGGATGGTCAGGTTGTTCCAAGTGGAATGGAAACGAATCCGATTAGTTTAAAACCAGGAGACAATCCGATTTCTGTGGTTGTTACTGCCCAAGACGGAACGACAAGGACCTATACCGTCACAGTGGCTCGAAATCATCCTCCAACGGCAAAGGACACGACCCTTGCTGTTGATGAAAATGCAGAAAGGGGAACCATGGTAGGGAACTTAGCAGCAAATGATTCAGAGGAACAACCACTGACCTATCGCATTTTATCAGGGAATTCTAGCAATATTTTTGACTTAAATTCCGCGACCGGAGAAATAAAGGTGGCGGATGGTAGTTTACTAGATTATGAAACAACGAAATCCTATTCATTAGCGATCCAAGTAAGTGATGGAATCGACCAAACAACTGCCATTGTAACCATCAATGTGAATGACCGTAATGATAATCTTCCTGTTCCCAAAGGATTTACGGTAACCATTCAGGAAAATACAGCAACTGGAACCTTGGTTGGAACCGTAACGGCAGCCGATGTGGATACAGTCAATACCTTTACGTACAAGATTACCGCCGGTAACACGTATGGTGCGTTTGCGATTGACGCTAATACTGGAAAAATAACGGTCGCGGACGGAAGCAAACTAGACTATGAGACGGTCCGGACTTTTACCTTAACGGTACAAGTAAGTGATGGAACAAATTCGGCCGACACCACCGTGTCGATTGACTTAAGCAATTTGAATGACAATCGACCGGTGGCCCATGATGCAAGTTTTGTTGTTGATGAAAATGCCGTGAATGGCTCCATCGTTGGAACGGTTACTGGCAGTGATGCCGATGGGGACTTCATCCAATATTCGATTGTTCTAGGAAATGAAACAGGCGCCTTTACGATCAATCCGACTAGCGGGGAAATTCTCGTCCTCGATGGCGGCCAACTCGATTTTGAGACGAAATCAAGCTATACATTAACCGTCCTAGCTAGTGATACAATTTTATCAACTCGATCGCTTTCAGCTTATTCGGTCTATACATCCTTGTTTGCGACAAGTTTGACTGAAACAGATTTAGCGACAATTACGATTCATGTGAATGATCAAAATGATAATCGTCCAGTTCCCGTGCCTTTTACAAAAAGCATTGCTGAAAATAGTGCAAATGGGACGTCGGTTGGAACGGTTTCCGCAACTGATGCAGATGCGGGAAGCACGTTTACCTATAACCTGAAAGACGGAAACTCAGCAGGTGCGTTTACGATTGATCCATCAAGCGGTGAAATCAGCGTGGCTGATGCAAGCAAACTAGACTATGAAACGGTCCGGGGTTTTACTTTAACCGTTGAAGTAAGTGATGGGAAAAATACGGCTGATACCACCGTAACGATTAACTTAACGAATCAAAATGATAATTCGCCGCTTGCTGAAGATGGAGCCTTTACGATTGCTGAGAATACGGCGGCCCATACAGTTATTGGTGCTGTTAAGGCAAGCGATGCGGATGGAGATTCGCTAAACTACCAGATTATTAGCGGAAATTCAGCCGGCGCTTTCATAATTGATGCTAGTAATGGGGACATTTCCGTTTTGGATGGTTCACTGCTAGACTATGAAACAACCAAAAGCTTTGCTCTAACCGTACAAGTAAGTGATGGAGTGAAAAGTGCAGAGGCACAGCTGACGATTACCTTAACCAATCAAAATGACATGGTACCAGTAGTAAAAGACGGCAAGTTTTTGATTGAAGAAAATGCTGGAATTGGTTCCGATGTCGGTGTGATTGAAGCAAGTGATGCAGACGGTGATTCGCTAAGCTATCAGATTACAACGGGAAATGAAGCCACTGCGTTTACGATTGATGCTGCCACTGGAAAAATAACTGTAGCAGACAGCAGCAAACTAGATTTCGAAGAATACGAGAATTATCAGCTAACGGTACAAGTCAATGATGGCATCCATACAGCTGATGCACATGTAACCATTAACCTAACGAATCTAAATGACAATCCACCGGTTGTCGATGATGGAACGTTTACGATCGATGAGCAGGCTGCGAACGGTACTGTCGTCGGAAATGTTACTGCTCGTGATGCCGATGGCGAGGCTGTCACGTATACGATTGCCTCTGGTAATGACAAAGGGATTTTTACCATAACTGACACAAAAGGAGAATTGACGATTGCGGATGCTTCACAATTAGATGCGGCAACCCAAGCAGTTCATACCCTATCGATTCGGGTAAGCGATGGATTGCATACCGCTACTTCAACTGTTACTGTTCATCTTCTTTCGAGTGATGCAACACTCAGCGATTTAACGAGCAGCAAAGGGAAGTTAACCCCTGAATTTAACCCTGGTACGACTCAATATAAGATGACGGTAGGGGAAAGTATTGCTAGTCTCAAACTAACACCAACCACTGCAAATTCAAACGCCACTGTCAAAATTAACGGGAAATCAGTTTTGAGTGGAAAAGCTAGTGATGAGATTGCGTTAGCGTTTGGGAAAAACAAGATTACCATTGAGGTAACAGCTCAAAATGGGAAAACAAGGACTTACACAATCACCGTGATGCGTTTAAAATTAGTTGTGACGTCCGGTCCAGTCCTTCATGGAAAAACGGTAACGGTGTCTGATGAAGAAGTGGAATTGCTTGATAATCATGGAACACTTGTGGTTGAACTAAAGAAAAGTCTGGACAATGTAACCCAGATTAAATTGACAAGCGCACAACTAGAAACACTCGTCAATCAGCAGGCACGCATTAAGATTGTCAAGAATGATGTGGAACTGCAGATCCCAGCGGTTACTTTTGAAAAGGGGAAAGACCTGATCGTTAGTTTAGAACGACAAGATAAAAATCCGAAAAAGCTTCCTTTTTCCAATTTAGCAATTAGTAGTGTATATGACTTTACTATTTTACAAGGGGACCACATCATCCATCAGTTTGACGATGGGATTGAATTAGTGTTTCCAACAGCTGGTGAAAATCAGGCAGGTAAAGTGTATTATTGGAACGAAGCGAAGAAAAAATGGGAGCTAGTAGGCGGAACGTACGAAAATGGTCAGATTAAAGCATCGACCCATCATTTTAGTACATTTGCAGTTTTTAATCCAAAGGTTCTCGCGGTAAAAGCACCAACAACCAACCCAGCGGAACCCGGAAAAAAACCATCAAATGACTCAGGAGCACCTGTGAAAAAGCCAACCTCCGATTCGGAATTACCATCGACAGCCACGAACATGTATAACTGGCTGGTTGCGGGGATTCTGATTTTAATCCTTGGAGGAACCATGCTGGTAGTTCAGCGATTAAGACAACGAGACGAAAATATTTAACAGACTGATGATAAAAAGGGCCGAATCAAAGTTAGGAAATTAATAACTTTGATCCAGCCCTTTTCATTTTTTTAATAATCTATGCTTGGATAAGTGAAGGCAAAATTATTCAAGCTTTAGATTATTAAATGTGCCCTTTTTATATTCCTGACTTAATTTATGAGCCTTTTTATAAAGGACATTGTTTTTCCCTTCGCTTATTTCCCCAACAAATTTAACCTCAAATTTCCCCTTCAGTTCAGTTAATAACTGATTAAACAGTTTGATAAAGGGCTTTACTGAACCCTGATAAGAATTTTCACCAATAGAAATTCCTTTTGACCATGGTTCTTGGTCTGTTACGATAATCGCTTTATTAATATTCTTCTTTTTCATCCATCGTAAAGCATCAAATAATGCCAAAAATTCTGAGACGATCGATTTGGTGGTTTTTAGATTCCGTACATTTGAAATACCGGTTACTGTTTGATTATGTTTAAATACTACTATTCCTGTTCCCGCAATATGATTATCAAAATTATATGATCCATCAACGACAATCATATAAGTATCCTTAGGAATAGTTCCATTGACAGGGTTTAATAATTTCTGCTTGGACTGATTTGTCACCGGTTCTTTCGTTTTACCAACAGCGCCCTTCCGATAATGCTCAAGGATATCCTGAATATGAAAAAACTCTTTTTCCCCAACTCTTTCAAAAGGCATCCCTTTCTTACAAAGTGCCTGCAGATTCTCTTTGGTGATCCTCAATGTGGCTAGGATGGTCTCTTGTGTTACATATTCTTGGATGGTTCGTCCTTTTTGATCACGGAAGTCATTCTCTAAGCGTTCCTGAGATGGTTGGTAAGTTTTATGCCATTCTACGACTTCACTCTCTAAGAACCTATAGTCATTCCCAATTAGAAAGTGAGGCATTCCATCCTCAAGATAGGCGTTCAATTTCTCTTTTTTTACCTTTAGTCTACTTCCAATTTCATTTGGTAAAAGTAAAACTATTGGCGCTTTCTCTTTTGGTATTTTACTGATTGAACTCACCTGCGTTCCGTTTATGTTGTATATAAATTATACTATTTCAGGAAGACTTATCCAAGTAATGAAAAAAGATTAGGAGGTTCTCCTAATCTCTTTTGCCAGTGAACGATTATTTTTCCATCAGCCATTTCATAACGGTTTTAGAAGCTTCTTTATCTAATAGGTTGCCAGGCATTTTTTGCGTGCCTTCATTGACGATTTTTAGGACGTCAGCTTCTGAATACTTACTTTTCATATTTGTTACAGGCGGGCCGACTGCGCCTTGTAATTGATTTCCGTGACAAGCTGCACAGCTTTCCTTGTAGATTGTTTCCCCATCCATCGCCGTATTTGTTTTCCCTGATGAACAGCCTGTTAATAATAGAAGCACTAATGCAGTAATAGCCCAAAGTCGATTCACGTTGTTTCCTCCAAACACATTAAAATAGTAAAAATGTTCTATATCTCTATCTTAATAGAGTTTGAGTATGAAAATTCATAGCAAATATGAACAAAAATAAAAACTTCATCGCTCTCTTCAAAACCTATCAAACAAAATTCGTTTTGTCGAAAAATAATGTCTGAATTAAGTGACATTTGAAACAGTCAAAATTCGACATTTCCTTTATGATAGGCAGTATATGGATAATAATAAATGAGTATTTATGCACCATGCATTGAGAGGGGCCCTCTATGAGAAATCAAGGTAAAAAGTCTGATTTAAGTATGCTTATTCAAACCTTTAAATCCGTTCTGTCAACTCTGCCTGTTCCTTGTTTTATACTTGATTTAGAGGGGACGTTTGTCTTTTCCAATGATGCAACGACCGCGCTGACGGGGTATCAAAGAGAAAGAGATTTCAAACGGAGTTTTCTCTCTCAACTGGATGATGAATATATTGATAAAACGATCGAGCATATTAAAAACGTACTTACGGGAGAAAGCCTTCGAGTTCAGATTGAAATCAGGCATCAAAGTGGGAAGAATATCCCCGTTACTATCACTTCAATTCCCCTAGAGATTCGTGGCCTCGTTCAAGGAATATGTGGTTTTATTTTAGAACAAACCGAAAAATCCGCGAGTATCCATCAACTTTATGATCCAAGCAATTGGGATAAGATTTTTAATGAAATCGATATATGTTTATGGTCCGTCGATGCAAAAACGATGGAGACGCTGCAAATCTCCTCAGCCTGCCAGCGTGTTTTGGGTTTTACTGAGGAGGAATTTGTTCAGAATCCCTATTTGTGGTTAGATATCCTCCATCCCAAGGATAAATCCGCCGTCTTAGAACAACTCGGGGTATTAGAGACGGGGGAGTCCGTTAGACTTGAATACCGAATTCGCAATAATCAAGGAGACGATAAGTGGATTTATGATTATATCGTTCCCATCTTTGATGATGATTTAATGGGTCCTGTCAGATATGATCGAGTTGTCATGGATATTAATCATCGTAAAAAAACCGAAGCAGAATTGAAATATTTAGCTTATCATGATCCGTTAACCGGATTACCGAATCGACGGGAATTTGATAAGCAACTTCGTAAAGCAATCATGGAAGCTAAGAGAAATGAGCAATTTGTTGGAATCTTATTTATCGATATTGATCGGTTCAAGGATATCAATGATTCACTTGGGCACAAAATGGGCGACCGCTTGATAAAAATCTTGGCTAACCGCTTAAAAAGTCACTTACGTGCTGACGATGTAGTTTCACGTCGAGGCGGAGATGAGTTTGTCATTTTATTAAAAAGTCTGCCGAATGGCCAAGTGATTGATGAAATGGCTGCAAGAATCAGTCAAGTGGTGGCGGAACCGGTCACACTACATGATCATGAGTATCGAATGAGTGTCAGTATTGGGACGAGCTTCTTTCCAGACCATGGGCATGATGGTGAGGTGCTAATGATGAGGGCCGATCAAGCGATGTACCTAGCGAAGGAGAATAAAGCGGGGATTCAGCAGTATCAACAAGGAATGTCCAAGAGCCTGTCACGAAAAATGCTCCTTGAACAATATCTTCATCGTGCGATTGAAAAAAATGAGCTGTATTTAGAATATCAACCGATTTTCGATGTGTATGCGAAGAAAGCAATCGGTCTTGAAGCACTCCTCCGTTGGGAGCATCCTGTCCTGGGGAGCATTTCTCCTGTTGAATTTATCCAAATTGCCGAAGAATCCGACTTGATTATTAAACTAAGTAATTGGGTCTTAGAATCAGTCTGTAGCCAGCGCCGGATTTGGTTAGACCGGAGTCAGTCGTCCTTTTATATCTCTATTAATGTGCCTGCAAGACAAATACATCAAGATGATTTCATTGATTCAATCAAACAATCATTACAAAAGTATGACCTGCCACCGGAGCTATTGAAAATAGAAATTACCGAAAGAACAGCGATGACCCATGTCGAAAAAACACTGAAGACGATGCGCGAGCTGCAGGAATATGGCGTGGATATCATTCTCGATGATTTCGGGATTGGTTACTCATCGATTAGTTATCTAGTTCAGTACCCGTTTAATACGATTAAGATTGACAAATCATTTATTCAGGGCTTGGATAATAAAAATCAAAAGTCGGTGTGCCGGGCATTAGTGGCTATGGGCAGAAATCTTGGGATGAATGTGGTTGCTGAAGGTGTCGAGGAAATGGAGCAATATCAATACTTATGCAGCATTGGCTGCCATAAAATCCAAGGTTACTATTTTAGCAGACCGACATCGGTCGAGAAGGTGGAGACGTTTTTCTAGGCGGGGCCAGCAAACCATATTCATCTGTATAAAACTTCAACTATTTTCATAAAGTTATTGAAAGGGGAGTGATCGGAATGACCTATACGAAATCGATAAGCGCTGGACTTATTGCTCTGGTTATTATCGTAGTTGGCATTTTTTCTGGTACTACCGTCGACTCTGGATATCGGGGGGTTCTGTTGCAATTAGGCGCGGTTAAACCGACGATTTTAACAGAGGGATTTCATTTTAAGATGCCATTTATTCAAACCGTTCAACCGATTGAAGTCCGTGTCCAAAAAGAAGAAAGTTCACAGACTGCGGCATCAAAGGACCTTCAAATGGTCACCGCAATGGTGGCAGTCAACTATTCCGTCGACCCGGAAGCGGTCAATAAGCTTTATCAACAAATCGGCTTAGATTATCGCTCCCGCATCGTGGACCCTGCGATTGCAGAATCATTAAAGGCGATTACCGCCCAGTACACGGCGGAGGAATTAATTTCAAAACGGCCAGAGGTATCAGCGAAAGTAAAAGACATGCTTGCTGGAAAACTGACAAAATACTATATGATTCTTGAAGATATTAATATTAAAGAATTTGCTTTTTCTGATGAATTCAATAAAGCGATTGAATCGAAACAGACAGCTGAACAAAATGCACTGCGAGCCAAAAGGGATCTTGAAAGAGTCAAAATTGAAGCGGAGCAGAAAGTCGCTCAGGCGGGTGCCGAAGCGGAAGCTTTACGCTTGAAAAAGCAAGAAGTAACTGAGGAATTGATCCAATTAAAGCAAATTGAAGTCCAAGAAAAGGCCTTAGAAAAATGGGATGGGCACCTGCCAAGTGTTACAGGCGGAGCAACGCCATTTGTTGATTTAAATGGGCTTTCGAAAAAATAAGAAAGAACTTTTTTCAAAAATATACAGAAGGTAGCCATTGCTGATGGCTACCTTCTGTGTATTTCTTGTACTATTGGGATGGAATCAGGTGAATCGCTAATTTCTCCCTCGCTTTTCCAATCAATTTGTGGACTACTTTAATTCGGTTCAACATGGACATGTACATCATAGACATGATGTTCTTTCATTAATTCATTTTCCACCTTGGTGGCAATATCATGGGCTCCGCGAATATCTAAATCAGAATTGACAAGAATTACAATATCTACAACCACGTTATTTCCGTAACTCCGGGCTTTGATGTCTTTAACACCTTTAACCCCATTACAATCAATGATCGTTTCTTTATAGGTCTCGATTTGTTTTTCGTCAAATCCATCGGTTAAATGATGGGAAGCATCTCTAAAAATCTCCCAACCGGTCTTACAGATAAGTAATCCAACGATGACCGCAGTAACAGGATCGAGCCAAGGAAGACCGAATTGGGCACCAATGATCCCGATAAAGGTACCGACACTGACCCAGGCATCTGATAGGTTATCCTTTGCTGCCGCCATGACAGATTGGCTATGTGTCACTGTAGCTAATTTTTTATTATATCGATATACAAAATACATGACCAATGCACAAACGAGGCCTGTCCATGCTGAAACCAAATCTGGCGTTTCATTTCTAGCATAAAATATGCTCGAAACTGCTTCAAATGTTACTTGTATCCCTACAGCGATCATTATAAATGAAGCGACCATTGAGGCCACTGTTTCGGCTTTCCAGTGTCCATAGGGATGGTCATCATCAGCTGGACGCTGCGATAATTTAAGACCGATCAGTACAGCTATTGATGCAATAATATCTGTTAAATTATTTAATCCATCTGCCTTAAGGGCTTCAGAGTTTGCTATAAAACCGATTGTTAATTTTAATGAAGATAAGCAGATATAAGCAATAATGCTTATGATCGCTCCCCGCTCGCCTCTTTTTAAATCCAGATATCCCTGTTCTTTCATGTTTCTATCCCCCAACATTTCTCCAATTATATTATGGAATAAAACTATCTAGTGGGTCTAGAGAAACCTTTTGTCATCATTGAAACTATGTAATGTTGATGAAAGATAGTTTCACTGAGGCAACTTTAGGAATTATTTTAGAAAAGGAACTAGCCATACCTCTAAACCACATCGCCAGCTTTGAGAAAAATTAATAAACATTGATGAATCTTCTAATACTAATGATAGCCCTTATTCTAAGGGAAGTGGTTAAATGCGGAGATTTTAGGGAGATGCAAAGTTGGAAACATTTTATCGTCCATTAATCGTTTTTATCGCTGGATTTTTGTTTTTAAAGGTGACGGGAAAAAAGGCCGTATCGCAGATGCATGCCTTCGATTTATTGTATATATTTGTCCTCACTAATATTATTAGCGCACCAATTGAAGTCAGACATTTAGGAAAAGCCTTAACCTATGCTGTAATGGTCGTCATTTTATATAAAATTTTTATACGTTTATCCTTACATAATAAATTAAGATGGATTTTATATGAAAGTCCTACGGTATTAATTCAAAATGGTGATATTGATAGAAAAGGGCTTAAAAAAGCACGTATGCCTATGAATGAATTATTATCCCATTTACGAGT
Organism: Neobacillus drentensis; assembly: GCF_036962125.1. Taxonomy (GTDB): domain Bacteria; phylum Bacillota; class Bacilli; order Bacillales; family Cytobacillaceae; genus Neobacillus; species Neobacillus drentensis_B. The sequence continues at coordinate 54,748 of NZ_JBALOA010000006.1, forward strand.
ACAAGGCTATACAGATACCCGAGAGATTGCGATGGCAGTGATGGAGGAAACAGGAAGTATAAGTGTCATTCCCAAGTCTGAATACCGCCCGATTGAACCCAATGATTTACATTTAAAAGTTAAGAAAGCGTATCTTCCTATTCCATTGATCATGGACGGTCAAATTCTTGAACATAATCTAAAATATCTTCAGGTCGACCAAGGATGGCTACTTGCAGAAGTAGAAAAACAGGGGGAAAAAGTAAATGAAATCTCATTAGCCACGTATTTAGAAAATGGAAAACTGTCTATTGATAATAATGATATAGAAGAACATCCTAGCGACCCTTATTTCTATAAGCCAGGAAAAGATAACTAATGGGTATTGTAATAGGGTTCCAATGGACAAAAACAAAGAGCTAATCGACATCCTACGATTAGCTCTTTTTTAGTGGTTTGATGATGATTGAAAGTGAAATCATATTTTTCTTAATGTAAAAATATCATTAGTAATAAAGTTAGGAAAGGAGAAAAATTAGCAAAAAATAATGATCGAAGGGGTGGAGTCGATGGCTAAGGTAGGAAAGGATGATTTTGTAAACGGGTTTGTTCCGCACCATAATCATGGTTCAGTCGACTATACTGGGGTTGAGGCAGGGCATGTTCATCAATGTTTAGATGTCACCTCTCCTCCGATTCAGACTCAGGACCATAATCATATTCATTATACTGAAGGATATGTTGTCTTTGAAAACGGACATACCCATCATTATAAGGCATACTCAGGTCCCGCTATACCAGTAGGAAATGGAATGCATGTACACTATTATGACTTTTATACCACTGAGGACGATGGACATCGGCACCATGTTAGAGGTGTCGATCAGCCTGCTCCAGGTAATAGATAACAAATGTAACTTAGGCACCTGACACCGGCGGTAATGTTAGTAAAACCTTTAATGGTTACCGCCCTTGTCTTTTACTTTTCCGCTCATTTGATTTTTTAATTCTCATTACTTTAGTGGATGGCTGTTTTCGAATCCATTGAATAAACCGTGCTAGTTTCTCGTCGGCACGTAACTCAGGAAGGGTTGTTAATCGTGCGGCGATTTCCTCATTTGTATAGAGAGCATGGATTTGCTTATGACAGGGGATACATAAATTTGCTGTTGAACCAAAGGTTCCACCCATTTCTTTTGGAAGCAGGTGATGGACAGTCGTTTCCACCTTCTCTCGTCTACAAAGCTCACATCTCTCCATTGTATTCCCCTCCAGACATTTTGAAGATAGTATTTACCATGCACTTTTGTATCATTCTCCTCCTCCTCTAGTAGAAAAATATCTCTAATAAAATAACACTTTGGAAAGAATAAATTAGGAAAGGGGAATGTATATGAGTATGGAATTAACTATTAACTGGAAAGAAAAGATGGCCTTTTCTGGCGTCTCACCGAGTGGGCATGAATTTATTATGGATGCCGCTCCGGAAGTGGGTGGAGAGAATACGGGCCCGAGACCCACGGAACTGCTGCTCCAGGCGGTTGCCGGGTGCACAGGGATTGATATTATCTCCATCCTACAAAAGATGCGTCTCGAGCCTACTGCTTTTCAAATGGATGTAAAAGGGGAGCGGGCCGAGGAACATCCGAAACGCTTTACATCGATTAATATTCATTATGCGCTAGACGGTGAATTACCTGAAGATAAGGTGGTCCGGGCGATTCAGTTGTCAAAAGACAGATACTGCTCCGTTTCCCATTCCTTAAATGCAGAGATTACCGTCAGCTATTCGATCAATGGAGTGAAAGGGGAAAAGGTGGTATAAAAAGAAGAAGTAACAACCGCCGGGCTGTTACTTCTTCTTTTTTAATATTCATTCTAACCATTATCCGTCATTAACATATACCGCAAAATCGCAGCAAGTCCTGCACCATGCTTGAATTCACCCTTCTCAACTAAGGTTTTCACTTCATGCATCGTCAATTTATGTACTTCTATTTGTTCACTCGATTCCAAGTTTTGCTCGGTAGTGCTGAGGCCCGCTGCGGCAAATAAATAAATCTCCTCACTTGTTGAGCCTGGAGAAGGAAAGAAGCTTCCTAAATCCAGCCAATATTCAGCTTTATGACCGGTTTCTTCCTCTAGTTCCTTTTTGGCCGTTTCCTGCGGTGAATCACTTTCTTTTTCAATCATCCCAGCTGGCAGTTCCCATTCCCAGCTTTTTATTGCATGACGATATTGTTTTATGCAAATGATTTCTTTCTCCTCCGTAATCGGAAGGATACATACACCCTTCGCAAAATCTAAATAGGAAAAGTCCTTTTCCTCTCCATTTGGAACGATGACCTTTTCAATCACCACACCAAAACGATCTACTTGTTCTTTCCTCGAACTACTTATTTTCCAAACCAATTTCCTTCACCTCAAATTTCATCATCATAAATCCATTTTACACTCTTTTTTATAATTGGCGAATTGTAGTCAGGGCGGATAATTTTCCCATCATTTGCAAACGATAACACGTAAACGCATATTTAGTAAGGGAGAAGGTGCGGCGGATGAACCAAATACCTCCATATCGCAGGCAAAGGTCTTATCTATCCCAATTTACAACTGGACAAATGCATTTAAAGAATCCGTGGGTTACCGCTTTCTTTTCCTTTTCCTACCCTGGGTTTGGGCATATCATGCTCCATCGCTACATGGTGGGCTATATTCTTATTCTTTGGGAGACCTTTATTAACGAAAGGGCGAAAGTAAACCTTGGAATTTTATATACATTAATAGGTGAATTTGAAAAAGCAAAGGAAGTTCTAGATGATCGCTGGTTAATTTTATATCTGGCAATGTACATGTTTGGAATCTGGGATAGTTATCGGACAACCATTGATATCAACAAACAGTATATCTTAGCCGACCGAGAAGATGCTCCTGTCCTAAACATCAAAATGGGAGCATGGGATAACAACTTCTTAGATAAACGAAAACCTGTCAATGCGTTAATTTGGTCAGCGTTATTTCCAGGCTTGGGTCATCTTTATCTTCATCATGTGATTACCGGTTTTTTTATTTTTGTTTATGCTGTGGCGATTACTTATTTAGGACATATTCCGCATGCCATCCATCTCTCAATGACCGGCCATTTTGCTCAGGCGAAAGAGGTGATCGATATGCAATGGGCCCTTTATTTTCCTTCAATCTATTTTTTCATTATCTATGATTCCTATTCCTCCGCCATCGAACACAACAAATTGTTTGAAAAAGAAATGTCAAAATATCTTCGGCAAAAATATCAAAACAAGGACTTTATTTTTCCATTATAGAAAGTGAGTGTAGTCAATTGTATGTTATTGCCACTTTCGAGAATTCACTCTTTATTGAATTAGCTATATCTGCAATGGAGCAAAAGGGAATCCCTAAAGAAAAAATTTTAGCCGCACCGCTGGAAAAACGTTCAGAACCAAGGCAATTGTTCGACACGATTCACCGGGCCGATGGACTGAGTCTGTTTGATGGGTCCGCTATGCTTGGAACTTGTTTCATGCTGCTTGGTGCCATTTATGGATATGTTCTAGAATGGGGTCCGATTATTTGGGGGATTATTGGTGCGGTCAGCGGATTACTATTGGGATTTCTTATTAAAATGCTCCTTGTGAAAAATAAGCAGCGAGGAGAAAAAAGTATCACCGCAGAAATTGTATTAATGATTCGCTGTGAAGAACTACAAGGGGAAATGATTGAGAAAATTTTATGGGAAAATACGGCTCTGGGAATAACCAGAATAAATAATGGAATTAGCCCTCACTCGTCCAAAGTTTAAGCGCTTAAGTATGGAAGCGTGACGAGGGGGGATTTTTCAGTTTAATTTTGATTATACGTCAGGAAAGTGAACTTTTTAGCACAAAGTCATTCAGTATTCGGCATATTCCGATGCCTTCATTAAAATTAATTGTCATAATCATCGTGAAGATAGTAGATAGTGTCGAGATTTGATGATGAAATCTAATTTCATGTAGCCGCTTTCACTTGTTAAACTTAAGTCCTGAGTTCAAATATTAAGGAGTTATGAATATGACTAACGAAAATCTTTTTATGCAAATCGAAAATTTAAGAAATAATATGATCAGAGTGGGATTATCAAAAGGTTTTACCTCAGCGGAAACGGTGAGTCTAAGTGAAAGACTTGATAAGTTAATAAATTTACAAATGGGGCTGTTTTCCAAGGTTTCTGCTTAAATACATATGATGTATTTCATATAGATTGATAGAAATATCATTTGATATTCTAAAAAGAACACTCACAGTGAAAAAGCGTAAAAGTCCTGTGTGGGGACCTTTACACTTTATTGTTTTATAGGAAATAATAAAATATTTAATTGTGG
>NZ_JBALOA010000006.1:59262-59586 GCF_036962125.1 Neobacillus drentensis
ACGGGCGCTTGCGCCTTTTATTCTTTTATCTCTAATAGTATGGATTATAACCACCATATGGATAGCCAGTTGGATATGGTGTTGGGTATGGTGCTGGATATGGCACTGGGTACGGGTAACCTCCGCCGGATGATAGGGCCCCGGCCGTTAAGCCTCCTAACAATCCACCAAGAAAGGGTGAGCCGTAGCCGCCGTGATGATATCCACCGCCATGATATCCACCGCCATGATATCCCCCCCCATGATATCCTCCGCCATGATAGCCTCCGCCATGGTAACCGTCGTAATGTCCTCCATGATAACCCCCCATTCCGCCGTGTCCAC
>NZ_JBALOA010000006.1:59634-110119 GCF_036962125.1 Neobacillus drentensis
CCCATTCCGCCGTGTCCACCCATTCCTCCGCCATGAAATCCTCCCATCATATACATACATCTCCTTTTTTAATTGTTTACGTGTCATTTTGTAGGGTAATCTTTTGAAATTAGAATGATTACCATTAGTACTGTATGCATGACATCCGTCCAATGAATGGGCGCCTGTGAGATTCTAAGCAGATGAGAATACAATTGCCAGCCTGTTTCTTGTTATAATAACAAGGAGGACGTGTGAATTACAGAGAGGGGGGACCCTAAGGCTATGAAAATTATGGTTCTAATTGCGGATGATAACTCTTTTATTCGGGAGGGTCTGAAGATTATTTTGTCGACTTACGAGGAATTTGAAGTGCTTGACACGGTGAGTGATGGAGAAGAGGCCGTCAATTACTGCCTGGCACATGCAGTCGATATTGCCTTGCTAGATGTGCGTATGCCCCATTTAAACGGGGTCGAAGCAACGAAATTGATCGCCGAGCAGACGAGTACGAAGCCGATAATCTTAACCACTTTTGATGATGATGAATACATATTGGATGCGATTAAAAACGGGGCCAAAGGCTATTTATTAAAAAATAATGATCCTGAACAAATCCGTGATGCGATGAAAAGTGTTTTTCATGGCAACAGTATTCTTCAGGAGGGAATCCTTGAAAAATTAAAATCCAATCTGTCGGTGACGGCAACGAACGAATCAGAAGCAAAAATGGACCTAACTCCGTTTACAGAACGAGAGCGAGATATTTTGGCACTGATTGCAAAAGGCTATTCCAATAAAGCGATTTCGAAGCAATTATTTATCTCTGAGGGGACGGTTGCCAATTACATCACGTCTATTTTAGGTAAGACAGGGCTTGAGCACCGAACCCAAATTGCCATTTATTATTTGACCGGGAAAGTCGACTGAGATGGAGTTTTGGATCATTTTTACAAAGATGGTGCTGCTAGTCTATATTGCCGTTCAATGTGTCCAAGAAAATGTCAGTCATATCTCTTGGGTGGTTCTTGCCTTCCTTATTTATTTTTCTACCAATATTACCGTTTATCTTTTTAAAAATCACACCACCAAAAAGGCGGTCCTAGCCCTGTCGATTGCTATTACGACAGTGGCCTATCTCGTTGTCCATCCTTTGTTCAGTTTGATCTTACCGCTAACGATCGTTGAACTGGCGGCTGGCTGGATTGAAAAGAAATTATTCATATTGCTGCTAGCTTTGGTCCCCATTTTGGATATGGATCCATCGTTACGGCCGATTTATAGCTTAGTAGCCTTCCTTTCGTTTCTGATTTTTTCGCTTACGTCCACCTATGGTGAAAAACTTCTAAAAAATGAAGAGCTAAACGATTCAATGCGAAGAAAGCTGCAGAAACTAACTAAGAATATCAATGAAAATACAGAATACATACGGCAGTCCGAATACACCTTTAAATTGGAGGAACGCAACCGTATTTCACAGGAAATCCATGATAAGATTGGCCACTCGATGACAGGGGCACTCTTTCAAATGGAAGCGGCGAAACGGTTGCTGATGACCGATCCAGATAAGGCCACGGAGCTCCTTCAAAATGCGATCAACATTTCAAAAGAAGGAATTGAAAATATTCGCCTGACCCTAAAGAATCTGAAGCCCCCGACAGAACAAATGGGGATTCATCGCTTGAAGCTGTTGATTGATGATTTCAACGCCAAACAACCGCTCAAAACGGTCCTTACCCATGAAGGTAACTTAGACATCATTTCCCCCATTCAGTGGAAAATCATCCATGAAAATATCACTGAGGCGTTGACGAACGCGCTTAAATATTCTCATGCCAGCCAAGTTTCGGTCGATCTAAAGGTCCTTAACAAACTGATTCGCGTTGAAGTGAGGGATAATGGGGCGGGAACGGATACGATTAGGAAGGGTTTAGGAATCATTGGTATGGAGGAGCGGACAGCTGCTGTCCATGGAAAGGTAATTATCGACAGCACGCAGGGGTTCTCCGTGACCATGCTCCTGCCCTTCGAATAAAGTGGGCTGTAAGACACCGAGGTGTTGAAATTTTCCCTTTATGAGAATCTCACACTAACTATATGAATATTCTCATGTGAAAAGAATGAACGATTGCACTTATGCGCGTTCATTCTTTTTCTATATACTGGAAGCAGACAAATGGATTAGGAGTGAGAGGATGAATGTCTTAGAAATTAAGAACTTAACGAAAAAATTCGCTGACTTTATTGCAGTTGATAATATGAGTCTATCTGTGGCTGAGGGGGAAATCTTTGGTTTCCTTGGTGCCAATGGAGCAGGGAAAAGTACGACGATTAATATGATTGCTGGTCTGCTGCGCAGCAATGATGGGGAGATTTACATCCTCGGGAAAAACAGTACCAAACACAGCCGCTTTGCCAAAATGAATATTGGCATGGTCCCACAGGATTTAGCCATTTATGAAGATATGACTGCCTATGAAAATGTGAAATTCTTTGCGGGCCTTTATGGCTTGCGCGGAGCCGAATTACATGAGCGAGTCGTGGAGGCTCTTGAATTCGTAGGCCTCGAGGATAAACACAAAAGTTATCCGAAAAGCTTTTCCGGGGGGATGAAACGCCGCCTCAATATTGCATGTGCAATTGCCCACCGCCCAAAGTTAATTATTATGGATGAACCAACCGTCGGGATTGATCCACAATCACGGAACTATATTCTTACCTCCGTCCGCAAGTTAAATGAAATGGGCTGTACAATCATTTACACGAGCCACTATATGGAGGAAGTCGAGGAGATTTGTTCACACATCGCAATCATTGATCATGGCAAAATCATTGCCGAGGGGACGAAAGAGCAGTTGAAGTCGATTATTACCAATACGAAGGATGTCTGGATTGAGGTTAAATCGGCAGAAAAGGTCGACGTAGCGGCGCTTAAAAGCATTAATGGTGTGGAAGCCATCTCGGTCGATGAAAATATGATTAAAATTAACTCCGATACTGGCGTCAATAACCTCAACAAAATTATTGAGCATTTGATGAGCTGCCAAATGGAAATCCGCTCCTTACAAGAAAAAGCACCAAACCTGGAGACTGTATTTTTAACATTGACGGGCCGAAATTTACGTGACCAATAAGGGGGATTCACTTTGAATATCATCAATATCGCCTGGAAAGGAATTAAAACGGACTTCCGCGACACCCGCACTTTGGTTTTTATGTTAGCTTTTCCGATCGTGTTAATGCTTGTACTTGGGACGGCATTGTCGAACACGTTTACGACCAGTCTTCCTGTCGATGATATCGATGTTTTATATAAAGATACTACAATGGGGGAGTACTTTGGGCATTTTATCAGCGAGGCTGAAAAGTCTGGTCTTCATTTTAAAAAAGTGACCGGCTTCATTGATGGTGAAAAGGAAGTCAAGCAAGGGAACTATGATGGCTATGTTGAAGTAACTGATCAAGGGATTCAGCTCTTTGTCAATAATGGGACCAGTATCGAAGGAACGATCCTCGAAGGCATGCTTTCCTCTTTTGTCGACCAATACAATATTGCTTCTGAAATTATCAAAGTGGCTCCGGAAAGGCTGGAAAGTGCCTTCACTCATGAAAATTCAGTGAATTTTATTAAGGAAACTTCATTGCTTCCCGACCAACAGCCGGGTTCGATGGATTATTATGCGATTGTCATCACGACGATGATTATCCTTTATGGAGCCATGTCCGCCAGTTCATTAATCACGAGTGAGCGGGTGCGGAGGACAGCCGAGCGCCTGATTGCTTCGCCAGTCAGAAAAAGCGAAATATTTATCGGAAAAGTACTGGGGAGTCTTGTCAGTAATAGCCTCTGTATCCTGCTCGTTATCCTCTTTAGCAAGCTCATTTTCAAAGCCAATTGGGGGGAGCATCCTGGTCTGGTATTCCTAGTGTTACTGACAGAAGTGGTGTTTGCGGTCAGTTTGGGAATTGGTGTCAGCTTCCTGACAAAAACTAGTGCCGGCCCGACCGTGATCATCATGCTGTTCGTTCAGTTATCCTCCTTTTTTGGCGGTGCGTATTTTAAAATTGATAATCCTGAAGGCATCTTTAAGTTGATAACCGACCTCTCGCCGCTAACTTGGATGAATACCGCGCTGATAAAGATTATTTATGCGAATGACTTTGCGGCAGCCATTCCTGCCCTGACGATTAATCTTGCTGGGGCACTCATTTTCTTGCTCGTGTCGATTATCTCTTTGCAAAGACGGGAGGGATTATAATGAAGGAAATCCTCTGGTTAATTAAGAACACCTTGCGTGTGACGTTTCGAAAAAAGAAAAACATTATTATGTACTTATGTATGCCATTAGTCGGGATTTTTATTTCCCTGCTCGTTTATGGCGGCGATCAAAAAACAATTCTGCATGTCGGGATTGTCAATCAGGATCAAAGCGCGATCACCTCGGATACGATTCAATTTTTAAAAGGCTTAGAAAATGTCGAAATAGCGCCGATAGCCGCTGATCAAGTTAAGGGGAAAATTTCCTCGGGTGACCTCGACAGTGTGATTACCTTTGAGAAGGGGTTCACTGCCAGTGTCTTGGCTGGAAAACCGGACCATATACAGATCACCTCAATCAAGGGAGCAGCGATTACTGGCTACGTGAAGTCGTATTTGCATCAGTATATTGATAATATCGCGACCATTAGTTATGTGGCGGATGGAAATCAACAGACGTTCGAGCAGATGTATCAAGACTTCCAACAAACGGGGTATCAATTGACCACACACGCGTTAGAGGATTCTTCCAAAAACAAGTATATGACCAACCAAACAATCGGATTCCTGATCATGATTATGCTCATGTCAGCCGGCAATATGTCCGAGATCATTCTACTGGAAAAAGAAAACCGTACCTATTATCGGTTATTATCGACACCGATTAACGCCAGAGAGTATATCCTTTCCAATGTGATCGTTAACATGATTTTGATGTCGATTCAGGTACTGATTACGTTGACGATTATGAAAGGGATCTTTCATATCGGGATGAATATGTCGTTTGGTGCTGCCCTTTTCGTGATGTTACTGTTTTCATTAATAGCAGTGGGAATCTCGTTAGTGATTATTTCTTTTTCAAACAGCCGCAGTGCCGCGGGTGGGCTGCAGAATTTAATTATTACCCCAACTGTGATGCTTTCCGGCTGCTTCTGGCCGGTGGAAGTAATGCCGAAATCATTACAAAGAATCGCTGATTTCCTGCCGCAGCGCTGGACCTTGGATACGTTAACGAAACTGCAGGAAGGAAATTCATTTAGCGGTTTGTATTTACATTACATCATTCTATTCGCCTTCGCGGCCGCGTTTTTCTTGATTGCTGTTTATCGATTCAGCCGAAATAATTCGACACAGACCTTTATTTAATCTGGTTGTTAGGTTATACCTATTAAAAAGGTAATGAAGTAAGGAGAAAGACTATCAAATTTTGATGGTCTTTTTTCATTGGTCTAGGTAATTTGTACTAAAAGTTAGTGATTTTGACAAAAGTTGAGGTCATTTTTTTCGACTCTTTCACTAAATATTCTACATAACATTACAAATTCATTACATTTTCCCAACTTCCATTGTTATTATTCTCTTGAAAATTTAAACTATAACTATATTAGTCGGAAAAATTTTCTTGAGGAAAAGGTGTGTATGTATGAAACGGAAATTATTAATATATTCGGTATCAGTTGCGTTACTAACTTCAATCTTTCAAGCAGCTCCTGCTTTTGCAAGTCCAACGGTTACCCAAGGGCAAATCAATCAGACAAAAGGACAAATTGATAAGACAAAAGATCAGATTGAAGAAGTAGAAACAAGAATTCAAAAACTAGACGACAAAATCATGATCGGAATGGAAAAAAGCAAACAGCTAAACGATGATATTAAAGGGCAACAGGGTCAAATCATCAAAACAAAGGCTGATATTGAAAGAGCCAAAAAAGACTTAGAAGCGAACAAAACCTATTATTCTGCAAGACTAAAAACCATGCAGGAGCAAGGCCAGCAGTCAATGATTTCCTACGCAGAATTTATTCTGTCTTCTAAAAGCTTTTCCCAGCTATTAACTCGCTCGACTGCGATTATGCAAATTCTTGATAGTAATACAGATGTCATGAACGCGTTAGCTAAAAAAGAAGAATCATTAACATCAGCAGAGCAAAAGCTTGAAAAAGAATTAGCTCAATTAAAAAACAGCCAGGATGAATTAGCTTCAGAACAGAAACAGATTGAAGCGGATAAAATAGAAATGAATAAGGTATTAGCAGACTCAAAGGATACCTTAAAGCAACAACAAACCCAGCTAGCTAATGAAGAATCACTAAAACAGGCTCAAGATCAAGCACGTCAAGAAGCGCAAGAAAGAGCAAGAAGAGAAGCACAAGAAAGAGCTCGTCAAAAAGCTCCAGTAAGTCCGAGTCCAAGTCAAAAGGCACCTCGTTCTTCGGCAAACAATGACAACAACGATAGCCCATCTATCATAAATGAGGATGATGGAGCAACAAACGCTGATAAGGCAGATGCAGTTGTCGAATATGCTAAACGGTTCTTGGGTGTCCCTTATGTTTGGGGCGGAACATCTCCAAGCGGGTTTGACTGTTCAGGTCTAACACAATATGTGTTCCGTTCAGTTGGCATTTATCTTCCAAGGGTAGCTCGTGCTCAACAGGATGTTGGCACCGCTATTTCTCCGTACAATGTCAGAAAAGGTGATTTAGTATTTAGAGGAAACCCTGCATACCATGTCGGCATCTATATTGGAGGCGGCAAATATATTCATGCTCCACAAACGGGTGATGTCGTAAGAATTAGAGATTATAACCCAGCTAAATTTACAACGGCAGCAAGAGTGTTGCATTAAAATATAATAGAGCAGCAAAAGGCTTGGAGGAACACTCCAGGCCTTTTTTCTATGCGTAAAGACATATGACGTAAATTTGTGGACTTATAACAAATTGAAGGGCACTTATGACATAAATTTGCAGACTTATGACATGTTTTCGGATATTTATTACCTATTTTACAAAACTTACGACATTATCTGGATAATAATTGGAAAATTCTTTTAAAGCCGTTCAATAGTTCGTCAAAACATTTTAAACAAACCGTGAACTTATCACTATACCTGTGTTGTTTACATAGAAAATGCAATATATTGGAATCATAAAGAAGAAACAAAATTTGAAAGGCGGAATCATTTATGTTTAATAAATTTCTAAGAGAAAATAAGATTGCAGCAGTTATATTAACGTTCATACGATTATACCTAGGTTATTCTTGGTTTACAGCAGGTTATGGAAAATTATCAAGCGGCGGCTTTGATGCGGCAGGCTTTTTAAAAGGAGCGATCGCAAATCCTGTAAAAGGTCCAGATGGCACCGTTGTATTTGGCTGGTATGTAGACTTCTTGAAACACTTTGCACTACCTAATGTTGATGTATTCAATGTCATCGTTCCGTGGGGTGAAACGTTAATCGGCTTAGGATTAATTCTTGGATGCTTAACAACTGCAGCGATGTTCTTCGGTCTAGTCATGAACTTCAGCTTCTTCTTAGCAGGTACGGTATCTCATAACCCTAGAGACATTTTCCTTGGCTTTATCATTTTAACAGCTGGTTACAATGCAGGCAGAATCGGTTTAGACCGTTGGGTGATTCCATTTATTAGAAGAATGAGCAAAAAAGGTACTGTTCACGAGAGAGTTTAAGTGAATAAATTCTCAATCAAAAGACGATTCAGTTCCGAATCGTCTTTTGCGCTTTTCTAGTTATCATTAACAATTGGCTGGTCAAATAAATCAGAATTAACTGCCGTGCTGGTACTTGATCCCGTAATTGTTGTTATATGAACCCCTGAATTAGTGGATCCTGAACCGACTGTGCTTTTAGAGGCGCTTTTTGGAGATATAAACAATGAATTGCCAAACTGGACCACCCCGCCACTAATGGTATCAATCTTGACTGGAAACTCCTTCATAAAGAACATCCTTTACTTTTTAATTACTTACTATATGCAAATTTCCTATTTTTGTTCGCGGGGCGATCTTTTCCTAAAAATTCTCGTCCTTAATTAAATGCAAAAATTTCTCTAAAATGGCATATCGATCGTGTATATCTGAATGAATATGATCAAAAACCTCCGCAATCACTGCTCGTATTTGTTCTTTTGGCAATCGCTGTATTGTTGAAGAGGGTTTAAAATAAAGGTACATTGGGAACCCGCCTTCATGTGTAGGAAGCTGATAAGGGATGTTTAACTTTCTAGCTCCCAATCGTTCGTAAAAGTTTATTCGTCGTTGTTGCTGTTTTCGCGTCGCTTCATTACCCTCGGGTATTTCCACCTCTACGAACATACCAACCAAGTCATCCCGCTTTGTTTGAATGATTTTATTAAAAAGCTGCGTTCCGTACCCAGCATTCCTGAATTTAGTGTCGATTGCCATATAATCAAGCCAGATGGCTGATAGATGTTCTATCTCATAGAGTAAGGCATAGCCTACCAACTCCTCTTTCTCTTTTGCGAGGAGAAGCTTATAGTGCCTTTTCGCCAAAAGCGATTGCAAATGCTTGTACGCTTTTAGTTCATTGGCTGGAAATTCGCTTACTAAACTTTGATAGACGTCCATAAGCTCGTCTAGACTGCCTTCTGATACTTCGATATTATTGATTTTCATCTTCGCTGCCTGCCTCATCCTTGGTAAATATTCTCTATAAAATCATGCACTAATAGTAAAAAAATATCCATCTATGTGCGTTAAACAAAGTACTAAGGAGTAAGGTGTGGCTATCCGCCAGTAAACAAGTGCCGACTACTTCCGAGGAAACAGGACGCCATCGCTGGTCTCGTATTTTCAACAATTACTTTGCAAACCGAAATTTTCCTTAGATTCGTGTCGAACTACGTAGTATAATAGTTTTTATGAGTCTATCAGACATATAAACTATTATATTAGGAGGAATAATGAGGAAAGTAGTCATCTCTGTCTTGTCACTGTTGATTTTTGTTTTAGTACATCCATCTTTCATGAGCGCAGCCGGAACGACATATCCCAAAGTAAACGATTATATTAATTCTAAGAAACTAGTACCTGCAAAGGTAGAAAATGATTACAAAAGCGTTTTTACCAATTTTACTTACCGAAATGGTTATGGCGAAGTGGAGGGCGTCGTTGCCCATGAAACGGCCAATAACAGCTCAACGATTACGGGTGAGATTGCCTATATGGTGAGGAACCACCAAAGTGCTTTTGTTCATGCGTTCGCCGATAGTTCGCGGGTCATTGAAATCCATACACCGAATTATGGGGCATGGGGAGCAGGCTCTTATGCAAACCAACGTTTTGTGCATATTGAGTTGGTCAGAGAGAATTCCTTTGACAAATTTGCACGCTCGATTAACAACTATGCGAATTACATTGTATCTGTACTTTATGATTATAACCTTCCGCTAGTTAACGCGGAAAAAACAGGTGTAGGAACGTTATGGTCTCATGGGGCGGTTTCGAAGTACCTTGGCGGAACCAACCATAGCGATCCCCATGCTTATTTTAAAAAGTGGGGTTATAGCTGGGATCAGTTTGTCCAGCTAGTCACGGCGAAATATAAAACGCTCCCTAACAAAACAGAGAGCACGAACCGTTTAGGGCAGCTCCCAAGCAGCAAGGTAATGATTTACCAAGACTATAATAATACAGCATCCGCCTCCCCAGCAGGTGAAGCCTATACGAACAAAACCTTGTTCATAAAAAAATTAGCCTTTATCAGCGGCCAAACGTATTACTTGCTTAGTGAGCAGCCAAGCAGTGTGGACGGAGTGATTGGCTGGGCGAAGGCCTCAGATATACTCACCTATCCTGAGTCCAGTGTAAAGGCTACTTCAAAAACCTTGTATTTTACAGGGAAAGGCAGTGCCTATAGCAAGGCTTGGGGCATGAAGAAAGATATCGTTTATTCACTTTCCAGTTACAAAGACCAGGAGTTTAAAGTGAATGCGACCGAAACAGTTGGCAATATGGTTTGGTATCGCGGAGGGTTAGATGGAAAAACCGTTTGGCTTTATTCGAGTCGATTGGCGCCTAAAGTGGAGAAGTCAACCAGCCGTTTAGGCCAGCTTAAAAATGCGTCTGTGATGATTTATAAAACAGTCGGGAACCAAGATGGGTCCATTCAAGCTGGAGCAACCTACACCGGTACCGTCCATTATATTAAGAAACAGGCAACCATCAACGATCAAACCTTTTATTTAATTAGTAGTCAGCCTAGTAGTGTCACAGGTGTAATCGGCTGGGTCAAATCGTCGGATATGACCAGCTATTCCCATACAACTTATGACAACAAGGCAAAAACCATGTATCTCACGGGCAAGGGCAGCGCCTATAACAACCCATGGGGCAGCTGGAAGAATCTTGTCTTTAAAGATCTTTCGAAAAATAAAAACCAAGAATTTAAGATTAACTTAACCGAAAAAGTGGGCACTGGCACATGGTATCGCGGAAGTCTCGCTGGTAAAACCGTCTGGATCAACGGCGGGTACCTGACACCTGCGCTCGAAAGCTCTACAAATCGATTAGGTAATATCAAAAAAAGCAACATCAAGATTTATCGCAAGCTGGGGGCGAGCGCCTACTTTACGGCAACCTCTGGTTATACCAATAAGGTTTACTATATTAAAAGAAAAGGTAAGCTCAGCGGTCAAACCTATTATTTGTTAAGTAAAAGCTATGATGGTTCGGGCGTGGTCGGCTGGGTCAAATCGTCCGATATCTCCGACATTAGCTATGCGGTGGTAAGCCAAAAAGCTAAAACCATCTATCTAAAGGGAACGGGCAGTGCCTATAGCAAAGCGTGGGGCGGTAAGAAGGATGTTGTGTATAAGTACCTTTCTTCCTACAAAAACAAGAAATTCACAGCGGAGCTGACGGCTAAAGTCGGAACCACTTACTGGTATCGCGGAAAGCTAGCGGGGAAGACAGTTTGGTTGACGAAATAGGTTAATTTAAATGGGAAAAGGGGCTAAAATTAGCCCCTTTTTTCTATGGTTCATCATCCTAATACCTTAACTTGATTATTTACCTCACTAATAGCAACTGCTACATCTTCAACTTCTTTAGTTTGAGTTTCAATGCTAGAGTCTAACTCTCCTGTTTGCTTCATGACATTTTCGACCTCTAAAGCAATTTCTTGACCGTATCTAGCCTGTTCGTTAATTGCAACCATCATTTGGTTGACGCTCTCTTTGATGCTGGTGATATTTCGAACAATTTCATCTGAGGTTTGTGCCTGTTCTTTTGTGGCAATCGTTACCGAGCTTGATTGTTTGGTGACATTTTCAACTGCCTCTACTATGGCAAGTCCGCCCCTGGCTTGTTCTGAAGTTGCAATAGAAATCTGGTGGACCTGATCTTTTGTATCGATAATACCCTGCACAATTTCGGCTGCCGTGGTCGCTTGTTCTTTGGTTGAATGTTTCATTTCAATGGTTTGAATTGTTACATTCTCAACAGCCTCTGTAATGAATTCACTATTCTTCCTCTGCTCCTCAGTTGCTTTAGCAATTTGGTTCATTTCTTCTGTTACTTGATTAATACCTTCTGAAATTTTCTGGATGGCCTGATTGGTTTTGTCGGCCAATTGATTGCCGACCCTAACTTTATGGGCACCTTCTTTTATTGATGTCACGGCAACAGCCGTTTCAGCTTGGATTCCCTTGATAAGATTGGCAATTTCTTTCGTTGCATGCGCGGAACGTTCCGCCAGTTTTCGTACTTCTTCAGCTACAACTGAAAAACCCTTTCCATGTTCACCCGCTCGAGCCGCTTCAATCGCAGCATTGAGAGCCAGCAGATTGGTTTGGTCTGCAATTTCATCAATAACTGCGACAATGCTGCCAATTTCCTCCGAACTTTTTCCGAGTTTTTGCATGATTTCACTAGCTTGGTTAATCACTTGAGAAATTTCTTTCATTCCATTCAAGGTTTCATTCAAGGATAATGTCCCTTCCTGGGCATCATCCTTAACAGAGTTGCTGAGATTGTTGACTGTTTGGACACTTGCAGCAATTTGTTTGATTGAGACAACCATTTCTTCAACCGTTGCTGAAGTTTGTTCAGCCGTATCTGTTAATGCAACGGCATGTTCACTAACACCTTTAATTGATTTACTCATTTCTTCAATAGCTTCCGCAATTTGTTCGACACCAGCACTGGCATTGCTAGCATTGCCAGCCACCTGTTCAATGGAAGCCATCATCTCTTCAATGGCAGAAGAGGTTTCTTCTGCTGAGACAGCAAGTGTATTTGCACTTCCAGCTACTATGTTGATCGTTGCATTCATTTGCTCCACCGCTGCTGAGATTTCATCAACTCCAGACGCTGTTACATTGGTATTCCCAGCTACTTGTTTAATAGAATTAACCAATTCACTAACGGAATTATTAGCTTTGTTCATAGATGCATCTAATTCTTGGGCACTAACCGCTGTTTTATCAATCGACTTTTTAATTTCTGTCACTGAATTATTCGTTCGATCGACATTTTTAATAAATCCTTTTACCGTACGTGAGATGAGTCTAGTTGTAAAAAAGGCAATAAATGAACTAAACAACGAGGCAATAACTGATAGGATGAGAATTTCATAATTGAACCTGTTTGAGTCTTTGTAGGAATTATCAATCGTATCATTGGCATTATCTTTAGCGGTTTGATAAAGCTCTCCTAGAAGCATATTGTTCTTCTCACTAATGAGATTGAATTCTTTCAACTGTGTATGTATTAATTGATAATTGTTTGTTCTGGACTTGTTAAAAAACAATGAAAGATTTCCGTTATATTGTTCAAAATTGTTGTTAAACTCGGTTAGTAATTTTTCGCCTTGATTAGAGTATTTGAGCTTGTTTAGCTCCTTTACATTCTTTTCTACATTTGCTATGTCCTCTTTTATAAGCTTTTCTAGTTTTACCTTTTCTTCAATATTACGTTCAAAACCATGTTTGGTTATATTTTGATCGATTCGAATGAGTTCTTCTTTTAAGTCTCCTAATGCCACTATCTTAGGCACATTTGTTTTCCCAATTGTAATAGTTTGGTCTCTGAGGTGGAGGACGTTGTTATAGGAAACATCTGTTATCACGATAAAAAATAGGATGATAATAATATAACTGCCCATTTGTTTCACATTCATTGACACATTTTTAAACATAATTTTAGCTCTCCTTTTCAATGTGTTTGCCTTGGTTGTAATTATATTAAAATATTAATTCCTAGGAAAAATAAACCATTTACTTCACCAAATATATAGATAATTGGAAGGGATTGTTATGAGAAATGTCACAATTATCCACTTGAAAAATTACTCTTTTTTGAAATGACATAGAAAACTCATAAAATAAATTGGAACACAAAAAACCTACTAGGATTATTAGTAGGTTTTTGACAGATCAACTTAGTGTTGCACTGGCTCGATCGTTCTATCGTCTTTAAGCTGTACAGTGGCTGGTTTTTGCTGCTGAGTCAAAAAGAAAAAGACGCCAAGCAGGACGAGCAAACCGCCGATAATTTGCCAGGTGACAAGATGCTCATTTAATAAAATAACTGCTAGAATGGTGGCACCGACGGGTTCACCTAAAATACTCATTGAAATGGTTGTCGCATTGACGTAGTTTAGAAGCCAGTTGTTTATCACGTGACTGACAGTTGGTACCGTGGCGAGTAGTAGGAAGATTCCCCATTCCTTGGCTGGATAGCCTGTTAATGACACGCCTGCCGAAACGTTATAGATGGTAAGGACAATCGCTGCTGAAAAAAAGACACAAAAGCTATAGAGCCAATGGGAGACTTTTTTGACGATGGATTGCCCAATTAATAAGTAACCAACGACAGAGATCACACTAAAAAAGGAAAGTAAATCACCCGTAATAGCATTCTTACTTAAACCGAAGTCGCCCCAGCCAATCATCATCGCACCGATGATGGCGATTCCCATCGTCATCAATGCAGAAATCGTCGTTCGTTCTTTAAATAGAAGAAAGCCACCGAGCAGGGAGACAATTGGCTGCAAGGCAAGGATAATCGTTGAACTTGCAACCGTTGTTAGCTTTAATGACTGGAACCAAAGAACAAAGTGAAGCGCTAAAAAGAGACCAGAAAAAAATAAAAAGAACCAATCCTTTTTAACGATATTTTTAAATTCACCACGTTTTTTCCAAACGATGGGCACCATTAAGATACTGGCAAACCACATCCGATACATGCTCAAAATCGAGGCCGGTGCATCTGACCATTTGACAAAAATCGCTGAAAATGAGATAGCGATTATGGAAATGGTTAGCGGCAGGCCGATGCTTCTAGTAGTATCTTTTTCCTGTTGTTTCATCATATCCCCCTCTGCCTATTAATAGGCCTGTTCTAATAAATAAAACTTCCTTCGAAGCCCGAAAGTTATAGTAAATAAATTTTATTATATCATGGCGTCAGCTACCGGACGTAATAAATTTATACCAAGATGAAAGGGGAATTGAGTAAATGATGAAAAAAATCCCCTTAATGATTCATTAAGGGGATAAGATTTATTTTACTTTCACTGTCCTCGCTTTACTTACATTTCTTGCTTTGTCCGTAGCTGTCAAACTTAGGACCGTTTTCTTCTTTTGTGCTTTGATTTTCACTTTATACTTCCCTTTTGAGTCTACTTTGGTAGTACCAATGACTTTTTTACCAACCTTAATGGTAATGGTAGCGTATGCCTCGGCAGTACCTGAGATCTCTTTGGTTGTACTTTTCACCGAAGTAGTGACAACTGGTACCGACGGGGCAATTTTGTCAACGACGGTTACATACTTAGCAGTACTGATATTTCCGTCTGCATCCTTGGCTGTCACGGTTAATTTCGTATCTGCTTTTTGAACTGGAACGGTTACTTTATAGTAACCCTTTGAATCTGCTTTTCCAAGGTACTTTTTTGATCCTATTGTAACGGCAATATAAGCTCCAGCTTCTGCTTTACCCGTGATAACCTTGTTTAGGTTAGAAATGGTATAAACAGTTGGTACCGACGGGGCAATTTTATCAAGAACTGTAATAATTTTAGCAGTACTTTCATTTCCTACTCCATCCTTAGTTGTTACAGCTATCTTTGTCCCTGCTTTTTGGAGTGGAATGATTACTTTATAGGAACCTTTTGGATCTGCTTTAAAAGCTGTATATTTTTTCGTACCAATTGTTGCAGTAACAATAGCTCCAACCTCTGTTGTCCCTGTGATGATGTTCGATTTATTTGAAACCAAACTGATTGTTAATAAGGTTGGCGCGGTTTTGTCGATGACAGTAATGGTTGTCACGGAGCTAACATTTCCATTACCGTCAGCCGCAGTAATGGTGATCTTTATTCCGGCTGTTTGTATTGGAATGGTTATTTTAAAGTTTCCGTCAGAATCCGCAACTTTCGCGAAGGTTGAAATCCCAATTGTAACAGTCACAGTTGCTCCAGCTTCCGTTGTACCACTTATTTCGTTTGACTTGTCAGAAACTACACTCACTTTAGGTGCCGCTGGTGCTGTTTTATCAATAACTTCAACAATCGTAAAATCACTAATATTTCCTACTGGATCGGTTGCCGTGATGACAAGTTTTGTTCCGGCTGTTTGAACGGGAATGGTAACAATGAATTTACCGTCAGTTTCTGTTGTACCAGTACCAATGACTGATTCAGTTACTTTTACTTCCACGATAGCCCCAGCTTCTGCCTGGCCCGTAACAATTGTATCTTGATCGGTCACATTATTTACGCTTGGCTGTAGAGGTGAGGTTACATCTTTTACCATGATTGATGTGGACTCGACAGCATTTCCATCTTGGTCAATTACGGTAATAATTAATTCAGTGTCGGCCTTTTGGACAGGAATGGAGATAATAAATTTACCATCAGTTCCTGCAAATCCCTTACCAATCACTAAATCGTTTGCTATTACTTCTAGATTAGCTCCAGCTTCCGCTTGCCCTAAAATGGTCGTATCTTGGTCGGTTACTTCATTGACAATTAGTTGTTTTGATGGAGCAGTCGTCTCTTTGACCACAACGGTAGTGGCATCACTCATATTTCCAGATGTGTCAGTCGCTATTATAAATAGCTCAGCCCCTGCAAGTTGAACCGGAATTGAAACCGAAAATTTGCCATCGGTTTCTACCGTTCCAGTCCCAACTACTGTGCCACTTGCTTTCACTTCAATTTTGGCTCCAACTTCCGATTGCCCTTCCACTTGAGTGTCTTTGTCGGACACTTCATATACTAGAGGTTTTGCAGGAGCGGTGACATCTTTAATAATGACAATAGCTGCTTCACTCCTGTTTCCGCTAGTATCGGTGGCAGTAATGACTAATTCGATGCCAGCCCTCTGAACTGGGATGGTAACCATAAACTTGTTATTTAAGTCGGCCGTTGCCGTACCAATCACCGAATCATTTACTTTTACTTCCACGACAGCTCCGGCTTCAGCTTGCCCTGTGACGTAAGGAGCCTGATCGGTAACCTCATTTACAATTGGTTTATCAGGAACAGTCATATCGATTACAACCACAATTGCAGCCTCACTAACATGCCCCGCTTGATCAGTCGCTGTAATAACTAATTCCGTTCCAGCTTTTTGAAGAGGGATGTTCACAGTAAAATGGCCATCCGTTCCTGCAGTTCCTGAACCGATGGAAGTCCCATTTACTTTTACTTCAACCCTTGCTTCTCCCTCGGTTTGACCTTTTACCACAGTATCTTTGTCTGTCATTCCGTTCACTACAGGTTTCACAGGTGCGGACACATCTTTCACGATTATTGTGACTGGTTCGCTTACGTTTCCGTCCTTGTCCGTTGCCGTAATGCTTAACTCCGTCACAGCTTTTTGAACGGGAATCGCGACACTGAATGTACCGTCTGCTATCGCATTGCCTTCACCGATGATTGATCCGTTACTTTTAACCACGATCTTGGCTCCAACCTCGGCCTGGCCGGTAATAGCTGTATCTTTATCTGTAAAATCATTGACGACTGGTTTGGGAGTATAGGTTAGTGCGTTTCGTGCATTCAGCGTTTTTCCGGTTGCTACTTTTCCGGTTAATGCTGCAGAATCTGCCCCGGATGCTAGAATAATTGTTTTTAATTTTCCAGGATCGATCCCAGGGTATTTACCTGCCAAAAGAGCCGCAACACCAGTAACGTGGGGGGTTGCCATGGAAGTGCCATTTAAATAGGCATAAGCATTTGTATACGTTTCTTCCGCAACGAATTTCAAGTTTACTTTCGTGATTGCTTCATTGGCACTTGAAATATAATCGGCGTATGGTGCGTAGGAAACGCTATAGGATAGTCCGTCATAAACCGTCCCGGCTGTCCCAGTGACCTTTGCGCTTGTTTCACCTTCCCCTTTTATCGTAAGCCCAAGAATAGTATTCACAAAATAAGAGTCTTCATTGCGATAGAGAAGGTCTTGGCCACTCAATACTAAAGATTTATTGCCCCTTTTTAAAAATTGTTCTAACGTACTTAAGTCGGTTGAGGTCAAATTAGGATTGACTTGACCCATGGCGTTACCAGAAAACCAAATGACGGTATCGTACCCAGAAAGTGTTGAGAGACTTGGACCATTCTCATTCGCTGATACGGTTTTAAGACTATAAGGCAGTCCTGCATTATTTAATAGTGTTGTATAAATTGATAAATAGTTTACATTACCAATATTAGCTTCATCATCCTGTACCAATAGGATTTTTGAAGAGGAAGTAAGTCCTAAATAGCTGACGGCTTTCGCGAAGGCTGCTTGTCTATCGGCTGCGGCGAAATTTTCAAAACCAAAACCGTTAAAGATTGCTTTGTAACGGTAGGAACTATTGTAAATTTGAGCAGCTGTTCCTTCTTCTATTTTTCTGGGAACCGTGCTTAAAATGTTTGTACCTGGTGCAGCAATGTCTACACTGTTTGCTCCAAAGTTTGAGAAACCTGCTAGCTTACCAGAGTTATCAATTGCAGCAACAGAAATTACATTTGGGCTATTATAACTAGCAGGAAAATCAGGTTGCAAATCATTATTAAGGCCATCATTGCCAGCTGCAGCTATGAAAAGCATATTGGATTGGTCAATTGCATCTTTAAGGGCTTGGTCGTATTCAGAACCGCCCCAGCTATTATTGGTTATTTTAACACCCATTTTTTTGGCGTATTCAATCGCCTGAATTGCATCGGAAGTATTCCCAGATCCATCTGCTCCAAGGAACTTTAGCGACATAATCTTCACATTCGGAGCAATACCCGATATGCCGATACCGTTATTACTTTTAGCAGCAATTGTACCGGCGACATGTGTTCCATGTTCGTCGCCATCTTCTGCATCAAACACGGAATTATCAGAATGATAGAAGTCCCAGCCATGGATATCATCGATATAGCCATTTCCATCATCATCTATTTTGTTATTCGCTATTTCACCCGGATTTGTCCAGATACTATCTATTAATTCCGGATGGTTAATGTCGATACCCGTATCAATTATGCCAACCACCACTTGCTGTTGATTTGTCACCTTACTAAACTCTTGCATAGCTTCAGGGTAGTCGATATCCACATCGTTCACCCCGGATGCACCGTTTACCTGTTGTCCCGTGTTATGCAGGCCCCAGAGCTTGTTGAACGAAGGATCGTTGGGAACATCTGCCGCACGATAGATATAGTTAGGCTGGACGAAAGCAATTGCAGGGTCGTCCTCTAACGTTTTTACCAAACTTTCAATGTTTGCACCATTCTCAACCTTAACGACCTCGGCCCCTATTGATTTGAACTTCTTCTCAGTTTTCAGAGAGTGTTTATTTTTTAAATTAGCAGCAGAGACAGAATTTTTATACTTAATAATTAATTCATCCGCTTTATAGTCTTTCTTGTTTTTGGGGGTAAAACTAGTAGTTTGCGTGATTCGTTGCTTGTGTAATTGGTTTAATGGTTGCAACGGGTCCTTTTTATCTACAACAGATATGGTGTTTGAATCCTTTTCAGCGGCTGTAACAATGTTTGTGCATGCCGGAGAGAGGACTAGTAAAAAGGAAAGCAACGACAAAAGCCCTTTGCTCGCTTTCTTTTGAGACAAATCTAACCGAACCCCTTTCTAGTGAAAATATACATATAATATAGTTCTTATATAAACCATATTTTACTATAATACTAGTCAAAATTATATAAAGTTCGACACAATCAAAAAATAATCCATTAGCGAAAATAGGAGATATTTATCAGAATATAGTAAATTAATGTAAGTTTCTATGGTAAAATTACGATATTAGTCTATTAAAATCCAAAGGGTGGGTTGGGATGTATAAACGGGTAAAATGGAACAAGTTTCTTATAGTTCTAGTGCTGATAACCTTTATTTCTGGTAATTCATTACCGGTTATGGCACAGACAGTAGGAAAGGTTTCAACTTCAAAGGTAAATCTTCCAAAAGTGAAAAATGGGGTTGTGCAGTTAGAAGCAGAGGGTCAAGCTGATGCACCTCCAGCAGTGGAGAATCCAGGCAAAATTAACACGATTGAAAAAAGTAGCTCCAAACAAGTTTCTTACGGTCCTTATAATGAAGATGATTCGAAAAAAGGCCATGCCTACGAGCCTTTTAAAGAGAAAACTGAAAAGAAGGACGTATCAAAGGAGCTTGGTTATCGTAAAGATCGAGTATTGGTTAAGTATAAAAGTACGGTAACAAAAGCAAAGAGTGGTACATATTCTGTCAAAGGAAAATCTTTGTCGTTAAGCAAACAAGGGATTAAGGAACTAGAACCTTTAGTGCCTGAAAAAAAGGCTAGTAGTTCGAATGCAAAAGTAAAAAGGATAGAAGCAAAACTAGCTAATTGGAATAAAGCCTTTATTGCAAAAGGGAAAGATATTGAAAAAGTTGTTAAAGATTTAAAAAATGATACAAACGTAGAATCCGTAGAGTATGACTACATACGAGCGATTGATGAAACTACATCTACCGTTCCATTAAATGATGAGAATATCAATGAGCAATGGCATTTAGAAAGCTCTGGCGTGAATAAGGCATGGGAATATCTGAAGTCACAGGGAATTAATCCAGGCGGCAGCAGGGATGTTGTTGTTGCCGTGATTGATACGGGTGTTGACTACAATCATCCTGATTTAAAAGGAAATATGTGGGTCAATACGGGGGAGATTCCTGGAAATAGGGTTGACGATGATCAAAATGGGTTTGTTGATGATATATACGGTGCATCAACGGTTGGAAACCCATATGCAGGGGATTCTGGTGATCCAGCAGATGATAATGGGCATGGTACCCATGTTGCTGGTATTATTGCCGCGCAAGGAAATAATAGCATTGGCGGCGTTGGTGTTGCCTATAATACAAGGATTATGGCGATTAAGGCTGCACAGTCAAGTGGTGTGCTTTCATCCTCAGATATAGCAGAAGCCATTAAGTATGCCGTTGATAAAGGTGCTGATGTTATTAACATGAGCTTTGGTGGGTATGGACGGTCAACTGTTGAGGAAGATGCTCTGCAGATTGCCTTTGGTACGTCGGTATTAGTTGCTGCAGCGGGTAATGATGGAAAGCCAAATCTCCCACATCCACTAGGAGCCGATATGTATCCAGCTGCATACAACTGGGTACTCGGAGTTATGGCTGAAAAACCATCACCAAGTGCTAACGGTGATTATTTAGCAGATTTCTCTAACTGGGATTTTAAGCAGCAAGATTCACATGAATATGAGGTAATGGCTCCTGGGGTAGATATATATAGTACGTTACCGAATGGTCAGTATGCGAAATGGTCGGGTACTTCAATGGCGACTCCAGTTGTAGCAGGGATTGCCGCGTTGGCACGTTCTAAGTTTGCCGATAAAGATACCTATTCTTCCAGATTTATTATGGGACAAATTGCTGAAACAGGAAAACTTAAGCAAGGTATTACATATGACCCTAAAGAGGATCCACTATTCTATAAAAGTGTTGACGCTTTAGGTGCATTAACAAAAACACCAAAACCAAAACTTAGCTATCTAGAACACTATATTTTTGATAAAAATACAATCGCTCCAGAAAACGATGATGATGGTGTTGTGGATGCTGGAGAAACGGTAGATCTCGCAATGGTCATCCGCAATCACTGGGGTAAAGCCGATAACGTCAAAGTGACTATAGATACAAAATCACATGCGGGGATTGCTGATCCATATGTAACGATATTAACTGATACCGTTGATTATGG
Source organism: Neobacillus drentensis (assembly GCF_036962125.1). Taxonomy (GTDB): domain Bacteria; phylum Bacillota; class Bacilli; order Bacillales; family Cytobacillaceae; genus Neobacillus; species Neobacillus drentensis_B. Next base: position 80,889 of record NZ_JBALOA010000006.1, read on the forward strand.
TGCAGTAGGTACGTTTGCCATCGATGATAACGGATTAATCTATGAAAATGATATGGTTACAGGAGTTAATCTACCATTCAAGCTAAAAATAGCTCCAAATACACCAAACGACCACGTTGTGCCTATTAACATTACCCTTACAGGCAATAATGGGTATGATTCACAGGATACCACAACCTATACATTTAATAGCGGATTCAGTTTCGCTGTTCGGAACGGGGTTGAATTGCCTGGTGTTATTGATAAGGATATGACATTGACAAAGGATAAGTATTGGATTGTTCCTAATGCAACACTGATCAAAGAAGGGGCAACGGTTAATGTAGAGCCTGGAACACAAATCCAGTTTTGGAGTTCTGAGCCCGAAGATCCTTATGCTGAAAAAACAATGGCCTATATTCAGGTAAAAGGTAAGTTCTTGGTGAACGGAACTGCGGAAGAGCCTGTGGAGATGTTTCCTAGTAGTATGTATTCGGGGTATGAGGTCAAAGTTTATTCTACTAATTATTTAGAGCAATATGGATCGTCTGACTCGTATCGAGGCTATTCAGAGATTAAATATGCAAAAATAATGAATCCGAATTTAGCTGTTCAAAAGGTGGACCATTCATATTTTTCTCAAGATCTATTTAATAAAATATATAAAAGATATCTATATGACGGTGAGGTAAGAACTGAAGACTATTATGGATCAACTATTAATGCAGATATTATAAGTAACTCACGATTTGTAGGTATGGGCTCAAATCCTTATAACTCTTCACCACCGAGTACATCTAGTATGTTTAAAATTAACGGGATAAGTAAAGGTAATCTATTCGATTCCAGCCTATATTATATGGATGAAGAGCGCGCAGAAAACAATGTTTATTTGAAAAATTACAAGCTACCGGAGACACAATATGGTGATCGAACCTACTGGCTATCTAAGGGAAAAGGTTTTGGCACAAGCATTAACTCAAATTACGTCCTTCAAAGTATTTTTCCTGTAAAATATAATGAAAACGGAAGTACTTATATTGCAGTTAATCCAAATATTTCATTTAATAATCTCGACGAAATTAATATGGTGGAAAACTATGCAAGGGAATTAGGTGGTCATATTGTCACCATCGATGATGCAGAGGAAAATAATATAGTTCAAAATTACGTGAGTACTTACCTTACGTATTCTAATGTGCAAAATAAGTATCCTAATTTAGATTCTTATTATTTTGATAGTGATCCATTAATTGGATTGAATGATTTTGAGAAAGAAAATGATTTTAAATGGGCAAATGGTGCCTCAATAAGCTACTCAAATTGGGAAGTTAATGAGCCGAATAATCAAATAGGATCTTACAAGCCTGCGAATTTTGTGAAATTAAATCGGTGGTCTGGTAAATGGTACGATTTTTCAAGAAGTTCTGATTATCGGGGATATTATATTATAGAAATTCCAGGTGTTTCAAATGTAACAGGAATTAGACTTGATAAATCTTCTATGACCCTGGGTGCAGGTGGAGGAACGGAACATCTTCAAACTACGATAACACCTGCTAAAGCTACAAATAAAACAGTTACCTGGTCTTCTAGTGATTCAAGAATCGCAAGTGTGGATCAAAATGGTAATATAACTCCTTTAAGCAAGGGTAGAGTAACCATTTCAGTTAAAACTGAAGATGGTGGCTATATTGCTACTTGTGAGGTCAATGTTATTGACATAGTTCCAGCTACTGGAGTTAGTTTGAGTGACACAAAACTAGAACTTTCTAAGGGGCAGCAACAAACAGTATCTGCAACAGTGTTGCCGGAAAACTCCACAAATAAAAAAGTTAGTTGGAGTTCAGGAAATGAATCAGTTGCGACTGTGAATCAGAACGGAACTATTACTGCTGTGGATAATGGGACTACCATCATTACAGTAACTACAGATGACGGTGGTTATCAGGCAAATGTCATTGTATCTGTTATTGTCCCTGTTGAGGGGATATCTATAGATCAACAGTTTTTAAGAATGGTAGTTGGAGATGGACCTACGGCATTAAAGGCTACAGTGCAGCCAGAAACAGCAACAAATAAAAAAGTAATATGGTCATCAAGTAATACAGCGGTTGTTACTGTTGATGAGAATGGTTTAGTTTCACCTATTGGAACAGGAACCGCTATGGTTACAGCAAAGACTGAGAACGGTGAATATCAAGCTCAAACGGTTGTTACAGTTTGGGAAACTAACGTAACATTTCAGTCAGCACAAATTAAAGCAAGTCGATATCATACATTAGGTTTGAATAGGGATGGAACTGTTTGGGCATGGGGACTTAACGACTATGGACAACTTGGAGATGGCACAAGAAATAACCGTTTAACACCTGTACAAGTCATTGGATTATCATCTGTAAAGGATATAGCAGTAGCGGATAATTCCTCCTTGGTATTAAAAGATGATGGGACCGTATGGGGCTGGGGATATTATTTTAATAGTATAACGCCAATTAAAATTAATATTAGTAATGTAAAAGAAATTGTAGCAGGTCAAAACCATTTTGTCGCCTTAAAGGCAGATGGAACAGTTTGGACTTGGGGCTATAATAGCAATGGGGAATTAGGGGATGGAACAAATACTTACCGAAGTATTCCAGCTCAAATCCCAAACTTATCTGATGTCATTTCAGTATCTGCCGGGGATAATCATTCTTTGGCTTTGAAAAAGGATGGAACAGTTTGGGCATGGGGTTATAATTATTACGGTCAGATAGGAGATAAAACATATACTACCCGTTTATCACCAGTTAAAGTTCAAAATTTAAGTGGAATTACAGCAATTGATGCAGGAGCTAAACACAATTTAGCTTTAAAGAATGATGGAAGTGTTTGGGCATGGGGCTATGATAATCACGGACAATCTGGACTCAATAATTATTATTACCAAAATTCTAATCCACAGCAAATCCAGAGTTTGTCAAATATTATAAAAGTAAAAGCCGGTGATAACCACTCCATTGTGTTAAAGAATGATGGTACGGTTTGGACATTTGGTAATAACGCATATGGCGAATTAGGGGATAGTTCTATTAATTACCAATATACACCATACCAGGTAAAAGACATGATTGCTTCTAATATTGAGGCTGGTCCATTTAACTCATTTATAGTTAAAGAAGATGGGACAACTTGGTCATGGGGGTACAATTCTTTTGGACAGTTGGGTAATTTGTCGACAACGAATTCAAATAAACCCGGTCAAGTTTTATTTGGTATCTTACCAGACACAACACCGCCTACACTTGTATCTACTTCTCCAGTCAATGGAGAAATTGGTGTGGGGATAGATACTGAAATTACCTATACCTTCACAGAAGGTATTAAACCAGGGGGGAATTATCCGCTTATTACTTTAAGAGATCAGAATTACAATACTCTTTCGATTAAAGAGATGAGAATTGATGGAAATATTTTAAAGATTGTTCCTATGAACCAGCTTGAAACGAACAGTAACTATTCAGTTTATTTACCTAGTAATTCGTTAACTGACATGTTTAATAATCCGACAAATCAAGATTTTAATTTAAATTTTAGTACAGCAGCCAACTATACATTATCAACATTTAAAGAGAGAGCAGTTAAACAACCAAGTTATTTCGAGTTGACGGCACTACTTAATAAAATGGATTTTAACTCTACGATTTCTACTGATTCTAAATTGGCAGATGGTTCAACCAATACTGAATTAACTAAATCGGTAGCAACAGCAGAAACTACGACTTCTAATATAAGGACTAGTGATCAATTAGTTGTAAAAGAAACCTCTTTAACTAATGAGGAAATAACGCAGCAGTATATAGACGATAAGAAACAGGCCTTCATTAATAAGGGTGATATGTCCAATGTTAAAAATAATGCGATTTTAAACAGATGGTGGGATCCAAATGTTGATCATTGGATGCGGTTTACTAGTGAAGTAGGCGAAAATAAAAGGTTTTTAACCGAGAACTTCTGGGGAACAACCAATACTGATTTAATAGAAAAGGCTTTAATTCACTTTAATGATTTTCAAAACATGGAGGAAATCATCTATAAGCCAATCCTAACCAATGCACCAGAAACCGCCTACCCATTCGTAACCGATGTCTACGTTTCTACCGAATCACAGGAACGTGCCACCAAGGTAGGTGCGGAAAATATCCAAGTCCATGTTTTATTCAACCGTGATATGGATCAAACGAAACAGCCGCAAGTGTCGTTCGGACCTGATATGCCGACGACTGACTATACTGTTAATGGTGTCGATGGTGGATGGACGTCTCCACGCCATTGGGTTGGAAGTATGAAAATATCACCATTGACTGGTGATGGCTATCAATTCTTCCGTGTCGCAGGAGCCGTTGCTGCCGATGATCCTTGGTTAGTAACGGGTAATGATACAGAGCGCTTCCGCTTTGAAATCGTTACTTCTGGTACGGAGGCCATGAACCTTCAAGCGACTGGTGGAGAAGGAAAAGTCAACTTAAGCTGGACACAAGACGATTTTGATACATTGGCAGGGTACAATGTTTATCGAAGTGAAAATCGACTTCCGCTTGAAGGTTATACCAAGATCAATAAATCACTGATTCCATCTGATCAAAAGTCCTATGAAGATACAAATGTGACCCCAGGAAAAATGTATTACTACCAATTTAAAGTAGTCAAAACTGACCTAGCTGAATCAAATGCTTCCAATGTTGCATCGGCTGCACCGATTGATACGATTGCACCAGTGATCACTCATACGCCGATTCAACAGGCAAAGGTAGGTCAACCGGTTCAAATTTTTGCAGATGTAACGGATAATGTTAAAGTTTCAAAAGTAACCTTGTTCTACAAAGCTGCCAAGGATACCACGTATAAACAAAAAGAAATGGTGACTACTACGAATAATCGTTATAGTACGACCATCGATGGTACAAGTGTCGTCTCGCCTTGGATTGATTACTATATCGAGGCTACGGACGGAGCAACGAAAGCACAATCCGGTAATCAAAATCAGCCTTATCGAGTCATGGTGTCGGATAAAGCTACGATTACTTCTGTTTCACCAGCCGAAGGACTTGAGACTGGCGGCACAAAAGTTGTTATTACTGGTTCTAATTTTAAACAAGGGGCAAGTGTATTATTTGGCCAAGCCGTTGCATCGAATGTAGTGGTTGAAAGTGAAAATAAAATCACCGCCGAAACTCCAGCCCATTATCCGGCAAAAGTAGACGTAACCGTAAATAACCCTGATGGTACGACAGGTGCCATCCTGGGCGGATACACCTATATTAGTGAAGGCAAAGAAGTCAGCATCGCTAATGTAACGGGTAATAGAGGAGATATCATTGACGTTCCCGTGTATATTTCCAACGTGTCAGGCTTGCGTTCGGCAGACTTTAAAGTGAAGTTTGATGCCAAATTATTGAAGGTTGAAGGAGTTACCTTAGGAAACTTAACGAAAAATTTCTCTCTTGCATCTAATAAAAATACGAGTGGAGAAGTTCAGTTATCAATGGCATCTTCGACAGCTGTGAATGGATCCGGTTCGATTGCTGTGGTTTCTTTTAAAGTATTGGATAGTGAATTAACCTCTTCAGCGTTAACGTTAGATCAATTATCGTTTAACTCTGGCAGCATTAAAACCAGCCAAATTAATGGCACCTTCAATCTAGCAGATACGTATTCGCTAACAGGTAATGTCCGTTATTACAGTAACTATCGACCTGTTAATAATGTGTTGTTAGAGCTAATTGGAACCAATCAGCAATATCAAGGAAACTCGGATGTATCGGGATACTTTGCACTTAGTGGGATTAGAAGCGGTGGTTATACGTTGAAACCTAGCAAGTCAGATGATATCAATGGAATTTCTTCCTATGATGCATCGATGATCCTCCAGTATGCTGTTGGCTTAATCCAGTTGGATGATTATCAAAAAATCGCTGCCGACGTTGATGGAAATGGTATGATCAATGCCTTGGACGCTGCGTATGTTCTTGAAAAATCAGTCGATTTAATTGATCTTCCTTTCCCTGGAGCAGGTAAGGTTTGGACCTTTACAGGAGGAGATAGAAAATATGATAATCTTTCAAGCGATGTATCCTACCAAGACTTTACAGCCATTTTATTAGGAGATGTCAATGGGGACTGGGGTGAGGCCTCGACCAATCTGTCATCTTTATACAAGGTCGGACAAACAATTGTCCAAGGTGACGGTAAGTTGACGGCACCAGTTGAATTTAATGTGGGAGAAGCGGACATATACAGTGCCAAAGTCAGCATTACCTACGATCCAAAAGAAGTTAAGCTTTCTAATGTTGTAAAATCTGAAACAACTAAAGATTACAGCTTAGTTTACAATATGAAGGAAGATGGCGTCGTAGAGATAGCCATAGCAGGAACAACTTCTATTCAGGGAAGTGGAAAATTGGTTGACCTTGAGTTTGAGCCAATCGACACTACTATTAATACGACAGATCTTCAGTTAACCAATGGAAATATTAACGATGAAAGCATTGTCGTTAAGTCCTTGAGAGCAAACAAGGCATCCAATCAGAGTGTTGGGACAAAGGTAAAATGGACTTCAGATGCCCTTGGAGATGGACTCACTTATTCATGGGTGTTATACCAAGGTTCAATTGGAGTCGGAAAACAAAAATACTCGAAGAATAACGTCTTTGAAACAACCCTTTCGAAGGGTGGAACCTACAAAGTTCTCCTCATGGTTAAAGACAAGAATGGGAAGGTCGTTTCGAAGTTTTCAGATGACTTCATTATTAATGAATAAATTGTGCTAGTTAAGGAAGGAACTGTCAGTAATATATGACAGTTCCTTTGCTAAGTAGTTCCTTATTCAATTATTTACAAAAATTTTCAATTGACGATTGGTTAAGGATTCTATAAGATATGAAGGAGATAATACCCGTACTTGCGGGAGAGGTTCATAGCTGATACCCTCTATAAAAAACTATGGATTCATGACTTTAAGCCATGTCCATATCGGACGTGGCTTTTTTGATGGATGCCTTTAGTAGAGTTACAGCGGAATTCTTTCTTGGAAAGTGTGGCACAGATTGCAGGGAGGTTTTTTTATGTCTGGCAGAAGCCATGAGGAAGGTTTAAAGGATTTAACACTATTAGGGAATCAAGGAACCTCATATTCCTTTGAATATGCGCCGGAAGTATTAGAGGCGGTTGATAATCTTCATCCGGATCGTGATTACTTTGTAAAATTTAATTGCCCGGAGTTCACAAGTTTATGTCCGCTGACACGTCAGCCGGATTTTGCGACGATGTATATTTCGTATGTTCCGGATAAAAAGATTGTTGAGAGTAAGTCACTGAAGTTATATTTGTTTAGCTTCAGAAACCATGGGGATTTCCATGAGGATTGTGTCAATATCATCATGAATGATTTAATTAAGCTTCTTGACCCAAGGTATATTGAGGTTTGGGGCAAGTTCACCCCAAGGGGCGGAATTTCAATTGATCCATGGTGCAACTATGGGAAGCCAGGGACAAAGTACGAGGAAATGGCTCAGTTCCGTTTAATGAACCATGACCTTTATCCAGAAAAAGTTGATAACCGTTAATAAAATTTGGCCGGGATTTAGAATTCCTTTCGCGGTTAAACCGAATACGATGATGAGAAAAAGCCACAGGCGGGATGCCGTGGCTTTTCTGTTTGGACTACCATACGAAGTCGTCATGCTCTTCTTCATGTATGTCTTCATCATTTAGCCGGTGTTCAAGCCACTCGTCGTGAGTAATGCCGGTGAACATCATTTCATTTTGAACTTCTTCACTATTCCATTCGTCCTCTAGCATATCCCCACGAAGGTTCGGGTCTATTGTCATCATTTTTTCACCTCCTCTACTATCATTGCCAATTTCTTCGTGGCTATAATAAGAGGAGAATAAAAAATAGGTTACTCAATGGTAGAATAAAGTGGCCGCTTGATACGATTCCTTCCAGATTTAAAGGAGAGAACGTACACTTTAAAAAGAAAGCTTGGTGTTTTCAGTGGATATTGGTGGTTTTGATATAAGAAGGAAATTGTTCTCTAACGATTTTGGCCTAAGTGTTTTTGAAGTGGTGGAAACTGAAACGGCTCGGACGTTTATCCTCCGGTTAGTTGATTTTTCGAACAAGGCCACGGATTTTAAGAAGGCGCAATGGAATCAGCTGCAAGAGGGGTACCGGACGGGGATTTCCGACTATAGCCATTTGCCGCGGATTGAGCAGGTTGCACAGGTAGATGAAGGACACTTATATTCTCTTTTAGAATGTGAAGAAGGGGTGACCTTAGTTGAAAAGGGACAGCTCGATTCTGATCAAATCAACCAGCTCGTTGCTGCTGTCCGTCATCTACATGATAAAAGAATCGTTCATGGAGCCCTTTCACCTGAAAACATCTGGATTTCAACTCAGGGAAGAGTAATTTTATATGGAGCTGGGGAGGCAAAAGTCCTCGAAGGTAAGGGGCGACTTGGAAATGTTTCTGATGTCCGGCAATTGATTTCAATTATTCAGCGTTATTCTACTGTGAGTGAGCGTGTTATAGAAAACCTGAACCTTGAAGAACCGATGACGATTGAGGAATTAGAGCAGATTCTGACTCGTCCGGAAAGAAAAATGGGAATTAGTGACGATAATAAATTGGCCGCATTTTTTGAAAGAAAAAGCCTTAATCAAAAAGCGGAAGCTGCCGAACGTGAGCGTAAAAAGGCTAAAAAAGGCAAGCGGCGAGGAACAAGCATGTTGATACTTGGTGGAGCCGTTTTGGTCGTGATGATGATCTTAGCTTTCTATTTCCTTTTTTAAAAAACTAAACAAACAAATGCGGTTCACATGAGATGAACCGCATTTTTAAATATTTTTACTCTAATTCGTAATCAACCACGCTGCGGTCGACGATTCTTGCTCCTTTAGAAGACACAAATTTACCGGTGCTCGTTGTGAAAATTTCAGCTGCAATAATCTGGTCCATCGATAGTTTAACGACTTCCTCCTCAATAGGTTCCTTCGGATTATCGATGGATATACGTGCAGTTTTTCCGAGCTCTGTGCCAAATTGTAATTCTAATGTTTTCGCCATATGTTTTCACCTCCTTCCCTAACTCCCGTTCAACCCTGATTAAGCGATAATTTCGGTACTGTCATTACGTTCCACTTTGTATAACGTATCATTACATAAAACGGTAATTGCTAGGGCTGCTTGAAAAAATTGATCTGTAGTCCCTTCCTTTCTGACATTGCTAAACGTTTTCGAGCGGAGGATTGGTTTGCCGTCCTCATCCATGCCTGCTTCAAAAACCAAGCGGAGTTTCGTCCCTTCTAAAAGTGATTTTGCCATAGTCCCTCACCTCCTTTCACCTTCTATATAGGAAAAAGTCGGTCAAAAAGACAGGGCAGGGAAAAATAAATTTTTAAAAATGTGGTACCTGACACCACCAAAAGACACCAAAAGAAATGAGTCGAATGGAGTCCTCTTATAAACAAAAAAAGGCAGCGATTTTTAACTGCCTTTCTAGGTCGGGCTATTTAACGTAGATTGTCTTAGAGTTATAGTTTCCAACAATGTCCTTCACTACAACTACTAATTTAGCGTATTTCTTTTGCTTGTTCATTTTTAAGGAATAGCTTCCTTGGCTATTTGTTTTTCCAGAAGCAACCACTTTTGATCCATACTTCACCTGAACAGTCAAATATGCACCAGCAGTCCCGGATATTTTGGTGCTTTTTGAGGTCACAGTATTTACCCTTGGTACCAATATATGCGTTTGGACTTTCGTTGTGGAGTAGGCGGTATCTCCGAAACTATCTTTAATAATGACAACTAAACCTGTCAACATCTTTTGCTTCGGAATTTTAACAGAGTAATTGCCGCTGCTATTTGTTTTACCTGTCCCAATGACGGTATATCCTCGTTTTACGGTCACGGACATGTTAGGACCTGCCGTTCCCGAAATGGTGGTATGATTACTTTTTACCGTGTTGATCTTTGGAGAATACGCACCTAATAAGACAGAAGTCCATGCAGAGGAAGTATTTCCTGCGTCGTCTTGGGCAGCTACCGTTAATTTCGCGTTATACTTTTGTTTCGGTATTTTAATTGAATAGGCACCATATGCGTTGGTTTTTCCAGTACCAAGTACAGAAGGCCCGAGTTTGACAACAACGGTTACATTCGGGTCGGCTGTCCCTGAGATGACGGTTTTATTGGAAGACAACGGATTAATTGTTGGTTTCTTTTTTAGCCCATAGGAAATCTTTAAGTTGTAGCGGTTGATCGTAGAGTATTTTTTATCATACTCGTAAGTAACCACTTTTGCATAATAGGTAGCCTTTTCATTACTTTGGAAAGTAATCATTTCATCATAGGTGTCACCACTGGTTGAACTATCGAATAGATTTCCAAGACTGTCATAAACATATAGATTATAGTTAAATGGCAGTTTAGTGAGACTTACATTTACATGGTTTCCTGCTGGAACAGTAAATTTATAGTAATCTTGATCATTACTAGCATCTAAAAGCTGTGAGTAAGTCCTCATGGTTTCCACTGGAAAGGCGGACTCAAATGTATCATTTGGCTCTAATTCCTTATCAAAAAGAACTGTATTTGTAGGATACGTGACCTTCATTTTATAAGTAAAGGTTGAGGAGGATTCACCACTTTCAGGATAAACTTTTAAATAGTAGGTACTGGCTTCGGGTGCAAAAAACTCAATTACCTCATCCGTTTTACCGTAATTTGAGGAATCATACGTTACTTCGTTACCATTTCTGTCTAGTAATTTTAAATTATAATTAAATGGGAGCTGCTCTAAGCGGGCATAAATTGTCCCTTCTTTTTCAGTGGTGAAAGTATAATAATCCACATCGGTAGGGGAACTTATTTTATCAAAATATGCAGTCCCTGATAGGATGGGATAGGATTGCTCTTTTATATCATTCGGTTCAAATTCAGAGCCTCTTGGATCACTAGAAGGATAAGAAATTTTCACCTTATAATTGGATGAAGGTGAGTAATTTGAACTATATGGAATTACGGCAATATAATGGACTTCATTAGTCGTTGTGTAATAGTCAATGACTTCTGAAGCAGTTCCGTCACGATCGGAACTTGCCAGGTAGTTTCCCTGGGCATCGTATAAATATAAATCATAATTAAATGGCAAATTTTCTAGGGTGGCTCTAATTTGGCCTTCGCCGTTTGGTTGGATTTCATAGTAATCTACATCTAAAATGGAATCAATTGTCCCATAGTATTCTTTTCCCGAAACGACTGGAAAAGCATTTTCTTTCGTATCATTTGGTTCATAAACTGTGTTAAAATTAGGAGCATTTGATGGATAGCTTGCTTTAATTTTATATTTACCTGAAGGAGTAAATTCCTTTGAATCATATTCATACCGTTCTACTAAAATATAATAAACTCCTGGTTCATTGGCAGTGTAATTTATTGATTCAGGATAAGTAGAACTGTTTGTTGAATCTGCAATATAGTTTCCATTAGCATCGTATAAATATAATTGATAATTCTTTGGCAATTCTTCCAAAGTAATGCGGATATCTCCTGCCCTTTGTGTGTTGATTCCATACCAATCTTCATCTGTTGAGGTGCTGATGGCCCCGTACTTGGCCTCACCGTTGACCAATTCATTGGCAGAATTTCTTGTGTCATTTGGTTCAGTTTCCTCATTTGCAGCTGCTGCATGCGCCGGTGTTACAGAAGCAGCTGGTAGAATAAAACCAATCAAAAAAAGTAAACTGAGCCATATTTTGAAATTTTTACTAATTTTTACCATAACTGTTAGATAACCTCTTTCCCTCGTAATATATCCTAAGTTTAATTCTACCAAAATTATACATCAAAAATAAATTTATCCAAATATTATTATAGGAAAATAGATAGTGAGATTAGCTGTCCTTGGGTAAAAATTTCTAGTTAACCATCATCCAGTTTGACTGGATAAGTTCGCTGAGTGTATTTTTTTAGGTTAAATATGACGATTAACCACATAGATAAAGACCTCTTCTGTGTAGATAAAGAGGTCCTTCAAAAGGGTGCATGAGTTGGGTTCCCATTTATAGAATTTTGATCGAGCGTGCGAGGGCTGAAGTGTTGCTCTGTTCTCCAGGTCGTCATTAGACGGAATGGATCATTTGTTGATAAAGGCTTAGAATGGATTGCCCGTAGGTTGTGCCTGGAACAGCCCATTTACCGTTTAATGCGGTCCAAGTTGGAGCAGTCCCTCTATCGACGAGATGAAAGCGGGGATCCACTAATGGATATTGATTAGGTAGTGGTTTTGTTGTTGCATACGCGTACAAGTGCTGAAGTTGGGCGAGGACGCCTTCTTCCTGATTTTTAAAGCTTGCCCCGCGGTTATCTCCTCCAGTTGCCCCAATTCCTGCGTAGTTGTTCTGCCCAGGATTGACGACTCCGGTAAAACGAAAATAGTCTGTTTCATGAATAGCTTGAGCAAAGGCTACATCCCCGCGTATCCCGTAATATTTTCCAAGGTCTTGATAAAATTTACCTAATTCAGGAGCCTTAGGATTCACCTTTTTTACAAATTGGTCCATCTGTTCAGGGGATAGGAAGGTTGGTCCTAAAATCGTGAATTGACCGGGGTCGACAATGACGGGGATTTCTTTGGTCGTGTTGTTTGGAGTCGTAGTTGGATTCGTGCTTGTGCCTGGTGTTGCTGGTTTACTAGTGCTTGTGGCCGGTTTTGTGGTTGCTGGTTTACTGGTGCTTTTGGTCGGTTTTGTGGTTGGTGTTGTATTGGTGCTTGCCGTAGGTTTTTTTGTTTCTGTTTTCGTTGTGGTTTCTTTTTCCGTAATAATAAAGGCATCATCGTAGCCTGCTTTTTCGATTGCTTTTAGGCGCTTTACAGCATTGGCGTTGGTTGAATAAGAGGCTACTTTCACTCGGTACCAGGTAGCTCCAGAGATTTTTGTGGTAACAATCGATGATTTAATACTCTTTTTCTTCAATTCTGCGACCCTATCTTGGGCATTTTCTTTTGATTTATAAGAACCGACATAAACTGTATAGACTGTCTTTGTGCTAGTTTGGGTGGTCTTTGGTGTGGTTGTTGCAGGTGTCTCCTTCACAGCTTTGCGTTTCAGGCCAAAGGCTTTAGCAATCCCGGTCACATGGCCTTGGGCTACTTTTTGCTGCCAAGCCGAGTCTTTCATCAATGCGGCATCATGTTTATTACTGATAAAGCCATTTTCAGTAAGTATCGCAGGCATTTTCGTTTCTCTGAGTACGTGGAAGTTGGCCTTCATTTGGCCGCGATCATTCATCTGATTAAGCTTCATCACTTCAGCATGAATGAGATCCTGGTATTTTGCTGCTTTACTGGACTTGGCTGAGACATCGTAAATATAATCCTCATACCCCTGGGCAGAGGTGTTGTCGGCTGAGTTGATATGAATTGAGAGGAAAAAGTCGGCATCCCAATCATTTGCCCCACTGGAGCGCTGTGCTAAGCTTTTGGTGGTATCGCTTGTACGACTCATCTTTACTTGAACATTTTCATAATCATTAAGGATGATCTTTCGTATTTTAAGCGCAATAGCTAAAGTAATGTCCTTTTCATCCAGCCCATTTCCTTGTGCACCTGAATCATCTCCGCCATGCCCTGGGTCTAAATAAAGCTTCATTTTGACTCCTCCATTTCAGATAAAATACGTTCATATATATCCTATGGCAATGCCCATCCAGTGGACACAAACTGAATCGTTCAAAAGAAAAAACCTACAAAAGACCTCCCATCTCTCGCATAAAGGAGGTCTTTTGTAGGATATAAGCGCACGAGGGAGTGTCCACGAGCGGCGGATAAGTGTCCATGAACGGTACCTGTCACCCATCAATGTCACCCATCATGTTATTCTGCAACAAGGAAGGCGTCGTTGATTCCAGCTTTTTGTACGTCTGCGAGGCGGTCTTCTGCATTTTCTCGGTTTGAAAAGGCCCCTGCTTGTACTCGGTACCATGTTTCGCCAGCGACTTTTGTGGAATCAACAAATGATTCGATCCCTTTCTTTTGAAGCTGTTCTACTCGCTCGTCCGCATTTTCTTTGGATTTGAAAGAACCAGCAATTACTTTGAAAAGCGATCCGGAATCCGGTTTATCAGGCTTAGGTGGTTCATTTGGTTTGCGTTTCAAACCAAAGGCTTTGGCAAGTCCATTTACGTGACCCTGAGCAACCTTTTGAATCCAAGAGGACTGTTTCATTAGTGAGGCGTCATGATCATTTGAAATAAATCCATTTTCTGTTAATATAGCTGGCATATTAGTCTCTCGTAACACATGGAAGTTTGCTTTTTTCTGACCTCGATCTTGCAGCTGATTCACTTTTTTCACTTCTGCATGAATGATATCCTGATACTGAGCGGCCTTAGAAGAATTAGATAAGCCATTGTAAATATAGTCTTCATAGCCTTGTGCGGAGCTTGGACCGGAATTGATGTGAATGGCTAAGAAAAAATCGGCCCCCCAGGCATTGGCCTCACTAGATCGCTGAGCTAAGCTTCTAGTTTTATCGCTGTTCCTGCTCATTTTTACGTCAATGTTCTCATAATCATTTTGTAAAATGGAACGTATTTTGAGCGCGATCGCTAAGGTTATATCTTTTTCATCCAATCCATGACCTTGAGCACCTGGATCATCTCCACCGTGACCTGGATCTAAATATAGCTTCATTTCATCATCTCCATTTCCTAAAAATTGATTATATGTACATGTTATGTAGCGTTGGACAAATAGGTTCGGGTACTTGTCACAGTTTTTTGGAGGACATCCACAATTTGAGTTTCTATGTGACCGGACTTGTGTTTCAGTGGCTCCACGGGAACATAGAAAGCCTTTATGTGACCAAAACCGCAAATGGGACCATTCTGCGGTAACATAGAGAGCCTTTATGTGACCGAAAACTTAAATGGAGCAAGCTTTGGGTAACATAGAGAGCTCTTATGTGACCGGAGCGAAGGCAGAATTGAATTTTGGGTAACACAGTGGGCCAAGACCTAGGCCAGTGTTACCTCTAGACTGGATTGCCCATATAAAAATTAACCTACGTTCGTTCCTTCATGCGTTCGGGAAGATTCTGGATCGAGGTAACGACCATATCTAGCTTTGATTCAATCCGGTAAAGCAGATATAGAGTCACAACGATAGGGAAGCCCACCTCACTGATGATTGGAATGAGTTGATCCACTTTTTTCACCTCCTGTCATTAGATATATAGGTAAAAGTTGGCGAAAAGGACAGGGGCAGAGAAAATAAAATGAATTAATGATATACTTGGAGAACGCTTTGGTTTCGGGAAGGAGATAATCATCTTATGAAGTATTTGAAATCACAAATGCAGCAGCTTATTAAGGATAATAAAGAATTGCATACAAGGTTGAAAGAGTTGAAGGTAGAACACGGCCTCGAGAAAAACACAGCCCTTAAGGCATTGTACCATTCAGAAGTAGCAGACGGAGGAAAGTATCAGTTAGCTTACCAAGCTCTTGACCAGCCTAAAAAATAAATAAAATCACCAAAAAAGCCAGTCTAGCGACTGGCTTTTTGTAATTAATGCTGTAAAAATGCGAGCTGGATAAAAAACAAGACGGCGAATACGTAAAGTAGTGGATGAATTTCACGCCATTTCCCTTTGACTAACTTTAAAATCGGATAGCTAATAAAACCTAAAGCAATCCCCGTTGAAATGCTCGATGTTAGCGGCATGCTCAAGACGGTCAAAAATGCAGGAAAGGCTTCATCCAGCTCATCCCAGCGGATTTTCGCAATACTTCCCATCATGAGACTGCCAACAATGATTAACGCCGGTGCAGTAATCGCAGAAATCCCGGATACAGCGCTAACGAGCGGTCCGAAGAAGGCGGACAAGATGAAGAGGATGCCAACCGTAAGGGAGGTTAAACCAGTCCGTCCTCCTACTGCAACCCCTGATGACGATTCAATATAGGCCGTTGTTGGGCTCGTCCCAAATATAGCCCCTACTGCAGTACCAATCGAATCGGCGAGTAAAGCCTGGCGAGCACGCGGCAGTTTGCCGCTTTTCATTAGACCTGCTTGATTTGCGACCCCAATCATTGTTCCAGTTGTATCAAAAATAGTTACTAAAATGAAAGAAAAGACAACGGCATAAAGGCTGTGCTCAATTACGTCCGTCAATGCTGTCAAAGGATTGGCAATGATAAGTCCCTCGGGCAGAGTTGGCAGCGACATAAAACCTTCCTTAAATTCTAGCTGGCCGGTAAAGAAGGCAATCATCCCTGTAATGACCATTCCAAAAAAGATCGCACCATTGACTCGGAGTGCCATTAGAATCAGTGTAATCACTAACCCTACTAATGCTAAAAGAGCGGATGGTGAATGAAGGTCGCCGAGACCAACAAGATTAGTCGGGTGGGCTGTAATAATTTTTGTAAGACGAAGACCGATAAAAGCAATAAACAAGCCGATTCCTGCAGTAATCCCATGTTTGAGATTCTCGGGGATGGCATCAATTAATTTTTCCCTAAGCGGGGTTAACGATAAGATGACAAAAATTACACCTGCGACAAAAACAGCGGCAAAGGCCGTTTGGTAGGTGATCCCCTGATGACCGCCTACAACAGAGTAAGCAAAAAAGGCATTGAGTCCCATTCCTGGGGCAATCGCAATTGGATAATTGGCAAACAGAGCCATCCACAATGTTGCGACAACAGAGGCAATGATGGTTGCGGTGAACACTTGCCCGAACGGAACTCCAGCGTCGGCGAGAATGACCGGATTCACGACCACAATATAGACCATTGTAAAAAAGGTTGTGATTCCCGCAAGCAGTTCTGTTTTTGTATTGGTATGATTTTCTTTTAGTTTAAACATCGTTGAACCTCCAAAATACGAACATTTTAATAAGACTAACCTATATTATTCGTTTTTAATTGAAATTTCAAGGGGAATATAATATTTTGTACATTTTTCGTAACAATTATACTGGTACCTGACACCAATGAAAAAATACCACCACCCTCTGCCGGGGCAAAAACTTCTCCGATTTAATACCATTAAAGATGTCTGTCACAAAAAGTGGATGGCAGTGGGTGTCAGGTACCTAAAAAACCGCAAAAAAGCCCAAATTCAAAAATTGGGCTTTTTCACATTATTGATTTAATTGTTTTTCTACACTTAGTTTTTCTCCGAATATGCCCTTTGATTCCATGAAATGCTGGATTCTTTTCAGGGCTTCTTGAAGCTGCGGCATTGAAGCAGCGTAGGAGCAGCGAATATAACCTTCGCCGCTTTCTCCGAACACATTGCCAGGGACAACGGCAACTTTTTCCGTCATCAAGAGTTCCTCGGCAAATGCTTCTGAGCTGAGGCCGCTTGCCTTAATCGATGGGAAGACATAAAAAGCTCCTCCGGGTGTATGACAGTCTAACCCGATTTTATTCAACGTTTGCACCACATAGTTTCGTCTCATCCGGTAGCTTCGTTTCATCGCTTCCACCTCATGAAAGGTATTCTTGAGAGCTTCAATCGCACCGTATTGAAGCATAGTTGGCGCGCACATCGTCGTGTATTGGAAAATTTTCAACATGACCTCAATAAATTCTTTCGGCGCAGCGAGCATTCCCAAGCGCCAACCGGTCATTGCAAAACCTTTAGAAAATCCATTGATTAAAATCGTTCGCTCATACATGCCTTCAAGCGAGGCGAAGCTGGTATAGGTTTCTTCGTAGGTTAACTCTGCATAGATTTCGTCAGAGACAACGATTAGGTCGTGCTTTTCAACGATCGCGGCAATCTCCATGAGCTCTTCTCGATTTAAGGTGCTACCTGTTGGATTGTTCGGTGAACAAAACAAAATCGCTTTTGTTTTTTCCGTAATCGCTCCTTCTAGTTGTTCAGGAGTTAATTTAAACCCATTGGCAGCAGAGGTGGAAATGGCGACAGGCGTCCCGCCGGCAATCGCAACCAATGGTGCGTAGGAAACAAACGCCGGTTCAACAATCAGCACTTCGTCACCTTGGTTTAAAATCGCCCGAAAGGCAAGATCAATTGCCTGGCTCGCTCCAACGGTCACGATGATTTGATTTTTGGGATCATAATTGACAGCAAAACGTGTTCCTAAATAATTAGCAATCTCCTGCCGTAATTCTAATAAGCCCGGATTGGCGGTATAGGCAGTATAGCCTTGTTCCATTGATAATATGGCAGCCTCGCGAATGTTCCAGGGGGTAATGAAGTCTGGTTCGCCAACCCCCAATGAAATCACATCCTTCATACTTGCAGCTAGATCGAAAAATTTCCTAATTCCAGACGGCTGCAGGTCGCGGGCAGTTTCAGATATATAGTGGGAATAATCCTTTTTCATGGTGTAATCACCATTCTCCGGTCTTTATCATCACCACTGCCAAAAACTACCCCATCATGTTTGTATTTCTTTAACATGAAGTGCGTCGTGGTGGAGATGACATTTTCAATCGTGGATAGTTTTTCCGAGACAAAGGTGGCGATTTGATTCATCGTTTGCCCTTCGATTGTGATTGACAAATCGTAGGCGCCACTCATGAGGTAAAGAGAGGTTACTTCTGGAAAACGATAAATTCTCTCGGCGACCTCATCGAATCCCACTCCACGCTTGGGGGTTACCTTGACGTCGATCATCGCGATGATGCTTTCCTGGCCCTCGACTTTGCTCCAATCAATTAGCGCGGGGTAGCTGACAATGATTTTTTCTTCTTCTAATTTATTAATGGTATTTCTGACTGTTTCTTCGCTGCTCATCACCATTAAGGCAATAGTTTCGACGGAGATTTTATGGTTTTCTTCAATCAGCTTTAATATTTCCAGTTCTTCATTACTTAATTTCATAAGGGTGCCTCCTGATTTGTTTTTCCTATTATTGATTGTAAAGGAGGATGGGTTCGAACTCAAATGAAAGTATAATGATTATTCTCTTTTTTTTGATAACTATCTATAAAGGTAATGACTTTCATAGGTTTTTTATCCTAGTGCTGCAGTTTCTTGACCTATTAACCTTTTAGACTGTTTAAAGAAAAATTGGCCGATTAGGGAGGAATAAATGATGTGATTTTACAAGTTTGACTAAACTTCGAGGTTCCTTTTTTAAAAATTAATAGAATATTATGGGTATTCAAGAAATATGTAGAATTGTGTGGTCAGACGTTATACAATAATGGTAGTAATTATTACCTAATGGAAAGTGAGGGAGAATCTGGAAGTTTTGCAGCTTAGAAGACCACTCAGAATATCATACTTGAAATTGGAGGGATTTTTTCTGTGACTAATTTAGTAAACAGGTCGAAAAAGTGGATTAGCCTGGCACTTACAGCTATATTGCTGTTAGCGATGGTACTACCATCCAGTGTAAGCGCTGCCGCAGAGACGGTATCGTTGGCGAAGTGGGATTTCAGCAGCGCAACGAATAAATTAATAGCAACATCAGGTATTGCTTCCAACCTTGATAAAACTTTGACTGCAACTGGTGCGGCAATCTCCACAACTTATGTGGGTGGACCTACAACTGGTGTGCAAGTTCCAAACGCTACTCCCTGGACTAGTAATCCTTCATTTTGGAAGGTAGGCATTTCCACTAAGGGCCACAAAAATATAACTCTATCATCTAAGCAATATAGTTCTAATACAGGACCAAGAGATTTTAAGGTTCAATATAGTTTGGATAACTCTAATTGGGTCGACGTTTCAGGTGCAACCGTATCAGTTGCAGCGAACTGGACTAATGGGGTATTAACAAATGTGGCATTGCCTAGTGATGCCAATGATAAAGATGTTGTCTATGTTAGATGGATTAAAACTTCTGAAATAGCTGCAAATGGTTCTGCTCTTGCCTCTACTGGAACTAGCCGTATGGGCGAAATCGAGTTCAAAGGTGAAGCGGTAGTAACCACTCCACAACCAGATCCAGGTGCTGTACCTGGTCAAGGGAAGATTACTTTAGGAAATGATGCGTTAGCGAACATCACTTTCAGTCTTCGTGAGACAACTACTGGTGTATGGCATGATTTCACCTCTGATGCGAATGGAGTATTCACTCACAATCTAGCAGATGGTACGTATAAAATTGAAGGTTTATGGGTTGCGCCGGATTGGTATCCAATTGGCAAAACCGTTACGATTAAAGATGGGTTAGTCGACGGCTTACATGAATTAGCATTCGATGGCTTAAATCCAGCTGAGGGTACTTGGAATGTATCCGGTACTGTAAAAAATGGCTCACAAGTGTTGGCGCAACTTCCATTTAGTGTACATAGTACAGATGGAAAGTGGTATGATGCCAAAACGGACAAAAATGGTAAATTCAACTTCAAATTAGCTGATGGCAGCTACCAGGTTGATGGGATTTGGGATGCGTCAGCCGCAAAATGGTATGAATTAAATAAAACGTTCTCCGTAAAAGATGGCAAACTTGAGGGTGCCGCAGAATTACAACTGGATATCTCAGGTGTCTTAAATGTAACAGGTACATTGACAAAAGGAACTAAAGCATTAAATGACACCGTTTTCAGTATTCACACAGCATCTGGTGATGTGAAATGGGTCGATGTAAAAACTGATAAAGATGGAAAATTTGCTTTCAAACTTGCTGATGGTTCTTACACCATTGACGGAGTTTGGGACAGTGTCGATCAAAAATGGTACGAACTTAAAAAGGACTTTACTGTTGCCGGTGCACTCGTATTGAACATTGATGTTCTTAAAGATGGAACGGGTGTCATTTCTCCAAACGTAACAGGTGTCGTGAAAAAAGGTACAGAAGTAGTACCAAATGTTGTGTTCAGTATTCATACCGCAACTGGAGAAGTGAAATGGTATGACGTTACCACCGATGCAAACGGAAAATACAGCACAACCTTACCTAATGGAAGCTATGTACTAGAAGGTATTTGGCTTGGTACAGAAAACAAATGGTATGAATTGAAAAAAGAATTGACCGTTGATGGCATTACAGAATTAAATATCGACGTGTTAGCTGGACAAGCTAACAAGAAGTTTACATTGAACTTAATGCACACAAATGATACACATGCAAACATTGATAATGTGGCGAAGAAAATGACGGCGATTAAGTCGGTTCGTGCGGCGAAGCCGGATGCCTTATTACTTGATGCAGGTGATGTGTTCTCTGGAACATTATATTTTAATGAGTATAAAGGTTTAGCAGATTTAGAGTTTATGGAATTAGCTGGATATGATGTAATGACTTTTGGTAACCATGAATTCGACTTGGGCACTGAAGCGTTAGCAAACTTTGTAAAAGAAGCAGACTTCCCGTTTGTTAGTGCAAACGTTAATTTTACAAATGATGCGAATTTGAAATCTCGTTTCCATAACGATGTAACAACAGCTGCTCCTGTAGGCGGAGAAATTTACAATGGAATCATTAAAGTTGTAAATGGCGAAAAAATCGGTATTTTTGGCTTGACAACAGCTGAAACTGCATCAATTTCTAGCCCTGGAGCAGGTGTAGCATTCGAAGATTATATTGCAGAAGCACAAAAATCTGTAGATGCTTTAAAAGCACAAGGCGTAAACAAAATTATCGCTTTAACACATATCGGTTTTGATGACTCACTTGTATGGGATAATGACCAGCAATTGGCTGCGGCTGTTGAAGGTATTGACGTCATCGTAGGCGGACATTCTCATACGAAGCTTGATGCTCCTGTGTTTGATACAACTGGTGATGAGCCAACAGCGATCGTTCAAGCAAATGAATACAACAAGTACCTTGGAACATTAGATGTAACATTTGATGCTTCAGGTAAAGTAGTCGTACCTGAAACAACAGGCAAACTGCTTGATATCGCTACTTTCGCAGATGATACAGCTGTAGCTAACATTTTGAACACAAAATACAAGCCAGCCATTGATGCTAAGAAAGCAACAGTAGTTGGAACTGCAGCTGCTCCATTAGTAGGTGGAAATCCTCCTGCACGTGTTGGAGAAACAAACCTTGGTAACTTCGTAGCAGATGGTATGCTTGCCAAAGCAAAAACAATCAATCCGAATACGATGATTGCTCTTCAAAATGGCGGCGGTGTTCGCGTTACTCTTCCTGCTGGAAACATTACATTAGCAGATGTATTTAAAGTATTACCGTTCGGAAATGCTTTAGGAATTATGGAATTAAAAGGTGCTGAAATTAAAGAAGCGCTTGAGTACAGTGTGAAAGATGCACCAACAACTGCCTTTGGCGGATTCTTACAAGTTTCAGGCTTGAAATTCACGTATGACAGCACGAAACCAGTTGGATCTAAGGTTCAAACCATTGAAGTGAAAGGTCAAGACGGAAGCTACACAGCGTTAGACTTGACTAAAAACTACTTTGTTGCGACGAACATCTTCACGGCAAAAGGTGGCGACGGATTCACTATGTTTGCCAAAGCTTATGCAGAAGGTCGTGTAAGTGAACCAGGATTTGTCGATTGGGAAATGTTCAGAGACTATATTGAGGCCCAGCCAAACAAAGTGGTTAACCCTCAAGTTGAAGGACGGATTATCAATGTAGCTCCACAAGTGGTAACTGCAGCTTCTTTTAGCGGTACGGCTGCTGCTCCAAAAACATACTTTGGTAACGTGGTTGTCGATGTAACAGGTGTAGCAAAACTTGAATACGCAACTGTAAAAGGCAACTTAACATTAAAAGGAAACACGGGTGTTGAGCTTTCAAACGTAACAGTAGAAGGCGAAACTATTTTTGAAGATTAATTAACAGGAAGGTTCCTCCAGCACTTAGCTGCTGGAGGAATCTACAACAAAAATTCATAGCTCCAAATATTCACCCAACCGAACCAGGAGGTGCAAGTATTTGTCTAGAAAAAATAAAAAGAAGTTGAATATTATCCTTGTAGCGATTTTGCTAATAAGTATGGTATTGCCAAACTACTATATTAAATCTGCCATTGCTGCTACTAACGCCACTGATCTCTTTATCTCTGAATATATTGAAGGCACCAGCTTTAACAAAGCACTCGAACTCTATAATGGAACAGGTGCGGCTGTCAAATTAAGTGAATATTCACTTGAACACTACAGCAATGGTGCTTCCACTACCACTTTTAAAATGTCTTTATCCTCTGACCCGACTGCCACCCTTGCCAATGGATCAACATTTGTTATTTCACGTAGTGACGCAGATCCGGCTATCGTCGCTAAGGCCAATTTATTAGATGCAGGTAAAACCGTTATCAACTGGAATGGTGACGATGCCGTTGTTTTAAAACATAACGGAACGATTATTGATGTCATCGGTCAAGTAGGAGTCGATCCAGGTACTGCTTGGGGAACCACCGTCAAAACAATGGACCAAACCATCGTCCGTAAGAGTTCCGTTACTGCTGGTGACAGCAATCCAAGTGATGCCTTTGACCCAGCAACCGAATGGGACAGCTTAGGTCTTAATGTGTTTACAAACCTTGGCATTCACACGATGGATGGCGGATCTACTCCGGTAGAAACAAAGGTTGCCAACGTAACTGCTTCTCCTGCAGCAGGTCCAGTTGCATCTGGTACGAAAGTATCATTAGCAACAGCAACAGCTAATGCAAAAATTTACTTCACAACCGATGGTTCGGCACCAACCGCAGCAAGCACTGAATACACAGCACCAATTAATATTAGTGCCGACACAACCATTAAAGCCATTGCTGTCAAAGCAGATTTAGAAAACAGCGATGTTTCAACGTTTGCTTATACCGTTGTACAAGCAAGCACAATTGCAGAAGTAAGAGCAGCTGCCTTACAATCCAACGTTCAAGCGAGCGGCGTGGTTACAGCTGTCCTAGGTAGAGCAATTTATTTCCAAGATGCAACGGCGGGAATTGTTGCTTATACACCAACAGATAGTACTGTTATCCAACCAGGTGATAAAATCACTGTATCTGGTAAACTAACAGAATACTCTACTTTATTGGAAATCGAAGCCAATCATGAAAATATTATTGTAACTGGGCAAGAAGCTGTTCCTGCAGCAGAAGTGTTAACAGCTGCTCAGTTAGAAGAAAGCAAAGAAGCCAAACTAGTAACCGTCAAAAATGCAACTGTCGGTGCCCTCTCTGGTGGGAACTACACAGTTACAGATGCAGATGGAACCAGTTTCCAGGTTCGTCCGCCAAGTTCAACGATGCTTGCAACTGGTACAACCTATGAAGCCATTACCGGCGTTCTTAGTGCTTTTAATGGGGTTTACCAATTAATTCCACGGAACGAAGGCGATATTTTACTAGATTCTAGTATCGTTCAAGCAGTTGTTGCCACTCCAGGTGCCGGATTGGTCACGTCTGGAACAACTGTAACACTTGCAACTGGGACTGCCGGAGCAACGATTTACTACACGCTTGACGGCAGTGAGCCAACTACTGCCAGCCCAGTGTTTACACAGCCAATCGTCATTTCAAAAGCGACAACAGTTAAAGCCGTGGCTGTAAAAGCAGGATTCAAAAATAGTGCAGTGGCTACGTTTGATTATGCCATCCAATCGGGTGCGATTCACACGTTTGATATCCAAGGCAAAACCCACACATCGTTATTTAACGGTAAAACGGTTACGGATGTAGAAGGTGTTGTTACGTATATTGATGGAACAAGCCGCTTCTTCATTCAAGACCTAGTGGGTGACGGCGATAATAGCACTTCTGATGGAATTCTCGTGTTCAAATCAGCTCATGGTGTCTCTATTGGTGACCGCGTAAAAGTATCAGGGAAAGTAACTGAATTTTACGGTGAAGGATTTGCTGAGAAAACCACAACGGACTTAACGATTACAGAAATTGAAGCAACAACGATTACAAAGAATGGTACGGCTCCTCTTCCTGCGCCAATAAAACTTGGTGTTGACCGAATTGCTCCAACAGAAATCATTGACAATGATCAATTTGCAACCTTTGATCCTGAAGAAGATGCGATTGATTTCTGGGAAAGTATTGAAGGGATGTATGCCCAAGTAGACGACGGAAAAGTGATTGCGCTCCAAAAAGACGGATTAGTTTGGGTTGTTCCGAAGAACTATCCAACTAACGTAAATCCGGGCGGTCTGCGTATTACGGCAACCGATACCAACCCAGATCGAATTGGGGTGGATGTAAGAAATGGTTCAACCGCTAATAAAGCCTACCGTGCAAAAATGGGTGACTACTTCACTGGTTCAATTAAAGGTGTTGTCAACTACGGTTACAGTAACTATAAACTAATGGCCCAAGAATCAAGTCTTCCAACCTTAACAGAAACACCAATTGTCCGTCCTGCTACAAAAATTACACCAGCAGCTGACAAGTTAACGATTGGTACGTATAACGTTGAGAACTTCTCAACAGCTACCCCAGATGCAAAAGTAACAAAAATTGGTGATGCGATTGTCGATAAAATGAAGAGTCCTGACATTATCGGCTTAAATGAAATCCAAGATAATAATGGGGAAACCGACACAGGTATTGTCGATGGAACACAAAGTGCCCAAAAAATTATTGACAAGGTTGTTGCACTAGGCGGACCAACCTATGCCTATACCGAAATTACCCCAGTCAATAATCAAGATGGCGGAGCACCAGGCGGAAACATTCGTGTTGCGTTCCTTTATAATAAAGCGCGCGTTTCGTTAACTGCAGGTGCACCAAAAGGTACATCAACCCAAGCTGTCGGCTTTGAAAACGGTAAGCTTACTTTAAACCCTGGCCGGATTGATCCGACGAATGCGGCGTTTAACTCAAGCCGTAAACCGTTGGCAGCACAATTTGATTTCCTAGGTCAATCTGTGATTGTTGTGGCGAACCACTTTAATTCAAAAGGCGGAGATACACCATTATTCGGTAAAACTCAACCGCCAGTATTAAGCAGTGAAGTTCAACGTCATAAGATTGCAGCGATTGTTAATAACTTCGTTAAGGATGTTAAAGCAAAAGATGCAAACGCAAACGTTGTTTTACTAGGAGATTTCAATGATTTTGAATTCACAAAAACGCTCGAAATCGCCAAAGGAAATGAATTAACAAATATGGTTGATAAAGTTCCTGCGGAGGAGCGTTACAATTATTCTTACCAAGGTAATGCGCAAGAATTAGACCAAGTGTTAGTGACAAATAATATGGTTGCCAATACAACTGTAGATATTTTACACATTAACTCAATCTTCATGGAAGAACATGGTCGTGCAAGTGACCACGATCCAGTAATCATTCAAACACAGTTAAAAGCTGCCGGTGAAGTTTTACCACCAGTTACACCACCAGCATCGACTAAGGTTTATAACTTAAACGGCTTCAAAACGAAGAAGTTAACAGTCAACAATGCAGCTGCCGATATTACGGTATCTGCCGATTCAGTAATTACTGAAGGTATTGTCATTAAGAGTTCTTACGCGAAGCTGCTTGGCGAAGGCTTAAAGAACACAGTGATTACGCTGAGCCCAATCGCACCAGGTGCCGTTATTGATTTTGGCGGTGCAGTGGTCAAGGAAGTTGTTATTGATAATGCAAATATCAGCCAAATTAGAGGAATCGAGCAGGTTCAAAAGTGGACAGTGAATGTTGGTGTGGATTCATCACTGATTAAATTCACGAATGTGGATGGAGTGGTTCTTCCCTCTCCAATTGCTGCTCCGCCAAAAGTGAATCAGGCACCAGTTGTTGCTGTACCGTTCTCAAATACTACGGTTCAGGTAAATACACCGGTTTCCGTTAATTTAACAGGTCATTTTACCGATCCAGATGGAGATGCATTGACGTACACATCTTCAGCAGGCACGATTCTAGGTTCAAATTTAACGATCCAAACACCTTTAGAGGGTACCATCACTGTGACAGTTACAGCAAATGACGGAGCAAGGACCGTTAGTACTTCCTTTACAGTAACCGTTACAGCGGTACCAGCTACTAACGTGGAACCATATTATCAGGCGGCAACTGGAAAAACAGGGGCTGACCTAAAGCTTGCGTTACACACAATTATAAAATCAACACAATCGACGAAATTATCGTATGCACAAGTAACAGAAGCGTTAAAGCAAACGGATGAAGATCCGAATAATCCTAATAACGTTATCCTTCTTTACACTAACCGTTCACAGGCAAAAACTACGTTCGGTTCTGGTGTAAATGACTGGAATCGTGAGCACGTCTGGGCCAAATCTCATGGTGACTTTGGCACAACTGCAGGACCAGGTACAGATATCCACCATTTACGCCCAACGGACGCCTCTGTCAACAGCACACGCGGCCATTTGGATTTTGATATCGGCGGCAAGTCTCAAGGTGAGTGTGCCGATTGTTACTACGATGCGGATTCCTTTGAGCCGCCTAATCGGGTAAAAGGTGATATCGCTAGAATGCTCATGTACATGGATGTTCGCTATGAAGGGGATGGCGGAGAGCTCAATTTGGAGCTAGCTGATAAAGTAAATACGTATCCGACCCCATTCCATGGCAAGAAATCAGTGTTGCTACAGTGGAGCAAAATGGATCCACCAGATGCCTTTGAAAAACATCGTAATGATGTCATTCAATCGATTCAAGGCAACCGCAATCCATTCATTGATCACCCAGAGTGGGCAGACTCAATCTGGCCAGCATCTTAAACCTAATAACAAGGAAAAGCACCTGCGATTTTGTGATCGCAGGTGCTTTTTTCATATCTTAAAAAGGGTGTTAGGGACAAACTAGAGTGCAGCAGGTAGTCAAAATAACTAGTCTAATCAACATCTCTAACAAACGCTCCAACTCCTTCTGGAATGGATGATTACTATCCATATCATAACCATTAAATATTAAGTTGGTATTTTTCAATTGTAAATTTATTGTCAATTCTAAGAGGAGGTGTGAAAATTTCAACTTTACAAAAAACATATATTCTTTACAAAACTATACAATCGATTCACACTCCCTTAACAAAAAAAGATTATTCTTAAACCTGTAAACAACATCAAATTTATTAGGGGGATTTAAAAAAATGAAAAGATTGAAAAACTTAAGCCTACTTACCTTGCTAGCAGCATTAATGGTTTTCATGGCAGCATGTGGGGGCACAAGCACTTCTACAGATAAGAAAGAAGGTACTGCTAAGAAAGAAACACCTAAAACAGAAGAAGTAAATGAATTATCCGGTACATTAAGCATTTCTGGTTCCTCTGCGATGCAGCCGTTAGTGGCAGCTGCAGCTGAAGAATTTATGGCTGAAAATCCAAAGGTTGATATCCAAGTAAATGCGGGTGGATCTGGTACAGGCTTATCACAAGTGGCTGAAGGATCTGTTCAAATTGGAAACTCAGACGTTTTTGCTGAAGAAAAAGAAGGCATCCCAGCCGGTCAGTTAGTTGACCATAAAGTAGCTGTCGTCGGTATGACTGCCGCAGTTAACCCAAAAGTAGGTATCAAGGATATTAAAAAAGCAGATTTAATTAAAGTATTCACTGGAAAAATCACTAACTGGAAAGAACTTGGCGGAGCTGATCAAAAGATTGTGCTTGTCAACCGTCCTGACTCATCAGGCACTCGTGCTGTATTCAATAAATTTGCTCTTGATGGTGCCACTCCTGCTGAAGGAATTACTGAAGATTCATCCAACACGGTTAAAAAGATTATTAACGAAACAGACGGTGCGATTGGTTATCTAGCATTCTCTTACTTCACTGACGATTCCGTTACGCCACTTGCCATTGATGGAGTAGAACCAACTGCAGAAAATGTGCAATCAGGTCAATTCCCAGTTTGGGCTTACCAGCATTCCTATACAAAAGGTGAGCCAGATGAGCTTTCTAAAGCATTCTTCGATTATTTAATGAGTGAAACGGTTCAGAATACATTATTACAAGAACAAGGATACTTGCCTGTAACAAAAATGACAGTCGAACGTGACGCGCAAGGCAATCAAAAGAATCTGTAAGAGTGATATCTTTATATTTAAAAAGCCTTAATTCCTTTATAGTGAGGAATTAAGGCTTTTTTGATTCTATGATGTTTCAAATTAATTCCTCCAATGTAATGTTCACTTCATTTAATAATAGATTACCAATCCAAACTTAAGATTTTTTTAATATGAAGCTCGGGGTGTTGGTACCGTGTGAAAAATTCACAGGTATCAACACTTTTTTCATAAACAGGAAATAGAGGAGCCTCTCATTTCCCGAGAGAGTGTTTATCTTCGGAGAAAGGGAAAAGAGAGCGCCTCTCATTTACCAAGAG
>NZ_JBALOA010000007.1:0-31679 GCF_036962125.1 Neobacillus drentensis
AAACTAAGTTTAAAAACTTTCTTATCCTTTAAATAAAAAATCAGCTAAACTCAGCTGATTTTTATCCACACCCACAACTTCCTCCACCACCACAGCCAGCACTATGGCTAGTATTGGTTTCAAAAAACTGATTACCGGTAGGGACCTTTATATGTTCCGAAACAGCACCACCCACGATAATGCTGATAGCATCCAGGAGGTCCTGCAAATCATTTTCAGCCAATTTAAACTCAGCTACAAGAGGATCTAGGTCCATTTCCCGTTTATTTTCACGAATTTGGGTCATCACCATTTTATAATCAGGATGGTATTTTCCAAACCGTTGGACCTCATCATAAAGTTCCTTTAAACTAACAAAACGGGTGATTTTCCGCTGTGACTCTAAATTATTTTGCAACTTATATAAACAAATTTGATATTGTTCTGCAATATCAGATTCTAACACCATTCTTGCTAATTGTTCAGCCTGTTCCAATAATTCTACTCTCTCTAATGTAGCAAGCACGTTACGCCCACCTCCACAATACATTTTAACATGAAAGTGTTAGTAATGCGAAATTACAGTTTATCTAGTGATATTTACCATAAATTCTTTCTTCAATCCATACGGTACATCATTTAAATCGACAACCTCAAGCTTTATCATATGTCTCCCAGGTGGAAACTCTTTTATCAAAAATGCCGCAGAATGAACTTCAGATTTTTTCTTACCATCAATCCAAACAACAATTTTGCCAAATTTACTTTTAGAATGGTCTGTTTCACGAAAACTTATCCCTGACACAATACAATTTATTAATACGGAATCACCTTTTATTTGGTGCTGAACAAAGAGCGAAGGAATTTCTTTACTTGGTAAGACAGTATTAAATCCAGAAAGGATTCCAATGATTAAGATGATAAAGGCGATCTGCGGAAATTTCTTCTTCATTTCATTTCACTCCTTCTTTTGCTAGTATTGTTCACCTTCCTTGCATTTTTTAGTCTTTCTTATATTTACACATAAAAAAATCCACAAATTAAATCATGTGGACTTAAGTTAATTTTGATTTTTCATCGCTTGGAACATATGGTACATCATCGAAGCCATCTGAACACTATTTGAAAATTTGTTCACTTGATCAGGAATCGTCTTTTTATAATAGTGTAATGATTCAATCTCAAGAGACTGTAAATCATATGGATTTCGAGATAACTTTCGATACCAAATTGGTTGTTCCCGGATAAATTTTTTTAAATCCTTTTGACTTTCTATATATTCAAGCACATCTTTTCTCATAATAAATATTCCTCTCATCAGTCTTTTCTAAATAAAAAGGGATGTTTTGGTCCTTCTTGAGGCTTGGCTGGTCCACCCACTGTATTGTTTCCTTGAAATTGTGAAAGCACACCTTGGACCGCACCTAAAGCCTGACTTAAGTTGTTGATATGATTTTGCAACTGATTTGGATCCATTTTTTTAACCATCCCCAATATATTGGAAATCCAATCCCCTTTCGTTTCCGTGTTGGATTCAACTTCTTCGGTATTATCAGAACCAATCGTTTCCCAGCGTGAATCCTCTTCCCCTAATAAATACCATTCTTCATATAACTCTTGCCAGGTCGACTTTCCCTTCCGTACTTCCAGGATCAATTTTGGATTGTTCTTAACAAATTCTTTAAATTGTACAACGGTAGGGTGTAATTTTTTCTGTGTCATATATCTCACCTCAGCCCATATTCCTGCCAATAATACAATATGAAATAATAAGATAAATGTGAAAGCACCCATCAAGTTAAAAATATTTAATATTTTTCCTTAAAATGATAAGATGTCAAAAGAAGATAGCTGATATGAAAGAGGTATATAGAATGAAGGATGAATTACATCAATTATTAGAATCATGTATAAAAAATGGTTCAGAGGCAGATCTAAATTCGCTTGCTTACCTTTTAGATGGGTTAAACCAAAAGATTCATTTAAAGCGCAGTACCTATATCGATGGGATTCTCCAAATGAATCGAAAGTTTGACGGGAATGCCTGCGAAATTACCATACCACTTCACCCTATCCTTAATAATAATCTTAATATCGTCCATGGAGGGATTACCGCTACAGTCCTTGACACTGCGATGGGGAGTTTAGCTAACTATCATTTGCCAGAAGGTTTCGGAGCTGTTACGAATCAATTAAATATTCATTACATCGCACCAGGGATTGGAGAAACACTCCATTGCAAGGCAGAAATTGTTCACAAAGGGACCAAAACTATGGTGATTTCCGGAGAAGCCTATCGCAGTGACGGTAAAAAAATAGCCTATGCTACAGGTACCTTCTTTATTATTAGCAAATAATAATGGACGGAGTTTGATTAATAATGGTCACCGCCATTGTCATCCCAGTTATATGCCTTTATTTTTATTGGTTAACTAAAAAAGAGATGAACGAAAATGATGCTAAGTGGGCTAGTGTGGGTCGTGTCGAGCACGAGGCGATTGTT
Organism: Neobacillus drentensis; assembly: GCF_036962125.1. Taxonomy (GTDB): domain Bacteria; phylum Bacillota; class Bacilli; order Bacillales; family Cytobacillaceae; genus Neobacillus; species Neobacillus drentensis_B. The sequence continues at coordinate 2,483 of NZ_JBALOA010000007.1, forward strand.
ACAGGAGAGATAAAAAGTATAGTTGAAGAGAAACAGAAGTTTTATAATCACCGCTACATTTATGTTCAAACACTTAAATTACAAACAGAATCAAAAATAATTATCGTCCAAAAAATTACACCAATTACAAAAGACTTTCATAAAGAGGATTTTAGAGTAGGGGATGTAATAAGAGTAATGGGGAAATGGGACAATAGTAAATTTTTATTTACCGAATATGTAATTGAAAAAAGGTGACCTATTCGTCACCTTTTTATTGTTCAGTTTTTTGAATAAAGTTTTGCGTATAGAAGTTTTGAAATACTCCTACTCCAAGATGAGTGTATTCCTTGTTCAATAATGCCTCTCGATGCCCTTTACTATTTAGCCAACCTTCCACCACGGCAGGTCCATCTGTATAATTTGCAGCGATATTCTCACCAGCAGCTTGATAGGCCACATCCGCTGTTTTTAATCTTTTCTCAAGATCTCCAAATTTCTTAGATGTATGGGAGAAATCATTGTTTTCTGACATATCCTGACTATGTTGGTAAGCAGCTTTAGCTGTATTTTCATCCCACCTTAATACCTTTACGTTGTTTCTTATCCTTAAAACATTGGTAATATCAAAAATCTCTTGTTCTGTGTCTTCTTCTATTTCCCGCTTCATTTCCTCACTTGGATCAGGAGCTTCAATTAAATATCCATTATAAACAAGTTCATAGGGACGTTGTTTGATTAGGGTTGCTCCATCTAGGAAACGAACACTTGAAAGATTACCTGTAAACTTATCAATGTAAAGTTGGACAAAGACATTACCTAATTGAACCATAGGGCGAAGATTTAAGTCAGTATCATTCAGTTCGAAGCGATAGGAGTTACCGTTAAAATCTAGATTAATATTTGTATCAATATAATTAGTATTAAAGATCTCCTCAACAGGCTGTCCAATTTCAAATGGCGCTACATCTAAATTCTGACCAGCCGCAAATATCGTGACAACACGCTGATTTTCAACACCCACTTGCAAATATTCATTTGGGTCTTGATTATATATATACCACTGATACCCATACATTGTTTCATCAATCCGTGATGGCCTTCCAATTTTCTTTTCTAGTTCCTCTTCTTTTTTTCCAATAAAAGATCCTAATCCCTCTTTTGGTTTTTCTGTGGCTATTTTTTTACTTGGGATATTAGTTTGATTTTGTTCAATTGGCTGCTTCATTTCTGATGTATGGTTTTCTTTAATTAAAATATTACTTTCATTATTTTCGTTTATACTAACATAAAAACCAATGGTTAAAAAAACTGCTGATAGTATAAGTATTTTTGACAATATACGCAGAGGCTTCCACCCTCTCTGGAACTTTTTCTATCATTATATGTATAGATAAAATTATTATATCATCAATATCTTGAATAATAATAGTTAATAGCTTTAATATCAGATAAATGGACTGATTAAAAGAAAACAGGCACGCTGAGTACCTGTTCCATGATCACCAAACTATTTTTTTTATATAATAATTTCTAATGTTGCAGTCCATTAAAGTTTTGCTCAGATATTTCTGTTAATGCTTCTTTGGCCTGATCATCAGTTAAATCTCGGATTGCAAAGTCACCGAGTGATACAATCCCAACAAGCTTCCCTTCTTCTACCACTGGTAATCTCCGGATTTGATGTTCTGCCATTAATTTAGCGGCTTCTTTACTTGTACTATCTGGGCTGACGGTAATTAGTTTACCACTCATGATATCCTCAACCTTTGTTGACCCTGGGTGTTTTTCTGCCACACCTCGTACGACTATATCACGATCGGTTATCATGCCGACAAGTTTATCTTGATCAAGGATTGGTATAGCTCCAACATTTAAATCTTTCATTTTTAAAGCAACTTCATAAACATTATCCAATAAAGTGCAACATTCAACATCTTTAGTCATTATATCGCTAATTTTTTCCATTTTTCTACCCCCTTGGTATAATTATTACCTCATATCATTATTATAGGTTTTCCAACCAATAATGTTTTATTCGCCCGAATCTATTCATTGCAACTTGATTCATTTTCAACTATTATTAAAATTGAATGATAATTGCTTTATTATACTAATAATGGAAACATTGGGGCAATGGTATTTAGGAGGGATTAATTATGAAATTCGAGAATACTGAGATTGAAAAGTTAAAGGCTGACTTAAACCGCTTGGATGAAGTTATGTTAGACCACGGTTTAGTTCGCGAGGGTCAATGGGATTACGAGCGTGTTACCTACGATCGCAAGTTTGAATTAAAGGAAGGCGTATTTTATCTTCGTATTCGTGGACTTGCCATTGAGGGCGACATTGGGGCGGAGAAAGCAACCATTCAATTAATGACCCCTCTTTTGGGAAAACATTATTATCCGCATGGGGTAGAATATGGTGAAGGCGAGAATTTTCCAACCTCACTTGTGAATCAATGTAAAAAGATACTTGAAGCAGTAAAAGCAGAAGTTAGTAAATTTGCATTGTAAACACTTAAAGACGCATGAATTTTCATGCGTCTTTTTTGTCTAGAATTATAAGAACCGATATTACAGCCCCAGAATTGCTTTTATCATTGATGTTGTCTCGCCGCCCTGATATAACACATAAAGCAATAGGTAAACTGCAACACCTGTTATTGCAGTAAAAAACCAAATCAAACTAGTAATTGGACCTAGTTTACGATGGATCGTAAGTTTGTTTTTGTAGCCTGTAAGGATAGACACAATGCCAAAGCCAGCCCCAGTTGTTGCAAGCGTGATATGGAATATTAAAAATATCGTGTAATACATTTTAATATTTTCTGGTCCACCAAACGAAGTATTCCCAATAAAAATGGTTCGAGATGCATAAATTATGAAGAAGATCACTGCAAAGATTGCAGCTAAAAACATGGTCTTTTTGTGCGCCTCAATTTTCCGCTGTTTTATTTGCCACCAGCCAATTGCAACTGTAATTGCACTTAAAACAATAAATGAGGTGCTTATAGTTGGTAAAATTGGTAAGGAATTCATTCAGGAGTCCTCTCTTTTCTTTTATTCTACAATAATAGTAATTCAACCCACTCCGCTTTTCAACGGAAGAACCCCAAAATATAGCCTTCTTAGTAAAAAAATCTCCCAGGGATGAGGGAGATTATTTAATCAGTAATGGATTTAATGGCTGCTTCATTTCCTGCTCGGAGTCTGCTTGGTCCTTACGATACCATTCAAAGAAGACATGACCAAGGATGACCCCATAAATGATTTCTTGAATAATCTTCATTAAAACTCCACCTAGTTGCTGATCATGGAGTAATGACATCGAACTAAACAACTCGGGACCACTTAAATTTAAGCTGTCAAAGTTGGCTGTACCCACGCACAGGCTCATTACTTGTCCCCATACATGGGGATCAGAGTAAGTTGCATACATTGGTGTATCCGCAAAAATGATTAATGCACAAGCAGGGGTTAATAGGATTCCATCAGCGAAAATATAGCCTACCTTTTTTAATCCGCTTAATGTTTGGTGCTCTGGCATTTGATTAAGTAACGGCCACCACATAAAGGTAGCAACAAAATATAATAAGATAGAGTAACCTGCATGCATCCATCCATTTTGCATGACATGGTCGAAAATCATTGGTATGTGATAAAAAGAAAATAGACCATTAAAAACAATCAACGCAATCAATGGCTTTGTTAAAACGGTAAATACAGAATTTATCGTGTTGTAACTTAATAATTTTCTCCATACCCAGATAGGGATACTTAGGATAAAAATAGGCGGTACGATTAAAACTAAGGCAGCCATTTGAATCATATGAACCCAAAACATAAGGTGTGCTAATAAATCAATCGGAGATCCCTTTATAGCATAAAGAAGGACCATTGATAATAAAAACAAAGCACTATGTGTTTTTGTTAATGGCTGACTTTCAGAAAACAAATGTCTGTACTTTGTAGTTAGTACAAAATACCCTGCAGTAATTACTATTAAGATTATTAAGAAGTACGGGCTCCAAAGGGCTTTAAAACCAAATATATCTAACGTAAGCACCCAAATCACCTCTTCCTGAGTTTAAAAGAATTTTTTGACTATATTATACCCTTGGTATAGTAGATAAGCAAAGAAACGAATCCTATGTTTCCATTATACGATTGTAAAAAAGAAAATCGGCTTATGCCGATTTTCTTTTTCTAATATTACCACCAAATAATTGTTGAAAAGGCTAAGATTGTCACCGCTCCAACTAGCACACCTGAGTATAAAAAGAGCGAAGGAGCCTCATGCCCTTTATGGCTCATATGCATAAAATAATATAGTTGGAAAATAACTTGAACTACAGCTAAAAGGATAATAAATGGTACAGTAAACCAGGCGGTAAATCCTTTTATATAGACAGCTGCAAAGGCAATTAAAGTTAAGAAAATCATTAAGGCAAAAGATACCACTTGATATCTCATCTCTTCTGCATTTTTACGGCGACGATATTCAATGTCAACTCTTGGGTTACCTGAATTTAGTTGCTGATTTTCCATCAGTTTATCCCACCATTCCCATTAAATATACAACTGTAAAGATAAATACCCAAACTACGTCAATAAAGTGCCAGTATAAGCTAAACACATAGAATTTAGGTGCATTGTAAAGGTCTAGGCCACGTTTAGAATTTCTAAACATTAACGTAAAACACCAGAGTAAACCAAAAGCAACGTGACCTCCGTGGAAACCAACAAGTGTGTAGAAGGCTGACCCGAACGCACTGCTTGTAAATGTATGTCCTTCATGGACATAATTGGTAAACTCGTATACCTCTAAGCCTAAGAAACCTAACCCTAAAAGAGCTGTAAGACCTAGCCAAGTCATCATTTTTTTAAAGGCAAAGTTTTTCATATGATACATAGCATACACACTTGTTAACGAGCTAGTTAAGAGAAGCATTGTAGCTACAAATGTTAACGGTAATTCAAATAAATCCTTTGCTAAATGGTGAGTTGTACTAGGAACTTTATCCTTTAGGGCAATATATGTGGCAAAGAGGGAGGCAAACAAAACTGTCTCTCCCCCTAAAAAGAACCAAAAACCTAGAAATTTATTTTTGGACTCAAGGGTTGATTTTTCCGGCGCAGCAGGCCATGTTTCATAGGTAAATTTTTCATCAGCGTGCATTATGCCTTAACCCCCTTATCATCGTCATCCATTAAATCTTCTTTGTGGATATGGAATCCATGATCATCCTTTACTGAACGTAAGAACATGGAACCAAACGTTACTAATAATCCAATAATCATTACTGGTAAAGCCCAAGCCTTATCATTAACATGGTACATTGCACCAAAGGCGGCAATAAACAATCCTAATGCCATCATAAATGGTAAAAATGATGAATTTGGCATATGAATGTCCCCGAGCGGCTCTGCTGGAGTCATTCCTTTTTTACCTTCCATTTTTTCTAACCAATAAGCATCCAAACCACGAACAAGCGGAAGTTGCTTAAAATTATAAAACGGTGGAGGTGAAGGAATAGACCATTCAAGTGTTCGGCCATCTCCCCAAGGGTCATTACCAACTCTTTCATTTTTCACAGATGTCACGATTACATTATAAAGAAGTACTAATACTCCCAACGACATAAACAAAGCACCCACAGAGCTTACCATGTTCGACGTGCTAAAGCCTTGACCTGGAAGGTAGGTAAAAACACGACGCGGCATTCCCCATAAACCTAAGAAGTGCTGAATAAAGAAAGTTAAATGGAAACCAATAAAGAACAACCAGAAAGTGATTTTTCCAAGAGTTTCATTTAACATTGTACCAAACATTTTTGGCCAATAAAGATGTGTACCTGCTAGTACCGCAAAGACAACCCCACCAACGATTACATAATGGAAGTGTGCTACTACAAAATACGTATCATGGTACTGATAGTCAGCAGCAGCAGATGCTAGCATAACACCCGTTACCCCACCAGCAACAAATGAAGGGATAAATGCAAAAGCATAATGCATAGGAGTAGTGAATTTCACACTACCGCCCCACATTGTTAACAACCAGTTAAAGATTTTAATACCTGTCGGTACACCAATTGCCATTGTTGCGACAGCAAAGATCGCATTAGCCACTGGTCCAAGTCCTGTTGTGAACATATGGTGTGCCCAAACCATGAAACCTAAGAAACCGATCAAGACGGTTGCAAAAACCATGGATGAATAACCGAATAAACGTTTTCTAGAGAACATTGGGAAAATTTCCGAGAAAATACCGAACGCAGGAAGTACTAAAATATATACTTCAGGATGTCCGAAAATCCAGAAAAGATGTTCCCAGATAACTGTATTACCACCCATTGTTACATCAAAGAAATTCGCTCCAAATAATCGGTCAAACATCATTAGAACTAAACCAACAGTTAATGGAGGGAATGCAAACAGAATAAGTGCTGAAGTTACAAAGGTAGTCCATGTAAACAAAGGCATTCTCATATATGTCATACCTGGAGCTCGCATGTTAATGATGGTTACCAAAAAGTTAATGCCACCAATCAAGGTACCAATACCAGATATCTGTAAACCTAAGATATAAAAATCTACGCCATGTCCTTTGGAATGAAGTGCAAGTGAAGCGTAGGAAGTCCACCCTGCATCAGGTGCTCCTCCTAAAAACCATGAAAGGTTTAAGAAAATTCCTCCAAAAAAGAACAACCAAAAACCTAACGCATTTACAAATGGGAACGCAACATCCCGTGCACCAATTTGTAATGGCATGACGGCATTCATAAAAGCAAAAACCAACGGCATGGCAGCTAAGAAGATCATCGTTGTTCCATGCATTGTTAGGATTTCATTATATAGACCTGCACTAACAAAATCATTGTTTGGTACTGCAAGCTGGATGCGGATAAATACTGCTTCAAGTCCGCCCACTAAGAAGAAAAATCCACCTGCAATAAGATATAGGATAGCGATTTTCTTATGGTCAACAGTTGTTAAAAAGTCCCATAAAGTCGCTCCAAATCCCTTTTTCTGAGCTAAGGTACTCACAATTTTACCTCCCTTTCAACCAATTCCCCTATTAATCCTGAACCTTTAAGCCCATTAGGTATTCAGCTAGAGCATTAAGCTGATCTTCTGACATTTTTGGGTATTTTCCTGTCATCATGTTGCCAGGTTTGTAGGTTTCAGGATTTCGGATCCAATTTTTCAATTCTTCTTTATTATGATCTAATACGCCTGCTACACGTGAGCGATTCCCAAAGTTTGATAAATTTGGAGCAAGACGCGCAGTTTCAGGCATTTTGTTTGAAGGTGTAACCGCATGACATCCGATACAACTTTGATTAAAGATTTCCTGGCCTTGTGCTGCCACAGAACCTTGCGTAGCTTTTTGTGGCTCTTTAACATCTTGCATCGCTGTTACCCAGGCATCAAATTTGTCACGGCTGATAGCCTTAACTTTAAAATCCATCAATGCATGTGACGGTCCGCAAAGTTCTGCACATTTCCCGTAAAAAAGGTTACCGGCTTCGTTTGCGCGTTTATTATCAAACTCTAGCCAGAATTTGTTCACATTATCTGTATTAGTATCAAGTTTCCCACCCACTGCTGGAATCCAGAATGAATGCTTAACATCGGTTGACTTTAGATTGAAATAAACTTTTTCATTCGTAGGAACAACTAAATCCTGACTTGTCACAATCTTCTGATTAGGATATTCAAAATCCCACCAGTATAAATGTGAGCGTACATTGATAACAAGTGCCTTAGTATTTTTCTTATCCATTGGTGAAACATCTGCAAGTTTAAATGTTGCAGCAACAGTAGGAACGGCAAGGATTAATAGTAAAAGAATCGGTACAGTTGTCCAAATAATTTCTAATTTGTGACTTCCTTCTACTTGTTTTGGAATCTTGTCATTCTTCCTTCTAAAACGAATAATTACTAAAAAGAAAATGACCATTACAATTAGGATTACCCCAACCATAATTAACGTACTAAGCTTCATTAAATCATATTGCATGTCTGCAACTTCACCGGCTGGCTTTAATGTGGAAAGATACGGTTGGCCACATCCGGAGAGTACAAGCGCTAAGATCCCAAATAACGAGATTAAACGCCACTTCGCAAGCCTTTTCATAGCTTAATCAAACCCCTCTTTCACTAATGAATTTCTTAAAACTATTTGGTTGATCAAAGAAGTATGTAGGTTGATGGTTCTTCTTTTACAAAGAACTATCATCTGCAAAACTAAATTAGTGTAACTATAACCATCGCTACAAAAATAATAGTTAAATATTGCAAAGAGTATACAAACATTAGTTTTGCCCACTTTATGTCATCTTTGATCCTATATCCATAAATCCCTAATGCTAGCCACCCTATATTTAAAAGGAAAGCAAGTATTAGAAATGGGATTCCTAATTTGGTAAGAAAAAATGGGATTGGCTGAAGAGCAACGACCCAAAGCAGGATGTGTAATTTTGTTGTTTTAAAACCTTTGACTACCGGTAACATCGGAATTCCTGCTGCTTTATATTCTTTTACCCTTCTCATCGCCAGTGCATAAAAATGCGGTGGCTGCCAAACAAACATCAAAACAAATAAAGACCACGCCATGATATCTAGATTAGCATCTACTGCTGCCCAACCAATTAATGGCGGCACTGCTCCTGAAATACTGCCGATGATTGTATTAGAAACCAATTGACGCTTTGACCACAATGTATATAGGAAAACATAACTAAAAACTCCAAGCAGCCCAATTACTGTTGCAGTCATCGTGGTGAAGAATAAAGACAGTGTCCCCAGTCCAATTAGTAAAATACCTAAAGAAAGAACTTTTACTGGCACTACCTTTCCAGTTACAGTCGGTCGAGCTTTTGTCCTTTCCATTAAATGGTCAATATCACGATCGACATAATTATTAATGGCACAAGACCCTGCTATTATTAATGAAGAGCCCGCAACAGTGAAAAAGACAATATCTAAGTTGTTGAGAAAGCTTTGTCCTGTAAAATGAAGTGCTAACCATAAACCAGTGAAGGTTGTAATAAGGTTTGAATTTACAATCCCAATTTTGATAAGGGCCATAAAGTCTTTCCAAGCTGAGGTTTTTAAATTGGTATGCAGGCTCGCAGTGCTATTTTCGATGGCAGCATCTCCGTAAGCCTTAGTGTTAGCCATTAGTTTCTCCTCCTAATCCTAAATAACAATTATCATAATGATATACATGATATTGATACTTCATTATTTATGCCCTTATTTGTAATAAAAAGGAATGCTTAGTAGAAAAATTCTATTAATTTTTTCAACTCTATAAATACCAGCATAAAAGAACAGTGATTTTTAAAACACTTTCTCTGTATATTAAATCACACTTTTTGTTATTTTTGTGAACTTTTTTTGAATAATTTTGTACGAAATTGTGACATATTTCATTTAAACTTGATTTTACTTAGTTTTTCCGCAAATGTTCCTGCCATTAAATCCAATTTTCTCCCAAAATTATTAAAAAACCTACTATTTCCAGTAATATTTTTAAATTATTTACTTTCATTATTAAGTAAAATTATTCAAAATAAACTGTACCCAATTTATTTCTAACAGACTCAAAGTAAAGTTTCAACCGTTTTCACTATAATAATAGGGAAAAATATTTATTATTCAGCGGCTGTTACTAATAATAATGCACTGAAAAAATCTAAACTTAATTTCTGTTCATTTTCTCTCTTTTTCGGTATTATTAATAGGGATTTAAAAATCTCATTACTTTTCCATTTATTATACTGTCAGGTTTATCCAATGACAAATTATTGAACTTTTTTAAGAGGTGAATTTTTTGCAACGATCTTTGAAGTGGTTGGCGGTTGCCACAACCATAGGAATGATCTTTATTCTAATTGGTGGGGCATTAGTAACAAAGACCGGATCTGGAATGGGCTGCGGAAGATCTTGGCCGCTATGTAACGGTAAGTTTCTTCCATTAGCGATAACTCCCGAATTAGCTATAGAGCTTGCCCACAGACTTGTTTCCGGCGTAGGTGGAATCATGGTTCTCATTCTTTCAGTTTGGTCCTGGAAGGCGATCGGACATATTAGAGAAACAAAATTTCTTTCCTTCCTTTCCTTCTTCTTTTTACTTTTACAAGCGTTAATTGGGGCTGCTGCTGTAAAATGGGGGCAATCCAGCTTTGTACTAGCCCTTCATTTCGGAATTTCACTTATCTCATTTTCAGCAGTTTTATTGTTAACACTGTTAATTTTTGAAATTGATAAGAAGTTTAATGCCGAAAAACTTTATATCGACAAGCGAATGGGTTTTCATATTATCGGCTTGTCGATTTATAGTTATCTTGTTATTTATACAGGTGCACTTGTTCGTCACACGAAATCAAGTCTTGTTTGTCGAGACTGGCCATTATGTCTCAATGATGCTCCATCCTTACCCTCTAACTTGTACGAATGGGTACAAATGGGGCACCGTGCTGCTGCTGGGCTTATCTTTATTTGGATTACTTATATCCTTGTTTTGACAGTTCGTCATTATAAAGAGCAGAAAGTTCTTTATTGGGGTTGGATTATTTCCTTCATCCTTGTTAGCTTGCAAGTAATTGCTGGTGCTTTAATCATTTTCAGCCGTTTAAATCTGTACATCGCCCTACTTCATGCTTTCTTTATTACTTGTTTATTCGGGGTTTTAAGTTATTTTCTTTTGTTATATTCACGTTCAAGAAGAAATCATTAAAAAGCTGCCAGGGAGTTATATCCCTAGCAGCTTTTTTTATGCTTTGGTTAGTTCAAGTAAGAGGTCACCTGTCAAAATTGCTTCTCCACTTGATACATAAATATCTTTAACTACCCCTGAAAATGGTGCTTGAACGGTTGTTTCCATTTTCATCGCTTCGGTAATCATTAAATGATCTCCCCGTTCAACCTTTTCACCCTTTTCGACGAGAACTTTGACGACTGTTCCAGGCATCGAAGCTGCCAGTTCATTTTCATTTTTCGGATTGGCCTTTAATCTAGCAATAACTGTAGATTTGATACTTTCATCCTTAATGAAGACTTCCCGCGGTTGTCCATTTAACTCAAAATAGACAACTCTCGTCCCATCCGCTTGTGGATGACCGATTGATAAAAGCTTAACTATAAGTGTTTTTCCTGTTTCAATTTCAATCTCAATTTCTTCACCTAGGCGCATTCCATATAAGAATGTTGGTGTATCCAGTACAGAAATATTTCCATACTGTTCATCTGTTCTGATGTAATCCATAAAAACCTTAGGATAAAGAGCATAAGATGTAATCTCGAAATCTGTCACCTGTCTGCCAAGCTCTTTATACAATTCCTCCTTCAGTTTTTCAAAATCAACCTGTTCTAGCAATTCACCTGGACGAACTTCTAGTGGTTTTTTTCCTTTTAAAATCACTGTTTGAAGTTCTTCTGGAAAACCACCATATGGCATGCCAAGATATCCTTCAAAAAGTTCAACAACTGAATCTGGGAAATCGAGCTTATCTCCTTTTAAGATCACATCTTCCTCATTTAAATCATTTTGAACCATAAATAGTGCCATATCACCTACGACCTTTGATGAAGGTGTTACTTTTACAATATCACCAAACATCCTATTTACTCGTGAATACATTCCCTTAACTTCATCCCACCGATCACCAAGACTAACTGCTCTTGCTTGTTGTTGGAGATTGCTATATTGCCCCCCTGGCATTTCATGTTGATAAATTTCAGTGTGTGGGGAAATCATCCCACTTTCAAAATCATGATAATATTTACGGACATCCTCCCAATAATACGATAATTTTTCGAGTGATTGGATATTTACTTTTGGTTTCCGGGGTGTTCCTTCTAATGCATAATATAACGAATTTGCACTTGGCTGCGATGTTAACGCAGCCATTGTCCCTAAGGCTGTATCAACAATGTCCACTCCTCCATCGATTGCACGAGCGTATGTGAATAGTCCATTCCCGCTTGTATCATGGGTATGAAGATGAATTGGTATATCGACGGTTTCTTTTAACTCAGATATAAGTCTGTAGGCAGCTTCAGGCTTTAATAACCCAGCCATATCCTTAATTCCTAATATATGAGATCCTTGTTGTTCTAATTCTCTAGCCAAGTCCTTATAATACTGAAGATTATACTTCAATCTTGTAGAATCCAAGATGTCCCCTGTATAACAAATCGAAGCTTCGGCAATTTTACCACTTTGACGTACTGCATCAATCGCCACTTCCATTCCCTTGACCCAGTTTAAACTATCGAAAATTCGAAAAACATCAATTCCAGCAGATGCTGATTGGTCAACAAATTCACGAATTAAATTATCAGGATAATTCTTATAGCCAACCGCATTTGCTCCACGTATTAACATTTGGAACAAAACATTCGGTATTTTCCTACGAAGAGATATTAACCGGTCCCATGGGTCTTCTTTTAGAAAACGGTAGGCGACGTCAAAAGTTGCCCCACCCCACATTTCAAAAGAAAATAGATCAGGCAAAAGTTTAGCTGAAGGCTCAGCAATATGAAGAATATCCGTTGTCCGCAATCGGGTAGCTAAAAGTGACTGATGTGCATCCCGAAAGGTGGTATCCGTTAATAGGACTTGCTTTTGATTCTTCACCCATTCCACAAGTCCATTTGCACCGTAATTGTCGAGAATTTGTTTAGTTCCTTCTTGATACGATAAATCGTACGGTAATTGAGGAATCCTAGGCTTTGGAAATATTGGCCTTTTCTTCTTCTCAATACCAGGAAAACCATTGACTGTTACTGTACCAATGTATGACAACATCTTAGTTCCACGGTCTTTACGATTAGGGAAAATGAACAATTCTGGGGTTGTATCAATAAATGAAGTATCATATTCGCCATTCCTAAACTTCGGATGCTTCACTACATTTTCTAAGAAAGGAATATTTGTTTTAATTCCTCTGATTCTGAACTCCTGCAAATTTCGTACCATTTTTGAGGCTGCTTGTTCGAAAGTCAACGCCCACGTGGAAAGCTTGACTAATAATGAATCATAATATGGTGTAATGACTGCCCCTTGAAAGCCATTTCCTGCGTCAAGACGGACCCCAAATCCCCCGCCAGACCGGTAGGCCATAATTTTTCCGGTATCAGGCATAAAATTATTAAGTGGATCTTCGGTCGTTACCCTCGATTGAATTGCAAATCCATTAATTTGGATTTTATCCTGAGCTGGTATACCAATAATTGGACCATGTAATTCATGACCTTCTGATACCAGTATTTGTGTTTGGACAATATCGATACCTGTTACCATCTCAGTGACGGTGTGTTCAACTTGTACCCGCGGGTTTACTTCAATAAAGTAAAAGTCATTTCCAGAAACAAGAAACTCCACTGTACCAGCATTTAGGTAGCCAATATTTTTCATTAACTTAACGGCAGCATCACAAATCCTTTTTCGTAACCCTTCGGAAATAGATACGCTAGGAGCAACCTCTACAACCTTTTGATGGCGCCTTTGGACAGAACAATCGCGGTCATAAAGATGTACAATATTCCCTAACTTATCCCCAATAATTTGAACTTCGATATGCTTTGGCCGATCGATTAATTTTTCCAGATAGACTTCATCATTGCCAAAAGCGGCTTTTGCTTCAGACTTTGCCCGTTCAAATGCTTCACGAATTTCAGCTGCATCTCTTACAATTCTCATTCCACGGCCGCCTCCGCCCAGTGATGCCTTGATGATAATGGGCAGCTTGTGTTCTTCCACAAAATCCTCTACTTCACTTACTTCTGTAATCGGCCCTGGGCTTCCTGGAATAACGGGTATCCCGGCAAGTTCTGCTTGATGCCGCGCTTTGACCTTATCCCCGAACATATCCAGTTGTGTAGTCTTCGGCCCAATAAAGATAATTCCCTCCTCATCACAACGTTTGGCAAAATGAATATTTTCTGACAAAAAGCCATACCCTGGATGAATCGCATTTGCACCGCTTTTTTTGGCAATAGCAATAATGCCATCAATGTCCAAATAAGCATCAATTGGTTTTTTTCCTTCACCAACCAGATAAGCTTCATCAGCTTTATATCGGTGGTAGGCTCCAGAATCCTCCTTTGAATAAATGGCAACAGTTCGAATATTGAGTTCTGTACAAGCGCGAAAAACCCTTATTGCAATTTCTCCCCTGTTGGCTACCAATACTTTATTGATCTGTCTTGTCACGAAAAACACCTCGTATTCTATGTATTTTTAAAAACGCGAAGATCAAAAATTGTCTTCGCGTTTTGACTAAATATAGAAAACCTTACCATCTGATTGTTTCATTCTTTTATCAGTTTGTTCCTGTTTATTTTTATATTTTTTTTCATACTTAGTGAACATAGAAACATTTACAAGTATCCCAGTTGCTCCTGCTAGCATCAATAGTGAGGAACCACCATAACTTATAAACGGCAATGGCACACCTGTTAACGGAATGAGCCCGGAAACACCTGCTAGATTAATAAATGTTTGAATCCCAATCATACTAGAAATGCCAAAAGCGAGAAGACTGCCAAACGGATCTTTACATTGCAATCCGATATATATTCCTCTTAAAACAATATAAAAAAGGAGAGTAATAACGAAACCAACACCCCAAATTCCTAATTCCTCAGCAATAACAGCCATAATGAAGTCTGTATGTGATTCCGGCAAATAGCCAAGTTTTTGAATACTTTTCCCTAGGCCTAATCCATTCACGCCGCCCGACCCAATTGCAATATAGGAGTTTGCGAGGTGAAAACCTTCATTTTTTACATATTTTTCACTAAATGGATTATCTAACACAGCAAAACGACTTTGTTGTTCTTCTGAAAAAAACTTCCCCCATGAAACTAAAACGAGCGGTAAAAGAACTATAAGCACCATAATTACTAATTTTCCGATACTTTTAAAGCTCATCCCAGAGCAAAATATAATCATACTGGCGATTGCTATGATAATAGCCGCAGTACCGAAGTCAGGTTGAAAAATAATGAGAGCACATACGATAAAAAGATAGACTAAAGGAGGAAGAACACCCTTATTAAATTGATTGATATAGGCTTGTTTTTTTGCATAGACGGCAGCTAAATAAATGATGGCTGCAAGTTTGACAAACTCAGAAGGTTGAAATAAGAAAGAGCCAATTGGGTACCAGCTTTGCGCATTATTTTTTTCTACCCCAAATACAAATAATCCTAATAAAGATAAAATAGAAGCCAGTACAATCAATACTAGAACCTTTTTGAACATCATGATTTTATAAGGAATAATGGCTGCAAAAAGGAAGATCAAAGTAAAAATCATCAGCCAAACTTTTTGTTTTTGGTAAAAATAATCACTTGGATAACCATACCTTTGAACAGCTGAAGCCATACTTGCACTATATATCATCACAAGCCCAAATGTGCACAATAGGATGACTGCAATAATTAAAGTATAATCATATGATTTTAATATTTTTTTTAGCATTTATTAGGTCCTCATCTTTAATATTGATTTATATCATTCTATTATAATAGAAAAGATAGATTATTTCTTGAGGAAAAGTTAATTTGTTACAACAAATTAATATAGAATATTTTCAATAAAAAAGAAGCATATCATGTTTTGAATAACAAAAAACCCAAACAATGAACAGTGATTGTTTGGGTTCCTATGTCACTATTTTCTTAATGATGCATCGTGAAGAGCGGATAATTCTCTTTCTAATGTATCTAGGATGGCTTTCCCATCTTTACTATCTATTAAACCTAATCGAACAGCAAAATCTATCTCTCTTGATAGGCCAAACATTTGTGTATCCAACACCTCTTCATAAAGAGGGCATTG
This sequence comes from Neobacillus drentensis, assembly GCF_036962125.1. Classification (GTDB taxonomy): domain Bacteria; phylum Bacillota; class Bacilli; order Bacillales; family Cytobacillaceae; genus Neobacillus; species Neobacillus drentensis_B. The sequence continues at coordinate 18,329 of NZ_JBALOA010000007.1, forward strand.
AGGCATCGTAAGATTGTCCATTTGCACTTTGATTAGCCTTAATATTTTTTCAGCGTCAGCCTGTAACAAGGCATATGCTTTTTCCTGGTGATTCACGACCATTTCAGACGCCAACATTAATCCCCCCATTTCAGAGCGATAATTCAACTTATCTATAAATTTTACCCAAACCTAAGAGAAATTGCAAGAACAATGAAAGAGATTACACAAAGCAGTTAGTAAAAAAGGCGGCTGAAAAAAGGATTTATCTTCTCAAGATTCTTGATTGTCCTATTATGACATTTTGTTTAAAAAAAGTTATACTTATGAGGCAGAGGTTTAGGGGGAATTATTAATGGAAAATATCATTATCATTTCAGGAAAAGTGAAGTATTCGATTACTCTTGATCCAGGAGTGTGGATTTTTGACGACAGGCGAGTGGATCTAACCACCTATTTTTCAACAAAACCAGAGGATTCCAATTCATTAGAAGAGTACACTAAGTCTGTTTCTAAGCATTGGGATCGTGAAATTATCGAAGGGGCAATTTATCCGCCTACTTTAAAAACAGAAAAGAAATTTGAAAAAGAAAAGGTTCTGACTGGGAGCTTCGGGATTCCATTAAGACCCTTTCTGCTTAATGCGGAGCCCGCTAGTGATGCAGATACTTTTGTTATACATTGTGCAGACGGTGAATATGAGTATCCAATTGAAACAGCCTATGACCTTATTTTAGGCTTCTCTAATAACGGTAAACCTATTAAGGAAGACGGACCAATTCATATTTATTTCGGTGATGGTTCAAATCAACAAAGTCCAATTAAAAATGTAAAGAGTTTTTTCATAAAGTAAGACGGGTGCCTTTGGCGCCCGTTTTACTTTTAATCATTTTAGAGTAAGTCTGCAGCCAAAAGGGCTAATCCAGACCTTTCCCCTTTTAATAATTTTACATGTCCTGAAATTGCTTGATCTTTAAACTTTTCCACAACATACGTTAAACCATTGTTATAGGCATCTAGATAGGGATGATCAATCTGTTCTGGGTCCCCCATTAAAACAATTTTACTCCCTTCTCCGACTCGGGTAAGAATAGTTTTCACTTCATGCTTTGTTAAATTTTGAGCTTCATCAATGATAATGAACTGCTTCGGTAAACTCCTGCCTCGAATGTACGTTAATGCCTCTACCTCAATGGATCCCATACCTGCCAAGATAGCATCAAGTTCTCCAGGTTTTTTAGTATTGAAAAGAAATTCCAGATTATCAAAGATTGGCTGCATCCAAGGTCTGAGTTTTTCTTGTTTTTCTCCTGGTAAAAAACCAAGGTCTTTCCCTACTGGTACAATCGGCCGAGCAACTAAAAGTTTTTTATACTCCCTAAAATCTTCTGTTTGCATCAATCCTGAAGCTAGTGCTAATAATGTCTTTCCAGTCCCTGCTTTCCCTGTTAACGTCACTAAATGAATATCCTTACGTAATAATAATTCAATTGCCATTGTCTGCTGAACATTCCTAGAATGAATCCCCCAAACATGCTCTTGGTTTAATGCTAATTTTTTTACCTTTTTACTCGTTTTGTCTACCATACCTATCGCAGAGGCAGAACTACCAAGGGCATCTTTCATTACTAAAAATTGGTTCGGGTAAAAGGGGTGATTGGCTATCTCAGAGAGATTGAGTTCCCCTTTCTCATAGAAACGTCCTAATAATTCAATAGGAAGGAAAACCTCAAAAAATCCTGTGTAAATATGATCAATTTCAACGACACGATCATTTAAAAAATCTTCGGCATCTAGTCCAATTGCATCTGCTTTTACCCGGACAAGTGCATCCTTACTAACCAGTATCACTGGCTTTCCATTTTCTTTAGTTTGTTCTTCTAAAAATAGATTTTTTGCAACTGCCAGTATACGATTATCATTTGTTTTCTCAATAAATATATCCTGAAGCTCATGGAAAGACCGATGATTCAATTCAATTCTGATTGTTCCCCCGTTTTCCAACGGGATTTTTTCATGTAGTTTTCCTGAGGCCCTCAGGCCGTCAATTAATCTTGATACTTGTCTCGCATTTCTTCCCACTTCATCCATATACCTTTTCTTTGAGTCCACTTCTTCAAGAACCACTGCAGGAATAACAACTTCATTATCTTCAAAAGAGAAGAGGGAATACGGGTCTTGTAACAAGACATTTGTATCTAACACGTATATTTTACTCAAAGCAACGCCTCCTGCTTTACTTGTTGTTAGGATTGCAACTTGCAAACAACCATGTTGCTAGTTTGAACTTTGGTAAAATATATGTTTATTGGAATAAAGATAGAAGGAGTTCCGCACAATAAATGTTAAAGAGACTATTCAATACAGATGAAGAACGATAGCTTAGGTTCAAGTATTGATAAAGTATTTCGGAGGTGGATTGTAGATGAAGAAAACTTTAATTATAACTGCTTTATGTCTGACCCTAGCCGGCTGCAGCACTAAAAAGGAACTGACAAATAACAACAGTAATGCTTCATACGTTAAAGTGAAAAACAGCTACATTGAAAATGTAGATAGAAAAACAGGACAAGAAGTATCCAAGCGTTTAGTCAAACTAGCTACAAGTATTCCAAATGTTAACGATGCAACAGCAGTCGTAATGGGCCGCTATGCCATTGTTGGCATTGATGTCAATGCTAAAATTGATCGCTCTCAAGTAGGATCAATTAAATATTCAGTCGCTGAAAGTTTAAGAAAAGACCCATACGGTGCCAAAGCAGTGGTAGTGGCTGATGCGGATACAACACAGCGCTTAAAAGAAATTCAAACGGATATAAATAAGGGCCGGCCTATACAGGGCATTATGGAGGAACTCGCAGACGTAGCAGGACGATTAATGCCTGAGGTACCTGGAGATTTAATTACTCCAAGCCCGAAAAAAGCGCCCGAAAAACCTGATAGAAAGCTTTCTAATAAGGAAGATAAGAAGTTAGAAAAGGAACAAGAAGACCAGTCAAATCATTATAAATAAGAAAAGCGCAAGCGCCTTGGTCAGCCCCGACAAGCACAAGACAAGCCGGCCGAAAGGTTGCTCTTTGACCTTTTGGACGGCTTGGCTTGTGACCTCGAGGGGCTAGGCGCTGGAGCTGGACAATTCTCGAAGTCGAATTTATCATTTCTTATTTTATTAAAAAGCTTAGGGATTCCTAAGCTTTTCTCATTGCATCCATTACTTGTTGATCTAATTTTTGGGCAGCATTTTTATCATAGGTTTTATCGTATTGAACCTCAGTGACTATTTTTGAACCATAAAACATAACATCTCTAACCGCTGTAACTGTTACTTGAATTAGTGCTAGCTTTAGTGGTACATCATTTAGTTTTTCTTGTTTAACGTAAGCTTCCCCATGAATTGCATATGTAGATTCGTTTGCTATCAAATTAATAACTACTTGCTTGTTTTTATTAATATTTTCCAAGATCCTTGACCGATTATCTACAGCAATATAGATGGTACTTTCATCTTTCGCCAGCACCCAGGAAATAGAACTAACATTCGGACCCCCGGTCTCATAATCAACAGTTGCTATTGTCACGAATCTTTCCTTTTGTAATTCATCATATAAAGGCTTGATTAGCCTTGGTTCGACTTGATTTGCCATTTTTCCATCCCCTTTAATAATTCCTACAACCTGTTCAAAAACAGATATTCTCATATTACTACTATCCCATGCTTTCATCAAATTAATCCACTTGATGAGAGAAAATAGCCCTAATTGATTACCTACAAACTTTCTGACATGTTATACTAGAGTAAATTATTCGGTTTATAGAAATTGATGAAGAGGTGTCATAATGAGAGTCAAATGTGTGATTTGCGATAAAATTGAAACGATTCTAGATGAATCGTTTGTGGCAAAGCGTCTTCGCAATCGTCCCATCCATACATATATGTGTAAAGAATGCAATACAAGAATAACTGAAAAAACAAATGCCAGATTTGAATCAGGAAATTTCCGCTTATATCGTGCAAAATCTGAAGAGGACGACTGGTGAGAGTAAAAGCTGTATCGGCCCTACCGCCCCATTCAGCCACTTGGGACCCTAGCGCTTGACAGTAAATCTTTTATTAACTAGCAAAAAAACCATCATGTTCATTCCACAGTGGAATGAACATGATGGTTTTTTATTCTGCTTCAATTGGATAGTTCTCATATTTTTCTGGCTCTTTATTTATTTGCTGCAGCATGACCTCAATTAATTCTCGAGGAAAGCGCGTTTTTTTCGTTTCCTCCCCTTGTTGATAGGAAACATAATACATCACTTCATCCGTTGTTACCTCAATGTTTGAGAGGTTAAGTTCCGTTAACATTTCTTCAAAAAGGTTTAAGGTATCTCGAGCTGCTGTATCATCAGGCCGTTCGTCGCATACAACCTTAATTGTAAGCCAATTATATAGTGTATCCTGTACGGATTTCATTTAACTAAACCCCCGTTATTTCGCTTCAGCCTGATGCTTTTTTGTTTGATGTAATCGTATTTTATAAATAATCAATAACACCGCTGCACCTGCGAGTCCTTCAGCGATAGGCAATGCATATGAAAAAATCAGCATAACAAAGCATCCAATCAACAAGCATATATAAATCACGATGTTTTTCAAAAGAGGCAATTTTTTTGCAAAGCCTAACTTATAGACAATGGCCGCTAATATTACAATATATAGGTACTGTAACAACACAGCGGTTTTTACATCTGTTAGTTCAATGAAAAATCTAAGACTTGGAGAAAAGCCTTCCATCTTCATGCACTCCTTTTACTTAACTCTGTTCTGCATATTTTTTCTTTTTAGCTGCTCTCTCACGTTCATTTTTATCAAGAATTTTTTTACGAAGACGAATTGATTCTGGAGTAACCTCACAATATTCGTCATCATTTAAATATTCAAGTGACTCTTCTAATGTCATGATGCGCGGCTTTTTAATAACAGATGTTTGATCTTTATTTGCTGAACGAACATTTGTCGCCTGTTTCATTTTTGTAATATTAACAGTGATGTCGTTTTCGCGAGTGTTTTCGCCAACGATCATCCCCTCGTATATTTCTGTACCTGGCTCAACGAAAATTGTTCCACGGTCTTCAACTTGCATGATACCATATGTCGAAGCTTTTCCTGATTCCATTGAAACAAGGACACCTTGATGTCTTCCACCAACTTGGCCAGGTAACATTGGCTGATAGCTGTCAAATGTATGATTAATAATTCCATAGCCCCTAGTCATGGTTAAAAATTCGGTTGTGTAGCCAATTAGCCCACGTGCCGGCACGTTAAAGATTAGACGTACTTGACCAGAACCATTGTTAATCATATCAATCATTTCGCCTTTGCGAGCTCCGATAGATTCCATTACTGACCCAGTATGTTCTTCCGGTACATCGATTTGAACTCTTTCTACTGGTTCACAGCGAACTCCATCAATCTCTTTTACGATAACTTCAGGTTTTGAAACTTGAAGCTCATAACCTTCACGACGCATATTTTCAATTAGAATGGATAAATGAAGTTCACCACGGCCAGAAACAATCCAAGCATCTGGTGAATCTGTGTTTTCAACACGCAAGCTTACGTCCGTCTGCAATTGGGAACGTAGTCTTTCTTCAATCTTTCTTGAAGTTAAATACTTACCTTCTCGACCAGCAAATGGACTGTTGTTTACAACAAAGGTCATTTGTAATGTAGGCTCATCAATACGTAGTATTGGAAGTGCTTCCTGATGTTCAACCGGACAAACCGTTTCACCAACATTGATATCTTCCATTCCAGAAACGGCAATCAAGTCTCCAGCGACAGCTTCTTGGATTTCTTGTCGTTTTAATCCAAAGAAACCAAAGATTTTGGTTACACGGAATTGCTTAACGGAACCATCTAATTTCATCAAAGCTACTTGTTGACCAACATTCATCGTACCACGGAATACGCGCCCGATACCGATTCTGCCGACATAGTCATTGTAATCAAGTAGTGCAACTTGGAATTGTAGCGGTTCTTCACGATTGTCAACTGGTGCAGGGATATATTCAACGATCGCTTCATACAAGGATTGCATATTTTCATCTTGCTTTTCTGGGTCAGTACTTGCTGTTCCATTTATTGCTGAAGCATAAATTACAGGGAATTCAAGTTGATCTTCATTTGCTTCAAGTTCAATAAATAAATCGATTACTTCATCGATTACTTCTGCAGGTCGTGCGAAGTCACGATCAATTTTATTAACCACAACAATTGGAGTTAAATTCTGCTCCAATGCCTTTTTAAGCACAAAACGAGTTTGTGGCATACAACCTTCGTAGGCATCAACAACAAGTAATACTCCATCAACCATTTTCATAATCCGTTCCACTTCTCCGCCAAAGTCAGCGTGTCCTGGAGTATCCAAAATATTGATACGTGTATCCTTATATTGAATTGCGGTATTCTTGGCGAGAATCGTGATTCCACGCTCTCTTTCTAAATCATTCGAATCCATTGCACGTTCTTCGACATGCTCGTTAGAACGAAATGTTCCAGATTGTTTCAATAATTGGTCAACCAACGTAGTTTTACCATGGTCAACGTGGGCAATAATCGCAATATTACGTATATCATTTCTTATATTCAACAATTTCCACTCCTGCCTATATTCTAAAAAAGTCTATTTTTAGTTTTCCCATATACAACTAAAACATTATACCACAAATTTAGTGGAAACCCCTAACCATTTTATTGTAGAATAAAAATTATACAGTTTCATTCAATCTTTGAACTGAAAAAGGGGATTAAAAAATGAAAACGGTGAAGTGGCCTTTACTTGCATATGCTGTCTTGGCAGCGGCCAGTATTATGGGGATAGGAATTGCCATAAGTGAGAAAAGCGTAATCGGAGTATTGGGCTGTGTAATTGCTATTATTATTATCATGAGAATGGGATTTAAAACTAAAAGAAAAATGCGCGAAAATGGTCAATTATAAAAAGAAGCCACGAGTGGCTTCTTTTTACCATTTTCCCTCTTTTAAATAATCCCTTAAGATGGATTGATGCAAGCCAGGCTTAGCTGCAAATAATGAATCCTGGGCAAGGAAATTTAGTTTTTCTCCTCTTAGATTAGTAACCAAACCACCAAGTTCTTCAATTATTACTGCCCCTGCAGCAACATCCCAAGGTGATAAGCGCATGGAAAGATAAGCGTCAACCCTTCCTGCCGCAACAAATACTAATTCAAGAGCTGCTGAACCAAATGACCTCGTTCCTCTTGCAGCCTTTACAAGAGGAATCATTAAGTTGTGATCAATCCGATGATTTTCCATAACCCACGTCGCATTCAGTGCGATAATTGATTCCCTTATAGTGGTTTTCGTTAGCGGAACAAGTGACTGTTCATTGATATAAGCTCCCTTTCCCCTCATTGCATGATACAATTCATCATGAACGACATCGTAAATGATTCCAATTTTTCCAACACCGTTTTCATAAACACCCAGGGAAATAGCAAAGTTTCTTTGTTGATGGATAAAATTCATCGTACCATCAATAGGGTCAATCATCCAAACTATTCCATCAAGACTAATAAGGTTATCTCCAAATCCTTCTTCGCCTAAAATTTTATGTCCAGGGTAAACATCACGGATTTTACTAATAAAAAATTGTTCAATTTCTTTATCCATGTTGGTTACTAGATCGTTAGCGTTGGATTTGGTTTCAATATCTAATGTACTATTAAAAGATAATCTGATTTTAGCTCCTGCTTGATAAACCCATTCCTTTGCCTGCTCATATATCTGATCCCAGTTCATAATAGTCCTCCAAATTTCTTAATTCCTGTCAAAAGTTCAATGTATGTAGTATGAAATACTTTTATATAAATAATGTACCTATAGCATATAGCTTAATCATATTGTATAACCACATCAACTTTTATGCCATAAACTTCCACTTTAAAAGTACAAATAATAAACGAACCCCCCTCTTGTCTGCTGGAGTTCGTTTTAGATAAGTTCTGAATATATTCTATTTCGATCCATCCTACTTTATTTCTCCTTGGATTAAAAAAACGTCTTATTCATCAAAGAGCTTTTAATCTTACTAATTCTTGGCGGATTTTTTCTAATTTTTGTTTGCAGTCTTTCATTTTTTTCTCATTTTTTTCTTCAATTGCTTCGAATAATGTAGCTAATTCGTAGTCCATTTCCAATCTTAACACTGCTGTTCTTTCTTTTTCGCCTGCTTTTTTAAGTGAGGTATTCATTAATTGTTTCATGTTTCTCCTCCCCTTCCCTAATTAAACTAATTTTTCAAATAATTTTTTACTGTATAATATGAGTCATGGAGATATGTTGCAACAAATATGTGCTTTAACCCAGAAATGCATCTTACTACTTGTCCGCTGAATGATATGCTACAATTAAGGACAAATGTTTTGTGGAGGTTTACGATTATGGCTTTCAAGGGATTTACTAATGAAGATTTTGATGTATTTCTAATAGATGGTTTAGAGACGAGGATGGCCGCCCTCAAAGAAACAGTTCGTCCGAAATTGGAATACTTGGGGGATTATTTTGCACCAATTCTATCTTCGTTAACTTCTGATGAAATGTTTGTCCATGTTGCCAAACATGCTAGACGAACCATTAATCCGCCAAAGGATACTTGGGTTGCATTTTCCAATAATCCTCGAGGTTATAAAATGATGCCCCATTTCCAAATTGGCTTGTGGAACACTCACTTATTTATTTGGTTTGCCGTAATATATGAAGCGCCCCAAAAAGAAGTGATGGCTGCAAGGTTTTCAAAAAAATTATCTAAAATATATAGAGATATACCAATGGGTTTTGCTTGGTCTATAGATCATACAAAACCAGATACAATTGAACAAGGAAAATTATCAAAAGACGAACTACTCTCCCTTTTTGAGCGTCTACAAAAAGTTAAAAAAGCAGAATTACTATGTGGATTTACAATTGATAGAGAAAAAGTAATCCAATTAGGTTATGACGGACTAATTCAGCAAATAGAGGAAGTCTTTCAAAAAGTAGCCCCGTTATATAAAATCTCACTTAACTTGAAATAAAACAAAGCTCCCGAACAAATGTTTCTGTTCGGGAGCTTTTCATTCATTTCATTTTAATTCGATCGCCAGATGAAGCATCTTTTGCCTTTTTTATAGTACGATAAGACGAATAACCACTCATCTCTTCAAATTCACTACAAATCGTCTTTTCTTCTGCCTTACTAGGGACAATCTCCTTAAAGCGGCGATATGCTCTCATTACATCTTCGCGGTCAATTCCCTGTTCATAGGCTTTTTCAATTGTTTCAAAAAATGCAATCACATCAACAATTTCTTCTGTGCTCCAATGATAGTCAATTGGATACTGGTATTCCATTATTTCACCTTCTAACTAAATCAAGCTAAAATAAATCATATAATTATTTTCCCCATTTTGCACGAATTTGTTCAGCATCATGTATCATTCGGTTAAATAATTCTTGAACCGCAGGGACATCTTTGATTAATCCCATTACCTGCCCTGCCCATGCAAAACCTTCGTCAGGGACACCTTCATAAATATAGCGTTGGTTTGCAGTCCCACTGATGTATTCTTTTAATTGTTCGTAACCGCCATTGTTCTTTTCAACGTCAAGAATTTTTTCTGTCCAGCCATTAGCTAGCGCCCTCGCAGGTGTTCCTAGCGTTCTCTTAATGACCACCGTGCTAGATTCATTTCCTTCCACTAACGACTTTTTATACAGCTCGTGTGCATGAATACATTCCTTCGTGGCAATGAATCTCGTCCCCATTTCGATTCCCTCAGCTCCTAAGCTAAGTGCCGCCATAAGTCCTCTGCCATCGCCAATGCCGCCAGAAGCAATTACAGGTATAGATACAGCATCCACTACTTGAGGTACTAAAACAAGCGTCCCCACATCATCACGGCCAAGGTGTCCGCCTCCTTCTTGACCGACAACCATTACTGCATCTGCCCCGAGTTCTTCAGCCTTCTCAGCCTGCCTTCTTGCCGCGACAAGGACAAGTGTTTTGATAGGAGTACCTTTTAACTGTTCAAATATAGGGGCAGGATTTCCTCCTGTCATTGAGATAACCGGCACCTTTTCATCAATGGCAACTTGAAGAAAATCAGCAAACGGTCTGCCATGCTGTCCAATTGCAAAATTAACCCCAAAGGGATTATTTGTCAGCTGTTTCACCTTTTGAATCTCCACTCTAAGTTGTTCCGGTTCCCCTAAGGACATAGCTGTAATTTGGCCAAGGCCACCTGCGTTTGAAACAGCTGCTGCCAACTCAGAATAGGCTAAATAAGCCAGACCTCCTTGTATAATAGGGTATTGTATATTTAATAATTCAGTAACCCGTGTTTTCCATTTCAATGATTATCCCCCCTAAAAACTTTCTACATGTTATTTCGTCTCTTTAGGGTAATTTTCCTGTCTAAATGGGAAACTATCGTATACCAGTTTGAAAAAACATATATTTCTTTGCAATAAATAGGAATAGTGCTATAATTCCTTTGTTTGTATATTTTTAATGCAGTATTTATTAGAGTATTTTTAATAAGAAGGTGTGGATATAAATTGTCACAAAATCAAACACCGCTATTTAGCGGTTTATTAGCACATGCTAAAAAGAACCCAATTCAATTTCATATTCCAGGTCATAAGAAAGGTGCAGGGATTGACCCAGAGTTTCGAAACTTTATTGGCGATAATGCCTTATCTATTGACCTAATCAATATTGGGCCTTTAGATGACCTGCATCAACCAAAAGGAATCATTAAACAGGCTCAGGATTTAGCTGCTGAAGCTTTCGGAGCTGACCGAACATTCTTTTCTGTACAAGGGACAAGCGGGGCAATTATAGCAATGATTATGGCCGTTTGTGGACCAGATGATAAGATAATCGTTCCAAGAAATGTTCATAAATCTATTATGTCTGCGATTGTTTTTTCAGGGGCTATCCCAGTGTTTATCCAACCGGAAATTGATAAGGAACTTGGAATTTCACATGGAATTACCCCAGATGCAGTTGCAAGAGCTCTTAAACAACATCCAGATGCAAAAGCGGTTCTGGTTATCAATCCAACCTATTTTGGTATCTCTGGAGATTTAAAAAAGATTGTTGAAATTGCTCACTCCTATGATATACCTGTCCTTGTGGATGAAGCCCACGGAGTTCACATTCATTTTCATGAGGACCTTCCACTTTCAGCTATGCAGGCTGGCGCTGATATGGCTGCGACAAGTGTTCATAAACTAGGCGGTTCAATGACTCAAAGTTCAATCTTAAATGTGAAGGAAGGACTTGTATCTGCTAAACATGTTCAGTCCATTCTAAGTATGCTTACAACCACCTCGACCTCTTATTTATTGCTAGCTTCACTTGATGTTGCTCGTAAGCAATTAGCTACTAAGGGCCGAGAACTAATTGACAATACCATCAATTTAGCCCAATCAATGCGTAAAAGAATCAATGAGATTGAACACTTGCATTGTATTGGTGAAGAAATTTTAGGATCAAAAGCGACCTTTGATTATGATCCAACTAAGTTAATTATTTCTGTTAAGGAGTTAGGTCTAACTGGATATGATGTAGAAAAATGGCTTAGGGACAAACACAATATTGAAGTGGAACTTTCCGACCTTTATAATATTCTTTGCATCATCACGCTCGGAGACACAGAGCATGAGGCTGATTTACTTGTAAATGCTCTCAAAGAATTAGCGGATGAATGCCAACATAGTACTGAAAAGATTGAACCGGTAGAAGTTCTTCTTCCAGAAATCCCAGTACTCGCTTTAACCCCAAGAGATGCCTTCTATTCGGAAACAGAAGTAATTCCTTTTGAAGAATCAGAAGGTAGAATCATTGCAGAATTTATTATGGTTTACCCACCTGGAATTCCAATCTTTATTCCAGGAGAAATTATTACGAAGGAAAACCTCCATTATATTAGGAAAAACCTCGAAGCTGGCCTTCCAGTACAAGGGCCGGAAGATGATGAAATTAAAACCATCCATGTAATTAAAGAGTATAAAGCAATTAAATAGCACAAAAATACAGGATTCCATTTTCGGAATCCTGTTTTATTTATGTTTAGCTATTATAAATCTTCCTCTTTATGATGATCGTCGCAACAATTGCATTTAGAATAAAGCACCGTTACTTTTTCATCTTCAAAATGATCAATAGTAGAGTTACATGTTTGGCATACTAAAGTACCCATCTGTTCAATCCCCTTTTCATTATTGAATGATCACAAAACGAAGCATTTATATATCATTAACTTAATAATAATATATCACATTAGAAAATTCAAGCCTAATTTGTATGTCACATTTAAAAAATATCGATAAAAAAAGGCCTTATTTGGGCCTCCTCTTGTAAATTATTCATATTGGGTGATAAAAGGGATGGAAGGTAATGTTTCACTGAAAAATTCAGCTAAATCCGCTGCCTGCTGTTGATCAGGGATACGGAATACTGTTTGTAGGTAATCAATATCTTCGATGTCTTTGGGGTCGAGGAGTGTAGAGCGGCCAGTTTGCATACAGACAACTAAAGGCTTTCCGAAAAACATATTGGTGTAAATAATCCCGAAATCATAACGTGTATGTTCCGTTGTAAAACCAATAAACCTTACTTTTGCATTTTCATGTTCATCATAGAGTTTATCAAAGATTTCCATAAAGATCCTCCTTTTCGTATAATGTTTAGAATATTATTATAATTCAATTATAAAAAACAAACAAGAAAACATCTAAATTTATTTAATGCTAGTTGTCATAAGATTTTATTCAATGCTAGAATAGAGATGCATTATATTAACGGATAACTAAGGGGGAATGATGATGGCTGTGAACGCATATATAAAGTTAGTGCCTTCATCCGCAAAACAAACGGTTTCAATCGAAGAAATAAAAGAATTAATCCATGAATATAAACAAAATACTACAAAAACAGGAAATCAAATAGGGTGGGAATACGGGGAATCCGCCTTTCCATATGAAATAAAAGAAACGGCAGAGTCTAAAGGAACATGGTTTTATTTACACTCCTCCGACGAACGCTACTATGCTATTTTAATCGGAGTCGATCAAGAGACAATTCGCAATGAAGATGGTCAAGAACTAGAGCAAACATACATACAAGTTACCTTACCTGAAGAATCTACTTTTGGTGACAAAGGAAAAGCCAATGAGTTTTGTAAATACCTAGCCAAAAAGCTTCAGGGTGAACTACATTTATTCAATGAGCGAATCATGTATTATTATCCAAGAAAATAAGAAAAGCGGAAGCGCCCTGGTCAACGGCCTATGGCCTGGAGCGCTCCAACTGA
>NZ_JBALOA010000007.1:31687-146189 GCF_036962125.1 Neobacillus drentensis
TTGACTTATCGTAGGGCGGAGAGCGAAGGACACTAGCCGTTAGGGCCGCTTGCGCTAGACAGTAAACTAAGTTCAAAAACACTTATTTTTTTATATTTTATAAAAGCTCCTTATGGGGCTTTTTTTATTGAATAATCAACTCCATGGTATAGTGGATCGAAGTATATATAACAAGGCTTAGGGTTGTGATAAAAAGCGTTTTTCGTGCTGATTTTGTTACCTGATTGCCTATTAAAAATGCCAAATAAAAGAAGACAAAAAACATGATGACTTTATAAATTAGCTGGTCATGCTTCGATAACCATTCAATAAACGTATAGCCGCTCCAAATGATAAATTGCAGTATCACAACAACATAGACCCTCATATTTATCACCACTCTTAATACATTCAACATCTATTTAGAATGCTAGTTATTAAGTATATGTTCTAAAAGGATGAGATATATTTTATTTCGCTAAAAAAAGTAAAAGTCCTTTCCGTTTTGAACGAAAAGGACTTTTATGGTTGTTACTATTTCATAATGTGGATTGGGCTTCCTAAGGCTACTTCGGCCGCTTCCATTGTGATTTCTCCAAGTGTTGGATGTGCATGAATGGTCATAGCAAGATCTTCAGCAGTCATTCCCGCTTCAATCGCAAGGCCCAGCTCAGCAATCATATCTGAAGCATTTGTGCCAGCAATCTGCGCTCCAATTACAAGTCCATCCTCTTTACGAGTAATTAATTTCATGAATCCATCGCCACTGTCTAATGATAAAGCACGACCATTAGCAGCAAATGGGAATTTAGCCGCATTTACAGTAATACCTTCTTCTTTTGCTTGACCTTCAGTATATCCAACTGAAGCCAATTCAGGGTCTGAGAATACTACAGCAGGAATACCTAAGTAATCAATTTCAGAAGTATGACCAGCAATTGCTTCAGCAGCAATTTTTGCTTCATAAGAAGCCTTATGAGCCAACTGAGGACCAGCTACAACATCACCAATCGCATAAATATTGCTAATGTTTGTACGGCATTGTTTGTCGATTTCAATTAAGCCACGATCACTTAATTTTACACCAACTTGTTCTAAACCCATTTCATCAGTGTTTGGACGGCGTCCAACCATAACAAATACGTAATCTGCTTCGATTTTCTTTTCTTCACCTTTAGTTTCGAAGGAAACAATCACACCATTTTCTGTTTCTTCTACACCCTTAGCGAAGGCTTTTGTAAAGAATTCTGCACCTTTTTTCTTCATGCTTCGCTTGACAAGAGCAGCCATTTGCTTGTCAAAAACACCAAGTCCTAATATTTCTTCAGCACCTTCTAAGATTGTTACTTGGCTGCCAAAGTTTGCGTAGGCTCCGCCTAGTTCAATCCCGATTACTCCACCGCCGATAACAACAATTTTTTCTGGAATCTCAGTTAAGTTGAGTGCTCCGGTAGAATTTAGAACGCGTTTTGAATATTTAAAAGCAGGCAACTCAATTGGACGAGACCCAGTTGCAATAATGGCATTTTTAAAGGTATACGTCTGAGCTGAACTTTCATCCATTACTCGTAATGTATTCGCATCAACAAAGTAGGCTTCACCACGAACAATGTTGACCTTGTTGCCTTTTAATAAGCCTTCTACACCACCGGTTAACTTGTTAACAATGCTTGATTTAAATTCTTGAACTTTTGAAAAATCCACTTTAACATTTTCAGCGGTAATTCCAAATGATTCAGAGTGCATGGCTGTTTCGTAACGGTGCCCCGCTGAAATTAATGCTTTAGAAGGAATACAACCGACATTTAAACAAACGCCGCCAACATATTCTTTTTCTACAATTGTCACTTTTTGTCCTAACTGAGCTGCACGAATAGCTGCAACATATCCTCCTGGACCTGCTCCAATGACTATAGTATCTGTTTCGATTGGGAAATCTCCAACGACCATTTGATTTACGCCTCCATTAACAATAGTTCTGGATCGTTCAATAAACGTTTAATATGATTTAAAGCATTTTGTGCGGTTGCACCATCGATCATACGGTGATCAAAGCTTAATGATAGGGCTAAAACTGGAGCCGCAACAATTTCACCGTTTCTAACGATTGGTTTTTCTGCAATTCGACCAACACCTAAGATAGCTACTTCTGGATGATTAATAACTGGAGTGAACCATTGACCGCCAGCTGATCCAATGTTGGAAATAGTACATGAAGCACCCTTCATTTCATTAGGGGCAAGCTTGCCATCGCGTGCTTTTCCAGCTAATTCATTGATTTCATTAGAAATAGAGAAAACTGATTTACGATCTGCATCTTTTACAACTGGAACTAACAAGCCTTTTTCCGTATCTGCTGCAATTCCAATATTATAATAATGTTTATGAATAATTTCGCTTGTTGCATCGTCAAGTGATGTGTTTAATGCTGGGAATTCGCGTAGTGCACTTGTTAATGCTTTAACGATGTATGGTAAGAATGTTAGCTTAATTCCTTTGGCTGCGGCTACTTCTTTAAATTTCTTACGGTGTGTAACAAGTTTAGTTACATCTACTTCATCCATAAGAGTAACATGCGGTGCAGTGTGTTTTGAATTAACCATCGCTTTGGCAATTGCTTTTCGAATACCGCTCATTTTTTCACGAGTTTCAGGGTATTCACCTTGCGGTATCGCAACTGCTGCTTGCGGAGTTTCGGTTTGTTGAGCAGTTGTTTCCACTACTGAAGTTGCAGCAGCTTGTGGTGCAGGTGCAGGTGCAGCTCCACCGCTTACAAAAGCATCAATATCACCTTTTAAAATTCGGCCATGATTGCCTGTTCCCGGAACTAATTGGATGTTAATACCCTTTTCACGGGCATATTTACGAACAGAAGGCATAGCAACAATCCGACGATTTGGATCAACTTCTACTTGTGTTGCAACAGCTACAGCAGCTGGTTGTGGTGCAGCGTCCTGCTTAACTTCAGGTGCAGATGCTGCTGCCGCAGGTTTTTCTTCTGGTTTTGGTTCATCGGCATGTTCATCGCCTTTAAATTGTAGGTCTTCATATCCTGGAGCATCAAAAGTTACCAAAACTTGTCCTACTGTAGCAACTGTACCTTCTCCTACTTTCACTTCAAGGACAGTACCTTCAACAGGGGATGGAATTTCAACCACTGCTTTATCATTTTGAATCTCACATAGTACATCATCTTCTTGAATTTTATCACCAGGTTTTACAAACCACTTTACAATTTCGCCTTCATGAATACCTTCACCGATGTCAGGCATTTTAAATTGAAATGACACTAGGATTCATCCTCCTATATTACATGTATTTTTGAGCATTGTAACGATCGTAAAAGATTAACTAATTTAGTAATTAATTAAAATGTTAATACTTTTTTAGCTGTTTCAATTACATCTTTATAATTCGGGAGCCATACAGCTTCCGCTTGTGGGAATGCAAATACAGTATCTGGAGCCGCAACACGTAATACAGGTGCTTCCAGGCTTAAAATTGCACGATCATTTATTTCAGCAACAACATTTGCAGCAATACCTGCTTGTTTTTGTGCTTCTTGAACAACGATGGCACGTCCAGTTTTTTCAACTGACCCGATAATTGTTTCAATATCAATCGGACTTACTGTTCGTAAATCAATGACTTCTGCAGAGAATCCTTCTTTTTCTAATTCTTCAGCAGCTTTTAATGATTCGTGAACCATTGCTCCATAAGTAACAATCGTAATATCTTTTCCTTCTCGTTTTACCTCAGCTTTTCCGAGTGGAATGGTATATTCCCCTTCTGGAACTTCTTGACGGAAAGAACGGTATAACTTCATATGTTCAAGAAAGATAACTGGGTCATTATCACGGATTGATGAAATGAGAAGTCCTTTTGCATCATATGGTGTTGATGGAATAACAACCTTTACACCAGGTTGTTGAGCCATAAGACCTTCTAAGCTATCAGCGTGCATATCTGGAGTATGTACGCCACCACCAAATGGTGAACGGAATGTAATCGGTGCATTGAATTTGCCACCTGTACGATAACGAAGTCGAGCTGCCTGACCAGAAATAGAGTCCATTACTTCATAAACAAAGCCGAAGAATTGAATTTCTGGAACTGGACGGAAACCTTGTAAACTTAGGCCGACAGCTAAGCCGCCGATTCCTGATTCAGCAAGTGGTGTATCAAATACACGATCTTCGCCAAATTCTTTTTGTAGTCCTTCAGTTGCACGGAATACACCACCGTTAAGACCTACGTCTTCCCCGAATACTAATACGTTCGGATCCTTGCTTAATTCCACACGCAATGCATCTGTAATTGCTTGAATCATTGTCATTTGAGCCATGGCTTACTTCGACTCCTTTTCTTTATATATTTCATATTGTTCTTTTAAGTTTTGTGGCATTTCTTCATACATAATAGATATTAAATCAGTAACTTTTTGTTTTGGTGCTCCATCAGCTTTTTTAATAGCTTCTTTAATATCTTCTTTTGCTTGTTCAATTACTTCGTTTTCTTTTTCTTCTGTCCATAAACCTTTCTTTTCAAGGAATTTACGGAAGCGAACAAGCGGATCTTTCTTTTCCCATTCATTATCAAGATCTGCAGTACGATAACGTGTTGGATCATCTCCGGCCATGGTATGTGGACCATATCTATAAGTTAATGTTTCAATTAATGTTGGACCTTCACCATTAATTGCACGCTCGCGGGCATCATGAACAGCAGCGTATACAGCAAGTGGATCCATACCATCAACTTGAATCCCTGGAATTCCAGCGGCTACTGCCTTTTGTGCGAGTGTTTTCGCAGCAGATTGTTTATCAACTGGAGTAGAGATTGCAAAACGGTTGTTTTGAACAATAAAGATTGCTGGCGCCTTATAAGCACCGGCGAAGTTGATTCCTTCGTAGAAATCCCCTTGTGAAGTACCACCGTCACCTGTATAAGTAATGGCAACCGATTTTGCACCTCGTTTTTTCATACCAAGTGCTACACCAGCAGTTTGAACATACTGCGCACCAATAATAATTTGCGGGATGGCAACATTAACGCCCTCAGGAATTTGCCCGCCTTCAAAATGACCTCTTGACCATAAAAATGCTTGGTATAATGGTAAGCCATGCCAAATAATTTGTGGAACATCACGATAGCCAGGTAAAATAAAGTCTTCTTTTTCAAGTGCGAACTGTGAAGCTAGTTGAGAAGCCTCTTGTCCAGCAGTTGGAGCATAGAAACCTAATCTTCCTTGACGGTTTAAAGAAATGGAGCGCTGGTCAAGAATTCGAGAATAAACCATACGACGCATTAATTCTTGTAGTTGTTCATCACTAAGGTCTGGCATTGCCGCCTCGTTAACGACTTCACCAACTTCATTTAGAATTTGAAGTGTTTGAAATTGTTCTTCAACAACTTCTAGTGTTTTCTTCGCATCAAGCTTAGCGTTTTGAGTCTTAGAAACCATTAGGGTCACCTCTTCCTTTCAATTAAGGGGCTAAATTTTTAAAATATAATCCACTAAGTTAGATTACCCAAAAGCGAAAGAATAAAAGCTAGATGGGCCTCCCCGTCCTTTTTTACCTTTGTTTTGGTTAACCATGTGATATTACATAGAATTTTGGTTACCTTTAATCTTAAACATACTACTTAATAGTTTTTCACAGATAAGATAAGTTAAACAAAATACTTTTACCTTACCATCATTCTATTCTGTACCACTATTTTATGTAACATCATTGATACAATTAATGAACTCTTTAACAAGTTTACATCATTAATTTTCGCACGTCAAATACTACGTATCGATATTTTTCACCACGTCCATGATACTTAATTTTACGAATAATATTATTCTGTACTATACATTTTTGTTTCCTGTTATATATAATTTCCCACATATACAAATTGTTATATATAAAAAAACAACCGACATTATCTGCCGATTGTTTTTCTGAAATCATATTTATTTACTTGAGTTTAAACCAGCGTGTTTATAAAATGACGTCTTTTTATCGTTGTATTGTTCTGTTAAAGTATTAAATCTTTCATTTGCTTCATAAACTTTTTGATACGTTTCATTTAACTTATTTACTTGGACCTCAAGGTCTTCGAGAGGTAGGTCTTTATTTTTAAACATCAAATATAACTCTTTATCATTTTTAAGCGCTTCATTATATTCTATGTATAACACATCATGCGCTTGATATCTTTCCATCATAATTTTATAAAGTTCATCTCCCAATTTTGTTAAAGCTTTATCCTCAAATTGATCCTTAATCTTTGCAACCTTATTAAATTCCTTCTGAGATTGTTTAATACTGTGTGTTTCTTTTTCCATATGCTCTTTTCTTTGATCCGCTAATAAAAGTGCCTCATCTGAAAGTTTAACGATTTGATCATATTCTTTCAAGCCAAGTTCAATAATTTGGTCGTAAATTCCTTTTTCTTTTTTTTCAAGTGTGACAAGCGGATCCTGCTGTTCTTCAAATTCTTGCTCTGCTGCTGCGACTTTTTCTAGGACTGTGTACATTTTATCAACAGGTGTCTTTTCTTTTGAACATCCTGCAAAAATGATAAGCAAACCGAATATCAAAAAAATCAAAGGATAATATCTTTTCCTAAATGTCATGTTGTAAACCTCCTCTTATTCCCTCTTCTACTATATCGACACTTAATTTGTTTGACAATCTCATCTTGATTATAATGGAAGGCCCTTAATCAAATGTTAACTTTTCATCATTTGTTTGATAGACTATTTATTATAAAGAATTTTAGATATGTACAGGAGTGAGTGGAATCATGTTAACGATGGAAGATATCATACGAGATGGCCATCCTTCCCTTAGAAAAGTAGCTGCAGAAGTTTCCATGCCGCCTTCGGAAGAGGATAAACAAATACTAAGCAGCTTATTAGAATATGTAATAAATAGCCAAAACCCTGAAATATCTGCTCAATACAGCCTTCGTCCAGGAATAGGCTTAGCTGCACCGCAAATTAATGTCCTAAAACGGATGATTGCTGTGCATCTTACTGATGAGTCGGGAACCCTTTATAGTTATGCGTTATTTAATCCCAAAATTATCAGTCATTCTGTTGAAAAAGCGTATTTACAAGCTGGTGAAGGCTGCCTTTCAGTTGATAAAGCCATACCAGGTTATGTCCCTAGACATGCCAGAATTACGCTTAAGGGTACAACAATAGATGGTGAAGAAGTAAAACTCCGTTTAAAAGGACTTGCTTCTATATGTTTTCAACACGAAATTGACCATCTAAATGGTATTATGTTTTATGATTATATTAATCACGAGGATCCATTAAGACCAATTGATGGTGCCATTGCCATCGAAAGGTAAAAAAACGAAAGAACCGCCCTAGTGAGCGGTTCTTTTATATTAACTGCAATTCTTTAAGGCCGTTCCAGATCCCATCATTTGCAACATCACTGGTAATAAGGTTGGCAATTTCCTTCGCTTCTGGAACACCATTCCCCATGGAAACACCAGTCCCAACTGCTTTTAGCATTTCTAAATCATTCAAACCATCACCAAATGCATAAACATCTTTTAGTTCAAAACCTAAGCGTCCAATCATTTTTTTAATGCCTTCGGCTTTTGACCCCCCTTTTGGCAGAATATCCATCGAATAGGAATGCCATCTAATAAACTCAAATTGAGGATAGTCAGATAAATATAATTTTTCATCATGCTCATCACAAAAAAGGAGGCTTTGATACATCTTTCGATTTACATAAAAGGTATCATCTTTTCCTGGATGAGGAAAATTAAGGCTCCCCATACTTTTCTCAATAAAAGGATGATGTTCCACACTTGACTTCATCGTTTTCTCGTTCATAAAAACCAATGGATGACCATTTGTTTTAGAATGAAGATATATTTTTTTTAGCTCCGCCTCATCCAATGGGTTCTCATATATTACTTGGTCTTCAAAGACGACATATTGGCCGTTAAAACTAACATAGGAGTCTATTCCAAGCAATTCTCGTAATCCCTCAAACATAAATGGTGCTCTTCCAGTCGCAATTGCAACAAATACATCGTTCTCTTTCAATAAATTGATTGCTTTTTTCGTACTTTCTGGAAGTTTTTTCTCATGATCGAGTAGAGTGCCATCAATATCAAAAAAAACGATTTTCTTCATTTTATTATGTACTCCTTTTTATGTTATCCTCTAAGCAGGGATTGATTGTCCAATTTTTCTTTTTTCTTTACCACACTAAACTTTCTCATAATAAATGTCAA
Source organism: Neobacillus drentensis (assembly GCF_036962125.1). Taxonomy (GTDB): domain Bacteria; phylum Bacillota; class Bacilli; order Bacillales; family Cytobacillaceae; genus Neobacillus; species Neobacillus drentensis_B. Next base: position 39,926 of record NZ_JBALOA010000007.1, read on the forward strand.
TTTATAAATTGCCAGGCTAATTCCATGTTTAACCATGATTGAATTGGAATTTTCATCATATAATATAGTAAAAATACTCTTATTTTAAAAAAACTTCAATAATATGCCATCGCTTACTTTACATTGGACAAGGAATGTATAAAATAAGAGATAAGGAGATGATCCACTATGTTAAAGAAGCTAAGAAAGAAGCTTTTAAAACAGTGGAACGATTTACTACGAAAAAAATCAATTGCCTAAATTTTTTAGGGCCCTTCAAACTTGCGAAGGGCTCCTTCGTTATTGTAAATTGTAAAAACAACGATTCTTTTACATACTTTTCATGCTAGTCTAATGTTTTCCATAGAAAATAAATGAAAAAGATGAGAATGTTTTATATAATAGAAAAAGTTATGAATTCAGTTGGGAGCGATTTTGTAATGATATTTAAAGTTTATTACCAAGAGAGAATCACCGAAGTACCTGTCAGAGAAAATACAAAAACCCTTTTTATTGAAGCGGATTCAGTGAGAGAAGTCCGTTCAAAAATTGCCGATCGAGGGTATAATGTTGAATCTGTTCAAGAAGTTAAGGGAGCTTATCTTAATTATGAACTTCAAAATGAAGACTATAAAGTATTGGAGAAATGATAATTTATGAAATTTGTTAAGAATGATCAAACTGCAGTTTTTGCCCTTGGTGGATTAGGCGAAATTGGCAAAAACACGTATGCAGTTCAGTTCCAGGATGAAATTATATTAATTGATGCAGGTATAAAATTTCCTGAGGACGAGCTATTAGGTATCGATTACGTTATTCCTGATTATACCTATTTGGTTAAAAATCAGGAGAAAATTAAAGGGTTATTTGTAACGCACGGACATGAAGATCACATTGGCGGTATTCCCTATTTATTACGAGAAATTAACGTTCCGATATATGGAGGAAAACTCGCACTTGGATTGATCAAAAATAAATTAGAAGAACACGGTTTATTAAGAAATGCCAAGTTAATTGACATTAAAGAAGACGATATCATTAAATTCCGCAAAACCTCGGTAACCTTTTTCCGGACTACTCACAGTATTCCTGATTCCTATGGTATTGTTGTTAAAACTCCACCAGGGCAAATTGTTCACACAGGTGATTTTAAATTTGATTTTACCCCTGTAGGTGAGCCTGCCAATTTAACTAAGATGGCAGAAATCGGAAAAGAAGGCGTCCTTTGTTTACTATCAGATAGCACAAATAGTGAAATTCCTGAGTTTACAATGTCTGAGCGTCGAGTTGGCGACAGCATTAACGATATTTTCCGAAAAGTAGATGGTCGGATTATCTTTGCCACGTTTGCATCGAATATTCACAGACTTCAGCAAGTAGTAGAGGCTGCTGTGGTCTACGGAAGAAAAGTGGCCGTTTTTGGCCGCAGCATGGAAGCAGCAATCAATATTGGACTTGAGTTAGGTTATATAAACGCACCTAAAGAGACGTTTATTGAAGCGAATCAAATTAATCGACTGCCAGCGGATAAAGTTACAATCCTCTGTACTGGAAGTCAAGGCGAGGCAATGGCTGCCCTATCTAGGATTGCCAATGGCACACATCGACAAATTCAAATTATCCCAGGAGATACTGTTGTATTTTCATCATCACCTATTCCAGGGAACACGATTAGCGTGAGCAGAACCATTAATATGCTCTATAGAGCAGGTGCTGAAGTCATTCACGGTAAACTTAGCAATATTCATACTTCTGGTCATGGTGGACAAGAAGAACAAAAACTTATGCTCCGTTTAATTAGGCCGAAATTCTTTATGCCGATTCACGGTGAATATCGAATGCAAAGAATGCATGCTAAAATTGCAGTCGATTGTGGCGTACAAGAAGAAAATTGTTTTATTATGGACAATGGTGAAGTATTAGCTCTTTCTGAGGATACTGCACAAGTAGCTGGAAAGATTCCATCTGGTTCTGTCTATATTGATGGCAGCGGTGTAGGGGACATCGGAAATATCGTTTTACGTGACCGTAGAATCCTCTCTGAAGAAGGTTTAGTCGTTGTGGTTGTAAGTATTAATATGAAAGAGTTTAAAATAGCATCAGGACCAGATCTAATTTCGCGAGGATTTGTTTATATGCGCGAATCTGGTGATTTAATTAATGACGCGCAGAGTCTCATCACCAAACACCTAAATAGGGTTATGGAAAGAAAGACAAGCCAATGGTCGGAAATTAAAAATGAAATTACTGATACATTAGCTCCGTTCTTGTACGAAAAAACCAAACGCAGACCAATGATTTTACCAATCATTATGGAAGTGTAAAAATAAAGAAAAGCGGAAGCACTTAGGTGCTTCCGCTTTTCTTTATGGGCTAGCTCCAGCGCCTAGGGGCTCGGGTCATAAGCCAATCAGTCCTGAAGGTTAAAGTGCAACCTTCAAGCCTGCTTGTCTTATGCCTGTCGCCCCTGTTCAAGGCACTTCCGCTTTTCTTTATTCCAAAACTCTTTTTTCAAATTTATTAATGTCCTGGTCAGTTCCAATCACGATTAACACATCATTCACATGAAATGTTTCTTTCGCTTGCGGGGAAACAATAATTTCCTCGCCACGTTTTATTGCAACAATATTCAATCCATATTTCTTGCGAATATCTAAATCCATAATCGTATGACCACTAAGTTTTCCATTCGCAACAATTTCAACAATACTGTGTTCATCAGAGAGCTCAAGATAGTCGACAACATTACTAGAGGCCATGTTATTGGCTATTCGTCTGCCCATATCTCTTTCTGGATGAACGACACTGTCGGCGCCAATTTTGCGAAGAACTTTTTCATGGTAATCATTTTGAGCTTTAGCGGTAACACGAGCGACCCCCAATTCCTTGAGTATAAGAGTGGTTAGTATACTTGATTGAATATCATCGCCTATTGCTACAATCACATGGTCGAAGTTTCGTATCCCTAAGCTTTTTAAAACAGCTTCGTCTGTTGTATCACCAACAACCGCATGAGAAGCAATCATCGCAAATTCATTTACTCGTTCTTCGTTTTTATCAATAGCAAGTACTTCCATCCCCTCATCAGTAAGCGTCCGACAGATACTACCACCGAATCGGCCAAGTCCAATGACTGCAAAGCTCTTTTTCATAGCAAAACTCCTTTGATTCCTTCATTAATTCTATTAATTAATTTTAGCATTCTTCAATCATTTTATATAGTGCACACCCGTTATTACCCTTGTCTATTTTTATATTTCTTTTTCCTATAAATAAACAGAACGAGGAATCCTAGAATTAATAAAATAGCTAAAACAGGTATATTACCAATAATGAACACAATTAAGCCGGATATGCCAGCTAATAACATATTCGTGCTTTTCATAAATTGTTTTTTTGTTTTCTCCCATGTATTTAATTTGTCCTTTTCAATGTTTGGTACAACAATCTTATCCTCATATAAGGTGATAGTAACTGTCGAAAGGGAGGTTTGATTTTCTAAAAACTTCATTTTCCCTTCTAGCGCCTCGATTTCCTCTTGAACAACTGCCAAATCAGCAGAAATTTTCAATAAATCCTCTGTCTTTTCGGCACTTTTCATGAATGTGGTTAAACGCTCTTCGACAACCCTTTTTGATTTTAATCTTGACTTAAGGTCAACATATTCCTCGGTTACATCTTGCCCGCTAATATTCCTTTGCAGAACCTCGGCAGCTTGACTCTCTGCATCGTGTAAAAAGGCCTGAAAATGCTTTTGTGGCACTCTTATTTTAATACTGCCACTCACCTGTTCATTCCCCTCTTTAGACACATTAGACTCGGCTATATAGCCGCCATATTTAAGAACCTTTTCTTCAAGAGACCGGACTGTTTTATCAAATTTTTTCACACGCAGCGCTAGATCCGCTTGATATATGACCATTTGATTTTGAACCTTTAATGTTGTTGTAGATTCAGTTGTTTTTTCTACCTTTCCTGCTTCATTCGAATAGAAATCTGCTTGCTCACTTCCCAATTGTGCTGAATCCAACCGTGCATTACTATTATCATTCATTTTTACACTCTTATCTTCACTGCTTTTACTGTTACTACAACCAGTCATACAAACTACAAAAATAATTAATAAGATTGGTAACCATTGTATTAATTTTTTCATTTTCGGACACCCCTTTTTCTATATTGATACTTGTCAGTATTAATGCATATTTATTAATACCGACGATTAAAAGGAGGTTAGGTTACATTTTTATAATAAAAAAATAAAAATGCCGCCCAACAAATAGCTAGGCAGCTCATAGGTTGTTGTCTATTCTGTTTTTTCCAACTCATCTAGTACACGGTTGACCCGTTTTTCAAGCATTTTCATGCCACTCCCGCCTGCTTGGAAATGACGCAACTTTCCTTCACGGTCAAAAACATAATAAGCAGGGACATATTGATTTTCAAAAGCTTCCGTTAGCTTGTGTTCACTGTCCACAAAAATTGGCTGATTAATACCATGCTCAGCTGCAACTTGTTTAATTTCTTCTATGTTTAGATCGTTTTCAGATCGTGGCATATGCACCGCAACCACATTTAACTTGTCCTTAAAGTCATCACGGAATTGATTGACCTGAGGCATCGCTTCCTTACAAAGATGACAGCTTATTGACCAAAAATGAATTAATGTTGGCTTTTCACCAACTAGGTCTGATTTTGTCACTTCACCATTTAACCATTCTGTGGCCCCAGTTAACTCTGGCATTGGTTCACGTAATTTCATGGATATTCCTCCTATTAAAAAGACCTAACACTATAAAAGGTTAGGTCTATCTTTTATTGTACAAATTATACGTTCAATGTAGCTTGTCCTGGCTTCCAGTTTGCAGGGCAAAGTCCGCCAGTTTGTAATGCTTGAAGAACACGTAATGTTTCATCAACATCACGGCCAATATTGTTGTGGTTTACAACAGAATACTTTAATTCACCTTCTGGATCGATAATGAATAAACCACGAAGTGCGATACCTTCTTCTTCAATTAATACCCCATAATCACGTGCAACTACATGGTTAGTATCTGCAGCTAATGGATAGTTTAAATCGCCAAGACCATTTTCTTTACGGTCTGTTTTAATCCAAGCAAGGTGCGTGTGAATGGTATCTGTAGAAGCACCAACTACAACAGCATCTAAATCATCAAACTCTTCATAACGATCCGACATTGCTGTAATTTCAGTTGGACATACAAATGTGAAGTCCATTGGATAGAAGAATAATACTGTCCATTTATCATTTTTCATATTTTCTTCTAGACTAACTTTACCGAATTCTTTGTTTGGTAATACCGCATCCATTTCAAAGCGTGGTGCTTGTTTACCTACCATACGTTCTGGCATTCAAATCCCTCCAAATATTAAATTAAATGAGTATTTATAGCAATTCTCATTTGCTATCTCGTTCACATTTCTAATTATAGGACAAATCTTATTTTGAGTCAATATTAAATTATAATTAATTTAATTAAGTAATTATTATCAATTATAACCCTATTTCCCCTTCATAAGTTTCCCCCTAAACATTTTAGAAAAAACGACAATATGTAACAATTTCCCTTTTCATACTCTTTAATTTTATCATGATGACGAGCTGAAACAAAATAATACGCCTGCTTAATTTTTACTATTTCCATTCCCTAACGAAGTCAAATAACCTGTCATTACTTTGATTGCTACACCAATTGCTTCTTCTTGTGGATTCAATTTTGCATGATGTAACCCATAAGGAGATTCGACACCGAGCCAAAACATAAGCCCAGGAATTTCTTTAAGCATATAGCCAAAGTCTTCCCCTGTCATAGCTTCCTTGCATTCGATGACCTTTACATCTGTTTTTTCTTGAATATAGGTCATAAAGTCTCTTGTGATTGTCTCTGTGTTATAGACTTGATGGTACATCGCCCCATAATCGATAACAGCTTCACATTCAAACCCTGCCTCAATCCCTTTAACAAGTGCCTCAATCCGATGTTTTACCTTTTCCATCGTCTCAGCCGAAAGAGTTCTAATCGTTCCTTCCAGTCTTGCTTTTTCAGCAATAATATTCTGAACAGTGCCTCCAGTTATTTTCCCGATTGTGATTACTGCGCTTTCTAATGGGTCAACGTTTCTAGAAACAATCGTTTGGAGTTGACTGACCAGCCCACAGGCAGCAACTACCATGTCATTTGTTTCATGTGGTCTTGCAGCGTGTCCTCCTTTGCCCTTTAAGTCAATAAACAGTTCTGACGTATTTGCAAATAGTAAACCTTCCTTAACTGCTATGGATCCAACGGGGTACTCTGGTGCAATATGTAAGGCGAAAATAAGATCCGGCATCCAAGCTTGCATTTCTTCTGAATTTAACATTGGTTCCGCTCCGCCAGGACCTTCCTCCGCAGGTTGAAAAACAAATAAAAGATCATCATTAATTGGTTTTTCAATAAAATAAGTCAGCACTCCAAGTGCAATGGTCATGTGAAAATCGTGACCACAGGCATGCATTCTATCAGGATGTTCAGATGAATAAGGTAAACCTGTTTCTTCGCTTATCGATAACCCATCAATGTCTGTTCTATATCCAATTGTTTTTTGTGGATTTAAACCGTGAATTTTTACAAGCAGACCGGTCTTCCATCTCTTTATTGAGATACGGTCTCGAGGCAAAGATTCAAGGTAAGATAATATGTAGGCTTGCGTTTTATACTCTTGAAATCCTAGTTCTGGGATTTGATGAAGGTCACGGCGGATTTTGATTAATTGATTCATTAATAATCTTCCTTCCATATTAAAGAAGCGTGGAAAGGCTCCACGCTTTTTTGGCTTTCACTTAATGAATTATTTAGAGCTTCAGCTCATTTACTTTGCGCAGGAAAGCTGAAATTATAGTTGACGAAGCTCCTGCATAATTTCTGTTTTTGATTTCGTTTTTTCATCAATATCTTTAATTTTCCTTGCTGGCATGCCTGCAACAACTGTAAATGGAGCCACATCTTGAGTGACTACTGCGCCTGCAGCAACTACAGAGCCAGTTCCAACTGTTACCCCTTCAAGAACCACAGCATTCGCTCCAATTAAAACATCATCTTCAATGACGACAGGCTTAGCAGATGGTGGTTCGATTACGCCAGCTAATACCGTGCCTGCACCAATATGACAGTTTTTCCCAACGGTTGCTCTCCCCCCAAGGACAACTCCCATATCAATCATTGATTTTTCTCCAATTACCGCACCAATATTGATAACAGCACCCATCATAATTACGGCATTGTCTCCAATTTCGACTTGGTCACGAATTACTACGCCTGGCTCAATTCGTGCATTAATATGCTTCGTATCTAATAATGGGATGGCAGAGTTACGGCGGTCATTTTCAACCACTTTATCTTCGATTTTTTCTTTATGTGCTTCTAAGACTTCATTTATTTCAGACCATTCACCAAAGAGAACACCTGTATTTCCATTAATAAAGGTTTTGGTATTACTCCCAAAATCTATTCCATCTAATTCACCTTTTACATATACCTTTACTGGAGTAGATTTTTTACTATTTTGGATAAAAGAAATAATTTCATTTGCATCCATCATTTTCATAAGTAGGCCCCCTATTGTTGTCGTTACTAAAAATTACTTTAACAAACAAAAGAAATGAAAACAAGAAAAACAACCTTATTCTTCTGAAGATTCTGCGATATATTCCTTAATTAATTCGACAAAAGCTTTAACTTGCTTCAGCTGAAAGGAAGATTCATATCCTAATAGCCATGTATCACGTTTTAATGGATGATTATTCTCGTCCAAAAGCGGAATTTTAAAAATATCTTTCTCCGTTTTGGTTAACGTGATCGATGGCAAGATTGCGTAACCTATACCATTAAAGGCCATCTGTTTACATGTCTCAATTTGGTCAACCACTACCGTTCTCTTTGGCGAGGTCTTAAAATTCCGCATCCACCAGTCTTGGATTTCCTGATAATAATTGGAGTCACTTTTAAATTGAATGAAAGGGCGGTCCGTATTAATAATCTGTTCGGGACTGGTAATTTCCCTATCAACTAAATAAAGAGGATCATTAAATAGGTGGACCTTAACCCCTTTCCAATCTGGCGTCCCTCGAATAATCCCAATATGTACTTGGTCGTCATATAGACTCTTTAATATTTCGCTGCTCCAACCAGTCACTAGTGAAATTTTGGCTTGTGGATATCTATCAATATATCTCTTTAGAACCTGGGGCAGCCAGTTTTGGCCAACAATCGATGCAACTGCAATCTTTAGGGTACCTGACACCCCTGATTGGAGTGAATGAACTGTTTCACGAACCTTTTCCTGCCTGGTTAACACTTCATTAACAAATTCGATGACATGTTCCCCTGCTGGGGTTAAGGCTAAACCTTTTTGCGAACGTATAAATAATTTCGTTCCCCAATCTTTTTCAATGGTTTGCAATCTCTGTGAAAGGGCTGGTTGTGAAACGAATAGCCGTTCTGATGCTTTTCGCATATTCATTTCCTGAGCTAGAACTGATAATAGCTGAAATTCAGATAACGAGGACAAACATAACCCCTCCTTAAAAAAGGCCCTGTAAGTTATACAGAGCGATCGGTCTTTTTCGGAATAAAAAATATTAATAGTAAACTAATAATAGCAAAAGCAAGAACAACATAATAAACAAAGTGCAAAGAATGTGTTAAACCATTCTGTAGAAAACTTCGAGCCGATTCCGAGAGATGACCTCTTTCATCTGATTTTAAAAGAATATTTACGTCATCTACCGAAAAAGAATGATTTTGCTGACTGAAGTAAAAACTCAACCGATTATTGAGGATTCCCCCCAGTAGTGCTGCTCCAATAGTATTTCCAAGATTACGCATAAACATATTGGCTGCGGTAGCAATCCCACGCTGCTCCCAACCAACAGTACTTTGAATAGAGACAATAAAGGCAGTTGATGTTAAGCCCATTCCAAACCCTACGAAAAATGAGCCCAATGCAGCCCACAAAGGTCCCGATGGTGCTGACATCGTTACAAAGGCGATACTGCCGATGATTAAGGATACCCCACCAATTATAGACGTTTTCCGGTACCCAATAGTAATCAGCCACCGGCCAGCAAGTGTCGAAGCGATGGGCCAACCTATTGACATCGTTGTCAATGTAAATCCAGCAATGATTGGTGTTTGTTCCATGACACCTTGTACAAATGTTGGTAAAAAGCTCGATATTCCAATTAACATGATACCCGTTGTAAGTGAAGTAGTATTGGCGATAAGGATCGAACGCTCTTTCCAAATAGTAAAAGGCATAACCGGCTCTTTGGCGCGGCCTTCCTGAAAGACAAATCCGAGTAAGGTAACAGCACTAATTGCAAATAAACTTAAGGATTGCCATGACCCCCATGCAAAACGACTTCCACCCTCTACAAGAATAAACATTAATGATGAAATGGTAATCGTTAATAGGAGTGCGCCAATATAATCTATCTCATGTTTCTTCCTGCTAATATTTTCATGCAGGAAAAACCATAGTCCAAGGAGTGAAAGTATCCCGAGTGGAATGTTAATCCAGAAAACATAATGCCAACTAACATATTGGACAAGCAAACCGCCAACTGCTGGTCCAGTAATGGCTGATATTCCCCAAACACTTGATAAATATCCCTGAATTTTAGCCCTTTCCTCAGAAGTATAGATATCACCAATGATGGTCGTTGCAATTGGAGTAACTGCCCCCGCACCGAACCCTTGAATTAATCGAAAAATAATTAACATTTTCATGGAGGTTGCAAATCCACAAAGAACGGACCCGATTAAAAAGAAAATAATACCGATGGTAAGGATTGGTTTTCGTCCAAATAAGTCAGATAGCTTTCCATAGATAAGCACGGTTATCGAATTCATTAACAAGTATGCAGAAAACACCCAGCTATAAAGGGTAAACCCGCCAAGATCTGCAACAATTGCCGGCATTGCGGTAGAAACAATCGTGGCCTCAATCGCCCCCATAAACATGGCTAACATCACTGTCGCTAAAACTAATGGTTTATTTGTTTGCTTCCTCGAAAAACCTTCTCTGGAGACCTTGCCATTTGCAGTACTCATATACACACCTCAAATTTAAAAAAATCAAGCTCCCTACTTGGGAGCCTAAAAGCATTAATTATTACTGTTCTGTAATCGATTAAGTATTTTATTTAATTGATTTAATACTGTACTCCTAGGCAAAATCCCTTCAAAATAACCATCCTCAGTCTCAACACATAAAAAGGGTTGATTAACAAGTAACTCAAGGCATCTTTTAATCGGTGCAGAAATTTTCACGCGCGGCACATTACTTTTCATAACCTCTTCTACACGTTTTTTCTCAAGTTGTTCAAACTCAATTCTTTCCAACCCCAGAATAGAATCCATAATAATTGGCGTGCTTATTAGGCCATGCAGTTTATAATGCGGGTCCAATACAGGTATTGCCGTATATCCGCTTTTTGTTAAAACTAATAAAGCATGCTCAAGATTATTTCCAACTTGTACATGTGCGACCCGTTCTGACGGAATCATTAAATCTTTTATTGTTAATTTTAAGTATTCATCGTTAGGAAGACTGATCATAAGCCGTAACTCCTCAATTTTGTTTTTCTACAGTTACATTCTACCATAGTATTCAGGAGTCTGTGCTAATTTTGGTAACGTAACTTTTGAAAAGAAAAATGCATCCTCGCTATATTTTAAACATGAAAAATAAAGGAACCCTAAAGGTCCCTTTACTGAATCAAATCAAAAATTTCAATTGTAATCATATCAATATTATCAAATTGATAACGTTTAGGTTTTTCCTTTTCATTATATACTTCTAATTCAAATGTCTCCGTTTTCGGATGAAATGTTACTTGACACTTTCGATCACCGTTTACTTCGAAATAGCGTTGTGCAGGTTCACCACTATTTGCTTGTTCCTGAAGATTTTTTAGTCTTGTTAATATACCTTGAAGCTGTGACATCGGCTCCGTCTCCTTTCAAACCCAACAAACATCTACAATTATGTTTCTCAATTAACATTTTTCTATCCGAATGGAATACTACCATAATTTTCCATCCGTATTTTATATGCCAATATTAAAAGAATAAAATAACAAGGTCCATTTGTCCAAATAAATATTAAAAAATAAGTAATTTTTTATAACTACGGATGAAATATCATTAACATAAGTATAAAATTGGCCCATTTAAAGTAATTGGTCATGCTGAAATAAGTACTGATAGGCAATATCAATAAATAAATATTCATTTCCACTTATCGGAAATGAAAAAGTACGAATCGTCTCTCCAGTTTCAATATCTGAATATAAATCAGACAAAATGCCTTTGCGTTCATTTCTCATTTTAATAATATTTTCTAAAAAATAAGGCCGCCAGCTCCAATTCTTTTGAATGTATTGCGCTTGATTAATCCATCCTGTTGTTTCTTTAAAAATATTGGCTGACTTTTGAAAGCCGTCTTCATCACAGACATACATTCGGAAGGCAATCTGATCTAGTTCTTTAATTAATGCTTGAAACAGGTCTTGAAAAGTTCCATTCCTATTTTTAAGAACAATTTCTTGAACCTTAGCTTGAAAAGTTTCTGCAGTTGTATACACGGCCTCCAATTTCTTTTTCTCATAGGAAATAAAATCATGGAATTTTTCTTTTAAGCGTTCCTTTAGAAGATTTCGTTCAATGAATTCTCGTACGGGCGGATGTAAATAAAATCCTTGATAATAGCGGCCGCCATTTTTCCAGGCAAACTGCAACTGGTAACTCATCTCGATATTTTCAAACAAAAGTGTTGAGCCAATTTTCCTAGCCAGAAGCGAAAAAGTAAACAATACATCGTGAAAATTTATACCTGTAGAAGTTGATTTTAGGGCCTGTAAATTTATTTTTAAAATATCCGGTTTAAGTTGGCCAATCCGCTCAAAATAATTACTTTCACTATCTATTCTTGCGATGGCAATCTTAATCCCGTAGGTTCGATAATATTGTAATAAATGATCAAATTGATCTAAATCACCAGCATAATTCCGATCAGATATTTCTAAAACAATTCGATCTAATCGTAATCCTTTCTTTTCGAATGCTAGAAGTTCTTGTAAAAAGGGTTCACCATGTCTATACATTAATAAATCAGCATTTCGATTCAAAAAAATACTTATATCCTCATCAAGTGTTAATGCTTGATTAAGTGCCATTTTCACTAATAACAAATCCACGTCATATTTATATTCATCAGGAATTTGGTCATCTTGAAAAAAGTTCCCTAAACTAATTATATTTCCTTCGGATTCATATCTCCCCAATACCTCATATGCAATTACACTTTGTTCATCGGCACTAAAAATCGGTTGAAAATAGGGAAATACATTTTCAAGATCCGATAGTATTTCCAATGCATCCATCCAAGTACCTCCAAGAATTTTTCTTATTATAGCATACGCTCATATAATGTTTCTCGTTCTTTTCCAAAAGGATACCATTATAGCCGCATAGAAACAATCATATCCTATATCCAAGTTGTTTTATAAGGAGGATATGCATTGAAAAAACTTTGTTTATTAGCCTCCATCCTTCCGATGTTTGGATGTAGTAATTTTGTTTTTGATACTAATGCAAACATAGAAAAAAAACAGCCCGCTTCTTCGGTGATTATTGAGAATAAAACAAATAACACTTCAGAAGTAGAGATAAATAATACACATCATAGATTAAACGAACTTGATTACCAAGTACCAAAGGTTAAGAATAAAGTAATTAAAAGCAAGTCAGTTGTTGCGCCTCAAAAGAAAAAAGATTCTGCCATGCTAAATGTTGTGCTAATCAAGCAAAATCCTGAGTTAAGATACGGATGTGAAGTAACAAGTCTTGCCATGGTGTTAAATTATGCAGGCGCTAAAACCAACAAAATGGACCTTTTTCGCTCTGTTCGTAAGGATGCCGACCCACTGATTAAATCACAAACGGGGGATATATTACGTTGGGGAAACCCAGCTGACGGTTTTGTAGGGGATATGACCGGCAGAAGAGCAGGTTATGCAGTATTTGATCAGCCAATGATTGCCTTAATCAACCAAAAGCTGCCTGGAAGAGCTTTTAATTTAACAAACAAGCCCTTTGACCATGTTTTAAATCATGTTTCTGCCGGCTATCCTGTAGTGGTATGGACGACGGGGGATTACCGCCTGCCCGACCGTTGGGAAGGATGGTATCATGGAAAGCAGTATATTAGGACTCCCCTTGATTTACATGCAGTCGTCTTAGTTGGATATGACCGTAAATATGTTTATCTAAATGACCCCTTATCAGGAAGAAAACAAGTAAGAGTGGATAAACAACAATTTATCGCTTCTTGGAAAGCATTAAAAAACCGTGCAGTTAGTTATAAATAAATAAATAAATAAAGCTCTGGAGCTAGTCAGTAAACTAAATTCAAAAGTATGCATCTTAAAAGCAGCCAAATTTTCTTGGTTGCTTTTATGCATGTTTTATTTTTTTTTGAATAAACACATACAAAGTACCTTTTCACTTGCAATAACTTTCGTTTTTAATGAAAATACAGGGGACTCTACTTTTTTGGAAGGAAAATAAAAAATAGGCTGGTAGAAAAAAATGGCTAAAAAACAAACGAGGAGAACGTTTCTGAAACGATCGGTTGGCTCATTTCTTACAGTGGCGGGATTAAGTTCGGGGGGGATGCTATATGCTAACCGAATTGAGCCTTCACTACTCGATATTCAAGAATTTCAAATGAAACACCCACTAATCCCAGACAGCTTTGATGGAATAAAAATAGTGCAATTTAGTGATACTCACCTTGGTTTTCAGTATAATCTAAATCAATTTAAAAAATTAGTTAAAAAAATTAATAGTCTTCAGCCAGACATAGTATTGTTTACTGGAGATTTAATGGACGAGCCCAATCAATATTCGGATATTAATCAGTTGGTGCCGATTTTAAAGAGTTTAAACGCCCCACTCGGTAAATATTGTATTTTCGGAAATCATGATCATGGCGGATATGGTTCTGATATCTACCGAAATATTATGGAGACTACTGACTTTATAGTCCTTTTGAATGAATCCGTTCCTGTTATAAATAAGGATGACAGCACCATTTATCTGCTTGGAATAGATGATGCAATGTTAGGGAATCCCAATTTGCCATTGGCTTTAAAAAATGTGCCTAAAAACACTTTTAAAATTTTATTATCCCATGCCCCTGATCTAGCAGATACAGCATCACAGTATCCCATCCAATGGCAGCTGAGCGGTCATAGCCATGGGGGACAGATAAAGATTCCATTTTTCGGTGCTCTTGTGACTCCCCCTTATGGCCAAATCTATCCAGAGGGACTCTATTCGGTCGGTAACCAATCCCGCCTATCCCTTTACGTCAATCGAGGCATAGGAACCACACGTCTTCCCTTTCGCTTTTTATCAAAGCCCGAATTAACAATATTTACTCTTAAAGCAGACAAGAAATCTTAGAAAAACTCCTTCTCATCTATGAAAAGGAGTTTTTTTCGAGCTAGCCTATTTTCTATTTTAATATATCACCCAAAAAAGATGTTCCTGTGTTATTCCTATTTGTTCATAAAAAAGGTATAATATAGATGTTTTATATAATGGAAAGGAGAGCATATTTTGAATTATGAACAGAAAGGCCCCCTGACAAATCTAAATCTAACCATCGAAAACCTCGCACAAGCTATCTTTATAGTGAATCGTCATGCAAAAACGGCGACTAATCCCAAATTACTTTACAAATTAAAACAAGAAACACTTAAAAAATTGATTCAAGAAGGTAAAGCGAAAAAAGTGGGGCTCCATTTTTCTGAAAATCCAAGAAATAGTCAGCAGCAATCCGATGTGCTCGTTGAATGCGGAAGATACACCTTTCATATTCCGCCAACTAAAACAGATTTTTCCAACCTTCCACATTTCGGGAAATTAGATGAACGAGTCAGAAATCCAAAGGCGACACTATCCCTAAACACAGCAAAGGCATTACTTCAAGTGTATACAGGAATCTCAGAGTTTGAACAAACACCCTCCCAACATAAAAAGAGCAAAACCTATCAAAAGCCTGTTTTCAAAAAATTAGGTGAAAGATATTCTTAAAAGAAAAGCGGAAGCGCCCGTTCATTATTAAGCTAGGAACTCCTCCTGGCTTTTTATTATGGAAATTTATCTAAATCAGCAAAGGCTTCGTGATGATTTTGTGAACATCATCACGAATTTATAGACTCAATTAGAACGGAGATTTAAAATATACTTATAAGTGATACTAATTTATCTTGAATATATTTTTTAAAAGAGGTGCTTGACCAATGAAAGGAACAGCGATTCTTTTTCAAGAACAAACTGTCACATTTATTGAAGATGTGGATCATTCAATTTATGAGGAAATAAAAGAACAATGCGGTTGTAAGCATTGCAATTGTCATCTTGAAGACGACAAAATAGTTAATTTTGGTTTTGTGTCACCTGTTTTCTGGCACGAAGACGAAGTTGATTGGGATTATGGTTATTAAGAAACCTTTATTTGATAGATAGACTCCCCTTCCCCCAAAAACGGTCTGAGGCATCTCAGATCGTTTTTTATTTCTTCATAGTAGAATCCTCACTTAAAAATAGTCTATAATCATTGTATACATAATCAAGATTAATCCTTACCCGAAAGGATGGACCCTGTTGGAGCATTTAATAAATCAACGCGTAAAGGATATCGAAATCTCTGGAATAAGAAAATTTTTTAATATGGTGGCTCATGTGGAGGATTTAATTTCATTTACAATTGGACAACCAGATTTCCCGACCCCTGAGCATGTTAAATATGCGGGGATTGCTGCAATCGAAGAAAATTTTACTACCTATACTCATAATGCAGGGACCTTTGAATTAAGAGAGGCAGTATGTCAATTTGTAGAAAAAAAATATAAACTTCACTACAAACCTGAATCAGAAGTGATAGTTACTTCAGGGGCAAGCGAAGCAATAGATATTGCTTTTCGAACGATTCTAGAGGAAGGCTCCGAAGTCATTTTACCTGGGCCAATCTATCCAGGCTATGAACCGATCATTCGAATGATGGGCGCTACTCCTGTGCATGTTGATATTCGAAAAAATAAATTCCGCTTTACTTTAAACATGATAAAACCATTTATTACAGAGAAAACCCGCTGTATAGTTCTTCCTTACCCATCCAATCCCACTGGTGTTAGTCTCTCAGCCTCGGAGCTGAAAGAAATAGCCGATTTTGTTAGGGGAAAAGAAATCTTTATCTTGGCAGATGAAATCTACAGTGAGTTAACGTACGACTCGCCACATACCTCGATAGCGACATTTCTTAAGGAGCAGTCTATCGTGATCAATGGGTTATCAAAATCTCACTCGATGACAGGATGGAGAATTGGCTTTTTATTTGCACCAGAAAGCATAAGTAAACATATATTAAAGGTTCACCAATATAATATCTCGTGCGCCAATTCAATTGCTCAAAAAGCAGCATTAGAAGCAGTAAGCGCTGGGATTGATGATGCACTTATGATGAAAAAAGAATATATATTAAGAAGAAATTATGTTTTCGATCGTTTAACTTCAATGGGATTTGTGATGGTTAAACCAGACGGTGCGTTCTATTTCTTTATAAAAATCCCTGATACTATTCCATTGAATAGCTTTGATTTTGCACTTAAGCTAGTACATGAAACCAAAGTAGCTGTTGTTCCAGGTAGTGCTTTTTCAGAGTTTGGAGAAGGCTTCTTTAGATTATCGTTTGCCTGTTCAATGGAATTATTAGAAACTGGCCTTAATCGAATCGAACAATTCCTAGTAGGTTTAAAAGAGTAATAAAAAGTACCCTCACACGATATTAAAGTGAGGGTACTTTTTGACTTCCAATCTTATGTTTAATTTTTCCAATATTTATAAAGGGCTTGTGTACCGCTATTTTCTTCGCCCTTTTCCGCTAAATGATCATAGAGAGCTTTAGCAAGACTTAATCCCGGCACTTCCATACCCATTTTATCCGCTTCATCAATAGCAATTCGCATATCCTTAATAAAATGCTTTATGTAAAAACCAGGTTCAAAGTTTCCTGCTAACATTCTTGGTGCAAGATTACTTAGGGACCAGCTGCCAGCCGCTCCAGTTGTAATGCTTTTCAGAACGTTTTCAGGATCAAGTCCAGCTTTTTCAGCATAAATGATCGCCTCACAAACACCAATCATGTTGGATGCTATCGCGATTTGATTACACATCTTTGTATGCTGGCCAGCCCCTGGTTTACCTTGATAGACAATATTTGTACCAAGAAGTTCTAAAACAGAGCGCACCTCTTCGAACGCTTCCCTTTCGCTTCCCACCATTATGGAGAGCTTTGCTTCCTTTGCTCCTACGTCTCCACCTGAAACAGGAGCATCAATTGCTTGAATCCCTTTCATTTTAGCCTCTTCGTAAATCCTAATTGCAAGTGATGGTGCAGAAGTTGTCATATCAATGAAATAGCTCCCAGGTGTCCCATTAGCAATTAATCCTTGTTCACCGAAATATATTTCCTCTACATCAGTTGGGTAGCCAACCATGGTAAAAATTACCGAAGCCTTTTCAGCAATTGCCTTTGGTGTAGCTTCCCAACTTGCCCCTTGACTTAATAGGTCTGTTGCTTTTTCCTTTGTTCTAGAATATACAATTACGGAGTAGCCCGCTTTTAATAAATGTCCTGCCATACTTTTCCCCATTACACCAATACCAATAAAACCAATAACTGTATTCTCAGGATTTAGCACAATAATCTTCCCTCTCATTCATATTTTCTATATTATTTTAGCATTAAACAAATTAATTTTAAAAAAATACATAAAAAAACCGGAACGTCCAGTCGTTCCAGTCTTTGTGCTCCATCTCCAATATTATGCACAAATTTATTTTGTCCTTTTTTTTTGTTCATAATCACATTTTACAATTCAGATGAAAAGTTTGTTAAGTAAACACGTCCGAATACTTCCTGATTATTAAATACTTCAATCGACACAGCATTATCCTTTTCAATCATTCTTTTCAATTCTTGGATATGTAAATCTTCTTTCAGAGGTAATGGGTCCATAAAGATATATTTTTCAGTTTTTCCCTTTACTTCTAAATATTCACCATTTAGCACTTGATCTTCACCGTAAACAATTTCTCGTTTTCCAATGGCGGCTGCAAGCCTATCATCATGAATCGTTACTTTCACCTTATATAATTGTTCCCCAGCTAATATTTCATTGTTTATTCTGAAACGGAATTGCAGTTCATTATTTTTTGTTAGCAATGCATCTGCATAACGATTGACAATTAATTCATTGGAAAAAAGTAAACTACAGCCACTTAATAGCAAGGACCCACAAAGTACCAAGAGCAAAACAGTAATAATGCGAATATTTTTCAGCATTTAATAACACTCCCTTAATATTTTTACCATGGCCAAATTACATCGGTAATAAACGTAAAGAAAGGTTAATATAGGAAAAAAATTTTGTTATATTAGATTGCTTTTACCATCCCTCCGTCCACTAAAAATGAACTGCCCGTCATATAGGTATTAGCATCAGATAAGAGGAAAACAGCCACATTTGCAAATTCCTCTGGGGTACCATATCTCTTTAAAGGAATGCCCGCCTTAACCTGTGTGGCAATTGTCTCCCTGTCTACACCCAGCCTATCTGCATTCACTTGATCTAAATGATTGACACGGTCTGTTGCAATTCGACCTGGGGCAATGGTATTTATTAAAATATTATATTGAGCCAATTCCGAAGCAAGAGTTTTTGCTAGTCCAACAATTCCTGTCCGAAATGTATTAGATAGAATTAAGCCTGGAATGGGTTCTTTAATAGAAGAAGAAGCAATATTTAATATCTTCCCACCCTGCTCTTTTAAATAGGGTAACGCAGCCCGGATCATTCGTACGTAAGATAATAGATTCAATTCAAAGGCATTCTGCCAGTCATCATCTGATAAATCTTCAAACGCACCTGCAGGAGGACCTCCAGCATTATTTACTAGAATATCAATTGTATTAAATCTTTCTACAGTCGTACTAACAAGTTGTTTAAGTTCACCAGTGTTAGTAATGTCTGTTTTATGGTAGGCCACTTTTCCCATACCTAGAGATTCCAGCTGACTTGCTTTTTGTTGCAGCTTTACCTCATCCCGGCCAGATATCATAACATTTGCTCCCTCTTTAACTAGTCGCTCAGCTATAGCAAACCCTAAGCCCTGGCTAGAAGCAACTACCAAAGCTGTTTTTCCTGTTAATTTCAACTCCATTTGCTTTTGATTCCCCCCTCAACAATATACTCTTAGTATACAGGATAATTGGAGGGAATACTTGGCAAAAATATATAAAAAAGGAGACAGATTACTCTGCCTCTTTATCTTCAATAGTGTATTTTATTAAAAAGTTTGCGCAAGATCCTTCGCACGGGCAATCGCATTTTCTTTTATTTCTTCCGCCTTTTCAGGCATTGCATTATGACCTTCCACAAACAGCCCCTCTAAGGATGGAACCCCAAAGAAACTCATCATAATACTGAGATAACGGTGTCCCATTTCCATCTGTGCCGCTGGGCCCTCAGAGTAAAACCCGCCTCTTGCTTGAATGTGTAAAGCTTTTTTATCTGTTAAAAGGCCAATTGGCCCCTTTTCCGTATATTTAAAGGTCTTGCCTGCAACGGCTACTGAGTCAAGATAGGCCTTCATAATCGGAGGAAATGAGAAATTCCATAAAGGCGTAACAAATATATATTTATCAGCTGCGACAAATTGCTCACTTAACTCGTTAAGACGTCCTACTTTTTCCTTTTCTTCTCCCGTTAATCCATCAAATCCTTGACCAGAACGCAGCTTACCCCAGCCACTAAACACATCTGCATCAATATGAGGGATCTTTTCTTTATACAAATCAAGATGAATGACCTCATCACTGGAATTAATTTGTTTATAACTATCAATAAACGCTTTACCTACCGCCATACTATAGGACTGTGTTTCATTGTGAGGATGTGCCGTTATATATAAAACACGTACCATACTAGCTCCACCTTTCTGCTGAAATAGATGCATTTTATTATCCTTCAAAATCACAGAAATTAATCATATAAAAAGGATTTGCCCAAAGACAAATCCTTTCAGTCATCGGTTATTCATTTGGATCAAAAGTGTAAGGGTTGCGACCAATATTACTTCTCATTTCATCTATACTCAAAACTGGTCAATAAAAAAGAAAATACTGAGAAAAATCAAAAAATATCCGAATGACAAAAAGACCGGCTAATTCTCAGCCGGTCTTACCTGAAAAGTTATATTTACTTTGTAGCAGCATTAACCGCTTCAATAACCTGATCGGTTGTTTGCATATTTAAAACTTCTTGAGCAAGCTTTTCCATATCAGATTTTTTCAAATTCTTGATTTGTGAGCGAGCTTTTAAGATCGAAGTGGCACTCATTGAAAATTCATCAAGTCCAAGCCCTATTAGAACTGGAATTGCAGTTTCATCCCCTGCCATTTCTCCGCACATGCCTGTCCATTTTCCTTCTGCATGTGAAGCATCAATAACCATTTTTACCAATCGTAAAATAGATGGGCTATATGGCTGGTATAAGTACGAGACACGCTGATTCATGCGGTCTGCAGCCATTGTATATTGAATCAAATCATTGGTTCCAATACTAAAGAAGTCAACTTCTTTAGCAAATTGATCTGCTAAGATTGCTGTAGACGGAATTTCTACCATAATGCCAAGTTCAATCGCTTCTGAAACTTTTTGACCATCAGCAAGAAGCTTTTGCTTTTCTTCCTCAAGAATTGCCTTGGCACTACGGAACTCATCTAGCGTTGCAATCATTGGGAACATAATTTTTAAGTTTCCATAATTGCTAGCCCTTAACAGTGCTCTAAGCTGTGTACGGAATATGTCTTGCTCTTCCAAGCATAATCGAATCGCCCTGAAGCCTAAAAATGGATTCATTTCCTTTGGAAGATCTAAATAAGGCAGCTCTTTATCTCCACCAATATCAAGGGTACGAACAACCACAGGCTTTCCTTTTAACCCCTCTAATACAGCCTTATAAGATTCGAACTGTTCTTCCTCCGTTGGAAGTTGATCTCTGCCCATGTAGAGGAATTCGGTCCTATATAGACCTACACCCTCACCGCCATTTTCAATGACTCCTTTTAAATCTTTTGGAGTACCGATATTTGCGACTAATTCAACATGGTGGTCATCATTGGTTACTGTTGGTTCATTGACAAGCTTGGCCCATTCAGCTTTTTGGAGTTCGTACTCTTCATGAATTTTACGGTACTGCTCGACAAGCTCAGGTGTTGGATTAATATGTACTTCACCTTTAAGTCCATCAACAATAACAAGATCCCCGTTATTGATTTCCTCGGTAGCAGTTTTTGTTCCTACAACTGCTGGAATTTCCATTGATCTTGCCATAATGGCAGAATGTGAAGTCCGTCCACCGATGTTAGTTGTAAATCCTAACACAAACTGTCTGTTTAATTGTGCAGTGTCGGAAGGTGTTAAGTCTTCAGCCACAATAATCACTTCTTCAGCAATCATACTTGGATTGACAAGCTGTACACCTAGTAAATGAGCTAACACACGCTTCGTAACATCACGAATATCGGCTGCCCGTTCTTTCATATATTCATTATCCATTTGTTCAAACATCATTATGAACATATCTGCTGTTTCCTTTAATGCAGACTCAGCATTTACGTTTTCAGACTGAATTTTTTCTTCAATTGGTGAATGTAATTCTGGGTCACTTAAGACAAGAAGATGTGCTTCAAAAATCGCGGCTTTATCTGCACCAAGGTCTACTTTGGCACGGTCACGAATTGCTTCGAGTTCAGCTTTAGATTTCTCGATTGCCTTACGGAAACGGTCAACCTCAGACGCAGCATCATCAATTGTTTTTGATTCAAAAGATAAATCTGGTTCAACGAGACGGTATGCTTTTGCAATGGCAATCCCGTTAGATGCAGCAATCCCATTTAAAAAAGTCATTATTCTGCCAATCCTTCTTTTTTCAACGTTTCTTCAAGGCTATTTAATGCTTCATTTGCATCGTTTCCTTCAGCAGAAATAGTAATATCTGCACCTTGGCCAACGCCTAAAGACATAACACCCATAATTGATTTTAAGTTAACTTTTTTACCTTTATATTCTAAATGAATTTCAGAATCAAATCGACTTGCAGTTTGAACTAATAAAGTTGCTGGTCTTGCATGAATTCCTGTTTCTGCGACTATTTTAAATTGCTTTTCTGACATGCTAATCATACTCCTTTAATAAATATAGAAAATATAAATCTTGCTTCATTAAAAATAAACATTTCTTATCATTTAGTCAACTAAATCAATAATTAACTAAAGAATCAAATAAAGATTTCATTTCTGTTATTTTTTCCAAAAAGAAGACAAACATGTAATGAATATTTACTCTCATGAAAATGTTGTTTTCCTTTATACAATTGCTAGAATAGCACTTTGGTTCAAACCATACAACTGAAAAATCTATTTTATCTTATTTGTCACAAATCTGTCAAAAACAATCACAAACTTTCACTATATTAATAAAAAAAGTAAAAAGCTGTCAAATAATACAATAGCCTCTTATTCCAATGTAATATTTAGTTATCTAAATGACATTGCAGCTTTTACTGCCTTTTTCCAGCCATTGTATAAGTTAGTTCGTTTCTCCTCAGCCATATTTGGATGAAATTCTCGTCCAATAGCCCACTGCTTTGCTATTTCCTCTTGACTTTCCCAATATCCAACAGCTAAACCAGCTAAATATGCTACCCCTAAAGCAGTTGTTTCATTTACAACGGGCCTTTCCACAGGGACATTTAAAATATTACTTTGAAAATCCATTAAGAAATTATTGCTGACCGCACCGCCATCCACTCGCAGTGTTTTTAGTCCAATCCCCGAATCACTTTCCATTGCTGAGATCACATCTCTTGTTTGATAGGCGAGTGCTTCAAGAGTAGCCCGAACAAAATGCTCCTTTGATGTACCGCGAGTCAGCCCAAACACTGCTCCACGTACTTCACTATCCCAATAAGGGGTACCCAAGCCTACAAAAGCGGGGACCACATAAACGCCTTCTGTGGACTCAACCATCTCTGCATATTTCTCGCTCTCGTTTGCATTTTTCAAAATTCGTAAACCATCCCTGAGCCACTGAATAGCAGACCCGGCAACAAAGACACTTCCTTCAAGTGCATATTCTACCTTCCCATTTATTCCCCAGGCGATTGTCGTAAGTAATCCATGCGCTGATTGGACTGCTTTTTCCCCTGTATTCATAAGCATAAAGCAACCGGTTCCATAGGTGTTTTTCACCATGCCTGACTCGAAACAAGCTTGACCAAACAATGCGGCTTGTTGGTCCCCAGCTGCTCCTGCAATTGGGACCTCTTTACCTAAAAGATGATAATCAACGGTTTTAGCATATACCTCTGAGGATGGACGAACTTCCGGAAGCATCGTCTTTGGAATACCGAGTATCTCCAATAATTCGTCATCCCATTTTAACTCATAAATATTAAACATCAGTGTCCGGGAAGCATTTGAATAATCGGTAACATGAGCTTTACCGCCGGAAAGCTTCCAAATTAACCAAGTGTCGATTGTCCCAAATAATAATTTTCCCTGCTCTGCCTTTTGACGAGCTCCCTCCACATGATCTAGAATCCATTTCACTTTCGTTCCAGAAAAGTAAGCATCAATTAAAAGGCCCGTTTTTTTTCGGAATAGATCATCATATCCTTTTTCTTTGAGAGATTCACAAATTTCACTAGTTTGTCTGGATTGCCAAACAATCGCATGATAAATAGGTTCACCTGATTCTTTATCCCATATTACTGTCGTTTCACGTTGATTTGTAATTCCTATTCCAGCCACTTGTTCCGCTTTTATACCTGATTCAGTTAGAACCTCGGCAATTACTGATAAAACAGAGCCCCAAATTTCATTTGCATTTTGCTCTACCCAGCCAGGATTTGGGAACAACTGTGTAAATTCCTTTTGGGCAACATGTACAATGCCTCCGTTTTTATTAAACAAGATTGCCCGTGAACTAGTGGTTCCTTGATCAATAGATAAAATATATTTTTCCAAGTAAATCTCCCCTATTCAGCAAACTGTTTAACTCCTTGGCTCATTTAGATAGTGATACAAAACATCTCCACCCCGTTGTCCAATTCCTCGAAAATGCTTAAAGTCCTCTCTTTTTACTAGTACTTGACGAAAATCCATAAATTCTTCATTTGTTACATAATACTCAGAAAGTTTTCCATCCTTAAGCTGGTTCAAAATTTCTGTAATACTTTCTTCCTTCATTCTTAAGCACCACCTTTACCTAGTTTATTTTAACTTATCCGCGTTTACTCAGCTAACTTTCAAAACTAATGGAAATATTTGAAAGCGTTTTCTATCATTTTTGCCCGTTTTTATCATATATTTATATTGTTTATGAAGAATTAACAAAATTGTCAATTAAAAGGCTTTACGAAATGAATAAAGTAGTGCAAACTGTTATTTAACTGGATTTTATTTATAGTTTTTGAGGTAAAGGAGTGAGACTAAAGTGAGAAAAGCAGAAGTAGGAAATATCATAGAATTCCGTGGTGGGTTGCAAGGGATTGTTGAAAAGGTAAATGAAAATTCTGTCATAGTCGACCTAACAATTATGGATAATTATCGTGATTTAGAATTGGATCAACGAACAGTTGTCAATCACAAAAACTATAAAGTTGTAAAAGAAAGCGCTTATTAATTTTAGAATACTAGAAAGGCAGTCCAAACATGGCTGCCTTTTCTTTTTGGTTGAAGCCGGTATTATTGACCTTTTCCAGCTTCATTCGATAACTGCTTTAATGATTTCACTTTTCCATGCGGATTTTGATCCTGTTTCCTGACGGTCCATTCACGTTCTTGTTCACTTTTTGATTTGCTCATTCACATTCACTTCCTTCCTACCTTATTATTTTTTTCTTTTCTTTTTGTTCTAACCACATAAAACAGTAAAATGGATGATGTAATGATTTCCATTCAAAAAACTTATTTGATAAAATAAATTTTATGTTTCTACAAAAGGAGATCGCGTAATGAAAAAACTCATCCAAGACCCACGAATACTTATTGGTTTGGCACTAGCTCACGTCCTTTTATTTTTTTCATTTCATGATAGAACCATCTTTTGGTATATATTTTCTGGCTCAGTCCTAATATTAATTGCCTATGCCATGCTTCAAGAAGAGGTTGATGATGAGGTTTCCTTTTTTCAGTATATTGTTTCTGGAACATTAGGCGGTTTATTATTATATTTTATTTTTTGGCTCGGAATCCAAGGATTTAGGCTTCTTCACCTGCCAATTGAAACCAGTCTTAATAACCTGTATAAATGGTTTGCGCCATCCTTATTCTGGCAATACCTTGCACTTATATTGGTAGCTGCACCTGGAGAAGAACTTTTCTGGCGTGGATTTATTCAAAAGAGACTTGGTAAAAAGTTCAAGCCCTCATTAAGTGTTCTTACCGCGTCGATTCTGTACGCTTCTGTTCATATTTATTCTGGCTCCTTTTTATTAATTCTTGCTGCTTTACTATCTGGTTTAGCGTGGGGAACCCTTTACTTATGGAAAAAAAGTATGCCTTTGGTGATTGTTTCCCATATTATTTTTGACCTGATGATGTTTATAATCTTACCTTTACATTGAGAAAGCAGTTGTTCTTAGAACAACTGCTTATTATTTTCTAACAGACGCTGGAAATGGTTTCATCCAGAGTAAAATAAAAAAAATCATGCAAATATATCCAAACAACGGGTACAAATAAGAGAGCAGTGTCCCATAATTTACAAGACTAATCAGGTAAGCAACAATAAAGATTAACGTTACAGAAACCATCGTTGGTATCGCCAAATATTGCTTCAACTGCCGGTCTAGTCCAAAGACATTTCCAATCACAGAGGTAAAAATCTCTCCATAGATAACCAAAACAAAAATCCAATATAAAAAAGGAGCTAAATTTTTCATAACAATGGCCATCGGAATATTATACGATTCCAAATTTGGGAGCATGATTAAGGTAAAATGACCAGCAATTAAAATGATCGTTAATGCAGAACCGCCAAGTATTCCTCCCCATTTAATCGTCCAGTCATCCTTAACTTCTGTCGCAATCGGTACTAAAACTGCTTGGGCCAACCCAAGATTCAAAGCAACATATGAAAAGGGAGCAATTACACTTTTCCAGCCATCTTCGGCATGAGGAATAAATAATAATTGATTTATAAAGTTAGGCATTTGAACAGAAAAGAGCATTAAGATTATGCTAAACGTGATCATAACCGGAACAACAAAGGTATTAACAGCAAATAGTCCTTTTGTCCCAACTAGCATGACTAAGAAGGATAAAAAAATGGTCAAGAAGACACCTGAAATTTTCGGTAAACCCAATTGTTCCTCAAAAACTGCTCCAGCTCCTGAAAGCATTACAGCACTTACACCGAGTAACATAAACAGCATAAAGACATTAATGACACGACTTGGCCATTTTCCAAACAAGTGCTCATTAAATTCCTGATATGATTTTGCATTGATATGTGCTGCTATTCTCATTAATTTAGAACCCAATGAAATAAAGAGATATCCACTCATTAATATACTTATTAAGCCAAAGAAACCAAACCGCGAAAAAAATTCAACGATTTCTTTTCCTGTGGCGAATCCAGCGCCTACTACAGTTCCTACATAAACTGCAGCAATTTGAAATGCTTGTGTCCATTCCCTCTTCACATCATCTCCCCCTTATCATCAATATATGATAATAAGGACAAACAAAGACGAGCTTTTTTCCTTAATTAGAAAGCATTACCAGAACAAATCTCTTGAAAGTCAAAAAAGGTCAGAGTATACTATCGTCATAAGGTCAAATATAGTCAAAGTCAAACATATTACTAATTTTCACAAGGAGGGTATTTACTTATGCTATGTCAACACTGTAATGAAAACAATGCAAACATACAATTAAATGTAATGAAGAATGGACAGCGTAAGGAAATCAAACTCTGTCATGAATGTTTTAGTAAAGAAAAGCAAACTTTAGGGGCTAGCTTAGGTCAAAATATTAATTTCTTCCCTAACTTTCCATTTGATAAATTATTCATTTCCAACACTGTCCCTGAAAATGAAATCACCTATCAACCTAATAGAAAAAACAGACAAACTGGTTTCATCGATCAATTCGGAAGGAATCTAACCCAAATGGCAAAAGCCGGATTGATTGATCCTGTTATTGGACGCGATAGTGAGGTTAATCGTGTTATTGAAATATTAAACCGACGAAATAAAAATAATCCGGTATTAATTGGTGAACCCGGTGTAGGGAAAACAGCCATTGCTGAGGGTCTTGCCCAGAAAATTTCTGCAGGCGATGTTCCCAGCAAGTTACGCAATAAAGAAGTGTATTTACTTGATGTGGCCTCACTTGTTGCCAATACAGGAATCCGCGGCCAATTTGAAGAGAGAATGAAACAACTCATTTCTGAATTACAAGAACGAAAGAATATTATCCTATTCATTGATGAAATTCACCTTCTTGTCGGTGCTGGCTCTGCAGAAGGATCGATGGATGCAGGGAATATTTTAAAACCTGCTCTTGCCCGCGGCGAACTACAGGTGGTTGGTGCAACAACACTTAAAGAGTATCGACAAATTGAAAAGGATTCTGCTTTAGAAAGGCGCTTCCAGCCAGTCCATGTTCAAGAACCGTCAATAGAAGCCGCTATTGAAATATTAAAGGGAATACAAAAGAAGTACGAGGACTTTCATGACGTGAGCTATTCTGATGAAGCTATTCATGCCTGTGTTCAATTGTCACAACGTTATATTCAAGAACGCTTCTTACCAGACAAGGCGATTGATTTACTAGATGAGGCTGGGTCGAAATTAAATCTTTCTTCCGATTACAAAAGCAATGAACAAATTGAACTTCGTTTAAAAGAGATTAGTGCCGAGAAAGAGGATGCTCTTAAATCCGAAAATTACGAGATGGCCGCAGCACTACGGGATGAGGAAGCCAGTTTAGAAAAGGCGTTAAATATGGTTACAGGGGATAGACCGATTGTCGATGTATCACATATCCAAGAAATAATTGAAGAAAAGACCGGTATTCCTGTTGGTAAGCTACAGCAAGATGAACAACAGCGAATGAAGTCTATAGAAGAAAATCTAAATCTTAAGGTTATCGGCCAGGAAAAGGCTGTTAAAAAAGTGGCGAAAGCGATAAGGCGCAGTCGGGCTGGGTTAAAATCAAAACATCGTCCAATCGGTTCATTTTTATTTGTCGGACCAACTGGAGTTGGGAAAACGGAGTTAACGAAGACACTGGCAGAGGAACTTTTTGGGTCTAAGGATTCAATGATCCGTCTTGATATGAGTGAATATATGGAAAAACATAGTGTTTCTAAATTAATAGGCTCACCTCCTGGCTATGTCGGTCATGAAGAGGCAGGACAGTTAACAGAAAAAGTACGTAGAAACCCCTACAGTATTATCTTATTAGATGAAATTGAAAAGGCTCATCCAGATGTTCAACATATGTTCCTGCAAATTCTTGAGGATGGACGTCTCACAGACAGCCAGGGGAGAATTGTAAGCTTTAAGGATACTGTGATCATCATGACAAGCAATGCTGGAATTAGCCATAAAACAGTTCATGTTGGCTTTGGTACAACAGAGGTTATTGAAGAAGCATCTATTCTTGACTCACTTGGCAGCTTCTTTAAACCTGAATTCTTGAATCGTTTTGATAGTATTATTGAATTCAATTCACTTGGCAAAGAGCACCTCCTATATATCGTGGATTTAATGGTTAATGAATTAGAGGAAACTCTTCGCGAACAAAATATTAAACTAACAATCACATCAGAGGCAAAAGAAAAACTAGCCATACTTGGGTACCATCCAGCATTCGGGGCACGTCCGCTCCGCCGGGTCATCCAGGAGCAGCTTGAAGATAAAATTGCGGATTTTATCTTAGAACAGCCCGATGTTAAAACAGTAACAGCAATAATTGAAGAAGATCAGCTCAAAGTTGTCTCGGATGTAATTGTCGTCCAATAGAAAAAGCGAAGCCATTTTCTAGTATTTCTAGACCGGCTTCGCTTTCTTTATTTACTATAGATTTTTATCATCAACCGAGTTTAACCAATCTTCAATGACACCAACCACTGACTCTACACAACCAGTCTCAAATGGTGAAATCAAATTAGCAGCCTCGACAAGCTTTGTGAAGGACATACTGCCGCCTAGCTTGCAGAGCTTCACATAATCAGCCCATGCTTCTTCTTGATTCTCTCTGGAGCGCTTCCAGAATTGAAATGCACAAATTTGCGCAAGTGTGTAATCAATATAATAAAAAGGTGAATTATAGATATGCCCTTGTCGCTGCCAGAAGCCGCCGTTTTCTAAATATACATTACCGTCATAATCTTTGTGCGGTAAATACTTTTTCTCAATTTCACGCCATTGGAGCTTACGCTCTGTTGGGGTTACTTCCGGGTTTTCATAGACCCAATGCTGGAATTCATCAACTGAAACCCCATACGGCAGGAATAAGAGGGCATCACTTAAATGAGCAAACTTGTATTTATCGGTATCTTCCTTAAAGAATAAATCCATCCATGGCCATGTGAAAAATTCCATACTCATCGAATGAATTTCACATGCTTCATAGGTTGGCCAAGCATATTCTGGAATTTCAAACTGACGACTTGAATAAACCTGGAACGCATGACCCGCCTCATGTGTCAAAACATCAATATCTCCAGAGGTGCCATTAAAATTTGAAAAAATGAAAGGTGCTTTGTAATTCTCAATAAAAGTGCAATAGCCACCGCCTGCTTTTCCCTTCTTCGCAACGAGGTCCATCAATTTATTTTCCTGCATAAATCGGAAAAATACACCGGTTTCTTCTGAAAGATCCTCATACATTTGTTGCCCATTTTCAATAATCCATTCTGGTGTACCCTTTGGAGTGGCATTACCTGTTTGAAAATTAAAGGATTCATCGTAATATTTTAGCTGTTCAAGGCCTAGTCTTTCCTGCTGACGTACCTTTAATTTTGTTGCAATAGGTACAATGAAGTCCCTAACTTGATTACGGAAATTGGCAACCATCTCAGCATTGTAGTCAGTTCTCATCATACGGTAATAACCAAGCTCAACAAAGTTCTTAAAACCAAGTGTCTGCGCAATTTCAGTCCTTACCTTAACAAGATCATCATAAATGCGGTCAAACTCTTCCTCATGTTCAACCATAAAGCCAAATTTTGCTTCATTTGCCCTTTTTCTCATTTCCCTATCCGTTGATTGAGCGAACGGCTCTAATTGGGCGAGTGTTCTTTCTTCCCCTTCAAAGTCAATCTTTGCAGAAGCCATTAGCTTCGTATATTCCGTTGATAATCGATTTTCTCTCTGAAGTAAAGGGACAATCTCTGGTTTAAATGTCTTAAGTTGTCCTTCTGCAAGAGCAAAAAGCTGTTGTCCCCATTTTTCTTCTAATTCAGGCCGGAACTTTGACTGAACAAGCACTTGGTAATACTTTGTTACTAACCCTTCAATCTCTGGCTGAAGTTCATCCATATAATCCTGTTCTTCCTTATAAAACTCATCATTTGTATCAATCGAATGACGGATATAACAAAGGTTGAACATCGTACCTAAGTCATTTCTGAGCTTATTAATCTCATTCATTGCGGCATTTTGCTCTGTTATAGTAGATGCATTTTGAAAACTCTCAATGGCAGCATTAAATTTTTCAGTGACTTCTACTAAATTCGGTCGTATGTATGTATAGTTCTCAAACCCCATTGAAACAACCCCTTTAAATTTTTAAAATATTCCAACCTATTTTATTATATACTAATCCCGAACATTCCTGAAAACAAAAAAAAACGGCCATTTGACCGTTTTAAAATTTCCCTGCAGGCAATCCTAGTTTTTTTAACAAGTCAATTGCTTCAAGTTTTTCCGTTTCACTTAGGGTTGACATTAGTTTGTCAATTTGTTGTGCATGTTCAGGAAAGATATCTTGGATAAACCTTGTACCTTCTTCAGTAATTTGTGCATAGGTTACCCGGCGGTCATTCGGACAAGCAATCCTTTTTAACATCCCTTTTTGTTCCAGCTTGTCAACCACGTAGGTTATACTCCCGCTTGCTAGCAGGATTTTTCCGCCAATTTGCTGCATTGGCTGATCACCTTTATGATAGAGAAGTTCTAGTACAGCAAATTCAGTTGGATTTAATCCATTCGCCTGGATTACTTTATTTACATGTTCATTAATCGCTTTAAACGCTCTTGAAAGGACGATAAAAAGCTTTAGTGAAGTAGCTGTTGAATTATTTTCCATAAAAACTCATCCTTTTAGTTTAATAAATTTATCCTTGCTTAAAATCTACCTTAAATATCTTGATTTCAAGATTAATTATAAAAAATAATTCACCATCTGTCAATTTAGCGTTTAAGATTGGAATATTTCAAAAAATCTCCAAACCATAATTTGAATAATTAATTAATATTTCTTTTTTCCATGGTTGGGTAGTAAGATAGGGATAGAAAATAAAGCCATTCTTATAAAGTAGGGATAATAATGAGTCAACAAGCAACATTACCCGGTCGGGCTTCAAATGCCTCTGAATCAACCATGTATAAAATTTTATTTATTATCGGATTGTGCCATTTATTAAACGATGCCATTCAAGCTGTGATTCCAGCTATGTTTCCTATACTGGAAAAATCTATGAATCTAACTTACACACAGCTAGGAATTATTGCCTTCTCCTTAAATATGGTTTCATCTGTCATGCAGCCGGTAATTGGATTTTATACTGACAAAAAACCAATGCCTTTTGCTCTGCCAATTGGACTGACTTTCACTTTAGTTGGTATTCTTGGTTTAGGATTTGCTCCAAGCTTTGGATTAATTGTACTGTCTGTTCTTTTCATTGGTCTAGGATCAGCCGTATTTCATCCCGAAGGTTCTCGGGTTGCATATATGGCCGCGGGTAACCGACGAGGGCTCGCACAGTCCATTTATCAGGTGGGTGGGAACACGGGTCAGGCATTAGCCCCAGTAATTACTGCCTTAATATTGGTTCCACTGGGCCAAATCGGCGCCTCCTGGTTTACGATTGTTGCAGCTATAGCTGTTATTTTATTAGTTTATATCGCTAATTGGTATAAACAGATGTTAGTAGTTTCGCAAATTAGGATAAAGAAAAAGCTATCTAATCCTGGGATGAAACAAGGGTTGACGAAACAAGTAAAAAATACATTGGCATTAATTCTATTGTTGATTTTTGCCAGAACCTGGTATACTTCTGGAATTACCAATTTTTATACTTTTTATGCCATAAAGGAATATGCCCTTACGATTAAACAGTCACAACTATTCCTTTTTGCTTTTTTAGTTTCGGGTGCAGTTGGGACCTTTTTTGGCGGCCCGCTTTCAGATCGCTTTGGGAAGAAAACAATCATTTCTTTTTCAATGTTAGCGACTGTCCCTTTTTCGATTATCATTCCGCATGTGCCACCAACGATGGCATTTATATTTCTTATCATCACTGGATTTATTTTAATGACTAGTTTTTCCGTGACGGTAGTATATGCACAGGAATTAGTCCCGGGGAAAATCGGGACGATGTCGGGGTTAACCGTAGGTCTTGCATTTGGAATGGGGGCAATCGGTTCGGTCGGTCTGGGCTATATAGCTGACTGGATTGGATTACAATCAATGATAAGATGGCTCGGGGGATTGCCGCTACTAGGTTTAATTGCTTTTCTACTTCCGTCCGATAAAAAGGTCTGGGAATGGAATAAACAATAAAAGGATGGGCTGTCGCCCATCCTTTTATTGTGCCTGAATTTTTTGAAATAGTTCTTCTTTTTCCTCGTCGGTAAGCATCCTTTCGGCCATTGGGAATAAGACATTTTCTTCTTTGGCGAAATGCTCTGTTAAGATAAAGTAAGCGTTTTGAATTAATTGGGCTGATTCTTTCTTTTCTTCACTGGCTCCAAGACCACTTTCTACCGTCTTAAGAAATTCTCCAATATTTGCTTTTGCTTGATCATGCTCATATTCCATTACAGCAATGGGTCCTGATGTTGTTCCAATATAAACTCCCATCATTGGAAAAAGAACACCTTCTTCTCGCTCAGAATGAGGATCTAACGCCGCCTTAAATTCACTTACTTTTGTAATTAATGCTGTAAAGTTATTGTCGATATCTATATCTTGATCAATTTTTTGTGTTAAATCATACATTTCCTCTAATTGCTTCAATAACGGAGGATGTTCACTTTTTAATTGCTGAAGTCCTTTACTTAGTTCAACTTGGGGCATGCCTCCCATTGCACTCATACAACCGCTCATTACCAATCACCTCTATTATATTATTTGCTTCAAGTATAAAAGTAACCAATAGTTAATGTAGTGACTTTACTCACATTTAGGTGATATAGTACATTTCTTAATGAATATTTGTCGGTTTCATGAAAACTTCTAGATTTATTAAAAAATTTTAACATTTATCACACAAAAAAAGTTTAATTGTTTCATATAATAGGGGTATAACTTATAAGGGAGGGAAAGGATTTGAAAACCCCAAATTATCACGACTTTTATCAAAAGGCATTAATACCAATTGGTGTAAATGACTTGCTTGCCCTAGAGAAATCAACCGCATATTATCAAAATTCACCTTCGTCCCATTGGCTGATTGCCGTAGAAGGGGTACAACTCCCACAGACAAAGATTTACTATCACTGGAAAGTAAGTATATATCCCGCCGATAGTGATGGTGACTTTAATTGGAAAAAGCCCTTTTATTGTTCTCCAAGTATGGAGTTAATTGAACATGCTAACACATTTGCTTCAACACTAGTCACAGCTGGTAAAAACGATAATCTATCCTCAGCAACCATTCTAGAGAAAATTAGCTAACCTCAAAAATCTTACCTTCTGCTTCACCTTCTTTTTACCCTCATTTGTGAAATAACCCACATATAGTAAAAACAAAAAAACTACATAAAAAAAGTGCTGTTTGCATGATTGCTGACAGCACTTTTTCATTTGAGACTTAGGCCAACCTAAATACTATCCCATGTCCGCCTTTAGGGTATTCCCACTTAATATTTTGATATGGGCAGCCAATCCGGCAGCTTCCGCATTCATGGCAGCCCTCATAGCCTACCTGCATACGTGTTCCTTCCCACTTATAAACCTCAGCTGGGCAAAATACTGTACAAAGTTTATCGGGACATTTAGTCATGCATACATCATGATCCAACACTGTCAAATGAGATTTTGTATCACATTTAAAACGGAGAAGATACTGTTTTTCCTCGATATTTTTCGTTGACATTATTTCACCGCCTTCCAAGCTCGATAAATATCTTGCAACACTCGGATTGTTCCACGTTCTGAGGTGACACTTTTCATGATTTGTTTTTGTTTTTCCCGTTTTGGTGTCCCATCAACAGTAAAGAACTTGCTCATTGCTTTATTCATCATTGGAACATATTCATTAAAATATTGTGGATATTTCTCAAATGTATGTGCAGCGTCTTTGTATTTCTCTAAATCTTTCATTACGAAACTACTATTCAGTGCATCACGGTAGCTATTTAAGCTGGATTCACTGAAGTCCCCGCGGGTATGGGCCTGAACTACCGCCTCAGCAGCCATCTTTCCTGACGACATCGCCATGTTCGAACCTTCACGATGAATCGCATTAACAAGCTGAGCTGCATCTCCAACGACAATAACTCCATTTCCAGCCACTTTTGGAACGGAACGATATCCGCCTTCAGGAATAAGATGGGCTAGATATTCTGCTGATTCTCCACCTGCAATCATTGGTTTAACCATAGGGTGATTTTTTAAGTAGTCTAAAAGCTCGTATGGCTTTATTTTCGCTTTGATCATGCTTGATAGTGTTGTACCTACCCCAATATTTAAGCTTTCTTTATTGGTGTAAACAAAAGCTGTTCCTAGATTTCCTTTTGTTGAATCCCCAAATATTTCAATAGTACAGCCCTGATTATCCTCTAAATTAAATCGGTCATTAATTTTTTCTTTTGGTAGATTAATTACTTCCATCACAGTTAAGGCAACTTCATCCGGACGAAACTCCTTATGGAAGCCTAACTGTTTTGAAAGGAGCGAGTTAACCCCGTCAGCAAGGACAACGACATTCGCATAAACCTCTCCATTTGGACGATCGGTCCGAACACCAACAACCTTCCCATTTTCAACAATACATTCTGTTACAACAGTTTCATTGATAAGAAGAGCGCCAGCATCGACTGCTTTCTTGGCAAACCATTGGTCAAACTGTGCACGTAGGACTGTAAAGTTATTATATGGTTCCATTCCCCATTCAAGACCTTTATAACCAAATTGAACCACGGATTCTTTATCCATCATCCAAAAACGCTGTTCAATGACCGGACGCTCTAGCGGTGCTTCCTTCCAAAATTCAGGAACTAATTCTTCCATTTGCTTACGGTACAAGACCCCACCCATAACGTTTTTTGCTCCGGGGTATTCCCCTCTTTCAATGAGCAAGACGTTTAGTCCATTTTTTGCGCATGTAAGGGCACATGCACTACCTGCCGGACCTGCCCCAACAACAATCACATCAAATTTTTCAGACATAGCTCATTTCACCGCCCTTTTCAGTTCTAAGCTGCTTAAATTGCTCGATTAATTTGGGAATAATCTCAAGTGCATCTCCTACGATTCCATATGTGGCAACATCAAAAATTGGTGCATTTGGATCCTTATTAATGGCGATAATTAAATCGGAATTTTTCATGCCGACTACATGCTGAATTGCCCCAGACAACGCAACTGCAAAGTAAATTTTTGGAGTGACTGTTTCTCCAGTTTGGCCAATTTGAAGGTGGTGTGGAAGCCAGCCAGCTTCAACGACATCACGAGTACCACCAACGGTTGCTCCAATCGTTTCGGCAAATTCATAGAGAAGCTGGAAGTTTTGAACATCCCCCATCCCTTTTCCTCCGCAGACGATGACGTGAGCATCAGCTAAATTAGCCCTTTTTGTTACGTCATTCACAATTTGGAGCACTTTTGTACGCATATCTTCTTCGTTAAGTGATATTTTTTCTTCAATAATTTTTCCAGTTCTACCAGATATAGGTTCTAAGGCTTTCATTACCTTTGGACGAACAGTTGCCATTTGCGGACGATGTTTCTTACAAAGGATAGTTGCCATAATATTACCGCCAAACGCTGGTCTGCTTGCTTCTAATAATCGATTATCAATATCGACATCAAGCATCGTTGTATCTGCTGTTAAGCCAGTATTTAAGTCCGTTGCAACTGCACTAGCTAAATCTTTACCATTTGGTGTTGCACCATAAAGGATAATTTCTGGTTTGTATTTTTCTGCAAGGAGCATAACGCCCTTCATATACGATTCAGTACGATAATTCTTTAATACTGGATGGTCAACCAAATAAACGATATCCGCACCATATGAAATAAGTTTATTTGCTAATGGTTTTATCTCATTACCGAGTAAAAAACCAGCTAAAGGAACCTGCAATTTATCAGCTAACTTTCTTCCGGCACCAAGTAATTCAAGTGAAACGCCTTCAATCTTACCATCGTTTTGTTCGATGAATACCCAGACTCCCCGATAATCATCTAGATTCATAAAAAATTCCCCCTATGCCAATAGATTGATTATTATTATTTAGAAGGCTGTGTAGACAATAGGTCCTTTTTCTCCATTAAAATCTCCATCAGCTGCTTAACCTGCTCTTCAGAAGTTCCCTCAATTCTCTTACCACCCTCTGGGCGTGGTGGTGAAAACATTTTCCCAACAATGGTCGGAGAACCTTTTAATCCAAGCTGCGAGCGTTCCACATTTTCGAAGTCACTAACTGCCCAAATAACGGGTTCATACCTTGCCGCTTTAATCATGTTAAGCATAGGCGAATATTCAATTTCATTAATTTCCTTTTCAACCGTTAATAAGCAAGGAAATTCGGATTGAATCAATTCATATCCATTGGTTAATTTTCGTTTAATTAGAACCGTCTTTTCTTTCTGATTGACTTCAGATACTTCAATTACATTTGTGATTGGCGGGATATCCATTCTTCTTGCAATCCCAGGTCCAACTTGTCCTGTATCACCATCAATCGCGTGCTTGCCACAAATAATCATATCGATTGGGTGCTCTTTATTGATTTTTTCTAATGCTTTCGAAAGTGCATAACTAGTGGCCAGCGTATCAGCTCCTGCAAAGGCGCGGTCAGAAATTAAATATCCTTTATCGGCACCTATTTCTACACTCTTCTTGATAATAGCAGTCGCTTGTGGCGGTCCCATTGATAAGACAGAAATGGTCCCCCCTGTTTTTTCCCTAATTTTTACGGCCTCCTGAACTGCATGAGCATCGTAAGGGTTCAAGATGGCTGGTGCACTGCGTCGGTCGAGTGTGTTTGTTTTAGGATTAATTTTAATAATTTTTGTATCGGGTACTTGTTTGACACATACGACAATATGCATGTAGGACTTTCCCTCCTCCATATGTTCTAAGATTATTGAAAGCGTTTGCTTTCTTATGGTTTAAAAATGCTTTTATTAACGATATATGAATCGCAACAGAAGCATAGTACCAAACAATGATGGTTTTCTTAATTTCTTACTTGATTTTGATTAAACTAGTGAATAAAAGATTCTTATTAATCTATGTGTAAATTCTATGGTGTGGATTAAAAGTACAAACAATTTGAAGTAAATATAGATTGTGGTAAGATATGTAGTTAATCGTGATGTGAATATTTGATAAAATAGTACTAATATAACTATATGAAATATTAAGATATAAACAATGATAAAAATCACAGTTACTGTCTGATTTTGTAGATGTTTGAAAAGAAAAATTGGATAAGGAAGGAGATGTGTGATGGGAGAAGTTATTTTTGGCAGTGTACTTTCGGCGTTATCTACAGGGGCCGGAGCATTAATTATTCTATTTATTCATCAATCCATTACACACCGCTGGAAGGATGTTTTATTAGCTTTTAGTGCAGGTATCATGATGGCTGCTTCTACGATTGGATTAATCCCTGAGGCATTGAAATATGGAGGTTTTTTCCCACTTCTTATTGGAGTTTGCTTAGGAGTTTGGACGTTGACTCTATTAGAAAAAAATATTCCTCATATTGATTTGGAGCATAACAAAACAGGAATTCAATTTGACGAAAAAGCTCTGTTAATCATTTCTGCGATCACCCTTCATAACATTCCTGAGGGATTATCCGTTGGTGTTAGCTACGCTTCCCAGCAAGGCGATACAGGAAATCTAATTGCTTTGGCAATTGGGTTTCAAAATGCTCCAGAAGGCCTTCTTGTCGCGTTATTTTTAATTAATCAGCGGATTAGTAAGTGGAAGGCCTTTATTATTGCTACCTTAACAGGTGCCATTGAGATCGTAACATCCTTATTAGGGTATTTTTTGACATCATATGTTCAAGGGCTTGT
Source organism: Neobacillus drentensis (assembly GCF_036962125.1). Taxonomy (GTDB): domain Bacteria; phylum Bacillota; class Bacilli; order Bacillales; family Cytobacillaceae; genus Neobacillus; species Neobacillus drentensis_B. Next base: position 78,602 of record NZ_JBALOA010000007.1, read on the forward strand.
ACCATACGGGCTATCTTTTGCAGCCGGTGCCATGTTGTTTATCATTTATAAGGAGTTAATACCCGAAAGCCATGGAGACGGAAATGAGCGGGTATCCACCTATTCCTTTATTTTGGGGTTGCTTGTAATGGTATACATAATTGATGTTTTTTCGTAGCCAAGAACCTTTTGGTAAACTTTGTTTCTATTTAAACCAATAACTTTGGCCATATCATAATCATTTGTTTAAAAGCAAATTTAATTTCATCATTTGGCCTGGAGGTTCCTTCCATGGCCTTTTGATATTCATTAATTAATTTATCCAACTCTTGGCTATATTTTATGGTTACATCACTTGTAAAGCCAAGTGAGTTTGCACTATTGATCATTAATTCCCTTTTAGCCTTTATCTCTTCAATCATATCAGTTTGTCTATTCATCTGCTCGTACACTTTTATCCCACCTCATACTCCATTACTGTAAACTACTAAAAAATAGACTACTTGATGAATTATGACAAGAATTTTTATAAATGTAAATACAATCGCAAAAGTAGACAAAACATTCTATTTCTTTCGTTTTTCGACAATTTTTTCGAGTGATTTCTTGTTTATACGACAATATCTCAACCTTTCTTTCTTTAGTCTAATCCGTAAAAAAACTGGCATACAGTTAACCGCAGCCAGTTTTTCTTATTAATTATTGATTTACTTCTTCCTGTTCGTAAATCGGCACCCAGCCCTCGGTTGTAACAAAAATCCTTACGGCTACTACTTTTCGATCTTCTTCCAATGTAAAATAATGTCTCGTATTTTCTGGAACAGAGATTAAGTCACCAGGATTTAGATGAACTTCAAAAAATTCACCATCTTTACCTTGAATGACAAAAACACCATGACCACTAACAATGAAACGAACTTCATCATCCGTATGATGATGTTCATTTTTAAAGTTTGTTAGCAACGCATCCAAGTTCGGAGTATTTTCTGATAAGGAAATAACATCCTGTGCTTTGTAACCCCGTCTAGCAGAGATATCAGTAATTTCTTCCTGAAAAGCTGCTAGGATTTCTTCCTTTTCTGCCTCGCTTAGTAGATACTTTTCAACCAGTTCACTTGGTAGTTTTTTTATATTCCAATTTTCATAGATAACTTCTTGAGTTTCTAGGAAACTTGCAACCTCTTCTTGGACAAGAATTTTTTCTTCTTTATTTTGAAATGTAATGTATGCCATCTTTAATTCTTCCCTTCCTCTTTTTTGTTGGTTAGAGCACTTGGTATCGTCGATGTTCAAGCATCCGTAACTGATATCGGAATAAAAACTCAGATGCCTCAAGGACTTTTTTCGCTTCAAAAGCAGTTTTTCCCCATACTGTGATTCCGTGATTACGAATCAAGACCGCACCAATATCGCCTGAAACATATTTAGAAAACTTATTGGCAAGCGTTGGGATATGGGCATCATTTCGGATGATAGGGATGGTTAAGACGGCGTCCTCTTCCCATTTGTCAAATGCCTTAATAAGTTCTTGACCCTTAAACGAAACTTCACCATGCTCACCATAAATCTCTGAAATCACATTATTCTCGATAGTATGAACATGAAGACTACAGCCAGCATTGGTCTTACGATATATTTCAACATGAAGGAGTGTCTCTGCTGAGGGTTTTAAATGCGTTTCATCCACAGGCTGGCCAAATTCGTCCACTAGTAAAAAATCTTCATCTGTACGCTTCCGTTTATCTTTACCACTAGCTGTTACAAGAAATTGAAGTGGCTGCTCATTCACTTTAATCGCCAGATTACCGCTCGTTCCCATAAACCAGTCCCGCACCGCAAGTTCGTCCTTCACTTCCGCTAATTCATTCCATCTAACCTTTAACATTTACGTCCCCCACCTCCATTCTATTATTAATTTCGTTTATGCATTCGAAGAATGAGCTAAATCCACGATGATTAATTCCCCATTCTACACATTTCTCTTGTAGTAAATCTCTAGCTAACACAAAGTCGGCATGTTTTGCTGCCTCTAGATCCGTAACCGAGTCACCAATGACAATCTTGAAGCATTCTTTCCCCTGGGTTACCCTTCGCATAATACCCGGTTTACAGCAGCCGCAATCATTGTCACATAACGAGTCACAGTTATTCGGCCAGAGAATTTTTATACGCTCACCTGAAAAATCAGATTCATTGCAATAAATACCATTAAATGGTCCAAATTTTTCTAAAATCGGATAAACAAAAAAGTCAATCCCACCGCTAACAATATATAATGGTATATTTTCTGTTCTCGTATATTCGACAAATTCCTTAAATCCTGGGCGAATTTCTGCATTTTCAATTGCAAACGCAGTCAACTCTTCTTTCAAATTACTATTTAATAAGGAGAATAATTTTCCTACTCCTTCATTGATTGAAATTTGTCGGTTTAGAATTAGATCCTTAATATTTTCCCATTCTGGAGGCGCAAATTCTTTCATCATTCTTATAATGTTATCACTTTTCGTTACTGTTCCGTCAAAATCACAAAAGATTACAGGGTTGGTCATTTAGTTACCTCTGCATTCCCCCAAAGCTTTAACGCTAGTTTAAGTTCAGGATAGATTTCAGCCCCTTCGGCCAATAGCTTGCCTTGGAGATTGGTTTCAATCGCTTGCCGGAATGCCAGACCGCCACCACGTGCCCCATCGGGGTGACCATGGACTCCACCGCCAGCATTAATAATAGAATCGATCCCAAAATCACGGATTAATAATGGAACCAAGCCAGGATGAATTCCTGCTGACGGAACAGGGAACGCTCTTTTAAATGTGTCTTTAACTGTTAATTCACTTGCGATCGATAGGGCCTTCGATTTTTCTAATGCCACAGTACCATACGGCGATGGAAACAATGATAAATCAGCACCTGCATAACGAAGAAGTTTACCGAGTAATAATGAATGCGATAAGCCAAAGGCCGGGGATGAAGTGAGTGCTCCACTAACGGCGGGGTGGGCCATCAGCGGTAATGCAATGTCATTGTCCTCTCTTAATTCCTGAAGGACATCTAACCCGTAGGCAAAAACATTGAACAGTAAGAGGTCTGCACCTAGTTCAGCGGCTTTCCTTGCTTTTTCCCTTAGCTGCGATGTTCTGCCTGTTAGGTTTACTGCGTACAAAGTACGGTGTCCTGTTTGTTCGTACACCTCTTGAAGTACTTTTTTTCCTTCTACAATTCTTTTTACAAACGGTGTCAATCCATTTTCAAATAGGATTTCGTCATCCTTAACAAAATCAACACCACCAAGGGCTTGTTGTTTTAACTGCTCGGCTAAAAACTTGAGGTCTTTCCCAAGAACTCCTTTAAAAATACTCATTAATAGTGGTCTGTTATAGACGTTTACCTTCCCCCGCAGTCCTTCAATCCCAAATCTTGGACCAGGGAACAGACTTTTAATTCCCTCACCAAATTGCAAATCAAGTAATTTTATTTTTCCATCCAATGAAAGCTTACCAAAAACAGTGGTTAAAATGGCTGGCAGGTCATTCGAAAAATTTATTGTTGGATAGGCCACTTGGATCAGAGAGCGACCTTCATTTTCTGAAGGAATCCCTTCAATTGATACGACTCTTCCTTTATGTTTGCGTAATTGGCTTTGCTCTAATTCAGGCAGGTTCGTCCATGAACCGACCGTTAATCCAAGCGCTATTTCTTCAGCCTTCTTATCAGGTTTCTTTTCATCATGAAGTAGATAGGTTGCAATAATTTCTGTCATATAGAAACACTTCCTTTTTTAATAAACATAAAAAACCTCTTCAACAAAGAAGAGGTTAGCTGAAAACTAACATCTTCTCATCTTTCAGCCTTGTTGCTGCAAGAATTAGCACCGTGCTTAAACTAAATATTTAAGTCGGTTGCCGGGCTTCATTGGGCTTTTCCCTCCGCCTGCTCTTGATAAGAAAACGATTCGTAATTTTATTAAGTTTTAGATGCTGTTTAACTTTAATTTGGATTATCGCAAGAAAAAAATAGATTGTCAATAAATTTTTTAGAATATTTCCAAACGGCTAATTCTTTCGACAGCTTTGGCTAATCGCTCTTCTGATGATAGTAGCCCTACTCGAACATAGCCCTCTCCAAATTCACCAAAGCCAATTCCAGGTGCAACCATAATATGTGCCTGATCTAGGAGAATATTTGCAAATTCTGAGGAAGAATAACCTTTAGGAACCTTAAGCCATGCAAAAAAAGAACCGTTTGGTGCGTTGACATTCCAGCCTAAGGAACGAAGCCCATCTATCAGTACGTTCCTTCTGCGCTCATACAGCTCATTTAACTCCTTAACACAATCTTGTGGACCTGTTAAAGCTTCAGCGGCTGCTTCTTGAACAGCCCCAAATAAACTGACATACAAATGGTCCTGCATCAGTTCAATAGCGCTTATTACGCTTTCATTTCCAACCGCAAATCCAACACGCCAACCTGCCATATTATAGGTTTTAGATAAAGTATAGATTTCAATTCCAACTTCTTTTGCCCCTTCAAGCTGTAAAAAACTCAAGGGTTTTTGACCATCAAACCCGATTGCCCCATAGGCAAAATCATGGACTATACAAATATCATGATCACTTGCTAGTTTAATTGTTTCTTCAAAAAATTCACAAGTAGCTACCGCACCAGTAGGGTTATTGGGATAATTGAGGAACATTACTTTAGCCTTTTCTAGGTCTTTCTCATTTAGTTCGGTATAATCAGGCAAAAAGTTTTTATCCTCTTTGAGCGGCATCATAACCATTTCTGCTTTAGCCAGTGCGACTCCTGATAAATAATCCGGGTAGCCGGGATCGGGTACAAGAATTGTATCGCCGGGATTTAATAGACACTGAGGAATCTCAACCAGCCCTGCCTTCCCACCAAATAATATAGCTACTTCTTTGGTAGGATCAATGGTTACTCCATATTCACGTAAATAAAAATCAGCAACAGCCTTTTTTAAATAACTGTGCCCCTGAAATGGAGAATATTTGTGATTTATTGGATTCACCGCCGCTTCTTGAAGTTTGGCAACAATATGAGCGGGGGTTGGCTGATCAGGGTTGCCTTGCCCTAGATTAATAACATCATATCCCTGTGAAATATATTCCCCAACTTTTTTAACAAGAGAAGCAAAAAATTGCTTCGGAAGACTGTTTAATAGCTCCGATGGTGGAAATTGTTTCATAGTTCTCACCTGCTTTAAGTATTTTCATTATGAAATTCTAGTCACAAATGATATAACTTTTATAATAGCTTGTAAAGAAAAAATTCCGAAAGTTTTAACGAGGTGAAAAATTATGAAACTAAAAATCTCATGTTTACAAATGGATATCGCTTTCGGTGATCCAAATAATAACTATCAATCTGCAGAAAGGCTTATTGAAAAAGCACAATCTGATAAACCCGACATCATTGTTCTTCCAGAATTATGGACCACAGGATATGATTTGACTCGTCTCGATGAAATCGCTGACGACCATGCCTTACAGACAATTAATTTTCTTCAAGAAGCGGCAAAAACCTACCAAGTGAATTTCGTCGGAGGATCGGTAGCCAATCGTGAAGAAAGTGGTATTAAAAATACCCTTCTCATCATCAATAAGGACGGCAAACTTGTTCACCAATACAGTAAACTTCACCTATTTAAGCTGATGGATGAGCATGTTTATTTAGAAGCAGGAAACGAAAAAGGAATTTTTCAATTGGAAGATAATAAATTTGCTGGTGCCATCTGTTATGATATCCGTTTTCCAGAGTGGATACGTGTTCATTCTGCTGCAGGTGCTGAAGCATTATTTGTGGTGGCAGAATGGCCGCTTCAGCGCTTGTCCCATTGGAGAGCTCTTTTAATTGCCAGAGCCATTGAAAATCAGTGCTACGTAATCGCTTGTAACCGATCCGGTCAAGACCCAAATAATCAATTCGCTGGGCACTCGTTGATTATTGACCCGTGGGGAGAGGTGGTTTCAGAAGCCGGTACCAGCGAACAAATATTGTCAGCAGAAATTGATATAAATCTGGTCAAAGAAGTTCGGAGACAAATCCCTATTTTCGCAGATAGAAAACCAGAATATTATAAATATTAATATTCAAAATATATTGACACTATCCTTTTGATACTGATATGATTTTTACCAGTTGAATAGATTTTCTCTTATCACGAGCTGGCTGAGGGATTTGGCCCTTTGAAGCCCAGCAACCGACCTTACAACCATTACAAAATGGCGTCTAATGCGCTAAAGAACCCTCTAAGGCACGGTGCTAATTCCAACAGAAGGATCATCATCTTTCTGAGAGATAAGAGGTGCGATAGACAAATATTGTCTTCTAGCCTCTTTCAGATGAGAAAGGGGCTTTTTAGTACCTATGGGTACAGATTAGCCTCCCAAAATTAAGGAGGAACCATAATGAGTCTATTAAAGCAAAAAACATATCAGCCGTTAACAAACGAAAGTGCGGTTGAACTGGCACTTGATTTAAATATTTTTGCAGGGCATGCGACACTATCCTGCAAGGAAATTGGCGACGGCAATCTCAATCTTGTCTTTCATATTGTCGATGAATTGGAAGGAAAAAGTATCATTATTAAGCAAGCTCTCCCCTATGCTAAAGTTGTTGGCGAAAGCTGGCCATTAACGCTGAAACGAGCAAAAATTGAAGCGGAAGCATTGAAAATTTTCAAACAAATTGCTCCTGATTATGTACCGGAGGTCTTTTACACTGATGATGTACTTGCTGTCACAATAATGGAAGACCTATCCCATCTTCTAATTGCAAGAACCGGCTTTATCAAGGGTGAAACTTACCCATTGTTTGCTAAACATCTGGGTGAATATCTCGCTAAGACATTATTTTACACTTCGGATTATGGATTAGGACCATCTATCAAAAAAGAATATCTCCAACAGTTTATCAACCCTGAACTATGCAAAATCACTGAGGATTTAATCTTTACTGATCCTTTTGTCGATGCAGACACCAACGAATTTGAAGGTGGTCTCCGTCCAGCGGTGGAAGCACTATGGAGGGATGAAGAACTCCAGTTTCATGTAAATGTTTTAAAGAAAAGCTTTTTATCAGAAACTGAAGCTCTTCTCCATGGTGACCTTCATACAGGTAGTGTATTTGCGGGTCAAATAGAAACAAAGGTAATTGACCCAGAATTTGCTTTCTATGGACCGGCTGGCTTTGATATTGGGCAAGTATTTGCGAATCTACTTTTTCAAGTAATTGCGAATGAAGAAAAACGAGATCTTTTCATCAACCACGTTGAAACGGTCTGGAATGTATTTAAAGACCAATATACCTTCCTTTGGAATACAGAAAATAAAGAGACTGCTGCAAAAACTTCTACATTCCTAAACTATCAGTTATCCAAATTTTTTGAGGATTCCATTGGCTTTGCTGGATGTGAATTAATCAGAAGAACAATTGGATTATCACATGTTGCGGATTTAGATGGGATTGAGGGTGAGCAAACAAGAATTGCTGCAAAACAGAAAACACTTGAAATTGGTACACTCCTCATTAAGCAGCGAAAAGAAATTAAAAGCCTTGCTGCCTTCATAACAAAAGTAAGAGAATTAATCTAATCAAAGAAAGGGCTCCAAAAAGTCATATAACTGACTTTTTGGAGCCCCACTTTATTTCACTATTTACAGCATTGGATTTTCATCTTTTGCTTTTAGACGCTGCCATCTTTTCTCAACTTCAGCTTCAAACTCTTCTAACATTGGTTTGTTTTCTTCTTTGAGTAGGTGTTTTGTTTTACCCATGTATTTTAACCAATCCGAAAGCGGAATTCTTTTGTTCTTCTCTTCTGGATTGTAAGTTATTGTTGTCACACCTTGTTCCACTTCATAGAGTGGGAAGAAGCATGAATTTACAGCTGCTTCAACAATGGTTGTACCGAAACGATCATCGGATTTCCAGTTTAGCGGGCATGTAATCAGAAGTTTGCCATAAACGGTTCCCACATTTTGTGCATACCACTGTGCTTTTGCACCTTTTTTAACTAAGTCTTGCGGGAATGCTTCTGAACCAGTAAACACATAAGGAATATTCGTTGACGCCATTATTTGTGCTGTATCCTTATGATGGAAGGCTTTTCCACGCTGTGTTTTTCCCACACCTGATGTACTTGTCATATGACCAAGTGGAGTAGAATAGGACATTTGTGAACCTGTATTCATGTAGCCTTCATTATCGTATTCAAGCATAATTAATTTATGTCCGCGAAGAGCTGTTCCAATCGCAGAGCCCATACCAATGTCCATCCCGCCATCACCAGTAATCATTACAAATGTGGCGTCATCCGATACGTTAATTTCACCGCGGCGCTTTAATTCCATAAACGCTTCAACCGTACCTGAAAGCGTAGCTGCACCGTTTTGGAATAAATTGTGCATCATTGTTTGCTTATGTGAAGTGCTTGGATAGGATGTAGTTGTTACATAGGCACAGCCTGTTTGGAATAAAGTAACAATGTCGCCCTCAATACCTTTAAAGAACAACTCTAGTCCAGCAAAAATTCCGCAGCCTGGACAAGCACCGTGACCTGATGCTATTCGCTTTGGTTTACCAGTTAAAGCACGAAGTGGCGGGATTTTCACCTTCAATTTATTGGTTTCTTCATCCATTTTTACATCAATTAGGCCTGTTTTATATACATCCCCATGCTGTGGCAAAATAACTGGCTTAAGAATTTTTTCAGGGTTACCTTCAATATGACCATAGTAATCAAACGGCTTTTCGGCATAACCCTTCTCCATTGTATCAATGGCCATATCAAAGAAAGCCTGTGCATCACTTGCATAGAAGTCTTTACCGCCCAAACCAAATACGCGGCTTAACACGATTGTCTTGTTTTCTTTGTCATCCTGAAGGGCAGATTTCACTTCATGTGTAAGGTTAGGACCATTTGCACCGTAGGAATCAGCACGTTCTCCAATTAATAATGATTTAACATTTTTAAGGGCCTCGCGAATTTCCTTTGCAGGGAATGGACGAATAATATTCGGACTGATTACCCCCGCCTTAATACCCTTGGCACGAAGTTGATCGACTACATCTTTTGCAGATTCTGCAGCAGAGTTTAATAGAAATAGTGCGACATCCGCATCTTCCATTTTATATAAATCTAGTACGGGATATTCCCTACCAGAAAGCTTAGCATATTCTGCGGCTACCTCTTTAAATACCTCACCAGCATTGTACATTGCTTCTGATTGTTGGAAGTGATTGTTTAAGAAGTCATCACCACTCATATGAGCACCAACTGTTACAGGCTTTCTCAAATCCCGAACAAAATTATAATCGGTTGGACATTCCCCGACAAATTGTTGAACAACGCTGCGGTCCTTAAAGAATTCTACGCGGCGTTTTTGATGGGATGTAAAGAATCCATCATATGCAACAATAACTGGTAAGCGGACTTTTGAGTGTTCTGCAATTTTAAGTGCCATAATATTCATGTCATAAACAGCTTGTGGTGTTTTTGCAGTTAAGATGACCCAACCTGTATTTAATGCATAATAAAGATCTGAATGGTCCCCGCGAATATCTAGTGGACCACTAACAGCTCGAGTAACTAGGTTCATGACCATTGGAAAACGAGTTCCGGACTGAACTGGCATCTGTTCAAGCATATATAAGAATCCATTGGCACTGGTTGCGTTGATTACACGTGCACCAGTTGCAGCAGCACCATAGCAAATACCTGCAGAACCATGCTCTCCATCTGCTGGAATCAACTTAATATCATGCTCGCCTCGAGTTTTCATTTGATCTAAAAATTGTGCAACCTCAGTTGAAGGTGTGATTGGGAAGTATCCCATAATATGATAATTGATTTGTGCTGCAGCCATTGCAGCCATTTCATTTCCTGATTCAAAGGTAGATATTTGTTCTGCTACGCTTTTTGTTGATAATTTATCTTCTAAAATAGCCATTATTGGATCCCTCCTGCAATATAAGGAAAGTTTTGCTTAACGCGGTTGGTATCTGCATACCCTAACATTTCACGAAGATCGCCAAGTGCATCTGTCGGACATGCTTCGACACATTTTAGACAGCCCTTACAATATTGGTAATCAATACCCTTAAGGAACATTTGCTTTCTGCCCCGCTTATCTTCTCCTTCTTCCCATACAAAACAGAAGTCTGGACAAACATTGTCACATGCAGCACAGTGAATACATTTATCTTGCTGGAATTCCGGAAGGAACCCTTGGCGCGAACCACTTAAATCTTTAAAAATACTGTTTGCCTGTGAAACCATAACTCCACCGATTTCCTGAGTCATATAGCCAAGCTGTGGTAGCGGACGAGTAAATGCTTTCCCTTCAGCTCCTGCTGGAACTTCATAAGTCTTAAATTGAACTTCATTATAACCACGGTCAAAAGTACGGATATTTGGTTCAACAAGATGTGGATATTTCTTGGTAAACGTTTTCCGGATAACATCTCTCATCGACTCTGGATCTAAGAAATCACAAATACGATATAGTGCACCAAGCATCGCTGTATTTACTTTCGTTTTTTCCTCTACTGCTATCTGTAGTGCATCAACAATGGCAAGGGTACCGTACTCTAATTGTAAATCGTGTTTAACTTCGTCGAAATTTCTAGCTGTATTTACCAAAACAATACTATCAGGATTTAAGCCGCTGACAACATCAACAGTTCTATATAAGGCTTCATGGAAAACACCAACAATATGTGGTTGTTCAATTGGACTATGATCTCTAATTTCTACATCTGGGTCACAGAAACGGATAAAGCTTTTAACCGGCGACCCCTTCTTTTCAGAACCATAGGATGAAAAATTGGACCCTTTCAAACCAAGACTTAAAACGCCAGCTTCAGCCAACATTTTTCCAGCAAGGTTAGCTCCAAGTCCTCCGATTGATTCTAGGCGGATTTCAAAGAATCCTAATTCATTTTTTTTCGGTAAAATAGACATAATGTCCCTCCCCAATCTCGTAAAACGAAATAGACATAAAATTTTAACTTCCCCACGACTATTGTAAGACTTATATTTTTATTAAGCTGTGATAAAAGTCAAACACAACAAAAAAAGTTTTATAACACATAATTTTTATATTGAAAAAATACGTCTAAATATGATTTTCAAGGTGGTTATTAATTATATAACAGGAGGTTTATTGTTGTATTACAGCACACCATAAAAAAAGTCTGCACCCGGTTATGGTGCAGACCCTTTGTAAATTTTAAAGATCATTAATAACGATATAGGTAGCTTTTACTGGTCCGTGAACTCCAACAACAAGATTTAATTCAATATCTGCTGAGTTACTTGGTCCAGTAATAAAGTTAATGCATGAGGCAACATGACCGGTTTTCTTATGAATTTCCCTCATCTTTTGCGCAGCTTGCGTAATCCGCGGCACTAATGAACTTTTCGGAACAAGAGCAATATAGGTGGCTGGTAAAAAGCTGACGGTTCTGCCTTTATTCTCATCGCTAAATAATACAACCGTACCTGATTCAGCCAGTGTTATTTCACTAATCGTAATCCCCACATTTGCCTTTTCCGCTTTTGCGATATTTTTTTTACCCTTGGTGTGGTTCCATTCATAGACATCCATCTCTTGACAAGGCCATTCCTGCTTAAATAATGAATCAAGTCCCCACTTCGAAAAACGCTCATCTTTCCACGTTACGATTGGACCGCCGCCATAGCCTGAAACCACTTGGTTAAGGGTAGCCGCTAAATCCTTTTGATTCGTTTCATATATATTTGTATGAATTTTCTTACATTGTTCCTTTAAAACCTCTAAAAGATCATCCTGCGTAGTATCTTTCAATACCTCATCCTGGGGACGAAATTTCCAAACTGGTCTATCAACCGGAGAGGAAATTCGTGGGCGGTCAAGGCGGCTGGCGATTTGATTTAAAAATTTATCCCGATTTTGAATAGTCCCTGCCATGATTATTTCCCTCCTTTTTCACGGTTTTTAAACCAATCTCTGAAACGCTCTTTATTTGGTGCTGGAAAATCACGAATATCTGTCCATGCCTTTAAAGGACCTGGTCCTTTTGAAATTTTCTCCCCAACAGTAAATGGATTCATTGCTGCTGGTGCCATTTTTGAACCAATATTATACATCATTGGTGATGCTGCACCCAAACCAAAAGCTTTCATAAGTAGTTTTTCGGCGATTGGTGCTTTCCCTTCTTGCTCAACAATAACTTCGCGATGTTTATGAAGAAGGTTATGTAACGGTATTTTTACTGGACATACCTCTGTACATGCTCCACATAGTGTTGAGGCATACGGAAGTTCTTTAAATTCATCATATCCGCCTAATAATGGCGATAACACTGCTCCGATTGGCCCTGAATAGATGGAGCCGTATGAGTGTCCACCGACATGACGATAAACCGGACATACATTTATACAAGCAGCACAGCGGATACACTGTAATACTGACTGGAATTCTCCCCCAAGAATCTTAGATCTGCCATTATCAACAATGACAAGGTGGAATTCCTCTGGACCGTCAACATCTAATGCTTCTCTCGGTCCTGTTAACACAGTAATATAACTGGTTAATTTTTGACCTACTGCACTTCTTGTTAATAAGCTAACAAGGACTTCCATTTCTTCATATGTTGGAACTAGTCTTTCCATTCCCATAACGGTAATTTGCGTTTTCGGCAATGCCGTTACTAAATCAGCATTACCTTCGTTAGTCACTAAACTAAAAGATCCTGTCTCCGCAACAGCAAAGTTACAACCCGTAATACCGATGTCAGCTGATAGATATTCCTTACGTAACATTTCACGTGCATGCCACGCTAATTCTTCTGGTTTGGATGTTTTTGTGTAACCTAGCTTCTCTGTAAATACATCGCGAATTTGCTCTTTATTTTTATGCAAAGCTGGCACAACAATATGTGATGGCGGATCATGATCATCAATTTGCAGAATGTATTCGCCTAAGTCCGTTTCAATGACCTCACAGCCTTCATGCTCGAGCATGGAGTTTAAGCTGATTTCTTCCGTTACCATCGATTTAGCTTTTACAATTTTCTTTGCTTCCTTTTTCTTGACAATTTCTCTAATATACTCATTAGCTTCTTCTTTCGTCTGAGCGAAGAAAACATGCCCGCCGCGTTTGGCAACATTCTCACTTAATTGCTCCAAGTAATAATCCAAATTTTCAAGTACATGCTGACGGATTTCTTCACCATGCGAACGCCAGTCTTCCCAGTTTCCTAATTCCTCAGTAGCGATTCTCCGTTTTACGCCCATGCCATCCTGTGCTCCAGCAACAGCACCGCGCATGAAATCATCATGAATCCCTTTATCAACACGATCTTTAAATTGATCCGTGCTAATTTTCATAGCCATGCAAACATTCCTCCACCTTTGTAGAATATATTAATCTAGATATAATAAACGTTCGGTCATCGACTATTTAAGACCTCTGCAATATGCAACACTTTAATTGGCTTTCCTAATCTTCCAATTCGACCGCCAATGTTCATTAAGCATGCTGCATCAGCACCAATTAAGTACTCGGCACCTGTTTCTTCTACATGACGAACTTTTTCATCTACCATTTGTTCTGAAATTTGTGCCATCTTAACAGCAAAAGTTCCTCCAAATCCACAGCATTGCTCCTTTCCAGGCAATTCTGTGAACTTTAAACCTTTAACATTACTTAGCAGAATCATTGGCGCTTTTCTAACTCCTAACAATCTTGTCATATGGCAGGAGGTATGATATGTAACCGTTCCTTCAAAACGTGCCCCAACATCCTCAATTTTTAGGACATCGACAATAAATTGAGTGAGTTCATAAGACTTTTCTGCCAATTTCTTAGCCTTTGGTTCCCAAATTGGATCGCCTTTAAATATGTGAGGATATTCGTGGAACATTGTGATGCATGAACCTGATGGAGATACGATATACTCGGCATCATTAAAAGTATCTATCATACGTTTCATTGCTTCTTTTGTTTCTTTAACATACCCACTATTATAGGATGGCTGCCCACAGCATACTTGGGACTCAGGAAAATCTATTTCACACCCAAGCTTTTCAAGTAGTTCTACTGTTGCTTTTCCTACATTACTTTGAAACATATCTACTATACACGTTGCAAAAAGTGTAACCTTCATGGCGGTCTTCCTCTCCTATAAATCAGATTTTTATAATCCAGCTGATGAACTGGTCATCTGATGACTTAATAAAAAAAAGAAATATTTCTATATTATTTATACTACAACAAAAGTGGCAAACTTTGAAAGTGCTTCCAGAAAATTTTCTGAAAAAAAAATCACACGTATCTCCAGCCGAAGCTGGCATACATGTGTTTAGAAATTATCTTGATAAGTTCGTTGAGAGAAAATACTTTTGCAGGATTGCTTCAACATTCTCTAAGTGAACAAGCATACAATTTCTTGCCTTTTCTTCATCTTTGTCTTTAATTGCCTCATAAATATCCCGATGTTCTTCATAAAGCCGTTCCACCGTAGTTTGTTTAGAAAAGAGCCATACCCGACGTGTTTCTTTCATTGTTTCTCCCATTAATCCAGATACATGATTCATCAAATTCAGCAAAAGAGGATTTTGTGCAGCCTCAGCAAGGGCAAAATGAAATTGTAAATCAGCTATTTCACCGAGTGCCTCATCTCCATTGGCACTCTTCATTTCTTCAAGTGCCTTCTCCATCTTTAAAAGATGATCAGCCGTCCTTTTTTTAGCGGCTGCGGATGCTGTTCCAATCTCAATAATCTTCCGAACTTCTAATAGTTGAGCGATATCCTCTTTATTCATTAAAATTGCAGTTGATAGTGGAAAAGTAATTTGCTCTGTTTCAAATTCTTTAATATACGTGCCTTCCCCTTGCTTCATTTCAACAAGCCCCATCGCCCTCAAGGAAGTTAGTGCTTCTCGAATCGCAGATCTTCCAACTTGAAAATTTTCAGCCAATTGTTGGACAGAATCAAGTTTTTCTCCCGGTTTAACCTGACCAGAGCGTATCATTTCATAAATGGCTTCTGCTACTTCTTCATAAATCTTTTTTGGTTTAATTTTCTTATATTGCACCCATCCAGCCCCTAACATCTAACAACATTTCATAAATCAGACGCAATTTAATTATACATTTTTTTCTTAAAACTGCACCTACGAGTTACTTTTATTTTAAAAAAACACCTTTTACAATTTTTTAATGTGGTAATGTTGTAAAATGTAAATTTTCAAAAAAATATTGTTTTTCTACCAAATTAACCATATAATTCATTTTAGCAACTTAGACATCAAGTCATCTGATGACCTTGTCACCGTTTGTAAGCGGTTACTCACAAAAAGGAGGGTAGGCACTTTCTCTTAGGGTTTAAAAATCAAAACAAGCTAATTCGGGGGGATTAAGCTATTATGACATTTACTCAAAATTTTACTGCAGTGGGAGATAATCTCGCACTTTCTGCAGTCGTTGCACTAATTCCAATTCTTTACTTTTTCTGGGCTTTAGCTATTAAACGGATGAAGGGTTATCTTGCTGGATTATCAACACTTGCCATAGCTTTAGTGATTGCCATTTTCGCTTATAAAATGCCGGCTGGAATGGCATTTATGTCTGCATCACAAGGTGCTGTATATGGGATAATTCCGATTGGCTGGATTATCATTACATCAGTATTCTTGTACAAACTTACTGTAAAAACAGGACAATTCGATATTATCCGTAGTTCCGTTGTTTCTATTACCGAGGATCGCCGTTTACAAGCATTATTGGTAGCGTTTTCTTTTGGAGCATTTCTTGAAGGTGCAGCAGGTTTCGGAGCACCAGTTGCCATCTCCGCAGCACTTTTAGTTGGTTTAGGATTTAACCCTTTATATGCTGCAGGACTTTGTCTTATTGCTAATACTGCCCCTGTTGCATTTGGAGCTATTGGTGCACCAATCATTGCAATGGAAGGTCCAACTGGTATTGCAGCTACAGAAATTTCTAAAATGGTTGGCCGTCAGTTACCATTTCTATCAGTCTTCATTCCTTTCTATCTAGTATTTATCATGGCAGGCTGGAAAAAAACAAAAGAAGTAATGCCAGCGATTCTTGTTTCAGGTGTTGCATTTGCTGGAACTCAATTTTTTACTTCAAACTATATGGGACCAGAACTTCCCGATATCTTATCTGCATTAGTTTCATTATTTGCACTTGCTATCTTCTTAAAATTCTGGAAGCCAAAAACCATTTTCCGCTTTGCTTCTGAGCAAGAACTTGCTGCTACATCAGCAAGAAAACTTAAAACACAAGAAGTAAAACATACAGGTGGACAAGTTTTCAAGGCATGGTCACCATTCCTATTATTAACAGCCATCATAACTCTATGGGGTATGCCAACTGTTAAACTAGCATTAACTGGGCATTATGAAGGAGCAAATGCTATTCTAAAAGCTGTGAATACAATTGGACACGCATTTACTTTTATTCCTAATGTACCATTAATCAATAATAAAATAATTAATATAGCTGGCGCACCGATTCCTGCCATTTATAAATTAGAACTTCTTGGCGCCGCTGGTACAGCAATCCTAATTGCAGCCATCATAACAAAATTCATTGTTGGTATCTCTTGGAAAAATTGGTTGGCTACTTTTGGAGAAACAATTAATGAACTAAAATATCCAGTCATTACAATTGCAGCTGTGGTTGGTTTTGCTTATGTAACCAATGCCTCTGGAATGAGTACAACTCTTGGAATGACTCTAGCAAAAACAGGTTCATTACTATTTCCGTTCTTCTCACCTTTCCTTGGCTGGCTTGGAGTGTTCATTACTGGTTCTGATACTTCTGCAAACTTATTATTTGGTAACCTACAAAAAATCACCGCAGAATCTGTCGGCATGCACCCAGTCCTAGCACTTGCGGCTAACTCCTCAGGTGGGGTAACCGGAAAAATGATTTCACCACAATCGATCGCTGTTGCTTGTGCTGCTGTAGGTCTTGCAGGTAAGGAATCTGAATTGTTCCGCTTTACAATTAAACACAGTTTCTTCTTAGTTATTATTATTGGAATTATGACCTTTATTCAAAGTCATTTCCTTTCAATAATGATCCCTTAATAAACAGTTGGTTAAGACCCATGCCCGAAACGGCATGGGTCTTTTGAATGGTTTACTACTCTTTTTGTCTAAACTAAGCTATAATAAAATATTGTTCTTATTTAAGCAAAGGAGTTTTATCATGAATGTGATTTGTTCTACCTTGAATGCTAAGTATATACATACCAACCTAGCGATACGGTATTTAAAAGCATACGCAGAACCTGAATTTACTATACAAATCAAAGAATATACGATTAAGGACCCCGTCCTAAACATTGTTACTGACCTTTATCAACAAAAGCCTGAAGTGATTGGATTTAGTTGTTATATATGGAATATTGAAGAGACCATTAAAGTGGTCAATATGATAAAAAAGGTTAATCCATCAATAAAGATTGTCCTCGGCGGGCCTGAAGTAACTTATGATACACATGAATGGATGGAGAAAATACCAGAGGCCGACTTTATTGTCATCGGTGAAGGGGAACAAACCTTTAAACAGCTGCTTACTGAAATTAAGACCACAAAAAATTTCAAAAATGTACCGGGTATTGCTTTTCGTGACAAAGAACAGGTAGTAATTACACCTCAAATGAATAAACTTGATCTTAAGGAACTGCCATCACCATATCGATTCCCTGAAGATATCACTCATTTAGGCAAAAGAGTCACCTATATTGAGACAAGCCGCGGTTGCCCATTTAGCTGTCAATTTTGCTTGTCATCCATTGAAGTAGGTGTCAGGTACTTTGATCGTGAAAAAATTAAAGAGGATATTCGTTACTTAATGGCTAATGGGGCAAAAACAATTAAATTTGTTGATCGAACCTTTAATATAAGCAGAAGTTATGCAATGGAAATGTTTCGCTTTCTAATAGATGAGCATCTTCCGGGAACCGTCTTTCAGTTTGAGATTACTGCAGATATCATGCGTCCAGAGGTAATTGAATTTCTTAATCAAGAAGCACCAAAGGGACTATTCCGCTTTGAGATTGGCGTCCAATCAACCAATGACTTTACCAATGAACTCGTGATGCGAAAACAAAATTTTTCGAAGCTGACAAGAACGGTTTCGATGGTTAAGGAAGGAAGAAAAATTGACCAGCATCTGGATTTAATTGCGGGTTTACCTGAGGAAGATTATGATTCATTTCGAAAGACCTTCAATGATGTCTTTGAATTACGTCCGGAAGAACTGCAGTTAGGTTTTTTAAAAATGCTCCGTGGAACGGGAGTACGTCTTCGAGCCGCGGAACACGACTATATTTATATGGATCATTCTCCTTATGAAATCTTAAGCAATAATGTCCTTTCCTTTGATGATATTGTAAGAATAAAGCAGGTTGAGGATGTTTTGGAAAAATACTGGAATGATCACCGGATGGATGCTACAGTTGAATTTTTAATTACACATGTTTTTCCGTCACCGTTTGATTTCTTTCAACAGTTCGGTTCATATTGGGAAAACCAAGGTTGGTCCAGAATTGGTCATCAACTTGAAGACTTATTCCGAAGACTGTATGCCTTTTTGGAATACTTGGACGTTAATGACTTAGATGTTATAGCTGGCCTGATGAAGTATGATTATCTTAAGAACCATAAATATAAACCAAGAAAACCATGGTGGGAAGCAAGTTTTGACAAGGATAAAAGAACACAAATTTACAAACAAATTTCTGAGAAGCCTTCCCTACTTGGACAATCCTTTGTTGATCTTGGCCTTGATGAAAAAGAATTGTTTAAACATACAATGCTTGAAGAGATTTCCTTTGATTTACCACAATTTCAAACAACGGGCAAGATTGATAAGCACCCTTCTTGTTTATTAGCTTATTTTGACCCAATTAATGGTCGAACACTTATCTTTTCATTTCTTGAGAACTAAAAAAGCCGGCATTGCCGGCTTATTTTTTTTTATTACTTTTCTTCTCTTTTTGGGACACTTGTAAAACATCATATAATTTTGTGCCGTTAACATCGCCAAATTCAACACTGAATTCTTCCGTAGGAATGCGCGGTGGGGTTTTACGGCGGCTTTTCATTAACTTCTACCCTTTTTTCCTTGTTTGGAATTTCTATTCTGAAACCTAATAGCATTGTTATTATCGGTAAATTCCGCTGAAAATTCACTTTCTTGTACATTCTTATGAGGGGTTTTTGTATATTTTTCTACCGCATCAAATTCTGCTTTACGCTTAGCCATCAAATATTCCTCCCTTAAAATCAATCTTACCTCCATAGTTTTTAACAAATTAATGGTTATCATTCCTTTCCTTATTTTTCATAAATAAAATTTTGTTACTCGAAGAAAATAAGAAAAAACAGGAGTGTGTTGTAGATGACAAATGAAAACAAAGAAAATAAGCAGGAAAAACTAAGCATAAATGAAACTTTTCCGCACCAGATAAATTCTCCTAGTTTTAAGGGGACCGGAATAAAAATTGAACCTCCCTTTGTTAATAAACACGGAGTAGTTATAGGTGACAGTCATTACGCCTCAGAAAATTCTCCGTTGGAAAACTGGGATACTAATACAGATCCCTCAATTATGGCTGGGGATGAGTGGGTTCATCCCACCAATGATATTGGCTGGAACACATCAGAAAATCGAGAATTGCTTGAAAGTAAGAAGAAACCACAAGCCTACCCCTTTATGCATCCCACTAAAGACGTAAGCCATGGCAGTGATTGAAAAATAAATAAAAAATCGCTCTGGGAATTTCCAGAGCATTTTTTTATTTAATTTTTAAAGACCCGCTTTTAATAAAAGCTTGATATAATTATTTTCAGGATTTACCGGAGGTGGCAGCATTGATATTACCTGAATTAGCTGAAAAAATTGTTAAAGAAGTTAGAAAGTTAATCGGAGAAGATATTATTGTCGTAAACACAGAAGGGGATATTATTGCAAGTACAGACATGGAAAGAGTCGGCACCTTCCACGAAGGAGCGTTGTTAACCGCCCAAAAAAAGCGGAAACTGATTATTACCGAAGAAGATCAGTTAAAGTTAGCTGGTGTAAAAGCAGGGATTAACTTTCCTATCTTCTTTCAGCATGATGTGATTGGCGTGCTTGGGATTACGGGGGACCCCAATAAAGTTACCCCTTTTGGTGAGATTATCCGAAAAATGACTGAACTTCTCATTAGTGAAAATTATTATGCAGAACAACACGACTGGCATACACGTGCTATAGAATCATTTGTAATGGACTGGGTTCAATCTAAAGAATGGGACGACCCTTTTATCAATCGTGCGAAATTATTAGCCATTGATTTAAAGGCCAAAAGAACAGTGGTTATTATTGAATTTTTAGGACTAAACTCGCCACTGTCGAGAGACAGTTGGTCTTCAATTTTTAATAGGTTTCAGGAGAATACACAAGAAGTTGTAGCCCGTACAGGGAACGAACGAATGGTATTGCTCATAAATTCTTCAAAAGGTCCTACTCGCGCTTCTATCGAGAAGAGATTAATGAAATTTTTTCTGTTCTTATTCAATAATTTTGGAATTCAAGCAGTGGCAGGTGTTGGCCAAGCGGCAGAATCATTTGAAATTAGTCATTCCTATCGCCAAGCGGAACGGTCATTAAAAATTGCCAAGGTAAATGGCACGATTACCTTTGACGAAAATTTGACCCTAGAAATGATTTCTGAAGAGATAAATCCCAAAACTAAAGCGGATTTTGTAATCAGGACCATTGGACCTCTTCTAAAGGAAGTGGAACTGCTTGAGACTTTAAAGGAATTATTTAAGCAAAATCATTCTTTAAAGAATACAGCAAAAAAATTACATATACATATTAATACTCTCCATTACCGTTTAAAAAAAGTGGAAGAATTAACCCATTTGAATGCTAATAATATCCAAGATTTGGTCAACCTGTATCTAGGTATTCTCTTTTTGGATGAACAAACAAAAATTAGAAAATAAAATCGACTTTTTTTAGATGTTTATCTATAGCAGGCAGATGCCTGTTTTTTTTATACTTTATTTAGGTAATAAAACTTATTAACTTGTAAGCGTATTCAAGGAATGGGGGAAACAGAATGCTTTCCAATATAGTAAAAGAAAAGTTACAAGCAATTGTTTCAAAGGAAAATTTTGATGATGCTAAAACCGAACGACTTGTCTACTCTTATGATTCGACACCAAATTTGCAGTCTATGCCAGATGCCGTAGTTGCACCAAGGAATACAAAGGAAGTATCTGAAGTTGTTAAGGTTTGTAATGAATATAAAGTTCCCATCGTTCCACGCGGTTCAGGAACCAATCTTTGTGGAGGAACGTGTCCAACTGAAGGTGGCATTGTTATCCTTTTCAAACATATGAATAAAATCATTGACCTAGATGAAGAAAATTTGACCATAACTGTCCAGCCTGGTGTCATTTCACTCGATGTAGCTAATGCAGCATCTGCGAAAGGATTATTCTATCCACCCGATCCAGGTTCAATGAAAATTGCCACCATTGGTGGAACCATAAATGAAAACGCTGGTGGATTGCGTGGACTTAAATATGGGGTTACACGGGATTATGTAATTGGTCTTGAAGTTGTTATGCCAAACGGTGATATCATCAAAACGGGAGGAAAGCTGGCAAAAGATGTTGCTGGTTATGACCTAACTCGTCTAATGGTTGGCTCTGAAGGCACACTTGGTATTATCACTGAAGCAATTTTGAAGCTCATTCCTATGCCTGAAACTAAGAAAACAATGTTAGCTTTATACCAAGATCTTGAAGCAGCTGCCAAGACCGTTTCCAAGATTATTGCTAATAAAATTATTCCTATTACACTTGAATTTCTTGACCAGCCGACCATTAGGGTCGTTGAGGACTATTCAAAAATCGGCTTACCGACAGAAGCAAAGGCAATATTATTAATTGAACAAGATGGCTCACCAGAAGTGGTGGATCGCGATATTGAGAAAATTATCGAGGTCTGTAAACAGGAAGGTGCCGTATCCGTTCAAGTGGCTTCCTCAGAGGAAGAGGCCTTAGCTTTAGCAGCAGCTAGGCGTACAGCTCTTTCGGCATTGGCCCGTCTTAAGCCAACCACGGTACTGGAAGATGCTACTGTCCCAAGATCTGAACTAGCTAAAATGGTAAATGCCATTAATAAAATAGCTGCAAAATACAACCTGCAAATCTGTACTTTCGGTCATGCTGGTGACGGTAATCTCCACCCCACCTGCCCTACTGATTCAAGAAATCATGAGGAAATGGAACGTGTCGAAATGGCTTTTGCTGAAATCTTCGAAAAAGCTGTTGAACTAGGCGGAACCATAACCGGTGAGCATGGTGTCGGCGTGATGAAAGCCCCTTACCTAGAATTAAAGCTGGGCAAAGAAGGCATTGCTGTAATGAAAGCAATTAAGCAAGCTTTGGACCCAAATAATATTATGAATCCTGGTAAAGTCTTTGCAAAAGAGGAAAGAAAGCGCGTAGTCCTGACAGAACAAGGAACAGCAATGGAAAAAGTGGTGGTTACACAATGACAACTGTGAAAGAAAAAGAAATGATTCAAGAACAATTCAAAGAAAGAATGAATGAAGATGAGCTATTAAATTGTATGCGCTGTGGTTTTTGTTTACCTGCTTGCCCCACCTATATTGAATCAGGTTACAAAGAATCCCACTCTCCTAGGGGCAGAATTGCGTTAATGAAGGCTGTTGTCGATGGTCTGATTGAACCCGATGAAGATTTTGAGCGATCGCTCAACCTCTGTCTCGGCTGTGTAGCCTGTGAAACGGTTTGCCCTTCTGGAGTAAATTATGGTCATTTATTAGAGGAAGCGCGAGATATTGTCAGTCAAAACAAGAAGTACTCCTTACCCACTAGAATTGTCCGGAAGACAGTATTTGATGGACTGTTTCCACATCCAAATCGGATGAAAAACGTAACCGGGCTAATTGGATTCTACCAACGCTCTGGTATTCAGTCGATTGCAAGGAAAATAGGATTTTTAGGTATTTTACCTGACCATTTGGCCTTAATGGAAAAAGCGCTTCCTAAAGTCGCGACCATGAAGGAATTGAAAAATAGACCTGTACATGTCGAGCCAATTGGCAAACAAACTCATCGTGTCGCCTTTTTTAGCGGCTGTTTGATGGACTCCATGTTTATGAAAACTAATGATGCAACCATCAAATTACTCCAATTGGCAGGCTGTGAAATTGTTATTCCTGAGGACCAAACATGCTGCGGTGCCCTCCATGGACACTATGGTGAAAAAAGCGGTTCAAAGGATTTAGCTAAACGAAATATTAAAGCTTTTGAAGATTTAAATGTAGATTTTATCATAACGAATGCCGGCGGTTGCGGTGCCTTCTTACTTGGTTATGATCATATGTTAAAGGATGATCCTGAATGGAGCCAACGAGCGAAGGATTTCACTGAAAAAATTCAAGACGTATCAGAGATTTTGGTTGCTGTTGACTTTCATAAAAAGGTAAAATTAGAGCTTCCAGCTCAAATTATTACCTATCAGGATTCCTGTCATTTGAGGAATGTGATGAAAACAGCCTCAGCACCTAGAATACTTCTACAATCAATTAAAGGTGCAGATTATACAGAAATGAAGGATGCCGATCGTTGCTGTGGTTCGGCAGGAATATATAATATTATCGAGTCCGAAATGTCGATGAAAATGCTCGATTATAAAATGACGCAAGCCAAAAACACACATGCAGCAACAATTGTTACTGCCAACCCTGGTTGTTTATTACAAATGAAGGTGGGCATTGAAAAGGAAGGATTGGCTGAGAAAATGAGAGGTGTCCATATCGTTGACCTCCTATTAGAAGCTGTTAAGAATTAAAAAAGAGCCATTTGGCTCTTTTTTCATTTTGCTTTAGAAATTAATATCCATTAACGAAAAACATTACCATTAATAAAACATCCAATATCAAATAATACTATTTATACAGAGGTAAATTATCTCTGTACCGAAAAGAAGGAGTTGAAAAAAATGGCTAATAGCAGTAATAAGTTGTTAGTACCTGGGATTGAACAATATTTAGATCAAGTAAAATACGAAATTGCCCAAGAATTTGGCGTTAATTTAGGATCAGATACAGTTTCGAGAGCAAACGGTTCAGTAGGTGGCGAGATTACTAAACGTTTAGTTCAACAAGCCCAAGCACAACTTTCAGGACAATCTTCACAAAAATAATTTAATACAATGGAAAAAAGTCCGGATTAACTCCGGACTTTATTTATTAGAATGAACATACCCATGATTTCCATTAGACTTTTTATTATTTTTGCCACTATCCTTTTTTGAATCTTTTTCTTTGTTTTTCAGCTTATGTTCATTGTTAGTCTTAGCGGTATCTCGATGACTATTATTATTTTTAAGGACACTGTTCCCTCGGTATTTCCCTTTATTATCTTCCTGCTTCGAGTTTTTTTTACTCTCAGTGTTTTTCCCTTTTTGACTATTTTGTTTTTTGGCTTGACCTTTATTTTGTTTTAGTTTATTTTCATCAATCTTTTTTAATTGTCCAGGTGGAATCATTTTTCCATTCGCCAATTTCTTCTCTACTGGCTTCTTCATTTCTGTACCTTTATTTTGAAGAGCCTTATTTGTTTTTTGTTTTTTGTTTACTTCTGAAGGAATGGAGTTATCAGATTTCTTTTGTACCACTTTACTATCAGCAGGTTTCATCTGCTTTTTTGTTTTTGTATCATTAGTTAAAGCTTCAGTTTTATTTTCTATATACTTCCCAGTTGTAGAACCATGTTTAATAGCTTCTTCTCGATCTTCCACTGTAGCATCTCGAACGACAGGTTCCATCATTTGTTTATCTACGGATACTTTTATCTCATCAATATTCTTTTTAAGTTCCTTTTCTACTTTATCTTCCGGCTCTTCCGTTCGAACAGTAGCGATGATAACTTGTTTTGTAGTATTCAAATAGCCTTCCTTATCCATTTCAAGGATAATAGCCTCGGCTATTTTAGAAACATTTTTCATTTTCCAGTTTCTAAGATGAGAAACAATCTGCTTACCTTCTTCATTAAAACCCTTAATCCCAACCACTTTCATTTTTTTATTAATTCCCAGCTCGATACTTGGATTGACATCAATCGACATGTAGGCATATGCTTTATTATTTTGATACATGGGAAATAATGAGCCCAACATAATAACAAACGCAGCCAAAAGTGCCCAAACCGGTTTAAATTTAAAAATATTTTTTAATGGATGTAATGAATTTGAAGTTTTAACACGTTCCATTGGAAAAAAGTGAATTTCTTCCCCAATAGCATACTGCTGACTCAGTCTCCTGGTATGCAAAAACTCACCTTCATGGGTCAAAAGCGTAAGGAATTCATCATCGATTTCCATTATAATTCCTTTTTTCATGTGTCAAGCACCCCCTTTATATAATCTTTCATATAAACATAATCACTCGATAAAATAAGTGCAATCGCAATTATATATTTCCTGTTTCGTTCAATTGTCTTTCTGCTTACATCTACCATTTTTTCCAATTGTTTTATAGGCAGACGTTTATTAGTAAATAACATTTCTTTTAATTCTTCGTTATCTACTAACATTTTCGCGGCAATGATTGCATTTTTGCGGGCATCAACATGCTTAGGTGAATTTTCAACTAAGTCATTAAAACTTAAATCAAAGGTAGTTAGTAATTTCTGAAAGTGAACAATTTCCTCTTTTCTTAGCTCTTCATCCTTCTTTTTTTGGTACTCATCAAGTGAGAGTTCATTCACGATTACTGTTCCAGCAGATTCTTCATCGTTTGTATCATTGGTTAAATCGAAACTTAAATGTTGATTTTTCGACTGTTTACGGATATAGTCAATTACTCTTCTTTTGATAATGACTTCAGAAAAGCTCAACAAGGAATTCCCACGCTCAGTGGAGTATTTCTCTATCGCTTCGTTAAATGCGATGAGCCCAATACTAAATTCATCATCACTTTCATAGATATATCGTTTACATACAGAAGAAACGGTTTTAGCAATAAATGGTTTATAGGATTGGATAATTTCGTCAAGCAGGTAAAGATCGCCTTGCTGTATTAAGAGGACAGTTTCTTCTAAGGTCCTCTTTTTCTTTTTGGCCATAAACAATAAACTTAGCATATGCTCACCTCTATTCGACCAATTATAACATACGAGTGTTATCTTGGACTTTTTTTAAGGATAAGCATTTTTGGAAAAAAAAGTTTCACTACATAGTTACGTAGTATCTTAAACAATTTGTGGGGGTTAATTTCAAAAAATTTTTCCCAATAAAAAAACTTCAAAACAGCTAGGCTGATTTGAAGTTTTTTTAAGCACGACTATTTATTTTTAAGGCCTTGATGACAACAAAAATTTAATAAAGAAACCAATAAGTAAACCGGGTATTAAGAACAACATCGGTAAGAACACAGGACCAGGATGAAGTTGAAGAATTGTTACCTTTGGTGATACCATTAAACCCACTGTTACAAAGTAGGCACTAAAAACAAACGGGAAAAATGAGTTTTTTTCATTTGCAGGCATAGCAGTACGATATCCATCCCACAGGGAAAACATATAGACACAGGGGTAAAACATAAGCCATTGGAAATTAATAACTGCTTCTGCCCTGTCAATTTCACCTAAGAAACTGTACATAATCCCCCTATTAAAGTGACTTTTGGCGTTAATCATTACTTCTAATCCAACAAATAATATCCCCTTGAGATATTGACCTAGGATTAGCTGACTAAAACCAGGAAAAGCAATATTCCATAAGACGGCTTCGAGTTTGCTCATTTTTTTCATCGTACTATCCCGCTTCGCTTGGCATATTTTTTTAGCTAAGAACACCTCAACTTAGCTTATCCAACTATGTCAAAAAACAGCAGAATTTCGATAATTTTTCCCAACCTTAGTTCTTCTTTAGGATTCTCATATAGGTTTGGGCAAATTTAAGCCACTCTCGCTTGGTACGAAAATAACTTTTAAAAAGTTGGATAAATAATGGGAATTTATCTTGATAAGGGTACCAATGGATTTCGGTTTTTTTTCGTCCTGAATCCTCGATAATAGCTTTTTCATGGCAAAAGATTCTTAATCCAGCATCCCCATGGTACCGGCCAATTCCACTGTGCTTTGCCCCACCAAAAGGAAGACCGTGATTTGCGATACTAATAATTGCGTCGTTAATAACAACGGCACCAGAAACCAGCTGAGAGGCTACCCTTCTCGCTTTATCTATATCCTTTGTCCACACACTTGCATTTAATCCGAAAACCGTATCATTTGCTAGCCTGATGACGTCTTCTTCGCTTTCAAATGGAATAATCGGCAGGAGGGGACCAAAAGATTCCTCTTGAATTATTTTCATTTTATGATTCACATTTGAAACCACTGTTAAGGGTAAAAACATTCCATTCTTCCACTCTTCAGGATAGAGACCAGTCTCCAATTTCGCCCCATTATTCAATGCATTCACTAGTTGTTCCTTAACGATTTCTATTTGGGCAGGAAAAGTCATCGAACCAACATCAGAATCCATATCAGTCCCTTGTTTGAGTGATAAAATTTCATTTTTTAATAAGGACAAAAATTTGGGATAGATTGAATTTTCAACATATAGCCTTTCAGCACTCATACATACTTGACCGCTATTGGTAAATGCCGCCCACGCAGCCCCTTTTGCTGCACGTTCCAGGTGGGCGTCAGCAAACACAATCATCGGGTCTTTGCCGCCAAGTTCTAGCGTCGTTGGAATAAGTTCCTTAGCGGCAACTTGTTGAATCATTTTTCCTGTTCGAACAGACCCAGTAAAAAAGATATAATCTGGTTTACCATTAGTAAATGCCGCGCCAACCTCTTTTCCGCCATGGGCGACTTGAACTACTCCATCAGGAAAGCCTGCTTGGCCGAAAAGCTCTTCAATACATTTCCCTACTAATGGAGTTACTTCCGATGGTTTCAATATAACAGTGTTTCCGGATGCCAAGGCACTGAGCATGGGGACCATGGCAAGCTGCAATGGATAATTCCATGGCGAAATAATCAAAACAACTCCTCTTGGCATATATTCAACAAATGACTTTTTCCCAATTAATAAAAGAGGGGTTTTAGCCTTCTGACGATGAAGGCTTTTCTCCCCATGCTTCAGAATATGGTCAATACAATCTAATGTTGGCATAATATCGGCAATCAATGCCTCTGTTATCACCTTACCTGTATCAGCAGCTACTGTTTTAGCTATTTCCTCCATCTGTTCTACCATTATTTCCTTAAGCTTAGAAAGATATTTTCCCCTCTCCGCCATAGTTAAACTACTCCATTGCATGAAAGCAGTTTTACCTTTTTGGTAAAAACTTTTGACTTGGCTGACTGGGGTTTCAGGAACTTCTCCAATCTGCTCTCCAGTTGCTGGGGCAATTACTTTAAGTTTTTCCTGGATCGCCTCCATAAATCTTCACCCCTTTTATAAAATGTTGATTTGAAACGATGGGTTATCCTTTTGATTTAAATAAAACGCTGCCATCGGCTTAATTCCATCTTTAAAGTCTGGACACGTAATTCCCGAATCCTTTAAATCTGTGACAGCTTGTGTGCAATCAAAATGTCCTTTCCAAGTGAAATAATCTAATGCTTCTTTCTCAACCCCAAGATATTTTCTCATTGGTTTAAAGGAAAGGAACAATTTTCCTAAGGATAATGGTATCATTCCTTTTGGCTGTTTGTTTAGCATTTCTTGCATCATTATTTCATAAATTTCTGATGCGCGATAGGGATTAGGGTCTGTGAGGTGATAGGTTTTTCCAGCAGCTTTGTCTAATTGGCTCAGATACGTGGTGGCTTGAATAATATAGTCTATAGGAACAAGGTTCACATAGGCTTCACCTTTTCCTAATCGTGGGATTAGTGGGAGAAATTTTAGCCGGTCCAAAAAGTTCATAATAAAATAGGGTCCATCAAATTTAATCGTTTCGCCTGTATGCGAATGCCCTTTGACAATTCCTGGACGAATAATGGTAACAGGTACTTCGGTTTTTAATTTATCAACTAAAACCTCCGCATGATATTTTGTTTCTTCATAGTGGTTTTTAAATCCGTTTGGTTCAATAAGTTCGGTTTCATAAAGGGTCCCCTCACGATTCCCAACCACATAGGCAGTACTAAAATAAATATATCTTTCTAGATTCGTTAAGTCTTTAACCCATTCATTTACATTCTCGGTTCCGTTTACATTTATTTTTTGAGCGATGTCTCTTGGAACCGCTAAATCATAAATGGCTGCAAGATGAAAAACATGGGTAAGATTTTGTTGTAAAATTTCTTGTTTTTCAGGAGTAATCGCTAATAACGGTTTGGTTATATCTCCTATTATAATATTGAAGGAGGACGGCTCTAAACCAAATTCAGAAATAATCGCCGCAGATTCTTGTTTAGCCTTTTCCACCATATTAGGCAAGACAAGCACATAAACGGTGCTATTGAACTTATTTCTTTTTAGGACTTCACGAATCAATTGATTACATATGAACCCAGGAAAACCAGTAAAAAAAAATCCTTTTTCCAATTTATCTCCTCCTTAGTCTATAACTAGACGATTGTAATCATTGTAAGTTCCTATTTAAAGATTCGTCCATGGGTAATTAGTCTGAATTTTCTGTTTAATGTATTTAAAAAAACGGCGGGATCGATAATCCCGCCACTTTTTAATTTTCCGAATCCATAGGATTATATAGTTTAACCGTAGGGTTTTTCTCTTGAAACCAGCGAAGTGCAAAATCATTTTCAAACAAAAACACATAATTGTCATATCGGTCTTTAACTAAAAGGGAACGGGAACTAGATAAATTTTCATCAACCGTTTCACTGTCTACCCAGCGGGCAATTTTTGATCCCATTCGTTCCATTAAAACTTCAGCATTATATTCATTTCTCATCCGGTGCTCAAAAACTTCAAACTGTAATTGCCCAACTGCACCTAATAAATAATCATCCGTTTTAATGGTCTTATAGAGCTGAATCGCTCCTTCTTGGACCAACTGCTGAATTCCTTTATAAAAGGATTTTTGTTTCATGACATTCTTTGCCGATACTCTGACATATAATTCCGGTGTGAATTGGGGCAGCCTTTCATATTGAAAGTCATTTTTCCCAGTAGTTAATGTATCACCAATTTGGTAAGTCCCTGTATCGTATAACCCGATAATATCTCCGCTAACCGCTTCATCTACGGTATTACGTTCTTCAGCCATAAATGATGTCGATTGTGAAAGTTTTATTTGTTTATTCAAACGTGGAATATTCACTGTCATTCCTCGCTCAAATTTTCCGGAACACACTCGGACAAACGCAATTCTATCACGGTGTGCAGGATTCATATTCGCTTGAATTTTAAACACAAAGCCTGAAAAATCTTCCCCTAACGGATTAATTTCCCCGGCAGACGAATTACGTGCCATTGGCGGCGGAGCAAACTTTAAGTAAGATTCCAAAAATGTTTGGACCCCAAAGGCAGTTAGCGCACTTCCAAAGAATACAGGTGTTAAGTTACCCGCCGCAATTCTTTCAGCTGAAAATTCATTTCCAGCCTCATTTAACAGCATAATTTCATCTAGTGTTTGATCATAGAGTCCTGAATTTTTTAGTGGATGGTCCCCCGCGATTTCTCCGTCTTCATTTAGTGGAATAAATCGGTCTTCCTCATCTACACGGAACTGTTCCACTCGATTGTTATAGCGGTCATAAATTCCAAGGAATTCTTTCCCCATCCCAATCGGCCAGTTCATTGGATAGGATTCTATACCGAGGACCTCTTCTAATTCA
This sequence comes from Neobacillus drentensis, assembly GCF_036962125.1. Taxonomy (GTDB): domain Bacteria; phylum Bacillota; class Bacilli; order Bacillales; family Cytobacillaceae; genus Neobacillus; species Neobacillus drentensis_B. The sequence continues at coordinate 109,485 of NZ_JBALOA010000007.1, forward strand.
GCTAAAAGTTCAAGTGGCGGCTTTCCTTGACGGTCGAGCTTATTCATAAATGTGAAAATAGGAATCCCGCGCATCCGGCATACTTTAAAAAGCTTGAGTGTTTGTGCCTCAATCCCTTTAGCGGCATCAACGATCATTACAGCACTATCTACAGCCATTAGAGTACGGTACGTATCTTCACTGAAATCCTGGTGGCCTGGAGTATCCAAAATGTTAACTCGGAAACCTTCATAATCAAATTGCATGACACTGGAGGTTACCGAAATTCCCCGTTGCTTTTCTATTTCCATCCAGTCACTTGTTGCAAACTTTCCCGTTTTTTTCGCTTTAACAGTTCCCGCGTCTCGAATCGCACCGCCGAATAATAATAATTTTTCAGTTAGCGTGGTTTTTCCGGCATCTGGATGGGATATGATCGCAAATGTCCGGCGTGATAATACTTCTTCTTTAAAATTGTTACCCATTTCGTTTTCCTCTCTTTTGACAATAAAAATTTTTGTCCATAACTTCAATCTTATCTCTCAAACGAAAACTTTGCAATATTTCTTTAAACCGATGCGCATAAAGAATATAATGAAAGAAAGCGGTAATGATTGATATATATACCGTTAATACATAACCGTACCGGAGGTAACAGGATTGAATATCACTCAAATTGATCAACAAACCCTTAAGTTATTACATAAAGCTTTTGAAATTGTTCTAAACGAGAATAAAATATCTTTTAACAAAATTGGGATTGCTGAAGAAAATGATCAGTTATTATTTTTGTATGAAGGAAAAGACGAAAAAGTTCATGTGTTTAAATGGAGTAAATCATCGTGTATCGGTGCAAGTATTGGTGTCATTGCCCAAAGCGTCCTAATGCCAATCCTTCCACATCTTCGCCTCTTATCCTAGGAATTATTAAACAACACCATCACTTTTTTAAATTTGATGGTGTTTTTTTATGAGCTAAGATACAGCTATTTCCCATCGATTCCCACATCCATTTTTCTGGAAATTCCTTTATAATAGGCTATGACCTTGTTAAAGGAGATGAAGACAGTTGAAGCCCAATATAAAAAAAGTTTCTAAATTTATCCCGCTAATTGCAGCGTTTATATTAGTTATTGCAGGAATCTTCTGGATTATACAGAACGTGAATAAGGAAGTAACGATTCCTTTCTCCTCTGTTGAAAAAACCATTCAAGCTCAACAAGGAAAGGTCGTAAAACTAATTGAAAAGCCCGATGGCAGCCTCTACATTCATTCAGGGGATGAAGTATTTGTTTCCCATGTTCCTCCAAATAGCCAAATGATTGATAAGTTAGTAGTTAAATATAATATTGATTACTCCTATTCAACGAGCAGTAAATATGGAAAATGGATTCTAGGTGGTGTCATTCTACTCCTAGCTGCGACTGCGTTCACTCTTCAAAAAACAAACGGCGGCTTAGGATTAAATAAGTCAATGAAAAATAGTATTGCCAAGTCTCGAGCCCTTCCTGCTATTACTTTTAAAGATGTTGGTGGAATTGGGGACGAAATGAAGGAAGAAATATTGCAAACAGTTTCCACTTTGAAAGAACCGGAGCGTGCAGCCCAGTTAGGGATTAAACCACCAAAAGGGATTCTTTTATACGGGCCTCCGGGTACTGGTAAAACCTTACTTGCACAAGCAATCGCCCGTGAATTAAATGCTGCTTTCTTTTCAGCTAGCGGATCAGAATTTAACGAAATGTTCATCGGAGTTGGGGCAAGCCGAGTTCGCTCCTTATTTAAATCAGCAAGAAAACAAGGTCCAGCTGTTATTTTCATCGATGAAGTCGATGCTCTAGCCGCTAAAAGAAAGGCACATGGCGGTGAGGAAGCGGAAAAGACCTTAACAGAATTGCTGGTACAAATGGATGGCGGTCATCCGAATGATGGTATCCTTTTTATTGCGGCTACGAATAGAAAAGATATGTTGGATGAAGCCTTTCTTCGTCCAGGCAGAATCGATTTCTCTTTCCACGTTCCACTTCCGGATACAAAGGGAAGAAGAGAAATTATTGCTATCCATGCTAAAAATAAGTCGTTTTCCAATGATGCACTCCTGCAGTTAAATGAATTAGCAGAAAGTACATCAGGATTTTCTGGAGCGGAGCTACAATCTCTTTTTGAAACAGCTAGTAGAAGAGCCGTTCGAAACGGCCAAGATATGATTCAAAAGCAAGATCTTGACTATGCACTTGATCGAACGATCTTAGGGAATACTTCCCGTTCTTTACAGGATTATGATACAAAACGAAGGGTCGCCATTCATGAAGCGGGTCATGCTATTGTAGCTTCATTAACGAAGCCAGGGTCAGTTCGTAAAGCAACCATTATCCCTCGTGGTGAGGCACTCGGCTATGTTGCACCTATTCCAAAAGAATTGCATTTATCGACAACCAGTGACCTCCTTGAACGGGTGGCTATGGTCTTAGCTGGCGGAGTAGCTGAGAGAATGCATTTAGGAGAGCATAGCATTGGCGTTAGTGGAGATGTTCAGCAGGCAAAACAAATAATTGAACAGATGGTAGATACAGGAATGCTTCAAGAAGGATTTACTTTAACCTTTAATAAATCAGATAAAGAAGGGAAGATGCAAGACCTTTTTGGCAAAGCTTTAGACAAAGCAGAAAATCTTATTAAGACCCATCAGTATCAGTATCAACTATTAGTCGATTCCTTATTAAAGAAAGAAACACTTGAAGGTTCAGAAATTGAAGAAATTGTTTGGGGTACACAGGCAAACATAAGTGATAAAATGATATTAATATAAAATATCTCCTACAAAAACCAGGTGCTACTTTAAGTATCTGGTTTTTGCTTATTCCTTAAATGATTTTTTTATTTGGTGGTAAACTAAGCTTGGACTTCATTAAAAGGAAGTGAACGATATGTTCGATAAAACTAAGATTTTTGAAAAAGAGCAGCATAAATATTCGAATGAAGCGAAGAAATACCTTGGTAATTCACAAAAAACTGAGGGCTTACTTAACAAGGCAATAAAATTGGCGAATGAGAAGAAAGCAAGTTTAGGCGAAGGATGGGGAAAGCTGCAATTATTTTTAGAATTAGTAAAAGCCTATTCAAAAGGTGAATATAAAAATGTTTCTCCCAGCACAGTCCTTACCATCATTGGTACACTGCTCTACTTTGTTTCACCACTTGACTTAGTACCCGATTTCATCGTGGGTCTTGGTATCCTTGATGATGCAGCACTCATAGGCTTTACTGTTAAAAAGGTTTCCGCCGAATTAGAAGCCTTTAGTAAATGGAAACAAGCAAAGATTTTTGCAGAGCAAAACCCGCTTGACTAACCAAGCGGGTCCATTTTTAGTGACATTATCTAAAGCAAGCTGCCCCAACAATTATTAAGAGGATAAATAACACAACGATTAAAGCAAATCCGCCACCGTAGCCAACGCCGCCATAACCGTAACCGCAGCAGCCGCCGCCATATCCATAACCAAACATACCTATGACCTCCTTTTTATCTTTATGAAATTCTTAGTAGCACCAAGAAGCCCCAATAATGATTAACAATATAAATAAAACGACAAGTAGAGCAAATCCGCCGCCGTAACCACCAACTGCACCTGACATTTACATTACCTCCTTTTCTTAATTCCATATATCCTATTCACCTAGATAAAAATGTGCGATAGATACATATCCAAAATAATCAGTTTTGAAAAAAAGAAGAAGCCCATTCTGACTTCAACACTAGGTTTTGTATCGGTATGTGCTTCCTAAAAATAATTAATCTCCAACCCAATTGACATTCTTCTCTGTTTTTCATACCATGTTCACAAATATATATATATAGATTGGAGACCCCAAATTTGAGGAACATCGCTACTATTTTGTTTGTACTGTTCATGGTATGTTACCGGGCAATTACAAGAATTTCTTTGAAGACGAATGATAAATCTCCTTTGAAAATTGGCCATCGAGGTGCAGCTGGTTACTGCCCAGAGAATACTCTTTCATCTTTTAGAAAAGCTATAGAATTAGGTGCAGATTACCTCGAACTCGATATACAGATGACAAAAGATGGTGAATTAGTTGTCATTCATGATACAACTGTTAACAGAACCACGAACGGAAAGGGTCGAGTAAAGGATTTTACCATCCGAGAAATCCAAGGCTTAGATGCTGGAAGTTGGTTCGATTGTAAGTATACTGGTGAAAAGATCCCCACCCTCTCCGAAGTTTTTGATGAGTTTACAGGAAAGATTGGCTTTTTACTTGAATTAAAAAAACCTGCTCTTTATCCCCAAATAGAAGAAAAACTTGTCGAGGAACTAAAGAAAAGAAAGTTAACATCAGGAGACGGGCAAATTATTGTTCAATCCTTTGATAGGGACGCACTCAAACATTTCCATAAACTTCTTCCATCCATTCCTATTGGGGTTTTGGTGAAGAATACTGGTATTAAAATGATTTCGAATAAGAATTTAAAAGCATTTAAAAATTATGTAACGTTTATAAATCCTAAAATAACGATGGTCAATAAGCGGATAATTAAAAGAATCCATCACTATGGTTTTAAAACAATTATCTGGACTGTTAATAAAAAAAATGATCGTAAAACGTTAAAAAAATTACAGGTCGAAGGTATTATCAGTGACTATCCCGATTTATCATAAAAAATAGAATAGGGATCTATTCATTCTAAATAGATCCCTCCTCGTTCCTTTAACATTTAGGTTCAATAATGGGCAACTCTCGATTAACTAATTTAGGCGATAATGGTTTAATACTGCAAAAACAAGTCAGATCCACCATAATACAATTATCTGTTTTTACTAGTGAAAATACATCATTGCAAAATTCTACTGGATGACCATCCATATCTACTGGAAGTAGCAAAGATAATGTTGCACAGCCGTGTCTTGTATCTAGATTTTCTAATCGAAACACCTGAGTAGTAAAAAAAAGACCCTTCTTAGTTCTTCCAAATACTTCAAAAGCACATTTTCCATTCGACAGGACAAACGGAATGGTATCATAACCGATCTTCTCACACACAAATCTAAACCCTTCAAACGCTAATCGTTGCTGCTCGTCAAGAAGTTGTTCCATTTCTCTACATAAACAGTGTTCTTCACACCGTTTTTCCCCCATGTTTTCCCTCCTCCCTATCACCATTCAACTGTCCCTTATTTTAAAATATTCTATTTAGAGCTGTTGGTATAGGCAACTTTCTTACAGAAAACAGGTGAGGAACTAATTATTTCTAAATATACTTTTCTATCGTTTTATAAAATAATCCGCATGAATATAAAAAACTGGCAGTAAAGAAAAAGTACTTTTCTTCACTACCAGTTCCTAAGTATTAGACCTCTAAAGAAACCCATTTTGGAAAATATAGACTAAAAATAGTTCCTTTGTTCACATCCGATTCTACTTTAACTCTGCCACCCATACATTCGGTTATTTTATAGGTGGATGCCAACCCCAAGCCCGTCCCATTCAACTTTCTTGAAGCGAGCGGTTTTCCTAACTGGCTTAAAATCTTCTTTGGCATGCCATTTCCATTATCTTCAATAACTATATATACATCAGTAAGCATTTCATGAAGGGATATATTAACAGAACCTTTAGGAGCACTTGCCTCTACCCCATTCTTAATTATATTTATTAGTGCAAACCGGAGCAGCCCTGGATCACCTTTAATGGTAACATCATCATTCGCAGTTGACGTATAAATCAGCTCCACCTGATGAATTTTAGCAAATGATTTCATTAACAGGACAGTGTCCTGCAGCTCTTTTACAAAACTGATTTCCCTCTGTTCTATCCTCAGTAAGATCCGTTGGGCTTTTTTATGTATAATTTTTTTGTGAAAATAGAAATAGTATACACCGAAAGAAAATAACATACATAAAATTTGTAATGTCCATAATCCAATATATGATGGAATAATTAGCAAATTTTACCCCTCCTTTCCTTAATAATTCAATCATATCTCATTAGTAAGGAAAACACCGTTAATTTTGTCACATTTTAGACAAAAATTAAAATATTTTTTTATAAAAAAACAGCTTACAGTGTTTTGTAAGCTGACTTAGTCTAAAAGAAAATAATATATAGTAAGAGTGCCAAAACAATACGATAAATCGCAAATGGCAACAATTTGATTTTGTTAATGAGCTTTAGGAAAAAGCGAATTGACAAAAGGGCAAAAATAAAAGCGCTAATAAATCCTGCAATAAAAATAGGCAAAGCATCCAACGTCATATATTCCCAATTTTTTAATAAGGAGAGAAAACTCGCCCCTGCCATTATTGGCACAGCCATGATAAAGGTAAAATCAGCTGCCGCCCGGTGACTCATTCCCATTAAAACACCGCCTGAGATAGTTGACCCTGAACGAGAAAACCCTGGCCAAAGTGAAAAGCATTGAAATAATCCAACGGTCAGTGCCTGCTTATAGGTAATTTGGTCAACAGTTTGAACTTTGGGATGTTTTGGACCAAAAAAGTCGGCAAGCATCATTAGGATTGCACCAATAACTAACCCAACTAACACTGTTGCGGTTGAAAATAAGTGTTCATCAATGTAGTCATTAAAAAGGACACCAAGTACACCGGCAGGAATTAAGCCCACTATAACTTGGGAAAGTTTAAGACGGCCTTGTCCTGATGTTGCTTTTGTTTTGAAGTGACCCAACCCTAATAAATCAATAAAGCGGTCTTTAAAGGTGACGACAACCGCCAAAATCGAACCAAGTTGAATGACGATTTTGAACGTATTCGCTCCATGCTGTGTCAGGAACTTTTCGGATTGTAGCCACATATCATCGACGATAATCATGTGCCCTGTGGAAGAAACTGGGGCAAATTCAGTTAAGCCTTCTACTAAGCCTAGAATAATAGCTTTAATTATCATAAGTAGATCCATTGTTGTAATCTCCTAACTTTTTCGTGAAAGTTTATTAGTATTATGTTGTATAACTTTTACATTTTACTTACTAACCTATCACATTGCAATATTTATTAAATTCCATTTTTCGCTCCGCACTCATAATAACGAAGTTCTCAGCGAAATTGTTTCAAGTTTTTTTCCCTCATGAAAAATGTGGCACATTAAATGATTGTGCCACATTTGGGATGATTTCTCCTCGTGTTAAGTTAAGTTACTAATCAATTATTCCCATGCGAATCGCTTTTACTGCAACTTCTGTTCGATTTTGAGCATTTAATCTTTTCATGATATTAGATATATAATCCCTAACCGTAAATTCACTTAAATAGAGCTTTAAAGCCGCCTCTGCAGTCGAAGCGCCATCGGCTAATAGTTTGATAATTTCAGTTTCACGCGGAGACAGGGAAATAGATTCCGCAGAAGGTAAATCTTGCTTCTTGATATCTGCTTCCATATACTTTGACAATAACTCTCCTGAACTTTGGCCGAATTTCATCAAAGCAGGAAATAGGCTGGTATCAACAGTAAAATGTGTCCCCTGACCTTGATCTAATATCACCCCTCCAATAATTTTCCCTTCTTCTGGAACATAAATAGGAACAATAATTAGTGAGCCAAGGTCAAACTTTTTTACATAACTCGAAGGGAGATCATTTTCTGCTCTAGGTATATAGATCGGTTGAAAGTTTTTCATTTCATGACCTTGTGATTTTAGTTTTACAAGACTTTCACTAAGAACAGGTATATTGGTAATTTTTTCAGCAATGGCCTGAACTTCGTCATTGTTGAAGTGATGTCCATATAAACCAATGCCAATACTCTCTTCATTGGTGAACTTAAAAAGCGCACATCGTTTAAAGGGAAGAAAATAACCAAATCCAAAGCAAATATTTTCAATCGACTCACGAAAATTTTGTGATCGGATAATCCATTCATTAAAAAGAATGACGGCATCCTTCCAAATACTATAGTTATCTTTTTCAGAATCAAACAGCATTACTTCACTTATCTTTGAAAACAAATAATGGACGGATGGGTGTAATTTTGATGAGTAGGTAATCCTGGATTTAAGAACCCTATGCGCTGTATTTTCCAATAAATTCAAATGAAAAATTAGGGCCTCAGGCTCTGGACGCCTTTGAAAGTGGGCAAACCACTCGTCTTGAAGCTCATTTAGCATCTTATATATATCAAAACGATCTTCGTTAACAGACTGTAGAAACCTTTCTAAAAACTGACTAATAAATTCAAAAACCGCTACAGATTTTTTATTTGTATTCTTTAATAATTGGAGCATTAATCCCCATTCATGTAATAGATTGTCTTGATAATTTGCTAACATTTTAACGGCATCATTTAAGAGATTGTCTAAATGGAGGTTTAATGACTTGGACAATACACTCGCACTTCCTTCCCTGAAAAATCTATGCTGTTATTTATCCTGATTTATATCACCGTTTATCTTTATACATATTTCAACTAAACCCGCCTAAATTCCTGCTAATCTTGGAGATTTTTGCTTTTTTGTAGAACTTTGTCCTTACTAATTATATTTTCCTACAAATGTAGGGATTTCGTAAACTGTTAATTTATCATAAAATTGTGACGAATGGTGTAAGCATTTACATTCCTATTAATACTTGCACAATTTAAACCAAAAAAAGGAGGAAAGGGAATGAATTTAACAGCAGAAACAGTAATTGTAGGTGGGCAAACGGTTAAAAAGAAGTTGGTCTATGCATTATTAGGCGGTTTTTTATTCTTAGGGATGCTACTTAGTATCTTTGGACTTACAGGTGTAGCCGTAGCAGCTCCATTAAGTGGATTTGGTGAATTTACCGTCAAATTCGATAAAATGGTTGGACAGGGCTTCCAATTATACGGTGGTGTTGCTGATGGAGCAACCACTAAGAATAATCCTGTTGCCGTCAATGCGATTGACAAAGCCACTATTAATGGGTTAGAAATCTCCAAAGCCATTCCAGCACTTGGGATTCGCGTAGTCATTAGCTCCGACAAGCCAGTTGAGATTAATGGACTTCTTCAAAAAGCTACCATGGTAAACGGTGATGCTAAGTTTGAAGAACTCACAATGTCTGAAAATTACATTGGAAATTATGACCTCACTGACCCAGCACAAAGAGCTGAAGCAATTGCTAAAGAATTCACCCAAAAAGCTAACACGATTACTATTGAAAATGGTAATTTGCAAACATTATATCTATTCCAAAAAACCGTAAGTTTACCTGGAATGAAGGTTTACTTCGAAAAGCTTAACTAATTTAACCATCACAGAACATTGAGTAAGGATGATAAAAATGACCTCTACTTATTCAAAACGTGAGCGGTTTAAGAATTGGAGATCAAGGCGTCCCTTTTGGGGGGCGACCTTGTGTATCCTTTCTGGACTGATCATTTTATGGGTACCGGCAAAACTTTATGAAGTGGCTGCAGCACCTGGCAGTATCCTATTCGTTGGCTTTTTCTTAGGAGGGTTAACACTATTAATGGGTGTACTGTCATATATCATGCCTAGGCTTTCAACCCTTCTTGGCGTTTTAGCCATTTTCGCGTCTGTTCTTTCCATCATGGGAGCGTTAGGAGGATTTCTCATTGGCACTATTCTCGGTATCATTGGAGGTGCCATGCTGATTGCTTGGAAGCCTGAGATTGTATCTAATGAGGTAAAGGATCAGACGATTAAAGATAATTTTGCTGAAAAAGAAGTAGCATCTGGAAAAGATGTATTACCTGAATAAATGTATTTATAAAACTTCTGGTGTGACAGTTTTAATAAACAGACTAATATGTTTAAGAAATACAAATAGCATTCGCAGAAATGGTGATCGCTTTGAAAAGAAATTATTCTTATAAATTCATTATCATACTGGTCCTAATGGTATGTGGTCTTCTCATACCAACTAAGGATAGTTTTGCAAGCAATCCAAAAATTATTGGCTTTATAATCGAAGCAGCCCAAATGGAAGGATCGATGGAAGAACCTGTTATGGTAACTGGCGATACAGCCGAACAAAAAGATCGGCCTATGCTTGAATTGAATTTTTCTCAACTTAAAGCAGAGGGTTTAAGTATAAAGAAATTAGTTCAGTCTCCGAAGGGGATTGTTACAATTGATATGAGTCCAAAAGAAACGGTCCTTTTTAATAACCTAGCTCTGCAAGTGACCAATGCGGAATTCACTGAGAATTACTTGCCGGCTGATGGCAATATTGGTCTGAAAAATATAAAATTATTAGCCCATCATGTATCAGCAAATAATTCAAATCTCCCCCAGTTCAGTTTGAATATTAATGAGGGAGGACAGGTGGAAATGGAACCAAAAAGTGAGGAAGAGCTTCTTCAAATGAAAGCATTTTTAAAAAGTTTAATAAGCAATTCACAACAATAAACGAAGCGATGCCATTGAATGCATCGCTTCTTCTTTCATTTTTATTAGGCAACAAGGTTGCCATTTACTTTTTATCATTGATGATTCTCATTACTCGTCCATTAAACTTCTTTTTATAGTATCCTTTTGTTAAATCGGCAATTGCAATTCCTGTTGAACTTTGTGAGCCAATAAATTTACCACCGCCAAGGTATATCCCCACGTGACCATCTATTTTATAAGTATCAAAGAAAACAAGATCACCCGGCCGTGCTTCACTTAGCAACACTCTTGTTCCAGTCTTTTTCAAGATATCAGTATGTGCGCCGACCTTTATTCCCGCCTGTTTGAAAGCCCAGGCTACAAATGCAGAACAATCAAATCTTCCATGGGCCACATCATAGGAATTTCTTCCTCCGCCAAAAACATAAACCGAGTTGCCAATATATTGTTCACCTGCATGAATGACAATATTAATTGCTTCATTGGTGGATGTAGGAATAGAAGTATTAATATTACCTGTTAATTGAGCTTCTTTTGATGCTAGTATGTTATCCTTCTTTTGTAAATCAGCTTTATCAGATAGTATTTTTTGTTCTTTCATCTTAAGATCCGCTTTTAAAACTTCATTTTGCTCTTTTTGTTCTAGTATCAGAGTTTGCATCCCTTCAAGTTCTGTTTGCATGTTTTGCAATTCGTTTAAATTTTTTACTACAGCAGCTTGTTTGGTTACGACTTCCTTTTGGTCCTCTTTATACTGAGTAACAAGATCTTGGTCTGCTTCCACCATTGATGCTACCGCTTCAAGTCTTTCTACGAAATCACTAAAGCTTGAAGAACCGAGAATAACATGTATATAGCTAACCTGACCACCACTTTCTTGAAGTGATAAGGCTCGTTTTTTTATTATTTCATTCCGTTTATTAATTCTCTCTTGTATGGTCGTTATTTCTTGCTGAAGTTCTTTTACGTGTGACTGTGAGTTTTTTACTTTTTCTTCAGTCTGTACAATCATTTGATTATTATCCTTAATTGCTTGCTCCACCCTATTAATTTGTTCAGATAGCTTGGATAATTCATCAAGAACCTGGAAAATTTCTTGATTTGCTTTTGATAGATCGGTTTGAATTGAAGATCGTTTATTCTGAACACTTTTAAGATTATTTTCCTTTGCATAGACTGTTGGAAAAGAGGATAAATTTCCTAGTCCTATAATAATTGTCGTGCTTAGTGCGATTATCTTCTTTTTCAATTTGGTTCCCCTGCTTTCTTAAAATAGAAATCAAGCATCTAAGACGAATGAAGTATTTTTAATCTATACGTATATCAGTAGAATTCTCTAATCCACTACTATTTTACCAAACTACAATTCAATTATGTAGGTCAATTATCACGTTACCTTTCCAATATTATCTTATTTTGTCTCAATTAGAAGTATATCAACTAACTTTGTCAAATCAGTGTTAATTATATTACATTTTTATTTCAATGGTAATTATTAGGTATTAATCACCAAAATACTTGATTGTCTATTAATTTTGGGAATAAATAAAACAAAATAAAGAACCACAATCTCGATGATTAAAAGAAAAAGAGATTGTGGTTCTTATGATATACCCTGGATTCTTATGTTACTCAAAGCTGTAGATTCTCCTTAGATGCAGCTAAAAAGGTTGTTATTGCATTTTGACTAATTCTTTCAAACTCCCTTTACTACGGTCGATAATGTTTAAATGTGTATCTCTTGCTAATTTAACGTATTCCTTCCTAACCTGAAGCCATGCATTTCTGCGCTCCCGGCTAAATGCTACACCTGATTCTGCATTTTTTTCAAAGTTATCTTCCAACTGATCAACTACTCGGAAAATTGATTTAATCGGTGTAAGTGCTAGGTTTTCCAATTGACCAGAAACCTCTGAAAGCTGTTTCTTTAGTTCTTCCCTCTCGGTAATCGGTAAATCTTCAGCTTTAATTTCTTCAGCTTTACCGAATGAGAATTGATGCATTAGCTCAGAAACCATTTCTTTGTTTGTTTTTTTCGATTGCTGATATAATTCCCCAACTGACTTCCTGAACTGTTTATTGAACTTGATAACTTCCCTTAATGCATTAATGTATGCATCTTCCCTATTTTCCCGCAGCTGTTCTGCACGCTCCCGTGATAGTTCAAATTGATTCCAAAAAGTATCTACAAATGAACCTACGGCAACCGATTCTTCTGCGGCAGGTATTATTTTCTCTTCAGCCGCTTGAATCGTATCACTTTTCTTCTGTGCCATCGTTGTTCCTCCTCTTTTTAATATTGACTTTCTCTATTGGATCCTTCTTATGAAACGAAGGAATGTAGAGCTCAAAGAAACTGGTATACATTTTGAAAAATTGATCTAATAACGATTGATATGACTCTAGTTGATTGGCATAACCCTTTAAGTATGTTAATCCAGCTTTTGTTATTGAGTATCTTCTTTTAGCGGGACCGCTTCCGGTTGTATCCCATTCAGATGATAGAAGCTCGTCCTTCTCTAATTGTCTTAACAATCTGTATAAATTCCCTTGATCAAGTGTCTTAAACCCAAATGCCTCAAGCTTCTGACTAAGTTCATACCCATGGAGTGACATTCTGCTTAGAAGCAATAAAATAAATGGCAACACAAAGTTTTTTGATGGATTAATAGTTTGATTGTCTTGATTCACCATATCTTTATCACCTCACCCTATATATGTATTTTACACCTATGAGTAATATTTTGTCAATGCAGTAAATAATTATGATTAAAAGTAAAATATTGGTGTTTACACTTTCTATATCTTGGAAATAAACTAATAAAAATAAGAAGGTGGTGTGAAATGAGAAAAGCAAGAATTAGTCAATCGGGGGTCCCCCATTTGCATTTTGGGAAGGGGGAGCCATTAGTTTTGATCCATGGTTTAGGTGAAGTGAAAGAAGGATGGGAAGATCAATATGAATTGGCTGATAAGTATGAGTTGATAATCCCAGATTTACGTGGACATGGTGAGTGTAATAAACAGGAAGGAATCTCTATTAAGAACTTTGCTATTGATATACTTGATTTATTAACGGAATTAAAAATTGAAACCGCTCACATTTTAGGCTTGTCAATGGGCGGTGCCGTTGCGCAGGAGATGTATCGTCAGGCACCTGAACGCTGTCGAACACTTCTATTAATTAGTTCATTTCATTATTTTCCGAAGAACCTAAAAAGTATATTATTTGAGCCGCGAAAGGAACTACTCGAGCAGCTATCATATACAAAGGAGCACGCTGAATATGCATCACGTATGGCGCTGTACTCCTGGAAAAAGGAAACAGTTGAAAAGTTTAATAAGTTTTTCCAGCCGAAACCGCAGATATTCGTTGACTCCTTAGTGGCATGCTTTGATGTTAATAACCTGACATTATTACCAAGGGTGGATGTTCCGACCTTAATTGTTGGCGGACAATACGACTCCATCTTGCCTGTGTGGATTCAATTATGGATGCACAAATTAATACCGCATTCAGAATTTATTATTATGAGGAATACCGGTCATCTTGCCAAATTGGAAGCAAAAGACCGGTTTAATAAACTATTGAGGAAATTCCTCGAACAACAAAAAACAGCTTCATAACGAGTAACAGCGGGCAGGATAAGAGTCCAGTCCGCTATTACTTTATTCCTGTCTTTTGAAAGAGATCCCTAAATTTCCTGTGAACGCGAGGAAAGCCATTTGTCGGCGAAAATCGCAAAGTGTCCAGTTAAGGCCAAGGAAACATGTCCTCCTTCAAAAACCTCGTACGTTTTATCTTCACTAGAGACCATATCAATCACAGGAAGGCTTTGTTTCTCTAATACCAAGGTATCTCTTGATGTGGAAAAGACATAGAAAGGACAATCAATATTCTTTAGATCTACTTTCCTGCCGCCAATTGTCAATTCGCCTTTAAGGAGTTTGTTCTCTTTATAAAAGTCGTTAAATAACTGTTTGAAAGCTGCCCCTGAAAATGAAGCAGAGTCTTTTGTCCACTTGTCCATCCGCCGCCACTTTTTAACATATTCTAAATCATGTGCTCGGGTAACCAAGTTTACCCATGGGCTGATGGAAACTGGTGAAAGGCCCCTATACATTCCGTACATGATTTCAGTTGGAATAACCCCATAAACCTCTGATAGACGATCAAAATTAATTGTCCCTTTTTGCAGCCCTTTTAACCACTTAGCTGGAACGATTCCCTCGCTAAAATCAATTGGAACTGCTGCAAGGATTAAATTCTTAATCGGCAATTCGGTAATGGAGGTAAAGATAGCAGCAATAGTACCACCTAAACAATAACCTAATATTGATATTTCCTTTGCACCCGAATGTCGTAAGGCACGTTTGACTCCATTTTCTAAATAATCAAGGATGTAATTATCAAGTGAAATATCATTATCCTCATAACTAGGAGATCCCCAGTCTAGGAAGTAAACATCATATCCCCTATCTGTTAACCCTCCTACTACACTACTTCCTTCCCCAATATCTAAAATATACGACTTATTTAGCAATGAATAGACTAAAAAGACGGGAATTTGATATTTTTTTTCTTTAGCAGGATGGAAATATAAGGTGGATTTATTCTTTTTCCAAATAATTTTCCTTTCGGTTGGTACAATATCCGGTTTCGGTTCAGTTAAGACGTTATAGACTTGTTCCCACCTTTTTACTTCTTTTTCTAGATTAACATATGGTATAAAATTTGTTCCTGATGCCTTAACACTCATTTATATTGCCCCCCCTTCATTCATGGTGCCAACTGCAGTGAGGACTAGCTCTTTATCTTTATCTTTATCTTTTACTTTTTCATTGTCCTTTGCCTTCCCTTTTTGCACAAGATTTTTCAAGGTGGCAAGCTCCTGCTTTAGTTCCTGAAAATCCTCTTTCAACTGGTGTGTTTCAGAAATTTCCAGGCCTATTTTTTGGAATTCAGTTTTCATCTCTTTTACGATATTGACTATTTCTTGAAACATAGCTAGATTCTCTTTATTTAACGAACCTAAGCTATCTTGTAAATTCCAAATTTGCTCCTCTAAAATATCTATTTTCTCTTCTGTCTGAAGAGACAGTTTAGCTACTCTAGCCACATCTTTTTTCGTTGGAATATTCATGACACCAGCCATGAGTTCTTGTCGCTTTCTTAATAATTCCATGTATCTTGCATGACTATCTGTACCAGCGCTAAGAAGGCGTACAAACTCATTGTTGTCAGTCATCATGTATAATAGGCCATTCAGTTGGTGTTCCCACATCGTACTAATCTTCCTGATTCCTTGGAAAGGATCATATGCTTTTTCCTTAGACATTGATGAATCGCCCCTCAAATTATGATTTTGAAATTTCTTCGACTTTCTCCATGTACTTATTTAAAGGAAATATCAACGTTTTGATTTGCCGTGCAAAAAGATTAACAAAACCTTTTTGATTTTCATAGATTAAGTTACCGGCTTGTTTAACGGTTTTTATATATTGCTTTCGGCTTTTTTTCCTAACCGCAATATACTGTTCAATAATCGAAAGGTATTTATCCATTGCTTGATTTTGGGTTATTGCTTGACATGGTGTGCTTAAAATGGACATTGTCCTTTTTTGAATTTGGTCAATCTGAACATTGATTTCTTCGTACGATCGAAGTGGAAAGAAATGTTGCAGACTTGTGGTGGACATTAGAAATTCCTCTCTAGCTGTTCTTTCCCATTCAGCAAATTCCTTATTAAATTTTTCTGATAGTGCTTTAATGTTTTCCTGATTCCTTTGAATGTTGTCAGCAAAAAACATTGCCTCTTTCAGGAAAACTTCATCGCGAAAGTCCCCGCGTTTGGCCCATTCATCTAATTCATGAAATGCATTGTGCCAAAGCATATCTAAACTAGAAAGTTCTTCATCACTTAAATCTGTTTCAGAAATTGGTTCCTCTTCCTTTTTTGTTTCAATAACGGGTTCTTCTACCATTCCTACCACACTTTCTACCACATCGATTGCTTCAGTTTCGGTCTGGGTGTTCATTTCTTGTTTTTGCTTTCTGGGCTTTGTTTCTTTCATTTGTTTTTGCTCAAACTCTTTTTTCTCAGACATCAAACACACATCCTTTTTAGTTACTAAATGATAATATATTGATTACTTTACTTTTTTCTTTTCGACCGAGTGTTTCTTTATGAAGTCTATCAAAATATCATCAACATCTTTTTGTGCCTCTATTACATAAAGATGTCCGGCTCCTGGGACAATATATAGCTTAGAATCTTTAATTTTATCTGCCAACATCTTCCCATTTTCCACTGGAATCAGACGATCAGCATCTCCGTGAATGATTAGAGCTGGTGTGTTTATGTTTTCAAGCTCATTATATGAATCATGTGCCAAACATGCTTGAAGCTGCTGCATAAACCCATGCGCTGGTGTAGGGATCTCTATCATTGTTTCGATGTGCTCTGCAATGGAATCTCGATGGTTTTCTATGAAGTAGGGACTGTAGAGAATGGGAACTGATGCCCAAGCTGCTTCTACTGGTGTAGTTGGGATGGATGCACCTGATAGTAAGGTCATTATTACCTCTGTATCAGGCTGGATTTGATTTATGCCGCCTGGAGATGTACAGCCAAGGATGAGTGATTTGACTCGGTCAGGAAAATTGAGGGCGAGCCGCTGTGCAATCATACCACCCATGGAAATTCCATAAACATGCGCTGATTCCACTAAGGCTGCATCAAGGACTGCTTTAGCTTCTTCTGCCATTAACTCGATCGAATAAGCAGTTTCTGGTTTACTGCTTCTTCCTGTCCCCCGATTATCAAAAACTATCACTTTAAAGTGTTCTGCCAAGCCAGGCAGGCTTTTTTTCCATGAAAGCAAATTATGTGCTAATCCCATGATCATTAACAATGGTTCACCTTCACCATGGACCTCATAATAAAGTTCAATACCGTTGACATTTGTTATTGGCATGCTAAATATCTCCTCCTTATACTTCAACTTTTTCCTGTACTTTACCAAGCAATTTTCTTAGCAGTTTGATAATAAATTTCTTGGTACTTTATTCTTGAAAATCAGTCCCAGTAAAATAGGGACTGATTCTTTTCAATTTATATCCCAGCAAAAGCCTTCCGGTAAATTTCAGCTAGTTCGCTAATAAATGGTTGTTTTGGATTTGCAATCGTATCCTGATCGTCAAATGCTTGTTCTGCAAGGACTTCTACTTTGCTTTCAAATTCTTCTATACCAACACCGTTTGCTTTGATACTCATCGGAATATCTAACTCTTTAGCAAGTTGAATAACCGCCTGTACTAAGCTTTCAATGCCTTCCTCAGTGGTTCTTGCAGGGAGCCCGAGCATTCTAGCAATTTCTGCATATCGCTCATCGGCAATGAAACTTTCATATTTAGGGTAGGTCATGAATTTGTTTGGCTTTGCAGCATTGTAACGAATGACATGTGGCAAAAGGATAGCATTGGCGCGTCCATGTGCGATATTGAATTCTGCTCCCAAAACATGGGCTAGGCTATGATTTATTCCAAGGAAGGAATTGGCAAAAGCCATCCCAGCGATCGTCGAAGCATTATGCATTTTTTCGCGTGCTAACTCATTACTGCCGTCCCGATAAGCTATTGGTAAATATTTAAAGACAAGTTGGATGGCCTTCAGGGCCAGCCCATCCGTATAGTCATTAGCCAAAACAGAGACATATGACTCAATCGCATGTGTCAATACATCCATTCCTGTGTCCGCGGTAATATGCTTTGGTACTGTCATCACAAATTGTGGGTCGATAATTGCTATATCAGGTGTTAATTGGAAATCTGCCAGTGGATATTTAATATTCGCCTTATTATCTGAGATGACAGAGAAAGCTGTGACCTCCGAACCTGTACCGGATGTAGTTGGAATAGCAACCAATTTTGCTTTGTTACGAAGAATCGGAAATTTCACCACTCTCTTAGTAGGATCAAAGAATTTTTGTGTTAAACTTTGAAAATCCGTTTCTGGATGTTCATAGAATAACCACATTGCTTTTGCTGCATCCATTACCGAACCACCGCCGAGAGCAATAATACAATCTGGTTGAAAGTTTCTCATTCTGTCTGAGCCGACCATAACCGTATCAACGGTAGGTTCTGGTTCAATTTCCGAGAACACTTCAAATTGAATCTTACTGTGGTTCTTGTTTAGATAGTAGAGAACTTTATCAACATAGCCATTTTTTACTGAGCTTTTGCTTGTAACAAGGAATGCCTTTGAGATACCAGGGATAGAAGCAAGCATTTGGATTGAATTTCTTTCAAAGAACACTTGTGATGGCACTTTAAACCACTGGGTAAAGTTTCTTCTTTTTGCTACCTTTTTAATATTGATTAGATTTTCGGCTCCTACATTTTGTGACACAGAGTTCCCCCCATATGTACCACAGCCAATTGTTAAAGACGGTAGTGAAGTGTTATAAATATCGCCGATTGCTCCATGTGTCGATGGTGTATTGACCATGATTCTTCCAGCTTTTAAGCGTAGTGCAAACATATCTACCAAGCTCTGGTTTTCGGTATGAATAGCAGCTGAGTGACCTAGACCACCAAATTCTAAAGTTTCTTCAGCAATTTGCAAACCTTCCGCAAAACTATTAACCTTGTAGCAGGCAAGAAGCGGACTAAGTTTTTCACATGAAAGCGGATATTTTGGACCTACACCTTCTAATTCAGCAATTAGAATTTTTGTATTTACAGGGACGTTCACTCCTGCCAATTTAGCAATCATGGCAGCAGGCAACCCAACAATTAAATGATTAATTGTATTGGTTTTTTCAAATATCGCTACCTTTTCTACCATTAACCGTTCTTCCTCATTAAGAAAATAACAATTATTTGCGATCATTTCTTGTTTGACTGTTTCATACACTTCTTGGTCAATAATGAGAGCTTGTTCAGAGGCACAAATCATGCCATTATCAAAGGTCTTGGATAGGATGATGTCATTAACCGCCCGTTTGATATTAGCTGTTTTTTCAATATAACAAGGTACATTACCTGCCCCCACCCCAAGTGCAGGTTTACCTGAGCTATATGCTGCCTTAACCAAATTTGGCCCACCGGTTGCTAAGATGAGAGATACCTTTGGATGCTTCATTAAGGCTTGGAAGGCTTCATGTGATGGGACATCAATCCACTGGATGCAATTCTCAGGTGCACCTGCCTGAATGGCAGCTTCTTTGAGTAACTTTGCTGTCTCGGTACAGCATTTTTGACCAAACTGCGGAAATGCAAAAATAATTGGATTTCTTGTTTTAAGAGAAATCAATGATTTAAAGATTACTGTAGAGGTCGGATTTGTTATCGGAATTACAGCAGCGATCACGCCTACCGGTTCGGCAATCTCAACCATACCTTCATTTTCATTTTCATTAATGACACCCACAGTTTTCATATCTCTAATATTGTTATAGATAAACTCCGTGGCAAACATATTCTTGAATACCTTGTCTTCATAAACCCCTCTTCTAGTTTCATTAACGGCTAATTTTGCGAGATTCTTATGATTTTGAAGTGCTGTACGAGCCATTTGTTTAACGATTTCATCAATCATTTCCTGATTGTAACAACGAAAATCACCAAGTGCTTTCTCAGCGTTGTTCGCTAATGTATCAATCATTGAAGTGATCAAATGTTTTTCCTGTGCTACCTTTTCTTCAACTGCCATTTATATCTCCTCCAAATTCATTACTATTTTAGAAATTAGACTTTAAACCAGGCTACTTTAGTATACAGGTACGTTAACTTCCACTCCTTTTCTCTATTGGTTAAAATATATCACGACAGACAAATCGAAAAATGTCGAATTTTGCGTAAAAATGAATGAATAACCATTCATTTTTTAATAATTCACAAAATGTTCAAAATTTATCTGAACAGTCTTTATACACAAATTAAAAAAAACCATAAATTCTTTTAAAAAAGAATTTATGGCTTAACCTCATCAATATCAACCCGTATTCCTTAATCCTGCAGAGATCCCACTAATCGTCAGCAAGACTTCTATTAAAAGGTCTTCATTTGGAGCTTCTTGGTTACGTAATTCTTTTATTAATTCCACTTGTAAAAAGTTTAATGGATCGACATAAGGATTTCTTCTATATACCGATTCTTTAATATTTGGCGTGTGATCCAGCAACTCTTTATCACCTGTAATTTTAAGCAGTATTTCTTTCGTTTTATCAAATTCTTCAAGAATATTTGTAAATATCCGTTCTGCAATTTTCTGGTCTTCTACAAGAGTTAGATATTCTCTTGCCGTCGTGATGTCTGCTTTCATTAATGCCATTTGCAGATTATCAATCGTTGAATGGAAGAACGGCCATTTCTCATACATCTGCTGGAGAAGACGTAAATTTGATTCGCCTTTTTCACCAAATCCAGCTAAACCGGTACCAGCTGCGTACCAAGCAGGAAGCAGTTGCCGACTCTGGGTCCAAGCAAACACCCATGGAATTGCCCGTAAATCTTCAAATCTGCCTTGATTTTTTCTGCTCATTGGTCTTGAGCCAATGTTCAAGTCCCCTATTTCTTTAAGTGGTGTTGCTTCAGTAAAGTAGGTGAGGAAATCCGGATCACCAAACACCAGGGATTGATATTTGGTTAAGGATAAGCTTGAGATTTCTTCAATTGCCTCAACCCAAACTGGCTCACGATGGTAACCTTGATCAGCTTCCTTTGATAAATGTGTTGCTGCTAAAAGTAATGTAGAAGTAGCCTGTTCTAAACTTCGGTAAGCAATATCCTCAAGCAAATACCTCGAAGATAAAACCTCTCCTTGCTCGGTAATTTTGACACCATCACCAATTGTTTCCGCCGGTTGAGAGAGGATACTTTTATTTAACGGACCACCGCCACGTCCTAATGAACCACCACGTCCATGGAAGAATTTAAGTCCAATTTGGTACCTTTTCGCCATTTCATGGATTTCAATTTGCGCCTTGTATAGCTTCCAGTTGGCAGTCAATGTACCCCCATCTTTGCTTCCATCTGAGTAACCTAGCATGATTTCCTGCTGATCACCCAATATTTCCAAATGATTTCGATAGATTGCCATCTCAAACAGAGTTTCCATAATTTTTGGTCCAGCCGTTAAATCGTCAATTGTTTCTAGCAATGGTGCCACATTTAAATGACTTTCGAAAGTACCATCTGCGTGAAGTCGATAAATTCCTGCTTCTTTGGCAAGAACAAGAACTTCTAGCAAATCACTTGGAGATTTTGTCATACTCACTAAATAAACTGTAATGGATCGCTTTCCAAATTCTTCATGCGCTTTTTTAATCATATGGAATACTTTAATCATTTCCTGTGTCTCGTCCGAATAATCTTCATTTAATAATAGAAGCGGGCGAGGATCCTTGAGGATATTTTGCAATATTTTTAGTTTTTCTTCTTCCTGAAGCGCGGCATAATTTTCAGTGATGCTAACTTTACGCAATATTTCTGTAATGGCTGCTTCATGTTCTCCACTATGATTCCGAATATCTAGAGTTGCTAAATGAAAGCCAAACAATTGTACTTGTCGAATCAGCTTTTGAATAATCTTTAATTCATGTGCAGCTGGGTGGTGCTTTCTTAAGCTTGTCTTAACAACAAATAAGTCTTCTAATAATTCTTCGGCGGATTTATAGCCTAAGTCTGTTTTTCCTACTTGTTTGACGCGTTCAATCATAATCGCAAATGCGCGGCGATACACTTCACCTTTATTCGGCCATTTTTTATCATCTGTTAAATATGTATCTTCTTGTTCAATTAATTTAAGAAGATCATTGCTTACCTCCACCCTTGAGGTAGAATGGCTGTACCGCTTCATTAAATCGACTAATACAGTTTTATATTTTTTTAGGACAAGTCTTCTCTGCCTAATTAAAGTCTCCCAAGTGACATCATGTGTAACATTGGGGTTCCCATCGCGGTCGCCGCCAATCCATGAACCAAAACGTAAGAAATTGGGAACTTCCCATTGTGTTTGAGTAAAATTCTTTTCTAAACACTCAGCCACTTCTTGATGAATTTCAGGAAGTACATCGAAAAGAGTCTGATCAAAATAATACAGACCATTTCGAACTTCATCTAAAACAGTTGGCTTATTCTGACGTAATTCATCCGTTTGCCACAGAATTGATACTTCATTAAACAAACTTTCTTCAAGTTTTTTTCTTTCTCTACTTGTTAATAACGGATGATCGAGGCTTTTTAAGATATCAGCAATTCGCTGCTGAATTTCCAGAATTGACCGTTTAGTTGCCTCGGTTGGATGAGCAGTAATTACAAGTTCAAGTGATAAAGTATTTAGGGTATTTTGAATCACATTTTCTTCAATATTATTCTCTTTCAGTGAAAGAATCGCACTCTCAATTGAATTAGGCTGCAGGATCGTTTCATCTTCCAGTTGGTACTGTCTGCGTCTACGAATGCGATGGTTCAATTCTGCGGCATTAATCAAATGGAAATACATTGAGAATGCTCGTATCACTTGTTTTCTCATTGGTGCACTTAGACTAGTAATTTCTTCTTTTAAAGCATCATAAATGGCTTGGTCGAAATGTGCTCTCAATGTCTTACACATTAAACGGATTTTTTCCACTTTATCAAATAACGCGGAACCACCATGATCGACCAGAATTTCACCAAGCATTTTGCCAAGTAATTTCACGTCTTGTCGCAATGGAAGACTGCTGTCATTCACTTTTAATTCTGTAGTCATACTGCCACCTTCCCTTAATCGAAAAATTCGCTAAATTTTTTATTTATTAATATACCACAATTTCATAAGAGGTGTTAAAAATAAGTTTTCTTTTTTTAGTAAAAATTTCTCTACTTAAAAAAAACCCTGATTTCAGCAGGGTTTTAAGCTTTTAATTAGACCTTTAATTTATGATTTTCTATCAAACACAAGTACATAGGTTTTCCGATCATTATTGTCGTTTGTAACAACAATTGAGATAATTGTTTTCTTATCGTTTTCTAATTTAATCGTTTTGCTAGTACTGCCTTCAATCAAAATTTCTGAACTGCTATACGTGGCAATCGGCTTTAGTGTTATTTCATCTACATTACTTGATACCTTTACATGGTAGGTAAATTCATCGCTTGAAAACGTACTGTCCCATGTTCCCTCCGACACCGATAGCGAGGAAAGTAATGCTTTACTCACTTTTTCTGTAGATACAGCACTTGGGATTTGTGATGTTGGCTGTCCAGAATTAACTCGATTAGTTGGTTTTGAACTTGGTTGTGTGGTAGCACCAGGTTTATTGCTCTGATTTGGAGTAGTGCCTTTAACATCCACAACTTTAACTCTCGTCACATGGATGGTATATGTCTTTAGCTCACCATTTTCAGCTGTTACTGTGATAAGAATATTAGTCCTACCAACAGGAAGCGGAACATCTACACCATCTTTATTTACTAAGATATTATTTACCTTTATCGTTGATGTTGTTTGAACAGCAACCGGTTTAATAGTAATCACTGGGACTTGATTGGGAACTTCGACGCTGTAATCAGAAACAGCATAAGAAAATTGAGGTGATAACTTCCCCTTTGATAGCTCAATATTTTGCAAGAGATTATTAGCATTTTTCTCTCTCGATATTGTCAAGGTATAGGTATTTACTGAGCCACTGCCATCATCTATGGAAATGATGAATTTATTCTCACCAGTTTGAAGCGAATAAGTCCCTTTTGCACCACTAATTACTGCCTGCCCATTAATGGTAATTATGGAATCTGTTATGGTACTTTCTACTAATAGATTAATGGTTTCAACATCATTTCCGACTGTGGCGGAATAATCATATAAATCAGTTGCAAATTTCTGGTCGAGCTCTATTCCTTCAAGTTCTAATTTTGAAAGAGTATTTCCGGGCTGGTTCTCTTGAACTGTCGGCGGGTTAGTTTCCGCTGATACGGACGGAATGAATGATCCGACCCCCATCCATACCATTGAAAAAACGAGCAATACATTTAAAACTTTGATTGGCTTTGATTGCGTCATAAGTTAATCCTCCTGTCTACTATCATGGCGGATAGTGGAATTTGGACTAACTTTATCATTGATTGCTTAAGTTTATCTTAATTATTTACTTTCGATGAAATTCTTCTAACTTTGCTGAAATCACTGATGCTACCTCTTCATCCGATTTTTGGAGAGCCTTTTTAAAAAGGGAATTGGCTAAGGAGCCCATCGGACCTGTTGCATTAATTTCCAAAAATCCCGTCACACGAGTTTTATTTCTATTTAATGCTTTGGCTTCAAAGTAACCTGCACCCAAATATTTCTCATTTGAACGCTTTAATTCAAAGCTTACCCTCGCTGGTTCATTCCACTCTTTAATATCAATCAATAAACTGACCTTTTTTTTCATAACTTTAAGATCACTCTTAAATTCCCAACAGATTTGCCGTTCATTTATTTTTTCATGTTGAATATAACCTGGTACCAGCGGAGCCCAATTATTTTCGTCACGAATAAAGTCCCAAATCACTTCAATCGGGATATCTAATTCTAAATGTTGTAAATCGCTAAGCATTTTATCCCTCTTTCGTCTTCAAAGTAAAAGACATTCGAGCGGCAGAAGGTCCTTAAAAAAAATATATGACGATCTTTATTATGATAGAAGAGGTAAGCAACACTTCAATAAAAAATCCCAACACAAGGTGTCAGGATTATTTACTTAAGTAGTTTTTTAGTGCAAACTCCAATAGGAAATCCTGTATGCGTTTGGCCGCCTGTGATAGTCGTTCAGGCGGTTGAACCATAGCAATTCGGACATACCCTTCACCAAGGTCTCCAAACGCATCCCCTGGAATCACGGCCACTCCAGCTTGATCAATCAATTCGAAAGCAAAATCACGAGATTTCCAGCCAGTTGGAATTCTTGCCCATACAAACATAGTTGCAGGCGATTTTGGCACTTGCCAACCACTTTTTTCAAGTCCAGAAATTAACACATCACGACGATGCTCATATTCTTTCACTTGTGTTTGAAGGAAGGAGAAGTCTGATGTTAAAGCCTTAACTGCAGCCATTTGGATTGGATAAAAGATCCCGTAATCAATATGTGATTTAAAAGATGATAAGATGTCGATTGCTTGTTCATTGCCTACGACGTAACCTATCCGGCAGCCTGCCATATTAAAGGTCTTGGAAAGAGAATTAAATTCAATTCCCACCTCCTTTGCACCAGGGACCGACATAAAACTAAGTTGTGGATTTTCATCAAAGATCAATTCAGAATAGGCGAAATCATGTACGACTAAAATATCATGCTGCTTAGCAAAGGCAACGACTTTCTCAAAAAAGGCCTGATCCGCTAACGCTGTAACTGGATTACCAGGATAACTGATAATCATCATTTTTGTTTTTTCTAAAATTTCCGTAGGAATTTCAGCTAGCATCGGTTGAAAGTTATTTTCTGCTAACAGCGGCATTGGATAGATAATCCCACCTGCTATATTCACGCTAGCCTCATAAATTGGATATCCTGGGTTAGGTACTAAAACATAGTCACCTGGATTGATGATTGCCGTGGCCAAATGGGCTAGACCATCCTGTGATCCCATCAACTGCAATACCTCTGTATCGGAGTTTAGTTCGACACCATATCTTTGCTGATAAAAATAACCAACTGCGTTGTTGAATTCAGGTATTCCTGTTAGTGTGTATCCATACTTACTTGGGTCGCCCGCATAATCAATCAATGTATCAATTACAAATTGGGGCGGTGAAAAATCTGGACTTCCTACACTTAAATCAATGACATCCTTCCCTTTTTTTATGGCCTCAAGTTTCCGATTAGCCACCTCTTGAAAAATACTTGCAGACATTTTTTTAACTTTTTCAGCTGCAACGAGATTCATAGATATCCCCTCAATCAAAAGAAAATTTCCTTTATTAGAACTTAATCTAATAAATAATTAAAACTATTCTAACATATTTTCAATTATATCAGTGTAATGATTTCAATTCTAAATTTCTAATTAACCATTGATTATTATCAAATCATACTTTAGAATTTTAGGATAGGTTTTAATATTCAGAAAACATCGGAGTGTGTGGAGGTAAACTCAAATGAATTTGTTTCGGTATTTTTTATTTTTTTTGGGACTAACCTTTTTCGGCTTAGGAAATGCGATTGCCGTAAAGGTGAAATATGTTGGACTACACCCTTGGGAAGTACTTAATGTTGCTTTATATCAACATTATGGTTTAACAATCGGTAGTTGGGGAGTGATGTGCGGATTAGTCCTAATCATCATTTCTTTTTTTGTTGCACGGAGTTATATTAGCATTGGTACCATCCTAAATGCTCTATGTATTGGACCAATTATGGATTTCTTCCTCTGGTTAGATTTTCTCCCAAAAGCTACAAACACCTGGGTCGATTACGCTTTTCTTCTCAGTGGAATTATCATAACAGGGATTGGGGGCGGCATGTATGTTGCAGCAGGAATCGGCGCTGGTCCTCGTGATGGGTTTATGCTGTCCATTTCTGATAAAACAAGATTGTCAGTTAGTCAAGCACGCATTATAGTTGAAAGCTTTGTTCTAGTGGTTGGTTTATTATTGGGTGGGCCTGTATTTATAGCTACTTTCCTTTATACATTCATTCAAAGCCCAATTTTCCAACGCTCTCTTAAGCTATTTAAGACATTAGTAGAAAGTATCCAAAAGAAGAAAAGCAGAAATCAAGAAGGTATTGTTCTCTAACTTAAAACACTTTAAGCTATGAAAGTTTCGGAACATGGACATTCTTTTGATGACTTCTTTTAATATTGCTTAAAAGAAAGAGAAGATGCATAAGCACCTTCTCTTGGAAATTATTTTTTTCTGATGGCGATAATCAGTGCACCAAATGAAAGCAACGCCGCTAATCCTGATAAAACGAGTGATAAGGAATTGGATGTTTCGGTTTTCTCTTTAGTGACTTTAGTATTTGTTTTTTCCGTATCTTTTGCCTGCGTCTTATCAGTATGTTCTGATGTTTGGCTGTTATGATGATCCGTGGTTGTGGCTGTTACAATCTCGGTAATTGAATGCGGGGCATCCGAGCCTTCATCACCTGTCCACTCGACGATACTGCCATCCTTATAATATTGATAAGCATCCCATGCAGCTTTAGTTGCCTTTTCTGGATTTTTTGCTACAAAAATGAATTGTTGGAATTGACCACTTTGGATTCCGTCCCCAGTTGCTTCAAACGTGAAGGTTTTTACTTTGCCACTATCATCTTTTTCTGATGAATAGGTCCAGCCCGGAATTGGTTGATAGGACATAATTTCCACACCTGCTGGTGCTTTGACCGTAACCTTTGTGGTAGCGACCTCTTTTTCAACCGGCACCTTTAAGGTATAGGTTTCCCATGCACCTGTTGAAGAGGTTTTTGGCATCACTGTCACATGAGCACTAGCCATATTTGAAAAGAAAAATAGGCTAATTACTGCTGGAATAAATAGTTTTGAAATCTTACCAATCATTTTTTTCATAAGTAACTCTCCTAAATGTTATTGACTTCCCACTAGAACTTTGAAGTCTGAGTCTATACTTTCTAGCGATGTTGTCAGGGCATGGACATGGACGTTCCAATGACCCGCCATGCTAAAATGCAACCCCTCCACTTCATATTTGCCATCCGCTTTTTTTGTTAAACTAACCTGTTCCTTACCCATGTCCATTTCAAGCATTGTAAAAGTTAAGTGTAATTGTTCAATATCCTTGATGGGCTGTCCTTCTTTGTCTTTTAGAGTGACTTCAAATAAATTCACTCCGATGATATTGGGGGTTGCTCGCAATGTCACCTGCACCCCTTGATTCACTTTATTGGTCTCCTTAAATGGTCCTGGCGATTGCATTGCTGTTGGTAAGTTGGTTAATACCACAGTGAGAATAAGAATCAAAAGTCCTATAAAAAGCTCACTTTTTAATGTTATCCCAAGTCCCTTAACGGTTTCCTTTTTTCCTTTAAGAAAGTTTACAGCTGCAAGAAGCACCATTAACACAAACAAACAAAGTTTACATAGTAATACCTGTCCATAATTCGTTTGTACAAGGGCTGCAAGGTTAGGAATATATAATAGACTGCCATATATTCCTGTCAAGGTTAACAGAAGGACAAGAAGTATACCCCATTTAGAGAATTTTTTTACCAGTGCTAGATATTCTTGTTTTAAATCTACATCATTCCAAAATGAGAGTAATGCAACAAAAGCAATTAAACTTCCAATCCAAATCGATGCGCTAAATAAATGAAGAAAATCCATTGTAATCGTCAATAATTGATTTGTATGTGATGCTGCATGACTAGTCAACGACTTTGTATACAACAAGGCAATACCAAGACAAAAGCAAGCCCACACAATAAACTGTTTCGTAATCCCAGCCATACCTATAAATAATGTAAGAAGTGCAGCGGCTATTAGGATGGCTATTTGCAATAGCCAGGTTTGACCGTAACTAGTGTTAGTTAACATATTTTCAAGTATAGAATAATTAAACACTTCACCCCAAGGGAATCCAGATTCAATCGTAGCTTGTAATGGCAGACTCAACAGGATGCTGAGAAATAAAAGTGCGAAACTGGCGTTAATTAGTTTGCGAAACTTTTTGCCGACAGTCTCCTCTACCCTTAACTGCTTAGGCATAATGAACATATAAAAAAAGATAAGCCCAACATAGGAAGCATTACTTATAAATTGGAGCCAACGAATCACCATAAGATCTGCTTTGGGTACATATCCGCTTGTTTCCTTATGTATCGAAGTTGTATCTTTACCTTCATTGCCAATTTGAAAAGGAATAACCCCTTCGACAGGATGACCATCACTTGAGACCACCTTCCATTTTATTCGATAGGCGCCATTTGGAAGGTTTTTCTTTAACCCAGTTTTTAGGATAGATGGTTGGTTTGGATCAAGTCGGCCATCCTTTTGATCGACGCGATTTCCGTTTGAATCAAACACCTTTAATGAGTTAAAAGCGGGCTGAATCGATTCATCAAATATGATGGTTACCTGTTCAGGTGCCTTTTTTACTGTTTCATTTTCTAAAGGTGTCGATTTTTTTATGTAAGCGTGTGCCGAAGAAATACTCGGATATAAAACTAGAAACAGAGAAAGGATTACGAGTAATGTCCATGCCTTTTGTTTTGTTTGCAATCCCTCACTCCCCTTTTAAATGATCGCACAACTTTCCACTATCGATACTATGATAATGGTATTTTGAGACATTAACAATATTGATATGGGCACAACTTGTGAATAATTTTTGAACATTCATTGGAATTTATCTAAAATTAACTCCAAACTTCATCAAGGACTTTTCTAAATAAATCATCTAATCTTGGTGTTAAATCTACCTTCTGTCCGGATAGCGTTTTGGTATATTCCTCTATCCGGATGATTTCTTTTTCTAGAAATTCATTTATAGCTGTAACCTTTGGTTCAAGGTTTAGCTCATCACCGCTAATTTTTCGTTCAAGCAAGGTACGGATTTCCTGTTTCAGAAGTCCCTCTTCAAGAAGCTCTTCTACCAAGGTTTGAAATTCAATGGGCGGGACTGTATTGTATTTTTCTATCCATAAACAAGCTAATACTGGTCTTAGGACATAAAAGTACTTTTTAATTTTCACCTGATCACCACGCAGATAATCGCGGAAGTTCCCTTTTGCCATATTTAAATAATGATAAAGAGCGGATTGCGGCATGAATACTTGATCTTGAATCATCTTCATCTTATCGACTAATGAAAATGCTTGATAATAGACTATTCCCGAGTGGAGCCACTCCATTAAAGGCGGATTGGATTTGCGAAATAGCCTGAGAGCTTTTCGCAATTCCCAGCCGTTGATATCAAGAAGTTCATTAATGGGAAGTTCAATCACTTCACGTTTTTGATCAATGCTTAAATACCAGTCCTTTTTGTGGACATAAATAAAGCGGACATCGTAATCACTGTCCTTAGATGGGAAGCCCCATGCTCTGCTGCCTGACTCTACCGCTAAACAGATTTTCACTTCATATTGTTCTTCAATTTTTTGGATTTCAGCAAGAATTTTTTCCTTCATAGTTATTCACTCCTTAGACAATGCCTTGACCATAAACGTTTACAATAATCGCGATATTCACGATGTAGATGTTGAACGACTTGTCCAAGTTTACCAGGAAATTGCTGCCCTTCAAAGGTTGAAAGAGGAACGATTTCTTGAATGGAATTGGTAACAAACATTTCAGTTGCTTCAAGTACTTCTTTGATTGGATAAAGTCCTTCTTCCACGCTCAGATTATTTTTCTTCGCTAATTCAATCACAAACTGACGCGTTATCCCATTTAAAATACCGGTGTGTATTGCGGGAGTATATAAAACATTGCCTTTTACCCAAAAAAGATTTGAGACAATTCCTTCAGCTACGTGCCCATCTGCTGTAAGGAAAATTCCCTCTACATCCGGAGCATTCCCTATCTCTCTTTTTGCCAAGATATTATTCATAAAATGATGGGACTTTAGGCGTTCATCACCTTCTGGACTATTCCGTTTTGTCTTTAATAAAACTGCTTTTTTTTCAGTTAATTCTCCAGCAGGAGGTAAAGGTTTAGGAAAAAAAAGAATGTTTGAATTTTGATAGGAATCCACTTGCAATCCAATATCACCTATCCCTGCAGAGACATTTAGCCGTAAATAAGCGTTAGTCAACCTATTTAATTTCAATAATTCCTGCAGGATGTTTTTGGTTTCTTCGTGCTGCAAGCGATAGTTAATGTTTAGAACCGCTAAACCTTGATTAAGACGTTCTAAATGGTCATCAAGTAAGAAAGGATGTCCTTCATACACTCGGAACGTTTCAAATAATCCCATTCCATATAAAAATCCATGGTCAAACGGAGAAATCATTGCATTCTCTTTTTTTATAAATTGTCCATTTATATAGATAAACATCATTAATGACTCTTAATCATGGCAATATTTTTATAGTGATGGACAAAGTTTTGTAGCAGTTCTTTTCCAGATGTTGTCAAAATAGATTCCGGGTGAAACTGTACGCCCTCAATTGGTAAATCTTTATGCCGAATGGCCATAATTTCTCCCTCCTTTGTCCAGGCGGAAATCTCAAAGCACTCAGGCAAGGTTTCGCGTTGGACAATTAATGAATGATACCGAGTGGCAGGAAAAGGGTTGGGCAACCCTCGAAAAATCGTCTTTCCGTCATGATACATATCGGAAGTTTTCCCGTGCATGAGCCTTTCTGCCCGAATAACCTCCCCACCAAAAGCCTGCGCAATAGCTTGCTGTCCAAGGCAAACACCAAATATCGGGATTTTCCCTGCGAATGCTTTAATTGCATCCAAACTGATTCCCGCTTCATTTGGACTACAAGGTCCAGGAGAAATCATTAAAAATTCAGGCTGCAGTTCCGAGATTTCTACAAGCGATGTTTGATTATTTCGTTTAACGACTAAATCTTCTCCAAGTTCACCTAAGTATTGTACTAAGTTAAAGGTAAAGGAATCATAATTATCTATCATAAAAATCATCGAACTTTCTCCTCTGCCAGTTCTTTCGCTTTCCATAGAGCTGCTGCTTTTTTCATCGATTCTTTATACTCATGCTTTGGATTAGAATCAATAACTATTCCTGCTCCTGCCTGGACATGTGCCATTCCATCTTTAACAAGCATCGTTCGAATTATAATGTTTAATTCCGAATCACCGCTAAAATCAATCCAACCAAGGGAACCAGTGTATACACCCCTTTGGACAGGCTCAAGTTCCTCGATAATTTCCATTGTGCGAACTTTAGGCGCACCGGTTATAGTCCCACCTGGGAAAACAGCATCTATGATATCACCGCATGATTTATCATCTGACAATTCTCCTCTTACATTAGAAACAATGTGCATAACATGGGAATACTTTTCAATGACCATAAATTCATTGACCTCAACTGTACCATATTTGCATACCCTTCCAAGGTCATTCCGCTCTAAATCAACGAGCATGACATGTTCCGCACGTTCTTTTTCATTTTCAATTAACTCATTCGCGAGCTGGATATCTTCATGGTGGTTTTTACCTCTTGATCGAGTCCCTGCAATTGGACGTGTACTTACTTCGAGTCCATCTTTTTTAACGAGAAGTTCAGGTGACCCACTTACAAGTTGAAAGTCCGGTGTGTGTAGATAGGCCATATAGGGAGAAGGATTTATGGACCTTAATTGCTCATAGATTTTCAATGGGTCTATTTCAATCGGTTTTGATTGGCGGACAGCAAGGTTCACCTGAAACACATCGCCATGCCGGATGTATTCCTGTATTTTGTTTACCGCCTGTATAAATTCTTCTTCAGTCATAGATACCTCAAAGTTATTTGGGCTCATTTTTCTATGGTTGGATGCTCCTATTGAAAGTGAGTCTTGAAGCCATTGTGCTTCCCAAAAGGCTAACTTCTCTTCCATTCCCTGATCATTTTCAGCTAAGAACATAAGCCACAAACTATTGTCTTGGTGGTCATAGACAAACCATTCTTTCATTATTAAAAAATAGATTTCCGGCATTTCTAAATCGTCCTTTGCAAGATTCGGAAGTGCTTCAATATTACGAGCATAATCATAGCTTATGTATCCAATAGCACCGCCTAGGAAACTAGGAAGACCTTCTAATTTTTCGACATGATATTGACCCATATAGTCCATCAATAAGTGAAGAGGGTTTCCTGCGTGCTTCTCAGTACCTCTTTCACTATGAATCTCAAGGATATGGTTCTTCCCTTTAATAATAGCTTCAGGTTGAAAGGCAGCAATGCTGTAACGCCCCCCGCGGCCACTTTCTAATAGCACCTGATGGGGTCGGTTCTCCGCAAGAGAACAATATCGACTGAAAAAACTTGAATATGTAAAAGGAATTTTCTTACTGTATAAATGAAGTTGCCTCACCAAATTCACCTCATAACATTTCTTTTTTTCATCATACTTGAAAAGGGTGTCAGGTACCACTCAAAAATGTGGTACCTGATCCCCCTAAATATACCAATCTTATAATCATTTGAATTTTTTGTATTTTTAATACTTTTAATAAAGGAATTTAACAACTAGCTGTGGAAAAGGGAATAAATTAGTAGAAGTTTAATTTTTTTAAGGGGGTTCATGAAAATGAACAGCATTCTAGTTGTTGAGGATGAAGATAAGATTGCCAGACTCCTCGAGCTTGAGCTCGAGTACGAAGGATATAAAGTAACAAAGGTCATGGATGGATTTGAGGCGTTTGAAGCTTATAAGAAAGGAAATTGGGACCTAATTTTACTCGATGTAATGCTTCCAGGGATTAGTGGAATTGAGCTTCTAAGAAGGATACGGCTAAATGACAAGCATACACCTGTTCTTTTACTTACTGCAAAAAGTTCAGTTGAGGATAAGGTATCTGGACTTGATTATGGGGCAAATGATTATATTACCAAACCCTTTCAGATCGAGGAGGTTTTAGCCCGGGTCCGTGCTGCCTTAAGGATGAAAACGGTAGAACAAGCTAATCAGAATCAGTCTCCAGAAGAAGATTTAATTAAATTCGCTGACCTAAAAGTCAATCCAAAAACCCGTGAAGTGTTTAGAGATGAAGAAGCTATTGATTTGACACCAAGGGAGTTTGATTTGCTTGTTTATTTAATTACGAATAAGCGACAGGTACTCAATAGAGACCAAATATTAGAAGCTGTATGGGGCTATGACTTTTTTGGCGATACCAATGTAGTTGATGTCTATATTCGCTATGTCAGAAAGAAAATGGAACTACCAAATAAACCTCCATTAATTCATACCGTTCGTGGTGTGGGGTATGTGTTGAAGGAAGCAAAATGAAGCTTCGTAATAAAATAAATTTGTCCACTGCTGTACTATTTGCCGCCCTCTTAATTATTATGAATATTTCTGTGTATTTTACCTTCAGCAAATTAATTCTAGATAGCGAGCTAAACACTGCCAGAAAGGAAATGGAAAAAACCGCGCATGACATTGGAAAATCACTCGGCTCTATACCTGAAGCTGAGCTTTTACGTTCCTACGTACCCATCAATGGGATGATAAAAATTATCTCAACTGATGGTCATGCACGGTTAATTGTAACAAGTCCAACTGAGCAAAAATTAGCTGGTATGAAGACTAGGTTTTCTCAGGGAGAGGATAGTCGATTCATTACCTATCAAAAAAGGCTCTATACCTTTGAATCAATGCCTATTATTCTATTTGATGGAAGTGTAGCCAATCTGCAAATCACAAAAAGCAGCAAAGCGGCCACTGATAACTTAAAAGTTCTTAAACTTGTTTTACTATTGGTCACCCTCCTTGCGTTAATTCCTGTAGTTGTGTCCAGCCGTATTCTCAGTAATTTAATCACCAACCCTGTTACCTCTATGACCAACACAATGAAAGAAATTAGACAAAGCGGTCGTTTTAAACGGTTACCACTCGAAGGAAAATCAAAGGATGAATTGTTTCAAATGAGTGAGACCTTTAATCATATGATTGATTTACTTGAAACCAATTACGATAAACAAAAACAGTTTGTTTCAAATGCATCCCATGAATTTAAAACTCCGTTAACAATTATTGAAAGCTATGCAAGCCTTTTAAAAAGAAGAGGCTTAACTGAACCAGCGCTTTTTGCAGAATCTATTGAAGCAATTCATTCTGAAGCCGTTCGTATGAAAGAAATGACGGAACAGTTGTTATTGCTTGCAAAGCACCACGAGCAATGGAATATCAAAAAGACAACAGTAAATCTTCACGAGTTCTTGCAGCAAACGGTTCGATCCTTCCAAGGTGCTTATCACAGGGAAATCCACTTTCAACAAGAAAATAGTGAGCCAATAACAGTTAAAACAGATGAAAAAAAACTGAAGCAGCTGCTGTTTATTTTTCTCGAAAATGCTAGGAAATATAGTGATGAAGCCATTTTGGTTATTTTAGGAATCGAGCAGGATATGGTTTATATTAAAGTCGCTGACAAGGGAATTGGTATCCATAATGATGATCTGCCAAAGATTTTCGATCGATTTTATCGAGTAGATAAAGCAAGGAATAGAAAAATGGGTGGTTCAGGGCTCGGCCTATCATTAGCAAAGGAAATGGCTGATGCGATTGGCATCAAGATTACAGTTGAAAGTGAAGAAGGAGTGGGAACCACAGCAAATCTCTTTTTTTAAAATGATAAAAATTAATCCTTTTCTCATCATTTTCTAATATTGATATTAGAAAATAAACTTAGTTAATCGTGGTGAGGTGAAAAAGTGAAGAAAAAAACAGGGTTCTGGATTGTGCTAGCTGCTCTGCTATTTGTCTTTCTCATTTATGTTAGTTGGCAAGTATTAGGAACCACCGATGCATCGGCGGAACTTTTAACAAAACAAGACGCAAAAAAAATCGTCCAAGATCGTTATCAGGGAACAGTATTACAAATTAGGTTAGCCGACAACCAATATCAGATAAAAATAGAAAAAGGTAATAATCTCTATAAGATCAAGCTAGATCCAGTAAGTGGAAAAGTTTTATCCTTTACTAATAATGGAACAAAATCTCAGCCTCCTAATCAAGCTCCAGTTATTGATTCAACTAAGAGGCTTACTGAAGATGAGGCCAAGGACATAGCCAATAAACAAGTTAGTGGGACTGTCGATGATATTAAGCTAGAGACAAAAGGAGAACAAACTTATTACCTTGTTAAAATAAAAACCAATGATAACAGAGAAGCATTTGTGCAGATTCATGCGATTACAGGCAATGTGATGTCAATTTCTTGGGACGATCATAGTAATGATAATAGTAAGAAAAACGATGATTCAAAGAATCAAAGTACAAATGATGATAGAAACGATGATTCAAAGAATCCAAGCACAGATGATAAAAATGATGATTCAAAGAATCGAGGCACGGATGATAAAAAAAAGGACGATGACTAATGCAATAATAAGTATTCTCATTAATTTCTAATGTTTTGCTACCATTTCCTCTAATCTTCACAGGATATTCTATAAGTGTAGCAAACAAAACAAAGGAGGAATAATTAATGAAAAAGAAACTTATTGTTGGTGCATTCTCTGGGTTACTAATTTTGGGCGGTGCCGTTGCAGCAGGAGCTTCAAAAAATGACACTCGAGTAGAAGACTCTATACATCAGGAAGATAAAAAGGCAAGTTCAAATATAAATAAGAAAAAGGTAGAAATCGAAACAGAACATGGTCAAACAGTAATTAAGGTGAAAGCTGATGATGATAATAAATCTACAGCAACTAGCACTAGTAGTGATGATAAATCAAAGGCGGATGACGGCACTC
>NZ_JBALOA010000007.1:146374-155861 GCF_036962125.1 Neobacillus drentensis
ACACAGCGGCACTGATGATGGTACCAAGGCTGATGACGGCACTCACCAAGATAAACACAGCGGCGCTGACGACACCAAGGTCGATGATGATAATAAATAAAATAGAGTATGAGAAATACCTAAAAATTCTCTAATAACCACGAAGCCCTTTTCAAGTAAGGGCTTCGTGGTTTTTTTAGCATTAAAAATTTAAGATTTTAAAATTTTCCGGGCTTCCACTAATCGTTGAATCCCTGTTGTAATTTCAACACCTATAAAGATGATTGACCAAAATATTAGATGGGATTGAAAAAGCACCAATAAAGAAAATAAAATAAATCCTTCCGTCCGTTCAGCCAAACCAGGTTGATAATAAAAAGATTTATAGCTCTCTTTTTCAGATAGGGCACCCACAGTTAAGAAAATGGTCATTGTAAAGATAATCGAAATAGCTAATAAAAGAAACAACATGAGGACATTTGGTTCAGGGTGGCGAAGGGCTAATGCAATTATAATCCCCGCCTCAACCACCCGGTCAAATGTGACATCAAGTAAAGTCCCCCAGGAGGAAGAACTTTTACTTTGTCGCGCCATACTCCCATCTACTGCATCAAAGAACCCTGACAGCCAAAGGACAACAACCCCCGCAATTGGCTGCCCTAAATATACCAGGATGCTCGCGATGATTCCGATTATAAATGCAATATAAGTAACATGATTAGCACTAAAGCCTATCTTTAGCAGGGAGTGTGCTGTTTTCGAAATAATTGGTTGAACTGCAGCACGTCCATGGGTATCAAGCATAGGACCCACCCCTTTCAATTATTTGGTATACCACAATATTTTTTCAAATGGAATTTTGATTTTAACCGATTCTTCTAATCTTGGGATTCTACCCCATCCTATCATATTAATATCAAGCGGAAGGTTATCAGCACTTACCGTAACTGAAAAACCTTCCTTACTTGGTTTCACTTTTGTCACCACGGCAGTAATAATAGATGATGGTCGATCATTAGTGATATTCTCTTGTTTATGCTCCCCATGAACAATCTGCATATGATTGGGATCAATCCATCCCATATTTTTAGTAGCTGGAACTTTTATTTCACCTTTAAACCACTTACTCCATTGTAGTCTGGTCATTCGATTTGGTAATGATAAAAACTGGGCAATATTTTCTGAGGAAGGGTGTTGAAAAAGCTCAACAGGAGCAGCAATCTGTTGTAATCTGCCATCCAGCATAACCCCAATTCTGTCTGCAACCGAAAGAGCTTCATCTAGATAATGCGTTACCCATAGGATGGAGAAACCCAATTTCCTCTGCAGGCTATACATCCAGTCTATTAAATCAGTTCTCAATGATGTATCCAAGGATGCAAACGGCTCATCCAACAAAAGCAGGGCAGGACTTAAAATCAGAGCACGTCCTAATGCTACACGCTGCTGCTGTCCCCCTGATAACTGATGGGGATAGCGATCTTCCAACTGATCAAGCTGGAGTCTTTTCAGAAAAGCACTTGCTTTGTTATTTCTTTCCCTAACCGGAGTCCCTTTAACCCTTAAGCCAAACGCGATATTTTCTATTACAGTCAAATGAGGAAACAGCCTGGGCTCTTGAAAAACAATTCCCGTTGTCCCCTTTCCACTTTCCCATGTTTGTTTGCCCGCAGTAAATGGGATAAGTCCTGCTATTCCCTTCAACAAAGTTGTTTTTCCACTTCCTGATGGCCCCATTAGTACAAAAATCTCTTTTGGTTTTATTTGTAAATCTAAATCTTTGATAATAACTGTTTCGTTAATTTGAATGTTTATTTGCTCTAATTGCATCCTTCTCACCCCCTATTTGTAAATTGTTTTTAGCATTTATTCTCACAAGAAGAAAATACACCATCAACAGCAATAGCACTGGAACAAAAAATAACAGGCTATAGGCTGCAACAATTGAAGAATCCCCACTATTTGCAAAGGGAAATATGATTAGGGGCATCGTCAGTAAGGTTCCTCCACTCATAATCCATGTCGGTAAATATTGACTGAGCGATATGACAACGACTAGGAAACTTCCTAACAATACCGAGGGAAGCAGTAAAGGTGCTTCAATCCATAAGAAAACTTTCCATCTATTAGCCCCAAGACTTACAGCGGCTTCTTGAAGTTTATTGCCGATCAGGCGGAACTGAAACCAGATTGTTGCTATAAAATACGGCAGGGTGACGATAAGATGCGCAAAAGCAACACTTACATACTCATTCAATAAAGTAAAACGAATCGCAAAATCATGCATTCCGATAATTGAAACTGTATAGGGGATGAACAACGGGGCAAGTAGAGTCGAAAACACTGCCTTTTTTCCAATAAATTCAATCTGAGCTAATACTTTTGCTGCTGGGATACCTAATAATAGATTTCCTAATAGTGTTAAGGAAGCAACGATCAAACTATTAGATAATCCTTCCAGTGCCCTTCCTGATACGGAAAGAAGATACTTCCAAGAACTTATATTCCATTCTTCAGGGAGCAGTAATGGCCATGGCCAATGTTTTGTAAAACTCCAAATGATCAGGGGGATAAAGGGAAAAATGAGAAAAAGAGTAAGCAGGGTTATAAAGATAACATTGACACTCCGTCTTACATAAAGCCTTTTTACCATACTCTCCTCCCCCTGTTATACCATTGTAATTGTAAATAAATTAGGATACTGCCAACCACGAAAGAAATGACTGCAAGAACCATATTCATGGCGATTGCAACCGCTTGCCGGTCTAGTCCAAATTGGGAATACTCCTGAAAAGCGGTGACAGGGATTGAGCCAAATGATGTCCTTGCTAATAATGCGGGAATTTCATACGCTCCTATTGTAAAAGCAAAGACTACCCACATTCCACCCACCCAAATCGGCAATAATATCGGCACGATTACCCAACGCACAGTTTGTGAAAATGAACCTCCTAATGCTATCGATTGCTCCTTCCAGTCTGAGATGAGTTTTACAATAAAAGGACTAATTAATAGTACTATGAATGGAACTTCCTTCCACATATATGCCATGATGACTCCTGTTCCCCACTGATCATGGACAAGAACCGGAAATGCTTCCATTGAATCAATCCATCCAAAGTAATAAGCAATCCGCGAATACCAACCGCTTTGCATTAATACTTGCATAAAAAGGTAAGCTGATAATAAATGTGGAATACCCACTGGAAGTTGAAAAATAATGTTAAGCCATTTCCAATGTTTCGAACGTTCAGCAAGGTATAAAGCCGCCAGTAAACCTATGGTCCCAGATAAAACCGCCACCACAGCAGCCATCCCAACTGTAACACCTAGTGATCGAAAAAATGTACTATTTATCAATTCTCGATAGGCCCAGAACTTTTCTTGGTGAACAACCATCGACATGCTATCCTGACCACCCAAACTAATGTTGAGGGAATGGAATGCACCCCCAACAAAAAAGATTAGCATAAACAAAAGGGCTGGAAGAATTCCCAACAGCCCCTTATGTTTATTTAATTGATGGATCATTTTATTCATTCGCCACATTTTTCATCCAACCTCGTTCCAGCCACTGGACATATTCGGCATTAATCTCTGGTATGCGATGACTAGATAACTCTTGTTGAGTAAGGGTTGCAGGTCCTCTGTCAATTGCATCCATGATTTTTTTATCCTCTTCAGACAAACGCCCCACAGAAAGCGACATATTTTCTCCCCAATACTCTAGCTCCATCTTCTTCAATTGAGCTGATGGAGATAGCAAAGAGTTAATAAGGACCAATGCACCATTTGGATTCGGGGCATTATACGGGATGGCAAGAAAATGAGTATTCGAAAGTGTTCCTTGATCTAGGACAAAGGTCTTTGTAGATTTCGGAAATTCACCACTTTTAATGAGGTTTGATGCGTTTGCCTCATCATATCCCATCGTCATCCACACTTCACCATTTTTATATAATTGCTCCAATTGTGAGAGCGATTGTGGGTACGATTTCCCTTCCCTCCATAAATATGGCTCTAACTCGTTCAGTTCTTTCCAAACTAAGTCCCCATCAGTTTTAATCGCTGATTCATCATACTCATTTAAATAAGCTTCATAGTTTTTACTTTTTTCATGAAGGACATGACGAATAAACGCACTTCCAGTAAAGTCTGGTGGCGCAGGATAGGTAAATTTACCTGGATTACTCTTCACCCATTTTTGTAACTCCGCTAACGATTTGGGGGGATTGGAGATTTTGTCCGAATCATAGGCAAATACAAACTGAACCTTACCCCATGGAGCTTCATAACCTTCGGTTGGGAAACCAAAGTCATATTGAATATCTTTACCATTACTATCCACGTATTGCTTAAAATTAGGAAGTTTTGAAGTAAAAGGGCCCAACAGTAATTCTTCTTGTTTAGCAGTTTTGAAATTTTCCCCATTCACCCATAAAACATCCATGTCACCAGAATTTTTATTCGCCCTTTTTTCGGTCATAAGCTTATTAATAAATTCAGTTGCATCCATTGGATATCGCTTTAATTCAATATCATATTGCTCTTTTATTCGTGGTGCAACCCATTCATCGATATAGCGATTAATACCTTCATCTCCGCCCCACATAAAGAAATTAACCTTCGTTCCTTTTGCTTTGGCAGTAATTTCCTTCCAGTCACTATTTAAACTGTTTTCTCTGGCTTGTTTGCTGTTATTGTTAGAATCAGGACTACAGCCCGATAAAATCAATAGAAATAATAAAAATATAATCGTGAATTTCCTCATAAACATCCCCTTTCTAGAGGTTACAACTCGTTTTGCATTTAAAATAACGTTCCCACATGCCTATGAAAAAGTAAAATGCAAGACCAAATCCATTGATAGGAAGAAAAGAAGACAATTCAATGGATACTATTATGCAGTATAGGTTATAAACCATTATTACAGTTAGAAGTATCCAGCGTATATGCCAGAGTGTTTTTCGAGCTATCTCACTATTCATTATTTTCTTTTTCCTTTCCATTTATAAGGAAGCTTAACTATCGTTTCAGGCACATTAATTTCCCTTAAATAGTGAATTGTGTCCTCAAGAATTTGATCCTGCATTTGATATTCTCCTGCTTTTCCAAAACTTCTTCCAAGCGGAAACCGTAAATGTAATGACCTTGGCACCCTTACTTTAGCTGTTAAATCTGCTAAGTGGGTAATCGAAATGGTCGGTATCCTTGCTTTTTCGATTGCAAATTGAATCAATCCCACGGATTGATGGCATATATATCAGCCCGGGTTCAAGATAACCGCATCTACTTGGTCTTCTTTTAATTGCTTAATAATTAAAGGAATTGTTTCCTCAATAAGCGTTTTTGGATTAGGAATATATCCCATTAAACCGTAATGAGTTCGAGCTATAGCTCCGATCATTCCTTTTTGTTCCATCAGTTTAAGTCGGAATAAAGGAAAGACACAATTAATGTCCTGATCCGCATCACTTCGATCAAAATGCGTATGACTGATCATTAACTCCTCTTCAAGGACTGATGAAAGAATAAACCTTACTGAAGTGTCACCCGCGTCAACATCAAATATAGGCTGAGTTTTTAAATGGACACCTGCGGTTGTGATTAGAGCAACGACAGCTTCATTGGTTGACTTAGTGAACGGAACCAACGGGATTGTTCCCTGAATCGGGTTAACCATATGTTTAGCCTTTTTACTGACAAGGTTTTCAATAAACAGATTTCCAGATAGCCTCAACTATGTTTCCCCCTTTCTGCCATCCAAAATAAACCACCAGCTAAGCTAGATATTGAAACAAAAATAAAAAATAAGAGAGATATTGTTAAGGAAGTTTCTGCCGAAACGCCAAGTTCCTTAAAAAAAAAGACATAGCAGCCTTCGCGGACCCCTAATCCATTTAGACTAATTGGCAGCATAGAGATTACTGAGATAAGAGTAATTATCATTAACAAATTGATCCATGGGATATCAATTCCTATCGATAAAAATAATAAATCGTTGATCCATGCTAGTCCGACCTGAAAAAGGAGGGATAACATGATAATTTTTATCCACCAGATAAAATGCTCTTTTCGATAATTTAAAGCAGCCTCACTTGTTTTAAGAAGGGCTTTTTTCAATTTAATAAACCATTTGTCCATAGATACGTCAGTAGTATCCCCAGTAACTCCATCACGACTCTTCATGGTCTTGACTAGTTTTCCTACCAGGAGTAACAAAATCAAAATAATTCCTAGAACAAGTGTAGTAGTGAGCACATATGGTCTAGCTGCTTCCATAGAAAAGGATGAAAGAACGGCAATAACTACTAATGCCATCCCACTTGTTATCCGTTCAAAGGCAACAGATGCTGTTGCGATTGGAACCCCAGTAATTCTTCCTAAATAATAAACACGGACAACATCTCCACCAACACTGCCAGGCAAAAAGTTATTAAAGAATAAGCCAATATAATAGAGACGCCCCAATTTAAAAAATGAGGC
This sequence comes from Neobacillus drentensis, assembly GCF_036962125.1. GTDB lineage: Bacteria > Bacillota > Bacilli > Bacillales > Cytobacillaceae > Neobacillus > Neobacillus drentensis_B. Next base: position 152,840 of record NZ_JBALOA010000007.1, read on the forward strand.
ATACTGCTTTTTATCTTGTTTTAAAGATGAGTCAACGAGCATTTTCCACTTCACAATACTTGAGAACACGGTTAGTTGAATGGCAACAAATGCAGCTAGAAAATAAAATGGTGAACCCTCTTTTGCAATCTCGATGACTTTATTCCACTCCATCTTATTTAAAATCCAAAAGATGAGAAAGGTGCTGCCAAATACCCTGATGATTAAGCCTTTATGTTTCCAAAGGGAAGCCATTACCCTTTTACTCCCTGTTTTCCTTTACCCAAAGATTGCAATTTTGGACGAAGAATCATGCCCAATACCGCTAACGCAATCATTATTGTAAAAACAAAGAATAATATTTTCACCGTACTAGTGGCATTTTGACCCAGGTACGAATAAAGAAGGGTCGCAGGTAATTGTCCTAGACCTGTTGCCCAGAAAAATTGCCAAAAAGAAATCGATGTGACACCAGCCGCATAACTAACTAAATCGAAAGAGACAACCGGAACAAGTCTGGCAATAAAAACCGCATGCTTCCCATATTTCTCAAAGAATTGATCCCACCAAGTTAATGCCTTTTTTGTTACGATTTTTTCAACAACAGGTCTTCCTAAGATTTTTGCCAAATAAAAACAAAGGACGGCTCCAGCCATTGCACTGCTCCAAGAGAGAATTGCTCCCCCAATCCAGCCAAATAATAATCCATTCGCAAATGTAATTACAAAAGCTGGGAGTGGTGCGATAATTGATTGAAAAATCATTAGTAAGCCAGAAATGACTGCTGATAGTGAACCAAATGAATGAAGATAATCACGGAATCCTTCGACATCTGCTGTTTTTAAATATTGAATCGACTGATTAAGTGAATCCTGGATTTCTCCTTGCCCTAAATAAATTAGTAAGAAAAAAGCAATGACACCATATAAAAACATCGTTCCAAACTTTTGATATCTAGATAAAAGATTCCAGCCTGTATTTTCAGTGGCCACTTTTTGATGTTTATTTTTCAATAATGTTCCGATTATAATAGCTATGCCAATTGGAAACACCAATAATAGAATTTGATTCATGTCGACTAAAGTAACTGTTTCTTCTAAAAATAATGCTTTCCTAACTATATAAGAGGGAAGAATGGCTAGACTTCCCTCAGAGATTGTAACGTAAACAATAATTGCAATAGATGAAATCGTTAGGGTGGCAGTTGTCCGTGCAGACTCCCAGAGCGCAAGTTTTTTCGCGTTCATGAAAGTCCTTAAAAAATAGAGCCATGCTCCTGTTAGCAACGAAACCGTAACAAAGTATTCACTATCAAAACGCATATCAAGCCAGTTACTTTGAATTAGCAAAATAGCAATTGCAAATCCTATCAGAAAGAAGAGAAATAAAGATGCGATTAATTGTCCAAGGGCGCGAATAACGTTTTTCATTTTCTCCCCCCTATTATTTTACAATTGAATATGTTAATACGAGAGGCGTACCGTCTGCAGGAAGCACATCTGGGTTGCCATGGAATTCTGCATGGCCGCCCTCAAACGTTCCAACTGGATGAGTAGAATTACTTGTAATACCTGCTGGACAGCTATCAAAGCACATATAGCAGCCTGTCATTTTAGCCTCTTGGGTATCGTAGTTCCCGCCAAATTTATAAACAATCTTTTGACCAGTTGAATCTACCATAACATCATTAATGTCATACTCTTTTCCCGCATTTTCCCATGATACAGTAACCTTTACTTCATCACCTAAAATATATTTTTCATTAGCCTTTGTTTCAAACTCTTTACTAGTGTCCCCGCCTTTTTCAACAGCAGGAACTCCTCCAATTTCCAACAAAGCCTCATTGAACTTAAGTGGATTAGCGTAGGCTTTTAATACCGCTTGGTCACCATATTTTCCTTCAACCCAGTTTAAACCATGGCGCGTAGGACTTACTAAATACTTTCCATTAACAGTTGCGTATACCTTAACGACTTTGTTTTCTTTATCAACAACGATCGGATTATCTTTCGATACTGTATTATCCACCTTTTGATCTGCTTTTTTCTCGTCTTTTGCAGCTTTCGCAGTAGTATCATTATTTGATTTTGAACCACAGCCAGATAATACTAACATTGTCAGAGTTGCTAGAATGACAAATTTGATAAAAACAGATGATTTACGTTTCATTTTTTCCGCTCCCTATACCTAATAATCTGAATGAAATTAAAAATAATAACCAATATCGCCCAATATTGTAAGTTTTTAACTTTATAAAGATTAATATGATATTAACACAACAAAAAATAAATAAGTTTGTTTACCTTTAAATGTCGGTTTTTTGACAAAAACTTATTACAATATTGTTAATAGGCGATTCTAAATTCTTTATCTACTAAATAAAACTTGAAGGAAATCCACTAATACCTTGAAAAAACAGTACTTACAATCATCTGGGCGAATAAATTATACTCATATATTTGAATAAGTTAAAATTCAAATTATCTATAAATGTGTTTAATTATTATCGGTTTTACCGATAAAGAATAGCTTTGATTAGAAAACTATTCGACTTGTTCCCCTCAAGGGTGAGAACAGGGGCAAGTTGTATTAATACCTGATGGGAAAGTAAATCTTTCCTATCGGCCCGAAAACAGAAAGAAGCCCATCCACTTGTGGTGGATAGGGCTCCTTTTAAAATCATAGGATCTTGGATAGGAAATGGTTAGGAAATCTTTTTAAGTTCTTCTGTCAATTTTAGGAATAGCTCTTTATTCCCATGTTGTAATGTGTGGTCGATTTCCTTGCGGATCTTCTCCCTCTTGAATTCTAACAGGGCATTATTTAGAAACATCTCTGCAACGACAGCATCTGTATTCTCATCCGATTGTTGTGGTGAATTAAGTAATTTCTTTTCCATGGAAATCAACTCCTTACGTTTTTTCTAATTATACAGCGAGTTTTCTAAAAATTCAAACACTTTATTTTAAAAAATAAAAAAAAATTCAAAAGAAGTCCAAAAACAAAAAAATGGTGTCAGGTACCACAAAAAGACATTTGTCCG
>NZ_JBALOA010000007.1:155893-180309 GCF_036962125.1 Neobacillus drentensis
CGGACAAATGTCTTTTTGTTAATGAATTTGGCTTTCAAATAAAGTGTTTCTTTGGTTAAACTTGGTGATGAGTTTAAGTAAGAATCCATTGGCTATAAGTAACCCTGCACCTATTAAGAACAGGGTCAGTGGGCTTAGAAAGAAGAGCCCGCTGACTTGGCTAATAATAAGCCCAACAACAGGTAAAACCATAATTCCGCCAAATTGCTGAGCTTCCTGAAAGGATTTAACTCGTGCGGAAACTAACACATTTAATACTATATTAAAGATTACAAGTGCAGGGATAACCCAAAACATTAATAGCAGCCAGGTTGAATTCAAAAATATAATTTCATTAAAAACTCGATAAGTTATTAGGGTTACAATCAGACCATTAAGTAAGAAAGCCATATATGTAATCAATATCGTAGGGACAAAAGAGGCGATCACCTTGCCCAAAAACAATTCACTTATAGAGATTGGAGCGAATAATAATGTTTCCAAAGTATTTCTTTCCTTCTCCCCTGCAAAACTGTTGGAGGAGGTGACCATCGAATTGATGATTGCGGCCATTAAGAAAAATGGGATTAACATAAAATTCAAGAAAAAATAAACGGATTTGAACCCCAAAGTTGGTAATGCAGCCAGGGTATTTCTCATTTCTTCATTTGGAAAGTTTTGAATCACAGCATTGATCGGTTTTTCTAAATCCTTCGAGGATTCTCCGATTAATTCTGTATTTATGCCAATGTAAGCAAATACAGCTGGTAAAATAATACATAAAATTAAAGGCAGGATCATCATAGGAACCCATATCTTTTTGGATGAAAAGGTGGCTTTCATGTCCTTGGCAGCGATGGCGGTTATGATGTATTTATTCATATTTTTCACTCCTGATTTTAAAATAGAGCGCCTCCAGACTTCTATTGGTAATCTCACTCGAATGAATCCAAGACTCACTCAGAATCTCCTTAAGCAAACTTGAAATTTCATTTTTTGAAGCCAGCTTAAATTCAATACTTTGTGATTCTTTTCTAACGTATGTAAAGCCCATGTATGTGTTAGGGTTGCTCGGCTGTAATCCCGTTTCCACCAATAAAGAAACCTCTGTTAAATATTTATCTTCTAATTCATTTCGAGTTCCCCTCTCGATAATTTGACCACCTTGTAAAAATAGAAAAGAATCGCAAATCGTCTCTAATTGATGTAGGACATGCGAACAGATTATAATGGTAATTTGTTCTTCCTGATTTACCTTTTTCAAGTAGTGAATGACATCATTTATCCCTTCAGGGTCTAAGCCATTTGTCGGTTCATCCAGAAATAAAAGTTTTGGCTTATGAAGCAGTGCCTTTGCAAGAGTAATTCTCTTTTTCATTCCCGTCGAAAACGTTCCAACTAGTTCGTCTTTTTTATCAATCATCTCAAACTGCTTAAGCAGATAAGTGATGCGCTCCGGGTCATAGGCATTATAGATTTTCGAAAAGAAGACAAGATTGTCCCAAGCACTTAGGTCATGATACAAAGCAGCACTTTCAGTAACAATCCCAGCCCTCTTTCTAATTTCGTCGCCTTGTGTTTTGGGATCATACCCCATTACCTTCATCTTTCCACTCGTCGCTTCAATTACACCATTCAACAATCGAATCATGGTTGTCTTCCCTGCCCCATTCGGACCAAGCAACCCAATAATACTCCCTTCCCTAATCGTAAACGAAACATCCTTTAAGATACTTCTCCCATTAAAAGCCTTACTCACATGAAAAGCTTCAATCATCGTCAACTTTATTTCCCCCTGCAGGTGTCAGGTACCGCAAAAAGACTGTTCATCAATTTGTCCACCCCTGATGTACACTACACCAAAATTATCCATTTTTTCTCTATAATAACAGATTTATGTAGGTTTTTTGAACTATTATTTTGAATATTTCCTTCTTCGTCTTTTTTCCATTATTTTTTGGGGTTTGTACTGATTTTTGGGGGAATATTATATTCATCTATTTTATTGATTGAGCAGGTGAGGGAGTTTAATGGAACAAGCAGTCTTGGCAGGTCATCATCCTGTGAATAACATAAATGTATATTATGAATTTTATCCTAATCAGAAATCAGAAAAAACCTTCGTCCTATTACATGGATTCCTTTCTTCCACCTTCACATTTCGCCATCTAATCGCATTACTAAAAGAGGAGTATCAGGTATTATCTATTGACCTTCCCCCCTTTGGGAAAAGCCAGAAATGCAACCGATATGTGTATTCCTATAAAAATCTAGCAAAGACTGTCATAAACCTTACAGAGTCTTTGGGGTTAAAAAATATGACCTTTATCGGTCATTCCATGGGTGGGCAAATTGTATTGAATATCCTTCATATGACGCCAGGGATCGCAGACAAGGCTATTCTCCTCTGCAGTTCTGCCTATCTTAAACGATCTAAAATGCCGTTAATTCTTACAAGCTACCTACCCTATTTCCATCTTTTCGTAAAGTACTGGTTTGCTCGGACTGGAGTAAAAAAGAATCTCCAGGACGCACTATATAATCACTCCATCATTAATGATGAAATGATTAATGGGTATCTCCAACCATTTTTACAGGATGAAATTTTCGTTGCACTTACGCGGATGATTCGTGATCGTGAAGGTGACTTGCCCGTCGAGATTCTTAACCAAATCAAAACTCCTTGTTTGTTACTTTGGGGTGATCATGATAAATCGATACCTCTAGATTTTGGTAAGAAGTTAAATAAGGATTTGACCAACTCGGAATTAATTGTTTTAAAAGATACTGGCCATGCCCTTCCCGAGGAGCGGCCAATAGAGGTGTATGAATATATTAAAAGCTTTATTGAGAAAACGGCAGCTGAAGCATAGCTGCCGTTTTCCCTCTTCTCTATATTTTTCACTTATATTGATTCGGAAACTTTTTTTGCTTCGCTTCTCTTTTCCTAATTCCCCCATATTAATTTTCAATTCCTTTCTTACAATAACTCCTTTATTCACTTCTATACTAGTAAACTACACTTTTCGGAAAAATAAAACCATTTGGTATCTATAAAAAAAACAGCATTCAATCATTTTATTTAAGAAAAATTTAATGTTTTATTTAGAATCCATTTATATCTCCCATTTAAACTGTGGTTTGTAATCAAAACCATGAATGGAGGATTTGCACATGAATAAAAAACTATTAACAGGCATCGGAATTAGCGGGGTAATGATGTTAGGCAGTGTTTACTCAATCTCGGCGAACACATCTGGTTATGACCTCTACAAGTCAGCATTAAAAGAAACCCACACGGCGGATAGTGCGACAATGAGCATGAAGCTAAATTTAGTAGACAATAATAAGTCTTTTTTTTCAGCCAATTCACTTTTAAAGATGGATGTGAAAAACCAATTAAGTTCCATTTCGACGCAATTAGCAAACGAATCAGAAAAGAGTAATATGAACATGTACAAACAAGACGGGAACTGGTTCGTAGAAAAAGACGGTACCGAAACTATTTATAAGATGAAAATGAGCAGCCCTCATCACAAAAACACGGCAGAACTTCAAGATGATGTCGAGAACTTAATCGATGTAATTACGAAAAATCTTCAGCAGCAAATCACCGTGTCCGAAAACAAGAATGGAAGGCATACCATTGAACTGGATCTTACAGGTAAAGAGATCCCTCTAACTGCAAATGCATTAAGTACACTAATGATCAAACACTCGGTTATGCTTCAGGATAATACGGAACAGATAAACTCAAGCTTTCATATTAAACCAACCATGCCAGAACTGGATCATGAAATTACCTTTAAACAAATCATGCTTGAAGCAGATGTAAATAAAGAAAATTATATAGAGGAGCAAACAGTTAAAGCCGTGGTTACCGGAAAAGACAAACAAGGAAAAATCCATGAGCTCTCGTTTAATATTAAGATGAACGTTTCTGACTACAATCAGACCACAGTAAAACCTGTTGTAATTCCTGGTAATAATGTAAAAGAGTTAGATTTGAACCATGGACATTCAAGCAACTGAAAATAGCTAAGTAAATATATAGAGGGTGAAGATTTTGGAAAAAGCATTGGTTATATCGGATCTGACTAAATTATTTCCAAACGGAAGAGGTATTAAAGGCATCGACTTTACCATTAATCAGGGAGAAATCATTGGCATTCTGGGACCAAATGGTGCAGGCAAGACAACATTGTTAAAGTGCATGACTGGACTTGCAAAGCCAGACAGGGGTCCTGCAAAAGGCATTGTCTCTTCCCTATGATTTATTATTACTCGATGTCATGCTTCCGACTATAGATGGTTTTGAGATTTGCAGAAAGGTAAGGACTATTAAAGATATCCCAATCATTATGGTGACAGCCAAGAAGGATGAAATTGATAAAATCAGAGGACTTGGTCTTGGCGCCGATGATTACTTGGTGAAACCATTTAGCCCAAATGAAATGGTTGCGAGGGTAAAAGCTCATTTGTCCAGATTTGAGCGGCTATCAATGAAAGGAAACCCTGAAACAATTTCCCTAGACATTCGTGGCCTCTCGATTGACCGTTCAGACCGACGTGTGTTCGTTAATAACCAAGAGATTATTTTTACGACTAAGGAATTTGATGTCCTTACATTCTTAGCGATGAATCCAAATCAAGTCTTTAGTAAAGAACATTTATTTGAAAGTATATGGGGATATGACAGTTCTGGAGATATCTCTACTGTCACCGTCCATATTCGTAAAATAAGAGAGAAAATTGAACAAGACCCGTCAAACCCGCTGTATATTGAAACCATTTGGGGGTCGGGTTATAGATTTAAATCTTCTTAAAGCCACAAGAGTCTGTTTAGATAAATAAAAAAGGGAGTGTATTAACGGTGCCTGACACCGCCAATACACTCCCTATTTAAACCAACCTTTTTCTTTGGATTGTGTTATCGCTTCGATCCGGTTTTTTACCTCTAGTTTGTCGAGGATGATTGAGATGTAGTTACGGACGGTTCCTGTCTTAATACTAAGTTCTTCCGCAATCTCTTTTGTATTTTTACCACCCGCAACAAGCTCTAGCACTTCTTTTTCCCTCTCTGTTAATGGATTTTCTTCCCCGTATACATCATCCATTAATTCTGGTGCATAAATTCGTCTACCTGACATGACACTTCTGATGGAGCTTGCCAGCTCCTCACTAGGACTATCCTTTAACAAATAGCCATTCACACCTGCTTTCAATGCCCGTTGAAAATAACCAGTTCTTGCAAAAGTAGTTAAAATGATTACTTTACAGCCTAGACCTTTTAACTCTTCTGCTGCCTCCAGACCGCTCTTTCCTGGCATTTCAATATCCATGATACAGACATCAGGCTGTAATTTCTTTACAAGTACGACGGCTTCTTCTCCGTTAGAAGCCTTACCGACCACTTCCATATCCTCTTCTAAATTGAGAAGTGAACCAAAGGCACCTAATAGCATTTGCTGGTCTTCAGCAATTACAATTTTAATCATTTTTTCTCCTCCTCTTTAAGCCCTGGTTTAACATCATTTGGTACTTTAATAATTAATGTCGTTCCCTCTTTTGTCAATATCTCGAGACTGCCATTAATAAATTCCAACCTCTCCTTCATCCCAATCAGCCCATGACCATCTTCCAATTTTTCTTTCTCACACTTAAAGACCCCATTATCACGAATGGTCAGTACTAATTCATGTATCGATTGATTAATGGAAATGAAACAAGACTTTGCTTTGCTGTGTTTGACAACATTATTTACAGCCTCTTTCATACACATGCTTAAAATATTCTCTGTTAGCATCGTGATATTGCTTGGAGTGAAATCACCTTTACTGATTAATTTAATTTCAGCAGCAGTAAGGATTTGTTCAACACGCAGGATCTCGTCTTTCAAGCGGATCCCCCTCATCGAAGAAACCATTTTCCTAACTTCACTTAATGCGGTCCGAGCCGTTTGCTGTACATCCTTCAATTCATTCCGTGCTTGCTCTGGGTCCTTTGTAATTAACCTTCTGGCCAAATCCGACTTCAACCCTATAAGTGAAAGCTTTTGACCGAGGGTATCATGAAGGTCCCTGGCAATCCTCTGCCTCTCCTCTATTTTGACTAGTTCAGAAATCCGTTTGTTTGCATCTAGTAACTTTTCTTCGAGCTGCCCTCTCTCCTTCCGGTTATGAATGCTAAAGGGGAGGAGGATAACGCTAATCCAGATGATGATTACAAAGGGTAATTGTTGTAGAAATAATTTTTCATGCATAACGATACTAAAGTTAATTGAAACAGACGTGCTAAACAAATGAATAAAATATAAGGTTAAAAAGGCAATCCTATCTTTAATATTTCCGATAAAGTATGCCAGAAAAAAAGCAAAATAAACATAATTGAAAAGGCTGTTAGCCGTGATCGAAATACCGATTAGGATCAACGTCCATAGATAAACTGGCCACCCTTTTGAAATAAACGCAATTCGGTAAAAAATAAAAAATAACAGCGTAAGTAATATTCCGACGACAATTTCAATTGTTGACTGAGATTGAAAAATAAAATAAAACGGCAATATACCTAGAATCGTCCAAATATACGGTGCAATTCCATTATTCTTTTGAAATGTTAAATATTTTTTTATCATGAACGGTACCTCATTTTCACTGAAAATCCTTTGCCCTTCTATCATAACTCAGAAGCATTTCTATTTTTCACCAATACACCAATTATTTTAGCTAAAAACGGTAACTCTTTAAACCTTTTTTAACATTATGTGCCCCTATATGTGTTTTACACCCATATGTAATATTTTTCCACATCAACCTATATAATTAAATAGTCGGAATTTTACAACTGTTTACACCTTTCGAATATTGGATATAAAAGTTGTTATTAAACAACTGGGAGGAATGAATGTTGAGCCAGATATTCAAAAGTTACTCCGGAATTCCTTATTTGCGGCTTGGTGCAGGTGAGCCCCTGGTATTTATTCACGGTCTTGGTGAAGTCAAGGAGGGGTGGGCAAATCAGTTTGAGTTTGCGAATCAATATGACTTAATTATCCCTGATTTACGTGGACATGGAGACTATATTACACCTGGGGAGATTTCAATAAAGAACTTTGCATTCGATATCATTAGTCTGCTGAAAGAACTGGAAATTGAAAGCGCCCACATTTGCGGGTTGTCAATGGGTGGGATGGTTGCGCAAGAAATATATCGTCAAGCACCTGAAATGTGTCGCTCCTTGATGTTAGTGAGTACTTTTCATTTTGCTCCACAACAGCTTGGTAAACTTTTTATCAAATACCGAAAAGCCACCACAGGAAATAAATCACCTGAAGCGATCGCAGCAAGGTCTGCAAAGGTTTGCCTCTATTCTTGGACAAAAGAAAATATTGAAACCTTTTCTAAATATTACAAGCCTAATAAGAAGTACTTCTTTAAAGCGTTGGAGGCTTGTCTTAAAGTTAATAACTTAACCTTACTTCCTAAAATCAACGTACCAACCTTAATAATTGGTGGACAGTATGATTCAGTGATCCCTGTCTGGGTACAGTTTATGATGCATAAACAAATTCGTCACTCTGAGTTTGTCATTTTCAGGAACACCGGCCACGTTGCAAAATTAGAGGCAAAAGACGAATTCAACCAAGTATTATGGGAGTTTTTGAACAAACATAAAATGGCAAGTTAGGAGAGGGGGGCTCAGCCTTCCTCTTCTAACTTGCCAAACTTATTATTTATTTACTTAGACCACACTTTATCTCCAATTATTTAGAAATCGGATTGGAACGGCTGGATGCCCACTGATTCACAATGCCCGCAAATAAACCTGATAATGCAAGGCCAACATGACCTGACTCCACGCAAAGATAGGTTTTATCTTCACTTGATACCAAATCCATTATTGGTTTACTTTGCTCTTCTAACACTAAATTGTCCCTAGATCCAGAAATAACGAAGAGATTGGCACGGATATTTTTTAAGTCGGCCGGTTTATTTCCAACTAAAAATTCCCCCTTCACCAATTTATTATCTCTAACTAAATCATTTCCTAATTGTTTATAGGCTTCACCAGCAAAAGGAACTTGATCAAGGGTCCATTTATTCATCCGACGCCACTTTTCAACATAACGGTGATCGTTGGCCCGATTTAAGAGCATCGTATAATTAGTAAAATAAATCGGCGCTCCAACAGCTCTAAACATCATTTCAACATATTTAGGCGGGACAACCCCATAAACATCGAGAAAATGATCGAGGTTAATATCACCGTTTTTGAGAGCCTCTGCCCATTTTTCTGGCCCTACAAACGTAGTGAAATCAATTGGAACGGTAGCTACGATTAAATTCTTAATAGGCTCCTCCGCAATCGATGCATAGATTGAGGCAATGGTTCCACCTAAACAGTAACCGACTAGGGTAATTTCCTCTGCTCCAGAATGACGAACCGCACGCTTTACAGCAGTTTTTAAATATTTCTCGATATAGGTGTCCATACCGATTTTTTTATCTTCGTAGCCAGGTGTACCCCAATCTAATAAATACACTTCATAGCCCATATCATTAAGGTTCTTAATGACACTTTTCTGAGGGTCAATATCTAAAATGTAAGGTTTATTAAAAAGCGAATAGACAAAAAATAAAGGAATCTCATATTTCTTATCTTTAGCAGGGTAATGCCATAACACTGATTTATTTTTTCTCCATATTTCATTTCTAGGAGTTTGACCAACCTTGGGGTCAGGTTCCGATAAAATCTTAATTACATTTACCCAGCGATCCATTTCTTTTTGAACATCCAGTTCGGGAATTAACCCTTTGAAAGGTGTTTCAGTTGCCAAGGTCTCCCCTCCATTTCATTATTATTTCGATGTCCCTGAGCTGGCCAACTCTCGTTCGACGCTTTTGTCCTTTTCAATAAGACCTTTTAAGGACTCAAATTCTTCTTTAAAATTAGTTAATTTCATAAGCTCAAACTTCATTTCTTGAAGTTCAGCATGCAATACCTTTGTATCTACTTGTTCTTTCTTTGTTTTAACCAACTCGGTTTTAAGCTGCTTGGTTAATTTTATAATCTCTTTAGAGACTTCTACCACAGTTTCTATTTCTTTACTTTGCGTTTTCATGGAATCCTGCAGGCCCCAGATTTGTTCTTCTAAAGCTTCTATTTTCTCTTCCGCTTGAATCGTTAGGGATGCAACATTTGCCACATCATTCTTTGTTGGCAAATTTAGTACACTAGCAAGTGCTTCTTGGTTCTTTTTAAATGCATCAAGATAACGAGAATTTATTTCAGTTCCCACATTAGACAGCTTCACAAAGTCTTTGTTATCCGCCCAAAGATAGATGAAATCATTGATCTGCTTTTCCCACAATAAACTCAACTTATGAAAGGATTCAAATGGATCGTAAGGGTTTTTACCTGACATTACTTCCACTCCTATTTTGTCATTATTTTGATTGATCAGTAACGTTCTTCATGTAACTTTGAAATGGCATAATCGCCGATTTCACCTGTTTTGCAAACATATTTACAAATACTTTTTGATTTTCATATAAAACATTGCTAGTTTTCTTCACACTCTCAATATATTTTTCACGGCCATTTTTCCGATAAGTAATATATTGTTCAACGGTACTTACATATTTATCAAGTGCATCCAATTGTCCAGTTATCAATGCTTGAGCTGGAGTGACTAATAAATTTGCAGTTTTATTTTGAATATCCTCAACTACTTTATTAATTTCTTCATATGATTTCACTGGAAAGAAATGCTGTAGTGGAGTCGTGGTCACAAGTAATTCTTCACGTGCGGACTTCTCCCACTCTTTTAATTCCATTCCAAATTGTGCTGCGATTGTAATGGCATTTTCTTGATCCTGCTTAAGCTTTTCTACATAATTTCTAACTGCTTCCAAGAAAAGCGTATCTTGTTTGTTAAAGCGCTCTGCCCAGTTATCCAATTCCTTAAAGCCAAGTTTCCAAATCATGTCTAGACTTGTTAAATCCTTTTCACCATCAACCTCAGTTTGTTGATTTTCAACTTCTACTACTGAATCAGTTTTTTTCGTCATTGTTTTCTCCTCCATTTTCTAATGATTTTGAATGAAATAATTGTTTTAAATCTAATAACTCTGATTCTAAGCTTTTTATTTTGCAGTGGTGAATACTCTTTGCTTCAACTTCCAAAAGTGACTTTAACTCTCCCAATGATTTCCTAACCATTTGTAATTGGGTCTGATTTTTCTGTTGTGTCTGTTTCATTTCATAGATTGCTTCATCTAAAAAATCTAATTTCTCCTCGTAATCTACGATTCTTACAGAAATAGTACTTATTTCATCTTTATTCGGAAGGTCAGATTGCCTTAACCACCTAGTTGTTAACCTTCTGTGAATTCTGGCTTGCTTTAAGTGCGTTTCCATTGCTTTTCCAAATGCGATAGTAAAGGTTCTGGTATTGGTTTGTGCATGGATTCTTTTATTCATTTCTGCTTCTAGTTTCTTATAGAAAGAATCAGTAGATTGGTGTGTAAATTCCATGAAAATCCCTCTTAACTAACTGGTCAGTATCTACTATTTTACTGTACACTGGCAGTTGTACCACCGTCAACAACTAATACGTGGCCGTATACATAGTTAGATGCATCCGAGGCTAAGAAAAGGGCTGGGCCTTTCATATCATCATCTGATCCAAACCGTCCTGCAGGTGTTCTCTCCAGAATCTTTTCTCCCGAATAATCCAAAATAGCTTTGGCCATTTTTGTAGGGAAGAACCCTGGTGCGATTGCATTGACATGGACATTAAATGGAGCTAATTTAACAGCGAAATCCTTCGTTAGCGTAATGACTGCCCCTTTGCTAGCAGAATAGCCAATTGCATCCATAACTAATGGATCCTGTCCACCCATGCCAGCAATTGAGGCAATGTTAATGATTTTACCTGACTTTTGTTCCACCATTATTTTTCCAACAGCTTGAGAAAATAGGAAAACCGCCTTAAGGTTAATATCCATAACCTTATCCCATTTATCAGCGGGCATATCTAGTGCAGGTGCCCCCCAACTTGTCCCACTGTTATTGACTAAAATATCAATCCTCCCAAACTCCTTCATTGTTTCATCGACAACATGTTTAATATCGTTTGGATTGGATACATCACATTTCAATGCAAGAGAGCGAACCCCTTTTTCTTTCAGTGCTTCGCTAAATTGCTGGCAGGCATCGAGATTTCTTGAACATACCACAACATTTGCACCAGCTTCCGCATAAGCAACAGCAATTTGCTGCCCTAACCCTCTTCCCCCGCCAGTAATAATGGCTGTTTTTCCTTTTAAACTAAAAAGCTCTTGGATATTCACTTGTACACCCTCTCTCTTAAGCTTTCATTTTTAGTTGTTCTTGGTCTCTAAGGACACGTCTGAGAAGTTTTCCAACCGAGGATTTCGGTAATTCAGCGAGAATTTCAACTTCCTTTGGTGCCTTATATGGAGCAAGATTTTCTTTTCCAAACTGCTTAATTTCTTCTGCTGTTAAAGAATATCCTTCTTTCAGTTTGACATATGCTTTGACCGTTTCCCCGCGGTATGAATCAGGAACTCCGATAACGAGTACCTCTTCAATTCCTTCTAGTTGATAGAGGACATCCTCAATTTCACTAGGATAGACATTGTAGCCGCTAGCAATTATCATATCTTTTTTGCGGTCGACAATATAAAAATACCCATCCTCATCCATCTTAGCGATATCTCCTGTAAACAACCATCCGTCTTTAATAACTTCAGCTGTGTCTTCTGGGCGATTCCAATATCCTTTCATAACCTGTGGACCTTGGATGATTAACTCCCCTTCTTCACCAACCGGTGCATCAACAAACCCATTTGCAGTTTGTTGAACAATCCTGGCTATAGTACTCTGAACAGGTATTCCCACACTTCCATATTTCCTAGGCACGAACGGTGGACTAAAAATCGCCGTTGGTGCTGATTCCGACAGACCATATCCATCAAGAAGCATGGCTCCTGTTTTCTTTTCAAACAATTTTACTTGTTCTACTGGTAGTGGAGCACCCCCGCTGCTTAAATAATACATGTCATTAAAACTACATTGATCTAAATCTGGATGGCTATTTAAAGCAAAATACATGGTTGGAACCGCTGACATTTGAAATGGCTTTTCACGATTAATAATTTCCATTACCTCTTTAACATCAAAACGAGGTAAGACAATTTGATTGGCACCTTCCCTGATGCCACAAAGTGCCACACTTGAAAGACCATACACATGGAACATTGGCAGAACAGTAATCATCTTTAAGTTTTCCGGTTTATGCTCACATGCTTTATAGGCAAAATCACAAACTTGATTGAAATTGGCTAGCAGGTTTCGATGAGTAAGCATGACACCTTTAGATACACCTGTTGTTCCACCTGTATATTGTAAAAGTGCAACGTCATCATGTTGGTCAATCTCCACCTCTGGGATAGTTATATCCTCATGTAGAAACTCATCGAAATAATGATCGCCTTCAGCTAAGTCGATTCTAGCTCCACCGAAACTGACTACGATTATCTTTTTTAATGAAGTTCTCGATTGTAATTGTTTTAATTTTGGATAGAAAGCATCGAATGCGACTATGTATTCAGAGCCAGAATCATTTAATACATGTTCTATTTCTCTTTCTACGTACATTGGATTAACTTGAACAGCTATTCCACCTAGTCGAAAGGTACCGAAAAGGGTAAATATGTAATGGGGAGAATTGGGAAGCATAATGGACAGACGGTCACCTTTGGTAAATCCTGCCCTATGTAAAGCAGCAGCAAATTTATCAGTAATCACCTTTGTATCATTGTAAGTCCATACCCTTCCATAAAAAGTGAATGCAGGGAAATCGTTATAACGCTTAACTGAAGCTTGCAAAAAATCGTAAAGAGAATTGTGTTCAATCTCCACGTGCTCATTAATCCTTGGATCATAAAATTTTAACCACGGTTTTTGTTGATAAACCATTAAAACGATGCCTCCTCAGAATTTTAAATTAAAATATGAAATATTCTTTTTAAAAGAGCTGCAAGTCTACGAAGCGGTCGTCTAATTATTAATTAGAATACTAATATAGTTACGATTATTGTAGTTAATTGGAAATTTGTAAACCTTGCTCTCTCGACAAAATTCCACAAAAAAATCACGTTTCCTTAACGCTCAGATCCACACCCCCTAAAAATAAGCATCAATTATTTAACGCTTTTCCTAAACGCATGAAAAATGACGAAAATTGTCGGAATATTTTTTCACCTCCATTGCTGCCAAAGGGTGCAATATGTAAATATTAAACATCCAAGCCTGTCACCCTTCCCCAGCCCAATCAACCTCCTCTCCAGAAAGTAGTATACTTCTATAATACTTTTAAAATATTTGGTGACAGGTACCAAATAAATACACTATTCCACATCACGCGCACACCAAAATATGGTACTTTTGTATTATTCTGAATTTTATAAAAATAACTCCTTTACAAATAGTGGCAACCCCATTTATGATAAATAGCAATAGGAGGGGAGATATACTTGAGTGAAGTGTCGATTAGTTACTCTGAAATTCCTTACTTACGTTTTGGTGAAGGTGAACCTTTAGTCTTTATTCATGGTCTCGGTGAAGTTAAAGAAGGATGGAACAATCAGTTTGAATTTGCAGATCAGTACGACTTGATTATTCCCGATTTACGGGGACATGGTGAGCATCTTACCACAGAAAAGATATCTATACCACATTTCGCTCGTGACATTATTAATTTATTGAAAGAGCTCCAAATTGAAAGCGCTCACATATGCGGTTTGTCGATGGGGGGAATGGTAGCACAGGAAATTTATCGTCAAGCACCACATATGTGTCGTTCATTAATGCTGGTGAGCACCTTTCATTATGTTCCAAAACCCTTAGCCAAACTAATAGTAAACTACCGCAGGGTACGGTCACTCTCAAATAATCCAAGCCTGTCAAAAGAAACGGCCGCCCGTATCTCACTTAACTCATGGAAGGGAAAAGTTTATGAGGACTTTCATAAATTTTACAAACCTAATCACGAGGTGTTTCTTAAATCAGTGAAGGCATGTTTGGAAGTAAATAATTTAAAACTACTCCCACAGATTAAAGTCCCTACTTTAATCATGGGTTCTCAGTATGATTCAGTCATTCCTGTGTGGATGCAGCTATTAATGCATAAAAAAATCCGTCATTCTGAATTTGTGATTATCAGGAATACTGGTCATATTGCCAAGCTAGAGCAAAAAGATGCATTCAATAGAGTTCTTCGTAACTTTTTGAAAAAACACTCAAAAGTAAGTTAAGGGGAGATTCATTTCTCCCCCTTTTCTATGTTCTTTACTTAGGCATATTATCATATAATTTATCGTTATATTTTCAAAGGAGGTCTGTATCAATGCCCCAAACTACCGGGAATGGAATAAATCTTTATTACGAGGTACACGGAGAGGGTGAACCCTTACTATTAATTATGGGATTATCACTTAACTCAAAATCTTGGTTTAGGACTCTGCCTGTTCTAAGTGAGCATTTTAAAGTGATAGTTTTTGATAATCGCGGGACAGGTCTGAGTGACAAACCTAATTCTCCCTATTCCATTGAGCAAATGGCTGAAGATGCTAAGTGCATATTGGAGGCAGCCGACGTAGAGGCAGCCCATGTTTATGGCATATCCATGGGTGGAATGATTGCTCAAAGATTAGCTCTTAAGTATCCCTCAAGAGTAAAGTCGCTAGTTCTAGGTTGTACAACCTCTGGCGGAGTAAACCATGTACAGCCAGGTGCTGATGTCTCAATGCTCATGCTTTCTAGGGCCTCTTCTGTTGCAACGCCAGAAGAAGTGGCCTGGGCCACCGCTCCAATTCTATACAGTCAACCATTCATTGAAAACCAACGGGAATTAGTTGCGGAAGACATCCAAAAAAGAATCGAGATTCCTGTCCTTCCCTATGCTTATATGCTTCAGCTCCAGGCCTGCTTATCCCATGACACTTACAACGAGATTGAGCAAATCACAGTCCCTACTTTGGTAATCCATGGTGACGAAGATAAGTTAGTTCCATATCAAAACGGGATAACCTTAGCAGAGAAAATTCCCAATGCTGAATTTTTGACCATTCAAGGTGCTGGTCATATCTATGTAACAGAAGCAAATGATTTGGTGAATGAAAGAGTGCTAGACTTTTTGAAAAAGCAATAATATCGAAAATGCCCGATCGCATTGTAAATCTGACCGGGCATTTTTACATTATATTTTTCTATTAAACACACGCTCTAATCCCATAATCTACTACTAATTACGCTTTCACTTTAGATATCTCTTCATCTCTAAGGACTCTTCTCAGCAATTTTCCCACAGAGGACTTTGGTAATTCGGAAAGAATTTCTACTTCTTTAGGTGCTTTATAAGGTGCAAGATTATCCTTAGCAAACTGTATGATTTCTTCCACTGAAAGTGAAAAACCTGCTTTCGGTTTAATAAATGCCTTCACAGTTTCTCCTCGGTAGGTGTCAGGTACCCCAATGACAATCGCCTCTTCAACCCCTTCAAGCATATAGAGTACTTCTTCTACTTCACGTGGATAGACATTGTAGCCACTCGCAATAATCATATCTTTCTGGCGATCAAGAATATAGAAATAGCCTTCTTCGTCCATCTTTGCGATATCACCTGTAAACAGCCAGCCATCCTTTAATACCTCTTCAGTATCCTTTGGACGATTCCAGTATCCCTTCATCACCTGTGGTCCACTGACAATTAATTCACCAGATTCACCCACAGGAACATCCATATATTTTCCTTCCTCTGTTTCGCGAACGATTCTTATCATTGTACTAGGTACTGGTATTCCAATACTTCCGTATTTCCGAGGAACAAATGGTGGATTAAAGGCAACGGTAGGCGCCGCCTCAGAAAGTCCATAACCATCAAACAGAGTCGAACCCGTTAATTTATCAAAAGTTTTTGCTTGTTTGACAGGTAACGGTGCACCACCACTGCCAACATACCACATTTCATCAAAACAGGATTCCTTCAATAATTCAGGACGGCTGTTTAAGGCAAAATACATGGTAGGAACCCCGGCAAAGAGGAATGGCTTTTCACGATTAATTATCTCAATTACTTCCTTCACATCGAAACGAGGTAAAACGATCTGATTGGCCCCCTCTCTGATGCCGCAAAGGGCTACACTCGAGAGTCCATACACATGAAACATCGGTAAAACTGTAATCATCTTAAAGGATTCCGGGATATTTTCACATGTATTATAAATAAAATCACAGACCTGATTAAAGTTGGCTAGCAGGTTATAATGTGTCAGCATAACTCCTTTAGGAACACCAGTGGTTCCTCCAGTATATTGTAAAACTGCTACATCGTCGTGCGGGTCAATCTCCACTTCCGCAACATTCATCGCCACGTGGAGGGCTTCGTCAAAATAAAGATCATCCGCTGCTAATTCTTTTTTCTCCCCGCCAAAACTTACCACGATAACCTTTTTTAAGGATGTATCCCCCTGAACTTTTTTTACCTTTGGATAGAAGGCATCTAATGCCACCATATACTTAGCTCCAGAATCGTCCAAAACGTAAGCTATTTCTCGTTCTACATACATTGGATTGACTTGAACAGCAATTCCGCCCAACTTGAATATCGCAAATAAGGTAAAAATATAGTGAGGGCAATTCGGAAGCATAATGGCCACCCGATCCCCTTTTTTAAAGCCTTCTTTATGTAATGAAGATGCAAGCAAATCTACCATCATTTTTGTTTCGTTGTAGCTAAAGACTTTATCATAAAAAGTGAAGGCAGGTTTTTCACCAAAACGGTTGACAGCAATTTCTAAAAAATCGTACAATGACTCGTGTTTTACACTTACATGTTCACCCACTCGTGGATCATAAAATTTTAACCAAGGCTTTTGCTGATAAACCATTACTACTTCCTCCTCATGTATAATTATTTTTAATCCATTTAAATTATTGTTTTAATAGGAAAATTTGTAAACTTGACATTATCGACACCTTTCCGCAATAACTTCACTATTTTAAAAATAATATCCATACCCACAAGTCTATTGGGTTGTTTTCAATAAGGCTTCTGTCGAACAATGGAAAAATCGAAGCAATTGTTCACAAAATATTAATAATAAATTGTGAATTTTGTTTGTCTATTTTGATTTTTCAAAAAAACACCCAAGAATAGATGGTTCTATTTATTAATGGCCTTTGATAGATAAATCAATTGTCTTATAAGCTATGACGTAGGTGGCAAAAGAAATAATAGCTTCATTAATTCCAAGTATGAAGATTGCCGCCCCAAAAATAAAAAGGTTAAACAATAAAATAAACTGTCCAATCGAAAAAGAACTGCGTTTACTAAATATGATTGCCAATACCTCCGTTCCATCTAAACACCCACCATACCGGATGGTAATTCCTACCCCTAAGCCCAAACTAATCCCCCCAACTAAAATGACTAAGACTGGATTGTGGATTATTGCAGGAAAAGGTTCAAATACATATGTTCCCAGCGAAAGAATAATAATGGCAAATAGACTTAACAATAGAAACCTTCTGCCTAACAGAGAATAAGCAATTAAAAAAAAAGGAGTATTTAATATTAATAGAAATAATCCTATTTCTTGATTTGTAATATGTGAGAGAAGGATTGAGATTCCAATGATTCCTCCATCAATTACATTGTTTTTAACTAAAATTAATTGAAGGGAGATAGCTACAAGTGCTACGCCCAAGAAAATGAACCAGATCTGCTTATAAAGTGACAATCCAGTAGATCTTGAAAAATCAGGATAGAACTTTAACCGGTTTCTATACATACTCGTCCCCTTTTACCTCAGATTACCGTCATATGTGTTATAAAAATATATTCGACTAATAGAGAAAAATTCTCTATTACTAAATTCAACACAAAAGAGCCGCTAGCAACAATTCACAATAAGTTGATAGCGGCTCTCTATTCTATGATTATTTTAACATCTTAAAGACTTGCTCTACATCTTTATCCCCACGGCCGGATAGGTTAACAATCAGCACATCATCGGTCGATAATTCTTTGGCCAGCTTAATGGCATATGCAACAGCATGGGAGCTTTCTAACGCCGGAATAATCCCTTCCGTTTTACTTAACACTTGAAATGCTTCTAGCGCTTCTTGGCCGGTTACAGTTACATATTCAGCACGGCCACTTATTTTCAAATAACTGTGCTCCGGACCGACCCCTGGATAATCAAGCCCCGCAGCAATCGAGTAAGTTGGTTTAGGATTTCCATCATCATCCAGCAGCGTTAAACATTTAAAGCCATGAATGACAGCTGGTATTCCTTCGGTCATTGTCGGTGCTTCTGCGGGTTCAACCCCAATTAGGCGGACTTCTTTTTCATCGATATAGTGCGCAAAGGCGCCAATCGCATTACTACCGCCTCCTGCACAAGCAATCACCGCTGTCGGAAGCTTTCCTTCCTTTTCAAGGATCTGTCGTTTCGATTCTTCGCTAATAATGGCTTGGAAGTGCTTGACCATGGTCGGATAAGGATGTGGCCCCACGGCTGAGCCCAATAAATAAAAGGTATTTTTATAGTTTTGCACAAGGTCGCCCAAGGCTTCATCAACAGCATCCTTTAAGCGGCCTTGGCCTTTTTCAACTGGGATGACTTTGGCTCCTAATAATTCCATCCGAAATACGTTAAGCGCTTGTCGTTCCGTATCCAACTTGCCCATATAAATGATACATTCCATCCCAAACATGGCACATGCTGTTGCCGTGGCCACACCGTGCTGTCCAGCACCCGTTTCAGCGATAATACGCTTAGCACCCATTCGTTTGGCTAACAGAATCTGACCAATAGCATTATTAATTTTGTGTGCTCCTGTATGGTTTAAATCCTCGCGTTTTAGATATATTTTTGCCCCTTGATTTTGCTTGGTTAAATTCTCAGCGAAGGTTAACGGATTTTCTCTGCCTACGTATTCCTTTAGGTAATATTTGAATTCTGCAATAAATTCTGGGTCATCTTTATAACGCAAAAATTGCTCTTCTAATTTATCCATCACCAGCTGTAGATCTTCTGGTACAAAACTTCCGCCAAATTCTCCAAAATAGCCTTTATTCTCTACACTCACTTTCTCCATGCTCAACTCGACTCCTTCTATCCTCTTATTCTCATTCAGCCCTATAATAAATTAACTGAATATTTCTATAATTATTTTAACATATCGTCTATTTTCTGCAAACAGAAAACTATTTTTGCAGGCAAGAAAAAAGCCTACACCTCCGTGTAGACTTTTGAATTAAATTTTATTACTACCATTTTATTCATATCTTAGAGAGTCTATTGGGTCTAGTTTGGAAGCCTTATTTGCGGGAAGTAGACCAAATACAACACCGATGACCATTGAAAACAACACGCCGCCCAATACAACTTGCCAAGAAACTAAGGATGGCCAGCCTGCAAAGAAACTCACGATTGTCGATGTTCCCCAGCCTAGTAATATACCAAGAATACCGCCAATAAATGTAAGTGTCATCGACTCTATTAAAAATTGGGTTAATACTTGTCCACGGGTCGCTCCTAATGCCATACGAATGCCTATTTCCCTTGTTCGTTCTGTCACCGAAACGAGCATAATATTCATTACACCAATCCCGCCAACAAATAAAGAGATGCCGGCAATACTGCCGATAATTAAGGTCATGATTTTTGTAATTTGACCAACGCCTTGAGCAATTTCTTCCATATTAATAACCTGATAGGACTTTTCGGTATTATGAATATTATTTAATAGTTTAGCTGCCTTTTTGCCTGCAACCTGCAATTGTTCAGCTGAGGCTGCCTGCAGCGTAACTTGCGTAAAATCACTGCTCCCATAAATTGTTTTCCAAGTTTGGAAGGGGATATATACCTCCATTGAACCGAAAGCAAAGAGACCGGTTGGTTTTTCTAACACTCCAATGATCTCAATCGGCTGATTGGCAATCATGACGACATTCCCAACAGGATTTTTCCCTTTAAATAATTCCTCCTGCAATTTGGAACTGACTAATCCAGCCCGACGGCCGCCCAGAAAATCAGAGGCTGAAAAATTTCTCCCCTTGGCAACTTTCAACTCATTTAATTCAATATAAGCCTGATTAACTCCAGTTGTAGACACATCTCCAGTTTCTTTTTGAAATCTTATCGTTGATAATTTGGTGCTTGATGCAACGACACTTTTGATTTCAGGAATTTGTTCAAGTGCTCTAATATCTTCTTGATTAAACGGAGCTTGCTGAAAGATATTAGGATTAGCGCGTATTTCTTCATCAGAGGGCTGATAAAACAGTTCAATCGTATTTCCTGGGCCGGTTATCTGAGATTTAAGCATTGCCTCTCCGCCTTGTCCAATGGCTACAACGATAATAACAGCACCCACGCCAATAATTATCCCGAGCATGGTTAGAATGCTGCGCATTTTGTGGGCTTTAAGTGAGCCTAATGCCATAAAAAGATTCTCCATAAAACTCATCTGGCTGACCCCCTATCGCCTTCGAAAGGAGAGTGTATCATTCCGTCTCTAACCATTATCCTTCTGTCCGCGTACTCCGCAACTTCTGATTCATGAGTAACGACAATAATGGTTACTCCTTCTTCATTTAGTTTCCTAAATTGTTCCATAATGTCTATGCTTGTTTTCGAATCAAGTGCACCTGTAGGCTCATCAGCTAAAATGAGTTTTGGTTTATTAACAATCGCTCTCGCAATTGCAACCCGCTGCTTTTGTCCCCCCGATAGGGCATTGGGAAGATGATTCATTCGATCGGATAATCCTACTTTATATAATGCCTCTTCGGCACGGCTCTGGCGTTCTTTTTTTGAGATTCCAGCATAAATCATTGGCAGTTCTACATTTTTTAATGCTGTCAGGCGTGGCAATAAGTGAAACTGTTGAAAAACAAAGCCAATTGATTGATTTCTAACCCGTGCTAATTCCTTGTCATTATAATGCGATACATTTTCCCCGCCAAGGTAATACTCGCCTTCAGTTGGTTTATCCAAACAGCCGATGATATTCATTAAGGTTGATTTCCCAGAACCTGATGGACCCATAATCGCAGCAAATTCACCTTCACGAATCGTAAGACTGATACCGTTTAAGACATGTACGCTTTCTTTTCCGAGCAAAAATGACCTTGTGATGGATTCTAGCCGGATCATCTTACCGTCACTTCCAACCCATCCTTCAACTTGTCGGGTCCATTAACGATGACTTGGTCTCCTTTCGAAACACCTTTAAGGATTTCAATTTTCTTTCCTGATGTAATCCCTGTTCTAACATGTTGCTTTTTGGCCTTTCCATCCTTTACAAGATAGACATAGGGCTTATCCCCATCATCAAATAAGGCATCAAGAGGCAAGACCATTGCCGTTTTTTTATCGGTTTCAATCTCCATAATTACCTGGAAACCTGGTTTTAACATTTTGGTATCTCCAGAGATTTTTACGGTTACTGGATACTGGACGGCCTGGGTACCATTTTGTACACTCGTTTGGTTCTGCTCTGGTAAAATGGCAATCTTTGAAATAACACCTTGCCACTCCTTTCCAGTCACAGCATCGGAGCGTAAAATCACTTTTTGGCCTGAGCTTACTTTGAGTGTATCGTATTCAGACAAGAGTCCTGATGCAGTCATCCCTTCTAACTTACCAATATGTATTAACGGCTCGTTTGCCGCTTCAATCGAAGAAGAGGCTGGTTTTTTTGCTGATAAAACGATACCAGTGATTGTACTTTTAATTTCTAAATCCTCCTGGCGTTTACTAATCAAATCCTTTTGAAGTTCGGTTTGCTTAAGTTCAATATTGGCTAACTTTTTTTCCATCTCGAGCTGTTCAAATTCAGGGGCAAGTTGTTTTTTCGCTGCTTTTTTTCCTACTCCCGCCTGTTCACTTAAGGTCTTTTCCTTATCTTCGAGCTGCTCTATTTTCTTATCAATTTGGCTTATTTTTAAATTAGCAGATTCAACAGCTAATTTATTTTGCTCAATTTCAAGCTCAAGCTGAGGATTTGACAGTGTTGCTATCACAGTTCCTTTTTTAACCGTCTGACCTTCTTTGACAAGCAATTTCTTGATTTCCCCTTTGTCAGGTGTCGCATATACAATTTGTTCAGCTGAAAGTTTCACTGTCCCTGGAATCATTAACAGAGAGGAGATTTCATCTTGGCTGATTTCCGTCACTTTTACGGAAGGGCCCTTTGCAAGGACCTGTCGGTAGACACTGACAGAAATCATAATGATAATTAAACTAATTACACCTAGCCCAATCCATATTTTCTTTTTCATTATAATTTCGGCGCTCCTTGTAATAGAGTTCCAACCAAACCAAAGCCAATACTTATTAAGAAGAAGACAATTGCAATTGTCCAAGCCAGCCCTTTAGAAAATTGCCCTGTTTTATGAAGTCCACTCGCAGACAAGATGACCGACCAAATTCCAAATACCTCAATAGTACCTAAGACACCTGCTTTATCCTGATTAAGAATTCCTGCTAAACTAGTAATATATATTTCTGGATTTCCACCGATGGCATACCTGATTCCCATATTCAAGATAAGACCAACTGCACCGATAATCATAATATAGGTATTCATAGAAAATAATTGTTTAAAAGTAACAGTTGAACTGGCGATTCTAGCAATCACTAATTGAATCGCACTGCTAATTAAAACACCAAAAATAGGCGTAACAATCCCCGTAATCGCAACTGTTACTTTTGTAATGGTTAACACCAAATCAATTTGATCCTCCGGAACTCCCTGTTCAATTAAAGTAGCCGCATCCAAAGATAATGCCATAAAGGTCATTCCTATTGCATAAAGGACACTAATAATAATCAGTGGTACCCAAATCTTCGGACTTTGCTTAATTCTCTCAAACTGCACACCTGGACTTGTAAACATTCCCATGAGCTTTGGATTTTGATTTAAAGAATTTACCTCTTTTTGTAATTCCATTTTCAACACCCCTATTTCCACTTATGTAAAATATTCCTACTAATTATACGATGTACTGGGGCTAAAGTTTCAAATTTTTTATACGGTGCCTGACACCATGAAATTACTATAATTTGTCTTCTATTCCATGTTTTTGATATACTTTTAACTATATTAAAAGAAAAAGGGGACCATAATGTCTAAAAGAAAATTTCAATACGGGTTAATCCAAATACTTTTGATTCTAACAATTATCTTTGTGTCAACAAAGATTTCATTTTTATTTATGCCTATTGGTATCTTTTTCTCAACTATTTTTTTCCCAATACTTATTACCGGATTTCTATTTTTCTTACTAAATCCAATCGTTAATTTTCTTCAGCAGCACAAAGTTCCAAGACTCCTTGCTATTCTAATTATTTATGTTGTATTTATCGGAATCCTTGTGTTAGCGATTGGAAACTTGGTACCAGCGATTACCAAGCAATTTACTGCCCTTGCCAACGCACTTCCCGATTATGCCAACAAAACATTGGATTATTTTGATAAGCTTTCGCGAAGCTCAGAATTCAAATGGGTTATGGACGAACAAAATGACCTTTTAGACACAGGTAAACAAAAGCTTATCGCCTACGCAAACACATTGCCGGACCAGGTCACTGGAGGAATTACCAATATCCTCGGTGTATTTGCCAATATTGCGGTAATTCTAGCGACAGTTCCATTTTTATTATTTTATATGTTTAAGGACGGACATAAGTTTCCGAAGGCACTAACCAAATTCCTACCAGTAACATATAGAGATGCAGGGTTGCTGATGTTGAAGGAGACGGGTGAAACCCTGTCCTCTTATATTCAAGGTCAAGTGATTGTTGCACTGTCAGTCGGAATATTAGCCTTTGTTGGCTACCTAATTATTGATTTGCCCTTTGCGTTAGTCATGGCCCTAATCGTAGCTTGCACAAACATCATCCCTTATGTTGGACCTATACTCGGTGGTGCCCCTGCAGTCATTGTGGCTTTATTTGATTCACCAACAAAAGCCTTATTAGTTGTTGTAATTATCGTCATTGCTCAGCAGGTGGAAGGAAATGTATTATCACCGCTAATTCTAGGCAAATCTCTTGATACCCACCCCGCGACAATTATCATTGTCCTGTTAGCTGCCGGAAATTTAGCAGGTATCTTAGGGATGGTTTTGGCCGTACCTTTCTATGCAGTAGTTAAGACCATCGTCTTAAATGTATTAAAGTTTCTCAAGGCTCGAAAAATGGCAACCATTACTGAGGAACCATAATTATCTTATTAAAGAAATATATCAACCAAAAAAACTGTTAAGAGAAATGTCTCCTAACAGTTTTTTTATTGCTATCAGCGGGCGTTACCATCCACGTCCTGCACCACCG
>NZ_JBALOA010000008.1:0-50947 GCF_036962125.1 Neobacillus drentensis
GGTGTCAGGTACCACCCGTGGACAACTGTCCACGGGTGGTACCTGACACCCAAATTCACACACAAATTGACACCCAAATATCTAACTAGCCGATGGTAATTTTATTTCGACTTTGGTTCCTTCTTGGCCATTACTGTTAAACGTAATGGTGCCGTGGTGTTGTTTGATTATTTTATTACTTATCATTAATCCAAGGCCCGTCCCTTTTTCTTTTAATGTATAAAACGGCTCGCCTAGACGAGGAAGTAGTTCTTCCGGGATTCCGCAGCCTTGATCTTGTACCAAAATGATACATTCATCCTTGTCTCCTCTTCGGAGAGAGATCTGAATTTCTCCCCCTTCCTTCATCGCCTCCATTGCATTCTTTAGAATGTTCAGGAATACCTGCTTTAATTGGTTCTTCTCACAGGTAATAAAGTAGGAGTCCTCTTCAAAATTCAATTTAAATTGAATATTACTCATCAATGCCTCTGGGGCGAGAAGTTCAAGCGTCCCTTTAATTAATTCAAGGAGATTCGAACGTTCTAAGTGTACTGCTTGCGGTTTTCCCAAGGTTAGGAGCTGACTAGTAATGTTCTCAATACGGGCCAATTCACTAAGGAGCAAGTCATCAATCGAACTATCGCCTCGTTTATAAAGCTGCATAAAGCCTTTGATGGTTGTCAGTGGATTCCTAATTTCATGGGCTACACCTGCCGCTAATTCGCCCACAATCGACAATTTTTCCGACCGGAGAAGAATTTCTTCTGCCTGCTTACGTTCAGAGATATCCCGGCTAATGATAACAATATTTTCGATCGAATCATTTTCTCCTCTAACAGGCATACAACGCGACTCAAAGTCAATCCAATGCCCATCTGAATGTTTTACTCGGAATTCCATTGATTGCGATTCCTTATTTTCAAACATCGTCTCAATCGTGTGTCGAAACACGCCAACGTCTTCTGGATGGACAAACTGACATAATTCAACTTTTTTAAGTTCATAGCTTGTATATCCTAAAACGATTTCGTGTGAAGGAGAAAAGTAACTAATTGACTGCTCCTTATCCAATACTAAAATAAGGTCGGAGGTATTCTCAGCAATAAGGCGGTACTTTGCCTCACTTGCTTCTACCATTTGGTACATATCTATTAATCTGTTATTTAATCGATGCAGCTTCATATATGACTCAATTAGTAAGGCGCCAATGATTACCCCTAACATCACAAATAACAAGTATTGAAGATGGAAAATTGGATTATCAATAAAGATCTTAAATGTATAGATAATCATTCCATAAATGACAATATAAGAAGAAAAGAGGACAAAGCTTTTTTTGACAGCTGAAAGCCGTTTTATGTAAAAATGGATCACTGAAAAACCCGTCATCAATGAGACCCAGCCGATGACAACTGGATACCAATTACCACTTGTCATCAGCCTGGCGGTTACTGAAAATAAGCCTGTAATAATCCCAGCAATTGGTCCAAGATAGGCAAATATTAAAATAATAGGAGCATATCGAATATCGTAAGAATATCCTTGTTGTTGGAATGACAAAATGACGAGGAGAATGGAAACCATTCCTGCGTATACGGCCCCCCATAGGCGAACCTGCTTAAATGGTTTATGCCTAGTGTAAGAAAAGATAACTAAAGGTGCACTAACCAAAAGTGAGAAAATTGCAAGATTAACAATATAGTCTAACAGGATCAATTTACATCCACCCACTCTGAACGATTTCGAATATTCCCTCTTATCATAAACTAGAGTCTTGACTATTACCATAGTTATAATTTTCATTAAAAAAAGGAAATTGCAACCAGTTGAGAGTAGGAAATTTTCACATGATATAAAAAATCCTATTCACAACTATTGAATAGGATTCTCTAGGCATTTTATTGAGCCGTATAACCCCCATCTAATATGACTGCCTGACCTGTAATGCCTCTACCTTTATCACTGGCTAAGAAGACTGCATAATCAGCAATTTCTGTCACCGATAATAGCCGCCTTTGCGGAACCAGCGGGAAAATTACTTCTTCAATTACACGGTCTACCGTGATATTCCTTGTTCTAGCTAAATCCCCCAATTGATTTCGTACGAGCGGGGTATCAACGTAGCCAGGACATAAAGCATTTACAGTGATACCGTCAGCCGCGCCCTCCAATGCGGCAACCTTTGTGAGACCAATAACACCATGCTTTGCACTATTGTAGGCAGCCTTACCGGCAAAGCCGATGACACCATTAATCGAGGCCAAATTGATGACTCTTCCAAAACCTTGTTTCTTCATGATTGGAAAAACATTTTTAATGCCGATAAATGGTGCCGTTAACATGATTTTTACAAGTAATTCGAATTTTTCAGTAGGAAACTCCTCAATTGGCGATACATACTGCATTCCAGCATTATTGACTAAAATATCCATACTTCCGAAGGTTTGATAAGCAGACTCCAAACTCCTTTTAAATGCTTCTTCGTCAGTAACATCACAAGGTGCTGAAAGTGCTTCGAGTCCTTGCTCCCTTAATTCAGCTGCCACCTCTTCACTTTTTAACGCATTAACATCCGAGATGACTACTTTTGCTCCTTCTTGTGCAAATGTCCTCGCGATTTCTAGTCCAATCCCGCTCGCAGAACCGGTAATAAACGCGGTTTTTCCTACTAAAGACTTATTCATTCAGATACCCCCATATTAGCAAACTATGTTTCTATATTTACGCTCAACAAGTTTAAATAATCCCAAAACTTTAGGAAGTGGTGTCCGTGCACGGTGGAAAGTTGTACACGGATGGTACCTGTCACCCAATTTTGCTTCTAAATTACTTTCCAGCTTTAATATAGCCAACTTCTTCAACTAGTTCTTGTCCTTGTGGCCCCTGCATCCATTCTAGAAATGGTTGGATTGTCCCCATCTTTTTGTTATCCTTCACTGTGATTGCGTAGAGCGAGGCGGTGAAAGGATATTTGCCGCTCGCGATGTTTTCGGGAGTTGG
The DNA here is from genome assembly GCF_036962125.1 of Neobacillus drentensis. Taxonomy (GTDB): domain Bacteria; phylum Bacillota; class Bacilli; order Bacillales; family Cytobacillaceae; genus Neobacillus; species Neobacillus drentensis_B. The sequence goes on from NZ_JBALOA010000008.1 coordinate 2,983, forward strand.
TTCGATCCCGTTGATTGCGAGCAGCTTAATGTCTTTGTTTGCCTTCATTCCTGTAGCAAAAAAGCGGAACGAGAAACCAATGGAATTGTCATAGTTTCGGTAGTCCGCCACCTGTTCGATTATCCCGCCCATTCCTTCTGGCACATCTTCTTTTAGAGGCTTCATGATGGGCGTATCTCCCATAATTTTTTCTAAAAGGGTTTGGCTCCCTGAGTTTTTTGGCCGTTGAAAGGCAATAATTCTTTCATCCTTGCCGCCAAGCTTTGACCAATTTTTTATTTTACCAGAGTAAATGTCTTTTATTTCCGAAACTGCTAAGCTATCAATCTGATTATCTGGATTGACAAAAAAGACAAACGCTTCCTTGCCAATTGGTGTCATCACCAGCTCTTTTCCGTACTCTTTCGCCAGTTGTTGCTGCTCTTTTGACGGTTCTGCCCCGAAGTATATATCGACATCTCCTGTTAAAAGTCGTTCATAGGCATAAATGGTATTGGTAAAGGTGACAACCTCACCATATTCCTGATAAACTTTTTCGACATTTTCATAAGCTGCATTGGCAAACGCAGAATAAACAGGAAACGCTGCCTCTGCCCCGTCTAAAATAGGCATATCACTTGGATTTTTGATAGTAAAGGTTGATGGGGTTTTCAGCTTTGGCAGAATGTTATCCGGATTGTTCACCTCATAAGGAGATAGGTCCGTACTCGAGTATCCTCCGCCATATTCAAACCCATAGGATGGCAAAACCGTTTGACTTCGGTGCCAATGTACGGCTGCGCCGATCCCCATTGCTAGAACAAACACCATTACCACCGACAACAATTGCTTTTTATTGATGGCCGGGCGCTTCCTCAGGAGTAAGACTATAAACGCTGCCCCTAAAATAAATGACAATTCGTAAGCTAACGGTGCCCAAAGAAATAATCTTCCTTCCCCCATTAGCAGTGCGATAAAGTAGATTGGCGCAAAGGATAATTGAGAAATACTATAATATAACCAAGCTTCCGCTCCATAAAACCCTCCGCTTATCAGCATAAATACAGCCCACAGTACCGCTGTATAGGCAAGTGGTACAAGGCTGACGATCAGATAGTCCTTTAATGTTTCCTGCTTTTCCAACTTCCTGCTAACTAGAAAACCTGCCAAACAACCGCCAATAATTAAACCTGGAAGTACGGCATATAGGATATTATCCACCTCTGTCATGATTGCAAATGCAAAAAAGCTTAAAGCTAGTGGTACTACTCCAAAATATAACAATAAAAACTTAACTTTTTGACCCATATCCCCACTCCTTTTTCCCGTATAATGATTATTCCTCCTATATAATATAGTGTAATTTTACACTTTTATGATTTATTTTACAATAAATAACTTTTAATATAACATTTGGATTTAGTAACGTTATAGAGTCCAAAAATAATAAAAAGGGACCCTTTCCTCATCGCGAAAAGGCCCCTTCATTACTCATCCATATATGTCTCATTAACTATTTTGATAGCATGGTTAAAACGGTATCTAATAAAACATTAATTCCCTTCTCACAGTCTTCCCAGGTGGTTAGTTCTTCTTCGCAGTGGCTTTTACCGTTAATACTTGGGACAAACAGCATGGCCGTGGGAACGAAGCTAGCAATGAACTGCGCATCATGGCCAGCACCTGAGACCATTCTTCTATTAGAATAGCCAAGTGACTGTGCAGATTGTTCTAATGTTTGACAGATTTCCGGAGCAAACCAAACCGTGTCCCTTTCCCATAACTTTGTTGTCTTTACGTCACAGCCTTCGTTTAATGTAGTTAAATCCGGAAGCGATTCAATGAAACTTTTAACGGTACGGACAATTTCCATGTCTTTATGGCGTGCTTCAAGTGTAAAGACGACCTTGTTCGGAATAACCGTGTGGATGCTAGGGTAAACGTTGACTCTGCCAATCGTGAAGACCAAATTCTCATCTAAATTTCCCAAGCGTCTGCGAATTTCGTTTATTAAATTATTCGTAGCAAACAAGGCATCCTTTCTCATATTCATCGGAGTTGTCCCCGCGTGATCCGATTCTCCAGTCACTTCAATCTCATAACAGGCCATCCCGACCACACATTCAACGACACCGATAGTGAGGTCCTCTTTTTCAAGAATCGGGCCTTGTTCAATATGCAACTCTAAAAGAGCCGCAGCCTCTCTCACTCGATTTTCCCTTTCCCCTTCATAGCCGCTGGCCTTTAAGGCTTCGCCAAAGGTAATTCCCTCTGAATCTACCTTTTTTAACATGACTTCCTTATCAAATTTACCAGAGAGCACCCCTGATGCCATCATCGAGGGTTCAAACCGAGCACCTTCTTCATTCGTGAAGTTCACAATTGTAATGGGAATTTGGGGCTTAATTTGATTCTCGACCAACGTCCGGACCACTTCTAAACCAGCAACAACCCCTAAGACCCCATCAAAGCGGCCACCTTTTTTCACTGAATCTAGGTGAGAGCCGATTAGAATTGGAGGTTTATTCTCGGTCCCAGCTAGGGTCGCATACATACAGCCCATATCATCAACCGTGACTGTCAGCCCTAATTCCTCACAGCACGCACGGAAATAATCCCTTACACGGATATCTTCCTTAGATAAAGACAATCTTGTGACCCCATTGTTTTCTGTCCGCCCATAGTTTGCAAATTGTTCTAAGGTTTTCTTCAGTCTTTCACCATTAACCAATAACTTTTGACGTTGCATGAGTAAACACACCCCTTTATAAGAATGAGAATAACTGCTTGAACCCTTGTAAATAAATCTTGTGGAGGATAAAAACGCAAATGTGCAGACTTTCAACATGAAGATGATGAGGAAGCTATGGCAAACCATAGTAAGCTTATTGCTAAATTTATGTAAATATTCAGTTAATATTGATTATACACCATTGCCCAGGCCTGTCATTAGACAAAACATAAAATCTTATAGACAACTTCTTTGATAGTTTGTATGTAAAAAGGTGTCAGGTACCGCTCGTGGACATTTGTCCACGAGTGGTACCTGACACCACGTTTTACTTATTTTTTCTTTGCGTGTTTGCGCATGTCGAAGGCTACTGCGACGATGATGATTAAGCCTTTTACGATGAATTGAATGTATGGGCTTACGCCTAGGAAGGCTAATCCGTAGTTGATAACTTGGAATATTAGTACCCCTGTGACGATTCCTGGTACGGTTCCAATTCCACCTGTCAATGACACTCCGCCGACTACGCAGGCTGCGATAGCATCCATCTCATACATGTTACCAGTATTGTTTGTAGCACTGCCGACACGGCCTGCTTCAAGAACACCAGTGAATCCGTATAAAAGACCAGCAATCATATAAATGATAATGATATTCTTGGCTACGTTTACCCCTGAAACCTTTGCTGCTTCAGGATTTCCGCCGATTGCATACATATTTTTGCCAAGCTGCGTTTTATTCCAAATCACCCAAATAATAAGTGAGACAATAATCGCATAGAAGATTAAGTATGGGAACTCATATTGACCAAGCTTAATTCCGCGTTGTGCAAAAGTCGTAAACTTCTCACTTAAACCACCAATTGGCTGTGCTCCGTATGGAGGACGGTCAAAGTAGATAGAAGATGTACCGTATACAACAATCATCATACCGAGTGTCGCAATGAATGGCGGCACATGGAATTTTGCAACAATCACACCACTGATTGCAGAGATGAAACCAGTTGCTAACATGGCAATAATAATTGGTACAAATAGCGGTAATTCTTGTAAGTGTGGGTACATTTTATAAGCATAATCACTTGCTTGAAGCATTGAGGCTGAAACAACCGCTGCCAAGCCAACCATCCGACCTGCTGAAAGGTCAGTACCCGCCAGAATCAGGATACCCGCTACCCCGAGAGCAATAATAACACGTGAAGATGCCTGACTTAAAATATTAATTAAGTTCGTCATCGATAAGAAATCCGGTGACGCTGCCACAATCCCAATGACTAGTAGAATTAATACTAAATAAATAACATTATCAACAATCCACTTTGAGAATTTCGACTTTTTGATATCCTTAGAGTCCGATTTTTTTAATGCTTCTGTACTCATCTTTGTCGCCTCCTAATACAATGCGGCTAATCGCATAATTTCTTCTTGGGATGCCGTCTTGGTATCAACAATCCCAGCTGCTCTTCCATTACTCATAACTAAAATTCGGTCTGTCGTACCCAAAAGCTCTGGCATTTCAGAAGAAATCATGATAATTCCTTTTCCTTCTGCTGCTAATTGGTTAATTAATTGGTAAATCTCGAATTTTGCCCCTACATCTATACCCCGAGTTGGTTCATCAAGCAATAATATATCAGGCTTTGTTAATAGCCAGCGCCCAATAATAACCTTTTGCTGATTACCACCGGATAAACTGCCGATTGCTGTTTTTTGCGATGGAGTTTTTACCTTCATCGAATCAATCACCCATTGGGTATCGTCGGCCACTTTCTTATTGGATAAGAAGCCGCTTTTTGTTTTATACTGTTTCATATTTGAGATAATCGAGTTAAAACTGATGCTTAAATCTGAGAAGATTCCTGTGGATCGTCTTTCCTCGGTTACAAGTGCAAACCCGTTTTTGATGGCATGCTGTGGAGAATGGTTATCGATTACCTTGCCATTCAGTTCGATCTTTCCTGACTTTAATGCCCTGATTCCAAAGAGTGCCTCGACTACTTCCGTTCGTTTGGAACCAACTAAGCCGGCAATTCCGAGAATTTCACCCTTTTTCAATTCAAAGCTAACATCCGAAAAAGATGGCTGTGTTTCTGATGTTAAATCAGTAACTTTCAGTATGACATCTCCAGGCTTGTTTTCCTTAACTGGAAACCGCTGTGATAAATCGCGGCCTACCATTAGCTTAATAATTTCATCTGTTGTTAAATTTTTTGCGCTTCTGGTGGCAATGTACTGGCCGTCACGCATGATCGTTACTTCGTCAGAAATCTTTAAGATTTCCTCCATCTTGTGAGAAATATAAATGATTGCGACATTTTCACTTTGAAGTCTCTTAATAATCCTAAATAAATGATTTACTTCGGTTTCAGTTAAAGATGATGTTGGCTCATCCATTACAATAATTTTCGAATGATAGGAAACCGCTTTGGCGATTTCGACCATTTGCATTTCGGAAACGGATAACGAACTTACCTTACTGCGAGGGTCGATATTAATATCTAAACCTTTGAAAATAGCTGCGGTATCCTCGTACATTTTCTTTTCATCTACGAAAATACCCTTTTTCGGATAACGGCCCAGCCATATATTATCCATTACATTTTGCTGGCGTACTTGGTTCAATTCCTGGTGCACCATGGAAACGCCGTTTTCTAATGCCTGCTTGGAGTTAGCAAAGGATATCTCATTTCCGTTAAAGATAATTTTGCCTTCGTCCATGGAATAAATGCCGAATAAGCATTTCATTAACGTTGATTTTCCTGCACCGTTTTCACCCATTAGGGCATGTACCGAACCCGGCTTTACTTTTAGGGAAACATTGTCTAAGGCAAGTACCCCAGGGAATCTTTTGGTTATATTAAGCATTTCTAATAGATTGGTAGTGCTAGATTCTGACATAAGCGAACCTCCTTGATAAAGCCTTGTAAAAATATGATTGGAACTGTTAATGCGTCTCATATTTAAAGTTTGTTTTTCGAGATCGGTGTCCATCTCCATGTTGATTGGAGTCTTACCCCGAACGAAGGAAAAGCACCCGCTTTTCCTTTGTTCGAAGAGCGCCTTAGGGGCTCGGGGTCATAAGCCCCTGGACAAGGCGCTACAACTCAACTAGAACTTACTTATAAGCATCTCTACCCACTTGGATATTATCTTTTGTTACTTCGATGTAAGGAACACGAACTGCTTTTTTATCGTCAAGCTTCCACTCTGTTCCGTCTAAAACATCTTTACCGTTTGCTGCATTTGTTGCAAGTTCAATTGTTGCACTACCTTGGTTTTTCGCATCATTTAGGATCGAACCAACCATTTTGCCATTTTCAATCATTTCAAGTGCTTCTGGAATCGCATCAACACCTACAACTGGAACAAATTTATCACCAGAGAAGTAGCCTGCTTTTTCAAGAGAAGAAATCGCACCTAGTGCCATACCGTCATTGTTAGCAATAACAAATTCAATTTTATCGTTGAACTTTGCAATCCAAGCATCCATTTTTTCAGTTGCTTTGGTTGCATCCCACATAGCAGTATCCATTGCCAATTCTTCAACTTGAATTCCTTTTTCTTTTACAGTATCAATTGCATACTTTGTACGAGCTTCTGCATCTGGGTGTCCTGGCTCGCCTTTAAGTAATACGTATTGCAACTTGCCATCTTTGTTTTTATCATATTTATCTTTGTTAGCTTCCCAAGCTTTAGCAATTAGTTCACCTTGAAGAACTCCTGATTCTGAAGAGGTCGTTCCAACATAGTAAGCTTTATCGTAGCCTGCTAATACGGATGCATCCGGCTCTTTGTTAAAGAAGATAACAGGAATATTTTTTGGTTTCGCTTTGTCAATAATTGTTTGTGCTGCTTTTGGATCTACTAGGTTAATCGCAAGAGACTTAGCTCCTTTTGCAATTAGTGTATCCACCTGTTCAATCTGTTTTGCTTGGTCGTTTTGAGAGTCATTTAACATCAGCTTTACTTTGTCCTTAGCTGAAGTTTCCATTGCACGACGTACATATGACATAAAGTTGTCATCAAATTTGTAAATAGTTGCACCAACTGCTGGAAGGCTAGCGTCTTTGCCTTTTCCAGAATCTGAACCGCTTGTTGAACTACTGCAGCCTGTTGCTAATAGAATACTAGATGCAACTGTCAAAGATAGAATTAACCCTTTTTTCTTATTAAACATGTTGTCATTCTCCTTTTACTATTTAGTAAAGACTCTGGCAAGGCAGCAAAACCGCTTTACTTACCCTTGGTGTAAGCCCTTACACTTATACTAGCATCCTGGTATCGTTTTCAATAGTTCAAAAGTCTAGCACAAATTTGTGATTATCTAGATTATTTTGCAAACGGTTCCATTCAGATAAAAAAATAAGACTCACTCGCGATTATGCGAATGGGCCTTATGAATAGCACGATCATATTACTAATCTACCGTTACTTTGCGGAATTCAGTTGGGGATAATCCTGTATGTTTTTTAAAGACACGGCTGAAATAGTTTGGGTCCTTATACCCAATCGAGTAGCATATTTCTTTCAAACTCTTTCCTGGGTCAACCATTTCTGCCTTTGCACGCTTGATCCGTATTTCCGTTAGATAGTCAATAAAGGTCATCCCAAAACGATCTTTAAATAATTTGCTAAAATAAAATGGGCTAAGCTCCACATATTCGGCAACTAATTCCAAGGTGATCGAATCAGCGTAATGATCTTCAATATACTCCTTCGCCTTATGGAGCATTCCTTTCGCATGATTATTTCTCCATACCTGAACATGATGGACGACCGCCATTAAGTGTGCTTTTCCTTTTTCAAAAATTTCCATGATATTTTCCGATGCTGCTACTGACGGTGTTTGTTCATAGCTAATTCCCAATTCATGGAGCATGCGGGATACAAGAATAAACAATTCATCAAATGACTTTTTCACAAGGGAACCTTTTATATTTGAATCGTTCTCCAGCATGATTGCAAACGATTCAAAGATGAATAAAACTTGATTGACATCACCCTGCCTGACGGCTTCTAATAATTTCTTCTCTATCTCTATGACACCAGATGAAGAAGGCGCTTCAGCGGATCCTTGTCTTGCAGCAAATAAATACTTTCGATTCGGTGTTTTTATGAGCTGCTGTAAAGCCGTGAGTGCTTCAAGGTAGGACTTATTTAGTTCATGTGCGTGGGTATATGGAAGGCCAACCCCGATTTTCAGCTCCGCATCCACATATTGTTTTTCAAACAGACGATTCAAATGATCAATAACCGCCTGCGCATTCCTTTTAAAATGGGCTTTTTCTGCAGCTTTTTGACAAAGGAATAGAACAGGGACCTGTGCATCTGCTAACGGGCCAACCATTATTTCCTGCTTATTCACGACAGAGGGAAGGGTATCTTTTAACCATAAATACCAGTTTTGTTTATCAACTGCTGACAGATCGCGTCCCGTTTTTGGGCGAACCGCGAAAAGCATGATATACCCAGAGGTAATTTCCACTCCGAGTAATTGTCCCCACTCATCAAAGGTAATATCCTGAACCTGATTCACTAATACCGATGATACCCATTCTTTTTGCGCAATCGAGACAGCCCGGTCAAGGCTTTCTCTAAGACTTTGCTGTTCCTCTCTCTGTTTTTGCTCCTCAAGAATTTCACCAGAAACACGTTCTAATGCCGCAAGTATATCTTGTTTTCTGCTAGGTTTTAAGATATATTCCTTAACTCCCTGCTGCATCACTTCTTTTGCATATTCGAAGGTATTAAAGGCAGACACCATGATAAAGCGGATTCCTGGGTCAAATTTTTTTATCTCTTTGACAGCTTGAACCCCATCAATTCCGGGCATCTTGATATCCATAAAAATTAGATCTGGGCGATGCTCCGCGGCCATTTCAATCGCTTTCCGTCCATTGGGAGCTTCACCGATTACCATTACGTCCTTGGAAGAACCGCTAATGATTTTTGTTAATGCTGTCCGCTCAAGGACTTCATCATCCACGATAAGAATTTTCAACAAGCCCATTCCCCCCTTTAACTGTCTCAGGAATTGTTAATCTAAAATTTGTTCCGCACATTGGCTCTGATTCAATTTCACAAATATCATTTCTTTGATAAAAGAGCTGGAGTCGTCTAATTACATTTTTCACGCCAATCCCATTCGAGTGACTTTTTGTTTTTTCCGCTTCAAAACCTTCCTCAGGCTCGATACATTCTACGTATTTACGCAATCTCCTTTTGGTGTGCTCATCCATCCCTGCCCCGTTATCAATGACCTCGACATAGATCCGGCCATTTTGCCTGTGTATATGCAGACTTATTACTCCATTTTCCTCATAAGATTCAACCCCATGCATGAAGGCGTTTTCGATTAAGGGCTGCAGAATTAAACTTGGGATTTGAATATCTAAACAATCATCGTCAATGTCTGTTTCAAAGGTAATTCGTTCCCCAAATCGTGTTTGTTGGATATAAAAATACTCTTGGACAATTCTAACCTCTTCCCTTAATGTTGATGCCTTATCAAAATCACTCAAGTTGTAGCGGAGGATTGCAGCCACTGCCTCTATTAATCTCGAGGTTTGCTCCGCTTCCTCTAAGTAGGCCATTTTTGAAACCGTATTCAATGTATTGAATAAAAAATGAGGATTGATTTGGTTTTGCAGGCTTCGTAACTCTAATTCTTTTAAAAGCTTATCTAATTCAGACTTTTGTTTAATTTCAGTGACAAGCTGCCTTAAATTCGTTCGCATTTGATTGAAGGTTTCCGTTAACGGTTTTAGTTCATCTTTCGTAGTAATTTTAATATCTGCCCCTGCTAAGTTTCCTTTCGAAATTTGCTTTGCGGCCTCTGACAATAAACTAATCGGCTTGGTAATCCCACCGGAAATCCATAAGGCAAGCAGAGTACTCAGAAAAAAAGCCGCTGCAAAGAGCGATATAGACAATAGTTTATAGTAATGATTTTGTTTTTCCATTTGCGCATAGAAATTTTGATAGTCTGTTAATTTATTATTTAACAGGGCTAGCGTTCTTTCTTGGAGAAAGGAAGCAATCTTCAAAACTCCATTAAAATGATTCGAGTAACTGTTAATATCGTCCTTTTCAAAAGCGCCTATGGTGGCATCACATTCATCTAAAAAGCTATCAATCATATTTTTATAATTTGCGTAGGTCATATCTTGATTATCTATTTCTTCGCTAAGCCGCTTTTGGTCTTGAATGAGCTTGAACTTTTCTTTTTTATAATCTTTTAGATAGGAAGTTTCCTTATCTAAGAGATAACCACGCAAATTTTCAGATATCAAATTCGTCCGCTTGGAGATATCGTTGAGGAGCAAAAATCGTTCAAAGCTATCGTCATATTCAATCATCAGCTTTTCACTGCTTTTATAAAAAAAGAACCCAACTGATGTTAGCAAGACAACCAGGACAATAAAATAAAGGAGTAATTTCGATCTAATTTTAAAGATTCTCAATTGCTCTCCTCCATTCTGTTTAGGTAACTTACCGGTAAATCCGTAACCCTGATTATTCGAGTGTCCGTATGGATAATTGGATTGACAGGTTTTCCTTTAATAAGATCAATCATCATCTTTACGGCCCGATACCCCATTTCATAGGGTTCCTGAACCACTGTTGCATTGATCGTTCCCCTCCGCATATACTCCAGTGTTTCCGGTAAGTTATCGAATCCAACAATATAGATTTTGCCCGGTTTAACGTATTTATCGACCACTTGGGCAATCCCAATTCCATCTAAAGCACTGGTCCCAAAAAAGGCATTGACCTCAGGATGTTTCTTGATAATTTGATAGGCTTTTTCTGCGGCTCGGACTCTGCTAATTTCAGATTCGACGATATCGATAATATGGATGTCTTCTTCTCCCTTGACGGCATCCTGAAAACCCTTTACCCTCTGCTGCTGATGGTTAGCATAAAAATTACCTGTAATAATCGCGACATTGGCTTTCCCTTTTGTATCTTGAATCAATGCCTTGCCGGCGAGGAATCCAGAATAATAATTATCCGTGCCAATATAAGCAAGCCGTTTACTATTGGCTGCATCGGTATCGACCGTTATAACTGGAATCCCGCTCGTTACCACTCGATTAATTAGAGGTGTAAATTGTTCATCACTCAATCCTTGTGTCAGGATTCCATCGACTTTGGAGGCTGCCGACATTTCAATCGTCTTTAAATGGTCATCTATATTTGCTTGCTTAGGACCTGCATATTCCAACATTACCCGATAATCTGTCGCGGCGGCCTGAGCCCCTTGCTCGACAAGTCTCCAATATTCATTATCGAGCTCTTCAGGAACCAAAACAAAATGATAATCATACTTTTCATGCTGTTTTTTCTCTATCGGTAAATCATGCGTAAGAACCTTATATCCGTAAAAGACCGCAAATGAGCAACTCACAACGAAAAAAACAGCCCCAAAAACATATGTCATCACCGATAACCTGCTCATCAAACCGCCCCATTCCCAACACCTATCTAGATAAAAACATTATACGTAACATCCCATAATTCGACAATGGTTAATGGTAACAGTGTCAGGTACCATAAAAAGACACTATCTCATTTTGTCCACCTGACATGGACAAAAAAAGAAACCCACCAAATTTTTGGTGGTTTCTTTTGGTGGTTTCTTTTAGAAGCTGCTTTTTCTAATAATTAGTTCGGTGGCGATGAATATTTTCTTAGCTGTTTTGCGGCCTGCGATTCTTTCCAGCAGGGTATCCACGGCGGTTTCACCCATGGTTTCGGTGTATACTTTAACAGTGCTTAAGGCTGGAAAGACATATTTGGAGATGCTGATATCATTGATGCCAATGATGTTCACCCGTTCTGGAACAGAAATTCCTTCCTCCAAAAGCGCTCTCAATGCTCCAACAGCGAGTGAGTCGTTACCCGCAAAAAAGGCCGTCGGCAGCAGGTCCCCATGTTGATGAATGGCCTTTTTCATCAACGTATGACCATCCTCAGCTGAGAAGGAACCCACATACATAAATGCTTCATGGGGCAGTCCATTCTCTGTTAAATAGCGCTTAAACGTCAATTCCCTCGGATCTTCTATGATGGAAGTATTATCTTTAAATACTTCTCTGCCGCCGATATAGCCAATTTTCTCATGTCCCTTTTGAATGAAATAATCAAGGACTTTTTTAGTGGCCCGTTCAAAATCTATGACAATAGAATCAAACCGCTCTTCATCTGGTGAGGTGTCCACAAAGACAATATTTTTGGTGATCTTAAGCAGCTCGCTCACTTGTTTTCTGCTAAATTTCCCTATCGCAATTAGCCCTTGAATATCGTCTTCCTTTAAATTCTCATAGTTGTCTTGAAAATACTTATCTACCTGAATTCCATGCTGCCGGCATTGGTTTTCAACGCCGAGACGAATCGACATGTAATATAAATCTTCCAGTTCTTCTTTTTCGGTGTACCATTGCAAAAGGGCAATCTTACCTGCCTCCTGCTTGCGTGCAGGTTTCTTTTTATATGATAGTTCCTCCGCTACTTCGAAAATTCTTTTCTTGGTGTCATCGCTGACAGAAAGAGTGGTATCATAATTTAACACACGTGATACAGTTGCAATCGATACACCTGCGATTTGTGCAATATCTTTGATTGTAGCCATTAAATATCAATCTCCTACTGTATTAGCAAAAAAACGGTACACGGTTCTGGATTGGTAGACTTCTTCTGGATTCAAAATGACAGAAGGAAACTCTGGCTGGTGGATTGCATCAGGAAATCCTTGCGTTTCAAGGGCAACACCTAAATAATTCTCTGCCCTGACACCTGCAATCGAATAAGGACCTTCGATAAAATTTCCTGTATAAAGGACAACGCAAGGCTGATCTGTCGTAATAAGGAGCGAACGACCGCTCTCTTCATCACTTAGGATTACTGTGTTTTCTCCCTCTTGTGAAAAAACAAGCGGGTGGTCGTAACCCTTACCAACGAGCACATTTTGTGGAAAGGACGAATTGATTCCAGAAAGCAGTCTCTTGCCATGGTTAAAATCAAAAGGGGTATTCCGAGAATCCATTAGCTTACCTGTAGGGATAAGTTCCTCATTTAACTCTAAAAAATGGTCACTTTCTAATTTAAGAATATGTTCAGAAACATCTCTTTTCAAATTACCACTTAAGTTAAAATACGAGTGATTCGTTAGGTTAACTAACGTTTTCTGATCTGTTTTACTTTCATAAGAAATATCGAGTTCATTTTTATTGTTTAGAAAGTAGGTAACTGTGGTGTCAAGATTCCCAGGATAGCCTTCTTCTCCGTCTGAGCTATGGTAGAAAAACTTCAACCCGACAGCATTATCTTCCTCAATGATTTCGGTGGTCCACATCACAGAGTTGAAGCCCTTCTTGCCACCGTGAAGATGATTCGGATAATTATTGTCCGCAAGCCGGTATTCCCTACCATCCAACTCAAAGCTGGCACCTTTGATTCTTCCAGCGACACGTCCACAAACGGCTCCAAAATATGGTGACAATTCTGTGTAATCTTCGAAATTTTCAAATCCAAGGACAACATTTTCAAATTTCCCCAGGCGGTCAGGAACGATAATTTTCGTAATGACACACCCATAATTCAGACAAGAGATTTCCATGCCATAATCATTAACTAAGGTGTATTCTATAACGGACTCTCCCTCGTAATTGCCGAAAATTCTTTCTAATATTTTCATCCTTATCACTCCATAATTCCCAGAAAGTAGCTAATTGCAGGTCATTTCTTCGCAGCCTAAAAGATCTATAGCCCATTTAATTCATTATAAATTATTAATAAAACGCTGGAATCCTTCTACCCCAGCTTCATCCCGTTTAAACACACCGGCATCTTCCAAGACTCTTGAAAACTTCTTTCCTACTTCTTCTCTAACCAAATCTACCACATTGGCTTCAGTCGCAACCGTTTGGTAGCGTGTTTTTAATGATTTTGCCCAGTCTAAATGATAATCAGCCACATCCGCTGCTTTGCCAAGGATATAATTCTCCACTTCTATAAGTTCATCCTTTAACCGTGCAGGTAAAACAGCCAGCCCCATGACTTCAATCAGGCCGATATTTTCCTTCTTAATATGATGAACATCAGCATGCGGATGGAAAATTCCAAGCGGGTGTTCCTCACTTGTCCGGTTGTTGCGGAGAACCAAGTCCAGTTCAAATCCATCACCATTTTTACGTGCAATTGGCGTAACTGTATTATGTGGTGTTTCTCCCGTTCTTGCCAAAATCCCAAGCGACTCATCACTGTAATTTTTCCATTGCTCAAATATATGGGCCCCCGCTTCCACAAGTGCGCTCATTTGATTCGAGCGGAGCCGGATGACGGACATTGGCCACTTTACGACCGAACAATCTACATCCGGGAACCCTTCCAGCTTAAACGTCCAATCATCTTCTGCTTTTGCCATCGCAAATTCGTAATTCCCGCCCTGATAATGATCATGGGTTAAAATTGAACCGCCCACAATTGGCAGGTCCGCATTCGAGCCCACAAAATAATGGGGAAATTTCTCAACAAAACTTAGCAGTCTTAAAAACGACTTGGAACTTACGACCATATCCGTATGTTTTTCTGATAGCACAATACAATGCTCATTGTAGTACACATAAGGTGAATACTGTAGATACCATGGCTGATCTAATAGATTAACCCGAATCATCCGGTGATTGGAGCGTGCAGGATGACCAATCCTTCCTGCATACCCTTCATTTTCAACACAAAGCAAACATTTCGGATAATCCGTTTTTTGCACCGAGCGCTCAAGCGCGATACTTCTCGGATCCTTTTCAGGTTTCGATAGATTAATGGTAATATCAAGCTCACCATATGCTGTGGCTGTCTTGTACTCAATATTATTACGAATCCGCTTCATCTGAATGTAGTTGCTATTTTTACTTAATTCATAAAAATATTTAGTCGCTTCTTTTGGAGCTTGCTTATATTTTTCATAAAAAAGCTGATTAACCGTCGAGGGCCTTGCAACAAAGCAGTCCATGATTTTACTTGAAAAAATCTCTTTCTCATCAAATAATTCTTCAATGATCCCCTGACTGCAAGCATAGTCGACAATTAAATCAAGTAAATCTGGAATTTCATCGTGACTTTGGCCAACCTCCTCCACCTGCTTAAATTCAGACAGATGGAGTAAGGAAAGCACTTGATTGCGCGCATAGATTTCATCTTCCCGCTCAATCAAGTGAGTGGAAAGAGCTTGGTCGATTAATTGTTGTATGAGTTGATAAATCATTGTGATCCCCTCTATTTTTGATATCCATTAGGGTGATGCTGATGCCAATTCCATGCATTGCTAATAATTTGGTGAATAGAGGTTCTAGTAGGATTCCACCCTAATACCTTTTTGGCTTTTTCGGAAGAAGCAATTAAGGTACTTGGGTCTCCAGAACGACGTTCACCAATTTTCACTGGGATATCAATTCCCGTCACTTCTTTAGCAGTCTCAACCATTTCTTTTACTGAGAACCCTTGACTCGAGCCGAGATTGAAAATATTACTCTGCCCGCCATTTTGCAGATAGCGAAGCGCTAGTATGTGGGCATCAATTAAATCCTCCACATGAATATAATCTCGTATACAAGTACCATCGGCTGTATCATAATCTTCACCGAAGATCGTTACGGCCGGTCTTTTGCCTAATGCCGCTTCGAGGATAACTGGGATTAGGTGTGTTTCAGGATTATGGTCTTCACCAATTTGACCATCACTTCTTGCAGACGCCACATTAAAATAGCGGAGTGATACAAAATTGAGATCAAAAGCCTTTTCACACCAAGCCATCATTTTCTCCATCGCTAATTTCGTTTCACCATAGGTATTCGTTGGAATCGTTGCTGCCTCTTCCGTAATTGGCACCACTTTTTGTTCTCCATAAACGGCTGCCGTAGAGGAGAAAACAATATGCTTCACGGCAAACTCCTTCATCATTTCAAGGACAATTTGTGTTCCATATACATTGTTATCAAAGTATTTTAATGGCTCCACCATGGATTCTCCGACAAGGGAATTAGCTGCAAAGTGTAAAATGGCTTCGAT
Organism: Neobacillus drentensis; assembly: GCF_036962125.1. Lineage (GTDB taxonomy): Bacteria > Bacillota > Bacilli > Bacillales > Cytobacillaceae > Neobacillus > Neobacillus drentensis_B. The sequence goes on from NZ_JBALOA010000008.1 coordinate 18,763, forward strand.
CTTTTCTTTTTCAAAAACAGAGCGCATAAACTCCCTGCTACGGATATCCCCTTGGTAAAAATGAGCGCTAGGATGAACCGCATCCGCATGGCCTGTTTGCAAATTATCAATCACAACCACTGAAAACCCCTGATCAATTAACTGATAAACAGCGTGTGAGCCGACATAGCCCGCACCACCTAAGACAAGAACACTCATTTAGATCGATTCCTCCATTTGAATTTCTTTTGCCCCATCACCAATGCTTGCTACATAGAATTCAGCTTTATAACCGATTTTCTCTTCATAATCAGCACCAACATTAGCTATAAAGTTGTCCACCTCGTCATTTGCAACGATGGCTATCGCACAGCCGCCGAACCCGGCACCTGTCATTCGCGCTCCAAGAACTCCATTCTGTTTCCATGCTGATTCTACTAAACTGTCAAGCTCAATCCCAGTTACTTCATAATCATCCCGCAAGGATACATGCGACTGATTCATCAGTTGACCAAATGTCTCTAGATTCCCTAACTTCAGTTCTTCAAGCGCCTTGATGGTTCTCACGTTTTCATAAACAGCATGCTTAGCCCGTTTGCGAACTGTTTCATTCATGATCAGGTGTTGATTTTCATCAAACTCCGCTTCAGATAATTGGCCTAGAGCTACAATTGGAAGCTTTTTTTGGAGCTGCATGAGCGCCTCTTCGCATTCGCCTCTTCTTTCATTATATTTCGAATCAGCTAATTCCCTACGCTTGTTGGTATTCATAATCAGGATTTTGTAATCTTCAAGCTTAATGGGTGCATACTCATATTTTAATGTTTGGCAATCAAGTAAAATTCCTGCATCTGCTTTCCCCATACCAATCGCAAATTGGTCCATGATTCCGCTGTTTACTCCAATGAATTCATTTTCTACACGCTTGCCAATTTTAATCAGATCAAGTCGAGGAATATTTAAGTGAAATAGGCCATTCATAAGCACGCCTGTTAATAGCTCAATCGAAGCAGACGAAGAAAGTCCTGCCCCATTCGGAATATTCCCTTGAATAGCGCAATCGAATCCAGAGGGAATTTCATATCCCGCCTCAAGAATGTAACGAATCATCCCTTTTGGATAGTTGGCCCAATTATCTTCTTTTCGATAGTCTAGCTCGTTTAAGTTAAATTCAATGATTCCTTTGTCAGGGAAGTTGGTTGAGTACAGGCGAAAGACTTTGTCGTCCCGTTTCCTTGCAACAGCATAGGTACCATAAGTAATTGCACATGGGAAAACATGGCCGCCATTGTAATCCGTATGCTCGCCAATTAAATTAATCCTTCCAGGAGCAAAAAAAGCTTGCCTTGGTAAAACTCCAAACATATCTAAAAATATCTTATTAAGTGTAGTCACGTTCATTGTAAGTTCCTCCATAAGTTGTGTATTTTAGAGTTTAACTACTTTAAATTTTACTCTTATTAGTAAAATAACACAATATTTTTACTTAAAATTTTACTAAAAAACACCCAATTAATTGGTATATATATTTCCACTTCTTAATTTACAGTTCATTGCTAAACATTCAAACCCGGCAATATTTGTGATAAGATTAATAGTAATTTAAAAAAGCATTAGATAATTAATCCCTATTACTAAGCAAAATCAAAAGGCGGGATATCCTTTGAATTTCGACCCTAAAACGGGCAGTTTCGAAAAAATGAAGTCACTTAATCAATCAACTGTTTTAAATATGATTCGATTAAAAGAACCGATTTCAAGAGCGGAAATTGCTAAATTAACCAAGTTAACTCCACCAACCATCAGTTCTTTGGTTAGTGAATTAATCGATAAAAATCTTATTGCCGAGGAACAATCCACGAGCGCATCATCAGGCGGTAGAAAGCCCATTCTGCTCCGGATTAATTACTCTGCCTATTATATAGTTGGTGTCTATGCTGCAGCAGAGGTTTTACGAGTTATTTTAACCACTATGGACGGAAAAATTGTAACCGATTCCAGCAAGGATATTACCAAACTACCTACTAAATCCGAATTTTTGAACTTGATGACAGAGATGATCCATAGCGTCCTACAGGTGAAACAAATAGAAAGAGATTTAATCCTTGGAATTGGCATTGCCATGCATGGGCTTGTGGATACTGAAAAAGGCTTGGCAATATTGTCTCCACACCTGCAGCTCGATAACATCCCTTTAAAAGAAAGTTTAGAAAATGAGTTTAATATACCTGTTATCGTCGAAAATGATGTTCGAGCATTAGCTATTGCAGAAAGTTGGTTCGGGCAAGGACAAGGTGTCTCAGATTTTATCTGTCTTAGTGTGGGCCGTGGAATTGGATCTGGAATCTTTATTAATGACGAGATTTATAAAAGCACTTTCTATACTGCCGGAGAGATTGGACATACCATATTAGATGTGAAAGGTCCATTATGTCTGTGCGGTAATAATGGCTGTTTAGAGGCATATGCATCAGAAACTGCCATCCTAAAAAAAGCAAAAGAACTTAAACATCAAAACAAAACAATCCTCAACGAATGGCTGAAGGAAAGCGGCAACGAACTCTCCTTAAAGATGATTTTTAAAGCCGCAAAGGAGGGGGACCCCTTTGCTAAATCACTATTAGAAGAAGCTGGTCAATCCCTTGGATTAGCGGCAGCAAATATGATTAATATTCTTAAGCCCTCGAAATTGATTGTTGAAGGGAGCATCTTTGAATTAGGAGATATTGTTTTGTCCCAGCTTAAACAGAGGATTGAGAAATATACCTTTAAAAGCTCTCATGAAGAAATTAAAGTGGTTTGTTCCGAATTAGGGAAAACCGGTATGGTATTAGGAGCTGTGACATTAGTATTAAAAAAACTATTTAAAACGGAAGGTTAAGCCTATAAAAACAGAGTTGAATCAGCAAATGATTCAACTCTATTTTATTTAATTGGTAAAAGTATATTTAGTTACTGAATAGTAGACCTCATCCTTTTCTAAAATAGCGGATGGGAAATGTGGATGATTTAAAGAATCTGGAAGCCCCTGTGTTTCTAAACATAAACCAAGGTACTTTCTTGCAGGAATCCCCTGAATCGAAAAATCATCTGTGAGCTGATTACCGGTATACAAGACCACTGACGGCTGATTCGTCTCGATGATTAACCCTCTTCCGCTTTCCTCATCATACAGTTGGATTTCTTTATTCTGATTTTCTGCTAATAGAAAAGGATGGTCATATCCATTGCCAGCGAGTTTATTCTGTGGGTCATTTGTTGCCGTTCCCTCGATAATTTTCCGTCCCAACCGAAAGTCAAAAGAGCTATTTTCAACAGCGAGATACACCCCTGTCGGTATCAACTCCTCATTTAACTCTAGGAATCGATTACTGTTGAGAACTAACTGATGATTAAGAATATCATTTTTAAGATTGCCACTTAAATTAAAATAAGAATGATTAGTGACATTAACTACGGTTTTTTGGTCAGAAACACCCTCATAGGAGAATTGAAGTTCATTATGATTAGTTAATGTATAATGTATTTTCATCTTCAAGTTTCCAGGGTACCCTTCTTCCCCATCCTTACTTAAATAAGTGAATACCAAGGTAATCGAATCTTTTTCTTCAATAATCTCTGTTTCCCAAATCACTTTATCGAAGCCTTTTATTCCCCCATGAAGGTGATTGCCGCTATCGTTCTTTGCTAGTTGATATTTGGTTCCATCTAAAGTAAACTCTGCGTTAGCGATTCGGCCGGCATGACGACCCACTACAGCCCCAAAATAGGGTGAGTACTGTTGATATTCTTCAAGTGTATCAAAGCCCAGCACCACATTTTCTAATTTTCCGTTCCGATCAGGAGCAAGAATCTTTGTAATCGTGCATCCATAATCGATGGCGGTTACTTCCATCCCATGGTCATTTACAATCGTAAAAGCAGTTACTGCCTGTCCGTTCTGTTCGGCGAATTTCTCCTGAAATACCTTCATTAGAATTGGCTCCTTTATTAAAAGAATATTGCTAATAAAAATATCCTTTCTCAAAAGAATGCTGTTCACTAAAGAATTATTAGTTGATACGCTCTTGGAAGAAAGGATTTAATTAGTGCTTAGCTTTTTACAATATTTGAATGCCACATATCATTGATTTCCTTTATTTTTGACAACTCACATTTTGGTTCCCTGTTATAGGATAATAAGCCGTTAATTTCTTGCTCGACATCTGTTAATTGAGTATAGCAATAACCGTGTAAGCCTTTAGAGGCATAGATTGCTTCCATTACTCGACGATAATCTGCAATAAACTCGTGCTCATCCTTCACAGAGGTATAGCCCCAGCCGTTATCTTCACCGACTTTGAAGCCAATTCCACCAAATTCGGTTAACAAGATGGGTTCCCCTTTATGTTCAAATCCATCTGCATAAATACCACGGCCGGCAGGTTTTGAGCTTAAGAGGTTTTCTTTTGTGATCAGGGATTCTTTAAAATCTTCATATTTTGCCTTTTCACCGCTAGATCCATGATTATAATTGTGAATCGCACAGATATCTGTTTCTGTCAGTTCCCAGCCATCATTTGATATCACTAACCGGCTTGTGTCAAGAGAATGTATCAAATGATACATCGCTAAAGAATGGTGCTGCTGCTGTTTATTCGCTTTAATGAAAGGGACTCCCCAGCTTTCGTTGACTGGAACCCAAGCAACGATCGATGGATGATTATAATCCCGCTCAATAATTTCAATCCATTCTTTTGTTAAACGAGAAGCTGCATCCTCACTATAGGATGGAAAGGCTGCACATTCTCCCCAGACCAAGAACCCCAATTTATCCGCCCAATAAAGGAAACGAGGGTCCTCAACTTTTTGATGCTTTCTGCAGCCATTAAAACCCATCTCTAAAGCTAATTCAATATCCTTCTTCAAATCTTCATCTGTCGGAGCAGTTAATAACCCATCAGGCCAATAACCTTGATCAAGAACTAGTTTTTGATAATAAGGCTTATTATTTAAATAAACCATTCCATTTTCAATATGGACCTTCCTCATACCGAAGTAGGATTCTACCTCGTCTAAAACCACCTGATTTGTTTCATCTTTTAACGTGAACTTGATATCAAATAAATTGGGGGTTTCCGGTGACCAATTCCAGCCTATATGGTGAAAAGAAGTTCGGAAGATTTGCCGATTATATAAATTTATTGAACGCTTATTATATGGTTCAAATATCTCCACTGTATCCTTTGCTACCTTTTCCCCTTGGAAACAAATCTCGATTTCTGCTGTTGTATTAATAAAGCTTCCAGCAATTTCGAATTCTACAATAATGTCTCCACGGTCAATATCTGGTGTTAATCTTAGTTTAGAAAGTTGGGTAGGACTAACCGGCTCAAGCCATACAGTTTGCCAAATTCCCGTTGTTCTTGTGTACCAGATAGAGTCTGATTGTTCATTCCAGAATTGTTTTCCTCTTGGAATCGTCTCATCTGTGGAGGGATCTTCTACTCTTACAACAACCTTCTCGTTACCCCATGTTAAGTGGTCGGTAATATCAATCGAAAAGGACACGTTCCCCCCCTCGTGGTAGCTAACATACTGGCCATTGATATAGACCCAGGCACGGTAATCCACTGCCCCAAAATGAAGGACCACCCGCTGATTAGACCAATCTTGGGGTACCGTAAATTCGCGTGAATACCATACATGATCATGAAACGAGGGATCATGTATTCCACTTAACTTTGTTTGATAGGCAAAGGGTACATTGATTTTGCGATCAAATGAATTTGGGTCTTGAAACCATTTTTCTTGTAGTCCAACATTATTATCATCAAATGCGAAATCCCATTCGCCATTTAAATTTACCCATTCTTTTCTGACCAATTGCGGTCTTGGATATTCATTACGGGCTACTGCCATGATGTTCTCCATCCTTCCTGATAAAATAATTCTATTTTATTCCCGATTGATTTACGCCTTTAATGAAGGAGCGTTGACCAATGATAAACAATAATACGGCTGGTATCGTTGCAATTGATGTTAGTGCCATTAACCTGCCTGGTGATGAAACAAAACTTCCTTGTTGCATGATGGCAATACCCGTTGTAATAGTTCTCATTTCTGGAGAATTCGTAGTAACAAGCGGCCATAAGAAGTCATTATAGATTCCCATAAATGTAAAGATTGCTAATGTCCAAATGACGGGGCGTGCAGATGGCAGAACGATTTTTACAAAAACCTGCCATTTATTGGCACCATCAAGGAATGCTGCTTCCTCAAGTTCTTTTGGAAAGCTGCGAAAGTATTGATATAGAAGAAAGACACCAAAGGCATTGGCAGAATACGGGAGAATCAATACAGCATACGTATCTAATAAACCGAATTTATTAAACTCCATATATAGCGGTAAAAACGTAATAACCCAAGGAATCGTCATCGATCCAATAAAGATGCTAATCAGGATTTTTTTAAACGGAACATCCAAACGTGCCAAACCATAGGCAGCAAGTGTGTCTACAACAAGAACAATAAGCGTTCCAATAATCCCAACAAAAAGGGAGTTGCCCATCCAGTGTAAGACAGGTGTATCTGTATTTCCTGCTAAGCTGTACTGGTAATTTTCAAGGGTAAATACCTTCGGAATCCACTTTAGCCCGGCAGTGAATGCTTCCTGATCTGTTTTAAAGGAGGTAGCCAGCATCCATAAAATTGGTACGATAAAAATTAAACCAACAATAATCGCAAGGATTATAATGAGAATTTTAAAGGGTTTTTTCTGCACGCTGATCTACTCCTTTCGATTGGTAATTCGGAATTGCAAGATTGAGATAATGATCATAATTAAAGCCATTAATAAGGACATCGCGGCTGCATTTCCTAATTGCCGCTGCTTAAAGGCTTCATCGACAATATTCATTAACAGAACCTTTGTTGAAGTCCCTGGACCGCCCCGTGTCATTAAATAAGGCTGGCCGTATATATTAAAAGAGGCAATTGTTGATGTAATGACGACAAATAACATTGTCGGTTTAATACTAGGTAACGTGATGTGGATAAATCGCTGCCACCGGTTGGCGCCATCAAGAGAACCCGCTTCATAGAGTTCTTCAGAAACGTCATTCAATGCATTGATAAAAATAACCATATTGAAACCAATCGTCCACCATAGCGTTGCAATCGCGAGCGAAATCCAAGCCCATGGCATATCTGTTAACCATGGAATCAATGGCAGATTCAGCTTTTGTAAATATTGATTAATCAACCCGCTGTTTGTATCAAGAATCCATAACCAAATAATTGCTACAACCGAAACCGAAACAGAATACGGGATAAAGTAAACTGTGCGAAAGAACCCCTTCAATTTACCAGGTAGTGCACCGACTAATAACGCTAAACCCAAGCCTACAACAACCAATAAAGGCACACTATAAACAACGAATTGGAAGGTGTTTTTCAGACCCTCGAAAAATAATTCATTAAGATAAGAATCAGTGTTAAAGATTTTTGTATAATTCTTCAATCCTACAAATTCATGGACAGGGTTTAATAAATCCCAGTTGTGCAAGCTTATCCATGCCCCATAAACAATTGGAATTAAAAGAAAAACAACAAATAACAATAAGTAAGGAAGAACAAACAGACTTGAAGTCAATTGTGATTTCCAACTTGTATTTCTCATTTACCTTCCTCCTTTCGGAATCCTGCTAGTAGAAAAACAAGAGACGAACAGTTATAACTCCTACCGTCCGCCTCCTATGAATGATTACTTATTCAACACTTGTTCTGCTTTCTTAGTCGCATCGTCTAATGCTTTTTGCGGGTCCTTCTTGCCTAGAAGCGCAAGATTGACTTCTGCCCATAGTGGGTCTGATAATTGTCCCCAGTTGGCAACGACAGGAGCAAACTTTGCATATTGAAATTCTGAAGCTACGATTGGCTGTTGCTTCATCTTTTTAAACTCTTCACTCTGTTCATAAATTGCTTTTGAAGCTGGTGCTTGTCCTGATTTAGCCCACTCCATTGTATTTCCGGCAACATACTTCAAGAAATCAGTAATACCATCTAGTTTTTTTGTATCTTTTACAGTAGCTGGAACGACGAAATTATGTCCATTCGCATAAACTGCTTGCTGTTTCGTGCCTAATTGCGGTACTGGAGCAACACCATAGTTAATTCCAGCCTTATCCCACTGCTCCATCATCCACGGACCATTTAGGTGCATCGCGTTTTTACCTTGCAGGAATAATGTTACTTCTCCATCCTGTTGAACATTTTCAGGTGAAACCTTTTCTTTTTGAATCAAATCACGATAGAACGTTAGTGCTTCAACTGCTTCAGGGCTATTGTAGTTTGGCTTACCATCCTTCATTAATTCTCCGCCATTTTGGAATAATAGAGTTGGGAAGATGAATTGGTTTGGCCAAAGTGTTGGGATAACAAAACCATATTGATTCTTACTAGAATCCGTTAGCTTTTTGGCAGCTGCGACGAATTCTTCACGATTTGTTGGTGCCTTTTCTGGGTCTAGTCCGGCTGCTTTAAATAAATCTTTATTATAGTACATTACTAATGGATGAATATCTAAAGGAATCGTATAGTGCTTACCGCCAATATCTCCAGCCTTCCAAGCGGTTTCAGCGTAATCTTCCGCTTTAACACCAGCTTTTTCAACTGTATCCGTTAAATCTTTTAATAAATTCTTATCTGCATAGTTTTTCAGCTGATCCGTATGCATGATTAATACATCTGGAGCATTTTTCTGACCGGAAAAGGCAAGGTCAACGGTTTTATAATAGTCAGACTGTGGGACAATTTGAAAATCTACTTGATACTTAGACTGTGAGTTATTATAGTTTTCAACAATCGTCTTCATACGTGGACCATCCGCACCAGAGAACGGGGCCCAATACGTAATCTTTTCGCCATTTCCACCATCTGATTTATCTGTGTCTTTACTGCCTGCACATCCTGCTAAAGATCCAAGTGCAAGTGCAGCTGTTAAAGCAATCCCAAGCCATTTCTTTTTCTTAACCATTTTTATCCCCCTTAAGGTATTATTAATTTGGTCTACTTCTAGGATGAGTTAACGCTTTCAGATTATTCTTTGCCAGTTAGTTAATTAATTTAATTAACTATCTATAAAAATAATAATCTTGTAAGCGCTTTTTGTCAAATAGATTTTTTTTACTGTTTTAAATTAGAAGATAAAAAAATGGCCTCAGTATGTCCGAAGCCATTTAGCATTTTGTTAATTCACAATGTTCTCAGTACCTTTCAGATAGAATACCTGAGACTGGAAGTCACCGCCACGTTCAAAATTACCACCGTTGACACCATTAAACTCTGTTGGCAGCATCAATCCAACAATCATAAGCTCATCGCCATAGTAGGTTTGCTCAGTGCCAGCCACTTGATAGGCTTTGGATTCATCCAATCCACTGAGTCGAAGTGTTTGATGTTTTTTAGGATTTGGAGTAGCTAGCACCTTATACCAGCCCACCAATGCTTCGGATCGGTCTTCACTTACGACCATCCAAGCTGTTTCATTATTGGCAAAAGGACTCAACAGGCGATAAAATTGCCCATCGCGGATCAAGTTTCGATGTTCTTTATAAAATGCAACCTGGTCTTTAATTTCCTTACGCTCTTCCTCGGTTAATTTTAATGGATCCAATTCATAACCAAATGTTCCAAAATAAGCCGTGTTTGCCCTCGTTTCTAATGGAGCCTTCCGTAATGTCTGGTGATTCGGAATCGCCGAGACGTGTGACCCCATACTATAAAGCGGATAGGCAAAGGATGTACCATACTGGATTTTAAGTCGTTCAATCGCATCCGTATCATCACTGGTCCATGCTTGTGGTGCATAGTACATCATCCCAGGGTCAAAGCGTCCGCCTCCGCCTGCACATGATTCAAACAATACCCGCGGAAACTCACTCGTCAACCGTTCATAAAGTTGATACACTCCTAGGATATAGCGATGGAAAAACTCTCCTTGCTGTTGAACCTCAAGCTTTTGAGAGAATGCCTCAGTCATATTTCGATTCATATCCCACTTAATATACGCAAGGTTCGTCTCTTTAATAATTGCGGACATTTTGTCATATAGATAATCAACAATATCCTGTCTTGAAAAATCCAGAACTAGTTGATTGCGTCCCAAGGTATAGTGTTGACCGGGTACACCCACCGCCCATTCTGGATGCTCCCTAAACAGCTCACTATTCGGGCTAATCATCTCCGGTTCAAACCAAAGGCCAAATTTCATCCCCGTTTCCATTATTTTGTTTGCTAAGCTTTCTAGCCCATTGGGAAGTTTATTTAAATCGACATGCCAATCACCAAGTGAGGACGTATCATCGTTCCGTTTTCCAAACCAGCCATCATCGAGGACAAGCAGCTCGATTCCGAGTTCACTTGCCGACTTAGCAATATTCACCATTTTTTCCTCGTTGAAATCAAAATAAGTTGCTTCCCAGTTATTAATTAAAATCGGTCGCACAGCCTTTTTCCATTGAGTTTGAATCAAATGGTCACGGTACAAACGATGGAAGGCCTGACTCATTCCATTTAAGCCTTGATCGGAAAAGACCATCACCACTTCTGGGCTTTGAAAGGAGCTTTGAGGCTTGACATTCCACTTGAAACGAAACGGATGAATCCCAACCATCAGCCTTGCCGTATCATAATGATCCACTTCTACTTGCATAAGGAAATTACTGCTGTAAATAAAATTGAAGCCATAGACCTCACCCGTATGTTCCGTCGCCTCAGGCCGCTTTAATGCCAAGAATGGATTATGGTGGTGTGAACTTGCTCCGCGCAGACTAGAGATGGATTGAATACCCATTTCAAGCATTCTTTCCTTCACATGCCGCTCTCGTGACCATGTTCCCGCTAAATGGACCATCATAAAATCCTTATCCGGCAGGTCAAGTGACGCTCCCATGAATCGGTCGATCATCAATTCCTCTGTCCCGATATTTTTCAACGAGGCACTTCTGGTTATCACAGGTTTGTCACGAAAAATTGTGTAAGTTAACGATAATTCAGCATGCAAAAACTCATCTTTTAAAATGATTTGAAGGGTACTGGCCTCAGCGTTATCTTCAGTATAAGTTGCTGGAAGCCCTTCAAGCCGCGGCTTTCCCTCTAGCAGCTGGTAGGATTGATAGCTGAAATCAGGAATATGATTTTCCGTTAATTTATTTACACTGAATGCCGGCTCCCGGAAGTCCGAATTTCCATAGGCAGGATACTCCTGACGCAAGGTCTCCAAACCAAAGGCTGGGTCATCCGCATAAATATGCGTCGTTGCCCCTGTTGGAACGTCATAGGTTTGCAAATGGGAAAAATCCTCGCGATGGCGCAATGCCTTCCCGTAGTAAAGATGGCCTAAGTGCCCATTTTTCATCACATGAAAAATATAACTGACCTGGCCATTAGTTAAATGAAACTGCCTGCGTTCTTGATTTATGTGTATAAGCATAACCTTCTCCTCCGCATTACATTTTATCTATTTGGTTATAAGGAAAGAGCCTGGCTATTCAGGCTCTCTCCTCTATCTGTTTACTTGTTATGATTCAATTCGATTAATGATAAACTCAAATTCCATCTCTTTGTCCGCATGGATAAGATGTTCATTATGCACCGGTGCTCCCCAGCTGTCGTCTCCGCCGACGCCCATTTGCCTTCCTGCCACAGTGACAACGGTATAATGGACATTTGGCAACTCGTAAATATGCTGAGCATTTTCAAGCTCAAATGCTGTATAAGGTGAAAAATTGCACTCTAACGGTTCATTTACAGAAGAAATGTTAATTCCTTGGCCAATCTTGTTCGTTAGATTGACACGCCGGACTCCCGTACGGTTTCCTGACTCTTGCGGCATCACATACCCAGATAGATTATCCTTCACTTGATTTTTAAAGATTCCCAGTCTTGCTCCCATATTACGGTCACTGTAATTCTCTTCTGGCCCCTTCGCATACCACTCCAGCTGGTCATAATCTGCTGGAACCTTGAAGGACACAGCAAAGATTGGCATCTGCGGCAGATTGTGCGCGCCTTTATATTTAGAATTCACTCGGACACTTCCATTAGGATAAACAGAGTACACCGTCGTAACCGACACATCCTGATGAATGGTAAATTTATACGTAAAAGCTAAATCCACTTGATTTTTCGATTCTTCTAATTGGATATCCACACATTTTCTAGCTAAGCTGGCCGCTAACCACAGACCCGAATCGTAGTTTTGCGCATAACCACGGTCATTGTCAGTAGTTGCCCTCCAAAATTGTGGGGCTGGAGGAAGGGCAATCATCTCATTTCCTGCATAATTCAGAGAAACCAAACTTCCTACCTGCTTTGAAAACATGACCGTGAAATCTCTGCCGTGAACGCCAATATTGACATCCCCATGTGCAACCCGCAGTTCTCCCGATGCAGCAGCGATTTCCCTCGAACCATCCTGGTAGATATATTGACCAAATGCAATTTCATAACCTTCAGCGGCCCAGAGCGTATCTTCCTTCAACTTTAATGATGTTTGAATGGAATACTCACCGGATTTACCCGCAATATTCGCAGGCAAGTCAAATTCAAAACGTCCTTCACTTTGCGGTTCAACCACTGCCTGGAGAGTATTTTTGTACAACTCCTGCCCTTCAAAGGATAGGGAATATTCTAATACATAGTCCGCTGTACTTGAAAACAGGCTTTCATTCTTCACCGTAACACCCGTACGGTCAGGGATGAGTTTGAAGTTTTGGTATAAGAATTTCACTTCCTGCATTTTTGGTGAAAGCTCACGGTTGGCGTAGACAATCCCGTTGGTACAGAAGCCATAATCCGTTGGACGGTCTCCAAAATCGCCTCCGTAGGCAAGGAACTCGTTTCCATAACGATCCTTTTTATAAAGGGATTGATCAATATAGTCCCAAATAAATCCACCCTGATACATGGGGTACTTTTGCTCTAAATCTGTATATTTGTACATACCGCCGAGGGAATTCCCCATTGCATGCATATATTCACAGCTAATGTACGGCTTGTCTGGATTATCTGATAGATATTGCTCGATATCGGCTGGTTTTGCGTACATCCGGCTTTCCATATCACTGGTCTCATTGTAATCGCGGTTCCAGTACACACCCTCATAATGAACAAGACGGCTAGGGTCTGCCTTTTTAAAGTATTTAGACACATTTAGGATGACTTCCCCTGCATATGATTCATTACCACACGACCAAATTAGGATGGAAGGATGATTTTTATCGCGCTCCACCATGGAAATGGCGCGGTCCATGACAATTTCTTCCCACTCCGGTTTGTTTCCGGGGATATTCCAAGACGGTTCACAGGCGCCCATCTTTTGCCAAGAACCATGTGTTTCTAAGTTCATCTCATCGATGACATATACTCCGTACTCATCACAAAGCTCATACCAATAGCTTTGATTTGGATAATGTGAGGTACGGACAGCGTTAATATTATTTTGCTTTAAGGTCTTAATGTCCCAAAGCATGTCTTCCTTCGTAATGGCTCGGCCAGTCCGCGCATTAAATTCATGGCGATTCACACCCTTGAATACAATCCGCTCACCGTTTAGTTTCATGATTTTATCGACCATTTCAAATCGACGAAAACCAAGCTTTTGCGGAATCACTTCGACCAATTTCCCTAACTCGTCGTATACGTGAATATAAAGCTTATATAAATAAGGATTTTCAGCACTCCATAGCTTGGGCCCATCAACCGCTAGAGCCACCTGCCACTTTCCGTCAACAAACTCTCCATTTTGCGTTGCCACGCTTTGACCATCGGCATTGAACAATTCAGCAACTATTTTAGAAGGAGAAGCGTCTGCAGGTAAGAGCTTCAGGTCGGCCTGCAGTGTACCTTTTGTAAAAGTAGAATCCAACTCTGGACGTACAGCCACATCATACACATGAATTTCCGGTACCGTGTAGAGATACACCTCGCGGAAAATACCAGAAAAGCGCCAGAAATCTTGATCCTCGAGCCAACTACCGGTGCTGCGCTGGTAGACCTCGACGGCTAACTTATTTTCACCTTCGGTTAAAAATGGCGTAAGATCAAATTCAGCTGGCGTAAAGGAGTCTTCGCTATAGCCGACAAATTCCCCATTAAGCCATACATAAAAGGCTGATTCCACCCCTTGAAAGGAGATATAGACTGGTCTATTTTCCATATTTTCAGGGAGAGTGAACATCTTCACATAGCTGCCCACTGGATTATAGTTTGTCGGGATTTCAGGTGGACGGATCTCATTATGTCCATCCCATGGGTACATCGTATTTACATACTGTGGTTTCCCATAGCCCTGCAACTGGATATGCCCAGGCACGTTGATGTCCCCCCAGCCCGAACAGTTAAAATCAGTTTGAAAAAATTGCTTCGGACGGTTATCCGGATTGACACTATAGGTAAATTTCCAATTTCCATTTAAGTTATGGCGCAGCGCCATTTGACCAGCACATTTTGCCTCTTCAATCGTTTCGTAATAGAAGTGGTCTGAATGTGCTGGCAGTCGATTCACAGCAAATACACTTACATCCGTCAGCCAATTTATGCTTGGACTTGTTGTCATTACTCTTCACTCTTTCTGTACTCTATTTTTTCAAACTATTACTTAACAGATCCCATCATACCGGCAACGAAATGCTTCTGCATAATAAAGAAGATAAGCGCTGCTGGCAGCGTGGCAATGACAATTGCGGTCATGATCATTCCAAAGTCAGGTGAGTAGCTTGAGCCTAAATTGGAAATTAACAATGGAATCGTCTGATTTTCAGGTGACTGCAACACGACAAGCGGCCATAGATAACTGTTCCAGCTCGCCATAAAGGTAATAATCGCGGCGGCTGCATACGTTGTTTTCATCGTAGGGACATAGATTCGGAAGAATACCCCCCACTCCGTTAGACCATCAATTCTTCCTGCTTCAATAATTTCCTTCGGAAACATTTTTGTACTTTGTCTAAAGAAAAAGATGAGATAGGCGGTGGTTACCGTTGGCAGGATAACAGCCGCAATCGTATCAATACCAATTACCGGAAACGATTGAGAAATCGTCGCAAACATTCTAAATAACGGGACCATTAGGGCTGCAAACGGAATCATCATCGAAACGAGCAAGAGGTTGAATACAAAGTCCTTTGACTTGCTTTTGTAAATCTCAAAACCATAGCCTGCCAACGAAGCTATCAAGAGAGCAAGCACGGTAGTAAGAATCGAGATCTTTGCTGAGTTCATTAATGCTGGGACAAGGTCAACTTGGTCGAGCAGTTTTTCAAGATTTTGCATAAAATGACTACCTGGAAGCATCCTGCCTTTTGTTACATCGACTGACTTATTTGTTGCGCTTACAATCATCCAAAGAAACGGAAAAATAGAAACAATCGATGCGATGATAAGAACTGCATAGTTGAACGTATTTTTAAGGTTATTCATTTTTATCACCTGCTACTCTAAACTGAATGATTGAGAAGATAACGATCATGATAACAATCGCGTAAGATACGGTGGCCGCATAGCCAAAGTCTGGTGTATATTTGAACGATAAATTGTAGATATATTGAGAAATCGTCATTGTCGCATTCCCCGGTCCACCCTTGGTAATATTCATAACCTCATCAAACAACTGTAGCGTACCAATCGTTGAGGTGATCGATGTAAAGAGGATAATCGGCTTCAACATTGGAATGGTTATCTTGAAAAATTGTTGAACGGGCGAAGCACCATCTATTCTCGCTGCTTCATAGATCGATTCATCAACGTTTTGAAGGGCGGATAAATAGAATATCATGTTATAGCCAGTCCAACGCCAAGTGATAGCGACAATAATGGCAATTTTTGCCCAAAACGGGTCGGTAAGCCATTGGATCGGTTCTGAAATCAGTGAAACTTTCATTAACATAAGATTAATAATGCCATCTTGACCAAATAAGTATTTGAAGATAACAGAATAAGCTACTAGAGAGGTTACACATGGTAAGAAGATGGCAGTTCGGAAAAAGCCTTTAAACTTCAAAGTTTTATTATTTAATAAAACAGACAAAAACAATGCTAATAAAATCATCACTGGTACTTGAATGATCAAATAGATGACGGTATTTTTTACAGTTGTAAGGAAAGTTGGATCCTTAAATAACCGCGTATAGTTGTCGATGCCGGTAAAGGTTAGATTCGCACCCACCCCAGATTTAAAAGATAAAATAAGTGCCTGAACCATTGGATAGAAGTAAAACAGAAAGATCATGACGGTGGCGACGATTACAAAGGACCATCCAATGATATTATTCTTCGTTCGAACCTTCCGTCCAGAATTTGCTTTTGAGAGGGTTTGCGATTGATTCTCTTTCGCTGTTATCATTTAAGTCAACTCCTTACATTGTTTAATTCAAGAAAAGAAATTGCCTCAGAAAATTCGCCTGACACATCAGATAGCTCCATTAAATGAGAGAGAAGCTGGCGAATTCCTAAGGCATAATTTCTTAGATAAATCAATTACTTTTTAACTTAGTTGATTATTTTATTTGTTCTTCTGCTTGCTTTTGTGCATCTTCTAATACTTTATCTAAGTCTTTACCTTTTAGGTAATCCTGCATTCCAACAGCTAAGATGTCCTCAATTGCATAGGTGTGCATACCATAGTTAACTTGAGGGATTTTTTCTGTCCAAGCCGCAAAGTCAGCAACAACTTTTTGACCTCCGAAGAAATCATCCGCAGCTGTATATGCTTCCCCTTGAGATGCTGGCTTATAAGTACCGATTGCGCCCATTTCTTTGTTCAATGTTTGATAAAAATCTGCATTTGAACCGAATGTTTTCCCTAAGAATTCAGCTGCCTTTTCTTTTCCTGGAATATTTAATACGTACCAAGAGCTGCCGCCTAGGTTTGAAGCGTTCACAGAACCTGAGATACCAGCTTGTTTTGGCATTGGAAGAACTGCCCATTTGCCTGCTTGTGAAGCTTCAGCCTTGATTGATGGAGTAATCCAGTTTCCAGTTGGAACTGTAGCAACATCACCGCTGTTAAAGCCTGCGACAAACTGACCCCAGTCAGAAACAGGTTTTACTAAATCTGCATCTAAAATTGCTTTATAATCTTGGAATGCTTCTTTTAAAGCAGCGTTGCCGGCGATATCAGGAGTTACTCCATCATTCTTTAAATACCATGCGCCGCTAGTTTGAATCATCATGCGAATGAGACCAAGGTCCTTTGGGTCTTGTGTAAGCATTGCTTTACCAGTTGCTTCTTTTACTTTTTTACCAACTTCAATGTACTTATTCCAGTCCATGTTTTGTAAATCTGCAACTTTGTAGCCAGCTTTTTCTAAATAATCGGTTCTAACATATAGTCCAGTAACACCCGTATCGAATGGAAGGCCGTAGTTTTTGCCGTCCAGGCTTGTTGGGGCAATTTTATACTGAGCGAAATCATCTGCCTTGAACGAATCCGTTAATTCATAGAACATATCTGGATACGCCTTTAAGAAACTTTGTGCTCGGTAGTCTTCAATTAAGACGATATTTGGTAAACCTTTTGTCGAACCAGAGCTTAAGCTAGTGTTTAACTTTTGGATAATATCATCTTGAGCGTTTTCAACTACTTTAATATTTACATCTGCATTTTCTTTTTTATAAACATCTTTAGCAATGTTCATTGCTTTAATGTTAAAATTCGGGTCCCATGCCCAAACCGTAACTTCATTTGTATCTTTACCACTGTCGGAAGCGCCTTTATCTTTCGACCCCGAAGAACAGGCAGTTAGCATCAATATACTAACCAAAAAGAGTGCTAATACTTTTTTCATAGATATTCCCCTTTCTATTCTTGTAAGCGTTATCTAACTCACAATTTAATGTTATCATCTGTAAGGACGCACCTGTTAGGACGATATTATTTAGGGATTGTAATATTTTTATAAGATGAACACGCTTCCATTCCCTCTTTTTGGATTATTTTTGGATTCTAAGACTATATTTATATGACTGAGATAGGAAGTGTAATTCTGACCTTTGTTCCCTCCCCCAACTCACTAGAAATTGATACCCCATACGTTTCTCCATAAATAAACTGGATCCGTTCGTGAACATTCCGCACACCAATCCCAGAAAACATCTGCTGTTTGCGCTTAGTACTGGGAAGCTTACTTTCTGAAGAGACTCTCATCCCATCACCGTTATCAACCACTTCACAAATCAATGTTTGCTCTTCTTTCCAGACTAGAACATTAATATACCCGCCTGCCTTGTGAGTGAAGCCATGAAAGAATGAATTTTCCATAAAAGGCTGTAGTACAAGCTTTGGTACGTGATACTCCAAACAGTCTGGTGCAATGAAATAGTTTACTTTAATCCGATCACCATAGCGTTTCTGATTAATAAGGACATAGTTCTTTAAATTATCAACTTCTTGGGCAATTGTATTTGTCTCACTAACATTGCCAATTGTATTTTGCAGCAAGGATATCAACGCATTAATCGTTGCTTCCGTTTCTTCTTTCCCCCCCTGCTGCACCATGAATTTAATTGAGGTCAGCGTATTGTACAAAAAATGCGGGTTGATTTGCTGCTGCAGGGCAGCTAATTCCGCATTGCGCTGTTGTTTTTGGGATTCAACAAGCTGCTTTACATACTGGTGCAGTTCATCAAGCATAGAATTAAAGGCATTGCCGATTTTCATCGTTTCGTAGGTACCTGTTGCAGAAACATATTGGTGAAATTCATGTTTTGACGCATCTTCTATCTGCTTAACCAAGCTTGATAACGAATTGGTCAATCTCCTTGTCGCGAGCAGGACAATGATAAGCGCTGCAAGGACAATCCCCATCGAGATGAGCACAATATCTTTCTTATCAATTAGGTCTCCTACTGCTTTTTGCTTATCGATGATATTAAATAGATACATATCAAAGGATGGGAGGTATTCCATCGAGATAATCTGGTCTTTCCCCATAAAGTTATCAATGATATAGGGGTTAGAACTCTTTTCAATTTTTTTAGCATAGCTAAGAAGACCCTTTGGTTTGTGCCCAATGAGCTTTGACTGGTTGCTAGAAACAATGACTCCCTGCTTGTCAACGACAAACACATTATTACCAGGCCCTGTATAGCTTGTGAAAAACTTTCTAAATTCACTTTCATCAAACGCAAAATACATCGATCCATAAACCGTTCCGTTGATTCGTTCCATAAGAACCTTTGATGCAACGATGAACTGGCGATTCGTTCCATCCGTCCGCTTGTCCAATTGGTATATCAGTCTCTTAGGAACCTTAAACGTATTGCTGGTAAGTCTGCTCGTCCTTAACTCTTCATCGGTTATTGGCCAGTAAGTACGATTGGTTGCAAAGCTGAATCCGTTTCTGCCCATAACTACAATGCTTTCCTCGTATGCATCTAAATTGGTTTCAATTCGCTTTAACTGTTGTCCCATTGCAAAATAGGCGCTAAGCTTCTCTTTATTGCTGTATTTTTCCTTTGTTAAAATTTTTTTAATCGTATTGCTTTGAAGGAGGTTGTTTGATGTAATGACAACTGAATAGTTAAAGGATTCAAAACTTTCCTTTATCTGACTCATGACTTTGTAGTTCGTAATGCTAAATTTTTTAATAAAAAACTGCTCTGACATCCGAATTGTTGTCCATGTAATCGTGATAGACACTGTAATAATCATCATCACCGTAATAAGAGACATAACGATAAATAAACCATTATGTCTAAATCGTTCGGGAATAAATCTCATAATTCACCATCTCTTATCTTAATTTTTGCTTTCTTTTGTATTGGCTTGGAGACAATCCCTTTATTTTCTTAAAAACCTTACAAAAATAACTGTGGTCTGAATAACCAACCATCCCGCTTATTTCAGAGATAGACTCTGTACCTTCAATTAGCAGCTTCGATGCTTCTTCGATCCGAATTTTATTTAAATATTCAATAAATCCTTCCTTATTATGGGAGGAAAAATAGCTTGAGAGGTACGAAGGATTGAAATGAAAATGCTTGGCCACCCCTGTAAGGGTCAACGGCTCTGCAAAGTGTTCAGCAATATATTCAGTCAGCTTTTTCATATTTATATCTTCAGGCTTACTTTGCACGGTAAATATGCAATTTTTCGTTTCTTCTATAAAGCGGTTCATTAGTTCAACAGTCGCGATTGCCGAAGTTGCTTCATCAATGGACCTAAAATAGGAATACTTAGCATTTTCCAAACCCGTTACGTCATATCTCATATTGCTTAGAAGAATGGTAATGTTAAAAATAATGTTGCCAAAGAAAGCTTTAAATTCATAAATATCAGTCGTGTAGCAGGCGGATAATGCTTTGACATGATCTTGTAAATATTGAAAAGCCAAATCAAAATGTTTCCGTTTAAGTTCCTCCGTAAACCGGTCCAAATTAAAGTTTTCACATTTGGGCGGCACATATGGGAGCGTTTGTTTCGTTAAGAACTGTTTTTCAGGAAAATAAAATCGATAATTAAACAATTTTAAGAGACTTTCCTTGTAAAGGCTGCCCAGCTGGGAAAACTCAGTAAATTCCTCCGACAAAGCAAGACTAATCCCTGGGATAGACGTTGCCAGTTGACTGCCCAATTGAAGGATTTCAGGCAGACTGCTTTTCATTATATTTACTAGATACACGATGATACCCGGCTCAATGATGAAGGATTCGTAAACCATCTGACTAAGATGACCTTTACAAGCATCATCCATTTTTGTCTTTATATATGCATCCACTTCCCTGATGTTCTGGGATTGTGAATATTTTAAATCTATCCCCAATAAACAATAGTGGCTATATGGGAATATCTCTTTTAATGATTCAGCATCATAAGTTACCTCATATCCCGAAATTAACTTATTCACCATCTGCTCGATAGGGACCACAGTGTCTGTCCTATTAATTAAGGTTTGAAATAAAGGAATCCTGCCAGCAGCAGTTTTTAACGCTTTTAGTAACACTTCGGCATTAAGTTTCGGTTTTAATATATAATCAACAACGCCGTTTTGGAAGGTAGAGCGCACATAATCGAATTCACCAAAACTGCTTAAGATGATGACTTCTATATGTGGGTATTTCTCCTTCACAATCCTCGTTAATTCTTCCCCATCCATGATTGGCATCACAATATCTGTAATAATGATATGCGGTTTTGCAGATTCTATTAAATCAAGGGCTTCTTGACCATTTGCTGCTTCACCGACAATCATAAAACCCTCCTGCTCCCAGTTGATATAATGCTTAATCCCTTGTCTAATTAACATTTCATCATCTACGATTATTGTTCGGCATAGTTCCCCGGCTGTCATCATATTCCCCCCAGAAGGTGACTTGTACGATTAGAAATTTCAATATTTACATTATACTATACCAGTATTTAATTATTTATTTTGGTAGTCTGGTATTCCATGCGTCTAACACAAATAAGCCCTATCCACATTAGACCCTGCTAAAAAAACCTTGTTTAACACTTTGGTCAATTTAATTAAGCGTTTGATTAGTTTCCAAAAAAAAGATAGCCATTTCGGCTACCATCTTTACTCGACAAATTGAATATTTACATCAGGTTTGTTAATCAACTTAAGGTCTTTTGGTATTCGCAGGTAGAGGATACTTTGCCCCTTGGAAAAACTCGAATGATGGGCAAATAATGTAGGCTCACCAGTAAATTGGCTGACTGAGAAGACATGATTAAACGTGTTAAATTCAAGAACAGCTTTCTTTGGATTATTTATTGTTAAGGTGTTAGCCGCTAATTTTAGTCGAATCGGGTTTGTCAATTGAGTAACATCCAAGTCATTTACACTTGATCTCGTTTTATATGAAACAGCCTCAATTTTTTGATCATTGGTCTTCTTTCTCTCCACAAAGATCTGTGTGCTTATGAACTCGTTATTCTTACTTCCCACCGTTAGTTTTTGCTCACGAAAATCGAAGTCCCATTTCTTCTCAATAAATTTCCTATCGATGGAATCGATTTTTCCTGCGGCAGCTGCATTGACTAAAGCGATACCTTCTTTTTCTAGATCCTTGACAGGAGCTTTTTTCAAATCATCCCAACCATTTCCGTTAATAAACGGCACTACTAATGTACAGATAAGTAGAAGCGATATATAAGCGCCAAAAATTCTGCGGACCCATTTGACGGACATCGATCTCACCTGATTGTTGGCAGTCTTCTTCATGCTTTTGGCAGCAATGATGACAATGATTAGGATAATAAGAATGGGTAATAGACTCAAAATGGTCATGGTTATTGTTTAACCTCCATTCGGTTTGACAATAAGAAGGCACTCGCAAAGAGCAGACCGCTAGTAACCATTACTTTGATCATAAATAACAAGATGGACGATTCTTTAAAAATAAAACCAAAAAAGTTTGTCACGATTGTTTCGTTTCCACTAACACCGAGGAGAAACAAGCCACCGAAAAATAGTACAGGTACTAAAACAACAAATACCTTATGAATCTGGACTAACGTCCCGACTATATAGCCCAAAGCACAACAAAGGAAAATGTAGAGGCTTGTTGTAAAAGTTCCTAGGATAAATTCACCAAGAGCACTGGTTAAGCTTGTGCTGTCAACGATTAATTGACCATCAAAGAAATAGGTAATTACCTTTATTACATTGGCCGACAGCATGGCTGTCAGTCCTCCAATGAGGCAAGCTGTTAACAAGAACAATAGATTAGATAGATTATGACTTAGTCGATTCGTGACAAAAGTGAAATCATCATTTCGATACGCTTTCGTGGTAATGATGATCGCGATAATCAGTCCCCAGATCATCGTGAAAAAAACAACAAAATCAGCTGAATAATAATGAATAGTCACTTCAATACTCTCACTGCTTGAGCCCATCATGCCCACTCCATTTAACGAAAAAAGGACAGCTAACAATTGGAGAAAGACTAGGTTCCAAAATACCTGGTTGTAAGCCCTCAGTTTATAGGAATATTGTTTTTTCAAAGTCGCAGTTAGACTAACCGTGGTTAAAGACATCATCAATTCCCCCTTCGGTTTTCCCCGTTAGATAAACAGATAAGTCGCTAGCTGTAACCGAAGTTAGGTTAAGCCCTGCTGTACGAGCCCTCTGCCTTTCTTGATCAGAAAACTGGTTCCTCACGACGACATAGGATTGATCGGTACCAATGTTCTTGGTGTGAATTATCTCTCTATCTTTTGTCCATTCCTGCACGATCGATGACTTTCCTTGAATTCCAATCGCCCACTCCTTAAAATCCTCTACCGGGAGGTGAAGATGTGCCTTTCCCTCTTTTATTAGCAGGACTTCTTCTAGTAAATCCTCAATCTCATTTAAATGATGGCTTGAAATAATAAATGAGCGCGGATAGGCAATATAGTCTTTCAGCACTGCACGGTAAAAATCATGTCTGACAGCCGCATCCATTCCTGTTGTCGGTTCATCAAAAAGTGTCAAAGGACAGCGGGCGGATAACCCTAGGATAATATTGAAGGTACTTTTCATTCCCTTTGAAAGGTCTTGATAATACTGTGATTGATTAAACGAGAAATAATCAAACAAACGATAGGCCAGCTTTGCATCCCAATTTTCATAAAACTTGGCTGCCGCCGCTAGGATTTCCTGAAGATTTAATGCGGTAGGCAGATTCATTTGATCATGAATGAAGATGAGGTTGGCAGAAATCGTTAGATTATTAAACGGCTTTTCGGAAAATACTTTAATCTCTCCAGTTGTTTCTTTGAGGTGGCCGGCAATGATTTTTAACAGCGTAGTTTTCCCCGATCCATTTCTGCCAATCAAACCTGTTATTTTATTTTCTTCAATCTTAAATGACAGGTTATTTAACGCCCTATTTCGTTCGTATTTTTTGGTTAATCCATGGCACTCGATGACACTCATTTCTCTACCTCCCCAATGCTTGTGGCTTTAATCATTTCAATTAGCTCAGCTTTACTTACGTTTAACCGATCCGCTTCGAGGACAATTTCCTCTACTAATCGTTTAAGTGTTTCGTTTTTCCGCTTGCTTAGGATCCTTTCTTTGGCTGTGCTGGTAACAAACATCCCCAGTCCGCGTTTTTTATAAAGGATATTTTCATCGGCTAATATATTGAGCCCCTTCGCCGCGGTGGCTGGATTAATATTAAAGATTTCGGCCAGTTGGTATTGGGAGTATATTTTTTGATCACTCTCAAAATTCCCATTGAGAATCTCCCGCTCCAGCCACTCCGAAATCTGCAGATAAATCGGCTTCGTCCCATCCAAATTCAAATTCAAACTTTCCCCCCTCCCAGCTAACATAGTGCATTACTGTTGTAATGTAGTATATAACAAATGGAAATAAAAAACAACTCCGATTGGTGTCAGCTACCGTCCGTGGACAAATGTCCACGGGCGGTACCTGACACCCTGTTACACAAATGAAATGAATAAACTTCCAGTGAGGTTTGGATACTATTTTTAAGAAGGGGTGTGTATAAATGAATATAAATTCATTATGCTATCTCGGTTTGGGCTTTTTAAGTGTCATTCTTTTGCTATATGTCTGTTATATAAAAGGGATAAAAAGGAGTCTGCTTTTATACTTAGCCATGGTTGGGTTGGGGTATATGATTGAGGCAATCATTTATAACTTTTTAGGAAGTTATCAATATTATCCGAAACTTCTCAAGCATGATCGAATCTATGATAGCAATATGGGGGCGATTGCATCTAATTTCTTAGCGCTGCCTGTGACAGCTACCTACATTGCTTCTTTTCACAGGAAGTGGCTCTGGATTGCATTCTTTACTGGTCTTTTTGCGGTGATTGAGTGGGTCTTTATCAAACTTCATATATATAAGCATAATTGGTGGAAAATAGGCTATACATCACTGGGATTGCCGTTTTATTATCTTTCGGCTAAATTTTTAATCAAAAAAATGGTTTTACCCTTAAAAGGAGTCCTGCACTCTTTAGTATTGTTTTTGGTAGTCGGCGCAATTCAAGGTACTTTCCACATGATCCCAATCATGCTTTTTTCAAGTAGATATTATCAATTGGGCTGGTGGGGTAATCCATCCAAGGATACCACTGCTTTTGCAGCGGTATCTTACCTATGTGCCACCCTCTTCTATGTTATCGTAGCAAAAATCCCCTATTTACCTAAATGGTTGAAATATGTGATTACCCCCGTTTGTATGTATGCTGTTACAATCATTCTTAGGAAATCAGGAATACTGCACAGCCAAGTGTGGTGGGATCCCTGGTACTATATAATTTTTTCAATTATAGCCTTATGGTTTACCGAATCAATTAGCAGATGCTTATCTAAAGGATTATAGGGTGTCAATATAGGGTGTCAGGTACCGCTCGTGGACAAATGTCCACGAGCGGTACCTGACACCCTTTTTACACTTCTTCTTTCCATAGATAGAATTGTATTGTATCTTTGAATGGATATGAATAGAGGATTGAGGTACAAGATTTATGTTAAGGAATAGGAATGTTTGGATCTTACTAACAGGGGAATTTATCGCCGGGCTCGGTTTGTGGCTCGGCATTATCGGTAATTTGGAATTCATGCAGGCAAAGCTGCCTTCGGACTTTTTAAAATCACTCCTTTTAGCCGCCGGAATGCTTGCCGGGATTGCGGTTGGACCTTATGCTGGCCGGCTTACCGACCAAGTAAGCAAAAAAACAGTGATGCTGTTAGCAGGCTTTGTTAGGGCGATCAGTGTCATCTTTATGCTAATTGCAATTGCGACTGGTTCGATATGGTGGATGGTCGTGTTTCTAGTCTTGCTGCAGATTTCCGCAACGTTTTACTTTCCAGCCTTGCAAGCGGCACTGCCGCTGATTGTGAATGAAAAGGATTTACTTCAATTAAATGGGATTCATATGAACGTATCGACATTGTCACGAATTATTGGAACAGCTGTTGCAGGAGTTTTGATAGTAATCTTGCCCTTATCTATGCTTTATTATGGTTCCTTAGTAGCGTATATTGGATTGTTCATCCTTACTTGGTTCTTAGCTATCGATGAATCAAAAGAACTTCAACTTGTCAGAAATAGCCTGGCTGAGAAAACTAGTTTTAAAGACGTTTTTCCCATTATAAAAGGTCTGCCAATCGTCCTAATGACACTGATTATGACACTGGTCCCGGTTCTATTTCTGGGCGGCTTTAACCTTGTAGTTATTAACATTAGTGAATTACAGGATAGCTCAGCTATTAAGGGCTGGATTTACACGACAGAGGGAATCTCCTTTATGTTGGGTGCTTTTTTGATTAAATTAATTAGTGAGAAAATTTCTCCTTACTTAATTTTGTTCGCTTGTTCCTTTTTAATTGGCGGGTCGCAGGTGCTCTTGTACTTAGCAGACAATCCGGTGATAACAATTATTGCGTTTGCCTTGTTTGGATTTTCTGTCGGTTGCTTCTTCCCAACCGCAGCAACAATCTTTCAAACAAAGGTACCAAAGGAATTTCACGGCCGCTTCTTTTCATTTCGGAACATGCTGGACCGGGTGACCTACCAGATTGTCCTGCTTCTTTCAGGGTTTCTTCTGGATTTCATCGGTCTGCAGCTTATGTGCGTCCTGTTCGGGGGATTATCCATCATCCTGACAACCATCTTTTATACCCGACACAAATACCTCCAAACCAGCATAGATAAGATAAATAACTAAGAAAAAACAGGCACCCTCCACAAATTCGGAGAGTGCCTGTTTCAAGTTGTCCACCCATGGGGGACAAGTGTCCACGAATGGTACCTGACACCAAAAATGTAACTTAAAAAATGTTACACCTAAATGTAACTCTTAACAATGTACTAGCTAAAAATGGGTCGTGGAGTAGATGGGCTTGAGTTCTTTTTTTGGTTCTATGTAGGATTTTGCGCTGTTGACGGCGGTTGGGCCTTCTGAGAATCCGCCTGCAATCAGGTGCAATTTATTTAGGTAGTTGGCGACATCGCCAGCGGCAAAAATTCCCTTGATATTGGTTTGCATCTTGCTGTCTACCTTAATGTTCCCAAATTCGAATTCTAGTCCCCACTCCTTAATCGGGCCAAGGTCAATGCAGAAGCCATGATTAACCAGGACTTCGTCCACCTCAATGATATCCGTGTCGTTGGTTTCAATGTTTTTGACGGAAACACGCTCGATTCGGTCTTCTTCCCCATGCACGGCGTCCAACACATGAGGGGTCATAATCGTGGCAGTGGACTTTCGCAAATTGCTGATATTCCTCTCAATTCCAGAAAACTCGTGCCTGCGATGCACCACGGTCACATGCTTCGCAATGGGAAGCAGTTCGTTTGCCCAATCAACGGCAGAATTGCCGCCACCGGAAATAAGCACGTGCTTATCCTTAAAGTCACTTAGTCTCTCCACACCATACCTTAAATTCCGTCCTTCATATTTTTCAGCGCCGTCCACGTCTAGCTTGGCACTTTTTAAGGTCCCAAAGCCGGTTGCTAAAATAATCGTCCGAGTATGGTGCTTTTCCCCATTATGACTGGTTAACATAAACGTCCCATCTTTTAACCGTTCCAGTCCCACAACCTGTTGATTTAAAACAATCGTCGGGTCAAAGGTTTGGGCTTGTTCCGCCAATTGCCCAATTAGTTTTTCTCCTGTAATTGCAGGAATTCCGCCAATATCCCGGATGTCTTTTTCAGGATAGAAATAAGAAACCTTCCCTCCTAAGTACGGGAGAAATTCTATGATTTTTGTCTCCATCTCTCTCATCCCACAATAAAAAGCAGTAAATAAGCCAACTGGACCTCCGCCGATTATCGTTACATCGTAAAGTTTCATTTCATTCCCCACCCATCCGCACGTCTAGTAATTCATCACTTTACGATGATTTATTCGCTGCTCTTTCTGTAATAAATCATAACAAAGACATACCGGCTTTTTTGTCCGTGGATCTTTGACTATTTCCGCATCGATTTGAAAAACTGTTTTTAAAACGTCTGGAGTCATCACTTCTTCAGCACTGCCCTCCTTGACAATATGACCGCTCCGTAAAGCAACCATATGATGAGAAAACCGTGCCGCATGGTTTAAATCGTGAATGACCATGACAATCGTCCGGCTTTGTTCCTTATTCAATTTATCAAGCAGCTGTAAAATCTCCAGCTGGTGCGCCATATCAAGATAGGTTGTTGGCTCATCGAGCAGCAATAAATCTGTTTCCTGTGCAATCGCCATCGCAATCCATGCCCGTTGACGCTGTCCACCAGAAAGAGCATCAACAGGATACTCAGCAAATTGACTAAGTCCGGTCACCTCTAAGGACCAATCAATCACCTGTCGATCTTTATCCGTCAGTCTGCCAAATCCGCTTTGATGGGGGGAGCGTCCAAAGGAAATCAATTCATAAACCGTAAGTCCGTTTGGTGCCTCAGGACTTTGCGGAAGAACAGCCATTTTTCTAGCAATTTCCTTTGTTGGGACTTTGTGAATCATCTTTCCATCTAAGTAAATGCTTCCAGATTTGGCTGCATGGACACGCGCTAATGTTTTTAAAATAGTGGATTTCCCGCAGCCATTGGCACCAATAATCGTGGTAATTTCCCCTTTGTTGATCTGTAAATTCAAATTTTCAACAATCGTCTTGTCTCCATAACCAATCTCAAGATTCTCAGTAGAAAGTGAAACCACAATCCGTTCCCCCTTATTTTGCTTTCATTAGTAAAAAGATAAAATATGGTGCACTAAATATGGCAACCACGATCCCAACCGGTATTTGGGTTGGGGCGAGCAAATTTTTGCCAATCGTATCTGCCAATAAAAGAACGAAAGAGCCTAACACCGCCGTGATTGGCAGAAACAGCTGATGCTTTGGCCCGATTAATCGTTTGGCAATATGCGGAGCAACTAATCCAAGGAAGGCGATTCCTCCCCCCGCCGCCACACTAAAACCTGCAAGAGCTACAGCAGTTAACAGCAAGATCCTTCTTTCTTTTTCAACCCGAATACCAAGACCGGTTGCAACTTGGTCACCTAAATTCATAAGATTTAAGATGTGTGCTTTATAAAAAGCAATAGGGAGAAGCAACAGGATTAACGGGGCAAGGATGGCAACAAACTTCCAAGTGGTTCCCCAAATATCACCCGAAAGCCAGACTGCCGCCTGCATGAAGTCTTGCGGATTCATTTTTAATTGAAAAATAATAATCGCGGCTCCAAAGCCAGAATTCACGCCAATCCCTACTAAAATTAACCGAACGGGGTCAATCCCTTTTTTCCAAGCAATTAAGTAAATTAAAATCGCTGCAAGTACCGCACCAATTAATGCGAATAAAGGTAAAAGAAAAATACCAAGCGTGCTCACGCTATTCATGGACCCCTGAAAAAAATAAATAAACAGGATGACCATGAATCCTGCACCTGAATTAATTCCTAATATCCCAGGGTCAGCTAAATCATTTTTTGTAACACCTTGTAAAATTGCTCCGGAGACTGCTAAACCTGCACCAATCAGTAGGGACAGAATCATTCGCGGCAGCCTAAAATCAATAAGGACAAGTTGATCGCGGGTCGTTCCCTTCCCTACTAGGGTCTTAAATACATCTAGCGGGGCAATTCGTACCACTCCAAGATTTAAACTTATGATAAATGTGATAATCGTTAAGAGAAATAAAAGGCTTATTAGGGCAATAAATTTTTTCTGTTTAGCTCTCACTTGATTCATCATAGCCCCCTCCTTTCCCCACGGGCTAGGTATAAGAAAAAGGGAACACCTATGATGGCCGTAATCGCTCCGACCGGTGTCTCAAATGGGGCATTCACCATTCTTGCCGCGACATCAGCCAGGACGAGTAACAGCCCGCCGAGTACAGCAGAAATCGGGATAATCCACCGATAATCGGAACCAATAATAAATCGTGTAATATGCGGAATGACCAATCCAATAAAGCCAATGGCACCAGCTACAGATACGGCTGCACCGGTTAGAACTAATACAACAATCAAGCCAAGTGATTTTACTAAAAGTGTATTCTGCCCCAGTCCTTTTGAAACTTCTTCACCCAAGCTAAGAATGGTGATTGACCTTGAGATAAAGAGGGCGAGCAGCAACCCGATTCCCCCAGTGATGAGCAGAATCTTAATGGCTCCCCACGAAACAGTTGTTAATCCTCCGGCATACCAGAAGCTCATGTCCTTGGCCACTTGTGTGTGAAGAGCAATCGCGCTAGAGAATGCGCTAAGCATCGAGCCGACAGCCACTCCAGCAAGGGCGAGTTTTACCGGAGTCAACCCTCCCTTTGAAAAAGCTCCTATGGTAAAAACAAGGATTACACCCATTCCGGCACCAACAAACGAAGAGAAAGTTAATCCGATTATAGTTGCCGCCGGGAAAAAGGCAAGAGTGATCACTAAGGCAAACGCAGCCCCATCCGTCACACCCATGATAGATGGAGAAGCAAGAGGGTTACGCGTCAATCCCTGCATGACCGCACCTGAAACCGCGAGGAAGGCTCCCACTAAAACCGCACCAATTGCCCTCGGCATGCGTATTTCTTGAATAATTTGATGAGAAGTAACTTTAGGATTAAAATGGGCGACAGCCTCCCAGACTGTGGCCATTTTTATATCTGCAGCACCATAAGCAATCGATAAACCCATTGATAGTAGGATTAGTATCAATCCTAAGATTAATACAAAAGTTCCCTTTACAGATGTTCTTCCTGTTTTTTTATGAAAGGTTAAAGATTCGCCTTTTTGCTGCTTTGCATTTCCATTCAAAAACTAACACCCTTTCTGATAAAAAAAGAAAAATTGGGTATATTACTAAATTGATAATGAATTTATATAGCGTTTCAAAGTAGAATGATAATCATTATCACTAAGTATAGATATTTATCGGTTGTTTTTCAATATGTTTACAGTATAAAAACAACTCCCAGAAATATCCTTCAAGACTTATTCACAATTATCAGCAAGTTATTTGGTTTTGTTTATTGACACTTTAAATGAAAATGATTATCATTACCATCAAGAAACATATTCACAGGAGGTTCAACTATGCTTAAGAAGCGCTTTTATTTAGCTTTTACTTTATTACTGATGTTATTTTTGGTAAGTGCTTGCAGTAACACCGACAACTCACAAACTAAAAAGAAAACCGAAAAGAAAAATGCTGAGGTTACACTAAATGATGCCAAGGGAAAAGTGGTGATTCCCGCTAACCCTAAGCGAATCATCGCTCCGTATTTAGAGGATTCTTTAGTTGCTTTAGGAGTTAAGCCAGCTGCGCAATGGTCCATCGGTGATACAGTTTTGGATTATTTACAGCCTGAGTTAAAGGATGTTCCCAAAGTTGGCTGGGATCTTCCGCTTGAACAAGTGATTAACAACAATCCTGATTTAATCATTTTCAGTTCTCCTTCTGCGATTCAAAAAGGACAATATGAAGAATATAAAAAAATTGCCCCAACCTACGTCTATAAAGACGAAATAAGTGCTGATTGGCGTAAACAGTTATCTCAGATGGGTGAGATCTTAAGTAAACAAGATAAGGCCAAAGAGGTTCTCGCAGATTACGATGCTAAGGTAGCAGACGCAAAAGCAAAGGTCCATGATGCCATTGGGGATGAATCGGCAGCGATTCTTTGGGTTATGGCAGACAAGTTTTACTTGATGGAAAATAACCGTTTCAGTGCTAACGTCCTTTACAGCGACTTAGGCATTAAGCAGCCATCCTTCGTTGAAGGTCTTGGTGGGGCGGCTGCGCAGTGGGATCCCATTGCTCTTGAAAAATTGCCAGAAATCAAAGCAGATCACATCTTCCTTGTCAGTAAAAAAGGGGAAGCTGGATTAGATCTTTTAGCAAAGAGCTCAATCTGGAATGGTCTTGACGCTGTAAAAAATGACCGTGTTTATGAAATGAACGACCCAAGCAACTGGACGATTAACGGTCTTCTTGCTAGTGAAAAAACAATTGATGAAGTGGTAAATGCTCTTCAAAAGTAAAGGTTAAAAGGCGTCATCCACTTTTTGGGATGACGCCTTTTTTACGATATTTTTTAAGTGGAATAACTAATTAATTAGATTTTAATCAATCGTTTAATTAGGCTTTCTGATTCGCCCGGAAAGCTATGGGACGGTTGCTTCTGCTCGATTTAATCAATCGTTTGATTAGTTTTTCTAATTTGCCTGAAAACCCATGAGGCCCTGGGCTTCTACTCGATTTAATCAATCGTT
>NZ_JBALOA010000008.1:51117-84525 GCF_036962125.1 Neobacillus drentensis
CGTTTGATTAGTTTTTCTACAACGCAAATAAAAGTGCCTGACACTTGGGCTTTTCAGCGGGTGTCAGGCACATATCTTTTATGGCAACTCTGGCTTTGTATAAACTGGAGGTTTTCCTCCTAGAGTTTTTAAAAACGCTAATAAATCGGACTTTTCTTCATCTGTTAGACCTATAGGATTCATAAATTTTTTCATAAAGAAACTCTTATTGGGATGACTGTCCCCGCCACGGTCATAATAGTCAATGACTTCCACTAACGTAGCAATACTACCATTGCTCATATATGGTGCCGTGTGTGTAATCCCATATAAACTCGGTGTCCGAATTCTTCCTAAATCGGTTTCTTCTTTAGTTATGGCAAAGCGCCCTTCATCCTCTGTATTAAGCCCAATATTATAATAGTTGTTATCTGATAAATTAGAACCATTATGACATGTGACGCACATTGCTTTACCTGCAAATAGGTCTAATCCCCTTAGTTCTTGCCGCGATAAGGCGGTTGTATCACCATTTAGGAAACGGTCATACGGCGTGTCTTTTACAATAATTTTTCTTTCAAAGGCTGCTAGGGCCTTGGCAATATTTTTCGCGGTGATTCCATCCTTAAAAGCCGTATTAAAAAGTTTCACATATCCTGGATTTCCTTTTAATTCTTTGACCAATTCTACAAGTGTTTGATTCATTTCGTTCGGGTTCTGAATTGGTCCTAATGCTTGCTCCTCTAATGAAGCGGCGCGACCATCCCAAAAGTTGGTTTTATAATAGCCTGAGTTAATAATCGTCGGACTATTTCTTGCTCCAGTGGCCCCGTCTATTTTTTTCAAGGTTGGACGATTGTCCCCATATCCCTGATTTGGATCATGACAAGAAGCACAACTCCTTTGATTATTACCGGAGAGACGCGAATCAAAATATAGTGTCTGCCCCAATTTAATCACTTCAGGCTTCATCGGATTTTCCTTCGGAATAGGAACATCCCCTAATGGAACCAGTTGACCTTGGCTCGTAAGAAATTGAAGGAAATCTTTCGGGTCAATTTCTTGTGTTTGCTCTTCATTTGATTTGGCTGCCGCTGCAGTTGCCGACTGTTTGGTTGGTTCCCTCACTTCTCCTTGAGAAGAACATCCAATCAGAGAAAAACTTAATAAAAATAGAAATATTAAATTAAGTAAAAGTTTCATATTTAGATAATATCCCCTCTAACACTATTATTAATTTAATTATAAATTAATAAATCACGTTAAAGCGGTTGTTAATGTGGAGATATTATTAAATATCAATTAATGATAATGGTGACAGGTACCATAAAAAGACACCGTTCCACGGTATAAGGACACGTTTGGTTTGTGTTTATTGCTTTCTAAGAGACACGTTTTAAATTTTTAAATTGCCCTTTGGAGAGGACGGTCTTTTCTAGACGGTGGGCCATGATCCCTGCTAAGACTGCTAAGATGATATCCTTTGGCAATGGTACTACCATCCATAACCAGGCCATTTTGTAAGTAAAACCTTCTGGTGCAGCCGCCCAAATTTTGTAGGCAAAATACATCCAATTGGTACCGAAGAAGTAGTTTACGGCCATTCCAATTAAGGCTGCAGTGATAAAGGCCGCCACACTTTTTTTCTTTTCAACAATTTTTCCAATGATAAACGCTGTAAAAATATACGATAAGATGAAGCCAAAGGTAGGACTGAAAATTGTTGAAGGTCCTGCCCCAAATTTAGCAAAAACAGGTACACCCACAAATCCTACTAACATATAAACAATCATTGCTATTGACCCTAACCTGCTCCCTAGAATAGCCCCAGCTAAGATGGCAAAAAAGGTTTGGAGAGTGATTGGAACTCCTCCCACGACCATAAATGGTACAAAGGAGGTAATGTTTGCCCCTATCGCCATAAGGGCTACAAACATCCCCACTAGTGTTAAATCCAACGCTCTTAATTTTCTATTCATTCTCCCACCCCAATTTAATCTTTATAATATTAAGATAACGGGTGGGTTACTCCATTGTCAACTAATTTTAAAATAAAGTTAACAATAAAAAAGTATCAGGTACCGAAAGGACTCGACGTCCTCCCCACGTGGACAAAGGGTGGTTTTTGTCCACGCGCGGTACCTGACACCACTTTTTACTTCTTCGTAATATCGGTTAGTATGGCATAGCCGTTGGTTACTTTAATTTTCGCTAGTATTTCTCCTTTAGTTGAGGCTGTTTCCCATTCTGTACCTGTGTTGTCTTCCACGTAGTAGTTATCCAAACCGTATTCAATATAGGCTATTTCTTGGCCCAGGTTGTCTTTATCGATGTAGCTGATCGTTCCATTGAGGAATTCTCCCTTATCTGGTTTAGTAAGGGTAACTTTAATAGGTGTGTGAACACCGTTCTTTTTCTCCATTAGAATGTATACTTCAAACTCTCCGCCCCGCTTCTGTAATCTTGTGAGCACTGATTGTTCCACCAATTTTTTCGGAACCTCTTCCGCTTCATACCTTAGTGTCACATAATCACCTCTAAAAAGGTCGGATGGGTCCACCGGTTTCGTCTGAAGAATCATTTCTTCCCCCGTTAGTAAGGTATAAAGGGGCTTGACACACAACCCTAGAAGGATGAGCACTGGCACGCAACAAGCCAAGACTAACTGCTTTGCTCGCTTATTCATGCACACTCACCCCTTTTTTCCTTTGTTTTTCAAAATAAAAACCGAAACCAAGCAACAGAAATCCTCCAATGATAAATACGAACGATTTTGGTAAAAACTCGAAGGATAGGTCGAGGTAAAAACGGAAAATCATTACACAAAGAATAATGATACTAGTTAAGCTGCCTCGCTTGATTAAGTACAAAACATAAAACAGGTAAAGAATTGAAAATGGAATGTACATCCAATCGAGTGGCCATGTATCCTCAAAAGACAATAATAGTGCAGCTGAACCATGAACAAGGTAGCCCAAAAATGTGTAAATATCGCTCATTTTCATCTTGGAATGGACAAGAGCAACACCAATGAATAAATAGATTAAACCATATACATAAGTGGAATCCTGATACTCGAATAGGTTCATAAAATAGCTAATAACCGTCCCGATGAATGCCAGCGACAGTAAGCCTGTTACGAATCCAGTTATTTGAGAGAAACCTATTTTCTTATTAAGGATATATATCGCAACGATCCAGAGCAGCGTCCAATAAGGGATATTTATTCCTTGGAGATATTGCCCATCCAGCAAGTATTTTAGAACAAACAAGGATGATGCAAGTAAAATCCATTTATCCCGGAGGACCCATGCCAACGGCAAAATACCAAGCGACCACCACAAAAAGGCATTTTGTGAATTAGTTCCGAGATGAAACATCTGTTCAACCAGAAAAATCCCAGCACCGAACACCAGACCGCCTACATAATAAAGACTCCTCGATGTCTTTGGAAAGTTTTTTTCCATCTTATAGCCCGCAAAATTACAGGCAACAAACAAAGCAATGATTAAAAGGAATTTCACGGTCCTGCCAATTTCATCCCAATTGCTCGCTATAAAACTTAATACTCCAGCTCCGATTAGAATACTGCCAACATATAAAAGTGTTTTTGTAAACGAAAGTTTCTGCACATCATATATCTTTTCTATTTCTTTTGACTTTCCTACCGGCAGAATCTCTGATTCTACCAAGTACTTAAGCTCCCGCTTTAAGAAATTTAACTCATTCTGTTTTACAACCCGCTTTTTCAACCATCCCACCCCTTTGCGTCTATTTCTTAACGCCCTCATGAATCCAGTCAAACTAGATGTCGTTCAGTTAAGTTTATTCGACAAATATTGTAAATATCCTTTTAAAATAGCGGGGCCGGTATTTAGTTGTGGTAACAAATCAAAGATTAAAAAAAGGTGTCAGGTACCATGTGAAAATTTCACATGGTACCTGACACCACCTTCAGTTTGTTAATATTTTTTATCCCGGCAGTTTTTGCATACTTTGATGGTTTGGTTTGTTTCTGTTTTATGTGGATATAGTAGTTTGATTCTTGTTCTACCACATAGCGGGCAGGTTCCCCGTCCGCCTGAAGGCAGATAACTGATTGTTTTCCCACGATTTCTCTTTGCCATCTCCATCCATCCCTATTCATTTTAGATTCGTTTCTTTATCTAATGATGGACTTGCACAAAAATTGTTAGGCATATATTTGTTTTTCAAAAAAAGGTTGTTCAGAGGTATGTAACTTCAAATGTGCTCGGACATCACTAAAGCATTTTTGCTCACCTTTCCACATACATTTTTAAGAAGATCAAATATTTTAATGGCTGCACGACAATAAATCACTTTCCATAAGATAGGAATAAGAGGCGAGACAAAACTTTATCAAAGGAATGGAAAGATGTGGTGCTTCAGTATGAAAAAAAGCGGAGCTTATCAAGATTCGTTTCAAAACCTTCAAGAGAACGGGATGTCCTTCGAGCAGGTCTTTGAAAGAATTGTCACATTCATGAAAGTAGATCCAGGCGGAAACTATAAATTAATGGTCGGCACAGATTCACAAGTCCATAAATCTACCACGGTTTTTATCACGGGTGTTGTTATTCAGAATAAAGGAAAAGGAGTATGGGCGTGCATTAGGAAGGTAGTGGTTCCAAGAAAAATGACCCACTTACATGAGCGGATCTCTCTTGAATTATCATTAACCGAGGAAATTGTGTCGATGTTTACCGAAGAAAAGAAAAATGAGTTGATTAATCTCGTCCTTCCCTATATCTATCAAGGAGCAACCTTTACCATGGAAGGACATATTGATATTGGTGCAGGTAAACGGAACAAAACGAGTGAGTTCGTGAAAGAAATGGTAACTAGAATCGAATCAATGGGTGTTGAACCAAAGATTAAACCTAACGCCTTTGTGGCTTCCAGCTACGCAAATCGTTACACCAAATAAGGGTACCAGACATCACAAAACAATGTGATGTCTGATATCCTTTTTATGATTAAAGCTTAAAAGCATTCAAGTTCAACTTTTACAGTTGTACCTTTGCCCATTTTACTTTCAATATTCATCGTCCCATTGTGCTCTTGGATGATTTTATTGCTCACGGTTAGTCCAAGCCCGATTCCTTTATCCTTCGTAGTATAGAACGGAGTTCCCAAAAAGCGCATAAGTTCGCTGTCAATTCCTATTCCTTCGTCTGAAAAACAAATCTGTACACGATGGCTTTCTATCCGTTGAACATAAATATTGACATTTCCACCAAGCGGCATAGCTTCAATTGCATTTTTTAAGAAGTTCACAAAAACCTGTTTTAACTGATTAGGATTACAATTTAATACGATGTCATCTTTTAAATAATGGTTGGTGATTTGAACATTATGTAGCAATGCCTGAGGGTGTAAAATATTTACCGTACTTTCTAAAATTGTATTTAAATTTTCTGGTTCAAATTGGATGGCCTGAGGCTTCGCCAATGACATAAATTCATTCACAATCATATCAATACGATCTAATTCGTTCATGATGATCGATAAATAGTCATCTTGTTTTTCCCGGCTAGTTGTATCTTTCAATAGTTTTGAAAATCCCTTTAATGAAGTCAACGGATTCCGTATCTCGTGAGCGACACCGGCAGCTAATTGGCCAATAATTGATAACCGATCTAAATTACGGAGGGCATCATCGTTTTTTACCCGATCAGTTATATTCCTGCCCACGGTAACATAGGAGTCAACCTCCCCCAGTTCATTATGGATGGGAGAAACAGTTGTCTCTGAATAGATGACCTCATTATTACCGGTTCTTAGCTTTGTCTGAAGCAGTTGGGCTTCCTCTGTTTCTACTAACCTTTGATAAAACCTTTCAAAGTGTTCCAATTCTTCTGGAACCATAAGATCATAGACGGTTTTACCAACGAGTTGTTCCGGACTATAACCAATCCCTTCTTTATGAGAGGGAGAGGCATAGACAATCTGTTTATCTTTGGAATATACCTTGATCATATCCGTCGTATTTTCCGTTATAAGTCGATAGAGTTCGCGTGTTCTTTTCAGTTCTCTTTCAATATTAATATGCTCGGTTATATCACGAAAGATGGCCAGGACCGCAATTATGTCTCCACAAGAATTTCGAAAGGGAGAGTAAGAAACGGCAATGTCAAGAATGGTTCCATCTTTATGGTAATATTGAGTAACCATATCGGAAAATGCTTCACCACGTTTAACGGATTCAATCGTGTCATTTACTATTTCAGGATTAGGGAATTCATATATACTTTTACCTATAATATCATCCTCTGTATAGCCAAATATTTTGGTATACATTTGGTTCACTCGAATAAACCGATTCTCCATATCAACCATACAAATCCCGTCCGCTGTACAGTCTAGAAATAAGTCAATTAACTCATCTGGATTAAAAACCACAGAATCATTTTCGTTTGTAAAAATCGGGAAAAACTTCGACATAGAGATCTCTCCAAACACATCAAATATACTATAATACCCATTTTACAGAGTTTTGCGATAAAGAAAAGAAATATTTCAAAAAATGGGTATCAGCTACCAAAAAACAGCGGTAAAACAATGGTGTCAGGTACCACAAAAAGACATTTCCTTTCATTTGTCCGCCACACGTGAACACTGCCTGCTTTGTATTGTATTGGTTTATCGACGACGCATTGGAGGGATTTCGAGGTAGGTTAATAGTCGCCAAGTCCATTCTAATGGGCCGTATTTGAAATAACGTAACCAGATCGCGCTGAAACAAAGTTGGATGACATATATCGCAACACACAAATATAGTGATTGGATGTATGTCAGATGATGGGCTAGATGGAGCAACCTCCCCGCAGCGAGGATCAACAATGTTTGTGTAAGGTAATTGGTTAGCGCCATCCGCCCATAGCTTTTTAATGGTGATAGAACCTTTCGAACAATTGGGATCTTCAACAGCAAAATGAGCACTCCTACATAAAAGGCAGAGACAACCGGCCCAATCATGATGCCAATATGTAAAAACCGCTGCGTGTGGATGAGGTTTTCCTCCGAGCCATCACCGAAAAAAAACGGTGCGTGTTGATATTGATAAATAAGTCCACCAATAGTTAAGAAAAACATGATCCCGGTAAAAAGGGCCACCTGTTTCCAATGTTCGGATAGGCGTTCAAATAACCGATACTGCCCTGCGGCAATTCCTAATAACATCAAGGGAACCACCATGAACATTTTTTCAGCAAAAAACGCTAGAACAAGCAACATAGCCGTTCCGAATACAAGATTTACTACCCTGTTTGCTCTATAAAAGGGCAAAATAATTAACCCTCCAATTGCATAAACCGTCAATGCTTCCCCCTGATGAAATTGCACATGGATGATTCCCATCAAAAACAAGACAAAAATCCGCCGCAAAAACAACACATAACCATTACAACCCTTCATACTTGCTCTTGTGATAAAAATATAAAATCCGACACCAAATAAAAAGGTAAATATCGTGTAAAATCGACCTTCCACAAATAAATATAAAAACCTTAAATACGCTGCATCGCTTGTTTCGGAAGTTGGCAATCTTACCGAAAGTAAAGGAAGGATGTTTACCAGAATAATTCCCAATAAAGCAAATCCCCGTAAATAATCGAGTATATCAATTCGTTCCGTTAATTCCTTCGTATCCATCCATATCAACTCCACATTCAGTATAAGTGTTTACGACAATGTTCACCTATTAAGGCTGCTTAAAAAGGCCGACATCAATCTGTCAGCCTAAATGTTTCTATTTAGAATATTTCTTAACAGTTAATTTTGCCGACGGATTGCTTCGTCAGAGGTCAGCTATAACCAGTGTTTTCAAAGTTACTTTTTTCTCGTTGCCACATCCTCTCGATAGTAACTTCATCATTATTAAACTTTAAAAGAAACACATCAGGATTATTTAGTCCTTTCCATTGTTCAAATCCAAAGTCCGCGTCATAGTATTTTAATAGTAGGGACAGTAAATTCCCATGAGTAACGATTAGTGTAGTTTCTGAATTACTTTTAAAAGTTTCATTTACAACACTTACAATGCGATTCATCGCTTCCCGACTAGACTCGCCGCGATCGAACTTTAGATCTAGGTCAGTAAATGTTGCCTCCAGTTTCTCAAGCCAATTCGGTAACACTTCCGTACTTAAAATCCGCTCCGCTAATCGATCCTCCAGTTCAAGAGTGGTTTGCTCCCGCTTGGCCACCTGCTCAATTGATTGGATTGCCCGGCGAAAGGGACTTGAAATAATCCGATTCATCTTCACATTTGCAAAAAACTCCGCTAATACGGCCGCTTGCCTAATCCCTTTTTCCGTAAGTAGTGCCTCGCTTGATTGACCGTCCGCTTCACAGTGGCGTATCACATATATCTTTTTTTCCATCTTATCATCCCCATTAAAATCAGTTAGTGAATGTATATAAATTCGATATAAGATGTAAATTTCCTTTCCTTTGCTTTTCTACTTGGTGTATTATGATGTTTTACGAGCGCGATGTTCAGAAAATGTATACGCTTCATGTAACCACCGGTATATATCATCATTTATATCTGCCTCTTTTTGAATCATTACATGATGGATCCAATTACCAGGATACGCCTCAACCGCTTCTACAATTTTTTCGTCTTCAATATAATGGCCTACATTAAAAGTCAGGACAAGACAATCCTCAGGACGATTACTAGCCCAAGGCTGGGGCATCCATACCCAGGCAAATTTTTTCATTGTACCGATTGAAATAACTGATTTCTTCACTTCAATATTTGCTGGTCCAATCGAATTGATCATCTTTTCCACAGCATTAAACAACGAGATTGTTTTTTCTTTTTTGGCAAAGAAGGCTTCTACATCTTTTCTAGTAGGTGATGTTACCATTTTTACCACTCCTGTGAGGTATATAAATTATTATAAACTTATCATACCACAGGACTTTTCTGATTTTTTTACTAATTATGACAATTGATAAAACTACACACTTATTTAACTCCCTTGCCAATGAAGTTAATTAGCGAGGCTGTTAAGCAGGTCCATCCACTAACTAGGTAGCCTTGCCTTTTTTATGACCTCACAAAATGACCTATACCAAAACATCATATTCCTTCATACCTTAATAAAAAAACCGTAAGTAATGGGAAACTGGAGGTATACAACGATATGTTGGAACTAAAGCAATCTCAGCATGGGCGGGGGATTTTTGCTACTCGTGATATCAAAAAGGATGAGCTTTTAGAGGTGTCACCTGTTATCATCTTCCCTAAAGAAGAGTTTAAATATTTGGAAAAAACAACTTTGATTGACTATGTTTTTTGGTGGGGGAAAGACTTTGATGAATGCGCCTTAGCCTTAGGAATTGGATCGCTATTTAACCATTCCAGCACACCGAACGCCATCTTTAAAAGGAAATTAAAAAAAAGGACCATTAACTTTTATGCCTATACCGACATAGAGGCTGGCGAGGAAATTCGCATTAATTACAATGGTGACCCTGATGACAAGACACGTTTATGGTTTGAAAAGGAATAAGCTATATTACTGCTATACCAAATGAGTCCATATCCCATCAGTATTCGGATATGGACTTATTTGTTTTTTCAAAAATATATTTTTTAAATCCCAATCTATTTGCCTTTCAGATTATGTAAATATCATATTTATGTTGACATTTATTTTCATGTATACTATTCTAAAAAAGTTAAATTATATAAAACCTATAAAATTACTAGGAGATGTACGAAACATGAAGAAATACGCACTTATTTTATTAGCCCTCCTTCTTACTATAGCTTTAGGTGCTTGCAGCAGCAAAGAGGAAAAAGAAACTTCCGCTAAGAGTAAAAGCCTTTATGACCAAATCAAGGCGAAAGGTGAAATTACTATTGGGACTGAAGGTACGTATGCTCCGTTTACTTATCATGATGATTCTCAAAAATTAACAGGCTTCGATATTGAAATTGCCCAAGAAGTTTTTAAAAGATTAGATATTAAACCTGTTTTCGTTGAAACAAAATGGGATGGCATGATTGCCGGTCTTGATGCGAAGCGTTATGACATGGTTGCAAATGAAGTTGCCGTTCGTCCAGATCGTTTAGAGAAATACGATATGTCAGAACCATATATTGTTTCAAAAGCTGTTCTTGTTGTTCATAAGAACAATAATGATATTAAAACTCTTGATGATTTAAAAGGTAAAAAAGTTGGACAATCTTTAGACAGTAATTACCGTAAAATTGCTGAAGCACACGGCGCAACCAATACCGTTGTTGAAGGATTTAATCAATCTATTGACCTAATCACTTCAAAGCGTATTGATGCAACAATTAATGATAGCCTTTCATACCTTGACTTGAAAAAGCAGCGTCCAGACCTTCCGATTAAAAAGGTTTATGAAGAAGCAGAAGCAACAAGTAATGCTTTCCTTTTCCGCAAAGACAATAAAGAACTTGTAGACGCAGTTAATGGCGCTCTTGCAGATATGAAAAAAGATGGTACGTACCTAGCAATCTCTAAAAAATGGTTTAACGAGGACGTATCTAAGTAAAGGAATGGAATAAAAATGATCGCAGATCAAGAACGTGTAGATCGTATTATAGGAATCCTTAGTGATTCCTTTTTTCCTATATTAAAAGCTGGAATTGAGTTTACGATTCCATTAACATTAATCACCTTTGTACTAGGGCTCATTTTAGCCTTTTTTGTCGCACTTGCACGCCTGTCCAACATGAAAAGTATTAACGCTGTCGCCAAATTTTATGTTTGGATTTTCAGAGGTACTCCCTTACTCGTTCAGATTTTCATTCTATTTTATGGTTTGCCTAGTATGGGAATTACACTTGATCCATTTCCAGCCGCAGTGATTGCTTTTACGTTAAATAAAGGGGCTTACAGTTCGGAAATTATCCGGGCTGCCATCCTTTCAATTCCTAAGGGGCAGTGGGAAGCTGCTTTTTCGATTGGAATGACCAAATCTCAGGCTATGAGGCGGATTATTATACCTCAAGCCATCCGTGTATCATTGCCGCCGCTCGGGAACTCATTTATTAGTTTAGTAAAAGACACTTCCTTAGCTGCGACAATTACTGTTACTGAATTATTCCAAAAGGGGCAGCAAATCGCTGCAGCTACCTATGAACCTCTTTGGATTTACATTGAAGTTGCCTTTATTTATTTAATCTTCAGTACAGTTCTTTCTTACTTCCAGACGAAGCTCGAGGTTCGATTTGAGAGAAGTGTGGCTAAATAATGGAGGAGCAAACCATGATTCACATCAATAATTTGCATAAAAGTTTTGGGCAGCTTGAAGTATTAAAAGGCATTGACCTGACTATTCCAACAGGAAAGACAGCCGTTATTATTGGGCCTTCCGGCTCGGGAAAAACAACCTTACTCCGCTGTCTTAATCTGTTGGAAGTGCCGAACCAAGGTTCAATTAAACTCGGGGATCAATCCATAAATTTTGACCAAAATCATAAAATGAAGTCTAAAGAACTTGTTTCTTTCCGAAAAAATACCGGTATGGTCTTTCAAAGTTACAACCTATTTCCACATTTAACAGCACTCGAAAATGTAATGGAAGGCCAGACCACGGTCCTTAAAAGGTCAAAAGCAGATGCAGAAAAGAAAGCCAAAGCCTTGCTGGATAAGGTTGGTTTGAGTGACCGGGCCGATATGTATCCACATCAATTATCCGGCGGGCAGCAACAACGTGTTGGCATTGCCAGAGCGATGGCAATGGACCCGAAAGTTCTTCTTTTTGATGAGCCTACTTCCGCACTAGACCCTGAGTTAGTTGGCGAAGTTTTAAAGGTGATGAAGGATTTATCAAAGGAAAATATGACGATGGTCATTGTAACCCATGAAATGAACTTTGCCAAAGAGGTGGCAGACCAAGTCATTTTCATGGACCAAGGAGTTATTATCGAAAAAGGTACTCCCGAAGAGGTATTTGAGAACACCCAAAATCAACGGACTTTACAATTTTTGAATAAGGTCGCTTCGAGATCATAGCTCAATAAAAATCATTACAACAAGCTCTCCCTATTAATTTCTTGGGAGAGCTTGTTTTATAAGCATAGAATCCCTAAGCCTACGAACCAAGCATAAAGGCCATCAATGATCTATCCTCTTTAAAATTCCAATCAATGAAAATATCTCGTATTGATTTTTTAAAAATATCCTCAAATCTGCCTTCCCGGTGGAAATATGTTTTTTCCAACTCATCCTTTGTGAATCTAAGCTCTCGTTCAAATCCTTTTTCAATTAATGCCTTTTCAATTGTTACAAGTATACCGCTTCTTTCAACTAAATAAATGGTTGGTGAAATGGGATAGATATGCATATGGTCAGGTACTTTTTCAACCAAGAAGCTGAGCCGTCCTACCTCCGATTCTAACCTTTGAATATCTATATCCACTTGACTAACCTGACCGATTGACTCCTCTAATACAAAAATAAGAATGCCCGAATTATTCGGAAAGTTCCAATCATGATAGTATTCTTCTACCTCCACTCCTAGAGTCACTTTTACTACCCCTGTTATTTCATCCAAGACGTGGTTAATAATCGCTGCTCTTACATCGTCAACATACTTATTCTGTCCTTG
Source organism: Neobacillus drentensis (assembly GCF_036962125.1). Taxonomy (GTDB): domain Bacteria; phylum Bacillota; class Bacilli; order Bacillales; family Cytobacillaceae; genus Neobacillus; species Neobacillus drentensis_B. The sequence goes on from NZ_JBALOA010000008.1 coordinate 63,718, forward strand.
CTGTAACAAGATATCTTCCATCGGGGTTAAAAACCCGCGAATATACGTAACGAGATGATTTTTGGACAGGGTGGTCCGACATGTCTGTGGGCCCTTTCCAAAATTTTTTCTTAACAACTTACTTATATAGCTGCTAATAAATTCTTCCTTGTTTTGATTAATCATCCATTTCTACTCCTTAATCAGGTACAAATAAATCCATCATTTTATTATGTACCAAAGCCCAACTTGTTAAAAAAAAACATGTGGTATGCAGAAAAATCCTGCTGCCACATGTTTTCTATTCAGTGATTTTCCTTGTAAAATACAAAAATAAGATAGTTACGGTTATTTTCATAATCCCAAACAATAAATATATCTTCGATGACGCGATTAAATAAATCCTCAAATAGACTCTTATTTTTCAAATAACCGCTTTTGATTTCCCTTGCTTGATGAAGCAGAAGGTCGAAATTACCTTGTTCATACGCTAAACTTTCTAATTGTAGTAGGACTTCGCTCGCTTCAATCGCACAAATATTTTGTGTAAACTTTACTACCTTTAAACCAATCGGTCGTTTATGATAACGGGTCCCTACAAAATCAATCAAGTTAAAAAGAGTTTTCTCAAAATCTTCTTCCATTTTTACTTCATCATTAGATGGAACATTTTCTAACAGAATAATACCTGTATTCGAATCATAATTCCAATCATGGAAAAAATGTTCAATTTCCCCTCCGAATACCTTCGAAACTTCTGGTTTAAACTCACTGATGACGGCATTGATGACGGCGGAACGGAAATTATTGACTAAAATCAACTGATTATTTTCCAATAAAACTTCTTCTGCTGGCGTAATAAAGTTTCGTATGTATATATATAATCGGTTTCCTTTTGACATCATCTTACAAGTTTCTGGGCCCTTACCAAATCTGCGCTTGAGGAGCTTACTAAACGTACTGCTAAGATATAGCAAATTCTCTTGTGTAGACTTACTCATTAACTTCTCCTTTCAAGAAAATAAAAAGACCTAACTTCTAGGAAAAGAAGTTAGGTCACGGCTAAGACGACTATTACTATAGTTTCTTCCATTTACCATACAAGTGATTATTAATTTTTGCCGAAGTATATGTTAACTGCCATAACTAATGACTGCAAGACATTAGACTTTAATAGTTTACCACGATAATTACCTTACTAGCAATCACTTAATTTAAGATACTGTTTGTAAACTTACTTCAATACATGTTCCATATGTGCTGCTGCTAATGGTTACTTTCCCCTTATGCTCTTCAATAATTTGAAAACTAACGGGCATCCCGAGTCCGGTCCCATGTTCTTTTGTCGTATAAAAAGGTTCATTTATTCGGCTAATCAGATCGGGAGGGATGCCGCATCCATGGTCGATGATTCGAATCTGAACACGTTTTCCCGCAGTAATGGACCCTTCAATTACGATCATGCCGCCATCAGGCATGGCCTCAATTGCATTTTTTATATAATTGATAAATACTTGTTTTAATTGATTCTCATCCCCTAAAACGGCAACTTCCAGGTAGCTGAACTTTTTTTCAACCTGAATATTATTTAATAACATTTGGGACTCCATTAATGCTAGAACTTGATCTAATAAGGAACTAATCGTCAATTTTTCATACTTTTTTTTGATTGGTGTTGCCAGGACCATCAGTTCCTTGAGAATGACTTCAATACGTGCAACCTCTGACTGGACAATATTAAAATACATAGGCTCCCCATGATAATTTCTAGCCATTAAATGTAAAAATCCTTTTATCGCTGTGATCGGATTTCGAATCTCGTGAGCAATTCCCGCCGCTAATTGACCTGCCACCGCTTGTTTTTCCGATAGTAATTGTCTTTCTTTTTTTATTTGAGTGATATCTTTTAAAACCACATAAGACCCCACCACATCCTTATTAAAAAGGATTGGGAATGCCGTTACGTTTACTTCCATTAATGATTCGGGTCTCATACTAATCTTTGCATCAAAATTTGTTAGTTTTTCACGACCTTTCTCAAAGAAGAATGTTTGTGATTCATTCAAACATGTAGAGAGGAAAATATGACTCAACCTCATCTGTAATAATTCAGGTACAGACAAACCTAAGAGTGATTCGCAAACATCATTCACATACACCAATTGCCCATCCATATTCAGTATAAAGAATGGGTCTGCATTTTTTGATAAAACAGAGAAATCCTTATCCACATTAACATCGATGTATATTTGAAGCAGAAAGTTTAGACGTTTTATCTCATCCCTCTCCATTTTCCCCCACCTCTCATTCTCTTATAAAAAAATAAAAAAGCCAAAATAAGCGTAGCGTTTCTACGGCTTATTTTGGCTTAAATTCTAGCATCCGCATGTCTAGCGATTCATTGCCTATAAAAATAGTTCATTGACTTTATTCTAAAATTCACAAGTAGACTAGAGCATATATCCCTATATCCACTTTTAATATTATAACTATTTGTAAAAATATTCAATTAATTTTTTTGTTTAAGCAATTTGCTTTTTCAAGATAAGCAATCTTGCCAAGAACATCGACAGTGTAAGTATGACCACAGTCACCACAATACCGACATAGGGAGCAAGCACGGGATACCCGAACATATTCACTGAAATAAAATTCATAAACAAGTCTTCCACTTTCATCACATTTGTCAGAGTGAACTTCATTACTTTATTCAGCCATAATGTGCCATTGTTCATTAGGCTTGAAGCGAGAAGCGGAATGCCAAACAGCAAGCCTGAGACAAAAAAGGAAATGACCGTTGATTTGGATAAAGTAGAAATCACAACAATCATCCCCGCAAAAGCAAGTGCCGCAAGTAAATGAAGACCCATTTGAATCAAGTGATACTCCGTAAACGTCAGACTGTAAGGAGAGGCGAAATATTTAGACGAATACTGTATGGGAAGGTCCCAGCCCTTTGTTCCGTAAATAATGGTTTTAGTGATCAGGTTAAAAGCCTCCCACACTAGTACCACAACCGTTGTAAAAATAAACGCGGCCCAGAGCTTAGCTCTCATTGTTACTACCCTGCCGTTTTTAGTGCTTAGGATATAATTTTCTACCCCTGAAGCTGCCTCATTTGAATAGATACCGGAAAGTCCAATTAACAGAAATATTCCCGTTAGAATAAGACCGAATACATTGACAAAATCCAATGCTTCCTGCGGGCCAGTGTAATAGGATATTTTGTCTATTTTCACATCATTGTACATCTCTTTTTGGAGTTCTAGCTTATTAGCTAGGGCTGTATCTCCGCTAATAGTCGCCTCACTAATTAATTTTTCCAGATCAGCAGTTCTCTCTTTATTTTGAGAGGCAATACTTTGACTGAGTGCGATATTTTCTACCACAGAATATTCCACACTTTTCCGTTCGTCGAGTATACGTTCTGCTGAGATATCTTCATTTATATCGGCAGTGACTTTTTCCGCTTGTGCTAGCTTTTCTGTGGTAATCGGACCCTCCCATTTCTGATAAACCTGTCGTGATATGTCTGTATTTTCAATATCAAAGGCAATAAACGTGAACCAGCCGAACAGGAAAATCCCAATGAAATAGAGGCTTTTTTGTTTAAAAATCTTTAGCAGTTCCCACTTAATCACGCTCATGCCCCTACCCCCTCGTCAAAATAATAGAGATACAGATCTTCAAGATTGACAGGGACATTTATCGCATTCCCTGCCGGTTTTTCTTTTGAAAGAATTCTAAGCTCAATGCCATTTGATTTCCTTGCGATATTGCCAACCTTAAATACTTCCTGGTAGTAGCCTATTTCAGCCTCACTAGCTTCAACAGACCAAACAAGATCCTGAATTCGTTCCAGCAGATTTTGGGGGGTATCTTTCTCAATCAGCCGGCCGTCCTTCATGATTAAAATCTCCTTCGCTATGTATTCAATATCTGAGACGATATGAGTCGAGAGAAGAACAATTCGGTCTTTGGCTGTTTCAGCAAGAAGATTACGAAACCGGATTCGCTCTTTTGGATCAAGCCCCGCTGTTGGCTCATCAACAATTAATATCTTGGGGTCATTCAATAGTGCTTGAACAATACCGACCCGCTGCTTCATCCCACCAGATAATTTTCCCATCTTCACTTTTCGTTTATCGGTTAGATTGACCGTTTCAAGCAGGTCTGCTATCTTTTGGCGGGCAGCCGTTTTTTCAATCCCTTTTAGACTGGCAATGTAAAAAAGAAATTTCTCCACTGAGAAATTTTTGTAATAGCCAAAGTGCTGTGGAAGATAGCCGATGATCTCACGGTAACGATCGCCCATTTTCCTAATATCTTCACCATGGTATGTGATTGTTCCTGAATTGGCACTTGATACGGTTGCCAGCATCCGCATTAAGGTGGTTTTTCCTGATCCGTTTGCCCCGAGAAATCCGTACACTCCATTAGTTAGCTCTGCATTAACTTCATCCACTGCCCGTTTATCCGCGAACACTTTTGATACATTTTCGATTTTAAGCACCATGATACTCTCTCCCAATTTCAATTCTCTTTAATTTTCTCATATTGATCAGCCAAAGTACGATTCCGGCCAGTAGGATTCCAGCAGCCGGCATAATATCTAACTCGACTATCATTTCCCTGATGTCATTTACCTGCAATAAGCCATAACAGACAGCGAACCATATTGCTAGCAAAGTTCCACTCGCCCCATTCCCTTTCAGCTTCATCGCAATTAGAAAAGCAAGTCCCGTAACAACAACATATGGTATCGTCCACGACAGAAGAAGTTTTATAAAAATAACATCTGGAATGACGACCACACAGATGGATGATATCACTATGTTGACCACTAGGTTAAACAGACCAACCACAAGAAGCCTGGAAATGAATATCTGCTGTAGATTATATTTCAGTGTCATCTCCAATTCGATTAGCCCTTCATTTTTGCTTTTCAGAATTTCAAGAATACCTATGATAAAAGGAAGCGGCGACAAGGCAAAGGCAGTCAGATAGGGGTCAGTCTTGTAGGTAACAAGGGTAATGACGCCTAGCAGTAAGAATAGGACGTTCAGCCCCCAGAATAAACCGCCAAAACGAAGCAATTCTCTCGCGCAATTACCAATTAATCCTTTTGCTCGTTGTTGAAAGAGGTGGGCTGTTCTTGCTTTTGGCACTGCCTCAGCCATGATATATTCGATGGAGGACTCGATTTCTTCCTCATTAGGGAAATCCACCTTATAGGAATCGAGATATTCCTGTATTTCCTTATCCATTTGTATTTTCTTCATCCATTTCACCCCGCTGCAAGTAAATTTTAAGCTTCTTAAGACCCTGATTGAGTCTGGATTTGACAGTTGGTACACTCGCATTTGTGACCGTTGCAATTTCTGAGATTTTCAAGTCATGGTAATATTTAAATAGAATCGCCTCACGCTGGTAATCTGGCAGTTCCTCAAGGGCCTCTTTAATCTCTTTCCGCTTTTCATTCTTTTCAAAAATAGAGAAAACACTTTTCCCTGTCACTGAATCATTATCGTTCAGCCCATATGTATTCCTGCTATCTTTATAAGCCTTGCTTTTCAATAAGTCTTTGGCGTGATTACTGGCAACCGTCAACATCCAGCTCCGAAACTCGGAGGAGGGCTTGTATTTTGAAATGTTATTTAATAGTTTAATAAATGTTTCCTGAGTCAGGTCCTTCGCCAACTCCTTGTCGCCTATCATCCGATAAAGAAAGCTGTAAATCAGTTTATAATGCCGCCGCACCAGAATTTCCTGGCTTGAGCGACTCCCTTTCTTTATCTCAGCGACCAATTCTAAGTCAGTCATTTACTCACCTCCACTAAGCTAACGAGATATTTTCAAAAAAGATTTAAGATTTTAAGAAAAAATTTTAATTTTATTGGGTGTATTAATCCGTACATTGCCCGGTTAGTCAAATTCATTATACAAATTAGTTACTAATAATTGGAAACAAAAAAATCCCCATCTATTAAGATGGAGATTCTCCTTATCACACAGAAATGACCACTTTGCCCTGAGCGTGTCCTTCCGCAAAATACTTGAAAGCCTCGGGTACCTCAACCAGCGTATACTGTCGATCAATAACAGGTTTGACTTTGTCTGTTTCCAAAAGTTCTTTTATATAAATCAGATCTTTCTGATTTGCCCTCTGTAAAAAGATCCCCACTTTTTTACGCTCAATCATTGAAATCCAAGGCCCCATGACCATCGCCTGGAACATTTGAGTCCCAGAACCTCCAACATGAACAAAGATTCCATTGGAATTTAATGCACGCTTATAGACGGAGATTGGCTGACTTCCGTTAGCACCAAGAATCACATCATAACGCTCCGTTTTTTGCGTAAAATCTTCTTTCGTATAATCAATGACATGGTCGGCACCAATCGATTTTGCGATGTCAACATTTCTTGTGCTACAAACCGCAGTTACTTCAGCCCCGATTGCTTTGGCAATCTGAATGGCAAAAGTCCCTACTCCTCCAGAGGCTCCATAAATCAAAACCTTTTGCCCTGCCTGAATTTCCCCCTTATCCCGAAGACTCTGGAGTGCCGTAACAGATGCCATCGGAACGGCAGCTGCTTCCTCAAAAGATAGATTAGCTGGTTTCAGAACTAAAGCATTTTCAGGGACAGCAACATATTCAGCAAACCCACCCCATCCACAACCGGATAGATCTCCAAACACCTCATCACCTGGCTGAAACTGTGTCACCTCTTTGCCAACTACCTCGACCTGACCTGCGATATCACCTCCAGGGATGGGATATTTAGGCTTAAGTAATCCAAACGCAAAGCGGGCTAAAAAGGGTTCCCCTTTCAGTAGAACTAGATTGCCATAATTCACGGATGCTGCCCGAATCTTCACCAGTACTTGGTTATCCTTCGGTACAGGCTTTTCGACCTCTGTTAATTTCAGAACATCAGGCGGACCATATTTGTCATAAACAATAGCTTTCATTTAAAATTCCTCCTAATTATCTTGGATTTCATCTCTTGCATGACAAACGCAAAAAAATCCCCTAATTAAGAATATATACTAGTTAAATTGTATTTAAGACTGTTATTGGGTAAAAAAAAGTACCTGACACCCATTTGTTAATGGTGTCAGGTACCTTCTTTAGCCTTATTTATTTACTAGATTAATATTTAATAGTATCTATAGTTATAACAATCCAAGCATTTTAAGGCCATGAAAAATTCCATTTTCATCGACTCTTTTTGTGACATGCTTAGCTACTCTCTTTACCTTTTCCACTGCATTACCCATTGCCACACTATTTTCTACGATTGAAAGCATTTCTATATCATTGAGTCCATCTCCAAAGGCATAATGACGCTCATCAGGAATCTTTAGCTCTTTAACTACCTGTTCAATTCCCTTAGCTTTTGACCCTCCCTTTGGAATGACATCGACTGATAGGGGATGCCATCTCACAAAATCAAATTCTGGAAACGCCTGTTGATATTGTTTCTCTTCCCCCTCAGGGCAAAAAAGAAGCGATTGGTACAATTCACGTCCTTTGTAGTATTCAGGATCAAACGACGGAAAACGATTAATTTTTAATGTGTCCATGCTTTCTTTAATGTAGGCATGCTCTGCCACATTCGCTTTCATATCTTCATGGTCCATAAAGACAACAGGATGATTGTTACGAAGACCAGTTTCTGTTAATTTTTCAAGGGATGAAATATTTAATGGATTTGTATATATTACTTCACCGTCTAATACGACGTATTGACCGTTATAACTTACAAAAGTATGAATAGCTAACTCTTCTCTCAATTCCTCAAACATAAAAGGGGCTCTGCCTGTCGAAATTACTACTTCATGTCCATATTTTTTTAATTTAAAAATAGACTCTTTTGTTAAAGGCGGCAATTCCTTATCGTGCGTAAGCAGAGTCCCATCAATATCAAAGAAGATAACGCTGCGATTTTTCATATTAGTTCCACCCTCAGAAATGTTTTTATGTTTCAAATTGTATATAGTATAAAATATGAAATGCATTTCATAGCAATAGAAAAATACTTAAACTCATTAAACAATTGGAGATATATATGGTAAATATTAAAGACATTGCAAAGCTGGCAGGTGTATCGGTCACAACCGTTTCCCGTGTTCTCAATAATTATCCCTATATTAGCGACGAAAAAAAGGCTGCCGTTTTAAAGGCCGTTCAAATGACGGATTATCAACAGAACATGAATGCCGTGAGTTTACGAACAGGACATACGTCTTTAATCGGTGTTGTCCTTCCCTTTTCACACCATCCATACTTTGGTCTCTTATTAAATGGAATTGCTAATGAAGCCATTAAACATAATCATAAACTCTTGCTATTTCAAACGAATTATGAGGTAGAAAAGGAAATAGAGGCATTAAGGATGTTAAAGGAAAAGCGGATTGATGCTTTGATTTTCTGTTCAAGAACTTGTGACTGGCCAATCATCCAAGAATATTTTCCTTATGGAAAAATTGTGTTATGTGAAAAGATTCGGGATGGCAGCGTATCTTCAACCTTCGTGGATCACTATAAGACGTTTATGGGTGCATTAGACTATTTATATGATAAAGGCCATCGGAAAATTGGTTATTGCATTGGAAGAAGGTCTGGCACAAATAGTCTTGACAGAGAAGCTGCCTACAAGGATTTCATCACGAAGCATAATCTTCCATTTCATTCTGATTACATCTATGATCATTGCCTGACATTTGAAGACAGTATAAAGGTCATAAATAAAGTAAAAGAAAGCAATAATCCTCCTTCAGCACTTCTCGTGACAAGTGACCAGACTGCTGCCGGAATAGTTACATGTTGCCAAAAGGAAACTATATCGATACCAGAAGACCTTGCACTAATCGGGTTTGATAACCAGCCGATCGCTAAAATGATGAATATTACAACGTTTGATATTCCATATAAGGAAATCGGTAAAAAAGTTTTTCTCCAGGCCATTAAGGATGAAATTTCTCAAGAGGAAATAACAGCCACCTTCATTGAAAGAAACACAGTGTGAGGTAACACAGCTAAATTATTTTTAATCAAAGGATAGTTTTTAGCAAAAAAAAAAGAGAGCAGCTGCCCTCTTTTTTTATTTCACGATTGTTAGTCTTTGACCGATATAGAGCGGTTGATTAGGGTCAAGGTTGTTAGCTTTGACAATTGAGTCAATTGTTACACCAGTCTTCTGAGCAATTTTCCAGAGAGAATCGCCTGCAATAACGGTGTAAACATAGGTTGATACCGTTGGCAGGGTTACCGTAAATTTGGCTACATACCCAGAATCCAAATAAAAGCTATCTTTCTTGTATTCTACTGAATACCAATCTCCAATTGCAGAGTAAATTTTAATATCTGTATTCATTGGGAGCACTATTTTTGTTTCGTACTGCGTTCCTGGATTGGTTCTAACATTCACATTGGTCCTTGTCTTAGCACTTTCGATTGCTTGAATCTCCTGATTAGATGGAACTTTGATTAATGGTTTGGAGACATATCCTTTCAAAACCGCACTGACAATTCTGTACTCAAGTTGATACCAATCACCCGTTTCTCCTGTTATCACCACTTCTGAACCAGCAGGGATGGTTGTTAGGATGGTACTTTGTGTGGTTGCTGCCGAGCGCAAGTTGGAATTTTTCAAGGTTAAACCGAATCCTTCTGTAATCTGAATTACTTTGTCACGTGCTGTATACTCATTCTTATTACCTGCAAGGTCTGTGAGCCTGACAACAGGATAATAATTTCCACGGATTACATTAAAGCCGCGGCTGTTTTTTCCATTCCAATAAAAATTGGCTGTCCCCTTCAAGTAGCGTCCCAACCAAGTCTGAACAACATAGCCGTTTCCATCAACTATGGTTACCTCCATATCGACCGTTTCACTAAGCGTAATTGGAATCTTTATTTGATTTTTACCGTCTTGCAGTGTAAGTTGGTTGACTGCTGCCAAATCGATCGTTGCCGTTGGCTTTTCAGTATCTAACTGGCTTTGTTTTGGCACGGCATACGTATAGAGGATTTGATTCGACTCCGTTACAAAAATAGTGTCTTTAATGACGCCAATGGGTCGAACACCCGCACCCCCAGTAGTAGTAGAAAGCTGGAGAGTGGACTGAATTAGCTGCCCGTTTGCTGCATTAAAGAATTTGATTTTGTTGTAGTTTTCCAAAATAATTTTATCCGCTGCAACCACCATTCCATCTGACCCTCTAATGGTCTGAAGTGCACCAGCAGCGAAATACTGATCTGCGTATAATGTCTTCCATTTTTGAATCCCTGTATTTTTATCAACCGCGATAATATTGGTATCGTCAAGGACAATTAAAGAATCACCTGCAATAGCCATCGGCTGTGTATAATATCCAGTTGGACTAAATTTCCATAAAGTTCTTCCAGTTGCGGCATCCAATGCCCATATGTTTCTAGTTGTTGCCGGTTTTGTTTCAAAATAAAGCTTCTCATCTTTATAGACAGGAGCACCGTAGATTGGCAAACTCGAATCAAGCGCGAAGGTCCAAAGAACCGTCCCAGTGGCGGCATCCAATGCATACATATTTGATGTCATTTGAACTGGATTCCGTATATTCGCATACAGCCGGTTACCGCCAGCAGCGAAAACGCCTTCCAATTTTTCTTGGGATTTTAGAGGATAATTCCATCTCTTTACACCTGTTTTGATGTCTACAGTACCGATTGCATCATAGCCCTCTGCTGTTCTGGTTAAATAAAATAATGTATTTTGGTCTAGTAAGAGACGGTTCGCAAAGCTATCAACGGTCCACAGCGTTAGTGGTGAGGTACCATTATCCTGAATCGCATAAAGTTTACTCATGGTTGAAGCGTATATTATTCCGTCTCTGGCAATCAAATCAAGAAACCCGTTCTGTTCATCTGTTGAAAAATTCCATCTCTCTTTATAGGTGTCCAAGTCCGTGGCAGAGAGTATTTTTTTTGAAATTCGTTCAACGGAATATAACTGATTCTGATTCACACTAAACAAGGAAGAGGCATTATTAAATGGGTCCTTCTTTAACGTTAATAATGTCAAATCTCCCGGCAATGTAGCACTAGAATAATTGGTATTTCCCTGGTCGGCTAAATGCATTTCCCAGTTTTGGTCATTAGCCCTTAATTTCTGATTCCTTACAAGTCGATTTAATTCCTTTATTCTTTGTCTTAATTGATGGTTTTCTGCCTGTAGTTGCTGGTATTGATTATAAATATCGTATGGATTATTTCTATAAAAATGATTGGACATCATTTGGGAAAATCACACCTCCAGTATTGTGCATTAAACATTTTATGCACATCTGCCTATAAGGTGTTGTTCAAAATACTAGTGAGTTTACTTATTATCCTTTTGAAGATTCATACAATAGATCCTGCTAAATCCTTATATCCAATTTTCTTTAAAATCTTCTATGTATTTTCTTAATTTTGTTGGCTTTCTTTTGGTCAGTTTTTCAAAGTCATAGTTAATCCCTTTGGCAAATCCTAATTTGGTTGGAAAATGAACGCCGACTACGACATTAATGAACTTTTCATTTCCGTGATGTGCAATCATAAACTCCTTGAACTCTTTAACCGATGGGTTCGTATAGCGGATATCTTTATTTAGAATTTCAGACATAATCTTCGCCACTTCAAAAAAGTCTAATGATTCATCACCTGTGATGACATATTTTTGATTGTGGTGCTTTTCTGGATTTGTCAAAGATAGAACTGCCAGTTCAGCAATGTCTCTCGCGTCTACGAAACTAGTTTTTCCATGCCCTGCAGGGACGAATATTCTGTTTCTTTCCTTAATCTCCTTATTGAGAAAATCATTCAGGTTTTGCATAAAGTATCCTGCACGCAGGAAGGTATAAGGAATTTTTGATTTTTTTATTAGTCTTTCATTTTTGAAATGATGAACGAATGGCAAAAATTGAATGTCTTTTAAGGATAGGTAGACAATATACTTTATATCCTGTTCCTTAGCACTTTCGATAAAACGCTCAAACTGAATATTGTCACGGGGCGGGTACATTAAAAAGATTTGATCAACTCCCAGTAATGCCCCCTGAAAGGTTTCAGGTTTTGAAAAATCAAGACAAACAAACTCATAACTATCTCCATACTTTTCTTTTGCCCTTTCTATATCCCTAACTGCACAAATCATTTGAAGGTTCTGTTCTTTTGCCATCTTTGCTACCTCATAGCCGATTTTACCGTTAAAACCAGTTATTAATATTTTCATAAAAATCCACCCTCATTTTTAAAATAGACCAGTCTATATAATTTAGGTTAAAAAAGAAACCAGTTTATTGTAGAAGAACTGGTATTTGCTTTGCCAATAAAAGCAGTGGTTCATTATTTCCAAATGTAAACGAAACAAGAAATGCCCCTTCTACCATGGAATTGATAACGATTCCTAACTCTTCCGCTCGCTTCTTCTCAAAACCTGAATTTATCAATTTTTGTGTAAATAATTGTTGAAAGCTTTCATAGGATGACTGACATGCTTTCCGTAATGGTTCACTAACGAGAGCTGTCTCAAGTGCAACTGCAGCAATGGGAACCCCCTCTTGATAACGTTCTTTTTTGAATTGCCCTGCCAATTCGATAATAAAATTCTGGATAGCTTCGATTGGGTCAACAAATTTATTTAAGCCTTGTTCAATACCCTCAGATACAAATTTGGTCGTCAATTGTACAGATTCAATCGCCAGTTGTTCTTTTCCCTCTGGAAAGTGATAATACAATGACCCCTTAGGAGCCCCGCTCTCTTTTGTGATTTGATTCAAACCTGTTGCATGATATCCTTGTAATTGAAATAGGCGCGAAGCTGTTTTTATCAACTTCGTTTTTGAACTTTCCTTTTTAATCATATTACTCTCCACCCTAATAATTATACCAATCGGTCTATATATATATATTAAGAAATAGGAAATGTGATGTCAATAGAAGGGCCATAAATTGGAGGCTATTAATTTATTTAGCGAATAGTTGAAGAAGATATAGTAAAAACTAACAGATGATACGTACTTTGAAAAAAGGTGAAAATTCAATGACATACCAAGAAGGATTGAACCAGATTGATAAAGCAACTCAACAACTAACTGATGCAAATAAGTTAGTTGTTGAAGCAATAATGAACGCTTTCTTATTTACTTGGCAATGGTGGGTTGCATTAGCTATGATGGTTATCCCTTGGGTTATTTGGGGGATATTCCGTAACCGTGAGAGTTCAGCTCGTATTTTTTCGGCAGGTTTATTGGTGATGGTTTTATCAGAGATTCTTGATACGGTTGGGGTCAGTTTTGGAAAGTGGGCTTACCCAGTGAAGTTAGTTCCTGTAGCAACAATAAACTTTTCATTCCGTCTTTCTGTTTTACCTGTTTTTCTAATGCTATTTTTGCAATACAAGCCTTACGTTAATCCATACATTAAAGCAATAATTTTTGGTGGATTAGGTGCTTATGCGGGATTACCAGCATTAGCTATGATTGATTTATACAAGAAAATTGATTGGGCTTATACATATTCATTCTTTATTTTAACTTTATTCTATTTAATCGCTCATTGGTTTAGTCGAAGGAAAACCTTTGAAAAAATCAAATAAAATTATTCCTAAGATATAACCCATAAAATTTTCAGCATCTAGCCTTCCTTATTCATTCTTCGCTTTAGTGTAATAGTAGAGGATTTATAATGATGAAAATTAAAGGGGAAGATTGCAGATTTAATAGTGGTTCAGTCCCTCAACGCCCTCACGCAATTGTGGACTGAACCCGTTGCCTCATTATAGTATTTCTATATACCCTTCTGATCCATTCACCCTGATCCTTTGTCCATCCTTGATCAGCTTCGTTGCATTTTCCACACCGACAACGGCAGGAAGACCGTATTCACGGGCTATGACAGATCCATGGGTCATCAAACCGCCTACTTCTGTAACCAAGCCTTTGATCGATACAAACAGTGGTGTCCAGCTAGGATCGGTATAGGCAGTAACCAATATATCTCCCTCTTCTACATTCGCATTTTCCATATTTAATATGACACGCGCTCTTCCTTCAATCACACCGGAAGATACAGGAAGTCCTGCCAGAGCATTTGGTGGAAGATGTTCTCGTTTATACTCACCGGCAATAATTTCACCATCAGATGTAATCACACGCGGGGGAGTTAGTTTTTCATATAATTTGTACTCATCTTTTCGCTTGCTGATCATCCCGTAATCCAGTTTATTTGTGCGTACGACTTCGCTAAGTTCTTCAAACGTGAGATAGTAGATATCTTCTTTTTCATGAATAACGCCTGTTTCGACGAGCTTTTCGGCTTCTTTCAGTAAGGCCTGCTTATAAACAAAGTAGCGATTAATCATGCCGTATTTTGGATATTCACGATATCCGATGAAATTCCGAATGAGGTCAATCACTCGTTTGGTTTCCTTGGCTTTTTGTTCACCATCCGGTAATTGCTTCAATCGCTCGACTAACTCTTGTTCTTTTTTCAAGGCAACATGACGCCCTTGCTCAAATTTCCGCTTGCTAGCATTCGACTCAAAGTTTTTGATGTTACCTAGAATCATCGGAATAAGTGTTGTTGGTTTTTCAATCCAACGAGTTCTAGTCAGATCGATTTCACCAGGACACCGCATTCCATATTTGTTGAGATACATAAGGATTGCCTCTCGGGTTTCCTGTCCACCAGTAACCATAACTAGACCTTCCAAAAAGTTATCGTCTCGGACGTTTTGTAGATATTCGATGACTTCTGGATAGGGACGAATCACATCTGCGACATCCATTAGCGCCAGACCCATTTCGGAAGTAATATTGTTTGGGACCGATTGGGATAAGGCATCAGCAACGTTTTTTTCACCTAACCACTCGTTCATTTTTTTATTGATCCATGAAGAAGCATCCATAACTGCCTTAATCACAGCCGAACTTTGTGGGTTAAATAAAATCTTCTTTAATTGCTGGAGATCTTCTAAAATAAAATCAAATACATCAGATCCTGATTTCTTTTGGATAGTTTGTTTTAACTCATCTATTGATGCTTCACTACTTTTAATCAAATTAGAAACGATAGTCGGATCGTTTTCGATCGGTGCTTGAAAATTAGATGACGATAACGTTGGATTGCTTTTAATGGAATTCGGGACGTGATTATCCTCTGGTGCCGATTTGATAAAATTTTCTCGCTCTACGATGGTCAGAAGGGCGTCTTTTAAGAGGGGATCAGATACTCCCGCCGCATGGATGAATGTGTTTCTGCTACCAGGTGCAGCAAGCATCTGGGTGATATCCACAAACAACCTTCCACCAGCCGTACGCATCGGTGCAGGCGTCGTTAACAGGTAAAAGGACAATCCCAATGGTTTCATGGGGTCGGTCATCATTTGTTGATGTCCAACCGATATATAGACATGATTCTCCTGGTCATTCGCTTCCGGAACTGGGAATAGAGTAGTGATAGGTCGACTCTGGACAATATAAAAGGTATCATCAACCAAACACCATTCGATATCTTGCGGACAGCCAAAATAAGTTTCAATCTCTCTTCCAAAGCTTGCTAGTTGTAATATTTGTGAGTCAGTAAGTGTTTGCGTCTTTTGCTGGTCAGGATTGATTTCCTGTTTCTCCGTTCCGCCTTCTTTCCGTCCATAAATAGCCAATTTTTTTGTTGAGATCATCTTATCAACGATTTTATCTTCTTTCACTTTATAGCAATCTGCAGATACCAGGCCGGAGACAAGTGCTTCTCCAAGTCCAAAACTAGCATCGATTGATAGCAGCTTGCGGTTCGATGTAATCGGATCAGCAGTAAATAAGATTCCTGAAGCCTGCGGGAATACCATCCGTTGTATGATGACGGATAAGGATACCTGGCGATGGTCAAAACCATTTTGGATACGGTAGATTACTGCACGGTCCGTAAATAGGGAAGCCCAACATTTACTGATGTGCTGCAAAATGGCTTCTTTTCCGATGATATTTAAATAGGTGTCTTGTTGACCAGCAAAAGAGGCATGTGGTAAATCTTCAGCGGTCGCACTAGAACGCACGGCATAGGCATGTTCATCGCCAAACTTGCACAGGTAGTGTGTCACAGCGAACGCAACATCGGCAGGAATTTCTATTTCCATAATTATGTTCCTAATCTTTTTGCTGATTTCACCAATTTGCTCTCGATGCTCTACTTTTAAACATGATAGTTGATCCAACAATGCGTCGAATACTTCGTTTTGTTCGAGGGCTTTTTGATAGGCCGCTGTCGTAACAGAGAATCCTTCTGGCACTTGTATTCCATGAATCTTTGATAGTTCCCCTAAATTCGCCCCTTTTCCTCCGACGTGCAAAAGTTGTGATTGATCAATCTCCTGAAACTCAAGAACGTATGGTTTCATTTCTGTCCCTCCCATTTATCAATTAATCATATAGAAAAACTGTCTATCTGCTCACCCAATAACGCTACCCACTCATTCTTGCTACCGACGAAGACCTATATTAATAGCAAACACTCCTTGAAAAATAGGGGTTGACGGGGAAGGTGATTATGATATATAATTATAATAGGGAAAATTTATACATAAAAATATAATCGACACATCTATATAAACTTATCACAGTTTCTCTTCTTTATCAATGTATTTTTATGACCTTGAACTTTAAGAAATTATCATATAAAAAGCCCAATTTCTTAGTATTACTATTAAGAAATTGGGCATTTTTTGTAGTTAAAAGTGGATTCCTCCACTCGCACTTTTAATACTCTCCTTTAATAACAAAAAATGAACCCCTAATCGTTCCGGCTAGTTTAGACTTCTGCCTAGCAAACTTAAACTTCCCTTCTAACTCCTTTGGTATCTCCATTCCCTCTGAAAGCTTAAAACCAACGGCCCGCTTAGGCTTAGGACCATCAATCGTATACAAGACGTTGACCGATAGACCATCCTCATAAAAGACGTAGTTCCAGTTGATATTTTCCACTTGAAAGCGCGACGTTTCTAAAGGTTTAGCCGCAAACTCAATACCACGTTCTTCCTTCAAAATTCGATTCACATAATCAAGGGTCTCCTGGCTTTCGCTAGCTGGCACAACCGTAAATTCATGCTTGTATTTGTTCATAAAATAACGAGCTTCATTCGCTCGTAAACCAGCAAGCGCGTCTACCACAGGTGAAGACTCTAAACCAACTGTTGACACATTTTTAAAATCAACGATATAAGACATTTCCATCTCTCCTTTTATCCCTCTCTAACAACAGGTATCGACAAGTAATTCAAAGGTTATTCAGTGAGTAATAAATCCCTCTACTAAATATTCTATATTATTCCTAAGGTAGCGTAAAAAACTTTTCCTAACGTAATAGTTTAATAGCACAAAATGCCCTCCCTAGGGGAAAAATTTCATCGAACTTTTAGACTGAGAAAGACCTGCAAGATATAAGGGCGAAGAAAAAGACCCCGTATTCGTTTTTTTACGATCCAGGGTCTGCTTAGCAAGGGCTCCTTAATTAAGAGCAATGAAATATATTGACTTAATGAGCGTTACTATTTAATTGTTCAATTCAATCGTTTCGTTAATGTCTACCGATTTAGAACTTTGTCCTGTCATTTGTTTATAGAAAAAAACAACTTTCTTTGTAAAATTACCTGTTTCCCAATATTCGGCCGCTTCCACATTTACCTTTATTAAAATAACATTAGAATCATCATAGGATGTTTGCATAATTTTCTCATTTGCTTTACTCCACAATTCCCTTTTCTTGTCTAAATCCTCAACAATTTCTGCTCTTCCGCGGACGGAAACATAGGATTTACCTACATAAGCCACATTAACATCTTGATCATGTAAGATTTCTTCATATTTATTCGTTTCTTTTTTAGTGAAAAACCATAAGTCACCATCAAACTCAACTTCCTGTGTTTTCATAGGACGAGAAACAAGCCCTGCTTCAGTGACCGTAGTCAGCATGGCTATGTCTACATCTTTAATTAATCCTCTTAAAGTTTCCATTTCTTCTTGTTTTATCATGTTAGACATTCCTATCACCTCTTTAGTATTTACAGAGGTAGACTACCCTTTAAATCAACTTTTATTCATGATAACGAATATCCAATATCAATAATCCTATCCTCTTTAACGCAAAAAGCCCACTCCGAAGAATGGACCTAAATTCTTTTTACCTTCATCATAGCATCTGTGACACAAATGTCCCCGCAATCATGGTCACAACCGCAATTCGGAAAAAGTTAAAATATTTTTTGTTTTTTCCGGTTTTTCGAATCATAGAAATAATTCCCATCACAAAAAACACGACAGCTGCTAATGTTGCGACACCTGTAATAATGGATACAATCGTACTCATTTCAATATTCCCCCAAATAAATTATAGAAATTTACAACATTGACATAATATCACATGAGTAAGGGAAGGGTTGATAAGTATGGGAAAATTTTCATTTTAATTTACTTTTAATTAACATCTCATTAAGCCGTCTTTCCCTTTCATTGTTAAAAAGCTTTGAAATGCTTCTTACTTTTCTACCAAATCAAGACCCTTCTATGCAAAAGGCCCACTCTGAAGAGTAGGCATAAATTCTAAATATATTTGTTTAAATGAATAAGGTGCGCAACACACTCCACATGTGTGGTCATCGGGAACATATCGACCGGCTGTACTTCCACTGTTTTGTATCCGCCGACCTCCAATATCCGTAAATCCCTCGCTAAAGTTGCAGGGTTACAGGATACATAGACCACCTTTTTCGGCTTCATCTCAATAATGGTCTGCAGCAGGGCTTCGTCGCAGCCTTTACGTGGTGGGTCAACCACTAAGACATCGGCTACATTCCCTTCCTTATACCACTTTGGAATTACAACCTCCGCTTCTCCAGCAGCAAACTCGGTATTCGTCATCTCGTTTAATGCTGCATTCCGCTTAGCATCTTCTATGGCCTCAGGAACGACTTCGACACCAAATACCTTCCGTGCTTTTTGCGCTAGGAATAAAGAAATCGTCCCGATTCCGCAGTAAGCATCAATTACGCTTTCAGCCCCACTAAGGTCAGCGTATTCAAGCGCCTTATCATATAAGACCTTTGTTTGAACAGGGTTAACTTGGTAGAAAGACAGGGCAGAAATGGCGAATTTCACATCGCCGATCGTATCATAGATGACTTCATTTCCCCATAGTACGTTCGTTTTCTCCCCCATAATTACGTTAGTGCGCTTGGAATTCACATTATGGATAAGTGACTTTAGCTTCGGCAGCCGTGCGGAAATTTGCTCCACTAATTGATTCTTCTGCGGGAGATCAGTCGTCCTTGTAATGATGGCCACCATCAGCTCGCCTGTTTGCTGTCCATACCTTGCCATAATGTGGCGGAGAACCCCTTTATGTGTCTCCTCCTGATAGGCAGGGATTCCTAGCTCACTGCAAATTTCCTTCACGACACGGACTGCTTCATTAATCTCAGGCAATTGAATGACACTTTCATTCGTATCAACAATTTCATGGCTTCTCGGTTTAAAAAAACCAGCAATCAGATGGCCGTCCTTTTCCCCGACTGGCACTTGTGCTTTATTACGGTAATGCCACGGAAGGTCCATCCCCAAAATCGGATGAACTAAGACATCCTCCAACTTTCCAATTCGGGTGAGCACTTGGCGGACCTGATTTTCTTTGTATTTCAACTGACCTTCATAGCTGATGTGCTCAAGTTGGCAGCCGCCATATTTGTGGGTATCTTTGCTCTCAATCTCAACTCGAAATGGACTTTTTTCATAAAGCTCTACCAAACGCCCGAAGCCGTATCCTTTGCCTACCTTGATGACCTTCACTTTCGCCCTTTCCCCTGGCAGTCCGTTCGGAACAAATAATGGATACCCATCCACTTTGGCCACACCCGCCCCGTCATGGGTTAAATCTTCAAAAACTACATCTATAAAATCATTTTTATTTACCGGCACTATTCTGCTCATTCGTTACTTCCTTTACTCGTTTTGACTGCTAAGATTGTAACACAAACCTCAACTGAATGCGAAACCTCCAATGGACAACAGCCTTTTCTTCAGAAAAAGTGAGAAAATTGTCAGAATATTTTTATTTTAAAATATAATAAAAGTGTATATGATTAAAACAATCTCATTATTGGAAGGAGTGGATAATGATGAAGATGAAAAGTAAACTTGCCATTCCGTTACTCCTTGCCTTCCTTGCTTTCACCTTACTGCACTTTTCATACTCACTTTCCCACTCTCCTACAGATATCAAGGCCATCACCAACCTTGATGATGCCAAGGTGAAAGGGCAATGGGACGATGACAAGAAGCTGCCAATCGAGGTACCGATTGACTTTGTACTTACAATGATCCTGGCAACGGTTGCTGTCCCACTTACTTACTTTCCAAAATTTTTCATTAGAAGAATGAGTTTTCTGATCCCGATTTTTCACCAATCCAACTATGTAATCCCACCCTCCCAAAAAAGTAGCTAATACAAAATAAGGGAGGAAAAAATATGTGGATCCGCTTGGTCATGATTGGATTTTTTTCATTATCAGCTGCAGGACTGTTAACCTACCAGGGCGTCGAAATTTTCCATGCCTTTGTAGATTTTTTTAAACAAAAATAAACAAAGGGCAGACTCTAAGAGGAGTGGTGAATAATCTCCTTGGTGTCTGCCCTTTCTTATTAAAAACTGTTTTCGATAATCGTGCCCTTCTACCTTGAAAAATCAAGTCCACGGTAACAATTAGCGTGTAATCGTGCCCTTCAACCCTTAAAAATCAAGCCCACGGTAACAATTA
>NZ_JBALOA010000008.1:84638-148639 GCF_036962125.1 Neobacillus drentensis
CCACGGTAACAATTAGCGAGTAGTCCTACCCTTCAACCCTGGAGAACCCTAATTGTTACTCTTTCATCGCCGCTACTTTTTCTTTCACTTCTTCAATGTTTCTCATTTTGTTATCCCAGCATTTTTGACTCAAGTCAACAGGGTAATCGGCTGGATTCATAATCCGCTTGTACTCGTCCCATAGCGAATCGAGGTTTTGTTTTAAATAATCACGGGATTCCTCTAAGCATGGTATTTCATAGACAAGCTCGCCTTTAGAGAAGATTTCCTCGTGCAATTCTTTTGCCGTAAAATTGGTAACCACCTTATTCAAATAAGTATGAGTAGGATGGAACATGCGCAAACGCTTTTCCGGAAGCTTTTCATCCGCCAGCGCAATGTAGTCCCCCTCAGCATGATGGTTCGTATTATTGATGATCCGGTAAATTCTCTTCAATCCTGGTGTCGTAACCTTTTCCGGATTGGATGAGATTTTAATCGTATCCTCCATTTTCCCTCTTTCATCTTCGATGGAAACAATTTTATAAACCGCACCAAGTGCGGCTTGGTCGTAAGCTGTAATTAACTTTGTCCCTACACCCCAGCTGTCAATTTTAGCTCCTTGGGATTTTAAATTCATAATCGTATATTCATCCAAATCACTCGAGGCTACAATCTTTGCATCAGGGAATCCCGCCTCATCGAGCAGTTTGCGCGCTTCTTTTGAAAGATAGGCAAGGTCACCGCTATCAAGACGAATCCCAATAAAATTAATAGTATCGCCTAGCTCCCTTGCCACTTTAATTGCATTGGGCACACCGAGACGGAGAGTATCATATGTATCCACTAAAAATACACAATCCTTGTGTGTTTCAGCGTACTTCATGAAAGCAGTATATTCGTCTTTATAGGCTTGGACCATTGAATGGGCATGCGTTCCAGACACAGGAATGCCAAACAGCTTACCGGCTCTCACGTTGCTTGTTGATTCAAAGCCGGCCAGATAGGCTGCTCTCGTCCCCCAAATCGCTGCATCCATTTCCTGTGCTCGTCTTGTCCCGAATTCCATGGCCACTTCTTCACCGACAACTTGCTTGATCCGCGATGCTTTCGTCGCAATCAATGTTTGGTAATTCACAATATTAAGCAACGCTGTTTCTATCAATTGAGCTTCGGCAAGTGGCGCTTCGACACGCAGGATAGGCTCATTGCCAAAAACAAGTTCCCCTTCCTTCATGGCGCAGATCGTGCCTGTGAAACGGATATCTTTAAGATAGGCTATAAAATCTTCTTTGTAACCTACTTCCGTTTGCAAATACTCGAGATCTTCATCGCTAAAACGAAAGCCTTGAATATACTGAATCACTTTCTCTAAGCCAGCAAAAACAGCATAGCCATTTCCGAACGGAAGCTTGCGGAAAAATAGTTCGAAAACCGCACGCTTATTATGTATTCCATCTCTCCAATACGTTTCTACCATATTGATCTGATATAGATCCGTATGCAGAGTTAAACTATCATCGTGATAAAAGTGTTTCATCATTAGACCTCCGGAGTACTATTTCAGCTTTTTCATCATTATAACCAATAATAACCTTGAAAGTCTATTTAACGTGGGCTCCTAGAGATTGTTCAAAATGTCCGAGTGCCCATTCATGCCCTGCCTGATTAAACGAAGCGACAGCGTCCTTATATACGACAATCTTAAATCCTTTATTATAGGCATCTACTGCGGTATGAAGGACGCATATATCGGTGCAAACCCCAACCAAATGAACTTCCGTAATTCCGCGCTCACGTAATTTAATTTCAAGGTCTGTTCCCGCAAATGCCGAGTACCGAGTTTTATCCAGATAGGCAACATTTTCATTTTGGCCATACCTACTATATACTTCCTTTAAGCCACCAAATAAATCTCTGCCTGCTGTCCCGCGCAGGTTATGTGGGGGGAACAGTTTTGTTTCAGGATGGAACTCATCGCCTCGGTCATGAACGTCAATGGCAAAGACCACATAGTCCCCACTCGCAATAAACTTCTTTGTCAGTTCCACGATCCTTCCTTCAATCCTCTGCCCGGGCTCGCCGCATGTTAACGCCCCCTCACTTGCTACAAAATCATAGGTGTAATCAATATTAATTAGTGCCTTCAATAGTTTCCGCCCCTTTATACTGAATTTTCCCGCAAATTATTATATATAATTCTATATCTGAAATAATTTATCCTTCCTTAGAGCCATCTTCATCACTTATAAAAAAAGCCCGCTCCAAGTAGGAACGGGTTTTCATATAGCTATTATTTTATCAATTTCTAATTTAAGTAGGTAGTATACAGGCAACTTATCCGAAGAAGTTCTTTATCGATTGAATCGTTATTTGTCTATTTAACGCAGCAAGGGATGTAGTAAGTGGAATGCCTTTTGGACATACCTCGACACAGTTTTGTGAGTTACCACACGAAGTAAGTCCTCCCTCTCCCATAATCGCTAAAAGCCGTTCTTCCTTATGCATGGCACCTGTAGGATGCTCATTAAATAAGCGTACCTGTGCTAACGGGGCTGGTCCGATGAAATTAGATTTTCCATTGACATTCGGACAGGCCTCCAAACAACAGCCGCATGTCATACACTTCGATATTTCATATGCCCATTGCCTAGTTTTTTCCGGCATTCTTGGTCCCGGACCTAAATCGTGTGTTCCGTCAATTGGTATCCATGCCTTTACCCTTTTCAACGCATTGAACATCCATGAACGGTCAATCACTAAATCCCTCATCACAGGGAACGATGTCAACGGTGCAATATGAATAGGTTGTTCAAGTTGATCAATCAAGGAGGAACACGCTTGACGCGGTTTCCCGTTGATGACCATTGAGCAGGCTCCACAAACCTCCTCCAGGCAAACGGATTCCCAAATTACAGGAGTCGTTTTTTCACCTTTAGCATTGACTGGATTCTTTTGAATTTCCATCAATCCCGAGATGATATTCATATTAGAGCGATAAGGAACCATGAATTCTTCTGTGTAAGGAGAAGATTGAGCATCCTTTTGCCGGGTAATAATAAAATGAATATACTTATTCGTTTCCACTATTATTTGGCTCCTTTCTTCGCTTTTGTATAATCACGCTTTCGTGGTTCTATCAACGATGTATCAACTTCCTCATAAAATAACTCTGGAAGTTTAGTAGTTGGGTTGAATTTAGCCATTGTCGTTTTTAGCCATTTCTCGTCATTACGGTCTGGGAATTCCGGCTTATAATGGGCCCCGCGGCTCTCGTTCCGATTGTAGGCTCCAAGGGTAATCACATTTGCAAGATTAATCATGCCTTCTAATTGTCGAACAAATGAAGCACTGGAGTTGCTCCACTTTGCAGTGTCCTCAATGTTTATATTTTTATAGCGTTCAGTAAAGTCCTGAAGCTTTTCATAAGTCATCTTTAATTTTTTGTTTTCACGAACGACTGTTACGTTCGCCGTCATTAATTCGCCAAGCTCCTTATGAAGCAAATAGGCGTTCTCCGTACCATTCATTGCTAGAATTGATTGATATTTTCTTACATCTTCATTCACTTGCTTTTCAAAAATTGAACTGGAAACCTTGTCTGTCGGCTTGTTAAGCCCATTAAGGTATTCAAGTGCTCTCGGACCTGCTACCATTCCGCCATAAACGGCTGATAACAACGAGTTCGCACCGAGACGGTTTGCGCCATGCTGCGAATAATCACATTCCCCTGCAGCGAACATGCCCTGGATATTCGTTTTTTGGTCCAAATCAACCCATAAGCCACCCATTGAATAGTGGACACCAGGGAATATTTTCATTGGCACCTTTCGCGGGTCATCGCCCATAAATTTTTCATAGATTTCCATAATTCCGCCCAGTTTGATATCCAATTGCTTCGCGTCAATATGAGAGAGATCCAAATAAACCTTATTTTCTCCATTGATACCAAGCTTTTGATTAACACACACATCGAAAATCTCACGGGTGGCAATATCTCGTGGTACCAGATTTCCATAAGCAGGATACTTTTCCTCTAAAAAGTACCATGGTTTTCCATCCTTATACGTCCAGACCCTTCCGCCTTCACCACGTGCGGACTCACTCATAAGGCGATTTTTATCGTCTCCTGGAATGGCAGTAGGATGAATTTGAATAAATTCCCCGTTTGCATACAAAGCACCTTGCTGATACAGCCTTGCTGCCGCATAACCCGTATTAATCGTTGAATTCGTAGACTTTCCAAAAATGATCCCAAGCCCGCCTGTTGCCATGATGACGGCATCTGCCCGATAGGCCTTCATTTCCATTGTACGTAGATTCTGTGCGGTAATACCGCGGCAGACACCTTCTTCATCAAGAATAGCAGAGACAAATTCCCAGCCTTCATATTTCGTCACAAGGCCCTTTACTTCAAAGCTACGAACCTGTTCATCTAGTGCATAAAGGAGCTGCTGACCTGTCGTGGCCCCGGCAAATGCAGTTCTATGGTACTGTGTTCCCCCAAAGCGTCTGAAATCAAGTAACCCTTCAGGCGTCCGGTTAAACATAACTCCCATACGGTCAAACATATGGATAATCTTCGGAGCGGCTTCACACATCGCTTTTACTTGTGGTTGGTTTGCTAAAAAATCACCACCGTAAACTGAATCATCAAAATGCTCCCACGGTGAATCATTCTCGCCTTTTGTATTTACAGCACCATTGATGCCGCCTTGTGCACATACAGAATGGGAACGTTTTACCGGTACAACCGAGAATAAATCCACATGTGTCCCTGCTTCTGCTATTTTAATAGCGGCCATCAATCCAGCGAGACCGCCTCCAACAATGACAATGTTACCTTTGCTCATTTGTTTGTCCTCCCTATCTAGCGCTTAAGCAAATGCCAAGATTGCGCGGATCCCAATGTAAGATAATACAATAAATAATCCGAATGTAATATATTGAGATATTTTCTGTGAATGTGGTGATACAGTAATCCCCCATGTAATTAGGAAGGTCCAAATTCCATTAGCAAAATGATACACACACGACAAAATACCAATAATATAGAGGAACAATGAAATGCTGTTATCGACGATGTTAGCCATCAAATGATAGTTCGCTTCGACTCCTCCAAATTCCACCTGAACTTTCGTTTCCCAGACATGCCAGATAATAAATGCAAACGCAATTAAACCGGTGATACGCTGGAAGAAAAACTTCCAGTTACGCGGATACTTGTACCGTCCGACATTGTTTTTAGCTTGTTTGGCAATAAAAATGCCGTACACGGCATGAAATAATAGTGGTATAAAAATGATAAATAGTTCGAGAAAGTATTTGAACGGCAAATTCACCATAAATCCTGCCGCTTTGTTATAGGAATCAACTCCCCATGACGCAGTATAATTGACGAATAAATGAACGGTCATAAATACTCCGACAGGAATGATTCCTGACAAAGAATGCAGCTTGCGGTAAAAGTGCTGGTTATTTCCACGCTCCATAATTCGTTAAACCTCCTTTAGATGCTGAAAAGATCGAGATAAAATTTACAAAGCACAGGGCTCTAAACAAAAGATACCCTGCACTAAGATTTTTCTTATACGTAAGCTAATTCTTTTTCACGAGATTTATTAATTAGTAACTCCCTACCGGCAATACCAGGGTTCGTCATTTCAAAAGGATGTAAGATCCGATTCAATTCATTGGCTGTTAACACGCCTCTTTCCAGCACAATTTCTCTTACCGGTCTATTTGACTCAATTGCTTCCTTTGCAATAGAAGCAGCTATTTCATAGCCAACATGTGGATTGATAGCGGTAATCACACCTACACTATTATTCACGTAAGCTTCCAATCTTTCTTGATTAGCCGTAATGCCCTCTAGACAATGCTCACGAAAGACTGTAAACACATTAGTCATAATCCTAATCGATTGCAATAAGTTGAAAACAATCACTGGCTCCATAACGTTCAGTTCAAATTGCCCAGCTTCTGAAGCCATGCAGATGGTCAAATCATTTCCTACTACCTGGAAGGCACTTTGGTTTAAGACCTCAGCCATAACCGGGTTTACTTTTCCTGGCATAATAGATGATCCCGGCTGACGGGCAGGAAGATTGATTTCACCTAACCCACAACGTGGTCCAGAGGCCATCATCCGCAAATCATTCGCAACCTTTGACATATTCAACATACAAACCTTTAAAGCTGCTGATACTTCTATATAGGCATCCGTATTTTGCGTACCATCTACAAGATCCTCTGAACCTTTTATCGGCAAATCAGTAATTTCCGCCAAATATTGGATGGTCTTCTCAATATATTCTGGTTCGGCATTAAGGCCGGTCCCAACAGCAGTTGCCCCCATATTTACTTCATATAGATTCTCACGGGTTGCCTTAACCCGTTTAATGTCTCTTCTTAGCACCCTTGCGTAGGCTTCAAATTCTTGACTGAGAAGGATTGGAACAGCATCCTGCAGATGGGTGCGTCCCATTTTAATAATGCCATCAAACTCATTTGCCTTTTTCATGAATTCTAAATGAAGCTCTTCCATCGCTTTGATTAATTTTTCTAAAGTCATTAGTGTCGACAAATGGATCGCTGTTGGAAACGCATCGTTTGTAGATTGCGCCATGTTAACATGAGAATTCGGACTGATAAGCTTGTAATTTCCTTTTTGTTCACCAATTATTTCTAAGGCACGGTTGGCAAGAACTTCATTTGTATTCATGTTGATAGAAGTACCTGCTCCACCTTGAATCGGATCGACGATAAATTGATCATGCAATCGTCCATCGATTACTTCATCTGCCGCTGCCATAAGGGCCTTCGCAATCCCTTTATTCAATTGGCCAATTTCCGCATTGGCAAACGCAGATGCCTTTTTGACCATCGCCATGGCTACAATTAGGGCTGGATCAATTCGATAGCCTGTAATCGGAAAATTCTCGACTGCTCTTATAGTTTGAACACCATAATACGCTTCAACTGGAACCTGCTTCTCCCCTAGGAAATCTTTTTCAATACGAAAATTCTCTGAATAGCTCATACTTGTCATCTCCACTATTTTTTTTGGAACTACTAATATGTTTAAAATGACAGGGTCCGAAGTAATAAGGAGATTACCTCTAACCCTTAATCTCTTCTTTATAGAATAATCGTGCTTAGTAAAATACCAATTCCGACAGCTCCAAGTGTTGCGATTAAGCCTGGAACCATGAAGCTATGATTTAAAATATATTTACCGATTCTTGTTGTCCCCGTGCGGTCAAAGTTAATCGCGGCGACAACTGTTGGATAGTTAGGAATAAAGAAATATCCATTAACCGCAGGGAACATTGCGATCAATAAAGCTGGATTAATTCCCAGTGTAATCCCAAGCGGCATTAACGTACGCACGGTTGCAGCCTGACTATATAGCAAGATAGAAAGAGCAAATAGTGCAACGGCGAATAACCACGGTGCTGATGTAACTAAATCAGAAATAGATCCAGAAATTAGCGCTAAATTACCTTGAAAGAACGTGTCTCCCATCCAAGCGATCCCAAAGATTGCGACAACTGCTGCGGCGCCGGCCTTAAAGACGCTGCCGGAAACAATTTCTTCTACCTTTGGTTTACAAAAGATAATAATTAATGCTGAAATCGTCAACATAACTATTTCAATGGATGCAGGCATTGTCATCCGAGTGAATGTACCTTCAATGTCCCAACCAGGGCGTAAGGTCTCAAATGAACCTAATACAACCACAAGAACGGCGGCTAAAAGGAAAAATAGCACAGATAGCTTTGCGCCTGGTGTCGCCTGAAATTCCTTTTTATCTTTTTTAATCGGTGCTAATCCAGCTTCTAAACGTTTAATGTAGTCAGGATCATCATTTAGCTCTTTACCCATTTTGCTTGATACAAAAGCTGCAATCATACATGCAATAAGTGTAGACGGGATACAGATCATTAAAATATCGAGTAAGCTAATCTTGAAATCCGTTAACAACGCCAGCAGAGCAACTGTTGCCGCTGATATCGGACTGGCTGTAATTGCTTGCTGAGAGGCAATAACCGCAATTGCCATTGGTCTTTCAGGCCTAACGCCTGACTCCCGTGACACCTCTGCAATGACAGGTAAGATGGAATAAGCCACGTGCCCAGTCCCTGCACAAAAAGTAAAAACATATGTAACGAGCGGTGCAATGAATGTGATCCACTTCGGATTTTTCCGAAGGGCTTTTTCAGCCAAAACGACTAAATAGTCCATCCCGCCTGAAGCCTGCAAGGAACCTGCTGCGGTTATCACTGCTAAAATCATCAACATCACATCGATCGGTGCAGATGTAGGCTGTAAGCCAAAGACAAAGACAAGAATGGCTAGTCCAACTCCACCCATTACGCCTAGTCCAACTCCACCTAACCGAGCGCCAATGAAAATACACCCTAGGACGATTAAAAATTGAATCCAAAACATATTGAATACCTCCATTCAGTAATAATCTTAATAAAAGAAGAGCCTTCATTCGTAAGCTTAAAATTCTTCACCAACTTTCCTTTTGTGAAATTATTCACAAAGTATTCCGCCATAGAGGCTTGCACTCCCATCTTGCGGGTTTCAATTAATAAAATGATTGCAAAGTTTTCAACACTCCGGAAACCGTTGTTTGTTTCTGAAAGCTTTCCTTGTTCATCTAGAGCATACAGTCAAGACTACTTAAAACTACAAAAACCAACAGAATCAACTTGAAACTTAATAAATTTGTCAATTCTTTTGTCTATTATGATCTCTGAAACGATTACTATAAAAGAAAGAGATTTCTGCAGTAAATTGGAGGTCCACTGTGCGCGATAAACTATTAGCCTACTTATTCATGTTCATTGCTGTTCCCATTGCTGGAGAGTTAAAGTTCTATCCGCTAGATGGTGATTTAAGGGTTAGTTTAGGAACACCCCTTTTTTTCTTTATCCTATTATGGTCAAGAAAAATATTCTCTCCTATTGCGGGACTACTCACAGGAATTGCTGTAGTTTTATTTCGAATTTGTCTATATGAATTTCAAGCAGATTCTTTACAGTTATTAGATTCCTTTTATTTGTATTATCCTGTCTTTTTTTACTATTCAATTTACGCATTACTTTTTTATGCCTTTAAAATAAATAATTTTCATGATAGCCCATTTATTATTGGCTTGTTAGGGGTCGTAATCGAAGTAATTGCTAGTTTGGTTGAAATCACCTGTCGATCCTTTACTTCGAATATTCCAATCACCCTCTCGTCCCTAATGGTGGTTGGTGGAATTGCTATTATCCGAAGCTTCTTCGTCCTTGGATTTTTTAATATATTTATCATAAGAGAAACGAAACTTGCGGAAGAACAGCATAAAAGACTAAACGAGCAAATTTTGCTAATCATTTCAAATCTATATGTGGAAATGGTTCAATTGAAGAAATCTATGAAAAATGCTGAGGAACTAACAAGTGTTTGTTATGGGTTATACCGCGATTTAAAGGAATTGGGAAGTAATAATCATGCTCAAACCGCATTGAAAATAGCCGGCCAAATGCACGAAATTAAAAAGGATAACCAGCGCATTTATGCCGGTTTAACTAAATTAATGATTAAAGAAAATTTGAGTGACTTTATGGCCATAGAGGAGATCATTGAGGTTATCGTCAGATCAAATAAAAATTACGGAGACATCCTCGGCAAGTCAATAGATTATCAAGTAACTATTTCAGGTGATCATCCCTATTATCGTACGATTATTTTATTCTCTCTCATTAACAATCTTGTCTCTAATGCCGTTGAGGCAATTTTTAATAAAGGTCTAATAGAGTTATCTGTTAAAAGAATTGATGAAATGGCCATTATTATTGTTAATGATAATGGCTCCGGTATTTCAGAAAAAAACAAACGATTCATTTTTGAACCAGGTTTTACTACGAAGTTTGACCAAACTGGAATGGCCTCGAATGGGATTGGTTTATCATATATTAAAAACGTAATAGAAAATATCGGTGGCAGTCTTAACCTGCTTGATACAGATGAGACAAATAAAACTAGCTTTGAAATTCAACTACCTATTTCCAGCTTAACAGAGAGAGGATGAGGACTTTGAAATTCTTTATTGTTGATGATTCCGCTACAGTTAGGGCAATGCTTTCAAATATTATCGAAGAAGAGAATCTTGGGACAATAGCCGGGGAGGCTGAGGATGGTTCTGAGGTTTATGCTGATATCCTTGATAAACAGGAAATTGACATCTTGATCATTGACTTGCTAATGCCTAATCGTGATGGAATTGAAACGGTTAGAGAAATTGCTCCTTTCTTCCATGGAAAAATTATTATGATCTCCCAGGTTGAAACCAAGGATTTGATTGGGGAGGCATATTCGTTAGGGGTTATTCATTATATTACAAAGCCAATTAACCAGCTTGAGGTTGTAAGCATCATAAAGAGGGTAAGCGATCAACTGCAGCTAGAGCGATCACTCACTGACATTCAAAGATCCTTAAGCTTCTTAACCAATCATTCACAAATGAAACAGCCTGAAAAACATTACCAGACGATTCAAAACCCAATAATCAACTCTGGAAGGAACATCCTCCGTGAGCTTGGCATTATAGGAGAAAGTGGCAATAAGGACCTGCTAGATATATTAGCAATTCTATCGCAACTAGAAAAAGACGGGGTTCGTGAAACACCGCCTCTAAAGGATTTGTATGAGAAGGTAATTGAAAAACGTATCCATCCGGGTTCCCCGCCTCAGGTTGTAAGAAAAGAAATGAAAGCGGGTGAACAACGGATTCGACGTACCATCCATCAAGCGCTGGAACATATTGCTTCACTTGGGCTGACCGATTACACTAATCCAAAGTTTGAAAATTATTCATCGAGTTTCTTTGACTATACTCAAGTCCGAATGAAAATGCTAGAACTGGAAGGGAAGGCCCATGACGAAAACACGCATTCCCGGATTAATATTAAAAAATTTATTCAAGCCCTCTATTTGGAAGCTAAAAGCTAGCAACCAATCTACCTGTTAAATGCGTAGGTTATAGGAATCTAAAAAGCTGGAAAATTGAATATGAATAATGAAAAGGCCCCAAATAATTTGGGGCCTTAATTAATTTTCCAACAAAAAACACCCCGTAGGGTGTTTCTTCCAAAACGCTGTGGTTTACAATTGTTGGATTGGAATAACCTTCTTTTAGCTATATCTCTTCCCCGAATCCCAATCCGTTGGTCGGTCATTCGGGCGAATATCGTCAAGTGGCACAAACACCTCTAAGTGACGATAAAGATTTTCAAACTCAGCAGGTAACAATCCGCCAAATTCACCATCTAAATTTAACTGGACTTTTTCCGTGGCATGAACCTTAATCCGGTTAGCCTGTGTGTAGATGACATTCGGATCATGGATATGTTCCCCGCGGAGCGCTAAGGTTGCGATCCGGATAAATTCAGCTAGATTCGTCTTTTTCAAGATCAAAAGTGAAAATAAGCCATCGTTAATCGAGGCATCCGGTGCTAGTTTTTCAAAGCCACCAATTGAATTGGTTAACCCAACAAGAAACAGCATGGCCTCCCCTTCGAACAATTTCCCATCATACTCAATCGTTACTTCTGATGGTTTAATCGAAGGAAGCATTTCTATCCCTTTTAAATAGTAAGCCAATTGACCGAGCATCGTTTTCAATTTGCTTGGTACTTCGTATGTAATCTCGGTGATTCTACCGCCGCCAGCAATATTAATAAAATAACGATCATTGATACGGCCAATATCAACAGGAATCATTTCCCCTTTTGTAATTATATCCACTGCAGCTCCGATATCCCTAGGAATTTGCAGGGCTCTAGCAAAGTCGTTCGTCGTCCCAGCGGGAATAATTCCTAATTTTGGACGGTACTCCTGTTCTGCGAGGCCATTGACCACTTCATGAATCGTTCCGTCGCCGCCTGCAGCAATCACAATATCATACTTACGCTCAACAGCGATCCGCGCGGCCTCCGTTGCATCCCCTGCACCCGTTGTCGCATGACAAGATGCTTCATATCCAGCCATTTCTAGCTTTTGAAGAATTTCTGGAAGATTCCGCTTAAGAATTTCACGCCCTGAGGTAGGATTGTAGATCAGTCTTGCTCTTTTCATCATTTCATCATCCTATTTTTGAAATCAACATCAGTACTAGCTATCCGCTCATTTCAATATTCTACCAATTTTCATTCTAACTGACAAACATATTGCCAAGCGGCGACACGAATTTACCTTCAAATGTCCATCTCTTATCATACCCGTTTTTTATTTTTTTGCAAAAATAGACTCAATCATTTTACTGATTCGTTTGAAGATGAATATCGTATGCATCCGCAATGTTGATGTGGTACTGTCCCGCGCCAGATTGAAAAACAGCCTGTTTCTTGCCATTATCTATGCCATCGGCCGTCTTCTCTTTCGCCACCTTCCAGTCACCTTCTCTACCATCTAACTCTTGGACACCCTCTGCATCCACCTTCAAATTGCTATTTGCTGCTACATCGACAACAACCGTTGATGCTCCATCGATATTCCAATCATTCGCAAGTGAACGCGGCTTTAAGGTAAGGGAATTATCACTGCCAATCACCTCAAGCTTCACATCCTTTGGAATCAAAAGCGTTGCCGCAACCTCGCCACTAGCATGGAACGGGCCAAGTTCGTTAGGCAGTGACTTCATGTTTAAATAAAGCGTATCACCTTTTTGGTTTGCTGAAACCACATCATCCGGACGTTGGAGTACCTTCGCCTTCTTAGCTGTTTGCACCCGATACGTCCCGAACAAAGTTACTTCCTTTTCCTCCGTCGATTCCACAGTCATCTGATACCCCACCGTTCGGACAACTACCCGTTTAATACTGTCATCCATTTTATAAGAAAAGGCAGGCAATTCAAATGAGCGTTCTTCTCTCGCCATCACATCTTCTACTTTTCCCATAATACCCGTGGTGCTTAAAATCGCGAAGGCAATTCCGGCCGTTCCAATCACACCCACAAAGAAAATACTTAGAAAATCGTACTTTAACATTGGCTTTTCCTGACCTGACAAAAATAAATAAACGAGAATCTCCATCCCAAGCACAACCAACAAAAGCGGCCACCAAGCCGTCATCACCTGGACAAGATCCAACCCTAAAAACTTTGAAAAAAAGAGGAAAAGTCCAAGGAATACAAGCGAGGCCCCCATCGAAAACGTCCCAACGCGCCAAGTTCTCATGCGTCTTCTCTCCCCTTTCTTTTTCTAAAAAGGAATCCAACTCCGAAACCGATTATTGCAGCGCCTGCTATTGTTTTTCCCCACTTACTCATGCTTTTTTTCCTCCCGTTTTTGCTTGCTTCCAGATAAAAGTTTAAATCCTCCGCCAATCAACACCAGACAAACAAGCCCTGTTTGAAGATAACCCTGTACCCAATACATCACATCAACATTAATTAACCTGTTTAGTAATGGTGAGAAGGCTGGCAGCAGCACGTTCATGACGAGATAGTATAGGCCCATTAAGACAAGGCCAACACCCACCCATTTTTGATGGTTAAGGAAATAGGAAATAATTGGCACATCCTCGATGGTTTCTTCCCCGTACCTAGAGACCTTTTGCATCGCATCAAAAAAGCTGTAAAACCAGATAATTGGGATTAGGAATAAGAAAATCCCCAGCCTGAGCGTATCTAAAATATAGATAGAAAAGAGAAAGGCGGCCATTAACTGAATACCGCGGCGCTGGAGGCCAAGATATAGATGTCCCGCGCCTGGAAAAATTGCCAGAAAGGTCGCGATTGATTTGCTCTTTTTACCATCTTCACGACGCATCTC
Source organism: Neobacillus drentensis (assembly GCF_036962125.1). GTDB lineage: Bacteria > Bacillota > Bacilli > Bacillales > Cytobacillaceae > Neobacillus > Neobacillus drentensis_B. The sequence goes on from NZ_JBALOA010000008.1 coordinate 98,452, forward strand.
AAAGTCTTCAAAAATCGTTCGATCGATTAACTCCTCACCGCGCTGCTTTTTATTCACCTGCTGGACCGCGTCAAAGAATCCGTATACCCAAATAATTGGCAGGGCGGCCAAAAAGACCATAAATTCACCACGGTTGGAAAGTGCTGTTACGAATATAACCATGACCCCGAGCCCTAAGAAGGTGGCCAAAAGCGTTAGTCCCCTGGTCATTAAGCCAATTTGGAAGTGGCCTAAGCCTGGGATAAACGATAAGACAATCGTGTAGAATCGTTCTGAATCTTGGGCTGCCTGTGTCTGCGGGAGGTCCTGGTTCGCTGCCCTTAACTCCTTTTTATGTTTGGAAACCTGGACACCCATATCAATAAAACTGATCAGGTAAATGAAAATTCCTAACATAAAAGTCACGATGGAAACTTGCTCATTATTTGTTACTAACCCAATGACCGTGACGAATGCCAATCCCATGACGGTCAGTAAATAAAGTACTCCACGAAACATGTTGCCGAAATAAATATGACCAAGACCCGGAAATAAGGATAAGGTCAATGCTTTGGTCGGATTTTTCATTTCTTATTTGCCCCCTTTTTATCTAGTGAATCCATCCATGCGAACGTTTTATTAATAACATCCTCCGTCATTGAAGGCTTCTTTTCCTGAATTTGAGGCTTTTCAATCGAACTCGCATAAGCAGCTAACGACTGAAAGACACCAGAGAACGTCAACAAAAGAGTCGCCGCCGCAGCCAGCAGATAATGAAATGCCGCCTGCTGATAGTAAGGTTTCTTCCTACTAATTTTGGTGTCAGGTACCAATGTCTCCATTGAGATAGTGTTAAGATTATCAACGGTGTCAGGTACCGAAGGAACTATTGGCATAGTGTTTAAATCCTCAATGGTGTCAGGTACCACAGAAGGTACCAAAGTCTTTTGGGTTGAGATTCCCGCCATTACCGCATCGGTAAAGCTGCTCTGATTTGATAGTATTGGAAGCGAGGTTTCATTGGCTTCCACGGCCTTTAGATAATGGTTCAGACATTGATCGCAGGTATATAAATGCTTTTCTAGTTCCTCTTTGGCTGTTTTATTGATTTCATCGTTAACGTATTGCAACCATTCGTCATAAGTGTAATGCTTCATGAAAAATCGTCCTCCTTCCAATTCTTTTTCATCCAGTTGCGTGCTCGGTATAGCTTCGTTTCGATTGTTTTCACCTGAACATTTTGTTCTTCAGCCATTTGCTGATAGCTTTTTTCCGCTATGTAAAATCCGTAAATAACATCACGGTAATTCTCAGGCAGTTCATCAAGCTTTTTCCTAACGAGCCTTCTCCGATCTAGCTTGATTATTTCTTTCTCCACACTATCTTTCGGTGTCCCTGCTACTAACTGCTGCTCGAGGTCTTCAGCTATATCCTCTCTTCTACTAACCTGTTTGCGTTTTACATCTATCGCATGATTAACAGCAATTCGCGTTATCCACGTTTTAAACCCTTGATTTTGATAGTGGGGGAGAGCGGTATAGATCTTCATAAACACTTCCTGTGCGGCGTCTTCTGCTTCCTTTTGGTCGCGAAGCACAGCAAAAATGGTCCGGAACACATCATTGCGGTACTTCTCAACCAACAGTCGAAAAGCCTGATCATTGCCGTTTATCACATTTTCTATTAAAACAGCATCACTAATCGTTCTCTCCCCCTTTCTTTTCTTGTCACTCTCTTAATAGACGAAAGTTTTTTGAATAACCCCTACACTTTTTTTAAAAAAATAATTTTCCTATATCATAGCACGCACAAAAAAACCGTGCGTTAGGTGTCACACGGTTTTACCAGTACATCATTAGGTTAATCTTTAATCTCCACTCCTAATAGCCTCGCAAATCCAATCGCTTGATCCGCTGAAACAATGCATCCTGCAACAAGATCAAGTGATAGATTTAAGTGGTTGAACTTACAGGTGCTAAGATCCACTCCTTTGAGTGTTGTTCCTGTAAAATTCACATCATCAAGATCGCATTCTGTAAATCCTACTTTATTAAACTTCGCCTCATAGAAATCCGCATTTCGAAGTGAACAATTTTCAAATCTCATTTCTTTCAAATCGGCGTATCCGAACGACCCCATATTGAGATTACAATTTTCAAATAATACATTCCTCAGTGTAGCATCGGCAAGATTTAACCCCAATAGTTTAGAGTCGCGAAACTCAACCCGGTGGATAATGGCATCGGTAAAATCCACATTAGATAAATCACATCGTTCAAAAATAACATCGGTCAATTGAATAAAGCGAAACGCGCCATCGAGAAAGGTTACATTTCTAAACACGACCTCTTCGAATCTCATCTTTTCAACTTCTTCTTGTGAGATTGTACAGTCGCTAATGAGTGCCATATTAATATCAGAATCTTCTCGATCATTATAATCAAATGGCGTTAAGCTGGCTGGAATTTTAGGCTTTTGGATTTTAAACATTTTACTCATATATATCATCCCTTGCTGCTTTTTTTCTAAAAACTATCGATTAAGGCAATTGGAATATCTTCGCTTAAAACTGCATAGCTATTAGCAACTTGGCCAAATTCAATATAGCTCGATCAAGTGCTCCTTTTTCTTAACTTATCCTTACAATTCAACAAAATAATACCACTGTATTATGATAGAATCTATAAATAATGGGATATATCCAAAATAATAATTGTTGAGGGAATGATGCTTATGTTCTGGTTGTTGCTTTTGGCTTCCTACTTAATTGGAAGCGTTCCCACAGCTCTGATTGTGGGCAGGCTGATTTTTGGTATCGATATCCGCGAACACGGCAGCAAAAACCCAGGAGCTACCAATACACTGAGGGTACTGGGGAAGAAATCAGCCGTATTCGTGCTTATTATTGATCTCGCTAAGGGGACTGTTGCCGCCTATCTGCCAATTTACTTCAATCTTGACGTCGAACCCCTGTACTTTGGTTTAGCTGCTGTTGTAGGGCATTGCTTTCCAATTTTCGCAGGGTTCAAAGGCGGAAAAGCCATTGCAACGACCGCAGGGGCTTTGTTAATTGCCAACATCTATCTTTTGGTCATCGCCTATGTCGCATTCTTTTTGGTCATTTTTTTAACAAAGTATGTTTTTATGGGCTCAATCACAGTGGGTGTAAGTATGTTAATCTATTCCCTCATATCTTCTAAGCTAGAATTAGAACTTATCTTTTTATTCTTTTCGTTATTTTTACTATATCTGCACCGCTCCAATATTCGTAATTTTATTCTAGGAATCGAACCAAAAATCAATGATAAAAAGTTGATTAATGACCGTATCCCGCCGAAGAATAGTAGTTTTTAGATGAAATAAACAAGGATCCCTTGGAATTGACTCCTTGGGATCCTCTTTTTATTTGATAAGTACCGACATGATACTGTTAGCTACGGTTTGCCAAATTTCTGCATCTGTTTGATAGGTTGTACGAAGACCTTTATACATCTCCATTTGCTTCTCTTGAAAATCCGCGGCCTCCTTATCCGGTAAGCTAGCACGCTTTTCCATCACCAAAGCCTGCATTTCCGGTGCTCTTGGCCCCCAAACGCCGACTTCATTTCCATCTTCATCGATAAAAATAAAAATAGGAATTGCTCTAGATGTGCCATTCGTTAAATACTGGTCCATTAACTCTAAATTGGAGTCACGAAGCACGAAGTGGACTTCCATCTCAGCGGCTTCAGCCATTTTCAGCAAAATAGGATTGTTTAGCATCGCATCTCCACACCAATCTTCCGATAAGACTATCGCACGTATATTTCGTGTCCTTAATGCCTCGAGCTTTTTCTTATCGTCTTCCCTAACGGTATATCCCTCATAGATTGTGAGCATTTCCTCTTTATTAGTGGTCATTGCGTTTATGTACTCGTTCACAGTCAATCCTTTTTGAAACCACTGGTTTAAATCCATTTTAACAGCACCCCTTCCATTTTCTCCTATCATAGTTGTTTTCAGAAACCTTGACAATTGAACTGCTTCAGGTGAATTGTAAATATTATACTGCAAGTATTTTTTCCTATTTTAAAAAAGTAAATTTATACACTAGAAATAGAGATTTAAAGTTGATAGAATATTTTTTATATAGAAAATATTATTGAATATACTATTCTCTATATAAGAAAATTGGGGAGGACTCCTATGTCTAACGAATCACTACAACTACTTTCTATCGGAATCTATATTGCTGCCATGCTTTTTATCGGCTGGTATTCCTTTCGAAAGACTAGCAATCTAACGGATTACATGCTTGGGGGAAGGTCTTTAGGACCTGCTGTAACCGCGTTAAGTGCTGGGGCGGCTGATATGAGCGGCTGGCTTTTAATGGGCTTACCCGGTGGAATTTATGTTACCGGTTTAGCGGATGCATGGATCGCAATTGGTTTAACGATTGGCGCTTATCTTAACTGGCTTTTGGTAGCACCTCGCTTGCGTTCTTACACCCAAGTGGCCAATGATTCCATCACGATTCCAAGCTATCTTGAAAACCGTTTTAAGGACAACACAAAACTACTCCGTATTGTTTCAGGAATTGTTATTCTTATTTTCTTTACTTTCTATGTATCTTCAGGAATGGTTTCAGGGGCTGTCTTTTTTGAGAGTTCATTTGGCACGAGCTATCACACCGGACTCTTAATTGTTGGCGGTGTTACGGTTGCCTACACCTTATTTGGGGGATTCTTGGCCGTAAGTTATACAGATTTTATTCAAGGGTTAATGATGTTGATTGCGCTTGCTCTTGTTCCAGCTATTGGCATCTTCCACACCGGAGGTCCAGCAGAAACGATGGAAACGATTCGTGCAATTGACCCTACCAAACTTGATTTGTTAAAAGGGACAACCTTTGTAGGAATAATTTCAGCAATGGCCTGGGGCTTAGGCTATTTTGGACAGCCGCATATTATTGTCCGCTTTATGGCCATTAAGACGATTAAAGAAACGAAAAGTGCCCGCCGGATTGGTATGGGCTGGATGATCATCTCGCTACTTGGGACCATTGCTACCGGATTTATCGGCATTGCCTTTTTCCATAACAACCCGGAGCATGTTTTAAAGAATCCAGAAGCAGTCTTTATTGAATTAAGTCAGATATTATTCCACCCATTATTTGCAGGATTTGCTTTAGCTGCTATTCTCGCAGCGATTATGAGTACGATTTCTTCTCAATTAATTGTAACCTCTAGTGCACTTGTTGAAGATTTATACAAAATGGTGATGAACAAAAATGCTAAGGACAAGCAACTGGTCTTCTTAGGAAGAATGGCGGTTCTTCTCGTTTCAGTCATTGCCGCGGCACTAGCATTCAAACAAAACAGCACCATTTTAGACCTTGTTGCATATGCATGGGCAGGTTTTGGTGCTTCATTCGGACCAGTGATCCTGCTAAGCTTATTCTGGAAAAAGATTACGAATTGGGGCGCCCTTTTCGGGATGATTGTTGGGGCTGTTACTGTTATCGTTTGGAAAAATGTCGGCTTGGGTGACAGGCTTTATGAAATTGTTCCAGGTTTTGTTTTCAATCTTATTGTCGCTGTCGTGGTCAGCATCCTCACGTATCGAAAAAATGATGAGATTGAAAAGGAATTTACCGAAAGTGTTCGCTTGTTAAAAACCGAAAAATAATAACCACGCTCGGATCCCATTGATCCGAGCGTATTTACTTTTCTATCATGGCCGATAGTTTCATGACGGTTTTCCAGTTACGCACTGTCGCCGGTATACCCAGTTTGGGGAGCTGGGCAACTAGTTTTGAATCGAGAATACTTTGCCTTAGATAAAAATAAACTTCCTTACCGTTAATAAAACATTCGTCTGGTTCACTTTTGAAACTACGTAAATTTTCTATTTTCTCTTGGGAAGGCTCGTCTGCTAAAAAGGCAAGTTGAATACTTTCGCCTTCCTTCAGTGTTTCCATAGAGTATGGGCAATTACGGACAATCTGTTCGTATTCTTCAGCTGTCCTTAACATAACTGGGACTGGAAACCCAAACGTCTCACTTATTTTATCCTCTAATTGCTTACTAAGCTGAGCAGAATCGTCTGGTCCTTCAAACAAAACATTGCCACTTTGAATATATGTTTTTACCTTTTCTAGGCCCATCGTTTCTAATAGACTTTTTAAATCTGCCATTTTGATCCGGTTATTCTTACCAACATTAATTCCGCGCAGCAGCGCAATATATATGGTCATTTATTTAACCTCACTTTTCTTGATATCACCTTCCTAAAATCTTACCATTTATTAGTTAATTTAAACTATGAAAATCTGATATCCGTAAGTTTGGAGGATAATTAGGATGGTTCGGAGAAAATTAGTTACATAATCATTTTTATGGGGGGATTTAATAATGGTACCTCAAAGAGTAACCTTGCTTACGATTGGTGCATACGATTTACCCGTTCTTCGTTCTTTCTATCAAGCATTAGGCTGGGAGGAGACTGAAATAAGCTCGGATCAATATGCTGTCTTTAAAACAGCGGGTGTCCTGCTTTCGCTATTTCCGATTGCTGAATTAGCAAAGGATGCAGGCATAGAATTCTCGAAGTCACCTGATAGCTTTCATGGTGTGACCTTCGCCATTAATGTGGAGCAGGTGGAACAAGTTGATACTGTGATTGAGTCCGTCCGCCGTACAGGGGCAAAAATACTGCGAGAGCCCAGTGATGCCTTTTGGGGCGGGCGCACAGCCTATTTTGCCGATCCAGAAAATAACCTCTGGGAAGTCGCGTGGAACCCTTCAGCGGTTTTTGACGAGCGCGGTGCGATGATAGACTTTTAAGTTCGGACATAGTAGAGCCTAAAAGGGTGTCCGTATCCGAAGATGTGCTAACTTCGGACATGGTTGGGCCTAAAATGTATGAGAATGTCCGAAGTCGATGATAAACTTTTAACTGTCATTTACATGACTCGACTATTTCCAGCTAAAAGCAATACCAATCAAACGTTTGATTAAAATTAGCTTAAACCCTTTTAAATAAAGGGTTTTTGTCTGTAAACAGGTGAAATATTTGTCGGTAATTGGAGCCATTCAGCCTCCTAAATGCCCACATTCCTGTTTATTTTACATTCTTCGACCGGCTGCAAACTAATTAAACGTTTAATTAAATAGAGTTATATCCTTTCTGTATCAATCATTTACCCTAAAATTCTGTAAAAAGATTGTGGAATTAACTCGATTTAAAAAAACTAACCAAACGTTTGATTAGTTAGTTATCGAGCCTTATATCCCAAGGGTTTCATCTATAGATTGTGAAAAGCATTTGTCGAATCAATTATGTTTCCACCTCAAAAAAGATAAAAACTAGGTCGATATCAGAAGAACCATAGGGAAATTCTTATGATTCGACACGTTCCACAATTATTCGATTCTAACCAAACGTTTGATTAGTTATTAAACAAACCCTTTTAAAACAATGAATTTTCCCCGGGAAATCATGAGAAGAATGTCGAACTCTGCTCGACAAAAAAACTGGCAGAATTGACTCTGCCAGCTTTCATATTAACGCTTTTGTAACTCTTGCTGTAATAATTGATTGACTATTTGTGGATTAGCCTGACCCTTAGTTGCTTTCATAAGCTGCCCAACTAAGAAGCCAACAGCTTTATTTTTTCCATTCTTAAAATCTTCAATGGACTGTGGATTGGCATCCAGTACCTCTGAAATAACTTTAAGAAGTGTGCCTTCGTCGGAAATCTGGACTAACCCTTTGTCTTTTACAATTTGCTCGGCATCGCCGCCGTTTTCGATTAACTCTTTGAAAACCGTTTTAGCAATTTTTGAAGAAATTGTTCCATTTTCGATCAGCTTAATCATACTAGCCAGGCCTTCTGGTGTTAGAGCGATTTGATCAAGTTCCTTTTGCTCTGCATTCAGATAGGCGGAAACATCCCCCATTAACCAGTTCGAAGCAAGCTTTGCGTCTGCCCCGCCATTGACTGTTGCCTCGAAGAAATCAGCCATTTCCTTCGTTACAGTTAATACCTTGGCATCATAAACAGGGAGGCCAAGTTCTTCTACATAACGCTTTTGACGCTGATCAGGCAACTCAGGGATTTCGGCACGAATCCGTGCTTTCCAATCCTCATCAATGTACAAGTCCATTAAATCAGGCTCAGGGAAGTACCGATAATCATCGGAACCTTCTTTCACCCTCATCAAAAGAGTTGCACCTGTAGCTTCATCAAAGCGGCGTGTTTCCTGGTCGATTGTTCCTCCAGCAGAAACCACTTCACGTTGACGCTTCTCTTCGAATTCTAATCCTTTGCGGACAAAATTGAAGGAGTTGAGGTTTTTTAACTCTGTTTTCGTTCCAAATTCTTCTTGTCCAACGGGACGAATTGAAATATTGGCGTCACAGCGAAGCGAACCTTCTTCCATTTTACAGTCCGACACACCTGTATATTGGATAATTGATTTTAATTTTTCAAGATAGGCATAAGCCTCATCAGGTGTACGAATGTCTGGTTCAGAAACGATTTCCACTAGCGGCGTGCCCTGCCGGTTGTAATCACATAATGAATACCCTTTGCCGTGGTTCAGCTTACCAGCATCTTCTTCCAAGTGAATACGCGTAATCCCAATCCGCTTTGTATAACCATTGACCTCAATATCAATATAGCCATGCTCCCCAATCGGCTTGTCAAACTGAGAAATCTGATAAGCCTTGGGATTGTCTGGATAAAAATAGTTCTTGCGGTCAAACTTCGTATGTGTAGCAACCTCACAATTAATCGCCATCGCTGCCTTGATTCCAAATTCTACAGCCTTTTTATTTAGGACAGGTAAAACACCAGGATAACCCAGGTCAACCACACTAGTATTCGTATTCGGTTCCGCACCAAAATGGTTAGGGCTCGCCGAGAAAATTTTTGATTCTGTTTTTAACTCCACATGGACCTCAAGTCCGATTACTGTTTCAAATTCCATTGTCTTCACCCCCTATAATCCAGGCTTTTGTTTATGAAAGTCTGTTGCCTGTTCAAATGCATGTGCTGTACGATAGATCGTTGTTTCATCAAAATACTTGCCGATGATTTGTAATCCTAACGGCAGTCCGCCATCAAAGCCGCATGGAACTGATATTCCTGGTAAGCCGGCAAGATTCAAAGGAATGGTTAAAATATCATTAATGTACATTGTTAATGGATCCTCAATATTTTCACCAATTTTAAAAGCAGGAGTTGGTGTTGTCGGTCCAACGATCACATCAAATTTTGCAAAAATATTTTCAAAGTCTTGCTTGATTAATGTCCGAACCTGCTGTGCCTTTTTGTAATAAGCATCATAATAACCTGAGCTAAGGGCAAACGTTCCAAGCATAATCCGGCGTTTTACTTCATCACCGAAGCCTTCTGCCCTTGATTTTTTATACAAATCAATTAATGTTTCAGCATCCTTGGTCCGGTAACCATACCGAACTCCATCGAAACGGGCCAGGTTTGCTGACGCTTCAGATGAAGAAAGTAAATAATAAGCGGCTAGAGCATATTTAGAATGCGGCAGGGATACTTCTTCCCATGTTGCACCAAGGCCCTCGAGTACTTTTAAAGTATTTAAAACAGACTGACGGACGGATTCCGTCACACCTTCCCCAAGGTACTCTTTCGGAACGGCGATTCTCAGGCCTTTTATGTCTCCTGTTAAGCCACTGGCAAAGTTCGGTACGTCTACATTCCCTGAGGTTGAATCCATTGGATCGAGTCCAGATATCGCTTGAAGCAGATAGGCATTGTCCTCAACGTTTCTGGTAATTGGTCCAATTTGATCAAGTGAGGAAGCGAAGGCCACGAGACCAAACCGGGAAACACGGCCATAGGTTGGCTTCATTCCAACAACCCCACAAAAAGAGGCCGGTTGACGGATTGAACCGCCTGTATCAGAACCTAGTGAAAATAGGACTTCTCCTGCTGCTACAGCTGCTGCTGAACCGCCTGAAGAACCGCCTGGAACTCTCTCAAGATTCCATGGATTTCTGGTTGTTTGGAAATGGGAATTCTCGTTGGAAGATCCCATTGCAAACTCATCCATATTTAACTTGCCAATCGTGACCGTTTCCGCTTGCTGCAGTTTCTGAACAACTGTAGCATCATAGATTGGATCAAAGTTTTCAAGAATTCTACTCGCACAGGTGGTCCGAAGACCTTTTGTAACTAAGTTATCTTTTAAGCCAATCGGCATCCCAAATAGCAAACCTTTGGCAGCATCCGTATTGACCTTCTCATCTAATGCTTTGGCTGATGCCCGTGCACGCTCTTCATCTAATGTTAAAAAAGCTTGGACTTTGTCCTCGACTTGTCCAATTCTTTTATACGATTCATCAACAAGATCGGATACTTTTAATTCTTTTTTCGTAAAAAGCTCATGTAAGTCAGAAACTTTATGATCAAATAAACTCACCTGTTTCAATCCTCCTTCCCCATAATCGATGGTACTTTAATCTGGCCGTCCTGGTGCTCCGGCGCATTTTTCAGTACCTCTTCACGCGATAATCCAGGTTTGGATTTATCTTCGCGTAAAACATTTTTCATATCCAGCACATGGTATGTAGGCTCCACATTTTCCGTGTCCAATTCATTTAACTGCTCTGCGAAGGTAATAATCGCATCCAGCTGCTTAGTAAACTTTTCTGTTTCTTCTTCGGTTATTGCCAATCGTGCAAGGTTGGCGACATGCTTAACCTGCTCCTCTGAAATTCGTGACATTTCATAACCCCCAATCCCTTTTGTCTTGTCCTATCAATACTAATGATGATACCAAACTTTTCCGCTTTACCGCAATGATTCCATTACCAGTATTGGCAAGTGAGTCAATTTTTGTTCACCCTTTTGAAAATTTACTCTATTTTTCTCTTAAATTTTTCTAAAAAGTTCATCACAGACATTTTCGGCATCTTCCCTTATAATATTCTTGGATAGGAGGCATCTAAATGAAAAAACGAAAACGGAAGAAATTTAAAACCTTTTTCGTGTTGGTCATCCTTTTTGGTGCTTTGGCTATGTTCCAAAGTTATTTTCAACAAGATAATTCCCCTCTTGTAAAAGTGGATCCATTTGCTGATGTTAAAAAATATCGCCCCTTAATCCATGATGAACTAGCAAAATATCATCTCGAAAGTCATACAACCGTATTAATCGCCTTAATGCAGCAGGAAAGCCACGGCATTGGCGGGGATCCTATGCAGGCATCGGAATCGGCAGGTTTGGCAAGGAATACCATCACAGATCCGAAAAAAAGTATTCAGGTTGGGGTTAAGCATTTTCAGCGTGTCCTCACTTATGGAAATAAGAAAAAGGTTGATTTCCAGACGATTATTCAGTCATACAACATGGGAATCGGTTATATAAATTATGTTGCACAGCACGGCGGTAAGCATAGCGAGGCGTTGGCAAAGGAATTCTCTCTTCAACAAGTGAAAAAGAAGCCCCATATTTATACATGTGGCGGCAATAAAGAAAATTTCCGTTATCCTTATTGTTATGGTGATTTTACCTACAGTACAAAAGTAACGAAAAATATGGAATTGTTGGCCGACAGCGTTCCTGTTACGGGGGGCGAAAAAACCACCGGTGAATCGTTTTGAGGATTCATTGGTGGTTTTTTGTGTAAATGATATTTTCGGTCATATTCTTCTTTTTAAAACGGCTGAACAGAAGAACCAGTTTAATAGGCAGACAGCCAAGGATTCCACCCAGCGTATTTAAAATTAAATCGTCCACATCAAAGCTGCCAAACTCAAATACCAGCTGCAGCAATTCAAATGTCAAACTTAAACAAAAGGTCGTTAGGGTGACGGCGCTAAGTTTTTGAAACTTCTTTGCCAGCAATGGTAAGATGAATCCAAACGGCATAAAACCGATAATATTCCCTGCTAAGTTCTCAATCCGAATATATAAATTGATATCGGCTAAGAACAAATAAAAATTAATCGTTTTAAAAGGAATGAAATTATTTGACCGCCAGTGGTATTCATCATAGGTAAAGTTAAAATGATTAATAATTTCAGCTAACGGGATGTATTTAAACAAAATTAATTTTGAAAGAATCGCTAAATATAAACAAAGGATTAGGAAAAGGGTCATTTTTTTTATAATTTTCATTATCACTGCTCCATATATTACATATCAAAAATAACCTTACCATATTTTTTAAGCGTCGTGGGTGCAAAACTGGAATTGGAGGAATTTAGAATGTCTGAACATGTTTTTCATTTAAAGGCCAACTGGCCAGGATTACGGAATGACGTCGGAGAGATTGAGGCAGGAAATTTGATCACAAAGATCTCCATCCCTCCAGAAATGGATGGCCCTGGTATTGGCACCAATCCTGATGAGATGCTACTCGGGGCAGCCGCAACCTGCTATATTATTACCCTCGCGGCGATGATGGAGCGGAGCGGGTTGGAAAAGGAAAGCTTAACGATGGATTCTGAGGGAATTGTCGATGTAACCAAGGGGGTTTTTACTTATAAAAAGATTATTCATCGACCTTGCGTTGTCCTGAAACAAGGCGCAACGGAAAAAGATGTGGAGATGGCGGTGAGGCTTGCTAAAAAAGCGGAGACATCCTGTATGATCAGCCGCGCCATTCAGGGGAATGTGGCGATTGAACTACAGGCTAGTGTGGAAGTGGCAGTTAGGTGATAAACAGAGGAGTCTACAGGTTCTTAAGGACACTTAGGACTCTGTCTTCATACTTTCAGTCCTTATGAACCTATCATAAGGACTGTTTGCTCTCTGGCTTCATGTTTTCGGTCCTTATGAACCTCTCATGTAAACGGGATGGATCCTCTCTTATTTCTTAAAAATTTTTGAAAAAAATCCCTTGCTCTTTTTAACTTCCTGCTCGACCAGTTTTGGTGCCTTGTTAGTAATATAAATATCTTCCTTATCAATGGCGTAATCCATGGCTAACACTAAGCCGATTTCCGAGTCGTGGTCTTTATTGGTCACAAGAGTATGTTCAATTTTATATTTTGTTGCTAGCTTTACATATTTCGAAAGGGTTTCGTAACTCATATTTCCATTTAAGAAAAGGTGGGACTGGGGCTTTTCTTTCATTTCCTTCTCAACCTGGGGATATACGCTTGTTTCTGCCACTTGGCTTTTTGTCAGAGCGACGACAATCCGCTCCCGCAATGTTCCTAAGAATTTCCGCCGCTCATCTGGTTTTGTCTCTAGCGGTCCATAGATTCCTTGCTGTAAAACCTCGTCAACGGTTGTCTTTTTCAAATAAATCAACTCCATATTAAGGCTATTATTATCTATGATGATACCTTAAAAAGAGTTCCAAACCAAAAAAGTGGGTTTTTAACTAGGCAATTTGGCTATCCACCAGTAGTAACCCCCATCAAAAAATCCCTCCCTCCAATTGGAGAGAAGGATTTAAAATTAGTTTTTACCTGTAAATTGTTCGGCCTCGGTTGAACCTTTTAAAGCAGTGGTTGATGAGGTTCCGCCTGTAATGACCATGGAAACTTGATCAAAGTAACCTGTACCCACTTCACGTTGGTGACGTGTGGCAGTGTAGCCGTATTGCTCGCTATCAAATTCAGCCTGCTGCAATTCGGAGTATGCTGCCATTCCGCGTTCCTTATAGCCGCGGGCCAATTCAAACATGCCATGGTTTAGGGCATGGAAGCCAGCAAGAGTAACGAACTGGAATTTGTATCCCATCTTTCCAAGCTCCTCCTGGAATTTAGCAATCGTTTCTTGATCGAGTTTCTTTTTCCAGTTGAAGGATGGCGAGCAGTTGTAAGCGAGCAGCTTGCCTGGGAATTGCTCATGAATCGCTTCAGCAAATTGTCTAGCTTCTTCCAAATTCGGCTCAGAAGTTTCGCACCAAACAAGGTCGGCATATGGCGCATATGCTAACCCACGTGCAATCGCCTGGTCAATCCCCGCTCTTACTCGATAAAATCCTTCTCCTGTCCGTTCTCCTGTAATAAACGGGGCATCATTCATATCAATATCGCTCGTAATTAAGTCGGCAGCGTTAGCATCGGTCCGTGCAACTAGTACGGTTGGAACTCCCATCACGTCTGCAGCTAAACGAGCAGCAATCAAATTACGAACCGCTGTCTGTGTTGGCAGCAATACTTTACCACCTAAGTGACCGCATTTTTTCTCGGAAGAGAGTTGGTCCTCAAAGTGGACACCTGAAGCGCCTGCTTCAATCATCCCCTTCATTAATTCAAAACAGTTTAATTGGCCGCCAAAGCCTGCTTCGGCATCTGCGATAATTGGGGCAAACCAATCGATCGAATGATCCCCTTCAGAGTGGTGGATTTGGTCTGCGCGCTGTAGGGCCTGATTAATTTTTTTAACAACATTCGGTACACTGTTCGCAGGGTATAAGCTTTGGTCCGGATACATATGGCCGGAAAGGTTCGCGTCGGCTGCTACCTGCCAACCGCTGAGGTAGATAGCTTTTAGGCCTGCTTTCACTTGCTGAACCGCTTGATTACCGGTTAATGCACCAAGGGCATTTACATAGTCCTCTTCATTTAATAGCTTCCAAAGCTTTTCAGATCCTTTTCGTGCCAACGTATGCTCAATATCAATCGATCCGCGGAGTTTAATAACATCCTCGGCCGTATACGGTCTAGTAATCCCGTTCCAGCGGCTATCCATTTCCCAGCTTTCTTGTAATTGCGCTATTCTTGAATTTGTCATTTTATATTCCTCCTATTAATCTATTAAGTATTTTTTTAAAATAAACCTAGATCAACTCATACCCCGGCAGGGTTAAAAACTCTACAAATTCCTCATTTAAAATCAACCGATCAAACAGTTCTACCGCTTCATCAAATCGGCCGTTTTCAAATGCCTGCACACCAATTTCTTGCTTAATTTTTTCTAATTCTTCCACTTTAAATTGCTGATACATATCGGCGGTTACTTTCCGACCGTCTTTCAATATTCCTTTTGGGTGGCGGATCCACTGCCACAGCTGGGCTCGTGAAATTTCCGCGGTTGCTGCATCCTCCATCAAGTTGTGAATCGGTGCGGCACCACTTCCACTTAACCACGAAGCCACATATTGGATGCCAACATTGATGTTCAAACGAACGCCATCCTCGGTAATTGTGCCGCCAGGTGATTCGAGTAGGTCTTGAGCCGTTACGGTAATCTTCTGTTGTTTACTTGTATGAATTTGGTTGGCAATCGGCATTTCACGGTTGAATACCTCAAGGGCTACAGGGACCAGACCTGGGTGTGCGACCCATGTGCCATCATGACCGTCTCGAGCTTCTCGCTCTTTATCGGCTTGAACCTTGGCAAAGGCTTCCTCGTTTGCTGATGGGTTATTGCGGATCGGAATTTGGGCAGCCATCCCGCCAATGGCCGGTGCCTTGCGGCGGTGACAGGTTTGAATCGTCAATAAAGAATATGAACGCATAAATGGAACGGTCATCGTGACCTGTGAGCGATCGGGTAAAATGACATCCTTGTGATTACGCAGCTTTTTCAAGTAACTGAAGATATAATCCCATCTCCCACAATTCAAACCTGCGGAGTGTTCTTTTAGCTCATATAAAATCTCATTCATTTCAAATGCGCCCATGATGGTTTCTAGTAAGACAGTCGCTTTAATCGTTCCGTTTGGAATCCCAAGCTTCTCTTGCGCAAATACAAAGACATCATTCCAAAGCCGTGCCTCTAAATGACTTTCCAGCTTTGGCAGGTAAAAATAAGGACCGGTTCCCCTCGCAAGTAATGGGTGTACATTATGAAGAAAGTACATTCCAAAGTCGAAGAAACTCCCTGATATAGGCTTGCCATCTAGTAAAATATGTTTCTCTTCTAAATGAAGGCCACGTGGTCTAACAAACAAAACTGCTGTTTTTTCATTCAGTGCATATTTTTTTCCATTCGGATTTTCAAAGGATATCGTCCCATTTACCGCATCTCTTAAGTTAATTTGTCCTTCGATGATGTTTTCCCATGTCGGTGAAGTGGCGTCTTCGCAATCAGCCATAAAAACCTTTGCACCTGAGTTTAAAGCGTTAATCACCATTTTGCGATCGGTCGGACCGGTAATTTCGACCCGGCGGTCTAGCAGGTCTTCCGGCAACGGAGCAATTGTCCAATCACCATTTCTAATATGCCTCGTCTCAGGGAGGAAATCCGGTAATTTTCCATTATTCAATTCTGCTTGGCGTTTTTGTCTGTACTGTAACAGTTCGACTCTTCTTTCGCCAAACTTTCGCTCCAGCTCTTCAATAAAGTTTAATGCCTTAGGTGTTAAGATCTCTTCGTACTGGGCTTTCACTGTCCCTATCACTTCAATGCCTGTCGTTTGCGTCGACATGAACTACATCACCTCTTTGTTATAATACAGTAACTATCTACGTTTTGTATTATATAACACACTTTTTAAAATTGGAACCACTTTTCTGAAAATTTTTATAAAAATAGGTAAAAACTCCCTGTCCCCCTTATTTGAGGGAAAATATGGCCATAAAAAAAGAATGTCAGCTGACATTCCCAGATAGTCAAAAATGGCGGTATTTTATTATAAGTTGCTCATGCTACTGTAGGACCAGTTGATTAGATTTCGGAACCATTTCATTAAAAACACTTTATAAAATCATTTTTTAAGGCTGTATCCATATAAAAAATGTAATTCCCTGGAATAATCCCAATTAAAATGAAGTTTTGTGTAAAATTACACCTTCAACTGCGATATTCATCATATATTTAACGATAATCTATTCAAGATGGGCGAATTTTTGATATCAATGGGCGAATCTTGGACTTCAATGGGCGAATTAAAAAAGTACCATTCTTCTAGTAGCAGTGAGACTAGAGAAAGCTAAAAAAGGATGTCAGCTGACATCCTTTTTGTTGTTATTCTCCTATTTCTGTAAGCAGTGATTCATATAATTGAATAAAATCTTCTTCCCGATGCTCGCTTGCTAAGAATGCTGGACTGACGATCGATTTTAATAGTTTTCGCTTTAACAATGGATTCGTTACTTCGTTTAGAATCCAACTTCGTTTCGAAGCAAGAAAGTCAAGATAGCCAACATAGGATTCATCAAACTGCTGCTCCAGCTGCTCGCGGATTTGGCTGGCCAGGGTTGGACTCGCACCACCTGTTGAAATAGCTATGCTCAAAGATCCTCGTTGAACATGTGCAGGGACATAAAAATCAGAGTCAGCTGGATCATCTGCCAGTGTGACAAGTTGGTGGGGTTGAATCGACTTTTTGATCAACTGATTGAGTTGATTACTGTTTGTTGCCGCAAAGATTAGAAACGCATCGTCTATGTCACCAGCTGCAAAAGGCTTTTGCTTCCAAACAATTTTCCCATCATGGTGAAGCATTTGGATTTCCTCCGTTGCCTCAGGGCTGACGACGACTACCTTTGCACCCGTACCAAGTAGTCCACTGACTTTCCGTTCGGCCACCTTCCCGCCTCCAACAACAACGACACGTTTCCCTTCTAAGCGAAGGATGACTGGATAGCCTGAGTTCATTCGCTTACACTTCCTCTTTAGGTCGGGCTGCTAAATATTCAACCAATGCTTCTTTTGTCGGATTCTCAGGCACGCCATGAGACGGAAGGCCGGCAGTTACGACAGCACCCTCTGTTTGTCTACCCATACTGACTACTTCCAATTCTTGTAACAGGTCAACTACATTCAAATCACACTCATTTACCGCTTTAACAAACAAGTCAACTGAGGCACTGCTTGGAAATACCATCGTGTTCACGTTCGCTTCATCTAACATTCTTTTAAAAATTGGCAGGAACTGAGGATCAAGTTCTTTCTTGCTGGTCACGATGATGTCAGCTGAGTCATAATTTTTGTTCAAAATGCTATCGTCTCCGACAATGAGTAAAGCTCCGGTTTCGTCTATCTCATCCGCATGTGTAGCCATAAATCCTCTCTTCTTAAGAGCCTTGATCGATTTAAGAGACGCTCCATAAAAGTTAGCACGAATGGTTCGAATATCGATTCCCTTCTCGATGACCGCTGTAAAGAATTCCTCGACACTTTCTGGTGAGGTGAAAAGAATTTTTTCATAGGAAGCCACATTTGTTAAGTCAACTGGCAGCACCGTCTTTTTCCATTTGGGAAACTCAATCACATCTGCCCCATATTCTATTAATTCCTTAGCTAATTCACTAGAGCCTTCACTCGTCCTCGCAAGAAGAATTTGCCGTCCATGGAGCGGCATTTTCTCGAACCAACTGATTTTTTCACGAAGAGAAATGACGTTTCCTACTAAAATAATTGACGGGTTGCTAAACTTTGCTTCCTCAACCTTTGCTGTAATATCCGCAAGCGTCCCTTGTAATGTTTTTTGGCGGCCAAACGTACCCCATTGAATCAAAATGACAGGTGTCGCTGATGGTTTTCCATAGGTAATTAGATTTTCACAAATAAATGGTAAATTTCCAACACCCATATAAAAAGCAATCGTGTCGACACCACGGGCCAATCCTTCCCAGTCTAGTACTGGTTTGCCTTCTTTCGATTTGTCATGGGCAGTGACTACTGCAAATGATTCGGCATATTCACGGTGGGTAACAGGAATTCCTGCATAAAGCGGGGCGGCAATCCCCGATGAAATACCAGGAACGATTTCAAATGGAATTTGATATTCAGCAAGGGCTGCAGCTTCTTCGCCCACTCTGCCAAACACGCCAGGGTCTCCGCCTTTTAAGCGGACAACACGTTTTCCTTCAAGCGCCTTCTGAACCAAAATTTCATTGATATTCCCTTGGCGGATGATATGGCGATTCGGTAATTTTCCGCAGTAAATCAGCTCGCAATCAGCTGGAGCAAATTCCAAGAGTTTTGGATTGGCAAGCCGGTCATATAAAATGACCTCGGCTTGCTTAATGGCTTCCATACCTTTTACGGTGATTAAACGTACGTCCCCTGGCCCTGCTCCTACTAGAAATACTTTACCTGTCTTCATCCTGCAGCAATCCTTCCCATTTCCTTATCGGACAATAAATACAATATCTTCTGCTAATTCTACCTTAAATGTCCGTACTTGACCTTCATCCGGTGCCTGTACTTTACCATCTTTTAAAGAAATTTTCCAATCATACACGGGGCAGTATACATATTCGCCACTGACAAGTCCTTCAGAAAGGACACCGCCTTTCGGATGTGGACTGCGATTTTCAATGGCATACACTTCTCCGCTCGTTACTTTAAAAAGTGCAATTTCGGTGTCATCAATTTTTAGGGAATATCCTGACCGAACTTTTATATTAGAATAGTTTGCAACTGGAATCCGAGTTATCGTTTGAAGCATGCTGAATCACTCCCCCACCTTGATTGTGTGTTTTGCATAATATTTATCTTGGATTTCCTCACTTTGAATCGCTTCATTCCAAGGTTCGATATACTTTTTCAATGTTTGATTCATGCGCTCGTTTAAGGCTTTACGTGTTTCTTCGTTGGCCAGAACTTCTTTCACATGGTCTAAGCCGACACGTTCTACCCATTTAGATGTACGCTCTAAATAATTGGCCGTTTCACGGTAGTATTGGATATAAGCTCCTGTCATTTCCATTACTTCAGCCTGTGTTTTCACTGTGCATAACAGGTCACCTGCACGGAGGTCAACCCCGCCGTTCCCAGCCACATAAATCTCCCAGCCGCCATCAATGCCGACAAAGCCAATGTCTTTAATTCCAGCCTCTGAGCAGTTTCGAGGACACGCTGATACACCCATTTTTACTTTATGCGGCGTATCAAGTCGTTCAAATTTCTTTTCTAATTCAATTCCTAGTGCCATTGAATCCTGTGTGCCATAGCGGCAGAACTGGGCACCGACACATGTTTTTACTGTACGAAGTGTTTTTCCATAAGCATAACCTGACGGCATATCCAGTTGTTCCCACATTGCTGGCAGATCCTCTTTTTTCACACCGAACAATCCAATTCGCTGCCCGCCGGTTAATTTCACCAAAGGTACCTCATACTTTTCAGCCACCTCAGCGATCTTCTTCAAGTCCGCAGCTGTTGTTACGCCGCCGTACATTCTTGGGACAACGGAGTAGGTTCCGTCCTTTTGGATATTGGCATGCATTTTTTCATTAACAAGACGGGAGTCACGGTCATCTTTATATGCATCCATATGAATCATACCTAAGTAGTAATTGATGGCCGGACGGCACTTCGTACAGCCTTCCTCATTGTTCCACTCAAGGACGTTCATGACTTCTTTCACACTGGTTAAACCTTTTTCCTTTATTTCAGCCACTACTTCATCACGGCTTAGCGTGGTACAACCGCAAAGGCTTGTCTTTTGTGCAGCTGCTTCATCAAATTGGTCGCCTAATGTATAGGCAAGGATATTGCTTACCATTGGTTTACAACGTCCACATGAACGGCCCGCATTCGTACAATGGCTCACCTGGTCTAATGTAGTTAGCCCCTGTGTTTTAATGGCCTCGACAATGGCTCCTTTTGTAACCCCATTACAGCCGCAGATTAATTCATCATTCGGCATTGAAGCAACATCATCATTGCCACCTTCTGCACTACATTCCGATTGCAGCACCGAAATACTAGTCATGCCGCTGATATCTTCTTTTTTGGTCAGCATTCGGAATAACTTGGTGCTATCCTTTGTATCACCATAAAGAACGACGCCAACGATGGTGTTATTTCTCGTTAAAATCTTTTTATAAACCCCATCATACTCATTGTAGACCATGATCGATTTCGTTGTACCATCTTCAAAAATCTCCCCTGCAGAAAAAAGGTCAACACCAGCTACTTTTAGCTGCGTTCCGGTCACAGATCCCTCATAAGGTTCTCCTAAATTTCCACAGATGCGGTTGGCAAGCACTTTTCCTTGTTCATATAAAGGAGCAACCAAACCATAAACAATCTCGCGATGCTCGGCACATTCGCCGACCGCATAGACATGTGGGACACTTGTTTCCATAAAGTCATTGACAACGATGCCGCGATTCACATAAATGCCGCTGCTTTTCGCCACTTCCGTATTGGACTTAATTCCGATTGCCATAACAACCAAGTCTGCTTCCACTTGTGATCCGTCTTTAAAGCGAAGGCCTGTCACGCGTTCGTCACCAAGGATCTCAACCGTTTCTTTTTCCATTAAGAAGTTCATGCCCTGTGCTTCAAGTTCTCCCTTTAGTAGTGATGAAGCAACAGGGTCCAACTGACGCTCCATCAAATGCGGCATAAGATGAACGACGTCCACTTTCATTCCTAGGTTCAAGAGGCCTCTCGCTGCTTCGAGTCCAAGGAGGCCGCCGCCGATGACAACAGCCTTTTTATAGTGCCGGGCTGACTTGATCATCATTTCACAATCTTTTATATCACGAAATCCTGTCACACCTTGTTTATCAGCCCCTGGGATTGGGAGAATAAAAGAATTGGAGCCAGTCGCGATAATCAAATCATCGTATTCCACTTCACGGCCTAGATTACTAACCACACGTTTTTCTTCTACATCAATGTTAACAATCGATTCTCCAGTAAATAATTGAATATTATTTTCTTTATACCAATCTAGTGGATTAATAATGATATCTTCAAAGTTTGTATCGCCTTGAAGGATATTTGATAGTTTAATTCGATTGTAGTTTGGATAGGGCTCTTGGCCAAAAATAGTGATCTCCAATGGTTCAATTGATACTTTTAGTATTTCTTCAATTGTTCTAACTCCTGCCATTCCATTACCGATCATCACTAGTTTTTTCATTATTGGATCGCTCCTTATATGTTCAATCATTATTTAAAATAATTAGGTTTTCTTTATAGCTAAATTGTAAATGCTAGAGTTCATAAAAATTGTGAGGTACGTCACTATTTAAACAATACGTGTGAATGATTTCACATTATTGTCAAAGTATAAAATCTCACAAAAAAATAGCACACAAATGTATGCTATTCTTTGCTAAACGACCTTTTTTTCTGTTTTTTGTAATAGAAATGGTTGGACCCATAAATTAATGGCTGGGACTAACACACCAATCACCACAACAGGAGCAAGCTCCCATAATTCTACAGGTGGCGTGATAAGGGCACCTGTAGTATGAATCAGATACAAAGTGAGAAAGTAAGCAAGACTGCCGATTAGTCCTGCTAATCGACTATCCTTTCTAATCAATAAATAGGCTATTGGAATGAATAATAGCGTAATCGGAACATAAGAAGTTGGATAACCAACAGCAGCAAAGACAGCTTTGCCTACAAATCTTAACAGGATATAAAGGGCTGTCGCCACCACAGGGATGGAATAATCACGGCAATATCGAATCGTTAGAATCGTTAAGAGAGCTACCATAAAGATGGAATAGATAGGATACACCCATTCCGGTATACCCCCGAAAATCTGTGAGGCAGGGTCTGAAATTAATTCAAGAATTTCCTTTGAGGCAATCGACTTTCCGTGAATGTATTGATCATAGGAAATAGCTCCATTTTCCTGCTGCATATTTGGAAACATCAGGCATTCAAGGAGATACATCGCAAACCACGTATGAAGTGACTTCCATGACGGCTCGATTGCTCTTGTATAAAAAAAATACCCCCGCCACACGCCAAAAATCATCATCGATGTTCCGATATAATAAATAAAGTGAGTTGGACTCCACGTAGTTAAATCAATTCCGTACGCAATATGGTAGGTAAAATCTAAGGGAATGCCAATGAGGAATAAGACATAGCCGATCGTAATGAGATTTCTAGAAAACCGGTCCAGATACTGTAACCGCCGCCATTCTTGAATTAACAAAAGTGCGCCTAGTGCAAAACCAAGGGTATTAACAATATGAGGAATCGAGTACTCCTCAAATAAATATTTAAAATGATAAGAAGCATCCCATGCAGATCCGATGAACTTTAAGAGAAAGGCAAGTATCCACAAGCGGTAATATTTCAACAATATCATCTCCCCTCTTTTGCTTATCCAAGCAAATCAAAAATATCTCCAAAAATCGCGATAAGAATATAATTGATGGCCAAGGCAATCGCAAACGTAATTCCCGCAGTCCGAACAGGTATCTGTCGAAATAATTTATAGATAAATGCAATACCGGCTCCGACAACAAAAACATTACAGCTTAAAAATGTCCACAGTAAACTTTCACTATGTTCGACCGATGTGACGTGTAATAAATATAATGGAATCAATTCTATAATCCCCCACAATTACTTCCTTTTACCTATTCTTTATCTTATCATTATTTTTTATATAGGTAATATTTTAAATTACATAAAATTCTTACATTGGTTGAATTAGGTAATGATATTAATAATAAAAACCCCTTCTCAACAATGAGAAGAGGTTAAACTTTGATAATTAATACATTTCAGAAGTTGTTTTTGCCTGCATATGAAGAAGCAAATAGTCAGGACCGCCTGCTTTCGAATCAGTACCTGACATATTGAAGCCGCCAAATGGCTGATAACCTACGATCGCTCCTGTACATGAACGGTTGAAGTAGAGGTTACCTACATGGAAGTCTTCACGAGCTTGTTCCATATGGGCACGGTTGGTTGTGATTACTGCACCAGTTAAGCCGTACTCGGTGTTATTTGCAATTTCAATCGCTTCATCGAAATTCTTTGCCTTGGTAAATCCAACCACAGGCCCAAAAATTTCTTCCTGCATGATGCGTGCATTTGGTGCAAGATCAGCAATAATCGTTGGTTTGATGAAGTAACCCTTTGAGTTATCTCCTTCGCCACCAGCCATTAGCTTCCCTTCTTGCTTGCCGATTTCAACGTATTCCATGATTTTCTTGAACGCATTATTGTCGTTTACAGGTCCCATGAATATTGATTGCTCGGTTGGGTCGCCCACCGTTAACGCGCTCGTTAATTCAACTACACGGTTTAAGACTTGGTCGTACACATCTTCGACGATGACCGCCCGCGAGCATGCTGAACATTTTTGTCCAGAGAAGCCAAATGCACCTGCAACGATCGATTGGGCGGCAAGCTCTAGATCTGCTTCACTATCGACTACAATCGTATCTTTACCGCCCATTTCGGCAATCAGACGCTTCATCCAAATTTGGCCTTTGCTAACTTTAGAAGAACGATCGAAAATACGAAGTCCGACATCACGGGAGCCAGTAAAGCTGATAAAGCGAGTATCTTTATGGTCAACTAAATAGTCGCCTACTTCAGAGCCACTGCCTGGTACGAAGTTTAGAACACCCTTAGGAAGACCTGCTTCTTCCATTACTTCAACGAACTTAGCTGCAATAATTGGTGTTGTTGAAGCTGGTTTTAACAGCACGGTGTTACCTGATACAATCGCTGCCACTGTCGTTCCTGCCATGATCGCGAATGGGAAATTCCATGGAGAAATAATAATACCCACGCCTAGTGGAATATAGTCATAACGGTTAAATTCGTTTGGACGGCTATTAACAGGCACACCATCTTTAAGTGCAAGCATTTGACGGCCATAATATTCAAGGAAGTCAATACCTTCTGCCGTATCTGCATCTGCTTCTCTCCATGGTTTTCCTGCTTCTTTGGTCATCAGTGCAGAAAACTCATGCTTACGGCGGCGAACAATCGCAGCTGCTTTAAATAGGACATCAGCGCGAACTTCTGGTTTTGTTTTTTTCCAAGTTTTAAATGCTTCGACTGCCGCTTTCATTGCTTTTTCAGCAAGTTCTTGGCTTGCTTTTGACACGCGACCGATGACTTCTTCTTTATTGGAAGGATTATAAGAAACAATCTTATCTTCTGTTTTAATTCTTTCTCCGCCAATGACAAGGTCGTAATCCTGACCTAAATAGCCTTCAACGGTTTCTAATGCCTTCAGATAGGCCTGGCGGTTTTCTTCAATCGTAAAATCGGTAAATGGTTCGTGTTTGTAAGGTTGTACCATTTTTCAAACCTCCTATGTATTAAAAGCGTTTACACTCCACTGTTCATTCTAACATGATTCATTTCTTTGTAGCAATGAAAGTCATTTCACCAAAAATGAGGGTTTCCACGCCATAAAAAGTAGTGGGATCCTCTCTTTTAATGATATATTCAAAAATTTCAACGTACTTCCCCTTTTAAACCCTCTTAAATCGTAGAGAAAATCCTTCTATCAGTGAATTTTTAGGTTCAATCAGCGAATTTCTGTATTCAATCAGCGAATACGAGAGTCCAATCAGCGAATTCTCAGCTTCAATCAGCGAATCAGAATTAGATTATAAATAAAAGACCCAGCAGATGCCAGGTCTTATTGATAAATATGAACAAATGGTTCAGTCTCGTTCGCTTTCCGGACAATCAATGCTTCTGGTCCATCGACAGAGGTGACACTTACTGAAACAGACAAATACTTAGGAAAGTGTTCCATCACAAGTCCGGTTACATACTGCGCAAACCCAATCCCTTCTGTTTTTCCATAGAATTGAATCGGGATGTTAATATTCAAATCCTGCAACTGATCACCGATATAAAACGCCCTGCCAATCACCCCATTGTAATTAGGAAAGTATTCCTCGACATCCTGCTTAAAGTTTAAAAAGGCAGTCAAATCATCACGGTGAGCTTCCTTTGCGTCGTTAGATGGGAACAGGAAGTACTTTTCATTTACCTTTTCCCAGCTATTTAGGGTAGCACTGCCTTTATCGACGGTGGAATAAGTAATGAAGTTTCCGGGAACAACAGAGGATTTACTTGCTTGTTCAAACAAGGCAATCGTAATCGGAACTTCCCTTAAGCCTTTGATATTCCTCATTCGTTTTACCACTTCTGTGGCAATTTGCTTGCCTTCACGGACTAATTCCGAATGAGGTATATTTTTCTCAAAGGTATCTCCGTCAGCTGTTTTTTTATAATAATAAACAGAATTTAAGGCCAGGCCAATTGTCACACCGCCGAGTGTTACATTCCCTTTGTCATTCTTAATTAAATAGTCGTGTTCTAAAATATGAGCTAAATAAATCGGCGAACTCGGCTCCCCCTTCTTTCCTGTATCGACAGGATTGAGTCCGATGTTATCCGCCTCTTTAAGATTTTCATCCTTTAACTGCGCTTTTGTAAATTTCCGATTTAACCACAGTCGAATCTTATCTTCTTTGATCTCCTGTCCTTCACGGAACAAATATTTTTCCGTATCAAACGAATTTTGAGCAATCCGCATTAAGCCCATCTCAAATTCATTTAAGTCGTATCTCGTATTAATATTGTTAACTACTAATCCGCGTGCTTCCCCTGGTTCAAATGGCAAAATCGTCCGATAATAGCTGTCTGAAATATTATACTTTGGAATAATTGCCTTCCCTTTCACCTTCTCCTTTGTTTGCACACTTTCAGTTTGCTTCTGAAAATTTGGTGCACAGGCACTCAGCAAAAAGACAAGCGATAGAGCGAGCAATGAGAGCTTTCTCACGTCGTAACACCTCTTATTTATTTAATTCAGCTAGGAGCCTCTCCTCGTCCCATACTTCGATTCCTAGTTCTTGTGCTTTAGTTAATTTTGAACCCGCATCCTCGCCTGCGATGACAAGATGGGTTTTTTTGCTGACACTACCAGCAACATTGCCGCCAAGTGCCTCAATTTTCTCTTTTGCTTCGTTTCTGGATAATTGCTCCATCTTGCCCGTTAAAACAATGGTCTTGCCTGCAAAGATGGAATCGGACTCCTCAGCGGCAACCGGCCGTGGTCCCTTGTATTCCATATTGACGCCAGCAGCAACTAATTCGTTAATTAACTCCACTGCCTCTTCTTTTTCAAAATAAGCAACAATCGAGTCAGCCATTTTATCACCGATCTCATTAATGGCAAGTAAATCATCTTTCGTAGCCCGCGCCAGATGATCCATTGAACCAAATTGTTGGGCTAATGTTTTTGCGGCTTTGGCACCGACATGACGGATCCCTAATCCAAATAATAGCTTTTCTAGTGAATTATCTTTCGAAATCTCAATGGCTTTAATGAGGTTTGTAGCCGATTTTTCGCCCATTCTTTCAAGAGCTAGCAGCTGGTCACGGGTCAGTTTATAAATGTCAGCTACATCAGCAATTAGCTTTTCAGCAAAAAGCTGGCTGATCACCTTTTCTCCAAGCCCTTCAATATTCATCGCCACTCTAGAAACAAAATGGATTAATCCTTCGCGAAGTTGCGCCGGACATTTAGGGTTTATACAACGCAGGGCCACTTCGCCTTCCAAACGGACAAGTTCGCTTTCACATTCAGGACAATGCGTTGGCATGTGGAATTCGATTTCTTCACCGGTACGTAGGTCAGCCAAAACATTGACTACCTCTGGAATAATGTCCCCTGCTTTTTTTACAACAACCTTATCACCCAGCTTGATATCCTTTTCTCGGATTAAATCTTCATTATGCAAAGAGGCGCGTTGGACTGTGGTCCCAGCTACTTTGACCGGCTCAAGAATCGCCGTCGGTGTAATGACGCCTGTTCTCCCTACACTTAACTCGATATCCAAAAGGGTGGTGACCACTTCTTCGGCAGGGAACTTATAGGCAATTGCCCAGCGCGGACTTTTGGCTGTTGTTCCGAGCACTTCCTGTTGAGCGTAAGAATCAACCTTTATGACGATACCGTCAATCTCATAAGCAAGATGCGGACGTTTTTCGACCCAGCTAGTCACATATTCAATCACTTCATCAATGGACGCACAACTTCTCCGCTCTTGATTGGTTTTAAAGCCGAGTCGATCCAAGTAATCAAGTCCTTCACTGTGAGAATCAATCCCGCTATTTTCACTGAGATTACCGATTCCATATAAAAAGACATCCAACCTTCTTGCGGCAGCTATTTTCGGATCTAGTTGTCTAAGCGACCCTGCCGCTGCATTTCTTGGGTTCGCAAACAGCTCCTCACC
The DNA here is from genome assembly GCF_036962125.1 of Neobacillus drentensis. Lineage (GTDB taxonomy): Bacteria > Bacillota > Bacilli > Bacillales > Cytobacillaceae > Neobacillus > Neobacillus drentensis_B. Next base: position 126,298 of record NZ_JBALOA010000008.1, read on the forward strand.
GCGCTTTTCTCGTGCCTGGTTTAGGGCTTCAAACGAACGTTTTGGCATGTAGGCTTCCCCGCGGACCTCCAGCGATACATTTTCACGGAGACGAAGCGGAACGGATTTAATGGTTTTTATATTTGCTGTAATATCCTCACCAATCGTCCCATCCCCACGAGTTGCCCCTTGAATGAATAGTCCGTCTTCATACCTTAGAGAGACAGCTAGGCCGTCTATTTTTAACTCACATACATAGGAAAAATCATCACCGACTACTTGACGGACGCGGCGATCAAAATCTCTTAAATCTTGCTCATTAAAGGCATTGCCTAGACTAAGCATCGGTGTGCGGTGCTCTACCTTTTCAAATACATCGAGCACGGTACCACCAACCCTTACTGACGGAGAATCAGTAGTTTTGAGCTGTGGGAACTGTTCCTCAAGTTCGATCAGTTCGTGCATTAACTTGTCATATTCCGCATCTGGTACAGATGGTTTGTCTAAAACATAGTATTCATAGCCATAGTGGTTTAACAGGCTGCTTATTTCTGTTATTCTCTTTTCTGCACTTGGAAGGTCCATATATTCAGTCCTTTCATTTAGCATAATCTATTCTACTAGGTATGTTGATTTCCGCTCCAGGCACTACGCTTTTGTTATTGGAGCGAATTTGGCTAACAGGCGTTTGATGCCAACTGGGCTTGGGAAAGCAATATCTAACTCTGTTCCTTCCCCTTGGCCTTTTACGCTTACAACGGTTCCGGTGCCCCATTTTCCGTGTTGGGCTTTATCGCCCACCTTCCAGCCGGTTTCATCACCAGAGGCTGCTGTGGATACTGGTCGCATCACTGGTTTTCTAGGTGAAGCCGGTGTACTAAATGACGTTTTCGGTGTTCCGAATGCGGAAGTTCCTCGAGCAGAACCGAAAGATTTTCCTGCTGATCCAAATGGTGAGCTCATTCTTTTCTCAGCCGGTTCGACACCTTCAAGCAAGTCAGCCGGAATTTCGTTAATAAAGCGGGATGGTGGATTCATATTGGTTCGTCCAAATAATGTCCTCATTTGTGCATTTGTCAAAAACAACGTCTGCTCCGCTCTTGTAATTCCTACATAAGCAAGACGGCGCTCCTCTTCCATTTCCACTTCTTCCATCAACGAACGGCTATGAGGGAACACCCCTTCCTCCATTCCAATTAAGAAGACAACCGGAAATTCCAACCCTTTTGCAGAGTGCAGGGTCATGAGCGTAATAGAATCGACTTTTTCCTGCTTGTCTTCATCGAGGGAATCAATATCAGCAACAAGAGCTAAATCCGTTAAAAAGGCAACTAGACTTTTATCTTCACTTGAATCCTCAAAGGCTTTTGTAACAGATAGTAACTCCTCAAGGTTTTCGAGGCGACTTTGTGCTTCCAATGATTTTTCCGCCTTCAACATTTCACGGTAGCCCGTTTTATCTAGTACTTCTTCAACGAGTTCTGTGACAGAAAGATACTCTTGCATATTCGTATAATTACCAATTAAATCGCGAAATTCCCGCGCTGCTTTGGTGATTTTCGGGCTTAGTCCTAACAATTCCACAGATTCAAGGGCTTGATAAATCGATATATCATGCATAGCCGCAAAATCAGCCATTTTATCGACTGAGCTTGAGCCAATCCCGCGCTTTGGTACATTGATGATTCGGCGTAAGCTAATATCATCATCAGGATTAGAGATCAAACGTAAATATGCAAGCATATCCTTGATTTCTTTTCTGTCATAGAACTTTGTTCCGCCGACAATCGAGTATTCAATATTCGATTTAAGGAGTACTTCCTCCATTACACGGGACTGAGCATTCGTACGATAAAGAATGGCAATGTTAGAAAACTTATACTCACCGTTACGTGTTAACTCTTTAATTTTTCCAGCCACGAATTGTGCTTCGCCCTGCTCACTGTCCGCACGGTAATAAACGAGTTTATTCCCCTCAGGATTTTCGGTCCAAAGGTTCTTCGCTTTCCGGTTCATATTGTTCTCAATCACTTTATTTGCAGCTAAAAGAATCCTTTTTGTCGAGCGGTAATTTTGCTCTAGTAAAATTACCGTTGCATTGGGATAATCTTTTTCAAATGAAAGGATATTAGCAATATCCGCTCCGCGCCAACGATAGATGGATTGGTCTGAATCCCCTACCACACATAAGTTTTTAAACCGGCTCGCCAGCTGTTTCACTAACAGATACTGCGCTTTATTCGTATCCTGATACTCATCGACATGGATATATTGAAACTTGCGCTGGTAATATTCGAGTACATCTGGAACCCGTCTAAATAATTGAATCGTCATCATGATGAGGTCATCAAAGTCTAGGGCCTGATTCTTTCGTAATCGCTTCTGGTATTCTTCATACACCTGGCCCGCGATATCTTCAAAATATCCTCCGCCCGTCTTTTTATACTCCTCAGGTTCAATCAACTCATTTTTAGCGGAGCTGATTGTCCCTAAGATGGCACGTGGATCAAACTTCTTCGGATCAATATTTTTTTCCTTAAGGATCGTTTTCACCACGGATAGCTGATCGGTTGAATCAAGAATGGTAAAATTACGGTTAAAACCGATACGGTCAATATCCCTGCGCAAAATTCGTACACACATCGAGTGAAAGGTCGAAATCCAAATTTCTTCAGCCGCTCCGCCCATCATTTTTCCAATTCGCTCTCTCATTTCTCGAGCCGCTTTATTAGTAAATGTAATCGCCAAAATATTATAAGGATTTACCCTTTTTTCCACAATTAAATAGCCAATTCGATGGGTCAATACTCTTGTCTTACCGCTTCCGGCCCCAGCCATGAGTAACAGCGGTCCATCGGTTGCCTTGACAGCACTTTGCTGTTCTGGATTCAAACCGTTTAATAACTTATCAGTTAAATATTGCATACTATACACCACCATTACAAACATTTGTTCTTATTTTATCTTAACGTGTTTCTATCATATAAGCAATTTTCTATCGACTAATTTTCACAGTTTCTAATGCTAGTTCAAAATTTTCATAAACTGCGTTTCCGACCACAATCACGTCAGCATACTTGGCCACTTCTTCTGCCTGATCAATGGTTGATATGCCACCACCATAGAAGAGAGTCGTTTTTTCTAGTGATTTTTTCACGTCCGCCACTAGATTAACATCCCCATAAGTCCCGCTATATTCTAAATAAAAAATGGGCAGCTGGAACATTTTTTCTGCCATAACTGCGTAGGCCTTAACCTCTTCGACGGTTACATTTGTATTCGCACTAGTCAGTTTTGCCGCTTTGCAGTCTTCATTCAAAATACAATAGCCTTCCATAACAATTTCTTCCCAATCCATAATTTCACCAAATTCCTTAACAGCTTGGTGGTGAAGCCCCGTAATCCATTTCGTATCACTGCTGTTTAAAATGGTGGGAATAAAATAAAGGTCAAACCCAGGTGTAACGGTCTCGATTGTAGAAACTTCAAGGACACATGGTACGGAAAATCTGCGAATCCTTGCCATTAAATCTAGGACATTTTCTATAGTAATCCCATCTGTGCCGCCTACGATGATTGCATCCGTTCCAGACTCACAGATTTTTTCTAAATGTTCTTCTGATAATTCTTTATTTGGGTCGAGTTTAAACACATGCCGCCACTCGCGAAAATCATACATCAAAAAGGTCCTCCCACATCATAATTCCATTACACCATTATAGCACTAGCGGATTCGATAAAAAAACAAAACAGTAAATCTAAATTTACCCAACTAAAAAGCGGAAGCTCCTTGCTCAGGTGCTTGAGCTGGTTTCAAAAAGAAAAACCGAAGAGCGTTCTCTCCGGCTTGTTTATTGCTGTTCAGTTGAATGGGTATCATTTTTAATTCGTTCAAGCACCATTTCATAGGTATCATTTCCGTAATTCAAACAACGTTTCACTCGTGAAATCGTTGCAGTGCTCGCACCCGTTTCTGTTTCAATTTTATGATACGTATTTCCTTCACGAAGCATCCTTGCCACATCAAGACGTTGTGCTAATGATTGAATTTCATTAATTGTACACAAATCGTCAAAGAAGCGATAGCATTCTTCAAGATCATTTAATGAAAGGACGGCTTGAAATAATTGATCAAGCTCTTTTCCTCGTAATTTATTTATTTGCATATTGTTTACCCCTTTAAAAGATAAAATGTCTATTTAGTTTACACCTAATGATACAGTCTTTTGAAGACCTGGATTAGTTGGAACCACATTGATCCATGTTTTGCCTGGAACCAGTGGAATTTCTTCCCCATTTTTGACAGGGACAATTTCACCGTTTTTATTCTTCCATTCGACTTGGTTTACTTTTCCCTTTTGGAGCAGATACGCTTTGCCGCCAGACTTAAAATCAATTTCCCGGCGTCCATAGGAATCAATAAACCGATGCGTTGTTTCGATAATAAAGATATTATCGACTAAAACAGGCTCTTTCGTATTTAAATCAACCGTTTGTTCACCGCCTGAAAACCGCTTATACTTTCCTGCGGCCGCATCAAATTCAAACCTGGAATTGGAAATTCCGCCCTTCGAATAAGTAATCTTCACAGTTTTTGCATCTGTACCGGTTATATTCTTAGCTTCTTCCTCTGTGAAAAACTTATAGGGGGCTGGGCCTTTTGCCATCGAGTAGTTCTTCTTTTTTGCACCCTTTAAAATATTTTCATACGTAATATAGGAGTTATGAGGTGCTTTTCGTGTCTTTGATCGTTTAAATAGCGTACCGTCATAGACCATGCCATTTAAATTATCAATATAATTACTATTAAGCAGTTTCTTCGCTTCTGGGCTCCAGCCATGGGCAATGTAAAGAGCATTCAGTCCTTTGGCCAAATCAATATAATAATCCCGTGCACTCCGGACCGGACCTATATTGTCGGGCTTTTCGCTCTGAAATACTGCGAGGAAGCGAGTGATATCCCCTTCTGCAAGGATTTCATACACAAGGTCCGCCTTGTTTAGACCTGATTGCGGTCTTGCTTTTGGATGATTATTAATCATCACTGCTACGGCTCTTCCCTCTGTGCTTGTTTCAGATCCAATCCCTGTTAAAGGATAAAAATAGGGGTCAGCCTGTTTCTCTTCCGGCTTTTTTGTCTCCGTTTGAGTGACTGTTTTTTCCTTTTTAACTGGTTCTTTTTCCTTATTACTGCACCCCGAAAGCAGTAATAAGAAAGCCATCACGAAAACAACCCATTTTTTCATTTTCATGAACACCTCTATTTACCTTCATTCTATTACTTCAAAACTTTCACGCTTTAATCCTTTACTTACTAACAGTTTAACGCATTATTGACGGAAAGAGTACTGTTTTATTCATCACGTCATACATTCCCTGCGGAGTAATCCGGATGTACGGCAAATGTGTCGCAGAAAAGAAAGCCAGACTGTAAATCGGATCAGAAAATTTGTAGCCTCTATTTCTTAACTCAACAAGCAGCTGTTTTTCCAGGCTAATTAATTCCTCAATCGAAAGGTTTGACATGATTCCGTGTAAAGGCAATGGAACCTCGCAAACTACTTGATTATCTTCTACCATCACAATGCCGCCGCCCAATTCTTTCATTCTATTAAAAGCATGGAGCATATCTTGTTTATTTTTTCCTATTAGAATAATATCTCCTGTATTGGAATAGGAACTGGCTAAGGCTGATAAGGTAGTCGCAAATCCTTTTAAAAGTGTATTCACTCTCCACTTGCCATTTCGATCCATCAATGTAAAAAAGCATTCATCATTAGTGGATGACAATTCATCTTCTGACGCATCGATTGAGATTGAATATGGTTTTGTGATGACGGCATTTTCCATCTTGATTCCAAATGGCATTGAAAATTGCAAATCATCTAAGTTTAATTCCCAATCCACTGCTAGTGGTTGAAGCCCATATTCATCCCAACTAATCGGTGAATAGGCATCAACGACAGGTTTTCCATCCCTTTTCACCCATTTACCCTTCGCAAGAACAGACACAGGTGTAGGATTTTCAACGGTAGCTAAAAAGTTGATATTGGCCACACGCCCCGTTGCAATATTCCCATGAAGGTGGTCAATATTGTAATAGCGGGCAATATTGACGGTCGCCATATTATAGGCATCAATGACAGGAACACCTTTTTCAATCGCAATACGAATCATCGCATCAGTTACTCCTTGTTCGTAGAAAGTCGAGGATGCCCCGTCTGTATTAAACATTAATCGATCATAAGCATCAATGCCTAATCGTTTCATATCATCCAGGATCTGAGGCAAATCAGGACGAATCGATGAATACCTTAAAGACACCATATACCCTTGCATCAAACGGTTATAAACCTCTTCACCTGTCATCGCTTCATGGTCAGAATCCGCACCAAGCAGCCTCATTTTGGCCAATGTTTTTTCCGAAGCTCCAGGGAAATGACCTTCAATCTGCTTGCGCATTCGTTTTGCTTCCTGAATCCAATGGAGCATCATATCATCGCCATCAAGCAGTTTTGGCCACCCAGTCAATTCTCCTCCTTGAAGAACTGCATCGTGCTCAAGCCATGATTTAACATTACTATGTGAAAATATCTCTTCTTCATTCAAAATTTCCGTTTGTGAATCAAAACGGCTCCACCAAAACATTGTGGAGGGAATCGAACGAAGGTCTTTTAGCAATGAAAACGCTTCCCTTTTTTTCAAATGTAAAAAAAGCGCCATATTATCATTGATTAACGTTGTCGTTCCAAACTGTGATGCATAGGCCGCAAGCGTTAGGGGATTATATAATTGAAACGGATGGGCATGTGGTTCAATATAACCAGGAACAAGAATCTCATTGGTGCAATCAATGATTTCACAGTTTTCAAGGTGTGTTGGCAAGTTTTCACCCACATAAACAATCCGGTCTTCATAAATCCAAATATTTGCTCTCAACCACTTACGAAACGTCTGATTTAAATACAAGGCGTTTTTCAATAAAATGGTTGGAGACGTTTTTCCATCTAATACGGAAACATGCATCCTTAAGTTTTTATTTTTCCAGCGGTAGCGTTGTTCCAGCATACGTCTTCCTCCCCTTTCAAAAAAACTATCTATATAATAATAAGTTGATTTAACAACAAAGAAAGCCCTTACAAAAAATTAACTTTAGATACAATACTATCATATTTTACTGTTTAACGCATTAAAGAATTGATAATTAATGTAAACATTTTGTGAAGGAGTGAACAATGTGAATGTGAAACCAAATATAAGTATGATTAACGCGCTAATCAGGATTACGCTTGGATTAACCATCCTTTCCTGGACCACTTCAAAGCTGGTCAAGCAGCCATGGCGGGATTCTTATTTGTTTGTTGCCCTTTGTGGCGCCATGAAGGTGGCTGAAGGGATTGTCCGGTTTTGTCCACTCACTGCATTATTTGAAAAATATCAGTGCATGATCACTGAGCACGATCACGCTATGGATTCAAGGGATTCAATGGAAGGACTTAATGACCATAAAGGCGAGGAAATTCTGCCTTATAATCCTACTTAAGTTGAGATTTGTAAATTTTTCACATTTATTGTAAAAATAATTGTAATTTTGGTCTAAAAACTCAGGATTTCGTAAAAATAATTGAAATCTTAGTTGAAAAGCTCAATATTTTGTTTAAATAACTCACCGAACCGATAATTATCTTTATGTAGCTAAAAAAGAGCTGGCCCTTTGCGGGTCAGCCCTTGATTGGAGTTGATTATTCATGTTTTTGGAGTATCTAACCGACATGTCGTTCGTGATAATTGCCATTATCGGCAGCATTGTGGCACTTCTTTATGCTTTTATCCGCCGCACAGGTAAAAGAGGAGCCCGTTAGCGTGTCACGGGGTAAATTGCTTTTGCCCCGATATCTCTTCGATAAAATACACCATCAGACGTTAACTTTTCGAGTTCGAGATACACCTTTTCGCGAGCCTCGACTAAACTTTCAGCCTTTGCACCAACTAAAAGCACCCTGCCCCCGGCCGTGACAAACTCACCTTGATCATTTTGGTCAGTGCCAGCATGAAAAGTATAGACCTCTTGCTGATTTAAATCTGCCAAACCTGTTAGTACAGCTCCTTTTTCATAAGCCTCCGGGTACCCTTTCGCGGCCACAACCGCACCAATCATCGATTGCTCATCCCATTCCAAAACCGGCGCACCATCATTTAAAAGCTCGATAATGACCTGCACTAAATCTGATTTTAACCTTGGTAATACCACTTGTGTTTCAGGATCACCAAAACGTGCATTAAATTCAATCACTTTTGGGCCTTCATTTGTTTTAATCAATCCCGCATAGAGGACGCCGCAAAAACTTCTGCCTTCTTGAACCATCGCTTTAGCGGCTGGTAAAAGGACCGTTTCAACCGCCGTTTGAACTGTTTCTGCGCCAATCTGAGGAACAGGAGAATAAGCTCCCATCCCGCCCGTATTGGGACCAAGGTCTCCATCATAGGCCCGTTTATGGTCCTGAGCAATTTCAAGCGGCACCACAACTTCCCCATTTACTAAAGCCATCAATGAAAATTCTTCACCGTCTAAAAACTCTTCAATTACCACTTGAGAAGAGGCAGCACCGAATTTCGCATCAATCAGCATTTCTTCAAGGCTCTGGAGTGCCACATCTTTCGTAAGTGCAACCGTAACGCCTTTTCCTGCTGCCAAACCGTCTGCTTTAATGACAATCGGTGCCCCTTTTTCTTCCACATAGTTTCGAGCATCCTCATAGTTGGTGAACACAGCATAATCGGCTGTTGGAATTTGATATTTCTTCATTAGTTCTTTTGCGAATGACTTGCTGCCTTCAATTTCTGCTGCTGCCGCCCGCGGACCGAAGACAGCCAACCCAGCCGCTTCAAATTTGTCCGCCAACCCTTCTAGCAAAGGAACCTCTGGACCGATGATTGTCAAGCCTACATGGTTCGCTATGGCATATTGAAGCAGTTGTTCATGTTCTGACTCTTCAATCGAGATCCGCTCAGCTACATCTGTCATCCCGATATTCCCAGGGGCAACAAATACTCTTTCTACTTGTAGGCTTTCACTTATTTTTCGGCAAATCGCATGTTCTCGACCGCCGCGCCCGATAACCAGTACGTTCATTCGAATGACCTCCACCGATTAATGTTTGAAATGTCTTACGCCCGTAAACACCATGGCAATCCCATATTCATCTGCTTTTTTTATTGAATCTGCATCACGGATGGAGCCGCCTGGTTGAATAATTGCTGTAATTCCTGCCTTTGCCGCCGCCTCGACAGTATCATCCATTGGGAAAAAGGCATCTGATGCTAGGGCTGCTCCCTCAGCTTTTGAACCTGCTTGCTTAAGGGCAATTTCCGCCGCGCCAACTCGGTTCATCTGACCGGCACCAATTCCGATCGTCATGTCCTCGCTCGTCAACACAATCGCATTTGACTTCACGTGTTTAACAACCTTCCAGCCAAGCTTTAATGCTTCCCATTCTGCATCTGTCGGTTGTCTTTTCGTTGCAATCGTGACATTGGCGTCTTCCAACGTGAACCGGTCCTGATCTTGAACGAGCAATCCGCCTTCAATCGTTGTCATTTTTCGCTCGATTTTTTTAGTTTCATTAAACGGAATCGTTAACAGGCGAAGGTTCTTTTTCCCTGTAAGGATCGCTAACGCTTCCTCTGAAAATGATGGTGCAATAATAATCTCTAAGAATATTTCATGAAGTTTGCCAGCAGTTTCGGCATCTACTTCGCGGTTAAAGGCAATGATACCGCCAAAAATAGATACAGGATCTGCAGCAAATGCTTTAGTGAACGCTTCAAAGCTCGTTTTTCCTGTTCCTACCCCGCACGGATTCATATGCTTTACGGCTACTGCCGCAGACTCCGTAAACTCCTTTACAATCTGCAGGGCTGCATCGGCATCATTAATATTGTTGTAGGAAAGCTCTTTGCCATGTAGCTGCACAGCATTAGCAATCGAGAAGGTTGAGCCGAGTGGCTTTTTATAAAAAGCTGCTTGTTGATGTGGATTTTCTCCGTAACGAAGGGTTTGGTTTAATTCATATGTAACCGTTAATTTTTCAGGGTTCTCCTCTTCTGCCAAATGGGTCATGTATTCTGCAATTAAGGCATCATAAGCGGCGGTGTGTCGGAACACTTTCGCTGCAAGCTTTCTTCTCGTTTCAAACGTTGTTGCGCCATCAGCCTTCAATTCATTAATAACCGTCTGGTAATCAGTCGGATCAACAACCACGGTTACATATTGGTAGTTTTTTGCCGAAGCACGCAGCATGGTAGGTCCGCCGATATCAATGTTTTCAATCGCATCGGCAACCGTAACATCCGGTTTGGCAATGGTTTGTTGGAACGGATATAGATTGACGCAAACTAGTTGAATCGCTTGAATCCCATGCTCGGCTAACTGCTGTTGATGCTCGGCCTCATCTTGTTTTGCGAGCAAGCCGCCATGAATGAAAGGATTTAATGTTTTAACGCGGCCTTCTAAGATTTCTGGAAAACCTGTTACCTCACTAACACTAAGGACAGGGATCCCCTGCTCTTGGAGAGCCTTTTTTGTGCCTCCTGTGGAAATCAATTCATATCCAAGACTGACTAATTCCTTTGCGAATTCTGTTATTCCATTTTTATCAGAAACACTAATGAGCGCGCGCTTTTGTGTCATTGATTACATCTCCTTGTGTTAATAGCATTTGAAGTACGGATGGATAAAGCTTATGTTCGCATTTCTGTATTTTTCGTTGCAGGCTCTCTCTTGTCTCATTTTCGTCAAGTCGAACCCGCTCCTGAATAATAATCGGACCTGTATCCATACCCTCATCAACAAAATGGATGGTCACACCGCTCCACTTCACTTTAGCGGCTAATGCCTGCCCAATCGCATCCTTGCCTGGAAAAGCTGGAAGCAGGGATGGGTGGATATTGACGATTCTTCCCTTATACTCAGTTAACAATTTCGGACCAATCAACCGCATGTATCCTGCCAAGACAATAAATTCTACGCCGCTTGCTTTTAAATGGGCTAAAATTTCCTCTTCATAATGTTCCTTACTAGAATAATCCTTTGCGGTAAAAACAAAACTTGGAATCCTCGCTGCTTCCGCTCTTTCAATCGCAAAAGCACCCGGTTTGTCGCAAACTAACAGAGAAATATCCGCATCAAGTTGTCCAGATTGGACGACATCAATAATTGCTTGGAAATTACTTCCGCTCCCTGATGCAAACACCGCTATCTTTCTCATAGGCGGCCACCCTGAGCCTTGATTTCAATCCCTTTATTTTCAGTGACCACTCCGATTTCATAAGCGGTTTCCCCAGATTGTCTAAAATGTTCTAAAAGATCCGCTGCATTATTACGGTCAACAGCAATAACCATCCCGATACCCATGTTAAAAATATTATACATCTCTTGGTAATCAATTTGTCCATGGGAAGAAATTAGTTTGAACACAGGTGGAATCTCCCAGCTTTTTTCATTCAATTCTGCTCCGAGACCTTCTGGCAACATCCGCGGAATGTTTTCAATAAATCCTCCGCCTGTGATATGAGCCATTCCCTTTATTGGAACCTTTTTTAACGCAGACAAAATCGGTTTCACATAAATCTTTGTTGGCTTGAGTAATTCTTCTCCTAATGTACACCCGAGTTCATCGACAAAATCTAGTAACGGCCAGTCATTAAACACTTTTCGAACAAGGGAATAACCATTGCTGTGAATACCGCTCGAGGCTAAGCCAATCAGCACATCACCTGCTTGAATCGTTTCGCCTGTGATAAGTTGTGATTTCTCACATGCCCCCACCGTAAATCCAGCTAAATCGTATTCACTTTCACTATATAAACCAGGCATTTCAGCCGTTTCACCGCCGATGAGCGCACAGCCGGCCTGCTGACATCCGTCCGCAATCCCTTTAACAATCGCCTCAATCTTTTCAGGCACGGCTTTGCCACAGGCAATATAATCTAGGAAAAACAAGGGCTCTGCTCCTTGAACCACAATATCATTAACACACATGGCGACCGCATCAATTCCAATCGTATCATGCTGGTCCATCCAAAAGGCAATCATCAACTTCGTACCTACCCCATCGGTACCTGACACCAAAACCGGTTCCTTTAGTTGTAATGCAGATAAATCAAACATGCCTCCAAATCCACCTAAGCTGCCAAGGACGCCAGCCCGGGCTGTTTTTTGAACATGCTTTTTCATTCTCTCCACCGCTTCATAGCCTGCTTCGATATTCACACCTGCTTGCGTATATGCATTGGCCACGCTGCTCGCCCCTTTCTACTTTTGATAATAATATTGGAGTGTATCCGGATAAATTTCGGTTGGGTAGTTCCCTGTAAAACATCCTAGGCAATAGCCGCTTGTACCGTCCCCGTCCTTTTTACCGATTGCTTCGATCATCCCCTCCACGCTAATAAACGTGAGAGTATCCGCCCCAATCAGCTGCCTCATTTCCTCGATGGATTTATCGGAGGCTATTAGTTCTTCTTTCGTTGACGTGTCAATCCCATAGAAGCATGGATTTTTAATCGGAGGTGATGTAATGACAACATGGACCTCTGTGGCTCCCGCATCTTTTAGCATGGTGACAATCCGCTTGCTAGTTGTTCCCCGAACAATCGAATCATCAACCATGACGACACGCTTTCCTTCGACAACTCCTCGTACAGGGGAAAGCTTCATCTTGACTCCTTGCTCCCTTAACGACTGCGAAGGCTGGATGAACGTTCTGCCGACATAGCGGTTCTTAATTAATCCCATCTCATAGGGAATACCTGCCGCTTCTGCATAGCCAATTGCTGCTGAAATACTGGAATCCGGGACACCCGTGACAACGTCGGCTTCAAACGGCGCTTCAATTGCCATTCTTTTTCCGAGGTTTTTGCGGGCAGTATGGACATTTATCCCTTGAATGTTACTGTCAGGCCTTGAAAAATAAATATATTCCATCATACAAATTGCTTTCGTGGAACTGACCGCGAATTGTTCAGAAGTGATGCCCTGATTATTGATGATTAAAAGTTCCCCTGGGCGAATATCGCGAATATATTCTGCACCAATCACATCAAAAGCACAGGTTTCCGATGCGACTACATAGGCATCACCAAGACATCCGAGTGAAAGTGGTCTTAAGCCGTGCGGATCAAGAGCTACCATCAATTCGTCTTCTGTCATAATTAGGTAGGCATACGCCCCTTTTAGCATCGAGAGCGCGTTTTTAGCACGGTCCTTTGAATCGGAGTATCCGCTTCTTTTCATTAGGTGCGCTAATACTTCCGTATCCGAACTCGTTTGAAAGATGCTCCCTTGGGCCTCAAGCTGATGTTTTAATGAATTTACGTTAACCAAGTTACCATTATGGGCCAAGGCAAGGCTTCCTGTTTGTGAATGGAATAGGAGCGGCTGAACATTTTCATAACCGCCGCCTCCTGCTGTTGCATAACGAACATGACCGATGGCTGATGTGCCTGTCAGTTCCTTCATCGCTTCTGTGGTAAAAATTTCAGCAACTAGCCCTTCCCCTTTTACCCCTTTAAGCTGTTTGCCATCTGAGACCACAATTCCTGTCCCCTCCTGGCCGCGATGCTGCAGGCTGTGAAGTCCGTAATAGGTCAGCTGCGCTGCATCCTGATGTCCCCAGACACCAAAGATGCCGCACTCTTCATTTAATCCCTTGATTTCAGGAAGCATGGGATCGCCCCTTTCCAGGCATCTTTCAATTCTTCAATCGAAGCTTCAAGGACCGTTGACTCACCATTTGTGATTTGTAGTTTCGCTGAGTCATTCACTGTTCCAATTTGTACTGCATCTACTAAACTTTCAAACTCACTCTTATTCTCTTCTTTTACTGTTAAAAGAAAACGAGATTGTGTTTCACTGAATAAAGCTGAAACCGAATTTCCAGCGATATCTACTTGTGCACCAAGCTGTTCATTCGCGAAAAGACATTCCGCTAATGCAACCGCTAAACCGCCTTCTGATAAATCATGCGCTGATTCCACTACTCCTGCACGAATCGCCGCAAGCACCTGGTTTTGTCTTTCTTTTTCAATCATTACATTTAATGCAGGGGCTTTACCGAATACTTTTCCGTTCAAAAGCTTTTGCAGCTCACTTCCGCCGAATTCATCCTTTGTTTCCCCTACTAAATAAATAAGGTCACCGTTCTGTTTGAAGTGCTGTGTGGTAATATGATCAAGATCTGTTACTAAACCAACCATCCCTACTACAGGTGTTGGATAGATCGCTGTTCCACTCGTTTCGTTATATAAAGAAACGTTCCCGCCGATAACAGGGGTCTCAAGGACGCGGCACGCTTCGCTCATGCCGTCAGCTGCTTTTTCAATCTGCCAGAACACTTCTGGCTTTTCCGGGTTACCGAAATTTAAGTTGTCAGTGATAGCTAAAGGTTCTGCGCCAGAACAAACTATATTACGAGCCGCTTCGGCAACAGCAATTTTTCCGCCTACTTCCGGATCCAGATAGACATAGCGGGAATTACAATCGGTTGTCATTGCCAGCGCTTTTCGTGTGCCGCGAATTCTTACAACCGCTGCATCAGAACCTGGTGAAACGACCGTGTTTGTGCGCACCATGTAGTCATACTGTTCATAAACCCATTCCTTGCTAGCTACCGTTGGCTGGCTTAACAGGCTTACGAGCGTTCCTTTCAAATCATCGACCTGAGGAACTTCATTTTCCATCGCTTGGAATTCAGCGAAATAGCTTGGTTCTTTTGATGGCTTATGGTAAACCGGTGCTTCTTCCGCTAAGGCATCAGCCGGAACATCCGCCACGATTTCTCCTTGATGGAAAAGGCGCATCTGTTTATCGCTAGTCACCGTGCCAATCCCAACGGCTTCTAAACCGTATTTTTCAAAAAGCTCAACGATTTCTTGCTCTCTTCCCTTTTTAACAACGATAAGCATCCGTTCCTGGGACTCAGACAGCATCATTTCGTAGGCAGTCATTCCTGTTTCACGCTGCGGCACCAAGTCTAAATTCATCTCAATACCCATTCCAGCCTTGCTGGCCATTTCTGCAGATGAACTAATAAGTCCCGCCGCCCCCATGTCTTGAATTCCAACTAGGGCATCACAATGAATCAGTTCTAGGCAAGCTTCTAACAACAACTTCTCCATGAATGGATCGCCGACTTGAACCGCCGGACGGTCTTCACTTGATTGTGCTGTTAATTCCTCTGAAGCGAAGGTGGCACCATGGATTCCGTCACGGCCTGTTTTTGCCCCAACATACATCACTGTATTTCCTTCACCATGGGCTTGCCCTTTTTTGATGTCTTTATGGTCGATGAGACCCACACACATCGCATTCACGAGCGGGTTCCCTTCATAACATGGGTCGAACTGAATTTCTCCGCCAACAGTTGGGATTCCAATACAGTTTCCATAGCCGGCAATCCCTGCTACGACCTCTTTAAATAAATAGCGAACACGGGCAGAATCTAGTTCCCCAAAACGAAGCGAGTTTAACATCGCAATTGGACGTGCACCCATTGAGAAAACATCACGGATAATCCCGCCAACACCCGTTGCTGCTCCCTGGTAAGGTTCAATTGCTGATGGATGATTGTGACTTTCTATTTTAAAAACAACGGCCTGTTCATCGCCGATATCGACGATACCAGCACCCTCTCCGGGTCCTTGAAGTACCCGTTCACCTGTAATAGGGAATTTTTTTAGAATAGGCTTTGAATTTTTATAACTGCAGTGCTCCGACCACATAACCGAAAAAAGTCCTGTTTCGGTATAGTTCGGTGTGCGGCCAAGAATGTTTTCAATCAGTGCAAATTCTTCGTCGGACAAACCCATTTGCTGATAAACTTTTTCTGCTTTAATCTGAGTAGGATTTGGTTCAAGCGTTGACAACATGTGCTTCCCTCCAAGCTTTTACAATCGATTGGAACATCTTTAAACCATCGGCACTGCCGAGCAATTCATCTACGGCTCTTTCTGGATGAGGCATCATTCCAAGGACATTGCCTTTTTCATTGATGATTCCGGCGATATCGGCAAGGCTACCGTTCGGGTTCTGATTATAGGTAAAGACGATTTGCTTCTTTTCTTTCAGTTTCGCGAGTGTTTCCTCGTCACAATAGTAGTTTCCTTCACCGTGGGCAACAGGGATGATGATGGTTTGGTTAGGTTCATAGGCATTGGTAAACATCGTTTGGTTGTTTTCCACCTTTAATTCCACCGGTTTGCAAATAAACGATAGGCTTTCATTTCGTCTCATTGCACCCGGCAGTAAGCCAGCTTCGAGCAGAATTTGAAATCCGTTACATACGCCAAGAACCGGCTTACCTGCTTCTGCCGCTTTGATAACTTCCTTCATGACATTACTGAATCTAGCAATCGCACCTGTGCGTAAATAGTCCCCATAAGAAAAGCCGCCTGGCAGCAAAATTCCATCAAACTCTTCTAAACTGTCAGAATCATGCCAGACATATTCCACTTGTTCTCCAAGTTCATCTTGAATGGCATGGAACATATCAACGTCACAATTGGATCCTGGGAAGACGATGACGGCAAATTTCACAGCGTAACACACTCCTCTATCTCGTAACGATAATCTTCAATAACAGGGTTAGCTAAAACGTTCGTACAGATTTCATTAACAACTTCATTAATATCCCGCTCTGATTTCTCGATCGTTAATTCCATATATTTACCGATTCGTACATCGGCTACTTCCTTATAGTTTAGTGAGTTTAGTGAGTTGGTTACTGCTTTCCCTTGAGGGTCTAATACACTTTCTCTTAATGTGACAAAAACCTTTACTTTATACATGCTGATGTCCTCCCAATCTCGCTAAAATATTTTCATAGGCATCTGTTAAACTTCCTAAATCACGACGGAATACATCCTTATCGAGCTTTTCATTGGTTTCCTTATCCCACAGCCTGCAGGTGTCAGGAGAAATTTCATCGGCTAAAATTATTGTGCCTTCAGTGTCTTTGCCAAACTCAAGTTTGAAATCGATAAGACGTATGCCAAGGTCAGTGAAAAAGCTTGATAAGACTGTATTAATTTGGAGGGCCTTTTCTCGTAAAATTGCCGTCTCCTCAGCTGTTGCCACTTGCAATTCAAGGATGTGATCAATGGTTAGGAGCGGATCTCCAAGTTCATCATTTTTCAGGTAAAACTCAACCATAGGAGTAGATAACTCGCGGCCCTCTTCAATCCCTAATCTTTTTGCCAGGCTTCCTGCCGCGATATTGCGTACCACTACTTCAAGGGGAATGATCGAGACTTTTTTAACCAGTTGTTCCGTTTCAGATACACGCTTGATAAAGTGGGATTCAATCCCCTGTTCTTTAAGTTTTAAAAATAATAAACTAGTAATCTCGTTATTGAGACGGCCCTTTCCAGTTATGTCCGCCTTCTTTTGTCCGTTATAGGCAGTCGCTGAATCCTTATACTCAACCAAAACAATCTGTTCCTCTTCTGTTGCATAAATTCGTTTCGCTTTTCCTTCGTATAGTAATTCACTCATCACAGCTCACTCCTATTCGCAATATTGGGAATTTTTCTGATAGTAAGTTACCTAAAATCGATTTTTAGATTACCAATAAATCACTATTGTCTACCTTAACTCATACTTTTTCTTAGTATGGGTAGACAATAACCCGTATTGACTACCCATAACTCATTTTTTTCTCTAGTTCGGTAGACAATAACCCGTATTGTCTACCCAAACTAAATCTTTTTCTCTAGTTCCGTAGACAATAACCCGTATTGTCTACCCAGAACTCATTTTTTTCTCTAGTCCGGGCGTCAATAACCCCTATTGACTACCCAGAACTCATTTTTTTCTCTAGTTCGGGCGTCAATAGCCCTTACTCATTCAATCCTAAGCGCTCAAAAATGGTATCTACATGCTGCAAATGGTAGTTATAATCAAAGCAATCAGCAATTTCAGCACTTGATAGCAGGGATGTAATTTTTTCCTCTGCTTCAATTAAGCCGCGGAAAGGAACTTGCTTTTCCCATGCTTCCATCGCCTTAGGCTGAACCGTGTCATACGCTTCTTCGCGTGATAACCCCTTATCAATTAGTGCAAGCAACACACGCTGGGAATAAATCAACCCAAGAGTACGATCCATGTTTCGTTTCATATTCTCTGGATAAACGGTTAAGTTCTTCACAATGTTTCCAAAGCGATTCAACATATAATTCAACGCAATCGTGGCATCTGGTAGGATAATTCGTTCTGCAGAAGAATGAGAGATGTCACGTTCATGCCAAAGCGGCACATTCTCATAGGCAGTCATCATATAGCCGCGGATCACACGGGCTAATCCGGTCATATTTTCCGAACCAATTGGATTGCGTTTATGCGGCATGGCCGAAGAACCTTTTTGTCCTTTTGCAAAAAACTCTTCCACCTCACGCGTTTCACTCTTTTGCAATCCGCGAACTTCCACCGCAAATTTTTCAATTGAAGTGGCAATCAATGCAATTGTCGACATATAGTGCGCATGGCGGTCACGCTGTAATGTCTGCGTCGAAATCGGGGCTGCTCCCAGACCCAATTTTTCACATACATACTGCTCTACAAATGGGTCAATATTGGCATAGGTTCCAACAGCACCCGAGATTTTTCCAAACTCCACACCCGCTGCCGCTTGCTTAAACCGCTCAAGGTTCCGTTTCATTTCTTCGTACCATAAGGCAAGTTTCAAACCAAACGTGGTAGGTTCGGCATGCACGCCATGAGTACGGCCCATCATTACTGTAAACTTATGTTCAATTGCTTTATTTTTTAAAATCTCAATAAAGTTTTCGATGTCCTTTTGTAAAATGGCATTGGCCTGCTTTAATACATAAGAAAGGGCCGTGTCAACCACGTCCGTTGACGTTAAGCCGTAATGAACCCATTTTCGTTCCTCACCTAGGGTTTCTGAGACGGCACGGGTAAACGCGACAACATCATGTCTTGTTTCTTCCTCAATCTCCTTAATACGGTCAATATTAAAGGAAGCATTTTCTCGAAGCTTCTTAACATCTTCTTTTGGAATATCGCCTAGTTCCGCCCAAGCCTCACAAGCAAGTATTTCTACCTCAAGCCAAGCATTAAAGCGGTTTTCCTCCGTCCAAATTGCACCCATTTCCGGTCTAGTATAACGATCAATCATGTTTTATCCCCCGATCTTTTCTTTTGCTCTCTTCCAAATGCTGCTGTTGCTAATTTCTGAAAGTGCCGCTTCGACACTCTCCCGTAAAATCGTCACATGGCCCATTTTTCGTTTTACCTTTGCCTCTTTTTTTCCATATAAATGAATCTTCCAGTCATTTACTGTTGGAATTTCCTTATATAGTTGATCAAGATGCTCTCCTAATAGGTTGACCATAACAGCCGGTTTTAATAGCCCCGTGCTCCCTAACGGCCAATTACAAATAGCACGAATATGCTGCTCAAACTGTGACGTTTCACAGGCTTCGATAGAAAAATGTCCTGAATTATGCGGGCGTGGCGCCAATTCATTAATATAAATGGTTCCATCACTAGTCAAAAACATTTCGACAGCCAGCGTCCCGACTAATTGTAACGAATCAGCGAGCTTTTTTGCTAGTTGAACAGCTTCATTCTGTATATCTTTTGAAATTCGCGCTGGAACAATCGTTGTATCTAAAATATTATCTTTATGAATGTTTTCAGCGACAGGCAAAAATGTTGTTTCCCCATCAAGCTTGCGCGTCACGATCACTGAAATTTCTTTTTCAAAAGGTATCCATTTTTCTAATACACAGGCACCATGTTGTAGAAGTGGTTCTCCTTTCGCTAAATCCTGTTGTTCTCGAATCACGAGCTGACCCTTTCCATCATAACCGCCTCTTGCCGTTTTCAGGACTGCTGGGTAACCAATTGTATTAATATTTAAAAATAATTCCTCCAAATGATTGATCACTTCATATGGTGCAACTTTTACACCTGATTGCTGGATAGCCGCTTTCTCCTTTATCCTGTCCTGCGTGATGGTTAACAGACGCGGGCCTTGTGGAACATTCGCTTGGGCACATAACCAGTTTAGTGTATCTGCATCAATGTTTTCAAATTCATAGGTGATGACATCACTAACTTCCGCTAATTTACCGATAGCTTCTCGATCATTATAAGCCCCGATGACCTCAATATCTGCGACTTGTCCGCACGGAGAATCTGCCGTCGGTTCTAAAACAGCAATTCGAAAACCTTGAGCCTTTGCCGCCAGTGCCATCATTCTGCCTAGCTGGCCGCCGCCAATAATTCCGATCGTTGCTCCTGGTAAAATTGTTTGGTTAGACAAGTTGATCACTACTTTCTAGTACCTCTTGTTTAGTGGCTTCTCTTCTTACCGCTATTTTTTCTGCTAGCTCCGCGTCATTCGTTGCTAATATTTGGGCCGCAATTAAACCTGCATTCACTGCCCCCGCCTTGCCTATTGCTACGGTCGCTACTGGTACACCACCCGGCATTTGAACGATGGACAGCAAAGAGTCTAACCCTTTTAATGCCTGTGTTTGGATGGGAACACCGATTACTGGCAAGGTGGTTTGTGCCGCTACCATCCCAGGTAGATGGGCTGCTCCGCCTGCTCCCGCAATAATTACCTTTAAGCCTCTTTCCCTGGCTTCCTTCGCATATGTAAACATCAAATCTGGTGTTCTGTGGGCTGATACTACTTTTTTTTCATAAGCAATTTCAAACTGGTCAAGAACCTCACAGGTATGTTTCATTGATTCCCAATCCGATTTACTCCCCATGATTACTCCTACAAGAATGGACAACAATATTCCCCCTTTTTTTACCCAAATAAAAAGCCCGTAACAAATAGCTTCTCCAAAGAGAAAGCCATTTGTCCGGGCATAGTGGTCGTGCATAATAAAAGTAAGGGTCCCGCCCTTAATCATACCGAACATATTGACTTTCCCTCATAGTCCAATAATTTACGGTTATTGGGTAGAAACTTATGGGCCATATTCCCATGGATATACGAGGGTAAAGATTAATTGTTTAAATCACTCCTATATCTTACAATCAACTCAATCAAGTGTCAACTAATAAATCGAACGTTATTTTTAAATAACACTATATTGTTCGTGTTTTACTGCATTAATGTTCCTTCAAAGATAATTTGACGGGCTACAGGTTCATAAATCGTTTCGTTTCCCTTTTTTACTTCTTGAAATATTGGCTTTTCCGTTCGTCGGATGGGGGTATATCCCAACTTTTTCATTCTATTCAAGCAGTCCTCAATACTTTCATTTTCCTGGACCTCAAATTGCATTTTCTTTTTACCCATTGGAAGTTACTACCTCCCCTTTAGTTTTATTTTCCCTCTTGTAAAACTGCATTTTCCACCTGCCTAAGGAGCATGGTGTCTTCAGCAAGCTTTATTTCATAATCGTAAAGTGTTTGGGCCATAATCCGTCTTGCTCCTTTAGCAGCATCCCAGTAAAAAGCATCATCAACCAGACCTGTGACTGTATATTCTATCCCTCTAAATCCTGCATTAATTGTGGTCATCCCATATACTTTAAACGGCTCCAGTACACAATGGAATTCATCTAATTTTAAACATTCTTTGTGCACCTCGTTTATTTTTTCACAGGCAATCTCCAGGACTTCAAACACCTTTTCTGGATTTTCCCGATAACTTACGACAACTCTTTCAATCACGCGCATTTTCTCGATATTAAAGTTATGTATCTGCTTTACTTCCCCGTTACTGATCGTTAGTACCTTGCCGCTCCATTCCCGAATTTTTACGAATCGTAAACCGATATCAACAACCGTTCCATTAAAGGTATTATTAATGGTGATAAAGTCACCTTTATGTAACTGCTTTTCATAAATTAAAAAAACACCTGAGAGTATATCCTTTATTAAGCTTTGAGCTCCAATTCCGATAATTACTCCGATAACCCCTGCACCAGCGAGGATCCTTCCAAAATTGCTCACATATTGGGAGATGGCAAAAAAGATAAAACTTAGAGTTGCTGTGTATTTCGTTAAAGAACGAATCATGCTTTCAATCGTTTGCTCTTTCCGCTCCTCAATAAAATGGGTCTTTTGAAAAAAGTTATGAACGGTTTGATTGATAATAAAAATAATTAACCTTGCAATGACAGCCGCTAACAAGATGCTTGTCAATTTATAGTGATGCAGCCATTCCATCCAATCCATCCTATCACCCACTTGTCTTCCAATCATGCATAGTGTTTGCAATGTTTGCTGTAAAAACAAGTGGTGGAAAAATAATTTATCATAAACATAAAAAGGACAACCTGAAAAGGTTGTCCTTGAATGTGCCTGGCAACGTCC
>NZ_JBALOA010000009.1:0-56033 GCF_036962125.1 Neobacillus drentensis
GCCCATGACCCTGCCCATGACCCTGCCCAGGTGGTGGACCCATTGGCGGCCCAGACCCTGGTCCATGACCAGGTGGGGAGAATGGCGGTGGCTGTTGAACCCCGCCATGTTGTCGTTCATCATAGTAGTAATACTCATCTTGGAATGACGGTGGATTTAAATAATTCTGCTGACTATATGGTTGGTTATAATAATGAGGTAGATAATTAGGGTACATACTTACACTCCTTTTTTTGATCTCACCCCATCATATTCTTGAGACACTCGCCTATAAACTTGTACACCTGATAAATTTGGATTTATCTCTTCATTTTCCTCACCGTTATGGGCATCTACACAGGCACATAGGCATTGACCCACATAATTTAAACAAAGCATTTTGAGATATGGAGGAACGAATATGATTAAATTTCTTGCTTTTCGTGGGACAGTCACCATGATTAGTGACTTTATGGAGTCAAGTGGAGAAGGCTGTACGAAATTAATGACGGTGGACAATGGGGCTGGAATGATCGTAAATTTTGTCGTTACACCGCAAACTTACTTCGTTGACCACACGGTGGTAGCAATAGGAGACCAAGTAACAGGATATTATGATGGGAACGCACCGGTTCCTCTTATCTATCCGCCACAGTACCGAGCACTTGTTATCGTAAAAGACAGCACCTATCAAACTGTAAAGGTAGATTATTTTGATCATCAGTTGGTAAGTAGCGACGGAAGTTTACGATTAAATTTATCCCCATATACCCAAATCGTGTTAACCAATGGGCAACCGTTCACCAAAAACCCAGCCAGCCGAAATCTTATTGTGATTTATGGACCCGCCACAAAAAGTATCCCAGCCCAAACCACACCATATCGAATTATTGTTTGGTGTTAAGAAACCAGGGGACGCAAATAAAATGATTAATGAGCCAGGAGAACGGTCCCCTTGGTATTTGGGGGACGGTTCTCTTTTGTTGAAGAAAAATTCACAATAGTTTCCTTTTTATGTAATTTCCTCCTGTTCAATAAATGGTAAAATAAGTATAATTAGTGACTGAATCTTAACAGGAGGTCTTATTATGTTAGGTCATTTAGGATTTTCATATGTAGGTCTGATCTATTTATTGATGCTTTGGATTCCCAACTTCATCTGGAGTAAACATAAGCCAATTGACTATAATCCTGCCCAGGAAAGCAAAATATTATTATTTTTCGAGCGTGTCGGGCAAGCATGCTGTACGTGCAGCATCCTGATTTTTACCGATTATAATCTCGCTCCATTTTCCGCATGGAGCTGGTGGCTAATTGCCTCCTTTTTGCTGATGGTAATTTATGAGATTAGTTGGATACGGTATTTCACTCACGAGCATACGGAGGAAAATTTTTATCGGAGCTTCTATGGAATTCCCGTCCCTGGTGCCAGTCTGCCTGTGATTGCTTTTTTGCTATTAGGTATCTATGGAAAAGTAATTTGGTTGATTGCCTCCGCAATCATCATCGGCATTGGTCATATTGGCATACACCTGCAGCATTTAAAAGCATTGAAGCATGTTTGATCATTAAAATTCGGTAGAAACATTAACTCGATACTATCCAAATTAACCCCCGTTTTAATGAAACGGGGTTTTACTCTATTAACCTCTTATCCTAATATGGTATAATTACCAAAAAATGAGAGGAGGCTTGTTCATGTCTGGCGATGCCCTTTTTACCATTTTCCCACTCGTATCAATACTCTTTTACATAGCTCCCGTTATATTTGTTATCTGGTTTTTGGTTAAATTACTTAAGACACAGCAGGAAAAGAACAAAATCCTTACTAGGATTGCTGACAAGTTAGATCAAATGAGTAAATAGACGGGGGGACCTGTCTATTTTTTTTCGGCGAACCCAAAACGAAAGTGGAATTGATTGGTAATATTTTTATGTTTTAGGTTCCGATTAGGATTGTTATAATGGTGGGTATGATATATTAGGAGGATTCCAATGACCACATTTGAAAAGTTAAAGCCGATTATTGCCGACCAACTCGGCGTCAAAATGGAGAATATCAGACTGGAAGCATCATTTAAGGACGACTTCGAAGCTGATTCGCTTGATATGGTAAACCTGACGATGGAAATTGAAGATGAATTTGCAGTCGAAATTAGTGATAAAGTCGCTGCAACACTCCAAACCGTTGGAGACGTTGTAAAATATATTGAAAACCGTTAACAATTGTGTGCCGAGGGACGGTTCTAGTGGCTCAAGAGCATCTTTAAGAAGGCCATGGAAACGTCCCTTTGGCACTTTATATTGCTTGGATGGATAGATAAATACATATAGCAGCGAAAGCAAAAAAGATGACGGAAATTACACGATTCCTTCTCATCTTCATACCGTATGCAACAAAAAAATGGCTGCAGCTAATTTCGAACCGCTTTGTAAGTAAGCAAGATTTGAAAAATATGAACTACTAAAAGTGATGGAAATAAGCAGAGTTGTAGAGATCAATAGTTTAAACCACAAAGGCTCTGTTAGGAATTGTTTGAACATAAATTTTATCCGTTGCATGAGGGGTAACTCCCTTCAAGATTTTTACATCCTACTGCAGCATATGGTGTGTGGTTTGTTTATATACGTTAGAATCTTGCGAGAGTTTCTTATTTCGGAATTTGAAAATAAAACGTTTCGCCAACATTCGAGGAACATTTACTTAAATGGTACTCCACTCCATTCTCATTAGTTGAACTAACTATCACCGAACAAGTAGTACTTTGTTTATCAGACCCTCCATAACTATCCTGTGAAGCATCATACGTGTATTCAATTTCCTTCCCATTAAAGTTCAAATTGTAGAAAATTGGGTCTCCCTCTGTGGTATAACTTGTTATCCGAACTTTATCCTCGACCTTTTGATTTACATTTTTAATAAATTGATTAAATCTGTCCACATTCGTTATTTCTCCGTGTACATTAACGATATCTCCATTCTTAATGGCCTTCTCAGAAGGATAAGGAGATTTCGGATTGTCCGTTGCCCCCTGCTGGCAGCTAACTAAAAGCATCAATAATAAAATGGTAGAAAAAATTTTTATTTTCATCATGCACCTCCATAAAATTAGACGGAATTCCTTGATCTAAGTTCCATTTATCTGCTTTTTTGCTGTTTTGAGGTACTTTTGGTTTCTTTTTTCATTAAAAATAGTTCCTATTTTGGGTTTCGTAACTCTCTAAAATTAACTTATTAGTGCAATTTTTCGATAGTTAAGTACAAAAAATCAGGGGTTTAGTACCATTTTTTAATCATTAAGTACGAAAAATCAGGTATTAAGTACAGTTAGACAATATATGGAAATCAAGGCGTTGACCATGCTTCTCTACATATGGGAATCGGCTCGAGTATTGATAATTATATGGTAAAATAGAAAGAAAAAACTTGTACGGAGGATTCTATGATTTGGTTTTTGCTGCTTGCCGTTCTGTTTGCGTTTATAATGGGGATTTTTCAGGTTCCCATTTGGATTATGTATGGCATATTGATTGTCGTGTTTCTTTTTTTCATGCTACGCAACCCGCTTTTATTTGGGAAAGATGCAGACAAGATGATGGCGTATCTAAGAAAATCAAAAGCGCCGCATTTGCAATTCCTTTACCATTCTTTTAATAAGGACCTATCGACGGCTGAACAAGCGCTGGGGAAAATTCGTTCCAAAAAATCGAGGCAAACCTCCGAAGTGATGCTGTTAATGGAGCGAAAACAATACGGAAAAGCCAAAGAGCTTCTCATGAAAATGGCTGGCCATAAGACAAAGTGGTACGCTTTGGCAGATATCGCTATTAATGAAGGCGACGTGGAAGCATTGAAACAAAATAAAAAGAAGATCAAGGATGCCTTCTTTTTAAAGATGTTGGATGTCGACCAGGCTGTGTATGCCGGGAAAATGGATGAGGCAGTTGGGCTGCTCGATACGATGATTCCTACACTTAGAGGGTATAAATTACTTGCAGCTGTTCAGTATCGAAAGCAAATCCTTGAAGGAAGACTTTGACGGTGTAAAAAAGCAATGGCTCAGTAAAATTTCACTGAGCCATTTTTTTAATTCAATTTAGAAACAATTTGGGCTAAAGCTTCGTTGATTGGTGTTACCGGACGGCCAAGGACTTTCTCAAAATCGTTGCTTTCTACTGCCAATGAGCCATTTCGAATACTCTCCTGAATTCCCACTACAATCGGAATTACAAAATCAGGTAGCCCCGCACCCTTCATGATTTCGGCATAGGTCTCATCCGTCACTTGTTGGACAGGGATTTCTTTGCCTAATACATCACCAAGCGCATGGACTAATTCTGCTTGTGTTAAAAGTGGACCTGAAAGTTCGTACACGGCATTTTCGTGACCTTCACCGACAAGAACTTTAGCGGCCGCCTCTGCATAATCCTGTTGCGGCGCCCAACCTACCTTCCCTTCTCCAGCAGAAGTTACCCATGGGGCACCGGCCAAGACAGCTTGGATGCTTCCGATTTCATTTTCCAAATACCAATTGTTGCGTAAGAAAGTGTATGGAATACCTGTTTTTATGATGGCTGCTTCGGTCGCCACATGCGGCGGAGCCATTAAATTCTTACTTTCTGTTGCATTCGCTAGACTGGTGTAAGCAATAAATTTAACCCCTGCACGTTCCGCCGCCGCGACTGCATCGGTATGCTGACGAATTCTCGTTTCATTGTCGCCGTCTGCCGAAATGATTAACAGGCGGTCAACCCCTGCAAAAGCAGCTTCCAATGTTTCTGGTTTGTCAAAATCGCCAAGGCGCACCTCTACACCTTGAGCAAGCAGACTTTCGGCTTTTTCCGGCTGACGAACGCTAACAGCCAACTGACTTGCAGGTACAGTTTTTAATAAAAAATCAACAATCTTTGAACCTAATTTCCCTGTTGCTCCTGTAACTAATAGTTTCATTTTGTGATTCCCCCATTGGATTTGATTTTGTTGTAACAAAATTGATTACCTGTATTCATTTTAGTTACATGTATATCATTTGTCAACAGATTAAATACTCTATCTATATTTAGTTTTCATTTGGTATAATATACTTGTAATCAAATCAATTACACGTTAAAATAGGAAAATTACAAAACAGAAAGAAACTAAGGATGGTGACTGAAGATGTCGATCAGCAGCCGATTTGCTGTCGGAATTCATATATTAACTCTGATTGATTTTAATAGGGAGGGGACCAGTTCGTCTGAATTTATCGCTTCTAGTGTGAACACGAACCCCGCCGTGATCAGAAAACTGATGGGAATGCTTAAAAAAGCAGGTTTAATCGAGGTGCATCCTGGCATTGCCGGGGCTAAACTGGCCAAGGATTTATCGGAGATTACCCTGTTTGATGTGTACAAGGCCGTGAATGTGGTTCAGGAAAAAGAGCTGTTTAGTGTCCATAACAATCCGAATCCCCAATGTCCCGTAGGCAGGAATATTCAAAATACAATCGAACCGTTATTCGAAGCGGCCCAACTAGCCATGGAGAAGGTTCTCGGGAGCGTAACCCTCGAGGATGTAGTGACGGATATTGACAAAAAAGAGAAGATGGAGTGCTGACAGGACCAGGGGGACCAGGGGGACGGTTCTGCTGGTCCTGATTTCACTCTATGTAGGCCGCTAGAACCGTTACTTTTCCCAAAGTTCAATTAGTCTGTCTTCAGGATCTTTAATCCAAATAAACTTACCAAATTCACTAGCCTCTTGTTCCTTTGCAAGAGGTACACCTATTTGTTCAAGATGTTTCATCATCTCAGTTAGATTTTCCACTTGGAAATTTAACATCACTTGCTGTTCTGTTGGGAAATAGTTGTCATCTTCCGTAAAGAACGAAAAGATTGTTTCATTCTCTGGTTGTGGTTTGATAATCGTCATATTCCAATCATTTATTTCAAGCTTCAATACCTCACTGTACCACTTCTTCACAGCTTCTAGATTTTTAGTCCTCCAAAATACTCCACCGAAACCTTTTATCATAATATTGATCTCCCTCACTTCATTAATTTTTCTATTTTATTAAATTCTAGATATAAAAACAAACTCCTTCTGACCATTAATTTTGGCTTTGTCACTCTCATTAGTGTTTTGTGGGAAATCCAAGGTGTTTTGTAGCATTTTGAGAAAGATTTTTTTAAAAATTTTCCTGCTGACTCTCGCATGGTAAATTTTAATAAATTTATCTATTATTTGTAAGGGATTTCTATATAATGAATTTGTAATGCTCTAATTTTATAGATAAAAAGAGGGGGGCGAGCATTTGATGTCAACTGAGAATGAGGTTTTATTAGAGAAAGGAAAACAAAAGAATTCAAAAAAAGTAGAACGGAAAGAGGGAGAACCGACTCCGGCTTTCATAGGGGCTTCATGGGCTGCGCTTTTAGTAGGGGTCGCGGCATATCTAATCGGCTTGTATAATGCAGCAATGCAACTGAACGAAAAAGGTTATTACTTTGCCGTTTTAGTGTTTGGACTCTATGCAGCGGTATCATTACAAAAAGCCGTACGAGATAAAGATGAAGGAATCCCAGTGACCAATATTTATTATGGGATCAGTTGGTTTGCCCTTATTGTATCGATTTCTTTAATGGGAATCGGGCTATTCAATGCCGGAAGCATCGATTTAAGTGAGAAAGGCTTTTATGGCATGTCGTTTGTGCTTAGTGTTTTCGCAGCCATCACGGTTCAAAAGAATATTCGAGATACGCAGCGGGCAAGAGAAAGAGATTGATTGGCGAGAAAATTGGCTGTCGAAAAACCATCGATAGCCTTTTTCTTTTTGATTCATACATTTGAATTATTAGATTTACTCATTAAAACTGGGAATTCGCTCATTGAAGCCGGGAATTCGCCCATTGGAGTCCAGAATTCGCCCATTGAAGTCCAAAATTCGCTCATTGAAGCTGGAAATTCGCTCATTGAAGAGAATTATTGTTTGGTAAACCATAAATACCTAAATTAAACAATGTAATTTTACACTTTAGATAAGAAAACTATCGACAATTTTGGTGTAAAAACTTTTTATCTGCCACTTGTAGCATCTTATCTGCCACTTGCCAAATTACGGTCAGGTTTTCTCCAAATAGGAACTTGTAGTTTATAATATAATTGCCTGAATCATATTAAATGGAGGGCTATAAAATGCGTAAAAAAGGATTGGTGACTGTACTCTGTTTAGTTGTCATTTTGACTATTTTTTATTTAGTTGCACGTCCTACCGACCCGGTTAAAAAACCTGAACATCTCGTTATTCCTACGACTTCCTTGGAAAAAGATATCTGTAAACGAGTCGCCACACAATTTGGCGATTGCAAAAGGATTCTTATGTATGATGCGGAGTCCCATTTAGTGTTTGTCGAAAATAGTACGGCCATCTATCCTGTCCTTACCAATAAAGAGTTTACTCAATTTAAAAAGTTTATTTTTCCAATGATGGATTTTCAGGAGTTCAGAGAGGAAAGGACAGAACGTGGACCCATTGACTGGCGAGCAAAAAGCAATATCCAAGAGGATTTATCCGTTATTTACGGATTTGCTGAAGATGCTGCCAAGACCATCGTTATCAATAGTGAAGGCAACATACAGCCAAACAGATTCTTCGTTCGAGATAATTTGTGGGTTTGGTATGTTACGATCTCGAAAGCTAAAGTGAAATTACCAGTTAAGGTAACCGTTTATAATGCAAACGGTCAAATAATTTATGGGGGAAATCAGAAGGATTAGTTAAGGTAGTCGACTGCTATTGGCTGAGTGATTCAATGTAACTATATTCTGATCTTATGGAAATCATATTCCTAAAAAATGACTATCAAAGGAGCTTTTGATAGTCATTTTCCATTTCCCCAATTTTAACTAAAGTTATTTCCCCATCATTTTCCTTATTCATGTTAGTTTCTAACTCTTCAAGAAAATTCATATCACTTATTAAATTGGTAAATAATATCTTAGAGGTGGTAAATATGGATGGGAATAAATTAAAACTTACATCTTCAGAAATAGGAACACTTTGGGGAGAGTATGTAAACGGCACGTCGGTAGATATGGTAAATAAATATATGGTTTCTATTATTGAAGATGAGCCGATTAAAGCTATATTTGAGGAAGCTATTATTACCTTTGAAAAACAAAAAAGGCAAATCGTCACTTTTTTGGAGAACGAGGGATTTCCCGTTCCCATTGGATTTACTGATTCTGACCTCTTTAAAGGTAAACCTAGATTATTCACGGATATATTTTGCCTAAATTATTTGCATATCATGACATTACATGGGTTACTGGGACACACCACATCTTTAGCTGTTTCTGTTAGAAAAGACTTAAGAGAATTTTACGATTCATGTGATAACGATGCGAAAAAAATGTACCATCAAACCATTGAGTTATTGCTTGAGAAAGGCAGCTTTCAAAGAGACCCTTTATTTTATCCAGCTAAAAACCCTGAATATATTTCCAGCCAAGATTTCACAGATGGATTTTTTGGAAAGGGAAGAACATTATCAGCGGTAGAAATCATTAGTCTTTCTTTAAACCTTAAAAAGAGCATTATGACTAAAACCCTTTCTATTGCATTCAGTCAAGTTGCTCAATTAAAAGAGGTAAGGCAGTTTTTAACCGATTCAGAGAAAGCGGCTGATGGACAAATAAAAGCTTTTTCAAAGATTATGCAGTCAGATAATTTGCCAGTCCCAAAATCATGGGAAACGGAAGTAACAACTTCAACGGACTCCCCTTTTTCTGATAAGTTAATGTTGCACCATATTGGTTTCTTATACCAAGCTGCACAAAACTATCATGGAGCGGGATTAGCAACATCTATGCGAACAGACCTCGTAGCAGCTTATGAAGGGACTATTCTAAAAAATTTAATGGTTACAAAAAAATGGTATAACTTAATGGTGCAAAATAAATGGTTAGAACAGCCCCCTCTTGCTCCTAATAGAAAAGAAATTGCAAAAGAAATATAGTATAACAAATTTGCATATCTCCCCTATTTTTTAAACTGTTTTTGTCGAATGGCTCCAGGTTAGTAACTTGGGCATAATACAGTTAAATACAAAAGAGAGGGGTAAAGTATGAGGCTAAGAAATGGTGATTTTTATACAAATGTTTTTACCAATAAGTTATATAAGTTAAATGAAGATAACGATAGCAGCTGGTCCTTGAGTTTACGTGATGATGAAGGTTACCATGAAACAGAAAAGATTTCAGGGCGTGATATGATTAGATTGGTTGAAGGTAGTTATAAAAAAGCTTAAAATCAAATTTTTTGTGAAAAATAAATAAATACTGAAATGTTCAAAGGAAAAAGTCCCCTTTATGTCGAATATAGTATCTAAAGGGGATATCAAATGAATAAAATTGAGTTATTAAAAAAGTTACTAAACAGTAGTCGAGGTAATTTGTTTTCATTAGAGATTCCTACAACAAAAGAAAATGAAAAAAAGATTCAAGAATTGGTTCGATTGTTAGAAACAGAAAAAAGAATTAAATTACGAGAATATGTACAGAGAGAATACTCCGTATATTTACATGGAATATATAAGTATGCATCCGAATAATCGGATGCTTTTTTATTTTGGGGACTCCGGGGCCACGGGGACGGTTGTGATGGGATAAAGTAACCGTCCGCTTGGAATTTTTTAGAAATAACTTCTGTACTGATATAGCATGACTCCAAGTGTAATGATGGTATAGGCCAAGGAGGTCAGAAAAGCAATATTCGGTGAAAACTCATACTTTTGTGCATCCATCTTGATCCCTGTTGAACCTTGAACCGTCATATCTAAGCTCCTTGACGAATACCCACCCTTTGAGGTAAAAAACCAGATAATTATGGTTACAACCATTCCAACAAAGAATGAATAATCAAGGAATTTTGTATGGGTATAATATGTAAGAACATAATTCAAACCTGCTAAAACTACTAACGTAATCACAATGGTTATTAATTTTTTTATTTTAAACATCCCCTATCCTTTTTAAGATTGATTGGTTCGTGTTTAATACCTTTTTTAACGCATTAGCTACTTTGCTAAAACTGGTCATAATAAAGCTCCTCCAGCAGTGTTTATTTTACTATTAATATTCTCCAACATTAATTAAAACTCCTACTAGAAGAATGGGAACTGCCGGGATATTATTACACCCATAACTAAGCAGACTTTGAATTTTACACTTATTGAGTATGTGATGCTAAAATTAACAAGGACAACAACGACATAATTGAGGTGTAAGAATGAAGTTAGATGAGTTTTCAATTGGACAAGTGTTCCATACGAAAAAATTAAAATTAACAAAAGAGAATATTATGAGGTTTGCAGGTGAATTTGATCCTCAATATATGCATTTGGATGAGGAAAAGGCCAATCAGAGTAGGTTTAATGGGATAATTGCTTCTGGTATACATACGCTAGCTATTTCCTTTAAGCTTTGGGTGGAAGAAGGCTGCTATGGCGAGGACGTCATTGCTGGAACACGGATGAATCAAATTAAATTTATTAAGCCAGTGTATCCTGAAGATGAATTGCAAATCATTGTTGAAGTGATTGATAAGAAAGCAACTAAAGATGAAACAGGTATCCTAACTGTCTTGTTATCTACCTTCAATGATAAAGAAGAGAAAGTTTTTGAAGGTGAGTTATCAGTATTGATTAAGCGATAACAATATAAGCCAATGGCTCAGTAGAACTATACTGAGCCATTTTATTTAGTCACAAACCCCGCGGCACAAACTTAACCTATTTTTTCATATTTAAATAACTGAAGTTTCTCAGTAATTTGTACTTCACCTATTTTTTTGTAGCCCAATTTTTCATAGAAGTGATGATTTCTTTTGTTTAAGTATGGAGTGTATAGGCTCCAATCTTTGATTAATGGAAATTCTGACTCTATTAACTTGATGCTTTTACTTCCAAGCCCTTTATTTTGAAAATCGGTTCTTAGGAATAGTTTGCTTAATCTCAAGCGGTTTTCATCCAATGGTCGAAGATCGACCGCCCCAATCACTTCGTTGCCCCACCAGATGGTGTAATGAAAAAAACGTTCTATGTTTTCAATTAGTTTCTCGGCCGTTTCATTTACGGGGGTTGAAGCATGATCTTCGTATAATGCATAATCTTCTGCGAAAGCTTCTTTTTGTATAGCTAACAATTCTTCTACATCTTCCAATTTGCTTTTTTTAATACTAAGTTTCATCTAAACGCACACCCCAATTTTTCCCCTAAATATAGTATTCTTATCATTATAAAGCTAACCATCGCCCTTACACACTATAAAGCACTAAAATGAAAATGACTCTATGATTACCAGTTATTATCCAGCAAATGTCGTAAGTTTGAAAATATACGTGCTAAGTGTGCAAATTTATGTCATAAGGCTCTGAAAATATGTCATAATTAACTAGGGTTTCAGGTTACTTCCAATTATTATCCAGCAAATGTCGTAAGTTTTAGAAATACGTCATTAGTGTCCAAATATAGGTTATAAGTCTCGGAAAATATGTCATAAGTTTTATAGGATGGTGAAATAATGAATCATTTAGAAGGTTTAAGGAGAATGGCAAACGGTGAAATACCTGGTTCTCCTGCTGCACAGGTACTTGGTTTTAACGTAGTAGAGGTGGAAGAGGGTCGAGTTGTGGTTGAATTGGATGCCACTGAAAGGTTACATAATCCAATGGGGACGCTGCACGGGGGCATTTTATGCGACATCGCGGATGCAGCGATGGGATATGCCTTTGCTACTACCCTGGCTGATGATGAGCTTTTTTCAACAGTTGAATTAAAGTTGAATTTCCTTAAACCCGTTTTTAAAGGAAAGCTTCGTGCGGAGGGGAAATTAATTAAAAAAGGTGCCTCTCTCGGATTGCTAGAATGCTATATTTATGATCACAAACAAAGTCTTGTCGCACATTCTACTAGCACATGCATGGTGCTGAAGGGAAATGCTGATCGAAAAAGAGTTCAGGCAAAGTGATGATACTGGGACGGTCTGCTTGCACAAAGTAACAGCAAAAAAAGAGCCAGGGGAACCGTCCCCTTGGCACTTATTTCAGCTCAAAGTATGCTTTACCTGTCTAAACTCACAACCTACTCCATCAAATTTTTATAATAAATGATGGTCGCATCGAAGTTGCCGATTTCATTCATGGCATAATGAGGGATCCGCCCTGCATTAACATATCCTAAGGACCGATAAAGTAAATTGGAGGGGTCACCTTCTCTCGTATCGAGAACCAATAGTGTTCTACCCATTTTTAATGCTGTTTCATGTGCCGACTCCATTAATAAACGAGCTATCCCCTTCCGGCGATAATTGGGGTGAACCAATAATTTTGCAATTTCAGCTCGGTGTTTGCCCGTCTGTTTTGAGCATAGATGTAATTGCACGCTGCCAACTATTTTGTTGTTGATCTTAGCAACAAAAATGGTAACATTGGGATTTGGCACACTCTCCCAGTACTGTTTTGCCTCCAAAGGGTCAAGTGGTCGTAAAAATCCAATCGACGCACCCTCCTCCACAACATCAATTAGAAGGTCAACAAGTTCATTTAGATGTTCCTCCATCTTTATACACTTTTCTACTTTTATATCATTTTCTTTTTTCCCCAAAACAACCACCCTAACTCTTTTTATATGGATAAATATACCATATGGAAAGTTCAAGAAACCATAATGATGCTCATTCTAGATTAAGCGAAATTTGGCTAAAGGAGCTCACAGTTCGGCAATGGACCCCTCGGATGATCATGGGTGCACAAAGGAACAGCAAAAAGTGCCAGGAGAATTGTCCCCAAGTACATTTGGCCGATGATTTTTTTCAGGTAAACAACTACGACTTACTATATAATATTGTTTAAGAATTCTAACTATATAGGAAGGGAGATACTGTATTGGTAAACTTCTATGCGTTTGTCATGTTATGTGTTTTTTTAGTTATTTTACCTGGCCCCGATACTGCGATGGTTACAAAGAATACTATTTCAGTTGGAAAATTGGGCGGTCTTAAATCTGCTCTAGGTACATGTTGTGCCCTTTGTATCCATACTTCAGCTGCTGTATTCGGACTTTCAGCAATCATTATGAGATCAGCATTATTGTTTTCTATCTTCAAATACGTGGGTGCCGTTTACTTACTTTATATGGGTGTGAAAGCCTTGTGGTCCTTGAAAAACAAGGATGAAACAGCAGCAAGTATTGAAATGAACACAGAGAAACAGCTAAGGAGCCCAGCTTGTTTTAAACAAGGCTTCCTTACCAATTTACTAAATCCCAAAGTTGCGGTCTTTTTCTTAACTTTTTTGCCTCAGTTCGTGGAACCTGGAAGTCATACCTTTTTCCCATTTCTAATATTGGGCATCACTTATATCGTATTGACTGCGGTGTGGTTTTTACTTTATGTCTCGTTGATTCATCGGATTAGTGCTTTTATGAAAAAGCCTAAAACAAAAAAAGTAATTGAAGGCATCACAGGTACGATACTGATCGGTTTTGGTATTAAATTAGCACTGGAAAAAGTTCATCACTAGAGACCGTTTCTAACAAAAATTTCAAAATAAGCGGAATTCCTCCGTCTATTTATCAGCTCGGAGGCTTAACCTGATTGACCCCCCATAAATAAGAAAAGACGTATGCTAATTCATACGTCTTTTCTTGTGTCTATTGAGGCTCACTAACTCAGTGTTACCTCTTTTCAATTTTCCCATCTGAATGGCGGGCGAATCTTCCTGATTCACGCTCATTTACATGATCGTAGCTGCCCCATTGCCAGCCACCGAATTGTGTTCGCTGATATTCGTTGAAGGCATCGCGAATTTCCTGTTCTGTATTCATCACGAATGGTCCGTATTGGGCAACAGGTTCTTGAATCGGTTCACCTTCTAGAACGAGCAGATAAGACTCTTCCTCTCCGTTTGTTATCTCGATTTCTTGGCCGCCCACTAACTTCGCGCGGTGAGAAGCTGTGAGCAATGTTCCATCTATTTGAATCTCTTTTCCTTGATAATAGTACAGATTCCTGTTCAATGTTTCGGCAACAGCTGGCAGCGTGAAAGTTGCTTGTGGTTCCATCCGAATAAGGTAAATTCCAACATGATGAACTGGGTCATTTGCCCAAGAAGCCTTGGTTGGCTCTAAACTGTTTTTCCCCTGTAAATTCCCTGCAATCAGCCTGACAGTGGTTTTCGCCCCGTTTGCGTTAGTTGATGAGATTACCGGAATGTCTTCAGCCCAAAGCATCTTATATTCTGGCTCAGCAAATTTACTGTTAGCTGCGAGATTTAACCAAATTTGAAAAAGCTCGAGTGGATTTTCGCGATCCTGATCGACGAGCGGGAACATTTCACTGTGCATCGTTCCCTTACCCGTTGTGAGCCATTGAACATCGCCATTCCCATAGCGTCCGGCGCCGCCAGTCGAATCAAAATGGTCAACCAACCCTTCTAAAACAACCGTTACGGTTTCAAATCCACGGTGAGGATGAGCTGGAAAACCTGGCACCGTAGTCCCGTGGTACATTCTAAATCCATCCTTCAACGTAAAATCCTCGCCTAGATTCCTACCTTCCAAAGAAGTAATAGGTCCCTGCTTATCATTACCTGAAGGATAAGCATCTCGATGGTGCATCGTGACTAAAAACGGATCCTCCGTCTGCCATTGAAAACCCAATCGTTGGATTCCAAGAATTTTTTCGTTTGCCATGGATTTTGCCCCCTTCACTGATAAAAAGCCCATCTAAAATTTTACTATAATTACCACTAACGAGTGTAGCAAGTTGCTTTGTGTTCACTTAAAAGTGTAGAGCGTATGCTCCTGAACCAATTAAGGCAACTCCAATGGATACTACAATTAACATTAAGTTATATTCATACCCGCCAGCACCATTCGCAAAGCCTTTCGGTCCGTGTACTTTTGCAATGGCACCTAACATGATGATTGTGATGAGAGCCGCCCCCAGTGGTAAAAATAAGCCCAAGATAAAGAGAATTCCGCTCAATAATTCCCCAAGTCCAGATAATGTTGCTGCCACGTTTCCTGGTTTAACCCCAATCGATTCAAACCAGCCGCCCGTTCCCTTGATCCCGTATCCTCCGAACCAACCAAATAATTTTTGCGTACCGTAAAACACAAAGACCACACCGACCATCAAACGTATAATAAATAAGCCTAAATCCATCATTTTTCATTTCCCCTTTTTTTAAAAAAATTATTTTAAATTAAGATATTTTTAATTCGAGATATCGACTCAAAAAAAATCATAGTTCTAGTCTCAATTTTTCACCGCGTTCTTTTTTGTAATACCTCCTTTTAACATCATTATTTATCGATAATGAGATTCGTTTTAAATAATCTCGAAATCTAATATCTTTAACCTGAGATAAATATTACTACGTATAAACTCGATTGTCAATATCCTTTTTTCATCCTGAAAAACTGCAATGAATAGACCGTTTGTATGGTTCTAGTGGCACTGGGGAATTTCAGGAGAAAAAAGTGTTATACTAGTCCCTTTTTAAACCAAAATACAAATCTTTTAACAATATATAAAATAATGAGGTTACTCAAAACTCTAGCAGGCCAGTCCCATTTTTTGAATGTAATTAATGAACTGTATTTCTCAATGATAACTGAATAGATTGTAAGTCCTATGGCAAATACGAAAAAATGAATAAAGATCCGTAGTCTTCCTTTTTCCATAGGATACAAAGTAATAAAAAACACTCCAAATGTTGGATACACAAGATAATAAAGAGAAAAACTCATTTTTGTTGCTACATTAAATTCTCTAAACGGAAATTCCACCAACCCAAGTAATAATTGGAGGTATTCATAAATCCATGTGACGGTTGAAACAAATAAAAATGTGATATGAGCCGTCCTTTTCATTTCTTTCGGTATGAATTTTAACAATAAAGCAATAGATATTAACCATGAAAAGATGAGAATTAGAATTTCTTTCATCATCAGCCTTCAACCTTTACCAGTCTTTTTTTAAACCAGAGATAATATTTATGGTTCAAAAATAAAGAAACAATAACCGATGATAACGTCCAATACCATTTCCATCCGTGATATTCCACCAGCGTTGTGTACTTTTCAAGAATTACCTCACAGAAAGTGAAGAAACCAGTAAATGCTAGGTAATATATTATGGCACCCTTAAATTTAGCTTTTTTTGGATAATACAGACTAAAAAAAACGGCAACAATAGGAAAAATGCAAAATTCAAAAGCGAAACTTGTCCTGTTATATTGATTTGAAATGGAGAGTAACTGAGTAGGATATTCAATCCATCCCATTTCAACTACAAATAGACCAGCTGGCCAACTTATCATTTGGAGAAATAAGAATAAAACACAGGCATCTCTTGCTTTCTCTTTGGGCACCAATTTAAAAATGGCCGTGATGCTTAAAACCAAGAAACCTAGTAACATCCATCTTTCAAAATTCATTCGGTTATTCTCCTAAAGAATTGATATTTGTATTATCTTCCATTCCTTTTTTAAACATACCAAGATAGGGCCAGAGTTTAATTTTATTCAACTATCGCTGACCCCGTTACTTCAAAAAGAAAAGCCGCCAAATGGCAGCTTAATGATCACAACTCTAGAGGACGATCAACCAATAAATTGCCTTAATAGTTGGTTAAACTTGTCACGTTCTTCCCAGAAAGGTCCATGACCGCTGTAATGAAATGGAACTAGCTGAGAATTTTTTATCGCTTGATTGAGTTCATGAGCCTGGGCAAAGGGAATTACTTTGTCGTGAACACCATGAACTATTAAGGTAGGGACGAGTATTTTTGGCAAATCTGCATACAGTTTTTCATCTCGTAATGTCCTGATGATTGCTGCCGTTGACCAACCAGCTGCTTGTAAGCCCATTTGAAAAAACCACTCAGAGAATGAGTTTGTTACATATTGAAAGAAAAAGCTGTCTGTCACTTCTTGCATCATTTTCGGACGGTCGTTTAACGATTGAGTAAGGAATTTAGTCGCCGTTTCTGTCGTAAAACCTACCGGAGCGGCCGCATCTACAAGGACAAGGTTGGATACTCCGAAACCATTATGTCGGGACATATAACGAAGCGCGATGGCTCCACCTGTCGAGTGACCGACAAGTGTGAAATGGTCTAATTGAAGGACATCCACCACTGCCCGGATATCGTCCGCCAATCGGTCAAAACTGTATCCACTGATTGGCCGATCCGACTTTCCAAATCCTCTCCAATCAATTCCGACACAGCGGTATCCCATAAAAGGAAGAACATCAAATTGATATTCAAACTGTTCATGGCTTAGCGGCCAACCATGTAAAAACACAATCGTCTTACCGCCCTCAGGATTGATATCTTCTACATATAATTTTACGCCTGAATCTACACTTACATAGTATCCCACTCCGATTCCCCCTAAAAAAGCCTTACCAATAAGATATTCATTTAGGGAAATATAGGTGAATACCTATGACTTATTCGCATGCCTGGTCGTCGGTGATAAGGTTCGGAGCCACTGCAATGTTAGTTGAATACGCTTTTATTGAGTAAAAAAAAAGACCTTCATATGAAGGTCAAAATTTAACAATGGCTTGTCCTTAGAATAGGCCTGCTTCTCTGGCTGCTTCGATACTATTTCTTGCAAACTCAAATGGATTTCCAACATTCTCCCAGTGCATGTACATTAAACGTGGGTTATCAAACAGCCAGTGGTTATGAACGGCTGTAACGATAATTCCTCGATTTCGTAATGCAGTAAGGAACGGGTTGATTTCTTTTTGAAGAACAACAGATTCACCTAAATTAAGTGTTTGACCATTTCGGTTGTTTTCGAAGGAAAGGGCGAATGGAAGGGCTAATGGGGAACGAGTACGACGACCTAATATAGTAGCATTAATATCACGAAGACGCTGAACTACACAGACAGGGGCAGCAGTAATAACCTCTCCTCCAATAATATCTGCAAGTTTTTGACATGATGACATATTTATCCCTCCTTTCATTATTTTCTCTAAATAACTTATGCAGGATAGGACAGGCTTGTCTAGACTAAACAATAAAGAATTTAAAAATATCTATCTCACAAACGTAATAAAGTCCATATTAATCGGTTCCATACCATCTGAGCGAAGTCGTGAGTTAATCTGTCCGCGATGATAGTGACCATGCAATGCGACATGGGTTAGAATCTCCCGCACAGAATTCTTAAACTCATTTCCTTTACTATTTGTGTAGGATATTATTTTATCTAGGTCAGTGCTGTCTAAATTAGTAAGAAATGTTGTTACACTCTCTTCATTTTGCCTAACAAGTTCTGCACATACTGCAAGATCGACCTCTGACCAAATGGGCAGT
Source organism: Neobacillus drentensis (assembly GCF_036962125.1). Lineage (GTDB taxonomy): Bacteria > Bacillota > Bacilli > Bacillales > Cytobacillaceae > Neobacillus > Neobacillus drentensis_B. Next base: position 18,359 of record NZ_JBALOA010000009.1, read on the forward strand.
TGTGAACTGTCCAATCCTCGTAATCTAGTGATCCATACTTTTTCTGCAAAAAGGATATGAGAAAATAAACGGCACACCTCTTGATTCTCATCTTCCATACTTTGCAGTGTTTCAAGAATACGTTGATTGGCCCAATTTAAATGCTCATACATCTTTTGGATCGTTTTCAATGATATTCACACCACCAATTAATCAATTTCCTTAATTAACTACACTAGCCTTCACTTTTTCTGAAGAATCACTTGCTTGCCTCTTCCAGAACAATGTAACAACTATACCCAGAGACAGGATTATAGTCGCAAAGTAATAAGGATAGTTAATATCTATATCAAATAATATCCCCCCTATAATTGGTCCACTAATGTTCGCTAAACTTGTAAACATAGAGTTCATTCCACCAACGAAACCTTGTTCGTTCCCGGCAATAGTTGAAAGGTATGAAGTAACTGCTGGCCGGAATATATCAAATCCTACAAAAACAATAAATGTAACAAGTAAAATAGAGAAATAGGAATGAACAGCAGTCATTAAAAAGACAAGGACGGCTGATAATATTAAGCTATATCGAATCAGTTTAATTTCACCCCAAATTTTTGTAAGACGATCAAATAAGATGACCTGTGAAACTGCCCCAAAAATGGCACCGCCTGTGATAGCAATGGCAATATCGGATGGTTTAAATTGAAATTTATGGTCTACAAATAAACTAAAGAATGATTCAAAAGCGGCTAATCCAAATGAGGCAATAAAGATTAAAATAAACGCAAGGAAATATTTTGGGTCAATAATTCGTTTGATCCCAATCTTCCCATTGGAAACTTGGTCATTATTCTCTTCACTACGATTCGGCTCAGATAATAAAATAATTGAAAGTATAGCCGCAATCGTACCAAGTCCCCCTGCAAAGAAGAATGGAATGCGTGTTCCGAATTCCGCTAAGAATCCGCCAATACCTGGACCAATAATAAATCCTGTGCTAATGGCCGCTGACATATAACCGAGTGCTTTCGGGCGGGTATCCAAATTTGTAATATCAGCAATAAAAGCTGTAACTGCTGGCATAATGAACGCAGCACTAATTCCCCCTAAAACGCGGGAAATAAATAGCATTTCGATTCCTTTTCCCATCCCAAATAAGAATTCTGAAATGCCGAAAATAAATAAGCCAATGACAATCATTATTTTCCTGCCGAATTGATCGGCTGCTTTCCCTGCAAATGGTGAAACAATCAATTGAGCGATGGCAAAAGCTGCGGTTAAATAACCCACTGTTTTCCCGGTTATCCCCAATTCATTCATCAGCGTAGGTAATACAGGAATAACAAGACCTATTCCCAAAAAGGCTATAAATAAATTCATTAATAATAATCCTAAGGTGATTTTATGAGTCTTCATCTTTTTACATTCTCCTTAACAAAACAAATAACTTAAACAAATTTGTATTTTTTTCATTTGTTTTACAATTTCCATCGTAGTGTATATAGTTACTATATAGTCAAGGGTGGTGCTGTAAAAAATGGATAAAATAAATGGCAAGTATTTAACGACTGGGGAATTTGCGAAGCTTTGTAAGGTAAACAAACAGACCCTCTTTTATTATGATCAAATTGGACTCTTGTCTCCCCAATGGAAAAATGAAAAAGGTTATCGTTATTATTCAATTCACCAAATAGAACTATTCTTTGTTATTGATTTATTAAAGGATTTGGGTATGTCGCTGAACGATATTCAACAATATACAGAAAATAAATCGCCTGAAAGTTTCTTATCATTAATGCATCAAAAAAAAGAAGAGATTGTGAAAAAGCGTCAGGAGATTGAAATGAAGGAAAGAATGATTGATGCAAAAATAGCATTAATGGAAGAAGCATCACAACTTGATTTTCAACAAATTACGCTACAATCATTACCGGAAGCAACACTTTACCTTAGTAGAAACATTGAAAATATAACGGATGAAGAATTTGTTGAAGTGATTTCAGATTTTATTAATGAATTGAACATCTCTCATCTGGATTCGGGGTATCCAATTGGTGGTATTACGAAACGGGAGAACGTAATGAAGGGAGAATTCTCTAATTATAGCTTTTTATATATTGAGCAACCACATCCAAAGGTGGGCTATCCGTATTTTCAGGCTGTGAAAGGTGATTTTCTCATTGGATATCATATTGGGGATGAGAAAACAATACATAAAACATATAAGCGACTTTTATCAGAGATGGATAGACTACATTTAGCCTTAGGTGATTATGTTTTTGAAGAGTATATTTATGATACAGTTGTGATGAATCATAAGGAACAATATGTTACCAAAATTATGATTCAAGTTGAACGTTAATCAGCGAATTTGCCACTTCAATCGGCGAAAATCACGGTTCAATCAGCGAATATAGCATTTCTATCAGCGTATCAAACAAACAACCCCTTAGAAATAGGCCTTCTATTAAAATTGATCATCGCACCCGTATGTTTAGTACATTTTTTACCTGGTTATTTTGCTCTTTTCTTTTTCTTATTCTTGGATTTTTTCTTTGACCTTGGTTTTATCCAGAAAAGAGTGCGGTCGTAATCTCTTCTCTTCAAGATGACTATCCAAATAAAAGCAAATAGTTCCCAAAGGGCTAATAAAGCAAGATAGGAGAAGCAAATGTATGCTACCCATTTTAAAACAAACTCATTTGTATCACCCAGTTTATAGCCCCCCTCGGAATCTTTCCTGAATTAACCTGCATCTTTAGTGCAATATCTCACCTCATATTAACCATTTGCAGGCACATACTAATACTGTGGGTTGAATGTAATGTCCAAGAAATTTAAACGGACATGTTATAACGAACTAACTTTCTTGTATCTTTATGATTGCATTTGAAGGGTAATACTATTTTTATTTCCGCCGTGTTTCAACTGTCCATATTTGGTGGGGATTTCAACATACTGGACTACTTTATTCTTATTAAGAAATACAAGCAAATATATATCATCTCGATAAACCATATTAGTTGGGTCTTTAAATTTAACACCCAGTTGCTTATTGATGGTTTCTTGATCAGTGTAAGGAGTGATTAGGTATGCTTTATCCCAATCAAAGTCCGTAAGAGAATTAAGATCTATTTCCGACACGCTTTTTTTCTCCAAAATAGAACTTATCGATTTCTCTAATCCTCTATTATGCATACTATCTACTTGCGAACAACTTGCTAGAAAAATTAGGGAGAAAAAAATTAGAAACATAAATTTCTTCATATTCCACCTCTATTTTATTTTTAATTCATTGGTCGTAATAGTAATAATATAAACAATTGATTCTTCAAATAACCTTTTATTAACCTAGTGGTTCTTCCCCAAACCTTTCCCATAAAACAGGGAATAAACTTTCTAAATCATCTTCTTCCCAATCAAATTCTATGTCCGTTACAGATTGTAATCCCTTTTTGTTAATAGCTTCTACTAGCTCATCATATAGATTATCATCCCATTCAATATCACCCGTCTTTATCAGAGTATAGGTACCTAATCCTACCGAAAGCAATTCTTCATTTTGTGGGAACCCTTCCTCATCAAGGTTATCTTCATTTATGTATTCTACTAAAAATTCAGGGTCTTTCATTACCTTATTAAATATTTCTTCTCCCTGTCCAATCAGCCACCCTCGAAAATAATCAAAAGCATCATCTGAACAGCCACCCATCAAAACAAAGGCCGCTCCCCATAAACGAGATGTGTAACTTGCATTCATTAATTTTTGAAACAAAAATTCAAAATCTATAACTTCCTCTAACCCTTTTTGAGCTAGTACCTCTGTTAACCATTCCGCTTGATCACCAAATTCTCTGGACCTTTCAATTAAACTCCAAAATTCTTTCTGTTCCACTACATTAAACCCCCATTTTATTTTATATAATTCCTAAGTTCGACATTAAAAGTCTATTACACTTTTTTCAATTCCATTTTTGTCAAAACCATATAAATATGCAAAAAAGCCGTAGAAGATATAAACCCCATAAATGAGAAATAAATAATTATTAAAAATGGAAAACCGTCAAAGATAAGTAAAACAGACACTAATGGTCTCTAATGATTCCCAACCATCTATATGATTAATTTTCTTTTTGAGTATTTATATTATAGTTGGAATCACTCTTCGACCTTTTTCAATTCAATTTTAGTATTTTTTTCTTGCCCATTCTTCTTCCAATGCAACTCTACAACTAACTTTTTATTCTCAAAGCTTTCAGCACCGTCCCAATCTAAAAAACTCAAATTCATAGGATTTATTTTTTGTTGCGATTTTTCAGTTCTTTCCTTTTTATCACCAATGTAATACTTGCCATCAACCCGCAGTTGGATAAATTTAATATAAGTTTTGCTCACTTCATTTTTATTACCTTTCCAGTAAACATTTCCAAAAAGGCTATCTTTCATTGCATTTTTATCTTGTGCTATCACAGCTTTCCAGTTTCCATCATCACTTGCCCCTTCCCATCTAGGATAATTCCACTGTCTATAATCGTAAATTTTCCAACCAGTCACAGCTATTAACAGTACAGCAATTAAGATAAATAGAAAAAGTCTTTTCCCTGCCACGCTTATTCCCCCTTCAGAAAATTTTAGCACATTAGGGATAAAATGGATATTTTTACATAAAAATTTCGTTTCCCTCTTCAACTAATCCGCTTCACGTTCGCACAAAAAGAAAAAGCCGCCATTATAGCAGCTGGTTCTTAATCTCTTTCTACCCGTTACTTTAATTACATTAATTCACAATCAATGCGAATAATCTTCATTATATGAAATTTTAGTTTCATGGTATGTTGGAATATCAAGCAATTCAACATTTGAAACATTTTTGTGTAAGAATTCTTTAACTAATATTTTTACACATTTATTAATTTCATTTATGTCTAACTCATCTGAAAGTTTAGTCCACATATCGATATAAATGGGTTTATGATTATTTTTGTTTAAAGGTGCAAAATGGTCAACTTGATACAATAAATCTTCATCATCTCTTGGATATATATAATTATAAATAATCTGAGAATCATCATTCAAAAATTCTTCAATTCGCTTCTTGTAATCATAATCTTCTTGTTCGTGTAATTCGTTATTGTATAAATAAGCTAAACCAATATGGGTGGTAATTTCAAAATAACCCAATTTACTGGTCTTATTAGCATCTGAATAAATTGTAATCTCATCATTACAGCTTTTATCACAAAGACCATATTCTCCATACCAAAAATTCATATGACGAATATCAACATATACTGAATCTAACATTAAAACCCCTCCATTTATGGCAGCTGAATCCTCCATTTACCTGCTTCGTAAGCACAATAATTAACGGAGCTGCTGCAGAACCCCTTGTTAAACTCTTGCACCCGTTTAAGTACAAAAATTCACAAATTCTGTCTAATAGGTGTATGGCTAACTTATAATTACTTCATAAATTAAAAGTGTACCAAATAAAATTAAAACTGTTTTAAAGACATACCAGGGAAGAATACCCATTAAAAACATAAAAAGCTGGGCCATTATATCCCCTAAAAAAGAACCAGTTGATGCGGAAGAAGTATCCACAAACTTTTCATTATGGTATTTTTTATTCCACCAAATACCTAAACCAACAAAAGTAATACCAATTATAATTGCAAATAATTTCCCAATCATATTCTCAGCCCTTCATTTATCCAAAGATTACATATCTTCTAATCAATTATATATGAATAATAATCTATAACAGTCATATTTTTTGAATAATCATTGTATTCCTTCTTGAACTTTACTGCCACGTTTGTTAAATACGGAATTCAACAAAAAAGCGTTATTCCCTCTGGAACAACGCACTTGTTAGATGAAGAATAACCATTATTTAATCATTGTTGAAGATTATTCAGAGCTACGAATATGCCACTTAAATGTTCTTCAATTCCCTGGAGATATGAAACTTCCTTCGAGGAATTCCAAGCAATAACAGATAAACTAACCGCGATTATAACAAAACTTGCAACCTTTATGTATTCAAGCAAGTCTTTTTTCATATAAAAACCCCCTCTATATTTTCCTCTATCTAACTAATTCATTAAGTCCAAAAATAAATCCTTCTTTTACTAACCCGCCCCATTAGCACAAAAAGAAAAAGCCGCCATTATAGCAGCTCATCCCTCAACTCTTGCCGTTACTATAAGTACTATGTTTCTAATACTTATCAACAACCGCCCCTATACTGGATGCTTTTACATATGGTTGGTCTTTTAATTCAAGTAAGGCATCTTTCGTTCCTGTAACAACTACACCAATAATAAATCCATCTCTTTGACGATTCTTAACTAACTCATACTCACTTTTATCAAATTTTCTTAATCGCTTTAAAAAGTTTGCTTCACTTTTTATTTTTGTGGAACTCATCGCTTGTCCTACTTTTGAAGATGGGTCATATATTCCAAATAACCATTGTCCAGATTCAGGTTCATTCCGTTCATCCGCTTTATTTGGATAGTCATTGACCCAATACCACATGGGATGGACTGATTTGGGAAGCATTTTCTTCACTTCATTTAATGAGTAACTTTTATCAAACGAAATTCCTAATTCGATATACTTATCATTGGGGTATTCTTTAAGTTCTGATAAGTCATTTGCATAGGACTTGTATCTATATTGAGGTACATAAAATAACATGGAACGCTCGCCATCGGGTATGTGTATGTGCGTGTCCTCATCAATTATTGTGCTATAGGATGAAAAAGACATCGAGGTAAAACCTCTTAATCCAAAATGGGCTTCTTGTGTTTCCCAAGGTATGATCTTATCTTCAACCACTTTAAATACCTCTCGTTTAATCGTTCCTTTTAGAAAACCATAATCTATGGTCTCCGTATTAATGATTGTATTTGGTGCTTTCATCACTGCATCCTGTGCCATTAGTTTTATAGTTGTTTCACTGCCTTTTTTCATAACCCACCATAAATTTGCTCTATATAAGCCAAAGATCATTAGGGAACAGACAATTGCAGATATTAGAATAGTTCTATATATAGTCACTCGTTTGGCTTTTTTCAATGTATTGCCTAATGATTTTTCATCAAAGACGGACTCAAACTTATCATTATTTTTGTCGGTCATTATTTTCCCTCCCATAAAGCTCCTTGAATTTTGCTCTTGCACGAGCTAAATACGTTTTCACTCCATCTGGCTTCATTTCTAAATATTGAGCAATCTGTTGATACGACCACTCTAAATCATATTTTAGAAGGAGCAACTGTTTAAATTTAAGTGGCAGTTGTTCCAATGTCTCCCTTACTTGAAGTTCATCTTCTTTGTTAATAATGAGTTCATCGATCAACTTAGAATTTGAAACAAGATTTTCATTTAATTGAAGTGACGGGGACTTGTTATTTTTGCGACAATCATCGTAATACAAATTTATAGCTACCTTAAAAAGCCAAGCTCTGTATTTGTCGGTATTAATTGACTCAATATGTATCATCAACTTGTAAACTGCATCTTGAACCATATCTTTTGCTGTTTCCGAATCCGCACCTTGCTTTTTTAAATAGAAATATAGTTCGTTCATCACTTTCATTAACTGATCATTTGAAACCCGACTCTTCAAGCGCTTTCCTCCTTCCGTTTATATAACGTTAGAAGAACTAAAATGTATACAGGCTATTAAAATTATTTTCACGCATAAAAAGCGATTCTCACACTAGAATCGCTCTACTTAGTCCTTTTCAGCTGGTAATCATCATTTATGTTTCAATTTAATACCCATCATCCTGACCTTACAAATATGTATACTTGTATTGTCGCTCCTCGTTCCTAGTTATGCCTATCTCATTTTCATCTAAACCGTTACATACGGAAAAATAACCTTCTTCAAGCTGAAAACCCATTCCCATTAATTGTCCTATCCATTCAATCAATTCAACTTTAACTATACGCTTTTTAATACATTGATTGAGTTCCTTCAATTTGTTCTTTTCCCAACTAAGTAAAAAATCGGTTCCATAGTAATCTATTACTTCAGATAAATCAATTTGATCAAATGTAATAGCGTATTGATCCGTTTTAAAAGCACATAATTCTAACTGACAATCGTCAAACCTTAAGATTACAGGTAAATCATTAAACCACTCATCTTGATTTTGTTCCCATGCGACCCAAACTTCCTCTATTATCTTCCCTTTTAGCCCCTGTAATCTTGTTTTATGTTCATCTATTAAATGAGATAGATCGGAATAAAATTCAGGATGGTAATTTTTGATTCCAAACATAAATCACCTCTTCTTCAAGTTTTATTTAGCAACGGATTATCCAAAGCCGTTTTATTTTTTACATTTTTATGTAGATGCTTGGTTAAATCAATGTACTAGTAGCTGTAACCCATGGGAAAAAGTATAAAATCATTACTTTTCCTATATCATCATTTTTTCTTCAAGAAAAGCATATTTCCTCATTGTCCACCTTACTACAATTGTTCTTACAAATAAATACTCAACCTTGTTCATTTATTTCCCTGCAATATCCTTCCTGCCTTAACTGAACCGTTACTCAAGAAGAAAGTCCGCCACAGCGACTATCGAATTTCAATTCAAAAGGTACCGCCTTTATTAACATAAGCCCCAAATATGCGCATAACTTATCCTTTGTCCGTAAAAAATATGGAGGAGGTGAGAACAAGTGGAAAATGATAATTTACAACTTACATCTTCCGAAATAGGAACACTATGGGGGGAGTATGTAAACGGAACTATGACCGAGATAGTAAATAGGTATATGATTTCTATTTTGGAAGACGAATCAATAAAAAAAGTTTTTGAAATTGCCATTGAGACATGGGAAAAGCAAAAGAAGCAGATTGTTGCCTTCATTGTGGATGAGGGATTTCCAGTTCCTATTGGATTTACTGAGTCGGACCTTATTAATAAAGGTGCAGAGAGATTGTTTTCTGACTCATTCTGTTTAAATTATTTACATATTATGACGATACATGGTTTGTTGGGTCACACAACTGCTTTAAGTGTTTCTGTTAGAAAGGACTTACGGGAATTTTACAATTCATGTGATAATGATGCAAAAAGCATGTATGATTTAACGATTGAGTTATTGCTTAAAAAAGGAAAATTCCAAAGAGACCCTTATTTCTATCCTGATGAAAACCCTAAATTTATTTCTACCAAAGATTTTACTGATGGATTCTTCGGAAAAGGGAGACTTTTATCTGCAACAGAAATAATCAGTATTTCTCTTAACATTAAAAAGAGCATTACGGCAAAAACTCTTGCAATTGGATTTAGTCAAGTAGCTGAATCAAAAGAAATAAGAACGTTTTTTGAGGAAGTAAGAAAAAAGGCAGATGAAAACATACAAGCCCTTGCAAGTATTTTGCACAAGGAAAATTTGCCCGTTCCAATGTCGTGGGAATCAGAGGTTACAACGTCACAAGACTCTCCTTTTTCAGATAAATTAATGATGTATCATATGGGTTTCTTGGGTCAAGCTGCACAAGTATATTACGGTACAGGTCTAGCAGGAGCCATGCGAACAGACCTAGCTGTCGTTTATGAAAAGACAATTCTAAAAACATTAACATTGACAAAAAGTTGGTTCGATATTATGGTGGAAAACAAATGGTTAGAACAGCCACCGCTTGCTCCTAATAGGGATGAACTTGCACAGGATAAATAAGATATACCCCTCATTAGTGAGGGGTATACTTTTAATTAACTTTTTAATTTAAGGGATAATTTCAACATAAATTAGTTATTGTTAATCAAAGAATTCTTCTGGATATAAATGCTCTTCATCTGTTTCAACATCTGGGTACTGAGTAAAAATAGACTCAAATTCATCATTTTCGATAAGGTAATCAATAACCTCTAAAATCCGGCTTCGACTGGCAATATCAATAAGAACCATATCACTTGACCAATAATATGCACCGCTCATGCATTCACCTGTCCGTTTATTCATTTCGCTCAGGGTCTTAATGTTTTTATATGTAATAAAACTTGCAATCCATACAGTACGGTCAGAGAAAGTAACTTTCACATCAAGATTGTCATCTTCAATATTCCATTCACCTTCTGCCCATTCCTCTGCCTCTATCCAAATATGTTTATTTCTATTTCCCTTCAATAGAAATCCCCCTCTATCACATATAAATTAAGCACCCGTTTTTTAAACTCCTTATTTTCCTACATAATCAATCTTAATCCCATTCACTTTTTATCCGTTTAAATATGTGTAATATCTTTTTTCCCCTGAAATCGTTTTACAGTTACAAAGGCTAGAATACCAAACGATAATACAGTCCAAAAAAGGTACATTTTCGTATAAAGACTCGATATCGAGAAGTAATTAGGGAAGAACTGATAACGGGTAAAACCTAGCATGGAAAGAACACTAATATATAAGTAATAGGCAAATTTAGCACCTATTGCTATCTCTAAACTATTGGTTTTAGAGGTTATATAGGTTAAAAGGATTCCTATCACAATATAACTTAGCCCAGAATAAACAGGATTCAGATCCATGAGATACGGATCGAAGGAAATAAGAATTCCTCCATTAATCAGACCTACAATAATCGAGAGGAAAATCTTATTACTAACCTTCGAGCCAATCCACTGCATCAGGTAACTCCTAAAATACAACTCTTCCATCAACGTTTGAATAGGTAAAAAGACGATTAATAGCCCGAATACCTTTAAAAAGACCTCCAGGTTGATTCTATTTAAAGAATAATCACTCGAAAAGAGGAAATAGTCAATAATTGTGGTTGTGCACATGGGTATTAATAGAACCAAAAATCCCCAGCCCATCTTCCTCCAATTCACCTTTTTATTTGGTGTAATCAAGGTAAGCACACTTCTCCTATGAATCAGCAGCATAACTAAGACAATACCAATTAAACAAAAAACAACATAAAGTTGGTGGAAAGAATAGTTGATATAGGGATTTAGCGATATAGCTTGGTCTAAATCAGGACTATAAAAACTACCGGCACTCCCGTCGTGCTCTACATACCACTTGTAGAACATAGTAGATAATGGATCACTTAAAATTAATAAGGTCATTAGCAGTAAAAGAGAAATAATGTAATTCCACCATCTATTCCTACCTCTATTTGTTTTTAAAAAATTCTCTTCCACAAGTTATTCACTCCAGTAATGTGATTTTAAGAAGAATGTATTAGTTCTAATTATTATTTATACGCTGATTATCCCTTCCCCCCACCAAATAAATAACTGCTCCAATGAAGGTGCGATCCATTCGCGGCTATCGTTCTCGTGATTCCAAAAGTATATATCTTTATTTTGTATATCACCATTTACAATCGAATATCCAAAGTGATCACCGTTGCCCGATCCGCCAATAAATAATAGGCAGTCTAATGGCATGTACGTTTCTTTGAAAATTTCATCTGTTCTAAAATCAGCATTTAGCTCCATTATATATTTTGTGGACGAGAATCCGGCTCCTCTCACTTCAGCCCCATTCGTCTCTTCAAGAAAATCAATTAATTCATTCGGAAGAGTCAAGTTAAATTTCGCTTCGATTTCCTCTATTTCATTTAAAGAAGCTGGTTCAAAAAATTTCGCGTCCTCATCGACGTATCTCATTAGTTCTTTCCACATAGGTAAATTCCTTTTTGATTAGATTTAATAAAGAGCACGGGGACGGTTCTAGACTTGAGAACCGTCCCCGTGTCACACCCCAGCTATTTGACTGTAATTTTCCGTTTGATGGTTGTTTTGTTTCCTGATTGATCGAACACGTAGTAGGTTAAAGTATATTTCCCTTTTTTCCGTGTGTTGACCGAACCGCTGATTTGGATTTTTTTTGTTAGGTTGCCGTCCGAGTTATCCTTTGCGAGTACGCCTGTCCTTGGATTGAAGGATAAATATCTTTTAATCGTTTTCGATTTTACCCCGTAAATGACGGGTTTAATATTGTCTTTGACAGTAATTTTCCGAGTTATGGTGGAGGTGTTCCCTGATTTATCTACAACCGAGTAAGTCAGAACGTAAACTCCTTTTACCTTCGCGTTGACGGCTCCCTTAATATTAATATTTTTCGTTAGGTTGCCATCGACATTATCGGTCGCACTCACACCGGCCCGAGGGTTAAAGGTATAATTAATATTGATTGTTTGGTTTGTTATCCCTTTTAGGACGGGCTTCACATGATCATTGACAGTTATTTTACGAGTAGCTGTTGTTTCATTCCCCGAACTGTCCTTAACCAAATACGTCAGCCAATAGGTTCCTTTGGCCTTCACATTAACCCAGCCGCTGATCCGGATTGATCCAGTGATATCGCCATCGACATTATCGATTGCTCCCACTCCCGCACGCGGATTAAAAGCAGTATTAATTGGAATGGCTTTATCTGTGATTCCTTTAAATACAGGCTTCACCTGATCAACGACGGTAATTTTGCGAGTTGCCGTTGTTTCATTTCTCGAACTGTCCCTAACTGTATACGTCAGCCAATAAATGCCCTTCATGTGAACATCCACCGAGCCGCTGACCTGGATCAATTTTGTAAGATCGCCATCGGGAATATCATTTGCAGCCACACCGGCGAGCGGGTCAAAGGCTGAATGAATATTAATGGTCTTATCTGTTACCCCTTTCAATACAGGTTTCACACGATCGGATACCGTTATTTGACGAGTAGCAGATATAGCATTCCCCGAACTGTCCTTCACTGTATAGGTAAGCTCATAGATTCCCTTGGTGTTACTATCTACAGAACCGGATATGTGGATTGAGGAGGTTAAATCCCCATCGACGGTATCCGTAGCCTTCACCCCATCAAGAGGATCAAATGCGGTTCCGATTTGAATCCATTGGTTTGTTATCCCTTCAAACCAAGGTGATTCATTATCATAAATGGTGACTTTTCGTTCAACTGTAGTTCGATTGCCTGACGTATCCACAACTTCATACGTTAGGACGTAAATTCCTTTTGTGTCCCCATTTACCGCACCAAATATTTCGATTGCGATTGTTAAATCTCCATCTGCATTATCGGTTGCCTTTACCCCTGAGAGAGGATCAAATACGGTCCCGATTGGAATCGCGATGTCCTCGACTCCTTCAAATACAGGCTTCACATTATCATATACCATCACCTTACGGGTAACTGATGTTTCTTTTCCTGAGCTGTTCTTTACTGTGTACGTAAGCCAATATGTTCCCGCCGCGTTCACATTCACCACGCCGCTGATTCGGATTGAAGCCGTTATATCTCCGTCAACAGAGTCCGTTGCCTTCACCCCTAAAAGAGGATCAAAGTCAGTACTGATTGGAGTCGATTTATCAGATACACCTGTTATCACGGGAACGCTGACAGGTCCTGGGATCGGATCCGTTTTATGCGTTGCTGTTAAGGTATAGGTGGTAGCGTCGCCGTATACACCGCTAGGAGAATAGACATTGATATAATAAGTGGTTCCCTTTTTCACGTTAAAAGTGTAAAGGGTATCCTCCCCATCTTTTGTCACCACTGGGGGCGCTTTCGTGCCATAATCATAGGATACTTCCAGCCCTGCCGGGAATGTCGAGTGAACACGGAACTGAAGATTTCCATCATATTGTGTGTCCCAGTAGACAAACGGATCCGTGTCCCATGAGTAGTCTATTTTTCCAGTAAACGACTGGTCTAAAGGCAGGCGCATCGAATTGGTGTTCGTGACGTCATCGGCCGGAACCTTCGTAAGCTTCAATGAATAATTTCCTATTTTTATAGATTTATTGACTCGATAGACCAAAAGATAAGAGGTGCCTGCAGGCAGAACCTCTGTTAATTGGTGAAAATAATTGGGTTGGATATCCGTGAATTGCGAAAATCCGCTCACCCCCGCACCTTGATCATTGTATCCCCAGATCGTTCCTATTCCTAATTGGTCTTGGACACCTTCAATCGCAATGCGTTGTGGTTCCGTTAGAACAAATTTATACCAGTCTATATCTGACTCATTTTCAAATTTAAACTGGTAGGTTTGGTCCGTTTCTAGCAGCATGGCTTCCTGTAGCACATTATTGGGTTCTCCAAAGGAATCTTGAATTACCTCATGATTATTTGGATAGGTGATTTGGAAGTCATACGTACCTCTGTATCCATTAATTGGACCAATAGATAAGTAGTAGGTACCTGGTGTTACCCACTGACGGAAGCTTTGCCCATAGGCTTCACTGGAGGCAATCCAATTTAAATTTTTACCACCCTCGTCAAACACACGCATATTAAAATTTTTACCCTTTACTATCGCCAAAATTTGACCTGCTTGGCTGACCTCAATTTTGTAGAAATCCCTATCGCTCGAATATTCGATTGCAGATGAAATTGTCTGTGCGCTTGGTAATGGATAAGCTAATCCGAGCGAATCGTTCGGCTCATAGTTGCTGTTCCAATCAGGAGTATCAGTTGGCAGAATAACCTTTAATTGGTACTCTCCCGTCTTCTCGGGAATATTCAACAACATCTGTACCCTTAAGTAATATTTGTGGCCCTTTTCTACTTTAAATACAGATGGATCACGAATAACATCTAATAGTTTCATATTTTCATCATATAAAACCGCCCAGATCCTTAGTGCATTCGCTTGGTACATTACCAGATCCCCAGTAGCTTCAGGGGTAATTTCATATGTATTCACTTGCCCCTCGTAATCAATCGTTCCCACGAGCATATTTTCATCATTCGGTATGTATAATATGGCGTTTTCTGGTAGGGCTTCTGCCGATGTCGAAATCGGTAATAAACTAGCAAATAATATAAAAATTAGGAGATAAGAAATTACTTTTCTCAAATACATTCACTCTCTTTCTCTGAACATACGGGGTCCTATTGGCACAAGGCACTTGCTATGGAATTATCAGCATCGTCCCAGTGGCACGTTATATTGCATTTCGGTTATTTCTATCTCAAACCAATTAAATTCTCCGTCTTCTTCAAACCAAGTAACCTCAGATTTGCTAGGGATTCGTATCCCTTCAAATTCTTTATATTCTTTATTTATACCTCCCCAATCACTTAAGATATATTGTCCATTCATTTCTCTGTACCGTTTGCCTATAAAACGAAGAATGTCCCCATTTTCATTAAAATGAAAGATCCCAGAGGCAGACACCCCATTATATTCCATGGTAGCGCTCGCGGATTTTTGATCAATTGCCTTCCACTTTATATAAGGGTTTAATGCAGCCGTCGGGAACCACATCATTTCAGCAAGATAACGCATCATGGTACTAGAATCCATTTCTGGACCCTTTGCATCCACAACTGGTAATAAGGAAAGAACTTTTATTTTCATTTTCCCTTTGCCAGCGTGATATGTATCAATTCCTGATAAATGTATGAACGGTGCCATTTTCACATTTGCGATCCAAACAAACCCAGGCTGATCGACAGTAAAGTATTGCTCAGCCTTCGTTGGCATCCATGGCCCATTCTTTTTTGTACGCATTCTTCCTTCTTGTTTGAGCCGAGCGGTTACTATTTTTTCCTTCCCTATAACATTAGAATGGAGTAACCAATTTTGAACAGGGTACGGTAGATTTTTTAGATCCTCTTTATCTATCATTTTTACATTCTCTTCATTAAAAGTTTGATATAACAGTTTTACATTTTTTTCTGCTTCTTTTAAAAATAAACCCTTGGCTATTCTAGGCAGTGCTGCTAAAACAAGTAGGATAACAGCAATAAACATTATGATTAGCGTCCCAGTAGGCAATAGTAACCGTCCTTTCATGTAAAAGTTTGGAGTGATCCTAAAAGAAGGCTTAGAGGGTGTCTCTGATGAAACAAAGTAACTTCATTTAGGAAGTAACAAATTTAAGCCCCAAAAAAGATAAAGGTATGATACATGACGGCAGCAAGGGCTGCTGTTTGGTCATCGCTCGCTTCGATGCGGATACGGTTGGTTAGACTCGTATTGATATGATCAAGATTCCGAACCGTAGCGATGGTTTCCGTGCCTTTTCTTAAAATCCCGGTGTCTGTGGGGTCTCTCTCCAGGCTGTACACTGCTCCTTTGATGGAAACCGTTTGCATTTTTTCAAGCAGTTGTACTCGCTGTTGATGGATTGGTAGTTTCTCCCCTGTTTTGCCATTGAGTAACTTGTACCGAATCCCCGTAAACAAGCACTCGATTTTGTAGATAGGGATTTGATCTTGAGTCTGAACCTGGTAACAAAACGGCATCCCGCCACGAAAATTCCAATGAGCGATCTGGGTCAATAATCGGTGGCGGTTCTTTTTTAATAAAAAGACGACTTCGTTTTGCTCGTTATAAATCGGCAGAGTCATCCGGAATGGGACATATTCTGGAACTGTATATGTATAAATAGACAATGTTGTTTCTCCTTACCGGTTCGTAATCAAATAACCGAGTCTAACATCTGACGTATTTGCGTTTGAAACCAATTCTTCCTCGCTCGATTTCCTTTTGGATATTTTCAGAGGCAAGCAGAATACTGTTTTTTTTCTTATCCCGCTTCATTTCGACTGGTCCGACTGCCTTAGCAGTTTCGATGGCTTTTTCATGGAGCGGCACATAGTGAACTGCCACGGTGAAGATAAAATTATTCATTGCAGATTTTGTTCGTTCAGGCGCCTCGTGAATTGTTTTTTCAACCTGATCGAGCATATTTGCCAGCTTGCTTTCGTCGAACTCATTGTCCTTGCGGCTGCCCAACAGCCAGCAATAACAACTCCAGCCGGCCGACATTTTAAGCTCTTCCCCACTTGCAATCCATTTATCGGCAACGGTTTGCGCAATATCGGTTTCGGCTAAAGTGACCGCCACCACATAATCCGACAGCATATAAAAATACGCCCCCTCGATCCAACGCTCAAAATCCGCCTCCGTCATGATCTTTGGGTCGGCGATGACCCCGGCAAAATACATGGCATCATAGTTTCCTGTGGCGTAAAGCTGCTCAGCCAACGGTTGATTTTTCTTAATTTTCCTTGCGATCGGCTTCATAGCGCCCGTAGCTACCCCAAACACCGGCTCGTGTGCGCCATTGCCTATGTATATTTTCTTCATCCGTTCCTTACCTAGCGCTTCCAGTTCCTGCATGACCATTTCAAAATCCAACCTAATGCACTTCCTTCCCTTTATGAATACCTATCTTTCATTATAACCAAAAGGCCCGGGCGACTGTCTTGGCGGCATAGAAATAACTTCAAAAAGAGCCAGGAAAACAGTCACCCATTTATTTCACAAAGATAACTATTAGGACCAAATAAAATAGTAAACTTACAAAAAACAATACTCCAATCATCCAACCTTTTATCTCTTTGAAATAATTTCTTATTAAAATTAATAAAGAAACACCAAAAGAAGATAGGATAAATTTACTGACCTTCCCGAAAATATCAATAAGAAAATCGCTTTCCATTGAGCCCAATACTAACCCATTTAAAGCAAAAAAATAAAAAAAACACAAGAAAATTCTCAAACTAACTGCTCCTTTTTTAAAGTCCCACTTCTATCCATTTCCAATTTAACATAAATATTCCGATTATTTTATTCATAAAATAAAATTTATTTTGACATATCCCTCGATACTAAACGGGTCTCCTTAAACCATTGAAAGAGTATTTCAACACAACAATAATATAATATAAAACAATATTAATTTATTGATAATCGATAAATAACATGTTAAAATCATGTTGTTATTAAATCAGTGAGGTGTTTTTAGTGAATGTTAAACGAGGCTCAACCTATTTCTTAAAGGTAACTATTTTTCTGGCTGGAATTGCCGTGCTTGCTTTATGTATATTTTTAGTGCCCCATATGGCGAACTTCACAGCAAAATTGTATCCAAATATTGCTCCAATGAAATATCTCGTTTTCATCCTGATGTATGGAGCCGCCGTGCCTTTTTACTTTGCTCTCTATCAGGCTTTCAACCTTTTACGGTACATTGACCTGAACACTGCGTTCTCAGAAATATCTGTAAAGGCGTTAAAGAACATAAAATACTGTGCGATAACAATCAGTGGTTTGTATGTATTAGGTTTGCCGCTCTTTCGTTTTATCGCGAAGAAAGTTGACCCTCCTATTGGATTCATAGGACTCATCATCATTTTTGCTGCGTTGGTTATCGCCGTTTTTGCTGCGATCCTCCAACGGCTTCTACAAGAAGCGATTAACATAAAATCAGAAAATGATTTGACGGTCTGAGGTGGAGAGATGGCAATTATTATTAATATTGATGTGATGTTAGCAAAACGTAAAATGAGTGTAACGGAGCTTTCGGATAGAGTTGGAATTACGATGGCGAATCTTTCTATTCTTAAAAACGGGAAAGCAAAAGCGGTTCGCTTTTCAACATTAGAAGCGATTTGTAAGGCTTTGGATTGTCAGCCAGGTGATATTTTGGAGTACAAAAGCGACGAGGACAATCAGTAAAAACAGACAACAAATTTTTTAATGAACGGGAGTCGATAAATCATTTAAGGGATAGACATTAAGCTATCCTTTCTTTGTGTTTAATGATGCGATTTACTCAATGAATTCCACGAGAGATAAAAGAATGATTTTTGTAAATACTATGGTTGTTAAACACTAAATGGAGGAGGGCTTCTATGGAACAGAATCAACAGGCTAATGTGAATCCGAGATCTATGATGAAACCGGAATTTGCCGGAACCGACCCCCAAAAAGTAAAACAAGAAATTCAACAGGATGTACGGGCAGGACAAGGTGCAATGACTTCCAGAGAGGCAGGAGCCATGCAGGATTAATCTTAAAAGCAGTTCATAAAAAAGCTTACTAGGTTAAGCCCTGAAGCTGATAAATAGACGGAGTGAGTTTTATCTCAAAAATCCAAGAGGAGAACTGCCCTGTGAAGCTGAATCATGCAAAAAAACCCCTCCACTCGACGTGGAGGGATCCTCTTATAATTCTTCCCCATTGGTTTCAATCACTTTTTGATACCAAGCAAAGGAATCCTTCTTATAACGCTTCATTGAACCGTTACCTTCATTATCACGATCGACATAGATCATCCCATAGCGTTTTTTCATTTCGCCTGTTGTGAAAGAGACGATATCAATGATTCCCCATGGAGTATAACCGATTAAATCCACGCCATCATAGGTAACTGCTTTTTCTAATGCTTCAATATGTGATTTTAAATATTGAATTCTTTCCGGATCATGAATGGAGCCGTCCTCTTCCAGGGTATCAATCGCGCCAAAGCCATTTTCAACGATAAACAAAGGAATTTGATAGCGATCATAGAAACGATTTAACGTATATCTTAATCCGGTTGGATCAATCGTCCAGCCCCAATCACTCGATTTGATGTATGGATTTTCTACCCCATTTGGTAAGCCGCCATTTAGGATTGAACCCGTGTTGTTATTTATCACATCGCTTTTTACGGTTGTCGACATGTAATAGCTAAAGCCGAGGTAATCGACTGTACCCTTTTTAAGGATTTCAGCATCAGCGTCTTCCATACGGATTTGATAGCCCTCTCGTTCGAATTCTTTTAACGCATAGCTTGGATAATAACCACGGACTTGTACGTCTGGGAAGAAGTACCGTTGTCTCATTTCTTCCTCCGCTAACATCACATCTTCTGGATTCGATGAATATGGATAAATCGGCACATGTGAAACCATTGCTCCAATTTGGAACTCAGGGTTAATTTCTTTCCCTTTTGCGACCGCTAAGGCACTTGCTACTAATTCATGGTGTGCTGTTTGATACATAACTTCCTTTGCGTTTTCGTTTTCTCCTACCAATACACCTGAGTTCGTCCATAAGAAGATTGGATTATTCACGTCCATTTGGTTATTGATTTCGTTAAAAGTCATCCAGTATTTCACTTTATCCTTATAGCGATCGAAACAAACCTCAGCAAATTTTGCGAAAAAGTCGACCAACTTTCTGTTTCTGAAACCGCCATACTCTCTTGCCAAATGTAACGGCATTTCGAAGTGTGATAGGGTAATGACCGGCTCAATTCCATATTTCAGCAGTTCATCAAAGACGTCATCATAAAATTGTAAGCCTGCTTCGTTCGGTTCCGTTTCATCACCTTTTGGAAAAATTCGGCTCCAGCCGATTGATGTCCGCAAACATTTCAAGCCCATTTCCGCAAATAAAGCGATATCCTCTTTATATTTATGATAAAAATCAATCGCCACCTGGTTTGGGTAGTATTCATTCGCTTCGATTGTTTCAGTGATTTTTCTAGGTACGCCATGGGCACCTGCAGTCATGACATCGACAACACTTGGTCCTTTACCGCCTGCATTCCAGCCGCCTTCGAATTGGTGAGCGGCTAACGCACCGCCCCATAAAAAATCGTTTGGAAATTTTGCCATGTTGATTTCCTCCTTATTTTATAACGGTTATTCCTCTCATTAGGTATTCCACTTCATTTTAAAAATATATGTTCACATTATAATTGTACCGGTATAATTTATCAACACCCAAACAATATACTTATAACTGGATAATAATTTTAACCACTTCATGCTATAATGCTACTATGAAGGAAAGTAAATACATTAATGAGGAATGACTATGCTAAAGTACCAGCAAATTGCAGCAGAACTGGAAACGTATATTGAAGAAAAGGCCCTTCAACAAGGAGATAAACTGCCGATCTTGGAAACATTAATGGCACAATTTGAAGTCAGTAAGAGCACGATTACAAAATCTTTAGATCTATTGGAGAAAAAGGGAGTCGTCTTTCAAGTCAGAGGCAGTGGAATTTTTGTGAGAAGGCACAAGAGAAAAGGCTACATTAGTTTGCTTTCGAATCAAGGGTTTAAAAGTGATCTTGAGGATTATCAACTCACGTCAAAAGTCATTGAATTAGACGTCCGGAAACCAACAATCGAAGTGGCCGATAACTTAAATATTGGACTCGGGGATGATATCTATTATGTCGCAAGGGTTCGCTATATTAATGGGCAAACCTTATGCTATGAGGAATCCTATTACAATAAAGCGCTCATTACCTATTTAAATAAAGAAATTGTTTCTGAGTCGATTTTTCATTACATTCGGGACGGGTTGGGTTTAAAGGTCGGCTTTTCCGATATGTTCCTTCATGTCGACCAATTGAATGAAGAAGAAGCGAATTATTTACACTTGAGGCCGGGCGCACCTAAGCTTTATGTTGAAACAATTTTTCATTTAACTAACGGACAGCCTTTCGACTTCTCAAAAGTCACTTATAACTATGAACAATCCCAGTTCTTTCTCCAAGCAAATAGCAGCATGTAAATCGATGCTTGGTTTCTCACGGTGAGATATCAAGCCCTTTTTATGGGCATCATTATTTATTGTAAAAAATTTCATTTTTGTAGGAAGTAGTGTTGAAAAATGCTCAGAGTTTTAAGCTCTGAGCTTTTTTTGTCTATTATTTTTTTTGTTAAGAAAAAGTTAAGCCAGGTTAGGCATAATCAATCTTGTAAGCGAGAAAACAACAACATAATAGATAAATATCCGTGTAGGAGGAATGACACAATGAAGAAAAAATGGTTAGTTTGGCTTCCAGTCGGAGCAGCTGCAATCTGGGCCGGCTCGCATTTCCTTCCAGGCTTCGGGCACTTTGGCCACTTCTGTGGTCAGGGCATGATGCAGGGTGGGTCTGGACAAGCAATGATGCAAGGCGGATCGGGACAAGCGATGATGCAAGGCGGTCATGGACATGGCATGATGCAGGGCGGTCGCGGCAACGGCATGATGGGACATGATGGCAGACATGGTTTTGGTTTTGACTTTGGTTGGGTAAGAATTCTTGTCGGCGTAGGAATTGGCCTCTTTGGTGTCTCCCTTCGCAAACATGCCGGCGATAAGGTATGGAAAAAGTGGGCTGGCTACGGATTAATCGGTGTCGGTCTTGTTACCGCCTTTAAGGCAGCTCTTCCAGTCCTTGCGATTGGTGCAGGTGCTTACTGGCTGCTTAAGAAGGCTCGCTCCCCTAAACAAAAGGAGTTTATCCCGGTCGGCTATACTGCCACTTCGGTAAGCAACAACTCACAGATTTTGGATACATGGGAAAAGAATATACTTAAGGAGGAAAAATAAAATGGGTATTTTTAATCGAGTAAAAACTATTGTTAAGGCAGATTTAAATGAATTATTAGATCGGGTGGAAGACCCTATCAGTTTAATGAATCAATATATGCGCGAATTGGACGAGCAGGTTGATCAGGCAAAGGATGCGTTAGCGCAGCAGTTATATTTAGAAAAACGCCATGAGCAACTGGTGGCAGGGGTTGCGGCTGTTGTGGCCAAACGTTCACGCCAGGCAGAGCTTGCCGTTGCAAAAGGGGAGGACACCATTGCTAGGATTGCCCTTCAGGAAAAATTGAACGAGGAAGCGAAGCTGAAAGTCTATTCAGAGCAATATGCGGCCATGAAACAACAGACATCCGCACTCCGTGACCAAATTGATGTCTTGCTTGAAAAATATAACGAATTGGCCAACAGACGACTTGTTCTCCTCTCACGTGCCCATGCAGCCAAGGCACAGGAGCAGCTGCAAGGAGCAATCGCATCCTTCAGTGCAGACCAAGCCTTGAAGGGCTTTAACCGTGTGGAAGATTATGTTCAAAGATTAGAGGCTCAGGCGTTAGCTGGCTCTTACTTTATCCCCTCTGCCCCTTCGGTAGACATGGAAGTACAGGAAGCGGTCGAACGTGAATTGGCGCTGCTAAAGGAAAATAAGTAAACAAGGTTTTGGTCGTCCAAACCTAATCCATCCGTGGGGGGCACTATTAGCAAAGCGCGAGATAACGCTAGGCGATGGTCCCCCTTTTATTTAAATACAAAGGAGTTGAAATTATGACGGAATTAAAAAGGAAAAGGAAAGGCTGGAGATGGCTGCTTGGAGCTGTTGTATTAATCGTGGTCTTGTTTATTGGTTTGCAATATACCAAACTGGCCCCCCAAACCTTTTTTCAGAACCTAGTCACACAAGGAAATAATTTTATTAAAACAACGGTGGAACAAATTTTTGTACCAAGTAGCTTAGAGTCGATTGTCGCACCATTAAGCGGTATGTTGGGGATTTGCGCTGCTGACTTTTCTTTATATAGTATTTTATTCGTTTCTATCACTCTAGCAGCCTTACTAGTGGGCTGGTACCTTCGTAAATTTGGGAAGAACAAATGGTTAGGCTATCTCCTTAGCTTCATCGGGTTTCTTCCAATCTTACCGATTATGTTCGCTGGTTCGCTAGTTAATTGGTTGGGTAAACAATATTGGAAGAGTGGGAAAGCCCATTCGAAAAAAGGAAAGAAATCTTCAAACTATGAAGGCTCCAATCCTCCGCCTACGGTTGAAGGATTGGGAACAAGTATATAGTAGGTTGCCATGGGGACGGTATCTGTAGGGAGAACCGGCACTTTAGTATGCTTTATAAGCATAGAAAAATGGAACGAAATAAATAATAATAATTGAAACCTCACCGGTTGGTGAGCACCAAAGGTTCGGAACATACAGGAGGTGCAGGATGGAGAAGGCAGAAAAGATGAAACAGGTAGGAGAGCTGTTTGCAAAATTTCATCATCTTCATGAAGAATATGGACGATTATGGGTAGATGAAACCTTTCTCCATTGGGATTGGTGGGGATCAGTTTTTTTAGCAGCAGGTCCATGGATATTTTGGATTTTTTATCGAAAAAAGGAAAGTACACACCGTCTTCTCTATGCAGGTGTTACTGTCATGCTTATTTCACTATGTTTAGATTATACCGGGGCAGCGCTTGGGCTTTGGTATTATAGTGGGAAAGAAAGTCCTTCGTTCCCAGCTTGGTTACCGTTTAATTTTTGTATGCTGCCTGTTGCAATTATGTTTCTCATTCAAACAAAGCCTCATATTTCAGCATGGAAAAAAAGTATATTCTTTGGAGTATTGACCGCCTATGTTGGCGAACCTCTCTTCGTTTGGGCGGGATACTATGTTTTAACTGGTTGGAAATACACCTTTTCGTTGCCTATCTATGCCCTTATTTTCTTATTCGCCGATTGGCTGACAAAGAGGAAAAACTTCTCCGATGCTTGCTGCAAGTGAGATTGTATTAAAGTGTGGGTCCACCAATATTGTTATTTTCGGGCGGGTATTCCTGTAACTTCTCCGTTAGATGGCTGCCATCCGACGGAATCTCTCCCGATTTTCTTCCCAAAAACATCGCAATTCCAGCCAAAATAATAACCGGCCCAAATATATATAACCAAATCATTCGAACACCTCCAAAACTTAGCTAGTCATTAATAGTATATAACAAATTTAACCATTTTTTACAGTTATTTTAGATCGAGAAAAAAATACCTACACTCCACATGTAGGTAGGGCTGGATTACTTTTTAAATTTACTAGTGAATTTGCTAAAGTATGGGGTGATTTCTTTTAATAGTGGTTTATATTGTTCAGTAGTCGCTTTGATAGTTTCAAAGGTTTCGAAGAGTAATTCGATATCCACGTTGTTCATAATATTTTCCACTTTATTCTGCATCGTTTGAGGTTGATGATCATGGTTGTGCGTTCGATTTTCCCTAATTCCACGCCCCCAAAACCAACCATCATTACGCTTTGTTCTCGAAGTCGAGTCTTCTTCTGTTTGGGATGTACCTCTTGGTTGACGGTTCCCAAACATGAATTTAGAAAAACGGTCCACTTCTCTAGTCGACTTTTGTTTCCGATGATGATCCTTGTCCTCCAATCACGGTCCTCCTCTCTTTAATGCCTCTTCCATAAACTATGATTCATTATTTAAAAAGTGTGGATACTTGTCTAAAAAAATAAAAAGCAGATAAAGTAACTCCCTTATCCACTCAATTAGATTCAATGCCTGGGTGCAAACAAAATGACCGAGGCTCCGATTAAGCTTATGCCGGCACCGACCCAATCATACAAATCTGGTGTTTTTCGGTCGATTGCCCATCCCCATAAAATAGACAGTACGATGAACACACCCCCGTAGGCTGCGTACACTCTCCCGAATGAGGGGAAATTTTGAAAGGTAGCAATGATGCCGTACAAAGCTAAAATGATACCTCCGCCAATTCCCCATAGCACAGGCTTTCCTTCTCGCAGCCACAGCCAAATTAAATAACCACCACCGATTTCAGCCAATCCGGCAAGGATAAACAAAACAATTGCATTAAAAATAAAGACCACACCCCTTTCGATGGTAAAATTATAGCCCACACCAGGCGAAATAACCCAACATCAGGCGCTTGTTCCTCGATCAGGTCATTGAATAGAATCCAAGTCTAATCAGATAAATGCCTACTAGCTGCAAAGACCCAAAGCATCGACGTCAAATTAAACACATATGCGTTCCCTCAATTGTATATAATGCACTAAGCCTTTTTATGGAAATACAAGGGAGGTCACCACATCATGAATTCTCGATTAACGGATCAGCAAATGCTTGAAATTATTCGGAATGGCCTTACCCCTTCACAAACTCCTAAACATATTATTATTATCGGTGCCGGTATGGCAGGACTCGTTGCGGCCTCTTTATTAAAAGAGACTGGGCATAAAGTCACAGTGCTCGAAGCAAATGATAGAGTTGGAGGGCGTGTTCACACCATCCGCGCTCCCTTTAGTGAATCCTTATATTTTAATGCCGGAGCCATGCGTATTCCTGATACCCACCATTTAACCTTTGAATATATTAAAAGATTCAAGCTGCCTACCAATCTATTTATTAACCGAACTCCCACGGACATCATCTACGCCAACGGCATCAAAACACGTCTTAATGTTTTTGAACGGAATCCCAGCATTTTAAAATTCCCTGTCGCGCCCCATGAACAAGGAAAATCGGCTGAGGACCTGTTGCTGTCTGCAATCCAGCCCATTATCAACTTTATTAATCAAGACCCCGAAAAGAATTGGCCCCAAATCGAAAAACAATATCGAAGTCTTTCATTTGGTGCTTTCTTAAATACTTATTTTTCAATCGGGGCGAATGACATGATTGGTGTGCTTCTAGATTTGGAAGCTTTTATGGGCATGACCTTTGTTGAAGTATTACGGGAGATCATCATCTTAACAACCACCAAGTCTTTCTATGAAATAACGGGCGGCATGGACCGCTTACCGCTTGCCTTTGTTCCGCAATTAAGAGAGAACATCCACTTCAACCAACGAATGATGGAAATCTCTCAATCACAGGACAGTGTCACAATTCATTGTAAGCATCAGCTAACCAGCTTGAATACGAAGATCACTGGCGACCTCGCCATCGTGACGATTCCCTTTTCGACCCTGCGCTTTGTAAAAATTGAGCCCTATCATTCTTTTACCTATTATAAACGGGTAGCAATCCGCGAGCTCAATTATATGGCCTCGACCAAAATCGCCATCGAATTTAAGAGCCGATTTTGGGAAAAAGAAGGGCAGCGTGGCGGGAAATCCATTACGGAGCTGCCGATTCGCTTTAGCTATTATCCAAGTTACGGGATTGGGACACCTGGTCCTGCGGTTGTTATCGCGAGTTATATCTGGGCAGACGAGGCCCTGACTTTAGAGAGCCTGTCTGAAAAAGAGCAGCTTCAATGTGCGTTGGCAAACCTGGCAGAAATTTATGGGCCATACGTTTATTCAGAGTTTATCTCAGGGACAACTTATAGCTGGAGCAAGAATCCCTATTCGTGCGGAGGCTTTACCTCGTTTGAGCCCGGACAGGATTTGGAGCTCTATCCTTATGTTTCAACCGTTGAGGGAAGAGTCCACTTTGCCGGCGAACATACCTCACTTACCCACGGCTGGATCCAAGGAGCGATTGAATCAGGTGTCCGGACCGCCAAAGAAGTGAATGACCGACCAAAATAGTTGGGAGTTTTAATCAGGATCAATGACGATTTGGTCAGGATGATTAATTTGGTCCAGTTTTTCAAGGTAAATCCCATGGTCATGAAAGGCAATATTACTGATCCGAATGGGCTGGGACTTTAAAAAACGAACAAGATCAAACAAACTCTCCTTGTCAGTTTTCCCGCCCTTCAGACCAATTAAGTACCCGCCCGTACATTCATGGGCTAAAAGATTTTCCTCAAAGCAGTAAAAACTTTGGTCAAATACACCGACGGTCAAACCAAATTCAAGCGAATATCCTCGTCTTTCGACCCCCTCTTCAATTGCTTTAAATTTGTCAAAGTCCCGCTGAAACAAGGAAACATTGACGACATGAAGGTCCTGAAATAGCATCCTTTTTACTATTCCTTTCTCTCTAAAGCGAGACAGACCCTTAAACTCAACGGGAACCTCTATCGATTTTGTTTTTAACGAGAGTGTCTCGGGTGCAGGTTTGTAGGTATTAAAGAGTTGAATAAATTGATAGATGGTGTTAACTGACTTTTCGTCATACAAGTTAATATCCTTATCATAACTAGCTGTAACCTGAATTCCCTCCCGATCAGAAAATTCAACATCCGAAAAGCCCAGTGTTGATAGTTCTTTTTTATTCTTATTGAAAAATTTTCTGCCTGATATCGCCTGCTTTTTCTGTTTTTTATAAGTGTCCCCAGTTACGCTCGTGGAAAATAAACCCTTCAGATACACCTCAAACGTAACCGGAATTTCTTCCTTACTCTTCAACACAAACGTGCGGTCCCCGCCGTTCCCTTCATTCACATCCTCACGCTCTTCAATTGTGACGCCAACTCCGTACTCTTTTTTCACATAATCCCTAACAATCTGATTCACTTGCTGCTCAGATTCACATGCCGTCAGTGCGAGCATGGAAACGAGGAGGAACCAGACTACGATTCTCTTTTTCACTTTTAATCTCCTGCCTTCCGCATAAATCCATAATAAACCATTTCCGCTATTTGAATGGTGACTTTTCCTGATAATTATTCCACTAAATCAAATTAGGATCACAAGGGGGGCAATTGCGGATTTTTAAAAAGCATGAAACTTGTCCAATCACCTTCTTTTTCAAAAAATATAATGGTGATGTGGTTAGTAATTACTATCCTCAAATACTTTTTGGGAGGTGATTGTGCATGTGCTATGGATACGGCGGCGGCTATGGCGGTGGCTACGGTGGCGGTTCTAACAACAGTTTTGTTTTAATCGTAGTATTGTTCATTTTGTTAATCATTGTAGGCGCTTCTTTCTTAGGCTAATCAATCAAAAAAGTGCCTAGTCACTTTTTTGGAAGATCCAGAGGACAGGTTGCAAGATAACCTGTCCTTTTTTTGCAGTGGGCGGGATTTGTCCAGAACCGAGGCGGATTCCGCCGTTCCCTGGAATATTCCCGCGGGACCGATGATGGATTCCGCCAACTTCCCCTTTTATTCCGCCAAACCCCTTTTTCAATTACCTTTTTTGGTATTAAACCAGCCAAATCCCTCGGTAGTTTTTAAAGTAAAGGTTCCCCTGATGGGACGGCGATTTCGCCGTTTGCGACGATATTCCCGCCAAACTTTGGCAGGATTCCGCCGTTCTCTGGAATATTCCCGCGAGACCAATGATGGATTCCGCCAACTTCCCCTATGATTCCGCCAAACCCCTTTTTAGTTACCATACTTCTAAAATAGCCTTTTCTCAAATCTGTATTTGAAAAGTTTACGTGTATACGAGAATGATAGTTTGGCAATAATGAGGATAGGAACTTAATTCGAGGGGGTTACGAAGATGAAGGAAAGTAAGTTGTTATTGTCGGAGTTTGCTAATGAGGACGGGTTTGAGCTTAATAGTTATATTACGAGTTTGTTTGAATATATTACTAGCTTATCAAAAACGGAAATAAATAAAATAGAGCCAACCCCTTAATCTGTGGGAGTTGGCTCTATTTTTGTTTAGGAATAAACCAATTTAATAACTACTTTTCCCTTTTTATCAATGAAACCTGCTTTTCCTTTTTTCTTCACATATATAAGCCCCTCTTTGAATGACCGCACTTCATCATACTGGGGCGTGATGACGATTTTCCCTTTAGCATTAATAAAACCATATTTACCTTTATACTGAACAAGCGATAAATAAGAGTCACTTTTGTAAAAAGGATTAATGTCGCTAAATTTTGGCTTGACCAGGACCTTTCCTGTTGATGTCAGAAGTCCATATTTCGATCCCTGCTGCATACGAATTAAGCCCTTGTATTGAAATGGGTCGAGTCGGTCATAGTTGGGTTGAATGAAAACTTTCCCTTTGCTATTCATCGCGCCTTCTTTGTTATTCTTCTTAAAAATAACAAAATCATCCGTAAACTGGCCATCACCATAGGTTGCCAGTCTCACATAATCATAGGAGGGCGGGGCAATAACCTTTCCCGTATCATTTGCAACACCATATTTTAAATTTTGCCGAATGATCGCTACTCCTCGTTTGTTAAACAAACTAATTGAATCATAGGTAAAATCCAGAATCACTTCACCCTTTTTATTGATCATTCCATACTTCCCATTTTTGATGACGACCGCGGCATTGTGCCTAAATTCATAGAGCGCACTCCCATCACTATCGTAGGCTGTCTCATATTGTGGTTGAATGATTATTTTTCCAGTTGTATCAATATAGCCTAGCTTACCGCCGACTACAACTGGTGCTAAACCCTTCCAGAAAAAATCAACGGAATCATAGTTCGGTTCTACGATCATTTTTCCATTTGTGCTGATAAAACCCCATTTTTCATTAAGTTTTGTTTCGGCAAAACCATTAACAAACGATCCAATATAATCATATTTGGGCGTAGCAATGATTTTTCCCATTGTGTTAATAACCCCGTATTTTTCATTATTTTTGATTCTAGCCAGTCCGTTCTCAAAAGATGCGATGGATTCATAAACAGGTGCGACGATAACTTTTCCTTGCTTATTGATTAACCCGAACTTTTTATCTTGGGAGACTGTGAAAACTCCATTCGTGTTTTCCGTGATCTCATCATAGGTTGGCGCTAGGATAATACTGCCTTTTGTGTTGATAATTCCATATTTACCGTTACTCTTGTAAGCGGCAACACCATTGTGAAAATCACTAATGCTATCATATTTTGGTTTAACCATCGTTTTACCAGATGTGCTGATTAATCCATATTTATTTTTCTTTTCTACTAGAATTGGATTATATAAACCAACATCAGCATAGTCATATTGCGGCGTGACAATCACTTTTCCCTTTTGATTAATGAACCCGTATTTATTCCCTTTTTTTACGCGTAGTAAATTGGTCCGCTTGGATTGATCAATTGCTTGGTAAAGCGGCTTAATTGCGACCTTCCCTTTTCTATCCAACATTCCATACTTACCATATTGCTTAAATAATACTAGGCCATTAGTAAATTCGGTTCCAAGAACCTTCTTACTGCTTGCAGCATACGTTGTCGATTGTGCTGTACCAATCAACAAGCTAAACAGAATCACAGCAACGAGACCAATTTTTAAATACTTTTTCATTTGAGCTCGGACCCCCTATTCACTAAAATTATAGCATAATTTTCCATATATTTATATTTTTTTAATCCGAGCTGATTTTTCATTAAAATATCCATGTAGTTGAGCGTGGGCTATCTCTATGGGTGCATTTTTGGGTATAATATAGGAATATGGATTTTTATGAGGGGGTTGTGGCTTTGGAGTCGACACCTGCGAGTGATCAGATTGAGCTTTTTGGGGAACAGGTGAGGGAATTGCTGCACCCGACGGTAACGGAGGATGCGAGGCTGGTTCAGAAGGGTTTGATGTTGTACCGGCAAGGGCTGGTGAAGCAGCTGCAGATATGGAATACAAAGATTACGGCGACGGTTCAGGATGTGACGCCGTGTTATGTGACGCTGGATTTTGATTTTTTGTCGTTGAGTAAGTGTTCGTGTCCGAGTGACGGGTTTTGCCGGCATCAGATGGCGGTGTTTTTTGGTGCGTATGCTGCTCGGGTTGGCAGTGTGTCGGACTGGGTGTCGGATTGGCGCGAGCCGGTGCGGGAGTCGAAGGCGATTTCGGGCTGGGGACTGCAGGCGGCCAAGGATTTGATTAAAGCGAATGGGGTGTCAAAGCCGGATTATCGGCGCTGGGTTCATTCGTTTGAGGTGAGTTTTGATACGCTGCTGGCGACGAAGAAGTACACGAGTCCATATGTGATTCCGGAGTTATTTGGGATTTATGAGCGCCGGATTCATGCGGGTGCGCCGGTGGAGCAGGAATGGCGCTTGCTGTATGAATTGGTTGGGATTGTGGTGTCGTTTCGGAAGCTGGCGCGGCTGAGTGATTCTCTGGGCCATGATGAGGATATGGTGAAGAGGGCCTATTTGCATTTGTTCCATAATTTGATGGATGATGCAGAGGATTTGGCGATGAAGATTGGCGTGCAGACACTGCCGTTTGATTTTGATGAGTTTGTCGACCAGTTACGGATGGATACGTTTGAACTGCTGACGTGTACGCAGGGGTTGGAGTATGAACGAATTTTCTTGTATCGGCTGATGTGGATTCATTTTTTCAAGAAGAAGGCGTGGCGTGAGGAAGAGCTGGTGAAGCTTCAGACGCGGCTGAAGGAGCTGCAGGATTGGGAGAGTCCAGGAGCGCTGCTGCTAGCCAGGGTTCATCTGAATTTCTTGCTTGGTGATGATGAGGCGGCACTAAAATTAGTAGGAGCGTTTAGTGACGCTGAGATTGCGCCTTATTTGATATTTTGGATTGAATATTTAAACGGGCTGAAGGCGTGGAAGCGTGTTGGTGCGGTGGTTGAGTTATTTTTGCAAAAAGTAAAGGGGTATTTGGAGTGGCTCGGCGGTTATCATAGCTGTGCAACGTTTGTGCGGAGTGCGCTGCGGGCGGTGGCGCCCTATTGTTCGGAGAGTGAGCGGGGCGATTTGTATGAGCGGGCGATGCTTGCGATGCTTCCGTATAGTTTCGGTGATTATGAGTATGTGTTGTTTGAGCGGAAACAGTATGACCGCTGGGGCGAGCTCCAGGCGTTTGTCGGCTTGGATTATTATGAGCTGCCGAAGGACCGGTTGAAGCTGATTGAGAAGGAGCAGCCTGAAGTGCTGCTCGGGATGCTGCATCAGACGGCGCAGAAGGAAATTGACCAGAAGAATCGGGCCAGTTACCGGATGGCGGTGCGCCATTTGAAGAAGCTGCGGACGCTGTATAAAAAGCTGAAACGCGTCGATGAATGGCAGTATTTTTTAGATACATTGATGGAACGGACGAAGCGTCTGCGGGCGTTTCATGAGGAATGTAAGCGGAGTAAATTGATTGAGGGTTAGTTAAACTGGTGTCAGGTACCTCTCGTGGACAATTTCCAGTATTTTGTCCATATAGAGTGGACAGTTGTTAGGAATATATGGATTTTGATCAGGTTTTTGGGTATCAGGATGACTATTTTGGGATGAAATTTATTTTGTACAATTATGGTTGGATTTTGTGCATATTTTTATAGATTTTGTTCATTTCCGGATCCTCTTGTACATTTTTTTATATGTTTTGTTGATTTTTTCAGGGGTTTTGTACAATTAGACATTTTTTGGAAATTTCCACACGGATTGTGATGTTCTCTCCCCCACTAAAAGGAGTTTTGAATCGATGCTTAAAACAAGGTTTTTGAAGTTGCTGACGACTAAAATCGGGGAAGGTCGCTTTCTTCTTACTGCCGAGGATGAACGAGGTCATGTGATGAGCCCATTTAGGTGGAAAAATCTCGTTTTCAGCAGTCATGAGGAGAGCTTCTATGGAACGCTTCTTGAGAACGAGACCATGAATGGCGTTGAAGGTGTCGCGGTTAGCGGCTGGCACCTGGTCTCTCTTTTCGCCAAGGAATCGTTCAATCGCTTTATTGAATGGGATTGGAATGAGCAATCAGAGATTTGTCTAGCGGCGGCCCATGCGCTTTATGAGGGAATCCTTGAAAAAGATTGGCTCCCCGACTTTTCGGTCTGGGAGCACGGCGATTTCCGCTGGAAGCTTCCTGAGCGTGTGAAGGATGAGTTTGATCCATCGTTTTGGGAGCAACGGATTGAGGACGCCGAACCTGAGGATGGCCAAGGGACGACTAAAAGCTATATCTCCGATTTATATAATAATGCGCTTGACGGCTATTTGACGCGGAATGCTGAGATGAAAGAGCTGTTCGGGCCTAAGCTTGATTTGCTTCGTAGGCAGAATATTTCCGGCGGCGAACTGGCCCGCTATTTTGATGAAGAAAGCTGGCTGGAATGGGTCGGAATCAAGGAAAGCGACACCCCGTTTACGATTGGGCTCCGCTTAGATGAGCCGGAGGATGGCGAAGGGGCGTGGAGTCTCGATCTCTTTTTACGCGGCAAGAAAAACGTGGACGAGGTTTATGATGTGGACGGTTCTACCAAGATTCCTGCTAAGTGGCGTCCCTTTTTGGAAAAAGTCGACCGCGAGCGGGAACGCTGGGCCCGCTTGATTCCATGGTTAGGCGAGGATGGTTTCTTTAAAACACATCTGACTGAAGAAGAAGCGTGGATGTTTTTGACGGAGGCGAGTGAGACCTTGGTGGCGTTGGATGTTGAAATCCTCCTTCCTTCATGGTGGCAGGCGATGAAAAATGCCAATTTGAAGGTGAAAGCATCGCTGAAAGGGACCTCGAGTCACCGGCCGTCCTTTGTTGGGCTCCAAGCGATGCTTGATTTTAACTGGCGCTTTTCGATGAATGGTGTCGACTTGTCCGAGGATGAGTTTGGGAAGCTTGTCGAGGAAAAACGGCGGCTCGTTTTCATTCGAGGACGCTGGGTGAAACTGGACCCTCAGTTTATTCGACATATTCAGGATATGATGAAGCGGGCGGAAAAAGAGGGCTTGCATGTCCGCGATTTGTTAGAGCAGGAATTGACAGAGTCTGAGGTGACCGAAGATGAGCTTGAGAATCCAAAGGCATTTGCAAAAATTCAAATAGAGTTGAATCGCCAATGGAAGCAGATGATCAAACAGCTGTCTGAAGTCCACGAAATTCCGCTCGAGGATGTACCTGTTGGTTTGCAGGGAGAGCTGCGGCCATACCAGCAATTGGGCATGAGTTGGCTCTGGTTCTTGCGCCAATACGGCTTTGGTGCCTGTCTCGCTGATGACATGGGTCTCGGGAAAACCGTCCAGCTTATCTCTTACTTATTGAAGGTGAAAGAAGTGGTTGGGGACGAGCTGGAGATGGTACCTGACACCCTGACTGAGACGAAAAAGCGCCGCAAAAAGGATGAGGCGGATGCTGCAGCTAAGCCTGCTGCGAAAGTCCCGACGAAGGCAGCGCTGATTATTTGCCCGACTTCTGTGCTTGGAAACTGGCAGAAGGAGCTGGAGCGTTTTGCACCGGAGATGAAGGTGTATTTGCATTACGGTTCGAACCGGCTGAAGGAGGAAGCTTTTGCTGAAAAGTGTAAAGAGGCCGATATCGTGTTAACTTCGTATGGGTTGAGCCACATCGATTTGGCGGAGTTTGAAGGGTTGATTTGGAGCTCGATTGCCATCGATGAAGCGCAGAATATCAAGAACGCTCAGACCAAGCAGTCGAAGGCGGTTCGGCGGCTGCGCGGCCGCCATCATATTGCGCTGACAGGGACACCGATGGAAAACCGGTTAACTGAGCTGTGGTCAATCTTTGATTTTACCAATCATGGCTATTTGGGCAGTCTAGGGCAATTCCAGAAAAAGTTTGTGATTCCGATTGAAAAGGATGAGAAGAAGGATAAGGTCCAACAGCTTCAATCATTGATTCGGCCGTTCTTATTGCGCCGTACGAAAAAAGATGAGGAGGTAGCCTTGAATCTTCCTGACAAGCTTGAGCAAAAGGAATATTGCCCGCTCACCGCGGAGCAGGCCTCGTTGTATGAGCAGCTGATCCATGACACGTTTGCGGAAATTGAAAAGCTGTCGGGCTTTGAGCGGAAAGGGTTAATATTACAAATGCTAAGCCGCTTGAAGCAGTTGTGCAACCACCCAGCCCTTTATCTGAAGGAAAAATCTGCTGGGCGCGTGCTGTTGGAGCGTTCGAATAAACTGGAGAAATTGGTCGAATTAATTGACGCTGTTTTGGAGCAGGGTGAAAGCTGTCTGATTTTCACCCAATATATCGAAATGGGCGAAATGATTCGAAGTGCGCTGAAGAAGAAATTTGGCATCGAAGTACCATTTTTGAACGGAAGTGTGGCGAAAGCGAAACGTGACGAGATGATTGAGCAGTTCCAAAATCAGGAGTTCCCGGTGTTCCTGCTGTCGTTGAAAGCTGGTGGAACGGGGCTGAACCTGACGGCGGCAAATCATGTCATCCACTATGATCGCTGGTGGAATCCAGCTGTAGAAAACCAAGCCACTGACCGAGCGTACCGCATCGGCCAATCGCGCTTCGTCCACGTCCACAAGATGATTTGCACTGGTACCCTCGAGGAAAAAATCGATGCCATGCTCGAGAAAAAACAATTCTTAAACGACCAAATCATCCAAAGCGAAAACTGGATCACCGAATTATCCACCGATGAATTGAAAGACCTGGTGTATCTGGGGTAATGTTTATGGTTTCATTTATTGGTGTCATTATTGGTGTCAGGTACCCTTCGTGGACACTCGACCCCTTTTGTCCATATAGACAGGACACAAAATGGTGTCAGGTACCGCAATGTTAGGTACCACCAATAAACGCAAATTTAGAGGATAAAGCCGTAATGGTTTTATCCTTTTTTTGTTGGTATTTATGCTTGAAATGGTGGTAAGATATCTGCCTTAACTCTCTCATTTTTCTGTATAATTTTGCTATTTCGCCTATTTTGTAACCGCTTTTATGTGAAGTGATTCACATGTATAATAACGGTATAAGGTATCCAATAACCCAATTTAGGGAGGAAATTCTGATGCTTACAGATTTTTGGTTTGAACTCAAAAACTGGTTGTTTGGCGAATCCATCGATGAAGTTACGGAATTTGAACGGCTTGAATCGAAGCATACTAGGGTTCATCATGATCAATATCAAAACGAAATTATCCGTGTTCATTAATTCAATTTATATTCCAAGAAAGCCTTCTTATAAGTAAGAGGGCTTCTTTTTTTTAGCAAAATGAAAATTACCATGCAGGAACTGCTCGCTTTTTAGGTGAAGAAAAATGGAAGTAGCATAGCCTCTCAAAAAGAATGCAAACTATACTCGTGGGTGCCGCCGACACGAAATGGCGACCTCCTTGAAGAATATAACTAGGTGGTGAAAAACTATGTCTAAAAATAAGAAAAACTCAGCGAAGAATCATAATACTGCTCTACCAAAAGCAGATATGGAATTTGCGGAAGAAAGAGGAAATGGATTTGAAAAAGTAGCCTTAAAGGCGCAAAAAAGCCATAACAAGTAAGCAAAAATGGGACAGTTCGCCTGTCCCACTTTTTATTTTCAATTTATTTTTTCCAAAAGTGCATGATAGAATCTCTGTGGCTCGTCGATGCGTAAATGGACCTTATTTACCCTCCGCTTAAACCCATACATGAATCTCGCCTCCACAGCGTGATCGAGTTCGACTTCAAACTGGGGCTTCTCTTTGAAAAAATCAGAAAGGGTCGCATCGAAAATATCCTTGGTTTCCTCTTTCGTTAACTTATCAGGGCCGTTATATACATGAATACTTTTAATCTTCTCAATCGGGACAATTAGCTGTTTCATGATTCCGACTTGCAGGTATAAATATTTGTCGGTAATCATGATTGGACAATGCCGAATAGCTTGGATTTCTCCTAGAAAAAATAACAAAGTATAGACATTCAAAATGAGGACGATGATGGCAACTAACTCACTCCACGAATGAAGGAGAAAATGAAAACCTAGCGATTCCAAAACAACTGCGTGAATCAGCATAATATAAAGTGTAATCGCCCCTGTTTTTTTATGAAATGAGTACCTCCGGTCATCAGAGGGCCATGGTTTTTTCCGCCACGAAAAAAGGCTGTAATAGAACATCGTCACGTCGGAGAAAAAGAATTCCTGGGCACGGGATGGTTTTAGGTGCTGATCCCAAGCTTGCTTCATCCGATATGGAAAGGTTGGAATCTCACTATCATTCTTGCGGTAGCTTTTGAGGATTGCTGGTATTTTTATAAATAATTTCACAACGACGTATATCTCGAGCAAGAAGAAGGCTGCCTCGCCCGCAAATAAGATATATTTTACAAACGAGTAGGCGGACAGGAGGCCGTGTGGAATAATCAGAACCGCAGCCCCGTATCCAGCAAACATGATTGGGAGTATATATTTTAGCGAATAGCGCTTTCTGATAATAAAAAAGTACACGAGCAACGGGATGGTAACGATGAAATCAAACAGCGAACCGATGACCATTCCCGTAGGAAGCGGGCCTAAGCTCTCAAGTCGGTAAATCAAAAAGTTGGAGCTGATCACTAAGGCGAGAAGCAGGCTGAACCAGAACCATTTATTTTTTGATAGAGATATCATTATTTCCTCCTGAGGGGTAGGGATTATTTGTTTTTATTTTAACATAAATATCCATTTTATAGGGTTGTAAGAGAACCATAAACATAGTGTAAAACTCATTTTCACCCAACACCCTCTTCCATCCAATACGGTCGCATGAATGGCATGGGTTTTGATCAAAAAAATCCTAGTGATTGGAGCGGGAATCGCGGCCTCTTTTACCGACCGGGCTACTTTTTCCCTCCCATGGTAAATGAGATTACTCCTCTATTACCGACCACGCCCTTTT
>NZ_JBALOA010000009.1:56085-64094 GCF_036962125.1 Neobacillus drentensis
CACGCCCTTTTTTCCTTCCATCGGTAAATGAGACCGCTCCTCTTTTACCCACCACGCCCTTTTTTTCCTCCCTCGGTAAATGAGACCGCTCCTCTTTTACCCACCACGCCCTTTTTTTCCTCCCACGGTAAATGAGACCACCCCTCTTTTACCGACCGAGCCTCTTTTTCATCCTCACGGTAAATGAGACGGCCCTCCATTACAGACAAGCATCTTTTTTCTGCCTTCGGAAAATGAAACCAAAATGGTTGGCATACGGTATGTTTTTCGCCAAATTTGATCTCATTATATTTAAAAGTCGAAGTTGTCAGGGTCTGGGCCGACACGATGGTTTTGGTTCATGCTGTCAATTTGGTCCATTTCCTCCTGCGTTAACTTAAAGTCGAATACCCGCGAGTTTTCGATAATACGGTTCTCCTTGGTGGATTTTGGGATGGTGACGACACCATTTTGCAAATCCCAGCGCAAAATGATTTGGGCGACCGATTTATTGTATTTGGCAGCAATTTCTGCCAATACCTCATTGTCTAACAATTGTCCTTGCATTAATGGTGACCAGGCTTCGAATTGGATTCCCTGCTCACGGCAAAATGCTTGAACTTCTTTTTGGGTTAAGCGTGGATGGTATTCAACTTGGTTTACCATAGGCTTAACTTCAGCAACCTTCATTAGGTCTTCAAGGTGGTGGACTTGGAAATTACTGACCCCTATTGCTCTAACGCGACCTTCTTTGTATAGTGTCTCTAATGCTCTCCACGCTTCCTTATATTTACCGGCTACTGGCCAGTGAATTAAGTAAAGGTCTAAGTAGTCTAAACCTAGTTTATCTAGACTGGTTTGATAAGCTGCCAAGGTGGAATCGTAACCAAGGTCGGCATTCCAGACCTTTGATGTGATGAATAATTCTTCTCGAGCGATACCTGATTCCTTAATCCCTCGTCCAACACCTTCTTGGTTTCCATAGATGGCGGCGGTGTCAATGCTGCGGTAGCCGTGTTGAATCGCTGTTTTTACCGTATTCACTAGCTCTGGCCCTTCATCTACCTTAAAGACACCAAGCCCAAACCAAGGCATTTTTACCCCGTTATTTAATGTCGTTGTACTTTGTAAGTTGTTCATCTTTGCTATTACCTCCACTTGTTATTAGTTAATTATTTTACAGTCCATCGCATGTGGACATCTGTTCTTTAGTAGTACCTGACACCCTTGTTGTTTTTATAGTGCCTGACACCATAGAATCTTTCCTTTCCAACGCTCGGCTTACCCCTGTCAGGATGGCTGCTGCGAGGACCATTAGGGCGCCGATCCATGTGGTATGGATGAGGCCGATTGAGTCGGTGATGGTGCCGCCTAGGTAGGAGCCGATGGCGATGCCTGCGTTGAAGGCGGCGATGTTGATAGCGGATGCCACATCAACGGTGCTCGGGACGAAGCGTTCCGCTAGAATGACCACATAGACCTGCAGTCCTGGTACGTTCATAAAGGCGAGCAATCCCATCAAAATAATCGTGATTAAGCCCGCAATTTTGAACGGTGCTGTGAACATTAGGACAAATAGGACAACAGCTTGGACGATAAACATATAGAAAAGGGAACCAATCGGATTGCGGTTTGAGAGCCGACCACCAATCATATTGCCGACCGCAATTGCCAACCCGTACGCTAGTAAAATGATTGCGATTGAACCTTCGTTGAAACCGGTTATTTCCTGTAATAATGGTGACAAATAAGTAAAGACAACGAATGTCCCGCCGTAGCCAAGGGCCGTGATGACGAATAAAAGTAAGAGTCGGCCATTGGTCAGGAGCTTAACCTGGTCTCGAGCGCTGGTCTGGGTTCCTTTTTTCAAGAAAGCAGGAATGAGAATCCAGTTTCCAATTAATCCGATAATACCAACGATGACGATGAGGAGGAAAGCGAGCCTCCAGCCGTATTGTTGGCCGATGAATGTTCCGAATGGCACGCCTGTGACAGTGGCGACGGTGAGACCGGAGAACATGATTGATATCGCACTAGCACGGCGGTTGGCTGGGACGAGGTCGGCCGCGATGGTGGAGCCGATTGACATGAAGACGCCGTGTGCAAGTGCTGAAATCACTCTGGCTGCCAGCAGGACGTTGATGGTTGTTGCGCTTGCAGCGATTCCGTTACCGATGATGAAGACGATCATGATCCAAAGTAATAAGGTTTTGCGTGACATTCTTGCTGTCAGTGATGTGAGTACAGGCGCTCCGAACATGACCCCGAGGGCGTATAGGGAGACCGTTAGTCCCGCGGTGGTGACGGGTATGCGCAAATCTTCGGCGATGAGCGGCAGCAGGCCGACGCTGATAAATTCGGTGGTGCCAATCGCGAAGGCACTGATGGCTAAGGCCAGTAGGGCTAATGTGCTTTGCTGTTTATTTAAATGCATGAATAATCCTCCTCATTTGTGTAGGTTTATTTAAAAAGGTATGATTGTTTTCATCCGGCAAATGTTATTATGGGGGATATCTTAAATAATCGGAAGTACGCACTTTAAAGTGATATAGGTACCTCGTGGTGCTATAGGTACTTTCTGGTGCCCATAAGACGACGGGTCCTGTCTAGATCTGTGATAAAGGAGTAGATGTGAGATGGAGAAGAAGAAGTACAATATATCGGTGGAGGCGGCACTTGAGGTAATTGGTGGGAAATGGAAGTGTGTGATTCTCTGCCATTTGATGCGCGGGAAAAAGCGAACGAGTGAATTGAAGCGGCTGATGCCGAATATTACACAGAAGATGTTGACGCAGCAGCTGCGGGAGTTGGAGGACGATGGCGTGATTAACCGGATTATTTATAATCAGATTCCACCGAAGGTCGAGTATGAGCTGAGTGAATACGGGCGGAGTCTGGAGGGGATTCTCAATTCACTCTGCACGTGGGGCGAGCATCATATTGAGAAGGTTTACGGGGATAAGTTCTCCGTTCTTGAAGAGAGTATCTTAAATGATCATCTTAAATAGACAGTGTGAATAGTGTTTTTGGTGTCAGGTACCATTTATGACATTTGGCCAGTGCTAATAATAAAATTGGTGTCAGGTACCATTTATGCGTGCAATCATGTTTTCGGTGTCAGATACCCATTTAAGGCTCCTAGTGACAATAAAAAACCTGGCACGTTATGTGTGCCAGGTTCTGTATACGTGTACTTCTAGTCGAGTACGATAATTTTTACGGTTCTTCTGCCCCATTGGATGCATTGGGATGTGGTTGGCAGGAGTACGTCGATTTTATGGCCTTTTATTGCGCCGCCTGTATCGCCTGCGATGGCCACGCCATAACCTTCTACCCATACCTTTTTACCAAGCGGGATGACTCTTGGGTCAACGGCTATCAATTTCATATTGGGGTGTTTTCGTATGTTGTAGCCGGCTGCTGTAATGTGGAATGACTCTTCCGGGCTGTATGCGGTGGCGGACACATACATTTCCTTCCCTTTGATCGCTGCATTTACTTCGTTTTCTGTAGAGGGAGCCTTTTTTGACTTTGAAGCGGTTGCACGTGCCTTGGCCTCTTCTTGTTCCCTTTTGATATTGGCCTGAATCTCTTTCATTTGCGATTCAATGCCTGCCTTTTCCTGTTCAGCCAATGCCATTTGCTTAACGATTTGGCTATATTTTTGTTGCATCACGGTTAACGTTTGCTGCCTTTTTTGCATGTTTTGATCGAGAGCTTGCTGCTGGTCCGCAAGTTCCTTTTGATCGTCTTCTAAAATTTGTTCTTGTCTATCAATCTCTTTTTTATCATCTTCAATCTGCTGCAGGTCTTCCTCCTGTGACCCCAGGATATCCTTGTCTGCATCCATTAAGGTCGAAACGGCGCTCGCACGCTGAATAAAATCTGAGATACTATCAGACTCAAAGAATAGGTTGATGATGACATCAATATTATCTGATTGTTGGAGTGAGACAGCCCTCTGCTTCATAATTCCTTTACGGGCGAGGATTTTGTCTTCGAGGACAACAATCTCTTGTTTCTTTTGTTCAATCATTTGGTTTGTTTCGTCTATTTTTTGCTGCGTTTTGGCCATTGCTTGTTTGTTTTTTGTAATATCGGTATAAAGAGCATTCAAGTCTTGTTGAATTTTTTCTATTTCTTGATTAACAGACTGCTTTTCTTGCGCTGTTTGCTCTACGATTCTTTGTTTTTGCTCGAGCTCCTGCTTTGCATTATGTAGGGCTTGCGTGTTGGTTTGTGCATATGTAACCATTGACCCCGATACTGATAAAATGATTGTAAGTAACACGAGAATGATACGCTTTCTTGTCGTTTGCATACACTTTCTCCTTTCCTTAGTACTCTATTTATAACAGAAGAATGTACCAGTAATGTTACAAATAGATTAAAAGTTCATCACTTTTTGTCTTATTACAAAGGAAAGTGTCATTTCTGTGTCATAACAGTGTTAAATTTCGTTCTTCTTCTTTCTTTCCTTATCCTCCACAAGAGTGTGCTTATTTTGAGGTTTCTCCAGACTATTTTTATCCTTTGGAAATACCGCTATGAACGACACCTGGAGCCCTTCCTTTACCGCAAAATGGGTGAGGCACTCGAAGACTTCACTTTCCGTCAGATCATTGTTTTCGGTAACTATTTTCAGGGAATGCTGCTCATACGAAATGTGAATACGGGAATTAAAGCTATGGATAGGGATGATGGCTGTTTTTTGAAAAGCAATGGATTGATAAGGGGTATCCTCAAGTGTTTGGGGCGACTGATTTGATAGTTGAATAGCATCATAAAAGCTCGGCTTACCTTTGATTTCCTTATCCTGCGAGTCTGTTCCCTCACAGATAAATATTATTGAGTTTTTTTCCACAAAGATTATCCCTCCAAAAAGTACAATGTTTTACATCAATTAACATTATTCGACGATAATTTCAAATTTCCTTTTTATTTTTGTATTAGAGAACACATCAAAGAAGCCGCTGAACTCGTCAGCGGCTTCTTTTAAAAAAACAGGGGGGGTTTTTCTACTAGTTTAACCCGTCTGTTTATTTTTATACATGAAAACAATAAAAAAATCCGGCATTAACTGCCGGAAAAAATGGAGATAACTGCGGAGATGGCATTGATTTTTTTATTAAATTAAAGTTGGTTGCGGGGATAATTTTTAATATAGAAAATCATCTATAAACGGAAAGGAAGCTCTTGTGGAGTCTAGTGTGGGTAGGAGGAGAAAATTCCGAGCCGGTTGTTCTTATCCCTAATTTCCTGATGTTGTTCCTTAATGATCCATTCGAGTTGGCTGACCCGTTTTTGGAGGCCGTCCACCTTTTTATTAGAATTTCCCACCATCTTTATTAAGCTTTCCATCAGCTGCTCAAGGTTTCTGGCCATTTCATCGTTAGATTCCAATCGACACTTCCTCCTTTTTTAGCGGAGCTTCCATGTCATGCGGCTGCGGCTTAGAACTTAAGAAGCGAACCGTCTCGGCGACGACCTCAGTGACATAAACCCTTTTCCCCTCTTTGTTATCGTAGTTTCGGGTTTGCAATCTTCCGGTAATCCCAACAACAGCACCCTTCCGGCAATACTGACACGTATTCTCTGCCGCCTTCCGCCAGAGCGTGCATTGGACAAAATCAGCTTCCAGCTCGCCATTTTGATTGCGAAAGTGACGTGTGACCGCTAATGTGATGTGGGATACAGCCGTGCCTTCTGTCGTTTGCTTTAATTCAGGATCCCGTGTCAGCCTGCCCACCAATGTGACTTGATTAATCATAATCTCATCTCCTTTTTTTCCTTGATGGTCCTAGCATAGCCTGCAGTGGTTCTTGTTGTAAAATAGTGAAATGGGTATTATCAAGGCCTCTTTTGCTTAATAATTGAATTATCGAGGAGGTTTTTGTCAAAAAATGATGGGAGTTTTGAAAAAAATCTTTTCTTTTAAAATTCGACAAATATTTTTCGACATTTGCTTTCCATTCAGCTATGTTATAATTTAGGAAAAAAGAAATAAGGAGGTACTATGAAATCTTTTAAATTGTACTCATTAGATGTAGTGGAAAACGATACAACGATTGAAATTCCGTTAGTTGATGGCTTGATTCTCAATAAGGAGGATGAGCGCTCCACCTGGCTGCTTGAGGCGTATACAGATTTGTCCCTCTATGATTATTTCAAGAAGATTTTTGAGGAAGACCGCGACATTATTGTCGAAGCCGTCATTACCAAAAAGGAGAACGCTCCTGCTTATTTCCAAACAAAAATATGCTCATTAAATAAGTTTGAACAGCATATTAGCGTCTTGTTCGAAGGAAGAATCCGCCGCAACAAGAGCGATTACTCGGAGCTTTTGCTCGAAAGTCTTCTCCAAAAAGGCTTCGAAGGCCCCGCGTTGCTTAGTGAATTTAGAGATAAAATGCAAAGTAAACCGAAATTAAAGGTGAAAACAAGCAATTAATACAACATATGTAAAAGGACAGGCATGATCCGCCTGTCCTTTAATTGTGTAAAAATTGAATCCAGCTCCAGCCCCCAACGGCAAGTGTCCTTCGCTCTCCATGTTTCCTTTATCTCAGTTGGAGCGCTCCAGGCCATACGCTGCTGAACGGGTGCTTCCGCTTTTGTGGTGTTACTCGTCTTTATTGTCCGCGTCTTTCATGTCAATATCATCTTCGATTATGTCTTCATTTTTGGTGTTGCTGTCCTTAATTGGGTCTTTATCAGTGTCGGTATTTTTGTCCTCTGTCGTTGGATAATGGTTGTTTCTGTTGTTTAAATCAATGTTGTCATCATCATAATTGATTCTATTGTTTAAATTGTTATTATTTAAATCGTCTCTTAAATTGTTATCGACAGCCGGCGGATTTAGATCATTATCATTGTCATTGTCATTATTACAGCCAGTAAGCATAACAGCCGATAAAATCGAACTGGCAAGCAAAAGAAATAACTTTTTCTTCAAATGAATGTACCCCTTCCAAACATAATTTGACCCGTCATTTTTGGTCTATTTTTAGGGTTACCTATGAAGCAAAATTGATGACATGCATTTTTTTACATATAAAAAACCGACTGGAGAAACTTTCGTCCGGTCGGTTTGGAGATTACATTGGTTATTCTTTTTTCTCGCCTAGAGCAAAGGTAATTTCCGCTTCGCACGCGACTTCCCCATCTACAGTGGCAACGG
Organism: Neobacillus drentensis; assembly: GCF_036962125.1. Taxonomy (GTDB): domain Bacteria; phylum Bacillota; class Bacilli; order Bacillales; family Cytobacillaceae; genus Neobacillus; species Neobacillus drentensis_B. The sequence goes on from NZ_JBALOA010000009.1 coordinate 63,245, forward strand.
CTTTTCCTTTGCCGATTGGACCACGCAGGCGGATGATTTCTACTTCCAGACGCAGCTGGTCGCCAGGTTTGACTTGCTTTTTAAAACGGCAGCCATCAATTCCAGCGAAGAAGGCTAAGCGGCCGCGGTTTTCTTCCTTTTTCAACATGGCAACAGCTCCGACCTGTGCGAGTGCCTCTACGATTAAGACGCCAGGCATAACTGGATAATCCGGAAAGTGACCATTGAAGAACTCTTCATTGGCGCTGACATTTTTAATGCCCACGGCGCTTTTTCCTTCTTCTACTTCTAAAATGCGGTCCACCAAAAGGAAAGGATAGCGATGGGGGATAATTTCTTTGATTTGTTCGATATCAAGCATTGGGTTAGTACCTCCTACTAGTAACAAGTATTTATTACCTATTCTACTACTTAAGGTACACAAAAAGGAAGGGAATTACGTCCCTTCCCTCATTTATTTTCCTTTATCCACTAAATCAATGATATGTGTCCAAGTCGATTGCTGGAATACTTCAGACACTTTCCCGCCGCCAATTATTCCGTAGCCGACAATGGCACCCACGGTTACGCTGATGAACATAAAGGCGACTAACAGAACGAGTCGCAGCCAAATGGGAATCAACCGAATGCGAACGCGCTGGTTTGTGGCAGGAGCGGCCGTTTTTACGGAGGAATCCCCACCCTCCTTCGTTTCTTTCAACCTCTGGGCCTCACGACTGGCACTCGCCACTTCCGCCCTACCTTTTTCGCTTTCTATCTTCTGACGCAGCTCTTCTGATTTTTCCTGGTCGGTTGGCTGGTTTAGGTGCACTTTCTGCCCAGACGCCCGCTCCGCATCCTGTTTTCGACG
>NZ_JBALOA010000009.1:64183-78032 GCF_036962125.1 Neobacillus drentensis
CCTGTTTTCGACGTGCCTCGTCCTTGGCACGCTTCACTTGTTCACGTGTTCGACGTTCCTCATCCTTGGCTCGCTTCTCCGCCTCTTTTTTCCGCTGCAGTTCTTCGGCTTTGGCCCGCTTATATTCTTCTCTCGTTCTATATTCTTGATTTGGATTGTTTACCGACATGCGTTAATTCCCCTTTAACTGAAGTCCGCCCATTCTTTTTATCTGCATGGTCTTCCCGGACTTGAGAGAGTTATACATATTATAACCATTTTTATTATTCAACTCATGTAACTAGGTATTTGGATTTATTTTTTAAAAATAAATTTTGCGTTCATTTACTCTATTATAAAAAATAAATTCAAAATACTCATCAACTTTTTACAGGAAATCGTCAATAAAGGTAGAATTCACTCAATTTCTGTCGTTTTTTATAGATTTTTCGAGAAAAATCCAAAAAAAAAGCCCAATGACCGAGGCTTGTCCTGCCTGCTTCATTAGACTTTTTGTATCCTTTTTTTTAAGGTAAGATGTCTTACAACACTACCAAATTTTTCTGCTTAATAATGATCATCGCAGGCTTAGGACAATTTTTTCAAAAGATCATCCAAACTTCCGACTTGGAATCTTATCGATATTATCAAGCATAATTCCTGTTCCAATTGCCACACAATCCATTGGATTCTCTGCCACAAGGACTGGAACCTTTAATTCATCGGCGAGCAACATGTCAATCCCGTGCAGCAAGGCGCCGCCACCTGTTAAAATAACACCGCGGTCGATGATATCCGCTGAAAGCTCTGGTGGAGTGCGTTCAAGCACGCTTTTTGCAGCCTGCACGATCACAGCAACGGATTCACGTAATGAACCTTCAATTTCTTCAGAACGAACTGTGATGGTGCGCGGCAGACCGCTTACCATGTCACGTCCGCGGATTTCCATTTCTTCCGAGCGTGAACCTGGGAATACTGTCCCGATGTTGATTTTAATATTTTCCGCTGTGCGCTCACCAATCAAGAGCTTGTATTCGCGCTTGATGTAGTTGAGAATTTCCATATCGAACTTGTCACCGGCCATTTTGATGGAGGAAGAAGTCACGATATCGCCCATTGATAGAACGGCAACATCCGTCGTTCCTCCACCGATGTCCACTACCATGTTTCCGCTTGGCTGGAAGATATCCATTCCTGCCCCAATCGCGGCTACCTTTGGTTCTTCTTCTAAGTAAATCTTTTTGCCACCGCTTTTTTCAGCAGCCTCTTTGATTGCCTTTTGCTCTACGCTGGTAATATTCGTCGGGCAGCAAATCAGAATGCGCGGCTTCGATAAAAAGCCTTTCACGTTAAGCTTATTAATAAAATGCTTTAACATTGCTTCGGTTACATCAAAGTCAGCGATCACGCCATCTTTTAATGGGCGGATCGCGACGATGTTACCAGGTGTCCGACCAACCATACGGCGAGCTTCTTCACCAACAGCAAGTACACGATTTGTATTTTTGTCAATTGCCACTACGGACGGCTCATTTAATACGATGCCACGGCCTTTTACATGAATTAACACGTTAGCCGTACCTAAATCTATCCCAATATCTCTAGCAAACATTCTCTTTTCTTTCCTCCTTAAGACGGAATCCACATACTTTTCCTAATTGTATATTGTACCATACTCCTTACAATTTCCATACTTTTAACAAAGAAAAAATTGCGGAATTTTGCAGAAGGATGTCGAATTGGAGGATTCCTAGAGAATGCCTTGATATATTTTCTTTTTTTAGCTAAAATCTTGTGTTGAAATTTGTAGCTTATTTCACTGCTTCACCTTCCTTTTCTTCTTTCTGATATTTCATTTTTGTTGCCTCTCCCCCCCGGAGATGACGGATTGATTTATGATAGTCTAAAATACCTTTAACCTCATTTGCCAGCTCTGGATTAATCTCAGGAAGTCTCTCAGTTAGATCCTTATGGACTGTACTTTTGGATACGCCAAACTCCTTCGCAATCACGCGAACCGTTTTCCTCGTCTCCACGATATACTTTCCAATCTTGATAGTTCTCTCTTTGATGTAATCGTGCACACTCTCGCCCTCCCTAAATTGGATGTGAGAAGTGTGAAATGAGACCCGCTTATCACTTCGACGAATTCTGCTTCCGTTTGGGTGTCAGGTACCACTAAAAGACATTTGTCCACTAGTGGAGGACACACAACCCTAACCTTGATGGGTGTCAGGCACTAAACGGCAGAAAGTAAGTTACCTTCTGACTATACAATGAATAATCATGTCTCCGACTGAATATCCGCTAACTTCAAACGACTCTTCACCTCAAACACTCTCTTTGTAAAGGTTTGTAACCATTTTATTAGCTTGGATAAAGGAATATGCTATAAATACTCAATCAGGACAAGGTGTAATTCAAAGTTTTTTGAAAATTGGACTTCTTACTTATTTTCGACAATCCTTTAAAATTGCTCAAAATCGCATAACATCGCGGTTTCGTATTGGAAATATCTGTGTGTTAAATTTTATTTCCCAAGAAATTTGTCGATAAAAAAATTATTCAAAAATGGTGATAATGTTGGGAATGAGAGGTAAATCTTGTTATGAAGGCCCGTACCTGATAAGATTTCTAGGGTTTTTTTTCAGAATGTAATGTTAAAATTATTATATCTTTGATACCTTTTTGGTATGTATTTTTTGAAAGGATGATCTCGGGTGAAACCTTTTACAGAGAATGTAGTGGAAATTATCCTCAGTATCCCCGCTGGCAAGGTGGCGACGTATGGTCAAATCGCTGGACTGGCTGGAAGCCCACGTGCTGCCCGCCAAGTTGTCCGTGTTCTCCATTCGATGAGCCGGAAGTATCACCTTCCCTGGCACCGTGTTATCAACGCTAAAGGACAAATCGCGCTCCAGGATGACGAATCCTATCATGAGCAAAGGCTGTCGCTGGAGGCCGAGGGAGTGGAGATCGGGTTAAATGGGGTCATTGATCTGGGGAAATTTCAATGGAAGCCTTCCCTTCACCTGAAGTAACACAAAGAAAAAAAAGGGGCGTTTAGCCCCAATAATAGATTTTTTATTATCAAGAAATCAGATAAAATATCTGTTCAATGGATTTACTACTTTTTAAAAAACCTTGGCAAATATGCTTTGTGCGCTTCTAGCATTTCGTCGACAATAGCTATTGCCACTTTATCGTTAGCAACTAGCGGATTGATCGTCAATGCAACGATTGATTTTTCACGACTTCCTTCTACCGCCGCCTCAATGGCCACTTGTTCAAAGGATTTAATCGTTTGTATCAACCCACGAACGGGAACCGGCAATTCCCCCATCGTTAATGGTACCGGACCATCCTTCGTGATTACACAGCTAACCTCAACAGCACTGTTATATGGCAGGCCTGAAATTGCCCCTTTGTTCATTGTATTCAATGGTTGAATATCTCGCGTATCATTGTAAATAGAGGAAATTAAACGACAAGCCGCATCGGAGTAGTACGCTCCACCACGTTGTTCTAACTCAGGTGGTTTTATATCGAGCGTTACATCTTTATATTTTTCAAATAGAGATGCTTCAATCCGTTGTACGACTTCTGCACGTGTTTCATTTGACTCAAATTCTTTCAATTTTCTTGCCAACATCTCAGACGTTTTGTAGTAGTAGTGATGGTATGAGCATGGGATGACATTGATCCCTTTGAGGAATTCAGGTGCCCACTCTTCTGCGTCAATATTTTTTACAAAACTTGCATTGGCAGGGTCCTTGATCATTTCAAGAACTTTATCTTTTACACTAACCCCGTCCAGATAAACTTCTAATCCAAAAACCATGTGATTCAGACCTGCAAAATCAATTCGAATACGAGAGTGATCCACGTTTAATAGGTCTGCAATACCCATTTCCATTCCAATCGGAATATTGCATAGGCCAATAAATTTCTTTATATTTGAATATCTTAAGGCTGCCTCTGTCACCATGCCTGCAGGGTTTGTAAAGTTAAGTACCCACGCATTTGGACAAAGTTCCTCCACTTCCTTGCAAATATCCAAAATGACTGGAATCGTTCGGAGCGCTTTAAACAAACCGCCTGCACCATTGGTTTCTTGACCGATGACACCATGTCTTAATGGAATTCTTTCATCAAGTGCACGTGCAGCCAATTGCCCAATACGAAGCTGTGTAGTCACGAAATCAGCATCTTTCAAAGCTTCCCGGCGATCATACGAAAGGTGAATCTCCATTGGAACCCCGGCTTTTTTTACCATACGCTTTGCTAGTGCTCCAACAGTTTCTAACTTTTCGCGGCCTGCTTCGATATCCACCAGCCAAAGTTCGGTAACTGGAATTTGATCATAGCGCTTGATAATCCCTTCAACTAGTTCCGGCGTATAACTAGAGCCCCCACCTATTGTCACAATTTTAAATTTCTCAGGCATTTTTAAAGCCCCTTTCATACAAGTCAACGATCTCTTTTGCCATATCTTTTACGGTTATCGCATTCATCAAGTGATCTTGTGCATGAATCATTAAAAGTGAAATTTCAGTTGGAGTTCCACCAATCTCGGATTGAATTAACGTTGTTTGAATATGATGTGCCTCATTTAAAGAATCACTCGCTTCTTTTAATTTCTGGCGTGCTAATTCCATATTCTGTTCTTTTGCGGCATGAATGGCTTCCATAGCAGCACTTCGACCATTGCCACCATGTAAAATTAAGGTAAAAATTTCTGTTTCATGTTTTACCATAAAATTAACCTCCTTTCTCTTTCAAGCGAAACTCTGAAACTCTGAATTCTATACTATTACTTTTCGATTAGTTTTATTGCTTGCGCGAGAATCGCTTCACCATTACACATGCCGTAATTCATCATATCAATGACTTCAACTGGAATGTTTTTCTCATCACAAATGTTTTTCATTTCTTTCAAAAGGAATCGTACTTGCGGCCCTAACAATAACACATCAACCTCGTCGATTTGCGAGCGCACAACTGATTCCGAAACTGCCCAAATGCGGGCTGAAATCCCTTTTAACTCAGCAGCTTTTTCCATTTTTGTTACGATTAGACTCGTAGACATGCCGGCAGAACAACAAAGTAAAATATTCATTATTATTTCCTCTTTCTTTATTCAGCTTTTTTGACGTCGTTTTTATTTACAACGATTAATCGAGCGACCCGATCGTGTGCAGCTAATGACTTGGGATTAGCAAATATACTTATAATGGATATCAAGAATGGAATACCTTGAAAAAGAAACATCGTTAAAAATTTAATGAAACTTCTAACAACCACTAATAATACATAAGCAAGCGGACCTTTTTTGTTATTGAGGTAAGTTAACTTCAATTGAAAGATCAATTTCCCAATTGTAGCTCCTCTGAATAAAAGCGTTGTTAAGAAATCATAACAAAACCAGATTATCAGCGTTTGGAGGTAGGCCTCATTAAAAAGAGCCATTACCTGTACAGTAGCATCTTGACTAGCAGCTTCACCCATTGTTTTTTGAACTTCAATCATCCTTGTTAAGACTCCAGGAAAGTTTGGAAATCCGGTTATTCGATAAATAATTGAAAGTAGGATAAAAACAATCACCGCATCTATAACAAAAGCAGCCATTCTTTTTAATCGAAACTTAGTAAATACTTTCTTTTTGGTATCCATAATAAGTATTCGCTAAAAATTAAGACGTTTATTTTGAATCTATCATGTTCCACATGAACACGATGGGTGTCAAACTGAAAAGATTGACACCCGAAAGAAGACACGCCTTAATTAATTATTAGCTTTCTCCATTTCTAAATTTTTCTTATCCCACATCTTAATGAATGGGAACCAAATGGCAAAGGCAACTGCAAAGGCAACCACTTGCATGACAACACCCATAATTTTACCACCAGTCATGAGATAACCACTGATGAAATATGGGGTTGTCCAAGGAGGCATAGTTCCATTGGTATAAGGGAAAATCCCTAAATCTGTTCCAAAATAAGTGATAGTTAAAACGGCGATAGGTGCCAAAATATATGGAATCATTAAGAATGGGTTTAATACGACCGGAAGACCAAACATAATGGGTTCATTTACGTTGAAGATAGATGGACCAATGGCTAATTTTCCGACTTTCTTAAGTAGATTCGATTTTGCAAAGAACAACATGTAGATCGCAACTGGTAACGTAGCTCCAGATCCACCCATCCAAATACCATTCTCATAGAAAGAATAAGTAATAATGTGCGGTAGAACCTTTGAACCTTCTTTAACAGCATGTAAGTTTGCGTCTGAATTTTGAATCCAAATTGGTTCCATGAAAGCTGTAATGATGGATGAACCATGAATACCAAATGACCATAAAAAGTGCTCCATCAGACACGCAATAAGCGTACCGATATAAGTTGACCCCGCATATGTGAATGGCTTTGAAACAACATCTATAATAAAAGTAGCTAGGTTTTCCCAACTTGTATACGCAAATCCAAGTCTTACGAGTAAAAAGAACACAATAATAACAAAACCAGGAATAAGTGCTGTAAATGAACGTGCAACTGTTGGTGGAACAGTATCTGGTAACGTGATAATGATCTTCTTTTGCAAGAAGAAACGATATATTTCAGCTGTAATTATGGCAACAATTAATCCTACAAATAAATACTGAGCAGTAAATAGATCAGGAGACCATGCGGATACTTCCTCTTTACCTATTTTGAAATTACTTAAAAAGCTGATAATAAAGTAGCCTGATAAAGCTAGAACCCCCGCTGGTACACCATCAATGTTTTTATTATCGACTTTATAGCTTGAAGCTAAAGAATAACCAACACCAAAAACTGCAATAATCGTAAGGATACCTAGCGTAGCATTATAAACGACATCACCAAACGCACTCCAATTATCTCCAAAAATATTAGCCATGAAGTTTTGGTACTTTTCTACTTCTAACCAGGCCAATGTGATGAAAATGGAACCAATAATCATGAGTGGCATGGCAAACATAATACCATCACGTAAGGCAAGCAAATGTCTTTGATTACCTATTCTTGAAGCGATCGGTAAAAATTTCTCTTCAAAAAAGTTACTTTTCATTTAATAACTCCCTCCTTTATGGATCTTGGTAGATTAGGAAATTTTCCTTCCACCAAGATCCTTTTCAAACATTGTTATTTAAATAAGGAATCATATTAATGAGCTTTTGCAACTACTAGAGTTTAGTAGACTGCACCTGTTTATTACATTTAATTATTAAAGTTTGAATGCTACAACTGTTGTGTAATTGCTGTAAACTTTAATCTTTCCAACAACAGTGTAAGCACGAGCTTTAAAGTAGTAAGTTTTACCTTTAACAAGTCCTGTAGCGGTAAATGTTCCTGCTGCGGTTGTTTTTGTCACTTTGCCTGTGAAATTCATTGCTGTTGCACGATCAATTTCATAGCCAGAAACACCATTTACTGCAGTCCAAGTTAACTTAATTGAAGTCGAATTTATTTTTGCCGCTTTTAGACCTGTTGGCGACGCAACCATCCATTTTGCGTAAAGTGTTGTATTTGCTGTTACTTTATCAGTTGTAAAGTTCCAAGCTGTTTTAAACGCTGCATCCTTGTACCATCCAACAAAGACAAACCCTTTTCTCGTTGGATTAGCAGGTTTTGCAATTATAGTATTGTAATTTGCTTTTTTAGTAGTTACGGCAGAACCACCATTACTATTAAATGCCACATTGTAACTATTGATTTTCCAATGAGCAGTTAACTTAACACTTTCAGTTACCCCTGCTCCGAAGTTAGCTGGTACAGTTGTTGACACGGCATCATTAAACCAACCAATGAACGTGTAACCTGTTTTGCTTGGTGCTGTTGGTGCAACAATAGGGTCCTTGTAACTTGCAGTTACTGGATCAACTGTAGTACCGCCTTTTGAATCAAATGTAACTGTTTGTACGGCATCCCTTGAAACAGTTCTTTCAAAAGTCATGATATGACTATCGTTTGCAAAAGTAGGAGAATCGTCTATTTGTACAGCTGAGTAAGTGACTGTTGCCGTAATAGTAGCTGGCTGGTCAGTTATATAATTAACCGCTCCAGAATCCGAATCAACTACCACATCAGATGGAGAAGATGACTCAAAAGTAACCTCTACATGTTGATTTCCATCTGTGTTTAAGCCCGTTGAAGCCATTGCTTTTTTCAACCAAGTTGGGTAAGCAAATGTGTCAGTATCTACAGAAGTTGGTGCAATTAGTTCTGCTGAGTTCTTAGGATCAACGACGTTGATTGTATATGTTACTTTTTGAGGTGTTCTAAAGAAACCGTCAATAACATATCCGGTTACAGTAACCGTTCCAGGTTTTAAACCCGTTGCGTAAGCACCATAGTGATCACCGTTAACGCTGATTCCAGTTGCGTCTACATTTCCAACTTCTTTATAATTTGCTAATGCTCTTAAGTCAATGACATCTGCTTTACTACTGTCTGCAATAATCTTTGTTGGTACTCCGTTAACATACCCTGTTTGCGTCCAAGCGTCTGTTAACCAAGAAACGTTCTTAATATAACCTTTAGCGATTGCATCAAGTTTAACTGAATCACCCACATCAATGGTAAAAGTATGTGAGTCTGCATCGTATTTGGCGTTCGGGTTCAATTTTGCAAGGTTTGTTGGATAAGTTAAGCTTTCTGTACCGTTGTTAACTGGTGCAGTAACTTTTGAACCTAGGTCAGCAATATTTTCCGCATCTTCTGGGTTTTGTGTGATCCAGTATGGCATAGAAATAACTGTGGAAGATTCCAACGTATTGCTTGTACCAGAATCAACGGTTCTTCTTTCATGCGTTCCAAAAATATTTGTATTGTATTTAGACATCTTTACTTCATCTCGTGGGATAAGTTGGTCAACCATTAAGTCACCAGCTTCATGAGTCACGTCGTTTCTGTTTGCAGAAAGGACATCCCAGTTCATGTAGTTGTTTGGAATACGTTTCATTCCCCATTCTGAACCTGCACGATCAACGGTTGCATCCCCAATATCGAATCCTTTAGCTTTCAATGCACCTAGAGAAGCTGCATAGAATTCTGACATAAATGGATTTTTCTCGCGTTTTTCGTTATACCACCATTGATTCATCCCGTATAAGATTCCAGGGGCCGTTGCTTTCTCCGCATGATGAGACAGCGTATAGTATGAAAGTGCCGCTTCTTCTTCGTCAGAATAGTTCATATACGAGTCGTAAGAAACACCACTTACTCCCATATCGTCTCCGTTATGCGCAGAAATACCAAAGTATCTTGAAACGTATTGCTTTGACATATCTAGAAGCGATGTTGAGTTATAAGACTTCGGATACCTTTTTTCATAATCGTTATGGGTTGTATCAGTTGCCGAAACTTCCTGGCCCGTCATCACTTTGTACTCGTTTGCGTAATCAAGCGGCGCAATAACATGAATGCCTTGAGCCTCAAGCGCTTCTTTTTCAGCAGGAGTGTAGTTCCCCATATCTCTTGCAGCGACTAGCATTTGCAATGCTAGTGTTGCGTTTAGAGGACCGTCCTCATAGTCACCATCTACCCATGCACTTGGAACACCATCAAGGAATTCAGGGTTCATATTTCCCCATCTTGTTGGCGAAGAAGTAGCATTTAGTCCATTTCCTGGGGCAACTCCATTGTAGCGGGGTTCGAGTGCGTTTTCTCCAGTAATACTCATTTGGTAATAATTATTTAATATCACACTATTTGTATGGTTGATTAAATCATTCTTTATAAGAGCTGCTAATTCAGGGTCACTATCCTTGAATGCATTATATGCAAGGTCAAGAGTGAAGTAGTGTCCAACTAATTCATCCGTTGAAGTAGTTGCTTTGTAATAAACTTTATCTGAATCAAGGTCTTTTGTATCTTCATCCAATGATGGATTTTGATCATTTACAATTTTAGTTAACCGTGTAGGTATTGCAACGGTATCATAAGCTTTTACATTGGTTGCTTGACCATTTTTAAACTGTCCAGGAACAGAGTAGTTAACAGACTTTCCTGTAATATCCGTCGTTGTTCCTGCTTTCTTTTTAAGCCAAGCAGTATCAAAACTTTTTGCTTCAGCAATGGTAGCCCCGTTATTAGAACCATCTACTTTATAGGTTCTAGCAAAGAAACCAGCAGAAGCAGGTTTTCCTGTATCAGTTAACGTGTACTTCCCATTATCATCAACGAAAACAGGTTTCGCTTCATTCGTCTTAAGCCATAATTTACCTTGTTCAACCGTTTTCACATTTCCGCCCAACGCATTTACCACATAAACCACGTCGTTCACGTTATTCTTGGAAGGTACTTTTAATTGCATACCAGAGATATATCCAAGCGTTACGATGGACTCGACTGCACGAACTGCAGAAGCTTTTGCATCTTTTGTTCTTTCATCGGAATCACCAAATGTTTTCTTCATATAGTTGTATCTCCAGATTTCACCTGAAGCGTACATGGTAGTCCAAAGACCATCGTTATCTGTGTCGTAGTTTCCACGTGCAGCATCTGTGTCCGCTGTCATCAACGCTTTCTTCATTTCCGCTTGAGAAGTAAAACTCATGTTCCCAGATTGGAAACCATAGCGGTCCGTGAAATTTCTTGAAATTTCTTCTTGAAGCAATGCCTTACTCATTAAAGAAACTTGTTTTCTAGCAATATGAGTTGCATTTCCTGCTGAACCTAACACCCATAGCCCATTGTCGCCGTCAGGCATAATGTTAGTGATGACTTCAACTGCATTCGTTCCTGGTTGAGAAGCACCCGTTTGTGGAATATATCTTCCGCCTTGTAAATATTGAATTTGATCGGCTGAAGAAAGATTTGGGTCGTAAAGTGTTACCGCATCCGATACGATACCAGAAGTAACACTCATAGGGGCACTCGAAGTAAGATCGACTTTACCGCTAGACATCATTAAGGTATCTTTGGATACCAACCATTTTACTCCGTCTTCACCTTCAACATATCCTACATAGTTTTTAGAAGGAAATGTCTTTCCTGCTGGAGCAGCTGGGATGTCGGTTGTTTGCCATTGTGTATTTCTTAGTTCCTCAGGGATAGATGCATCGCCCGCAGCATAATAGTAAACGAATTTATCAAGAAATGTATTATCCTGTGTTTCTGCTACAGTAACCGTAATCGTCACAGTTTTAGCAGCACCACTAAAATCCACACCAGTACCAGTGATGATTGCCGTGCCACCCGTTACCCCTAGAATCTTTCCACTGTAATCACCTTTTACGTTGCCAACTTTATCAACATAGGCAACATAAGGATCAGAAGTTGTCCATTTTACTGGCTTTGATGTATCTAACCCAGTAGGTTTTGCGTGAGTGATTTGTGTAGTATTCATATAAATGTTTCTGGTAGTTGAAATACTTTTTACATTAAAAGCTTGGGTTGACACAGTAGGAGCAGCTTTAACAACTAAACTACTATAATTACCTGTAACCATTGAAAGAGCTAAAGCAGCGGTCGTAACCGTTTTACTAAAACGCCATTTATTTCTTTTCATTCATCTTCCCCCTAAGTAATTGATTCGAAAAAATCATAGATTTAACCATGCATTCTAAACCCTTCTTCTTTCAACTCCATTCATATACAAGCCTAGCAAAATAATATTTTAGAAATCTCGTACTGAAAATCATTGAAGTTATTTGACCTAAGAATTCTCTGCTTCGCCTCGGGATGATCCATTAAATGTAAAACTAATCGACTTAATTCCTTGTGTAAAAACAAGTCTCCGGCACGCAGATTAATTAAAAAAAGTATTTGGACTACTTTTCCATCGTAAGTCGGTGGATTTTTAAAAATCACAACACTTACAGAATCTTGAATAGCAACCATTTTTAATGCATGTGGCACGGCAATCCCATTTGGAAGAATTGTCGATATTTTTTCTTCTCGTTCGACAACTAGATCAGGATAGTCAGGTGTTGCAAAACCCAGTTCAACCACTCTTTTTGATTTTTCTTTAATGAAAGCGTTGTAGTCAAACGACTCTCTACCTTCTTCTATAAAAAACAACTCGGAATGAAACAGGGATAAGAGTGTTGGTACATTTTCCTTCACTTTACTCGCCGGGTACCTTGTGAGCGTCCGACGAATTCTCTGGATATCCGTTTCAGTTAAGATTGGTGCTACTTGAATATAAGGAATCGAACCATTGTCAATACGAATCGGAATGGATGAAACTAATAAATCATATTCTTTAAGCTGAACCGATTGAAGGTCACTATACAGAACGACGTCAATTGTTGCCCCCTGGAAAAGTGATGCGAGTTTCATCTTTAATAAATCGGCCGATCCTGCTCCTGAACCGTAGGATAGTAGAATTTTTTTGTAAGAACTTAATTGGTTTTGTTTCTCCCTTTCCATATGTGCCGCAAAATGCATGGTAAGGTATCCCATTTCATCACTAGAAAGTTCGAATCCCCAAATTTCCTTGATCATTTCAGAAAATTTTAAAGCAATCATAAAGACATCGGAATATCTACTGTATACATCATCTATCAATGGATTTGTAAGCTTTAAATTGAAATATAGCCTTCTTAATAAAGGATACATATGCATCATAAGCATATCCAAAAGTAGTTGATCACCTGTAAACTGTGTTAAGAAAGTTTGATCTAACTTCTCTAAACACTGCTTTAGCTTTTGTTGCAAATCACTCTTTTCTTGTTCCTCAATATCATCCACACTCGATTTACCGCTTAAATGTGCAGCAAGATAGATCCTCTCACTCTCTGGCAGTACGACATGATATAGTTCAGAAAGAATTTCACAAATTCTCTTGGCTATATTCATATAAGATGGCTTGATCAGGGAAACATCTAACTTCTTTTCTTGATTAGGCAATATAAAATTGTGTTGAGTTACTCGAAATGAGAGTATTTGAATATGTCCTAAAATGTTCTCTAGTGCAAAATAACTCAATTTCAACTGATTGTTTTGTACTTCTTCACTCAAAACCGTTCTAATTTCTTCATACGGAAACGCTTTCTCGAAATGTAGATAATTAGATTTCTTTAACAAACCTGTTTCCTTTTGACTTAAGAAATAAGAAAACGCCCTTCTAAAATTTGTTTCGTCACCTAGTAAACGGACACCATAACGTGATTTTGTTTCTACTTTCAAGTCAAAAATCCTAACTTGCCTCTCCACTTCAATCATGTCACTAAAAACTGTCGATCTGCTTATCATTAGGCTATCCGCAAACATATCAATGGTTTGAAACTCAGTCGTTTGAAGCAGGAGCATAATGATATTGATTACACGAACACGAGGTAAATCCGGGGCTAAGGCTCCCTCTATTTCTTTCATATACGATTGAACCATTTCTTGATTCTCTACATGAAGGAAATATCCCTCACCACGTTTCTTCTGAATAACAAATCCGGATTTTTCTCCAATACCGTTTAATTCTTTCAATTCATTTCGTAATGTCCGATTGGAAATGGCGAATTCTGATTCAATTTCATGTGATGTAAGTGATTTACCCTTTTGATACAAATATTTTAAAATTAGATCTCTTCGCATACAGTACCTCATCACTCTAGAAGCTTCTCTAGTTAATTTAAGTTTACTTGCCACCAAATACATTTAACAGAATGATTTTTTCCAACTTGCTTTGCAATATTATCATAGTTCTATTCGTTTAAAAATTTCGGATTTTATGCAGACCTGTTAAGTAAGACTTAAACTTCCCTTAAAAATTCCTCCAAGTCCAGTACATGGTAAGTCTCCTATACAAGAACAAAAGGCGCAAGCGCCCGTTTAGCGGCGTATGGCCTGGAGCGCTCCAACTGAGATAAAGGAAACACGGAGAGCGTAAGCGATTCGATGTTGAC